>JBAOHI010000001.1:0-23926 GCA_037045535.1 Candidatus Competibacter sp.
GGTGGCGAAACGGTCACCACGCGGCGAGCGCGGGGAGCTTAAGAAACTGACGGCAGCAGCGATACCGATACTGTCTTTCCTATCACGAGCCGATTCCAAATAATCGTTCGATGCCGCCAGTGTTCGTTTATTGCTATTGCCAGTGCTGGCAACACGCATACACCATCCTCCAGTTCAATTCTCGCATCCCTGATCAGTCGAAAAACGGATCCTGCGACATATTGCCGCATTCCGAATGCTCTCACCCCTCGTTAATATCGACTTGTTTTTCATACAGAAACAACTCGAAAAATGATACAGACCTTGTCTGTGGAATCACTTAAGTGATTGAGGGGATGTGTAAAGTGAGCCAAAAATCCGTAATACGCCTATTCGCCGTTTGTATTCTGGCGACCTTGGCGGGAACAGCTTGGGGGTGGGATAAGGACTACGCGCTGGACGACATAGTGGTGACCGCGCCGCGACCTGCTGGTCAGCCGCTGAACACGACAACGCTCAGCACCGGGGATCTGACCGCTCGGCGGTATGCCACCAGTGATACCGCGAGCTTGCTGAGCGACGTGCCCGGCGTGGGACTCCAAGGCGCTGGCGGCGTCTCCAGCCTGCCCATCATTCACGGGTTGGCCGATGACCGGGTGCGTATCCAGAGTGGACGGCATGGACTTGATGACAGCGTGTCCGAATCACATGAATCCGGCGCTTTCCTATATCGATCCGACCCAGGTGGAGAGCATCAAGGTTTATGCCGGCATTACCCCCGTTAGCGTTGGCGGTGACAGCCTCGGCGGGACAATTCAAATCGAATCTGCCGCCCCTGAGTTTGCCGGCATCGGCCAGGGTAATTTGGTGAAAGGCCAGATCGGCGCTTTCTACCGCAGCAACGGCAATGTCTTGGGCGCTAATGCCGAGGCGATCCTGGCGAGCGAGAACCTGAACCTCACTTATACCGGCTCTACCGTGAATGCCGATAATTACAAAGCCGGTGGCAATTTCAAACCGGCAGGTCTAGCAGCGCCTGGTCAGGGTTGGTTGGGAGGCGATGTGGTGGGCTCCTCCGCTTACGAAGTCACGAATCAGTCACTCGGTATTGCCTACCGAAGGGATAACCATCTGCTGACGGCTAAGGTGGACGTGCAAAACAGTCCGTACGAGGGCTTTCCAAACCAGCGCATGGATATGACCGATAACGAAAATACCCTGGTCAATCTGGGTTATCGCGGGGAATATCAGTGGGGTTTTTTGGAAGCTCGCACTTATCATCAAACGACCCATCACGAGATGCAATTTGGCGACGACAAGCAATATTACTACGGCACGCCGGCCACGATCCCAGGTATGCCAATGAACACCAAGGCCAATACGACCGGCGTCTTGCTCAAGGCCGATATCAACCTCTCGGAACGCGATCTTCTCAGAGTCGGCAGCGAATACCAGCGTTATCGTCTGGACGATTGGTGGCCACCCTCCGGCGGGAACATGGGGCCCGGTACGTTTGAGAATATCAACGACGGTCAGCGCGATCGCTACGCTCTCTTTGGCGAGTGGGAAGCGAATCTCGACCCTCAGTGGACCAGTCTACTGGGCGTGCGCCATGAAACAGTTGAAATGGATACCGGCGACGTCCATGGGTACGCTAATACCAATGGCATGGGCACGATGGTCAATAACCAGCTCATCGATAGCACCACCTTTAACAGCCAGAAGCCACGCCAGGACCGATCAAAACTGGGATTTGACCGCACTCTTGCGCTATATCCCAGACACCACGCAAACCTACGAACTGGGGCTGGCACAGAAAACCCGTTCCCCCAACTTGTACGAACGTTATACCTGGTCAACCTGGGCCATGGCGGCGGTCATGAACAACTTCGTCGGCGATGGCAACGGTTATGTGGGGAATCTCGACCTGGAACCGGAAATTGCCCATACCCTGAGCGCTACCTTCGATTGGCATACTGAGAACCGCGACTGGGAGTTCAAGGCAACTCCCTATTACACACGCGTGACCGACTACATCGATGCAATACGCTGTACGGATGGAGCCTCCTGCACGGCAGCCAATGCGACCACCCAAAACCAGTTTGTCGTGCTCCAATACGTCAACCAATCGGCCCGGCTCTACGGCATCGATCTCTCCGGGCGTATGCCGCTAGCCAAGACTGATTGGGGCCGTTTCGGTCTCAAAGGTCTGGTCAATTATACCCACGGCGAGAACCTCGACACTGATGACGGCCTTTACAACGTCATGCCACTCAACGCCAAATTGACCTTGACACACCAGCAAGGCGGTTGGGATAACAGCCTCGAACTGGTGGTGGCGCGGAAGAAAGACGATGTCTCCGCTGTCCGTAATGAAATCAAAACGCCGGGTTATGGTTTGTTCAACTTGCGCGCCAGCTATTCCTGGAAACAGGCACGCCTTGATTTCGGCGTCGAGAATCTGTTCGACAAACTCTACTACCTACCAACTGGCGGCGCCTATACCGGTCAGGGCAAGACCATGTCGATCAATGGAATTCCCTGGGGCATTGCCGTTCCCGGTGCAGGACGCTCGATCTACACGGCGGTTAGCTTTAAATTCTGAATTCAGATGCCTTGTATCGGACGCCCATAAATCAACAACATGGGATCTTGGATGTGCAATTTGGCGAAGATACCTGTCGGACGCGCAACGATCACTCGGTGGAAAACCGGGTCTTGATCCGCCGGGTGGCCTTGAACGTACTGCGCCACAACGGCTCCCCGTGCGATAGCATCCGCCGTCGCAAACTCCGGGCCGCCCTCAACGATGAGTACCGGTTGCACCTGCTCTTTGGTCAGTCAAGTCCAGCGACCACATAGCGCGATTGCCCTGACACCCATCCAGAGCGAGCGGCGAGCACTGTGGCGCGGAACGTGCTTCCTTACGGCTCGACCCGGATCGCTTCGACGATCCCGGTTTCGAACCGAAACCACCGAATTCGAATCCAATTTTCCCGGCGACGGGGCCGTCGTTTCGGCCGCAGCCCCGCCAGTGGTGCCGGGTGCGTCGGCCGATAAACTGGCGAGGAACTCGCGATGGGAGACAAGTTCGACGTCGATTTCAAGCTGCTGCCGCCGAAGCTGCAGATGCAGCTTTGGGTGCTGGCGCTCGACGCCAACACCAGCAAGGTGAATTTGGCCTACCGGTCCGGCAGCTTTCGCACCGGCCTGGCGTACCACTACGGCGGCAACGTGGAGGCATCTCTGGGTATCCGCCGCTTTTCGGCGACAGTCGGCGTCAACCCTACAAACGGCGACGTCGACCTCGGGCTGGTTTTTCGCGGGTTCAGGTTCGGGGCGTCCGCGAGCGCGGTGCGGGCATCCGCCGGCATCGGCATCGGTTATGGCGCGAGCCTGCTCCCTTTTCCGGCGGAACTGTCAAGCACGTTCGGCTCGGCGGCGGTCGGGCTGCAAAGCATGGCAGCGGACATTCGGTCGGCGCCCGACAATCCCCTGGCGTGGTACAAGCTGCACAGCAACGACGCGGTCGCCATCGGCAACGCCGTGCGCGCGGGGCAACTGATCGCCAAATACGGCGAAAGAGGGAACCGTTTCGGGTTCGGCCTGCGACTCAACCATGCCCCGCAGACCGGTCTCACGATCTATGGTGGAGCCCAGCTCCGGTTTTAAGACCCGCCGGATCGAGGGCCAATCGAGGGTGGTAGAGCAACCAGCGGCCCAGCTCGACCCGATCCAGGCCACGGTGGCCCACCAAAACGAACCGCTTCCGGCCATCGAGCGGTCGCCGCGCATCGTTCCCCACCACCCGCGCCCGGCGCGCTCGACGGCCGATGAAAAAAACTGGGTAGCCGCCTTCTGGGCTAACGCATGGAATCGGTCCTAGATAATGTAGTCACGAGATATTGAGCCAGAGAGCGAGGCATCGGATATGGACGGCGGCGAGGAAAGAGGCTGTAGTTTTGGCGTATCGCGTGGCAATACCGCGCCAGCGTTTGAGGTGGAGGAAGGCGTTTTCAAGGTATTGCCCCAAAAAAGTCTTCCGTCGGTTAAGAGAGTATAGCGGCCACCTCGTGCGCTAAGGGTCTGTCCGGAAGTAAGTATCCCCCGGCAGAGCCGGGGGCTTTAGTTTGTGAGCCGCTCAAAGCGGCTAACCAGGGTCGCTAACGCGGCCCTGACGTTCTTGGGCCACCTAAAGGTGGCGCCTCAGCGCCAGAGGTCTAGATTATCCAGCCGCTGATCCTCTTGCTCTTGGTACTGAATATACTCGCGGATCACGGTCTCATCCCGACCGACGGTCGAGACAAAATACCCCCGCGCCCAAAAATGCTGCCCAACAAAATTCTGCTTGCGCTCCCCGTACACCCGCGCTAAGTGAATTGCGCTCTTGCCCTTGATGAACCCGATCACTTGAGACACCGCGTATTTGGGGGGAATCGCAATCAGCATATGCACATGGTCGAGCAGCAGATGCCCCTCCTCAATTCGGCTTTCCTTCTGCGCGGCCAGCTTTCGAAACACTTCCCCCAGGTGCTTCCTCAACTGGACATAAAGCGTCTTGCGACGACACTTCGGGATAAAGACCACATGGTATTTACACTCCCACTTGCTGTGGCTTAGGCTGTCATACTCGTCCATCGGGATTCTCTCAGTCGTGGTGCTTGGCGGCTCACGACACAGAGTTTCCCTGATGGACTCCCGTAAATGTCAAACTGCTACCGTCTCCCCGGCAGAGCCGGGGGTTTTCTCAGGATAATAACAAAATCATTTATTATCTAATGGGTTAGAGGCGATTAATGGAGAGGGACGCCGTCATGATGCCTAATCCGATTAAGCAACGCTACGAGTTGATGGCCGGGCACTTGAATGAACACCAGCGGCGGCTGTGGGCGGGTGTCGAAGCGCGGGTGCTGGGTTGGGGTGGTATCAGCCAAGTGTCGCGGGCAACGGGCTTGTCGCGTGGGGTCGTCGCTGCGGGCCGTCGGGAACTGAGCCAGCCCGACTGGAGGATAGGGGGTGACCGGGGCCGCCGGCCCTCACAGGTGTAGGTTTTTGAGTAAGACATTGAATATGAATAAACTCTGACAATCAGAGTGCTGTCAGGATCGTGCGATGCGGCGGTTTTCACCTCTAGCAGATTGGATTGAACAAGTCACGGCTCATTTTCCCCACTTGAGTCAACCCGAAGCGAGCGGTTTAGCCTTATGGAGTTTTGGCTTGATCCTAGCGCGTTCCTGCGCGCTGACGGCGGTGGCCGGACTGCTGGCTCCGCTGCTAGGGCAATCGTTCAACACGGTGCGCGAGCGGTTGCGAGATACTTACCGAGAAGCCAACGCCAAGCGAGGATTCCGGCGGGATGAGCTGGAGCTGACACCCTGTTGGGGGCCTTGGCTGACTTGGGTGCTGGAGGGTTGGTCTGGGCGGCAGCTCGCGCTCGCCTTGGACGCGACGAGTTTGAGCGATCGTTTTGTGGTGTTAACGATCAGTGTGGTTTATCGGGGCTGTGCCGTGCCGGTGGCCTGGAAAATCCTGCGCGCTGCCGAAAAAACTCGTGGCGACCGGAGTGGCTGGCGCTATTGGCGCACTTTCGCCAGCGTGTTCCCAGTGACTGGACCGTGATCGTGCTGGCCGATCGGGGCTTGTACGCCAAGTGGTTGTTCAAAGGTATAACGGCCTTGGGCTGGCATCCCTTTTTGCGAGTCAATCTCCAAGGCAAGTTTCGCCCGCAAGGTCATCGGAGTTGGATTCCCTTCACAACCTTGGTTCCCGCCGTCGGTCGGTCTTGGCAGGGCCGAGGCACGGCCTTCAGCGGCAAGAAAAATCACCCGCCTTGCACCCTGCTGGGGCGTTGGAGCGAAGGTTATTCCACGCCTTGGCTCATCTTGACCGATCTGCCGCCAGAGGCGGCCAGCGTCAGTTGGTATGGGTTCCGCGCCTGGATCGAACACGGCTTCAAGAAAATCAAGCGCGGTGGCTGGCAGTGGCAATACACTCGCATGTGCGATCCTGCCCGCGCCGAACGGTTATGGTTGGCTATCGCCTTAGCGACCTGGTGGCTGTTGGCCGTCGGCGGCGAGAGCGACGCCGCCCTACCGGCCGAAACGTGGCCACCCGTGGCAACCGCCTCTCGATCACCCGGCCGCCGTCACCGGCTGATCAGTGTCTTCCGTCAGGGCTGGCACCACCTCCTCGCTGCCCTGCTCACTCAGCGATCCTTGCCCACTGGCCATGGCAAGCCCGAACCGTGGGCTAGCCCACCGCCACTGCCCCGAACGCCTTTACCGGTCCAACTCTTCGATCTTTCAAAAAACCTACACCTGTAAGGGCCGCCGGCCGGGGGGCGGACGCAAACGGCTCACGGTGCGGGACCCCACGCTGAAGGCGGACCTGGAGCGGTTGGTCGAACCGACCCGTCGGGGCGAACCGGATTCGCCGTTGCGCTGGACGTGCAAAAGCACCCGCGAATTGACGGCGGCGCTGCGCCAACAGGGCCATCCGGTGAGCCATACGGTGGTTGCGGAACTGCCGCATCGGCTGGACTATAGCCTGCAAGCGAATCGAAAAGTCCGGGAAGGGGGGAGCGAACCGGACCGGGACGCCCAGTTTGCCCACATGAACGCCGCGGTGGTCCGCTATCAGGCCGAGGGCCAACCGGTGATTTCGGTGGATGCCAAGAAACGGGAATTGATCGGACCGTTCAAAAATGCGGGGCGGGATTGGCACCCGAAAGGCCGCGCGCCCGCCGTCAATGCCTATGATTTTCCGAACCTGAGTGAGGGTAAAGCGCTGCCCTACGGGGTGTACGATCTGACGGAAAACACCGGTTGGGTGAATGTCGGTACGGATCATGATACGGCGGTGTTTGCCGTGGCCAGCATCCGCCAGTGGTGGGCGACGATGGGGCAGGTGAGCTTCCCTCTGTTTTTCGTCTTCCAAAGGGCGGGTTTCATGCTACCAGTTTTTCCTAAGTCTGCTGGCTGGTCCAATGTTCCAGGAATTGAACGGGCGAGCGGTAGCCGAGGGTCGAATGCAGCCGTTTCCGGTTGTAGAACACCTCGATGTACTCGAAGCTCGCGGCCTTCATGTCGGCATGGCTGGCGTAGGGAACGCCATGCACCCGCTCGTTCTTGAAGCTGTTGAACCAGCTCTCGGTCGGAGCGTTGTCCCAGCAGTTGCCCTTCCGGCTCATCGAGCACGTCATGCCGTATTCCCGGAGCTTGTCTTGGAAGGCGTGGCTCGCGTACTGGCTGCCCCGGTCGGAGTGGTGCAGCAAGCCTGGCGTCGGCCACTTCCTGAACCAGGCCATGGTCAGCGCATCGGTGGCGATATCGGCCATCATGCGCGGTTTCAGGGACCAGCCGACGATTTCCCGGTTGAACAAATCCATGACGATGGCAAGATACAGCCAGCCTTCGTCTGTCCACAGGTACGTGATGTCCGACGTCCACACCTGGTTTGGCGCCGTCGGCATGAAGTTCCGGTCCAGCCGGTTCTCCGCCACCGGCAAGCCGTGCTTCGAGTCCGTCGTCACCTTGTAGCGCCGCTTATGGCGAGCCCGAATGCCGTATTTGCGCATCAGGCGCTCCACCCGCCCCTTGCTGGCCGGAAAGCCACGTGCTCGCAGTTCCCGCACCATGCGCGGGCTGCCGTAGGCGCCTTTGAGTTCGGCATGGATGGCCCGGATCAGCGCCACCATCTGGCGGTCCGTCAGCCGCTGGCGGTCCGGTATACCGCCGCGCTTCCAGGCCCGGTAGCCGCTGATGCTGACCTCCAGGGCGGCGCACAGGTCCGCCAAGGGGAACTCTTGCCGATGCGCATCGATCCAGGCGTACCTCATAGCGCATCCTTCGCGAAGTACGCCGCCGCTTTTTTTATGATTTCCAGTTCCCGCTTGAGCCGCAGGTTCTCAGCCCGTAGCCGGGACAATTCCATCTCCTCCGGCGTCACCGCCTTGCCGCCGGCCCCCGCCAGCTTGCCTGCCGCTGCGACCTTGACCCAGTTGCGCAGGGTCTGCTCGACCAGCCCCAATTCCCGCGCTACCCCGGCCAAGGACTGCCCATCCTTCACCCGCTTGACCGCCTGTTCCTTGAATTCCAGCGTATATGCCTGCTTCGGTATCTTCATTATTTCTGCCTTCCAAAGTAACGTCATCTTACGTCACCCTTGGAAGACCAAATTCCGGGGGAACCTCAAGGCCCGCTACCCGCAGGCCACACAGTTGCTGATCACCGCCGATGGCGGGGGGAGCAACAGCTCGCGCAACCACCTGTGGAAATGGGAACTGCAACGCTGGGCCGATGAGAGCGGCCTGACGATCCAGGTGTGTCACTTTCCGCCGGGCACCAGCAAATGGAACAAGATCGAGCATCGCCTATTTTCCGCCATTACCCAAAATTGGCGCGGTCAACCGTTGGTCAGTTATGAAACCGTCATCCAACTGATCGGGGCCACCCACACCCGCACCGGATTGACCGTACAAGCGCGATTGGATCAGCACGCCTATCCCACCGGGATCAAGATCAGCGACGACCAGATGAGTCACGTCCATCTTCAAAAAGCCCCCTTCCACGGGGAATGGAATTACACCATCTCACCCGGAACCCCGGATAAAACTTGACCTGGTTATTTCTAGGGCGTGTTATCAGTTACTTCTCTGATTCATGGCGGGATATGATGGTAATTCACTGTTCCCAAGCTGCGGGAGGGGCTCGTGCATGACGAAGAGACGTTACGCTTTGCGGGATGATCAATGGGAGCGGATCAAGGAGTTTCTGCCCGGGCGCGAGGGGCATGTTGGCGGGACGGCCAAGGACAACAGGCTGTTTGTCGAGGCGGTTTTGTACCGTTACCGGGCCGGGATCGCGTGGCGCGATCTGCCGGAGAGGTTCGAGGATTTCCGGGTTGTCCACACGCGTCACACGCGCTGGAGCAAAAACGGCGTCTGGCAAAGGATTTTCAAGCATCTGGCCGAAGACGCCGACAACGAGTACGCAATGATCGATTCCACCCTCGTCCGCGCCCACCAGCACAGCGCCGGGGCAAAAGGGGGGACCGGGAAACGGAAGGCATCGGGCGATCGAAAGGCGGCCTGACCACGAAAATCCACGCGTGCTGTGACGCGCTGGGCAATCCCACGGGCTTTCACCTGACGCCGGGGCAGGCTCACGATCTGGAGGGAGCCGATGCTTTGCTGCCCGGCATCCTCGCCGCCATTCGGGCGTTTCTGGCGGATAGGGCTTACGATGCGCAGGAGCGCGTTCTCGATCTTTTGCAAAAAGCGGGCATCAAAATCGTCATCCCTCCCCAATCAAACCGCAAAGAACAGCGCGAATACGATCAGGACCTGTATCAAGCCCGGCACCTGATCGAGAACTTCTTTGCCAAACTCAAGCAATATCGGGCCATCGCAACCCGATACGATAAACGCGCTCACAACTTCCTCGGCGCCATCCACCTCGCCGCCTCTGTCATCTGGCTCAACTGATGACACGCCCTAAATAGGTTCTTAGCTTTTCTTCCACAACGAGCCGCACCGCTTGCTCGCAAAATTCTTTCGTATGCACCCCTCGGGGCAGTCGTTGCATGGCTCACCTCCTTCTCCAAGTCTAGAGAGTCTTGGCGTCCACTTTTTTCAGCCTACCTCATCGCCGCCGTCAAACAGGCGTTTATCCCCTCTGGCTGACTTGTAATGGTATGGTCCGCCCCGCTCCCTGCACGGCCTTGATGGCCTGCATAGACTAAATGGAGTATGTCACTGAAGAGCGGAGCGGATACCATGAAGCTTAGCGTGATTGGAATTGATGTGGGAAAGACGGTGTTGCACGTTCATGGCGCGGATGCTCAAGGCAAGCCGGTGCTGCGCAAGACTTTCAGTCGAGGCGGGCTGGTGGAATAGCTGGCCCAACAAGTCCCGTGTCTGATCGGGATGGAGGCCTGCGGCGGCGCGCATCACCTGGCGCGAGTGTTGACCGACTGCGGTCACACGGTGCGCTTGATCCATCCGGGCTTTGTGAAGGCCTACGTGAAATCGAACAAGAACGATTTCCGGGACGCCGAAGCGATCGCCGAGGCGGTCACCCGACCGACGATGCGGTTCGTGGCGATCAAGACCATCGCCCAACAGGAACTGCAAGCCCTCCATCGGCTGCGGTCGGGCGCCGTTACCCAGCGCACGGCGATTATCAACCAGCTCCGTGGCCTGTTGCTGGAATTCGGCCTCACGGTCCCCCGGGGACCGACGGCCTTGCGCCGACGCCTGCCAGAGATCCTGGAAACGGCGGATGGCGGGTTGCAGGCGTTGGGGCGCGAGCTGCTGGCGGAACTCCAACGGGAGTGGGTTCATCTGGACGAACGGATTGCGGCGTTGGAACAGCGGCTGAAACAGCAGACGCAAACTTTGGAGCCGTGTCGGCGCCTGCGGAGTATCCCTGGCATTGGAGTGCTCGGGGCGTCCGCCTTCGTGGCCGCCTTCGGGGGCGGGTGTCAGTTTGCCAGCGGTCGCGACTGCGCGGCCGCCCTCGGCTTGGTCCCACGCCAACACAGTACCGGCGGCCGGTCGCAGCTGGGTAGCATCAGCAAACGCGGCGATGCCTACCTCCGTGCTTTGTTCATCCACGGCGCTCGGGCCGTGTTGCGCTATGCCGACCGGCATGACGATCCGCGCAGTCGCTGGGTTTGGGCGCTCAAGGAGCGGCGCGGGGTTCCGGTGGCTGCCGTGGCGCTGGCCAACAAAATGGCCCGGACCGCCTGGGCGGTGCTGACGCGGGGGACCACCTATCAGGTTCCCGTCGCCGCCTGACTCGGACGGCAGTTAACCCGCCCGGGCACCACAACCCCCTTATTTCGGTGTGTCAGTTGCCTCAGGTTGCAAGGTGTTGAGTGACAGCGATGGCGTGAACAGGTCAGACCGGCATCTCGAAAGCCTGGCTTACCCACTGGCCGTTGAGGCCGCAGTTTGTGATAAGGCTCGGGGTGCGCGGATTTCCATCAAGGCCGGGGTTCCTGCCCAACAGAGGCCGGATACATGTGCGCAACCTTCTTTCACTTTAAGCTGAACTCAGCCCTTGACCACGCGGGACGGACCATACATGGGGAATCGGGTGATCTTAACCCACTCGATTGCCCACAAGTCACCCTGACGAAATAAAAGTTTCTTTGGCGGCGGCGATGCCGATGGCGAATGCCCGAACCTTCTGCATGCCTTCCCAGATGGCCTTGGGTCCGGGATGAGCATCGCTTTTGCGGCCGAGGAAGCCGCCGAAGCCGGCGATCAGTCGCACCATTTGGCCCAAAGGTGGCGGCGTTGCCGGGGGTTTGGCGCGGTGGGCGACGATCCAGGCGGCCTGCCATTCCCCGGGGTCGAACACCACGTCGCACGGCAGATTCGGGCAGTCCCGGCCCCAGGTTACCAGGTGCAGGATGCGCCAGGCGATGATCAGGTAAATGACCAAGGCCCGTTCGAGCCGCTCCAAGGTGCCGAGCTGGAGGGCTTCCACCCGGCAGCCCGATTTCCAAATTCGGAAAAAAATTTCCGCCAGCCAACGCCGACGATACCAGTCCACCAGTTCCACGACCGTTTCCAGCGTCTCGGCGGTTCGGTTGGTCAACAACCGCCATTCGATCCCTTTCTGGCCGGCCGGCGGGTGATTCTCGCGGGCCAGAATCGCCGTGACGGTCACGGTCGGCGCGCCTTTCCGGGCGGGCAAAGTCACCGACTCCCGGTAGACGGTTTGCCGCACGAGCCGGGCCGGCCGGTCCGGGGCAGCCGGCAGGGCGAATTCGACCTCGCCCAGCGCGTCGCGTCGCGCCAGCCGGTCCCACACCTTTTCGCCGGCCGTCGTATTGCGGTTGTGCGTGGCCCGCACCAGCCAGTCCGCCGGCGTGCCGCGCCGCGCGGCGGCGTCCATCAGCGCCCGCAAATCGCCTTCCCGATCCGCCACGTACACCAGCCGGGTATCCGGGGTTCGTTCGGCCAGGTCCGCAACAATCTCGTACCCTTCCACCCAGCGGGTGCTTTCCTTCACTTGGGGTTGGTCTTTCGGCCCCCGCGCCCACATCCAGGCGTCGATCACCCCCAGCGCCAAGCCCTCGGGGGTGACCACCAGGGTCGGATGCGCGTACAGCCCGTGCTGGGCCTCGTAACTGAGCCGGCCCAACCCGGCAATCCCCGGCTGGCTGGTGAAATCCAACTCCGTGGTGTCCTGAACGCACAACGCCACCGGCTGACCTTGCAGCCGCTCGACGGTGCGCCGGGTATGCACCTCCAGGATTTCGCGCCACTCCACCGCCGGGTTGTCCAACAACCGGTAAGCCGCCTTGGTCTCCGCCCAGCCCCCGCTCGCCACAGGAATGCTCCCGGTCGGTGCCGCCGACAAATCGTCCACCAGCTTGATCAGCCGCCGCGTCCGCCGCGCGTCTCCCAACTCCACACCCCCAGTTCCCGCGCTACCCAACTCATCACGACCTCGCCAAAATGCCACTATATTACAATAAGTTGGGAGTTGTGGGTAAACGGGTGGATCTTAACCCACCGGCTTTCAGCCGGTGGGTGTTGAGTTTGGTAAGGTGCTTACCGCATAGCGCGATCGCCCTGATATCTGAGGAAAGCAGCCTCCGGCAGCAACCGCAATTGCCCCAAAAGAGATCAATAACAATCCAGTAAAATATTCATAGTACCAAGGTATTGGTGCGACCAAAACGACTACAATGCTAGCAAACGCCATATGCAGAAGTAAATCTTCTTCATTCTTTATTCGCCACCAAGCCGATAGAAGCGGAGCAATCAACGCGATCAATATGCTTATAGACAATAACCAAGCCCCTCCAAATGACCGGATAGTAAAACTCAGCCCAATTGAATTCGCGCTGTAACTTTCAACCCCTCTCGTAAAATCCAACTCTCCGAGAGCAGAATAATGACTTATTGGAGAAACAAGAAAGTTGCAAGGTGCGTCTAAAAGAAAAGGACCACAAAGCAAGAAGTAGAGTACCCCTGTCACGCCTACAAGCCTGATTGAAGCCTGCATACTCCCAGTGGTTCGAAGCCAGTAAACCCAAACGAGCGGCAAGAAGATAACTGATGTTTGGCGGGTGGCCAGCAGAAGAGCCAATCCAACCGCTGTAGCTAATTGTTTTCTCCAGAGAATGGATATCGAGAAAACAACAATCCAAGCCCATTGCGGAGCAGTATGCCCCCATGGCGCGAACGCTATTGATGCATTAGAAAACAAGAAAAAGCAGAGAGCCACAAGAGTAGCGGAGAGCACTGGAATTGATCGCACGCCTAAATCTCTGCGTTTGTAAAGAAGCAAAAGTTGCCAAATAAACAACAAACCCATGAAACAAACTGTTGCGATATGCAGCCACCGGAGATCCCACCCACTCCACCTAATTGGAAGATAAGGCATCCACATTCCAGGCCAAAACGTGAGAGGAAGCACCCATGGCATAAAATATTGTTTTATATAAGGATTAGTTCCAGACAAGAACACATCACATGCATCCCTTATTAGAGGAAGCATATCAGCGAATTGAGGCGCAATAGGAACACTTTCGATATACTTCCATAGCATCAGACAGCTTATAGTAGTAACTGCTATTACAATTGCCACCACTCCCACCAGCCAATATAACGGCTTCACGCTCACATACTTCTGACTCATCATGCCAAGCCTATAATCTAAGCGCGCCAAGAAATTGCCAATCTTGTTCGGATAGATGATCACAAAATAGGAAAGTATCAGATAGATAAATCCGAGAAATAAAAAACCAAGATGTTTTGCTGGAAAAAATGATGCGACAAAGTTGCGAGTATCCAATATGAGATACATCACCCAAAGGATTGCAATAACATATATCCATCGTCCAGAATAGGTTCGAATCTTGTCTGGATCTTGCATACACTACTTCTCCATATGGTCATACGCAATGTTCGACTTTTCCGATGATCGATGAGGGCATATCGGTGCGGCATGATGGTGTGAGATATGCTCAGAGGACCTATTTTAGAAATAACCAGGTCAAGTTTTATCCGGGGTTCCGGGTGAGATGGTGTAATTCCATTCCCCGTGGAAGGGGGCTTTTTGAAGATGGACGTGACTCATCTGGTCGTCGCTGATCTTGATCCCGGTGGGATAGGCGTGCTGATCCAATCGCGCTTGTACGGTCAATCCGGTGCGGGTGTGGGTGGCCCCGATCAGTTGGATGACGGTTTCATAACTGACCAACGGTTGACCGCGCCAATTTTGGGTAATGGCGGAAAATAGGCGATGCTCGATCTTGTTCCATTTGCTGGTGCCCGGCGGAAAGTGACACACCTGGATCGTCAGGCCGCTCTCATCGGCCCAGCGTTGCAGTTCCCATTTCCACAGGTGGTTGCGCGAGCTGTTGCTCCCCCCGCCATCGGCGGTGATCAGCAACTGTGTGGCCTGCGGGTAGCGGGCCTGCCCCATCGTCGCCCACCACTGACGGATGCTGGCCACGGCAAACACCGCCGTATCATGATCCGTACCGACATTCACCCAACCGGTGTTTTCCGTCAGATCGTACACCCCGTAGGGCAGCGCTTTACCCTCACTCAGGTTCGGAAAATCATAGGCATTGACGGCGGGCGCGCGGCCTTTCGGGTGCCAATCCCGCCCCGCATTTTTGAACGGTCCGATCAATTCCCGTTTCTTGGCATCCACCGAAATCACCGGTTGGCCCTCGGCCTGATAGCGGACCACCGCGGCGTTCATGTGGGCAAACTGGGCGTCCCGGTCCGGTTCGCTCCCCCCTTCCCGGACTTTTCGATTCGCTTGCAGGCTATAGTCCAGCCGATGCGGCAGTTCCGCAACCACCGTATGGCTCACCGGATGGCCCTGTTGGCGCAGCGCCGCCGTCAATTCGCGGGTGCTTTTGCACGTCCAGCGCAACGGCGAATCCGGTTCGCCCCGACGGGTCGGTTCGACCAACCGCTCCAGGTCCGCCTTCAGCGTGGAGTCCCGCACCGTGAGCCGTTTGCGTCCGCCCCCCGGCCGGCGGCCCCGGTCACCCCCTATCCTCCAGTCGGGCTGGCTCAGTTCCCGACGGCCCGCAGCGACGACCCCACGCGACAAGCCCGTTGCCCGCGACACTTGGCTGATACCACCCCAACCCAGCACCCGCGCTTCGACACCCGCCCACAGCCGCCGCTGGTGTTCATTCAAGTGCCCGGCCATCAACTCGTAGCGTTGCTTAATCGGATTAGGCATCATGACGGCGTCCCTCTCCATTAATCGCCTCTAACCCATTAGATAATAAATGATTTTGTTATTTCCGGACAGACCCTAAGTTAGGCGTTGTTGCATAAATCGAAAAATCTCTAACAATATTAATATGTTATAGATTTAGCGATTTTATGTACTCTTATTAAAAATCAATCAGTTATTTGTATTTATGCAACAATGCCCCTAATTCCATTTCGAATTCTATAGTGAATCTATAATCCAGGGCCAAGCGACGATGGAATGGACGCGGTGAGGGTCAAGTTCCAGCGCATGGAGCGCCTCTTCCAAATGATTTTCCAGCGCGTCCAGGCTTTCGAAGAGGCGGTTGTGGAAGGATTTCTCCCGTAGGTCATCCCAAAGATGCTCGACCGGATTGAGTTCGGGCGAATACGGTGGCAGGTTGAGCAAGCGCACATTGGGTGCTAGCGCCAGGGAGTCGCTCCGATGCCAACCGGCGCCATCCAGCACCATGACGATCCGCTCGCCAGGATGGCGGGAGGCCACCTCGTCGAGGAAGAGTTGCATGCATTGGCAGTTGACGCGGGGCAGAATCAGGGTATCCAGCTGACCGTCGGTTACCGAGACCGCCGCATAGGCGTACGTGTATTCTTGCACGACCATGGCCTGGCACAGGGGTCGAACGGGCTTGGGGCACCCACAGCACCGGGTATCCGAGATGCGCCCGAAGCGTGCCTCGTCCTGAAACATCAGTCGGATGGGTCCTTCACTGAGCCACTGCTGGTCGATTTCCGCGAGGATGTCGGGGAGTTTTTTTTCCAGTGCTCTTGCGCGGCCACATTGGCTTTGGGATGTTGCTGGTCTGGAACCAGCTTGCGCCAGCCATGACGGTGCAACAGGTTGTAGGCGGAGGCCAGCGCGACTTTGCGCCCCAGGCGGACATCCATCGCTCGTTTGATCTCGCCGACCACCAGGATGCCGCCCGCCTTGGCCTTCTCGAAGAACGGGGCCAGAAAGGCCACTTCCTCGTCGCGCGTCATGTTCTCGTGCCGGCGCCCACCTTTCCTCGCCCGACCGCTATCTGGAACGCCGCCGGCGCGGACAAAGCGCGTTCGGAGTTGACAGGCCCAACCCACTGACACACCTATCGCTTGCGCCGTTTGTTCCAGCGACAAACCCAACTCCAAGGGCAACACCACGGCCTGCGCTTGTCTCAATGCCTCAACCGTCCGGGCCTCCGCCAAGCACGCCTTGGCCTGCTCCAGAAACTTACCACCGCTCGCTCGTCGTCCCATCGCCACACCTCCTTCGCTTGGGGTGTGGTTATTATTTTATGATTGATATAGAAATGGAATAAGTTACGTTCTTTTAAAGGGCATCTGAGCCCGCCTGAAGAGTCGTAGCTGAAAGCTGACCGGCTAAAGCCGGTGGTTTTAACCTTGCATATGGAAATAAAAGTCTCTTCAGTTTGACTTCTTATGGAAGAATTTCTTGGAGCACTACCATCGGATTCGAGTCCGCATCGTGCAAGGTTGGGACGAGGAACACATCATGATGAACAACTCGGTCGTAACTGCGGTTGAGGCCGCGATGGCGGGTGAGTGCTGGGTCGGGATTGATGTGGCTAAGGCGCATCTGGACGTGGCGACCTGGCCGGTGGTGGAATGCTTACGGGTTGGCCGCGACGAGGCTGGTTTGGCCCAGTTGAGTTGTTGACCATCGTGAACGCGATGCTTAAGGCCAAGACTCCTTGGCAGCCCCCGGCAGAGTGCAGCTCCTGAGGTTTCAACACAGTTGCTCACCTGCCAGCACCAGGCGCAAGGCCGTGATCATTTGGCGGCTACTAGACGATTTAGGAATATAGCCCATCGCCCCTGCCGCCAGGGCCCGCCGGACATCCGGGACTTCCTCCGAAGCAGACAGAATGACCAGAGGTACTGTCGGGCTGGTCTCGTGCAGTTCGGGCAGGCGCACAGGCCGTCCAAACCGGGCAAGCCCAAATCCAGAAGGATTAGATCCAAATCGTGATAGTGAGCGGCTAAACGGATGGCTTCCTTGGCAGTCGCCGCTTCGATCACCACAGCCGCATCGTCGAACTGCCGGAGCACATGCAGTAGCGCTTCGCGGAACAAGGTGTGATCGTCAACGAGCAGGATGCGCATCGCTCTTCTTGGCCTTCACGTCGGCAGTAACTCATGATGTTGGACAAGTATAAGGCGCTTTATACTGTCCAGAGTTTATGTCGTTTCCCTAAGCACAAGATAAAAGCATTAACTTACTGATTATCATATATTATAAACGAGGTCATCGCAGAATCTTCCCAAAACCCTACGCTAAGAGCCTATCCGAATAAGGGTAGTAATGAGCGGATGAGCGAAGAACCGAGAGCCAAGCGAACGCGCGCGCTCGCCGAACAACCGGCCAACCACGGGGTTTCGGGTCTTGGATGGACTCTGGGCGGTGTTGGAACCCTTGCTGCCGGCGCATGCGAACACGCACCGTTTTGGCGGCGGTCGCCCCCGCCGGCCGGACCGGGCCTGCGCGGACGCGATCTTCGACGTGCTGCGCACGGGCTGCCAGTGGCAAGCCCTGGATCAGACCGAGCTCGTCGCCCATTCGACCACTCACGACCGGTTCCAGGCGTGGGCGAAAGCGGAGGTTTTTCTGGCGTTTTGGCAAACGGGCGTCGGGCGGTTCGACGAGCATCGCGGGATCGACTGGGCGTGGCGGAGCCTGGCCGGGGCGATGACTAAAGCCCTGCTAGGCGGGGAAAAAACCGGCCCCAATCCGACGGATCGCGGCAAGGCCGGAGTCAAGCGCAGCTTGCTGACCGAGGGGCACGGCGTGCCGGTTGGCTTGGCGGTGGCCGGCGCCAACCGGCATGACCTGGAGCTGACCCGCGAAACCCTGGAAAGCGGGGTGGTGCCGCGCCCCGAACCCACGGCCGAACACCCCCAAGGGCTGTGTTTGGACAAAGGCTACGACTACCAGGAGGTTCGCGACCTCGTGGCCAAGTTCGGCTTCACCGCCCACATCCGCAGCCGGGGCGAAGAAGCCCGCTCGATCAAACGCGATGCCGGGTTCCGTGCCCGACGTTGGGTGGTCGAAATAGTCTTTACGCAAATGACAAAAACGGATGTGCTCGCTGCTCGGGTGGGTAGGGATGACATAACGAATTTCGACCTCGGCATCCGTCACGATAACCCGGTCGATCAAAAGCTCGACCAACTGACGCTTTTGTTCGAAGGTGGCATTGACCAGCCCCCTTTGAACGCGGGCGCAGAACTCCTCAATGGCGATGGCCAGTCCGGCCACTTCCTCGTGGCGTTCGGCCTGGGCCGAGAGTTGGGCCTCCTGTTCCGCCAGCGCCTGGTCACGCTGCGCCAAGTCGCGGCGGCGCCGCTCATACTCGGGCAAGGGGATGATGGCTTGCAGGTAGGCTTCCGTTAGACGCTCCAGTTGCTGGCCCAGGCTGGCCCGCCCTTTCTGCAAGTTAGCCCGGCGAGCCTGCAACTCTTGGGGTAGCCAGTGTCCCGCATGAGCCCGCTCCAGGGCCTGGGTGAGCTCGGTCGGATGGGTCAGCACTTCGCATAGATCCTGCCAGACCCGCTCATCCAGCTGAGCGGCCGGGGCAAAACGAGACGGGCACGGGCGATCATCCCGGTCCGAAGATTTGAGCTTGCCCGAGCAGACGTAATACCCATAAGGAGAATGGGCCAAGGTGCGGCCAATACAGGCCCTCAGGCAGTGGCCGCAACTGACCAAGGCCCGCAGCAGGTCAGGATGGACGGTATTGTGGCGGCGCGCGAAGGTGCGGTTCTTCGCGAGTTTGCCTTGGACCCGGTCGAACTCGTCCTGACTCACGATCACGGGCACGGTCGCCACTGGAATCCACTCCGCCGAGGGTGCCGCGATGGCGGTATCATGGGGCCGGCCTATCGGATGAGTGGCCGAGCGCCGGATACGGGCTGGACGATAGCGAGTCCGGCCCGCGTAGACTTGGCCGGTGTACACCGGATTGGTGAGAATCCCGCGCACGGTGGCCAGGCCCCAGAAGGGCTTGCCGGTGGGCGAGGGTATCTGGCGATCCTGCAGCAGACGCGCTACCTGGAGTAGACCGACCCCCGGTTCCAGATAGCGGGCGAAGATTTCCGAGACCACCGCCGCCGCGCCGGGGGCCAGCGTCAACCCGCGGGGATCGCGCGGCCGATCGGGATGCGGACAGTAGCCGTAGGGCGCGTGCGTCCAGGGCAACAAGATCCCAGCCCGCAGTTTGGCCAAGCGGCCCCGCCGCATGCGCTCGGTGATCAGCATGCGTTCGTATTCGGCGACCGCCCCGCGAATTTGCAGCAATAATTGGTCGTGCGGATCCTGGCTCATGGGGCGGTCCAGGAATTGGACCTGACACCCACCCTGCTCGAATTCCTCAAGCAGCAGCACCTGGTGGACATAGTTACGCGCCAGGCGATCCGGAGCGGTCAGAACTACTTGGTCGATCCGGCGCTCCCGAATCGCATCCTGTAATCGGTCTAGGCCCGGCCGGTTGAGCCGGCTCCCGCTATAGCCGTCATCGCGGAAAATCAAGGACTCCTCAAGAGTCAGACCCTGTTCCCGCAGATGATCGCGCAAGCGTTCCAACTGCTGCTCCAGGGTCTGCTGGTGGACTTGCTTCGGGGTGGATACTCGCACATACACGGCCGCTCGCATCAGGGGTCTCCTTCCGGGGTGAAACGGTCGGGTCCGTCGTGTGTCGGCTCCACTCCAGCAGCCATTGGTAAGCTCGATCCCATCGCTGCTGGCCGTCCGTTGACGCCATCGTCCGCCGACGAATCTGCCATTGTCGTTTCATGGCACCCTCCGCAGAAATGAACTTCTACGGAGGGATTCGTCTTGGGTGCCGCCGTGCGCTGGCGCCACGCCTCATAACGGGACCACGTTAACTGGAGGTGGGCAACCCGGCTGACGCAGAATTTGTCATTTGCGATTAGACCATTGAACGCGCCCACCGTTGGCTGAACCGCTTTCGTCGCCTTCTCGTGCGCTGGGAGAAAAAACCAGCGAACTACATCGCGCTCTTACATTTCGCTCGTGGCCTCATCGCTTTCCGCGCCCACCGGGTTATTCGGATAGGCTCTTAGGAAAGGCGCAGATGGCGCCTGCTTTACCCCAAAGAATCTGGCGTGTTCTCGCGTCAATAGCCATTAGCAAGTTCCTAATCAAATCCCTGATAGTTTAACGACGATTAACCTTAGGCCGCGACTGCCTCAGGCACCGTCAACTTTGTCCGCAACAGTGTCGCGAAGGCTTCCCATTCGGGATGTCGCGACCGGTCGCGTCGCCAGACCAGCAAGATTCCGGGGCCGGCCACCGCGGGCAACGTGGAGTACGTCAGAATCCACGGTCGATCTTTCCCCTACTCTCTCACGGTTTAGGATCACCCGAACTTGTCGCCACCATGCAGCCCGCTGCGAATCTACCTAAACCGGAAGATACCGGGCTTTGAACGCCTCACGGAGTTGTCTAATTAAGAGTGTCGTCCGCGCTGGCGTGGGAGACGAAGATAGGACCGCCGACCTCAGCGCGCAGCTCGCCCGTCGTCGCAGCTACACGACCGATAACACCTCGGACAGCCTGATCAAATCACCTTAAGCCGAAGGCGGTATCGAGTGCAACCTTTATGCTGCACTTTCCAGCACATCGGTCCAACCACACCAACAAGGAGAAAATTACTGATCGTTGCTTGACTTCCTATTTGTAATCGATTACAAATATCATCGTGTAATAAGCGTCAAACCATAGGAGAAAATTATGAAAACGATTACTCGATCCTGTATCCGGCTGGACGCGAAAGCCACCACCAAGAACGAAGCGATCCGGCTCGCCGGACAACTTTTAGCGGACGCCGGCTACATCGAATCCGCCTACATCGACAGCCTGCTCAAACGCGAGCAAGTCGCCAACACCTTCCTTGGCAGCGGGGTCGCCATCCCGCACGGCATGATCGATGATCGCTACCTCATCCACCACACCGGCATCGCCATCTTGCAACTGCCCGACGGCGTGGAATGGAACGAAGGCCAGAAAGCCTATCTGGTGGTCGCGATCGCCGCGCAATCGGACGAGCACATCGGCCTGCTGCGCCGGCTCACCCGGTTGATGCAACAACCCGATGCCATCGACGCACTGGTTCACGCCCACAACCCACTGGTGTTGATCACCGCGCTCGGCGACGCCCCGGTCCCGACCGCTGCCCCGGAACCAGAAACCGCACCCCCCTGGCCAGCCGATGCCGAAACGACCTGGACCGTGGATTACCCTAACGGCCTGCACGCCCGTCCCGCCACCCGCTGGGTCGAAACCGCCAAGCGCTTCTCCTGCGAACTGCGGATTTACAAAGATGCCGAATTTGCTGACGCTAAAACCCTGACCGACCTGCTCGCCCTCGGCGTCACGAACGGCACCACCCTGCGGCTCGCCGCGCGTGGTCCCGATGCCCAGCGCGCCCTGAACGCCCTGCACGACACCGTGCGCGGCCTGTCCGCCGTGGAACAGGCCGACGCCGAACGGGCGCGCAAGAATGCCTTGGCCGCCCGCAAGACCAAGCCCGATTGGACTCCGAGCGGCGCACCGCGCACCCTGTACGGATTGGGCGCCAGCCCCGGCCTTGCGGTCGGTAAATTGGTCCGCCACGTCTCCCAGCATTTCGACATCACCGACCAGCCGGGCGACGTGATCGCCGAAGGCGAGGCGCTGGAACAGGCGTTATTCGCGGTGCGTACCGAACGCGAGGAACTGGAAGGACGCACCCGCCAGCGGCTCAGCGCCGCCGAGGCCGCCATCTTCGCCGCCCAGCGCGAACTGCTGGCCGATCCGGTCCTGACCCGCGATGCACTGGTCACGATCATGCAGGGCCACGGCGCCGCCTGGGCTTGGCAGCGGGCCTTGCGGGCGCGCATCGACAAGTTGCAACAGGTGAACGATCCGCTGCTAGCGGCCCGCGCGGTCGATCTGCGCGATGTCGGCGAGCGAGTGCTGGCCCAGTTACTCGGTATCGAACGGCAGCAAATCACCCTGAACGAACCATCGATCCTGGCGGCGGACGACCTGACTCCCTCCGATACCCTGCATCTCGACACCCGCCATGTCGTAGGGCTGGCGACCAGCGTCGGCGGTCCGACTTCCCATACCGCGATTCTCGCCCGCACGCTCGGTTTGCCCGCCATCGTCGCGGCTGGCCCAGCGTTATTGGCCGCGCCGGAAGGCGGCATCGCGGTGGTCGATGGCGGCGCTGGCGTCCTTTATCTGGAAGTCAATGAAGCCGATCAACGCAGCGTCACCGAAGTCATCGCTCGTCAAACCGCTGCTCGCGAGAGCTTGCGCGCCACCCGCCATCTGCCGGCGACCACCACCGACGGCCACACCGTCGAGATCGCTGCCAACGTCGCCAACCCAAAGCAGGCCAGCGCAGCGCTGGACGCTGGCGCCGAAGGCATCGGCCTGATGCGTACCGAATTTTTGTTCCTGGAACGCGACAACGCCCCAGACGAAGAGGAGCAATATCAGGTTTATCGCGAGATGGTCGAGGTCATGGCTGGCCGCCGCTTGATCATCCGCACCCTGGACATCGGCGGCGACAAGCAGGTGCCCTATCTCGATCTGCCGCGCGAGGAAAATCCCTTCCTCGGCGTGCGTGGTGCACGGCTGCTGTTGCAGCGGCAGGATCTGCTGTATGCCCAGTTGCGGGCGCTCTACCGCGCCGCCCAGCACGGCCCGCTGTGGATCATGTTCCCAATGGTGACCCACGTCAGTGAAATCGAAGCCTTGCGCGGCCACTGCGAACTGGCTCGCGAGCAGGTGAAAGGCCCCGAAGTCAAGCTCGGCATCATGGTCGAGATCCCGGCGGTGGCGGTGATGGCCGACCGCTTCGCGGCGATGGTCGATTTCTTTTCCATCGGCACCAACGATCTGACCCAATACACGTTGGCGGTGGATCGCCAGCACCCCGAACTGGCCGCTCAAGCCGATAGCCTGCACCCGGCCGTACTCAACCTGATCGACGCCACGGTGCGGGGCGCGCAAGCGGCGGCCCGGTCAGCCGGTGGCGGCTGGGTCGGCGTCTGCGGCGGTCTAGCCGGCGATCCGCTGGGTGCCCGCATTCTGACCGGCCTCGGCGTCGATGAACTCAGCATGAGCGCCCAGGACATCGCCCCGGTGAAAGCCGCGCTGCGCGGCGAATCGCGGGCGGCGATGCAGGAATTGGCCCGGCGTGCGTTGCGCGCCCGTACCGCCGAAGAGGTCCGCGCCCTATGAATCCGCTGAATCCCTTTGCCGAATCGCCCCGCGTGGTGACTGTCGCGCTCAATCCGGCGCTCGATCAGACCATCGAAATTGCCGGTTTGCGTCCCGGTGCCGTCAACCGTGCCCTGCGGATGCAGGTCGATGTCGGCGGCAAGGCGGTCAATGTCGCCTCTTGTCTGTCCGACTTCGGCGTGAACGCCGCCGTGACCGGGCAGATTGGCCGCGATAACGCCGCTCTATTCGAGGAATTGTTCCAGCGCAAAAAGATCGCCAATCACTGCTGCTACCTGGATGGCCTGACTCGGATCAACAGCAAGCTGGTCGATACGGTCAGCGGCGAAACCACCGATCTCAACATGCCGGGACCGGAATTTACTCCCGCTGCCGCGACCGAGTTGCTGGAACAGGTGCTGCAACGCCTGGATTTGCTGGTCGAGCACGCCCGT
>JBAOHI010000002.1:0-70020 GCA_037045535.1 Candidatus Competibacter sp.
CGAACTCGGGATGAGTCCGTACGCTTTCGATGCATCGCACCTTCCACATTGTTAAAGAGCTATCCGCTTCCGATTCGTTGGAATCGGGCGGGTGGCGTTGAGCCGATACCGCAACTCTCTCGGTTACTCGTCGCGGGGTACCGCGCCAGTCCATGATGAGTTGAGGTATCGGGTCGGGTCCAGCAGGCCAGAGCGGTCCAATCGGTCGGGTGGTGGAGCCAGGCGGGTTCGAACCGCCGACCCCCGGCTTGCAAAGCCGGTGCTCTCCCGGCTGAGCTATGGCCCCACGGTTGGTGGGTCTGGGTGGACTCGAACCACCGACCTCACCCTTATCAGGGGTGCGCTCTAACCGCCTGAGCTACAGACCCGCGCTCGGCTGTCGATAGGTCGTTGTGGAGGGGGCTCGCGCGTCATGAGCTCTCGTTAAAGGAGGTGATCCAGCCGCAGGTTCCCCTACGGCTACCTTGTTACGACTTCACCCCAGTCATTGACCACACCGTGGTCAGCGCCCTCCCGAAGGTTAAGCCACCGACTTCTGGTGCCGCCAACTCCCATGGTGTGACGGGCGGTGTGTACAAGGCCCGGGAACGTATTCACCGCGGCAGTGCTGATCCGCGATTACTAGCGATTCCGACTTCACGGAGTCGGGTTGCAGACTCCGATCCGGACTGCGAGCGGCTTTTTGGGATTGGCTCCCCCTCACGGGTTCGCGACCCTTTGTACCGCCCATTGTAGCACGTGTGTGGCCCTGGCCGTAAGGGCCATGATGACTTGACGTCATCCCCACCTTCCTCCGGTTTATCACCGGCAGTCTCCCTAGAGTTCCCGGCCGAACCGCTGGCAACTAGGGACAAGGGTTGCGCTCGTTGCGGGACTTAACCCAACATCTCACGACACGAGCTGACGACAGCCATGCAGCACCTGTCTCGGGGCTCCTTTCGGCACCCCCCATCTCTGGGGGTTCCCCGGATGTCAAGGCCAGGTAAGGTTCTGCGCGTTGCATCGAATTAAACCACATGCTCCACCGCTTGTGCGGGCCCCCGTCAATTCCTTTGAGTTTCAACCTTGCGGCCGTACTCCCCAGGCGGAGCACTTAGCGCGTTAGCTGCGACACCGGACGGTCACCCGCCCGACGTCTAGTGCTCATCGTTTACCGCGTGGACTACCAGGGTATCTAATCCTGTTTGCTCCCCACGCTGTCGTGCCTCAGCGTCAGTGTGGCCCCAGACCGCTGCCTTCGCCATCGGTGTTCCTCCGGATCTCTACGCATTTCACCGCTACACCCGGAATTCCACGATCCTCTAGCCCACTCAAGTCCAGCCGTCTCAACCGCCATTCCCAGGTTAAGCCCGGGGCTTTCACGGCTGACTGACCAAACCGCCTACGCACGCTTTACGCCCAGTAATTCCGATTAACGCTCGCACCCTCCGTATTACCGCGGCTGCTGGCACGGAGTTAGCCGGTGCTTATTCCGCGGGTAACGTCAGAACGCCGCACTGTTCGCACGACGCCGTTCCTCCCCGCCTAAAGGGCTTTACAACCCGCAGGCCGTCTTCACCCACGCGGCATTGCTGGATCAGGCTTGCGCCCATTGTCCAATATTCCCCACTGCTGCCTCCCGTAGGAGTCTGGGCCGTGTCTCAGTCCCAGTGTGGCTGATCGTCCTCTCAGACCAGCTACCGATCATCGCCTTGGTGGGCCCTTACCCCGCCAACTAGCTAATCGGACGTAGGCTCATCCCATAGCGCGAGGCCCGAAGGTCCCCCGCTTTCCTCTCCCGAGCTCATGCGGTATTAGCCTGGGTTTCCCCAGGTTGTCCCCCACTACGGGGCAGATTCCTACGCGTTACTCACCCGTCCGCCACTAGGGTATCGCTACCCCCGTTCGACTTGCATGTGTTAGGCATGCCGCCAGCGTTCAATCTGAGCCAGGATCAAACTCTTCAGTTCAACTCTTCGCTCTATAACTTCATTACTTCAAAACTCTTCGCCCAAAAATCCCTTCAGAATCCCCACAGCACCGCAAATCGCAGCACTACGAAAATCCCTCCAGTGAACTCGCAGGCTACCCATCACCCGCAAGCCCCCTCCACAACAACCTATCCTCTCTTTGAAGGAACCATGCCACATCCTTGGCTTTGACTAAGCTTTGCTTCCTTGCTTTCCATCTCTATGATGGGAAAACGCTATTATAGCCAGCGATATTAGCCAAATCAAGCTATAAAAGAAGTTTCTAGAAAAATTCGTTTTTTTATTTATTTATCAATCCATTGAAACAAACAGGGCGGCTCCCTACTCCGTCGGGACCAATCAACCCGGGCGAGAGATTTTACACGTCATCCCCGGTGCCCAGATAAGCTTCAATGACTTTTGGATCAAAACGCACCTGCTCGGGTGGGCCTTCGGCAATCTTGCTGCCGTATTCCAGCACCACCAGCTTCTCGCAGGCGCGCATCACCAACCGCATATCATGTTCAATCAGTAGAATCGTGATACCGCGCGCTCGAATTTGCATGATCAACCCGATCAGCGCTTCGGTTTCCTGTTCGTTCATGCCACCGGCTGGCTCATCCAAAACGAGTAAGCGTGGCTGAGTTGCCAGCGCCCGGGCGATTTCCAAGCGCCGCTGATCGCCATAGGGTAAATTTTTCGCCACTGTTAGCGATTGTTCGCCCAGACCGACGAATTCAAGTTCTCGAACCGCGCGCTCGACCGCTTCCTGTTCCGAACGCTGCTGAGATGGCAAACGCAGCATGGCAGCAATAATTCCACCACGCATCCGATAATGACAACCAGCCAGTACGTTTTCCAGCGCGGTCAACTGCTGGAACAGGCGGATATTTTGAAATGTTCGGGCAATGCCCAACATGATAATAACCATTGGTGCTAGTTTTATTCACAGATTGAATTCGGCGATGGACAACGGTATGAAGCCATGTTTATCGGGCTTGAGGCCATTCCATTGGATGAGCAAGTTGAAGGCGGCGACGGTGAACGCCAGCCGCGCCAAGACGTAATCGACCACCCGATGCATGATCTTTTTGAAATGGCTGATCAGGGTCAGCATCGAGAACACGGTTTCGATCAGCATGCGGTCGTTCCAGGTGCCGCGCCGGCAGAGCTTGAGATTGAGCGGATCGCCGGCGCGGGCGTGGAAGCCGGTATCGGCCAAGATGACCATACGCTCTTGGAAGTGCTGAATCAGGGGATGAAACCAGGTGTCGTGGGCGTTGGCCGGCAGGCCCATCCAACCGACGACTTCACCCCGGTGGTTGGCCAGCAGGCACAATTTAACCCCCACGATCCAGCGGTGGTTAGAGAGTCCTTTACGACCGATCTGGGCCGGGCGGCGCCCCTGTCGAATCGGATGGATCAATTCGATGCCGTAACTATCGACAACACCCAACAGCGTTGGCGGCGCCAGGAACAACAACGTCCACTGTTGATGGGTCTTGAACTGACGAAACAACCGGGTCCGCTCGGGCAAGTGAGGAAACAGCGGGTGGTAATCCCGCGTCAGCCAGCGATAGAACGCGCGGTTGCCGACCCCCTTCAAGGCGTGCAGCACCCCCAAAGTCACGATTTCACTGGGCCACAGCACCGCTTGGGCGTGTTTGGGCAAGGCGCGCATCCGGTCGTCGATCCGGCAGAACAAATCCGTGATGAAGTCGATGGTGGTCATGGCCGCTCTCCTCTCGCTGTCAACCGCTCAACTTGACAAAATCGACATAAGGGCGATCGTGGCCGCTTCAACCTAAAAAACTAGCACCAATGGTTAATACGGTGGGTCCGTAGCCCGTTAAGCCGCGTGCCGGCAAACGCGATTTCGCCACGATCCGGCCGATAGTTACCGGTGATCAGATTGAACACGGTGGTCTTACCAGCGCCGTTGGGACCGATCAAACCCACCACTGAGCCGGCTTCGACCGAGAGCGACACACCATTGACGGCCACCAGACCACCAAAATTTTTGGTCAGATTTTGTAGACTTAGCAGCGCCATTCTCTTTTCAAGACCGCCCTTGCGCCGGCAACAGTCCCTGCGACCGAAATACCATCATCACCATCATCACCAACCCGAACACCAGCATCCGCGCCCCGGCGAATTCCCGGAATAATTCCGGTAGGCCAACCACTAGAAACGAGGCCAGCAACACGCCCGCAATATTTCCCGCGCCACCGAGAATCACGATCATGAACAGCACGACCGATTCCCAAAAGCTGAATGACTCCGGCGAGATGATCGTCATCTTGGTGGCGAACAAAGTACCGACCATGCCTGCCCAAGCCGCGCCCAGCCCAAACGCCGCCAACTTATAATAATCGGTGTCGATGCCGTTGCCCTCCGCCGCCACTTCGTCCTCGCGCAGATAATTCAGCGCCCGCCCGAATCGCGACCGTTTTAGCCGCAGGAATAGGAAAATGGTCAGCGCAACGCAACCCCAGATCAGATAAAAAAACTCCTGTGGTTGGCGAATCGTCAAACCGAACAGCTTTGGGCGGCTGATGCCGAAGATGCCGTTGGCACCGCCGGTAATACCGAACACGTCGTTGATCAGGGCGATGCGGATGATTTCACCCACCCCGATGGTGACGATCATCAGATAATCGCCGCGTAGATGGATGACAGGTCGCGCCACCAGCAACGCAAACACGCCGGCCACCGCGCCGCTCAACGGCAGCGTCCACAGAATCGGAATCTGATAACGAGTATTGAGGATGGCGGCGGTATAGGCGCCCATCGCGTAAAACGCGGCGTGCCCCATGTTAAACAGCCCAGCTTCGCCCAAAATCAGATTAAGGCTGAGCGCCAACAGCGCGTACAGGCCGATACTGTTGAGTACATCTACCTGATAGGCATCGAGGAAGAGCGGGGCAACGCTCAACAACGCAGCGGATAATCCGGCAACAGCAAGACCGGCACGGTTCATATCTTGTCGGCCACTCGTTCGCCCAACAATCCGGTGGGCCGGACGATAAGGATCAAAATCAGCACGCAAAATGCGATAGCGTCCTTCCACGCGATGGAAATGTAGGCCGCACCCAGCGCCTCAATCACACCCAACAACAATCCGCCTACCATTGCGCCGGGAATGTTGCCGATACCGCCGAGAATCGCGGCAGTGAATGCTTTCATGCCGTAAACCCAGCCCATGGTGAAATTAATCTGGCCGTAGTACAGGCCCACCATGAGCCCCGCCACGCCACCCAGTGCCGGTCCCAACAGAAACACCAACAGGATCACCCGATCCACATCGATGCCCATCAGTCGCGCCGCATCCTGGTCGATGGCGGCGGCGCGAATGGCCGTACCGATCCTGGTTTTTTGGATAAACAGGTAGAGCGCTACCATCATCAGCACTGATGCCAGCACGATCAGCACCCGCATCAACGGCAGATATAGGCCGAACAGATCGAATGTGACAGCGGGCAAAATGTCGTCGGGATAAACTTGAAAGCGGGCACCATAAATCAGCATCAAGGTGTTTTGCAGAAAGATCGATGCCCCCAGTGCCGATACCACTGCCGATAGTCGGGGCGATTTCCGCAGGGGACGATAGGCCGCCCGCTCCAGAACCGCGCCCAGGACTGCCACCAACCCCATCACCATCAGTACCAAAATCAGCAGGCCCAAGGCAAATCCCACTCGATCGGTCAGCGCCAGCGAGGTCAACAAAGTCAGACCAAGATAGGCGCCATAGGTAAACAAGTCGCCGTGGGCGAAGTTGATCAGTTTGAGCACGCCATAGACCATGGTGTAGCCCAAGGCGATCAGGGCGTAGATACCGCCCACGGCCAAGCCGTTGGTGAGTTGTTGCAGGAATTCTTCCACGAGGGGATCGTGATTCAGGTCAGAGGGAGAGGAACGCCGAGTTACCGGCCAATGCTCGCACGGTTCAGCGGTTCTCTCCAAATTATGAAAAGTAATTGCGCCAGAGACTTACAGCTTTTGCAACACGAACTTCCCGTCACCGTCCACTTTGTAAACTCGATACACCTCGCCTTCGCGGTCGCCCTTGGCATCGAAAGAAATAGTGCCACTCAGGCCGGAATAATTCTTGAGGTCTTTGTGCAGGTAGTCGGCGATCTTGTCGCCGTCGGTGGACTTGGCCCCCGCGATACCCGCCACCGCCACCTGGAAACCGTCACCGGCCAATACCGCCCAAATTGAGGGTGGCAATTCATTATATTTCTTCTGATAAGAGGTCAGAAATGCCCTGGCATCCGCCGTATCCAAATCCTGCGGTTGTGGCGGGCTGAGAAAATAGAAACCCTCGGCAGCTTTGCCAGCGATCTTGACCAGATCGACATTGTTAGTGGCATCGCCACCGATGAACGGGACGTTCCAATTCATCCCTTTTTTCTGCTTCAGCAGTAAGCCCGCCTCTGGATAATAGCCGGTGAACAGCACCACGTCCGGGCCGGCGCTCTTGAGCTTGGTCAGGATGGCCGTATAGTCGTTTTCCTTAGGGGTCAATGCATCGAAAAACACGACGGCTGCACCTTTCTTCTTCAGCAGTGCATTGGCCTCGTCGGCCAAACCCTTGGCGTAGGAGGTGCTGTCATGCAGGACGGCAACCTTTTTAAAGCCAAGCTTCTCGATGGTTTGGACTGCCATGCGGCCCTGCTCGTCGTCACGCGGCGCAGTGCGGAAGAAATGCTTGAAGCCCTTTTCAGTCAAGCGGATGGCAGTAGAGCCATTGGCAATCTGTGGGATCTTGGCCTCATCGTAAATGGCTTGGCTGGCCTCGGTTACCGAAGAGCCGTAGGTACCAACCACCGCCACCACGCCCTTGGTGGTCAGCCGTTGCGCGGCCAGCGAGGCGGTGCGCGGATCGCCGCCATCATCCTCGGTCACAACCTCGATCTGTTTACCGAGCACGCCACCCTTGGTATTTTGCTGCTCGGCCAGCAATTCGACGATTTTCTTCATGCCTTGGCCTTCGCTAGCCCAGGAACCGGTGAGTGGAGCCATCAGACCGATCTTGATCGTATCCGCCGCCTGTACGGTGGTGGATACGATCAGACCCACTGCCGCCACGACCGACGCCAACAACTGCTTCTTCATGGATTGTCTCCTCAATGGGCTAGGAACCCGTCGATCCCCAGAACCCGATCAGTGCTTTTTAGAATCGCTCAACGATAGCATCGAAGCTGAAAAAGCGCCAAACTTGGTACATAGAATATCCTCTAAAAATGACGCCTTAGGACGAATGCCCACGTTGCCCTGCTCACCATCGGCACCGTTACCAAGCGCACCCGGATTGGTGGCCACCGTCCGCCATAAGTGACAGGATGTGAGCGGGGTCAGATAGCCGTGCACGGATCTTCCCTATCCAGCCATAAAAACGTCATCCTAGTGTGTTGATCGATTCAGCTTAACCAGGCTTGCAGCGGCTCGACCAGAGGGCTCTCCTCGTCCTCATGCCCCCTGATCAGCCAATCCGGCGCCCGGCCGTCGTTGCGTGCACCCAGCTTGGCGAAATCAAACAGTGCCGTGTCAGCCAGATGCGAAGGCGCCACGTTTTGCAAGGCAGCGAAGATGTTTTCCACCCGCCCCGGAAACTGTCGGTCCCACTGCCGCAGCATCGCCTTGATCGCCTGACGTTGCAGGTTCGGCTGTGAACCACACAGGTTGCAGGGAATGATTGGAAACTGGCGAATTTCGGCATAAGCAGCCAGATCGCTTTCTTTACAGTACGCCAGCGGGCGGATCACGACATGGCGGCCATCATCGCTCAGCAGCTTGGGCGGCATCGCCTTGAGTTTGCCGCCGTGAAACAGATTGAGAAATAAAGTTTCCACAATGTCGTCGCGATGATGGCCCAGGGCAATTTTGCTCATGCCTTGCTCGGCGGCGAAGGTGTACAAAACTCCCCGCCGTAACCGAGAACACAACCCGCAGGTGGTTTTCCCCTCTGGAATGACCCGCTTGACGACACTATAGGTATCCTGTTCGATGATATGGAAAGGAACGTCGATACTCCGCAGATAATCGGGCAGGACGTGCTCGGGAAATCCGGGCTGCTTCTGATCCAGATTAACTGCCACCAACTCAAACCGCACCGGCGCCCGTAGTTGCAAATTGCGCAGGATATCGAGCATGACGAAAGAGTCCTTACCGCCGGACAGACAAACCATCACCCGGTCGCCCTCCTCGATCATGTTGAGGTCCTGGATGGCCCGGCCGACGTTCCGCCGCAGGCGCTTGTGAAGCTTGTTACAATTCAGTTGCTGTTTTCTGACGGGCACCGTCATCGTCATCACCTCGGGAACCGTTCACGCGGTGGGAAACTTTATCCGAAACCCGATTCGATCGCCTCAAATTCCATACCTTGCCGGACGCTAACCAGGGGACTAGACTCCCCTCTCGTGATCACGGTTCACGCCGCGCGTCGGGAGTTTACCCCGTCCCGGCCTGCCGGACTGGACATACTAACCGCCCTTTGATCGGAGAACTCCGCATGGAGACCCACGACATCGAACACTACAAACATCGACTCGTCGAACTACGCACCGAACACCGCGACCTCGACGATGTCATCACTCGCCTTGCCAAGGATCCCTTGGTCGATGAATTAGAACTAAAGCGCCTGAAAAAGCGCAAGCTCATGCTCAAGGATCTCATCGCCCAACTGGAAAGCAAATTGATCCCCGACCTCAACGCCTGACCCGCTTAAAACCCGCAGGGTCGTCCGGCTTTGCGGCCCGGGCGGCTCCTCGCCTCCGCCAAGCATTCGATTAAAGCGGCTTGGCCTGTTTTCGCGAATACAGATCCTTGGCCTGGCCGACCCAATCATCTCGGCGAATACGGCCGCTCGATTTAATCATGCCTGACTCCAAGTGGCTGATTTCAGCATCGGTCAACACAGCGAGTTGCCGATAGCTCCAAATCCCGGCGGCATTTAGCTTGCCTTCCAGGATCGGCCCGATCCCGTTGATCTGTTTCAAATCGTCCCGTTCCGCCGACGGGGCGGAAAAACCGCAAGTCTGACGCTCGGCGGTCAGGGTCTGGAGCAAGCTGCTGAGTTCCTCTAGCCGCTGCGCGATGCCCTGTAAATCATCGCGGGTCGGCACGCCCAACTGTTTCAAAGCGCTCGCTACCCGATCCTCAAACAATCGCTCCAGGTTATTGGGTGCATCGGTGGCTGGGATCTTGGCGTTCTCAACCACACCTTTGGCCCCATCCACCCGTTCTTTAACTTCACCGACAGTCTTCTCTGCCAGTTTCACGATTGAATCCCCACAATTACCCCACCCTTCTCAATCCGTGGATCCACCGGCTTGCCGGCTCATTGCCGCACCTTGCCCCCACCGCCTTAGCTTGACCAATCCTCACTTCGGAAATGCTGTGCTCGATATCGTCGCTCATTCATCGTACTCCGTTAACTCCTGCCCCGTTCCAATCAACTTTTAAATGAACCGTAGCAAGCCCTGCTAGTGCAAGCACCCTAACCTCCACCCCCAATCTCCCCTTCTTCGCAATGCATGCCCGAACCTCCCGCTCTAGGCTCACGGTTATGTTAAAGTAACAAGTAGTTTTACCCGATTCGACCAAGCCACTGCGCTTCATCGGATCGAATTCACCCGGAACCCGACCGATCCCCCATGATCCTGAGCCGATTCCTCAAGCCCAAGTGGCAACATGCCGATCCCGCGACCCGCGAGCGCGCCCTGCGGGAACTGGATCAAACCGACCCGATCTTGATCGAACTTGCCCGGCAGGATCTCGATCCCACCGTCCGGCGGGCCGCACTGGCAAGGCTGGTCGATCTCGATCTCTTGCAGAGCATTGCCACCGCCGATGCGGACGAGGGTGTGCGCGTGGCTGCCCGCAATCGCCAGCGCGACTTGCTGGCCGGGACAGTCAGTGGCGGACCGCCGCTGACTGAACGAATCAAGCGCTTGTGCCAGGATCCTGATCTCGATCTGGCCGAATTCCTCCTTCAGCATGCCACCGAACCGGAACTCCGGTTAGCCGCCTTGGCACGGATCGACTCGGAAGCCGCACTGGCCGAAATTGCACTGCGGAATCCGTACCAGGAATTGCGGTTAGTGGCCCTAGAACGGGTGAATGACCCTGATTTACTCGAACAAATCGTCCGTCAGGCCCGCAACCGTGACAAACGGCTTTATCGCTCCGCCAAGGAACGCCTGGACACGCGAGTAGCCGTGCAAGCGCGTGCCGACGAGTTGGAGCGATTATGCACCGAGATGGAACACCTATCCTGGGATGGCGAAAGCGGCACCAACGCGGGTCGGTTTCCGAAGTTGGAACAGGAATGGCGAGAACGAGAAGCCGACGCCGCCGTCGATCTACGTGATCGCTACACCCAGGCTCGCGCCCGGTTTCTGGCCGAACGGCAGGCCAGCGCCAACCGCCGTGCCCAGCGACTGGAACTGATCGCTTCGTCGGAAACCCTGCTGGAACGGCTACGTCACGAAACCCAGCCCAGTACGGAACTTGTCGCCGCGATCCGCTCCGCCATGCACGACGCGCCGGCCGCTTGGAGCCAGCTCGGCCCTGCTCACGACGCCGAGAGCCGGCGACTGGAGTTACGATTCCAGCAATTGGGGCAGGAGATCCACGAGCAGGAACGTACCCTGCAACGCAATTTCAGCCGGGCCGAACGTCTGGACGAGGTATTGCGCCAAGCGGAAGCTTTACTAGAACAGCCCAGCGAGGTGCGTGAGATCGACTTGAAGCACCTGCGGCAACGCTGGGACGGCCTGGAACGCCCCGAATCCCGCGAGTGGGCCAGCGATCTCCAAAGCCGTCTCGATCATCTGTTCGACAAGCTGCGGGCCCGTCTGCAACGCCAAGTCCAACATCGGGATCAGGAATGGCGGGAAATCCAAGACTGGGTTGACCAGCTTGAAGCGGCCCTCGAAGCAGGTGAACTGCAACAGGCCACGCACCTGCAAGAACAATCCCGCCAGCGACTGAAGCACAATATCGGGCTCACTCGGGCGCAAATGGCCGCCATCGAGGAACGCCTGCAACACTGCGCCGGCCGTATCGGCGAACTGCGCGACTGGCGACGTTGGGGCACCCATCAAGCTCGCGAGCAGCTCTGCATCACCACCGAAAGCTTAATCGGCCTAGAAGCTGATCCGGCCGATATTGCCCAACGCATCCAAAAACTCCGCGAAGCCTGGAAGGATTTGGATCACCACGAAGGTGCCGCCCCCAAGGGACTCTGGAAACGCTTTAACGAAGCCTGCGAGCGGGCCTATGCGCCCTGTCAGGCGTATTTCGAGGCCCAGAACCGCGAACGCCAGCAGAATTTCGAGAAGAAACAGGAACTCTGTGAGCAGCTGGAGCAATTCGAAGCCGCGACCGATTGGCCGCAAGTCGACTGGCGAGAGGCCGACCGCCTGCACCGCCGCGCTCGAGAGCAATGGTACAAGCTTGGCCCGGTTAACCGATCGGAGCGCAAGAATCTGGACCGGCGCTTTCAACAGATCATGCAAAGACTGGAGGAACGCCTTGCTATCGAGCGGGACCGCGAGTTGCAGCGCCGCCAGCAACTTATTCAACGCGTCCAGTCGACCGTCGACAGTCCCGATCTGCGCACTGCCATCGAGATAGCCAAACGTGCCCAAGCGGAATGGCACCCGACCGTCCAAGCTTCACCCCGGCAGGAACAAGCGCTGTGGAAAGAGTTTCGCGTTGCTTGCGATGCCGTGTTCGCGCGTCGCCAGCTTGAACAACAGGCCGCCGACACCGAGCGACAAGCCAATCTGTCGCGCCGGCTGGAACTATGCGCTGAAGTCGAAGCGCTCGCCACCAGCGACCATGAACGACTGGCGTCGGCGCAGGTCCGCTTACAGGCCATCCAGCAGGAATGGGATACCATCGGTTCAACTCCGAAAACCGAACGGCGCGCCCTGGACCAACGCTTTGAAACCGCCGTCCGCCAATTCTCCCGAAACGAGCGCATCTTGCGCCGAACCAGTGGCCGGGAAACCTTCAAGCATCTGCACGAACGATCTCGGCTCTGCGCGGGGCTGGAGGGACTTCTTACCACCGCGCCGATCGACCCTGAACGGCTAGAGCAGGCGAGAGAAACCTGGAACACCCTACCGACGTTGCCCGCCGAGTTGCTAGAGCCGATCCAACAGCGATTCGACGCGGTGATTCAGTCCCTGACCACCGCTCCGGCACAGGCCGGCAACCTGGCGGCCTGCCTGGAACAAAACCTGAACCGCAAGCAGATCTGGTGCGTTTGCATGGAAATCGCTGCCGGAGTCGAGTCGCCACCAGCGTACGCTCAACTGCGCATGGAGCATCAAGTGGCCCGCTTGTCAGCCTCGTTGGCCGGCTCCGCCGATAAGACCGACGCGCTCTACGATCCGCGACTGCTCCAGGAACAGTGGTGTTGGACCGGTGCCCTGCCCACCGAGGCCGAGGCCGAATTGGATGCCCGATTTCTGGGCGCCTTGCGGGCCTGGTGGCAACGGGAGGATGCCTGAAACCGTTCGGAGACAATACCAGATTCGGCATGAAACCCAGCGACCTGCTGTTGGCGCTGCTAGCTAATACCGCCTGGGCTTTCAACTTCATCGCCGGTAAGGCCGGCGTCAACCACTTTCAACCGTTCTTGTTCACCAGCCTGCGCTTCGCTGTTCTGCTGCTGGTGCTGTTGCCGTTCTTGCGCTGGGTCCCCGGCCAGATGGACGGCGTGCTGGGCATTGCCCTGGTGCAGGGCATACTGCATTTCAGTCTCGTCTTCGCCGGTCTGAAAGCCAGCGGCGATATCGCCTCCGTCGCCATCGCCAGCCAATTGTATGTACCGTTCTCGGCCTTGCTGGCGGTTGTCGCGCTGGGTGAGCGACTCGACCGCCGGCGTTTGCTCGGCATCGCAGCCGCTTTTGGCGGTGTACTGGTGATCGGCTTCGACCCGATCGCATTCCACCATCTCGATGCTCTGCTGTTGATTGTCGCCGGTGCGGTGGCCATGGCGGTGGCTACCATCCAGATGCGGCGCTTGCGCGGGGTCGGGGTATTCGCCCTGCAAGGCTGGATCGCACTGTGCGCTGCCCCGGCACTGGGATTGCTCTCACTATTGTTCGAGGACGGACAGTGGACGGCTGTACGTTCCGCAACCCCATTGGACTTAGCGGCCCCCATCTACTCGGCTTTGGGCGCATCTCTGATTGGGCACGGTATCGTTTATCACTTGCTTGGCCGCTATCCGGTCGGCATCACCACGCCCCTTTTGTTGCTGACCCCCGTGCTGGCGGTCGTATTTGGCGTGCTGCTATGGGGCGATACCCTGACCTGGAAGCTGATCGTGGGCGGCGCTCTGACCCTAGTCGGCATCGCCGTCATCACCGTACCCACACGGCGTGTTTTGACCGGCTAGTAGCTCGTCGATCACCGGTTGGCACAGAGGGATGTAGGTTGGCATGGCGGCACCGCACCGCCACAGGATCGAGGCCAGTCGGGGCGTTGGGGCCAGAATCGGTCGCAAATGCGGTTCCTCGGACGTCGCCTCACCGCTTGTCAAGAAACCGGTGAATTCCGATACTATGGTGATGATCGAAGCCACCTATTTGACCCACCAGTTCCTGATCGCCATGCCGACGCTGGCCGATCCAAATTTTTTTCAGACGGTTACCTACATCAGCGAACACAATGCCAGTGGCGCGCTGGGTTTGGTCATCAACCGGCCGTTACAACTGTCGCTCGGACAATTGATGGAGCATCTGCAAATCGCCACCGACCGGCCTGATCTTGCCGCCTTGCCAGTTTATCAGGGTGGCCCGGTCCAACCAGAGCAGGGTTTTGTCATTCACAGTCCGATCGGCCAGTGGGGTGCGACCTTGCGCGTCACCGAAGAAGTCGGCATCACCACATCCCGCGATATTCTACAGGCGGTGGCGCGTGGTGAAGGCCCCGAACGCCTGCTGGTCACGCTCGGTTACGCCGGCTGGGGACCGGGTCAATTGGAGCAGGAGCTGGGTGAAAACGCCTGGCTGTCCACGCCAGCGGATCTCGACATCCTGTTTCACAAACCCAGTGAGCAGCGCTGGGGTGCCGCGGCCGCTTTGCTAGGCATCGATCTGAACCTGCTGTCGGCCAATGCTGGCCATGCCTGATCGCGGCTCGGAACTGGCAGCAGCTCGCCTCCCCTGCCGGATTGCGCTGGGTTTCGATTTCGGCCGGCGCCGCATCGGCGTCGCGGTCGGCGAAGCCATCACCGGTTCTGCCCGCCCCCTGCGCGTCCTACCGGTTCGACAGCAACATCCTGACTGGAACACCATCGGCCACCTGATCGCCGAATGGCGACCTGACCTCCTGGTGATCGGCGTGCCGCGTCACGCCGACGACACCGCCAGCTCCATAACCGCAGCCGCCTTACGCTTCAGTCGCCAGTTGCACGAGCGCTTTCGTTTGCCGGTAGCCACCATCGACGAACGACTGTCCTCTTGGGAAGCCGAACAACGGCACTTCGCCGCGACCGTCGGCCGCCGCCGGAGCAGTGATACCGCAACGGATGCCGGGGCGGCGGCGGTGATCCTCGAAACGTGGTTCAACCAACAACGGTAATCCACCCGATGCGCGATGCCGAGTTTCTGATCGAAGCCATGGCGGTACAACTCCGCGAGCTGTGGGTCCGGCGCAACATCCCCGAACCCGCCCTAGTGGGCATTCACACCGGCGGCGTCTGGGTCGCGGAACGGCTCCGACACCGACTGGGTATCGCCATGCCCCTCGGTCGCTTAGATATTTCTTTCTACCGCGATGATTTCAGCCGGATCGGCGTCAATCCGCAGGTCCGCCCCTCGGAACTGCCGTTCGATGTCGATGATCGCCATCTGGTCTTGGTCGACGACGTGCTCTATACCGGCCGCACCATCCGTGCCGCGCTCAATGAGCTGTTCGATTATGGCCGACCGGCGTCGGTGTTACTGGCGGTGTTGGTGGATCGCGGCGGGCGGGAATTGCCCATCGAAGCCGATGTAGCCGGTTCTCGGTTGGAACTACCCGCCGACAGCCACATTCGATTGATCGGCCCCGAACCGTTGCAGCTCCTCATCCAGACCGCGCCATGAGTACCGCCGACATTCAACTGGATCGTCAGGGCCGCCTCCTGCACTTCCTGACCGTGGAAGGGCTGAGCCACCGTCACCTGACAGAGATTCTCGATACCGCCGAATCGCTGCGGGGGGTGGCCGAGCGGCGGGTGAAGAAGCTGCCCACCCTGCACGGCAAAACCGTGGTCAATCTGTTCTTTGAAGCCAGCACCCGCACCCGCACCACGTTCGAGCTGGCGGCCAAGCGGCTGTCGGCTGACGTACTCACCCTCAACATCGCCCAGTCGTCCACGGTCAAGGGGGAAACCCTGCTGGACACTCTGCAAAACATCGAGGCGATGCAGTGCGATATGTTCGTGGTACGTCATCAACAAAGTGGCGCGGCGGAATTTATCGCCCGTCGCGTCAAGCCGCACATCGCGGTGCTCAATGCCGGCGACGGCCGCCACGCTCATCCCACCCAGGGCATGCTGGATGCGTTCACCATCCGCCGCCACAAACCGGATTTCCGCAACCTGGAGGTCGCCATCGTTGGCGATATCTTGCACTCACGGGTAGCCCGCTCGTTGATCCATGCTCTCAACATCCTCGGTGCTGCCGATATCCGGGTCGTCGCCCCCCGCACGCTGCTGCCGATCGATGTGGAAAATCTAGGGGTACGGGTGTTTCTTGATCCGCGCGAAGGCTTGCGGGGCGTGGACGTGGTGGTGATGCTCCGCTTGCAAAAGGAGCGGATGGAAGGCGCGCTGTTACCAACCGAGCAGGAATTCTTCCGGCGCTACGGCCTGACCGAGGAGCGGCTGGCACTGGCCAAGCCGGACGCCATCGTCATGCATCCCGGCCCGATCAATCGCGGGGTGGAAATCGACTCTCGGGTGGCTGACGGGCCGCGCTCGGTGATTTTGGAACAGGTCACCAACGGCATCGCCGTGCGGATGGCCATCATGTCCATCACCCTGGGCAACCACGCCCGGCCGGCCGGGGAGAATGCTTGATGCGCATCGTCATTCGCGGCGGCCGGCTGATCGACCCGGCCCATCATGTCGATACAGTCACTGACCTATTCATCGCGGAGGGCCGGATCGCCGGGATCGGTCGCCCGCCCGATGGGTTCGCGGTCGACCGAATGATCGACGCCCGTGATCGCATCGTCTGTCCTGGACTGATCGATCTTTGCGCCCGACTGCGCGAGCCGGGTCAGGAGCACAAAGCGACCATCGCCAGCGAGGCCCGAGCCGCCGCCGCCGCCGGTATTACTACCCTGGTTTGCCCGCCCGACACCGACCCGGTCATCGACGAACCGTCGGTGGTGGAACTGATCCGTCGTCGTGCCCAAGCCGCCGGACAAGCGCGGGTGTTGGCGCTGGGCGCACTGACTCACCAATTGAGGGGGGAACGGTTGGCGGAGATGGCGGCGTTGGAGGAAGCCGGTTGCATCGGCGTCAGCGACGGCGGGCGTCCGCTGGTCAACACACTGGTGTTGCGGCGGGCATTGGAATACGCCGCCACTTTCGATCTGACCGTCTTTCTGACCCCACTCGATCCTTGGCTGGGGCACGGCGTCGCCCACGAAGGGCAGGTCGCAACCCGGATGGGTTTGCCCGGCATTCCAGCAGCGGCGGAAACCGGCATTCTCGCCCGCGATCTCGAACTGGTCCGCGATATCGGCGTGCGGGTTCATTTTGGCCGATTGTCCTGCGCGCGATCCGTGGACCTGATCGCCCGCGCCCAAGCCGAAGGATTGCCCGTCACCGCTGATGTTGCCATGCACCACCTGCACTTGACTGAAGTCGATTTGGCCGGCTTCGACAGTCAATGTCACATTCGGCCACCCCTGCGTGGCTTGCGTGATCGGGACGCCTTGCGGGCGGGACTGGCCAGCGGCGTGCTGGGTGCGCTTTGCTCCGACCATCAGCCGCACGAGCCTGACGCCAAGCAAGCTCCGTTCGGCGACACCGAACCGGGCATCTCCGGCCTGGACACCCTGCTGGCCCTGAGCCTGCGCCTAGCGCGGGACGAAGCATTGCCACTAGCGACGGTGCTGGAACGCCTCACTTACGGGCCGGCGCGGATCTTGGGAATGGACGGCGGCCACTTGGGGGTGGGCGCTCCGGCCGATGCCTGCATCTTCGATCCCGAAACCGACTGGCGGGTCACGGCCGACGTGCTCCGCAGTCGTGGCCAAAACAGCCCCTTCCTAAACTGGGAGCTGCAAGGACGGGTCACCCACACCTTACTGGCGGGGCAAATCGTGTATGAACGGGAGGACAACGAGTTGTCCCACAGCGGTAGATCGGCCACAGTGACCGTATGATCTAGCCAAGCCTGAGGGGCGGTAGTCTCATCGTGCGACAAATTTAATCTGGGAACAGATTGGCTTCTCCTGATCGTCCCACCGCACCGAGGGAATCGTCCTTAAGGTTGCTCCAGCATTCAAACAATGCCGTGCGGCACCCCACCTTCGTAACCATTGCCAAATTCAGCGATGGGCCGGTACCGGGACCGATGCCATCGCGGACCGTCTGAAATCAACGTCCGATCCGACACCGGCGCTCGGCGTTCTGACCAAACAATCCGGGTAAAACATGAGTGAAACGATTTCGGCAACGGGCCGCGTGCTGGCCCGTCAAGACCATCCAGGTGGTTACACTTCGCTGCGGGTAGCGGTCGAGCTAGCAAGCGACCTCCAACCCGGTCATGCGCTCCAGATCGATGGCCCGTCCTGGGCGGTGTTGCGACCGGTGCCGGAGCAAGGCTGGGTAGATTGCCTGCAACGAAACATCCCGCCACCGGCGGTGGGCGCCGAGGTACCCGCGAGCGGCCCGATCGGCGAACCATTCGATCTCGGCGCTGCCACGCCACGCGCATTGCTACTAGCGGACAATGACGGCATCGCCCAGATCGTATTCTTGGCGCGCGCCTTGTGCGGCTGGCAGCCCCGCGTCAAGCCTTTCGCCTTGTTCGAGCTGACCCCACCACTGCCGTTTCGGCCGCTACCCTCTCGGATCATGACGCCCGGCTTGCCAGCGGACGTGATCGCCGCGCTGCCATTGCTGGAAGACTGGGCCGTTCCTAGCCGAATCGCTTGCCCAACCAGTGATCAGCCCGGCTGCTTCGAGGGGACAGTGACGGAACTGGCGCGCGGTTGGCTCGAAATCTCGCAAGGGGTAGCCGACGTCACTCTGTTCGCTTGTGGCGGTAACGCATTGCTGGATTCTGTCCGCAAGCTGGCCGCCTGCTATGAACTGGCCTGCCAGACGCGTATCGCGCGGCCTCTGTGATTCGGCGATGCGCCGGACCGTTCGCGTCTATTGCCGGAACGACGTCTTGTTCTGGGCGTAGGTGATCGCCTCGTCGCGGGTCACCCAACCCCTTTTGATCAAATCCAGCAAGTGCTGATCGAGCGTCTGCATTCCGTAAGCCGCCCCCGTCTGAATGGACGAGTACATCTGCGCCACTTTGTCCTCGCGGATCAAATTGCGGATGGCGGGAATGCCGACCATGATTTCCCAGGCTGCAGTGCGACCGCCACCTTTTTTCTTGAGCAGCGCTTGCGAGATCACTGCCCGCAGTGACTCGGATAACATCGAGCGAACCATCGGCTTCTCGCCGGCGGGAAACACGTCGATGATGCGGTCGATCGTTTTGGGAGCGGAACTGGTGTGCAGGGTGCCGAACACCAGGTGGCCGGTCTCGGAAGCGGTCAGTGCCAGCCGAATGGTTTCCTGGTCACGCATCTCGCCGACCAGAATGATGTCAGGATCCTCGCGCAGCGCCGAGCGCAACGCCTCGTTGAAGCCGAGCGTGTCGCGATGCACCTCGCGCTGGTTGATCAAACAGCGGTGGCTCTGGTGGACGAACTCGATGGGATCCTCGATGGTCAGAATATGCCCGTATTCGTTTTTATTGATGTAGTCGATCATCGCAGCCAAGGTGGTCGATTTGCCCGATCCGGTCGGGCCGGTGACCAAAACCAACCCACGCGGCACGGCAATCAAATCCCGAAATACTGGCGGACAACCGAGATCTTCCAAGCTCTTGATCTGGGTGGGAATGGTACGGAACACTCCGGCAGCGCCGCGGTCCTGGTTGAAGGCGTTGACACGAAAGCGAGCCAGCTTGGGGATCTCAAACGAGAAGTCGCACTCCAAAAACTCATCGTAGTCCTTGCGCTGTTTGTCGTTCATGATGTCGTAGATCAGACCGTGTACCACCTTGTGTTCGAGCGGCGGCACATTGATGCGGCGCACATCGCCATCCACCCGGATCATGGGCGGTAAACCAGCCGATAGATGGAGATCCGATGCGTTATTGCTCACTGAAAAACTCAATAATTCGTCCAGAGTCATAGCGCGGCGCTCCCGCAAAACGTTGTAAGGCAGCCCGCTAACGGGCAGTTCGAAAAGCCGGATTTCGAGATAGTATAATCTTGCTACCGTGATCGTGCCGTCACTGGTCACAAGGAGCTTCCGTACATGGCCACCGATTTTGCCGCCCGCCTCGACGCCGTAGTAGCTCGTATCCAGGCTGCCGAGCGCCGCTTCCAGCGCCCGCCGGGTTCAGTCGAGCTGCTGGCAGTCAGCAAGACCCAACCCGCGGCCGCCATCGCCGCCGCCGCCGCCGCCGGGCAAATTCGTTTTGGTGAGAACTACCTGCAAGAAGCTTGCGATAAAATGACCGAATTAGCGGCACTCGATCTGGAATGGCACTTCATTGGCCCCGTGCAAGCTAACAAGACCCGGCTCATCGCTGAACGCTTCGCTTGGGTTCACAGCGTGGACCGACTGAAAATCGCCGAACGGCTGAATGCCCAGCGACCGGACGACTTGCCGCCGCTCAACGTTTGCTTGCAGGTCAACATCAGCGGGGAAACGAGCAAGCACGGCTTGGACGCATCGGAGTTGCCCGCGACCGCCTGCGCGGTGGCGAAACTGCCTCGACTGCGGCTGCGCGGGCTGATGGCGATCCCCGCACCGACCACGGAATTCGCCGCTCAGCGCGAACCGCTCGCTCGGCTCCGCCGACTGTGGGAGGAACTGATCGCCGAGGGCCTGACATTGGACACCCTGTCGATGGGCATGTCCGATGATCTGGAAGCCGCTATCGCCGAGGGCAGCACTTTAGTCCGGATCGGGACGGCCATCTTTGGGCCACGGACCTGAACGGTTAAGTTGCAGTATGCTAAAGTGTAACGAACCGGAACCAGATTGGACTGACACCCTAAAAACCGCGCATGCCGTCATTTATTTCAAGGCTTGCAATCTTCATCATCGGCCTGTCGGTGGGCATGAGCTTGCTATCCATACCGCTTGTGGCCATAGCGGACGACGCTTATTTGCGCGAAATCGAAGACGAAGCCAAGCGTCAGGCCACTACCCTGACCACCAGCCAGCTTCCCCCACCAGTCCTGGTATCGCCAGTCTCCGGGACGGGTACCGAACGATTGGCGCCGGGCCTGGATCGGGCCAAGTTCGAGCAAGCGCTACGCGAACGCTTGCCGAAGGAAACTTATATCACCTTTCAGCGGCTCGATCCGGCAAACCAACAACAAGTCTACGAGTCTTATCGGAACGATAGCAGCCTTGCCGGTATCGGTCAGCAAATCGCTCGGCGGGCAAGTGGAAAAAATCCCTGAGCTTCGTCCGAACGTGCCGCGCAACGGTACCCGAGACGCTGGTCAGCATTGAAACACGATAAAAACATCACGAGGTAGTGATGAAGAACATCCCTATTGCCTTTATTGGCGGCGGCAACATGGCCCGCAGCCTGATCGGCGGCCTCGTCGCCGGGGGGCACGAACCCGATCGGATTTGGGTCGCGGAACCCGACATTGGCCAGCGGGAACTCCTGCACAGCCGCCACGGCGTTCGTACCGGCCCAGACAACCTGGCCATCGCCGCTGAGGCCGAAGTCATCGTGCTGGCAGTCAAGCCTCAAATCCTGCAAGGTGTCGCCCGGCAACTGGCCCCTGTGGTTCAGGCACGTCGACCGTTGGTGATCTCCATCGCCGCCGGCGTGCGCGAACCGGATTTGCGGCGCTGGCTGGGCGGTGGATCGCTGGCCCTGGTCCGAACCATGCCCAATACACCGGCTCTAGTCGGCAGCGCCGCCAGCGCTTTGTTCGCCAACGAATTCGTCTCCGAAGAACGCCGGCAGCTGGCGGAATCGCTATTGCGAGCGGTCGGCGTGACGGTCTGGGTGGGCGACGAAAGCCTGCTGGACGCCGTAACGGCTTTGTCCGGCAGCGGTCCGGCCTATTTCTTCTTGATCATGGAAGCCCTGGAACGCACCGCGCTCGATCTCGGTCTGGACGCCGATAACGCCCGACTGCTGACTCTGCAAACGGCTTTCGGTGCAGCCAAAATGGCGCTGGAAAGCGTCGAAAGCCCCGCCATCCTGCGAGCTCGGGTTACTTCACCGGGCGGGACCACCGAGCGTGCCCTGTCGATCCTGCGCGAAGGCGGTCTCGAAACACTGCTGGCCCAGGCGCTCGAAGCCGCTCGAAGCCGCGCTCGCGAGCTAGGCGATTTATTAGGGGAACAGCCGTGACCGCCATCATTTTCCTGGTTCAGACTTTGTTCGGCTTTTACATCCTGGCGGTGATGCTGCGTTTCCTGTTGCAATGCGTGCGCGCCGATTTCTACAACCCTCTGGTCCAATTCCTGGTCCGCATCACCAACCCTCCCCTACTCCCCTTGCGACGGATTGTTCCCGGATATCGAGGTCTAGATCTGGCGTCGTTGCTTCTCGTCTTCGCCTTGCAGTGGGTCGAGGTCACTCTGGTCACCCTGCTGCTCGGCCGGGACGTCGGCATCGGTGGCTTGTTGCTACTGACCGTAGTGGAACTACTTAAACTGTTGATTAACATCTATCTGTGGGGCGTGGTGATTCAGGCAGTGTTGAGCTGGCTCAATCCCGATCCCTATCATCCGGCGGCGCGCTTGCTCACTCAATTGACCGGCCCGCTGTTGCGCCCTGCTCGACGGTTATTGCCGCCGATCGCCGGCGTGGATCTGTCGCCGATGCTTGTGATCGTAGCGCTCATCACCATCAATCTACTGTTGCTGGACCTTCTCTCCTTTTGGACCGGAGCCGGCTGAGACGATGGCCGCCGGATGGTACCGTTGGGACGGCGCCGATCTGATTCTCCAGGTTCGAGCGCAACCGCGCGCCCACCGCGATGAATGGCTGGAACCGCGCGGCGATCGGATATGCCTCCGCATCGCCGCGCCGCCAGTGGACGGCAAAGCCAACGCTCATCTAAGGACATTTTTGGCAGAGCTGTTCGGAGTGGCAAAAAGCCAAGTGACCCTGCTGGCCGGCGAGACCGGCCGTGACAAGCGGTTGCGCGTCGCTGCCCCGCATCGCCTGCCGCCAGGCATCAAGCCGCCAGTCGCGCCGGCAACATCCTCGAATGATTTAACCCACCCAACAATTTGAAAAATAAATTTATTTATCTAAAATCGCGTCCCATTGCCGCCAAATCCGGCACCCATTAGACTAGACTCCCCTCGTTTATTTGCACCGTTCTCAACGGATACAACTCTACGTCTCGGACAACTATGCCGCACACTTTTCCCTCAGATTCCGTCGGTTTGGTCATTCCCCAAACCGCGCATTTCGCGGAGCCGCTGGCGCTGGACTGCGGCCGGTCGCTGGCGGAATACGAAATAGTTTACGAAACCTACGGCACCCTGAACGCCGATAGCAGCAACGCCGTGCTCATCTGTCACGCGCTGTCGGGCGATCATCATACTGCCGGCTATCATGAGGGTGCTGACCCGGCCAAACCCGGTTGGTGGGACAACTGCATCGGTCCCGGCAAACCCATCGATACTCGCGAGTTCTTCGTGGTGTGCTGCAATAACCTGGGCGGTTGCAAGGGCTCTACCGGTCCGACGACCATCAACTCGGATACCCGCAAACCTTACGGGCCAGACTTCCCCATCGTCACCGTCAAGGATTGGGTCCGCAGCCAGGCTCGATTGGCCGACCGGCTCGGCATCCAGCGATGGGCGGCGGTCATCGGTGGCAGCCTCGGCGGAATGCAAGCCATGCAATGGGCCATCGCGTTTCCCGAACGGATACGCCACTCGCTAGTGATCGCCGCCGCGCCACGCTTGTCGGCGCAGAACATCGCTTTCAACGAAGTAGCGCGACAGGCGATCTTGTCCGACCCCGATTTTCACCACGGCCACTATTACGAGCTCGGAGTGGTTCCTCGTCGCGGGTTGATGATCGCCCGGATGTTGGGACATATCACCTACTTATCCGACGAAGGGATGCGGGCTAAATTCGGCCGTGAGATGCGCGAGGGCACACCCAATTTTCATTTCAATTTCGACACCGAATTTCAGGTGGAGAGTTATTTGCGCCATCAGGGCCGCGCTTTCGTGGATCGCTTCGACGCCAACACCTATCTGCTGATGACCAAGACGTTGGACTATTTCGATCCGGCGGCGAGCTTCGATCAGGATTTATCAGCCGCATTCCACCGGACCCAGGCAGAGTTTTTGGTGATCTCCTTCACCAGCGATTGGCGGTTCGCGCCGGCTCGCTCGCGCGAGATCGTCCGTGCCTTAGTGCGGGCCAACCGCAAGGTCAGCTATGCCGAAATCCCGTCCGAGTACGGTCACGACGCTTTCCTGATGCCGATTCCGCTTTATCACGAAATCTTACGCGGCTATCTGACGCGGATCGCCTGCGAGGTGAATGGCCATGCGGCCTGAATTGGAACTCATCGGTGATTGGATCCGCTCCGGCACGCGAGTGCTGGATCTGGGTTGCGGCGATGGCGAGCTGCTGGCTTATCTGCATACGCACCGTCAAGTCAACGGTTATGGCCTGGAAATCGATACCGCCAATATCCTCAAGTGTATCCAAACCGGGATCAACGTCATTCACACTGACCTGGAAGCGGGACTGGCGGATTTTGGCGATAGCAGCTTCGATTACGTCATCATGACTCAGACCTTGCAGGCAGTCCGGCACACAGAGGCGCTACTCGACGAAATGCTACGGGTGGGTCGGCAAGGCATCGTGACCTTTCCTAACTTCGGCTTCTGGCGCTACCGGCTGCAAATCGCCTTGCAGGGCCTGATGCCGGTCGGTAAAACTCTGCCTTATCAGTGGTACGATACACCCAACGTCCACTTGTTCACCATTCGGGATTTCGAGGAACTGTGCCGGCGCAAGCGGATCGATATCTTGCAACGCACGGTGCTGGATTATGCCCATCGCGCTCGGATCGGGCCGCGACTGTGGCCGAATCTGCTTGGCGAAGTCGCCCTGTACCGACTCGGCCGCGCCTGAGCGGTTTGCTCTCCCTTGGACAGCCCCACGTCTGGATTCTGGAGGTTCGCGATGCCTACTACACTGTCCGCTATCTGCCGCTCGCGCCGGAACAACGGGGTCACCCGCTCACGCGGTTTTACCCTGATCGAAGTCATGGTCGTCGTGGTCATTCTCAGCATCCTGGCAGCCGTGGTGGTCCCACGCATCATGGACAATCCCGACAAAGCTCGGGTCGTCAAAGCCAAGCAGGATATTCGGGTGCTGAAAAATCAGTTGGATTTATACCGCCTGCACAATTTCCGCTACCCGACCACGGAACAGGGCTTGGAAGCGCTGGTGCAAAAACCCGCTGACGCGACACATTGGCAAGAGGGCGGGTATCTGGACAAGCTACCCAAGGATCCCTGGGGCAAGCCCTACCAGTATCTCAGCCCCGGCCAGCACGGCGACATCGATATTTATTCGCTGGGTGCCGACGGACAACCGGGAGGAGAAGGCGTGGACGCCGACATCGGCAACTGGAATCTGGACGACTAGACCGCACGCGGCAAGGCGCCGAAATGACCGGGCCGGCGCGCGGTTTCACATTGCTGGAAGTGATGGTCGTGCTGGTCCTGATCGGCATCATCACCAGCCTTGCCCTGCTCTCGGTCGGTGGCGGACCCAAGGAGCGGTTGGCGGAGGAAGGCCAGCGCTTGGCGGCACTGATCCAGCTCCACCAGCAAGAAGCCACCCTGAGTGGCGATTCGCGCGGTGTCCGTTTCTCCCGCACCGGCTACGCCATTCTGCGCCAGGGTGAAAAGGGCACTTGGCAGTCGCTAACCGCCGCCAACGCCCTGATCCAACGTCAACTACCCGCCGAGATCGAACTCAAACTCTGGATCGAAGGGCGACCCGTTGCCTTGCAAAATGCGGGTGGATCGCCGCAAGTGCTGTTGCTGGCCAGCGGTGAGGCCACGGAATTCGTCGCCGTTTTCGGCCTCGTCGACGAGCCGGGTCCGGATCCGCCGCTCTATCGGGTGTCCGGCGACGCGCTGGGTCGGTTGACCGTGGGGCTAGTGACGCGATGAAACACTTGACTGGATTCACGCTGTTGGAAGTGCTAGTGGCGCTGGCGGTGCTGGCTATTGCCATGGGGGCCATCATCAGCGTCGCCACCCAGAGCGTCAACACGATCGGTGATCTGCGCGATCAGACCTTCGCCGGTTGGGTGGCCCTCAACAAAGTCAACGAACTGTTGCTGGATCCCAAGCCTTGGCCCAACGAAGGCTCTCGCCGAGGCCGTGCCGAGTTGGCTAACCGCGTCTGGCGCTGGGAAGCACGATTCCAAAAAACGAACGATTCCGATCTATCGCGCCTGGAAGTCGCGGTCCGCACCGACGAGAACAGCCCCGCACTCAGCACGCTGGTGGCTTTCAAGGGCCGGCCACCACCCGACGAGCCATCCACCGATCCCGCTTCCCCGAAAAAACCCTCGGAAAACCAGTCGTCGAAAGCTCGATCGTCCAAGACCTCGCCTCAAGCCTCCTCCCATCTGCCATGAACGACCCAGCACGCGGTTTCACTTTGCTGGAATTGCTGGTTGCGTTGGCGGTATTCGCCATCATGTCCATTGCCGCCTACAGCGGTTTGCGCAATGTGCTGTTTACCCGCGCCGCCGTGGAAGAGCAAACCCGGCGACTGGCAGCCGTGCAACTGGCGGTTTTTCGGCTGGAGCAAGACATCGAGCAGACCGTACCGCGCGGTATCCGCGACGAATACGGTGAACCCCAGGCCGCCCTGGTCGGTGGTGAACTGGCCAGTGATCGGTTGACTCTGACCCGCGCCGGTTGGGACAATCCGCTCGAGCAATCGCGCGCCAATTTGCAGCGGGTCACCTATCGGTTTCGGGATGGTCGATTATGGCGGCGGTACTGGGATACGCTCGACCGAGGCGGTTTGACCGAACCGCACGAAACGCTGTTGCTGGATCGGGTGCGAGAATTCCGGGTCCGATTCCTCGATCAGGAAGATTGGCGAAACGATTGGCCGCCACCCCACGAAACCGAGACCGATCAACAGAAGCCTGCTGATTCGCTGCCTCGGGCAGTAGAAATCGGCCTGACGCTAGAGGATTGGGGTGAAATCACTCGTTTGCTACCCCTGCCCGGCTGACGCCCAACCGCGCTCCGACCCGCCGTCCACCATGGCTCCTCGCGTCGATCACGGGCAAGCGGGCGTTGCCTTGATCACAGTCCTGCTGATTGTCTTTCTGGCCAGCGTCACCGCGACCAGCCTAGCGGCTTTGCAGCAAATTGCCATCCGGCGGAGCACCGTGCTCCAACACCAGCAGCAGGCCCGATTGTACACGCTTGGGGCTGAACAGTGGGCGATGCTCGCCTTGGCGCGCGATCGCAAGCAGAACGAAACCGATCACCCTGGCGAGGCGTGGGCTAATCCACCGTCGTCGGCGCTGTCGATCCAAGGTGGCGTTCTGGCAATCACCATGCGCGATTTGCAAGGCTGTTTTAATCTTAACAACCTGTGGCAACCCGCATCGACTACCTCGTCCGACACCACGGACCCCAAAAAACAGCCAGAAAAAGATGGCAAATCGGCGAATCAGGGTCAGGATCAGGATCAGGATCAGGATCAGGATCAGGCCGACGACCAACCGGCCGACTCAAAATCACCGCCAGCGACACCGAAACCGGCCAACACCACAGGCACTCGTGATTCCAACGAATCGACCAAATCCGGCAAGGCCCGCCTGAACGAAACACAATTCCGAGTCCTGCAACGCTTGTTGACGGGTCTCGAACTCAAACCGGAGCTGGCGCAGGCTATCGTGGATTGGATCGACCCGGATCAGGATCCGCTCTTTCCGGATGGCGCCGAGGACAGCGATTACAGCGTTCGAACCCCCTCCTATCTAGCGGCCAACCGTTTCCTGTACAGCGTAACGGAGTTACGGCTGATCAAGGGCGTGGATTCGGAGGTCTATGACAAGCTGGCGCCCCTGGTTTGCGTCTTGCCTTCCAACACGCCGCTGAATGTCAATACGGCCCCGGTACGGGTGCTGGCCGCTCTGGCCAACGATCAAGATCCCAAAGACTTGGAGCACCTGCTTGAAGATCGACCCGATGACGGATACAAGACCGTGGACGACTTTCTGAGCGCCGCAAAACTGACCGTGGACGCGTCGCTGAAAGCCCAACTCAGCGTCGACAGTCAGCATTTTTTACTACGGGCCGAAGCGCGGGTGGGCGACGGGCACGCGATGTTATACAGTATCTTGTATCGTGAAGAAGATGGCGTCCGCGTTCTGCGGCGCAGTTTTGGCAACCAGGATTAAAACGACCTTGCCCGCCCAACCAGTTTTTTTCCGACTGCTTTCCCTCGACCAAGCTGAATGGCTCCGACCGGATGGCGAGGTCCGCCGCGGCACTTTGCCCGAGTTAGCTGCGGAAACCAGTGGCGTCCGGCGGATTCTGGTCGCACCGGGTGAAGCAATCATCCTACACCAAGTGGCCATGCCCAGCCGCAAACGTTCCACTTGGGTGCGAGCTGTCCCCTACGCCTTGGAAGACCAACTGGCCGAGGAAATCGAGGCGCTGCACTTCGCGTTGGGCAGTACGCCGGACGACAACCGGCTACCGGTGGCGGTAATCGCTCACGACACGCTACGCGCCTGGCTAGAGACTTGCGATCACAGCGGATCGACTCCGGCCGCAGTGGTACCGGAACCTCTATTATTGCCCTGGCAAGAAGGTGATTGGAGCGTTTTCCTGGAAAATCGGCGGGCGATCGTGCGGACCGGACGTTGGGAGGGTTTCGCCACGGAACAGGATGCCTTGGGGCTGTTGCTTAACGAAGCCCTGGCCGCCGCCGGCGATGCCAAGCCGCACCGATTGTGCATCTGGGGGAATGCTGCAACCGAATTTGCCGAGTCCGCCGTCGTCGCACTCGAACACCACGTCGAAACCGACCCATCCGAACCCCTGCGACTGTTCGCGATGACTTATCAGCCTGGAGCGGTTCTTAATTTGCTACAGGGTTCCCACAGCCGGCAGACGCAGTGGGGTCGCTGGCTGAGACCCTGGCGAGTGACGGCCGCGTTAGCGGGATTGTGGTTGCTATTACAGGTCGGCGCGTTTGCTTACGAAGGTTGGCAGCTGCGCCAGGAATTCGCATCGCTAGGGGTCGAAATGGAGCGTGTGTACAAAGCTGCCGTACCCGGCTCCACCCGGATTGTCAATCCCAAGGTACAATTGGACGCCCATTTGCGTGAATTACGCCCGAATAGCGCAGGTGGTGGCACATTTCTTGATTTACTGGAGCGTGGTGGGCAATCACTCGTTCGTTATCCGGCAATCACCCTGCGTGGTTTCAGCTATCGAGACGGCCAGTTGGATTTATCCTTGCAAGGCGGCGACCCAGCTACCTTGGACCAACTCCGACAGCAGCTCAATCAACAGCCCGGATTGCAAACCGAGATGCGCACGACCCAGCGGGAAGGGCAAGTGGAAAGCAAGATCACCCTGAAGAAATCGTCATCATGAAGGCCTGGTGGGAAAATCTCGGCGCCCGCGAACGCGGTTTGATCGTGGTCGGAACGGTCCTGGTCATGATGTTGCTGTCGTACGTTCTGGCGTGGGAACCGCTGCGTAACAGTGATCGCCGACTCCGTCAAAACGTTGCCGAGCGACGTGCCGACCTGGCCTGGATGCGGCAAGCGGCCGAGGAGATCAAACGCTTGGGCGGCGCCGGAGCCGCGCGGCCTGTGGCCGATAACCGCTCCTTGCTGACTTTGGTCGATCAAACCGCGCGAGCGGCGGGGCTGGGAGCTGCCTTGAAGCGAGTCGCGCCCCAGGGTGACGACAAGCTCAGTGCCCAACTGGACGGGGCCGAATTTGACAAACTGATCCCCTGGCTCAGTGGTTTGGAACGCGATCAGGCTATTGCGATCATCAGCCTGAACGTGGATCGCACCGATGCACCGGCGCTGGTGAATGCTCGAATCGTTCTGGGGCGTCGGTCATGAAACGCATTTCAGGTTATGTGTTGTTGGGGCTAACGGCTTTTCTGCTATTTTTACTGCTACAGGCCCCTGCCACCCTGCTGACCGACCGGATCGGGACGCGTTTGGCCAACTTTAGCGTACAGGGGACCGAAGGCTCGGTCATCGAAGGTGCGATGCAAGGAGTTCGATGGCGCGGTGTCCGTATCGAACGGATTGCGTGGCGCTGGCTCCCACTTGGCCTTGTTCGTTGGACGGCTCGAATTCAGCCTAAAGACCACCGACCCGGAGATTAAACTCACCGGACACGCGGCAATAGGATTGAATCAACTCACCCGCCTTCGAGACCTGACCGGCCGTCTGCCATTAAGCCGGCTTGGCAGCCTGGTCGGAGCGGTAAATTTACCATTCGACGGAATCACGGAACTCGATCTGCATGAGCTTGACCTGAACGCGGCCGGCCGGCCGCTAGCAGCCCTTGGAACCGTCCGCATGCTAAACCTGCGGGTCAACCTAGGCCAGCCTCTGAATCTCGGCGATTACGAGATCCGATTCGATTCGCAAGATGCCAAAGAGATTCAGGGGAAGATCAAGGACAACAACGCGCCATTGGCAGTAGAAGGTACTTTGAACCTGTCACCCGATGGCCGCTACCGGCTTGCTGGCCATGCCGCATTGCGCGACCCCGGTAATCGCGCCTTGCAGCAGGCGATGAGCCTGCTGGGACCGCCAAACGGCGATGGCCGCTGGCCGTTGAACTTTTCGGGCATTCTGGCTCCTTGAAGCCACATTTTCGAACAATTCGCAATCCGTTTCACGATTGATTCTAAGCAAACTACAAGGGAGAAACCGTCCATGCGACCCCAAATGCGCGGATTCCTGACCTTTTTGGTGATGTTGATGCTGGCTGCCTGTGCCACGCAACCGGCACCACCGACCGCCAAACTTCCGCCGCTCACGGCGCCCTCTGACGCCGAATTTCCAGCACCTGCGGAACTCCAGCCCCAGGTTGCGTTCTGGCAGAAGGTCTACTCGACTTGGGGACGCCATCAGGTCGCGCTGCACGATGATCGTTATTTGGATATCGTTTACGGCGTTCTCACCTTGCCCGGCCCAGTCGGCGAAACCCAAACCGCTGAGCAAAAGAATTTCGTCAAGGAGCACATCGAAATCCTGACTGACCTCTTGCGTCAAACGGAATATAAAACTGCTGCCAACGCGCCACTGACGCCCGCCGAGCAAGCGCTGATGAACCATATCAAGGCCAGCAGCAGCGGTCCCAGCGGTCTGATCGGTGCCAGTGACCGGTTGCGCAGCCAGCGCGGCATGCGCGAACGATTCAAGCGCGGCCTCGAAATCAGCGGCCGCTATGATGCGGCTTTCCGCAGCGTATTCCGCGAAGCCGGTTTGCCCGAAGATCTGGCTTATCTGCCGCACGTTGAATCTTCATTTCAAAATCATGCAGCTTCTTCGGTCGGGGCGGTGGGTATGTGGCAATTCATGCCAGGCACCGCACGGCATTTTGGAATGTTGAACGCAGCTGTGGACGAACGGCGTGACCCCGTAGCCTCGGCGCAAGGCGCATCCCGCTATCTACGCAACGCCTACGACAGCTTGGAAACATGGCCGCTCGCGCTGACCTCCTACAATCATGGAGTAGGCGGCATGAAACGGGCACGTGAGGCATTCGGCGACAATTTCGTTGCGATTGCACGGAATTATTCCGGCCCCGGATTTGGCTTTGCCTCGCGCAATTTTTACGCCGAATTCTTGGCGGCCCGCAATATTGCTCGGAATCCTCAACGCTTCTTCCCGGAAGGCATCAATTACGAATCGCCTTTGAATCTAGACCGGGTCCGGCTCCGGCAAACTGTTTCCACCGACACCCTGGCAAGCTATTACGAAGTCGCTCTCTGGGAATTGAACAGCTTGAACCAAGCTTGGAGCAACGCGGCGCAAGCAGGCCGAACTCCATTACCCGCAGGCACCATGGTGTGGTTGCCGGCTGGAACGATCACTCGCCTCACGCAACGAGGCACAGCCGATCAGGCGCTCGCCTTGGCAGATACGGTTACTACCGGCCGGACGCGTTAACTCAAATGCCACAAGCCGCTCCTTGACGGAGCGGCTTGTGGCAGCGCGGGAATGATCAACCCTTCTGCTTGAGCAATTCCGTGGCTCGCTGTTTTTGGGAGGCATCACCTTCCAGCAGCACTTCCTCCAGTAAGCTGCGGGCTCCCATCTGATCTCCCATGTCCAGATAGGCTGCCGCCAGATCCAGCTTGGTTTCCATGTAATCGATGGTCGAGTCTCTCTCCTCGGGCGATTTGATTTCCATCTTGCCCAGGTTGAGAGTCTGATCGCCAAAGTTATGTAAGTCCTCGTCCAACCGCAGAGAAAGATCGCTCGCCTGCTGTCCGATTTCCTGAGTGACATCGGCGAAATCGAATTGATGGTCGGACACTGAAGGGGTCTTTATCTGTCTGGAAGCAGTTTGACCGTAGCCGATGGAAGCGGGCTCGGTTGCGGGTTCTGGCTTATTGAAACTAGCGGGTAGGCCGATAGCAATCCCTGGATCGGGAGCGACTTGCTTCATTTCCAGCGGCGGCAGTTCGTCCTGCCGCAAGGAGGCTGAAGGCTTCCCATCAAGATCGAATGTCTGATCGGCCAGCGAGGTAGGCTGCGTTGCTAGAGAGGCAGTTTGATCATCGACAGGCTGGGCGGATAAGATGGCCGAGATAGAAGACATGGAAGCAGGCTCGGTCACCGGCTCGGGTTTGTCGAGACCGGCAGGCAACCCAGCAAACCTGCGGCCGCCGGGTGCGGTTGGCTTGATTTCGAGCGGTGGCAGATCAGTCGATTGTGAGCCAGTTTGTTGCAAGCCCAGATCGCCGAAGTCGAAATCCAAGCCATCCATCTGCAATTCGGAGGGCAATTTGGTCAGCACCGATGGTTCTTCCGGCTTTGCCAGCGGCATAGCTAGAGGAGAAACGGCTGGCCTGCGGGTTTCAGGCATGGTAGCTGGTTCGGTATCAGGTAGCGGGATACGTCTGTCGATGCTGGGGGTAGTACCTTTGCCACCGAGCGTTGGAGACAAATCGCCAACGCCAGAATCGATGTCCTTCAGTAATTCGATAACTGACTTGGATTCAGGTTTGGCTACTTCTGGAGCGGGTGGTACCGCAGCGGCTGTGGTCGGCGCTCCGGTGGCAGTCATCAGCGGCCGGGTGGGACTCTCGGGAATTTGGCTCTGGCCCGACGAAGCCACCGCTGGCTCGGCCGCTGACTTAGCAGCGGAAGAATAATCATCCGGTTCCATCGCCTGTTTGGCAGGAGCGGGACGCCGCAGCAAGGGCAATAGCACGATTGTCGATATAGCCAATAGGATCAGCAAGATAGCAACCCAGACCACCGGATTAGTCATCCAACTGGCCTCGGTTTCCACCACAGGTTGCGGCGGCTTGATAGGCGGGGTGGGAGAAGCTGCCTTTGCGGGTGGCTGTTCCTGCGGTGCGGCGCCGGTGGGAGTACTAGCGGGCGTCGCGGCGGTGTCGGGCGTTGCAGCAGCGCCAGGCGTCACGGCGGTGCCGGAAGGAACAGCTGTGGAAGATGGCGGTGAGAGTTCCGCTTGTGGGAGAGCCGCGGGTGGAGCAGCTGTTTGCGGGAGAGCCGCTTGCGGGACAATCTCCGATGGCTGTTCACCCGGTGATGTGATCGAAGGCGCTGCCAAGGGGGGAGACGGTGCCGGGCTGTCGGACATGGCCGAGGACGGCGGTGTAACGGGCTCCAGAGTAGCGGCTACTGGCGGACTCGCTATCGGCAAAACGGCTTTTGCCGATGGTTCAGCCATCTCGGTTTCAACCGGAGGCGGAGTTGAGGCTGCCGCCGCCACGGTCGGCGCGGACGCACCTTGCACTCCTAAAGCTTGCGCGGTTGGTACCTTGAGTGTCGTCCCCCTTCGCAATAAATTGGGATTTCCATTAGCGAACGCTTCTGGGTTGCCCGCCAGCAAAATCGACATCATCTGCGGCACACTGACCGCCGTCGAGGGTCGAACCTGACTGGCCACCGCCATCAGGGTTTCGCCTGGCCGGACGGGTCCATAGGTCGAGCCCCCCTCGAAGCTGACTGGCGGAGCTGGCGGCAAATCGAGCGCTGGACGCGGTGCGGCAGCGACAGGGGCAACAGCCGGAGGAGAAACCTCGATAGGTTGTGGCGGCGGTGGCGGCTGATAACGGTTGGTATAGAGCTCTGGGTCAACCTGGATGGTGAACTCGCGGATCAGCCGCCCGCGCGGCCAAACCAATTCCAACAACAGGTTGAAATTCGGCTCGCGAATCGGTTCGATAGAGCTGACTTTGATGCGGTTTGGCCCTCCAGCCGGCGTTTCGACCGCGAAGCGCAGCTTTGAGAAAAAATCCAAACGCTCGACTCCAGCCTGATCAAAGTCCTGCTGGCGAGGAATTCGAACGGTCAACCCCATCAACTCGCCAGGATTATTGGCGATCAGTGGAATTTCAGCCTCAAAGTTCTGATTGAGGACCGAATGCACTGCGAGCGGACCGACACCCAAAGCGAAAGCGCACAACGGTAACGCTAACCCGGCCAAGAGGGTCAGTCGGAGTAATGTCCTGGTCAGCATGAACCTGTCTCCATTCCACCGCCGGACGCTGAAGGTTCCAGCGGGATTGGCTTGGATACCGCCACCAGCCGAGCCTAGGCCGGCGGCCTTCCCACTTCAAGCCGGCGATAACACGCACAGCGGCTTGAAGCTTCCCCATAAAGATACTCCTTAATGCGGAGTTTTTCAGTGCTAGCAGCGACGAGCGGCTCATTCATGGATGCCCGATAGCCATGGGAAACGGGCTCGTGGGGCGACAAGTTTTCCCGATAAGTTGGAAAAACCCACTAAAATTCCCACACTTGATGATAGTGCCATTTTTACGGCTGTACACCCTCTCTGTTGGGCTAGGATGCTGCCTGAAACACCGGGTTGAGACGCGGGGAAGCACCGGGTTGAGGCAGGCCGCTCGCCAAGGGGAAGTTGGGCAACTGTACGGCGAGATATTGACGCAAGCAATCCAGCATGATGGAGAAGAGACGGTCGAAGCATGGCGGCTTCGCTGGTATTGCCGGTCGTTGGCTAGGCGATTTTGACTAAACCAGTATCCAGCACCGGGAAGGTAAAGGAGATTGGCGGCTGCGGGAGATGAAGAACAACTGACTGTCTCAAATTGATCGAACACCGTCCCATCCTTAGAGTAAATATTCCTCGATTTTGTCATGGGCTTTATTGGAGAGCGCCTCAAAGGCGCCTTAAAACCGCGAGCCGCCCAAGGCGGCAGAATCGCGTGGGCAAGATCATGTTCGGCAACGATTCTTTGGCTACTCCGAATCCATTCCGGCGATCAATCACCAAGATTCATTTACCCATGTAATTATATTGCATCACAGCCAAGCAAATTGCTCGGAATCATTGTTCGTAGAACCGGATGACCTCGATGGACTTATGCGCGGTGGTTGAGCGAGTGGAATAAATCGACCGTGCCAATTGCCGGAGATTGGTGGAAAACCGCTACACTCTACGTCATCATGGCGAGGCTTTAACGCGCTGCTGGGAGATTCAACGGCGGCACGACCGATTCATCCAATGGAGGAACATCCATGAGCGGACCAGATCAGCGGAGCTGGAAGATCCATATCCGCAAGGACAATCTGAAATTTTCCGCAGCCCACATGACTGTATTTCCCGATGGCAGCAAGGAACGCTTGCACGGTCACAACTACGAAGTCGAGCTGGAGGTGGAGCTGACCGAACCGGTGTTGTCGCAAATGCTCAGCTATAAAGCATTCAAGCAGGTGCTACGGTCGGTTTGTAATGCCTGGGACGAAAAAGTGCTGGTTGCCGGCGACAATCCGTGGTTAGAACCCTTGTCTGGCTCCAATGACGAATATGCCTTTCGATTATGCGGCAAACGCTACGTGTTGCCCGTTGACGAAGTGGCGGTGTTGGATGTGGACAACATCACCGTCGAAAATCTAGCCCGGATTTTATTTGAACGATTTTGGATGCAGCTGACTCGGGATCAATCCGTTCCCTGGCGAAAACAAATCGTCGCCGCAAGTCTGCGGATCGATGAATCACGCGGACAAGGCGCAACGTATTCGGTGCGTATGGGCACTCCAACGCAAGAATATCAATGAAAATCGTTACAGTGTTCGTCCAGGCATCGAGCGCGCCAGCCCAACCACTTCCGACAGTTGTCGCGCCATAGCGACAAACTATCCCTCAAGCGGCGGCCAGAACCCTGTCGATCTTACCGATCCAAATCAGCGCTTCGTCTTGAGTTAACAATAAAATCTGCAAGTTATTGCGGTAATCCTGCCAGGATTTATCGACGTGTTCGCTCATGGCGTCAGCATAGAACACCACCCATTTCTCAGGCGGATCATCTGGCCGGGCGTTCTTCGCGTATTCCGCGCCGTGGCGCAGATAGAGCAGATAGGTATCCAATGCCTTGCGGATCGCACCGATGAAGCCGATGCCTAGCAGCCCACCGACCCGCAGCGTGCACTGCAACGCCAACAGGTTTGCCGCATAATGGCGGTCGATTATTTTGTCGATATTCACCGCGAAACTCCTGTATTGTTCGTTTATTTTGCGTTGCAACATGACTGGGTAGCACCGTTTGATCTGGAATGTACCGGCTATCCGATGCTGTCCGACAATTGCATCATCTATCAAGAGACATTGGAAAGCAAAAAAATATCACGGACGTTCAAACGCCAAGTACCAAAAAATATTATAAAAAGCGTTCGCTTGGCAATTTGAGGATCACTATACGAGCCTTTATCCAATCCTTATCTGTGTACGCCGTGAAAATCAGGCGAACGCCAAAATACGACGCTAAATCGCCACCAACGCCTTGATCGCCGGATGGGCTCGATAATCGAGAATCTCGAAATCTTCGTATCGATAATCGGCCAACGATTCGGGGCGGCGGCGAATCGCCAGTTGCGGCAGTGGGATAGGGCTCGCGGCCGAGTTGCAGGCGGGCTTGCTCCAGATGATTTAAATACAGATGGCAATCGCCGCCGGTCCAGATGAACTCGCCCACTCCCAAATTGGCCTGTTGTGCGACCAAGTGGGTCAGCAGGGCGTAGCTGGCGATGTTGAACGGCACGCCGAGAAAGAGATCGGCGCTGCGCTGGTACAACTGACAGGACAATTCGCCGTTGGCGACGTAGAACTGAAACAGCACATGGCAAGGGAGCAGCCGCATCCGTTCCAACTCGCCCACATTCCACGCCGACACCACGATGCGCCGCGAATTGGGGTCGCGCCGCAGCAAATCGATGGCGTTGGCGAGCTGATCGATGTGGCGACCATCCAGCGCTTCCCAGTCTCGCCATTGCTTGCCGTAGATCGGCCCCAGATCGCCGTTTGTGTCGGCCCATTCGTCCCAGATCGTCACGCCATGTTCGTGCAGATACCGCAAGTTGGTGTCGCCGCGCAGAAACCACAGCAGCTCGTGCACGATCGAACGCAGGTGCAGTTTCTTGGTCGTCACCAGCGGAAAACCTGCCCGCAAATCGAAACGCAGTTGGGCGGCGAACACGCTCAAAGTCCCGACCCCGGTCCGGTCCTGCTTGCGGACGCCTGCATCCAGCACCCGCTGCAACAGATCGAGATAGGCTTTCATCGTCGGACAATTCCCTGGATCGATACCGCAAAGATAACCCTTCACTCCCCTTCGCTCGCGGGTAAACGAGGGAAGCTATCGCTCCGTTTCCCAGTCGGCGTGCGGCTTTCCGGGTAAATCGACGATAAAAGTGGCACCCTGGCCAGGCTCGCTCTCTACCCAGATACTTCCACCGTGGTGTTCGACGATTTTCTGGCTGATCGGCAATCCCAGCCCGGTGCCTTTCGGTTTGCCGGCGTGGGCATCCGTAACCTGATGGAATTTTTCAAAGATTAACTGGTGTTGATCGGCGGCGATCCCGGGGCCGTTATCGATCACCGTGATACGCCAGCGATGGGCCAGCGGGTACAGCTGGATAGTCACTTCACCGCCTTGGTCGGAACAGAATTTCACGGCGTTCGACAGCAAATTGATGATCACCTGGATCAGCCGGTCGTGATCGCCGGCGATGATCACCGGTTTGTCGCCCAGTTCCTCGCGCAAGGCCACCGCCTTGTCGTTGAAGAGCTGGCGGGTGGAATTGACGGCATCCTCGATCAGCTCTCGCAGATCGAGATCGGCAATGTGCCAATCGATCCGGCCGGAATCGATCTTGGCCATATCCAACACTTGATTGATCAGCCGGGTCAACCGCTCGCTTTCCTTGACAATGATGGCGAGGAATTTGCCGCGTTGCTCCACTTCCATATCGGGGTTGGAAAGCAGGATTTCCGAAAAAGCCCGAATCGAGGTCAGCGGTGTGCGCAATTCGTGGGTGACGGTGGAAATGAATTCGTCCTTCAGCCGATCCAGTTCCCGGAGTCGGTTGTTGGCTTCGCGCAATTCAGCGGAAGCTTCTTCCAACTCTTGGGATTTCTGCTCCAGCCGGCGACTGTATTCGATGACCTGGGTACTTTCGTCGAGAATGGTCATCACCTCCTCGATACTCAGCACTTCGCCCATCACAATCGAGGAAATCATGACCCGGGCCGATGCCGCGCCGATCGCGCCCGCCAACAGTCGTTCGGTGTAGTGAATCAGCCGCGAGTCGGCTTGCAGCGGATAGCCGCCGTGCTGCTGCGCATAGCGGTCGAAGGCTTCGCTCGCCCGTTGCGGGCCGAGAAAACGAGCCAGCAGATCGTACAGGTCAGTCGTTTCCGCCACGCCACGCCACAGCAGGGAGTCGCCATCGTGGCGCTCGCGTTCGAAGATGTTGACGAACTGGCTGGCCTGGATCTGCTCAATGGGATCAGGCCGGGTCAGCAGCGAGCCGAACACCAGCCCACCGATGTTGACCAACATGCTCCAGAACACCGCATGCATGTAAGGGTCGAGCTGGTCGAGATCGAACAGCGCGTAAGGCCTGAGCAACTCTAATCCGAATGGCCCCTGTTCGATGAAGCTGGCACCGATCCAGCCGGAGCGGGCCATGGCGGGAAGCAACAGGGTGTAAGCCCACACCAGGAAACCGCCACTCAGGCCAAACAATGCACCTCGGCGGTTTGCCCGTTTCCAGAACAGGCCCATCAAGATCGGCGGCGCGAACTGGGCAGCAGCGGCAAAGGACACCAAGCCGCTCGCCACTAGCGCGTAGGATTCAGCGACAAATCGGAAATACAGGTACCCCAGCAGGATCAATCCCGCGATGCCGGCACGGCGAATGCCGAGCAGCAGCCCCGAAAGATCGGTCCGGCTGGCCAGCCAGCTTGGGTTGATGCGCAGCAGGATCGGCATCACCAGATCGTTGCAGACCATGGTGGACAAGGTGACGGTCTCGAACAGAATCATACTGGTGGCAGCAGAGAGCCCACCCAAAAACGCGAGCAGCGCCAAGTCTGGCATGTGCTCCGCCATCGGCACCGCCAGCACGAACATATCGGCATCCACCTGGCCGTTGCCAAAGGTCAGCCGCCCACCCAGAGCGATCGGCAATACGAATAGATTGATGACGAACAGGTACAGCGGAAACAACCAGATCGCCTTACGGATGTGGGCTTCATTGACGTTTTCCACCACCAGCACCTGGAATTGCCGGGGCAGGAACAAAAAAGCCATCATCGATAGAAAGACCAGCGACAGCCAACCACCATAGCCACCGGGTATCACTTCAAAGCGCATCAACGCCGCCAATTCCGGATCGGTCGCCGCGCGTTGGAACAGATCGCCGGGCCCGCCAAATACGCCAAAGGTGACCACGATGCCGACCGCCACGAACGCCACCAGCTTGAACAGCGACTCGAACGCCACCGCCGCCACCATACCTTCATGGCGTTCGGTGTTATCGATATGGCGGGTACCGAACAGAATGGCAAACAAGGTCAACACCAGCGCCACATAGAAGGTCGTATCGGCCCATACCGGATGCGGGGCGGTGGTCGCCATCGACACGACCGGGTACTGGCGCAGCAGGCTGAAACTGCTGGCGATGGCTTTCAGTTGGATGGCGATATAAGGCAGGATGCCCAACACCACGATGACCGTCACCATTCCCGCCAGTAAGCCGCTTTTGCCATAGCGAGAGGCAACAAAATCGGCGATGGAGGTGATGCGATGGACTTTAGTGATGCGGACAATGCGCCGCAGCACGAACCAGAACAGGATCGCCATCAAGGTGGGGCCGAGATAAACCGGCAGAAAATCCACCCCGCTTTTTGCCGCTAAGCCAACGCTACCGTAGAAAGTCCAGGCGGTACAGTAGATCGCCAAGGACAAAGTATAAATATAGGGATTGGCGATGATCGAACGGCCGGTGTCGGCGCGATAATCGCCGTAGTAGGCGATACCAAACAAAACGCCCATATAGGCCAGCGCGCTGGCGATGATGACGCTATCGCTAAGCATCAGGAATCACTCGATCGGCCGTTTCCGGCATTGCCTCGGTCGGCAGCGACCATTGGTACCGAGGGAGTGTTTTCGACAGGGGGCGTGGGAGAGTCAGGTGTGCGGATCTCCGAACGCTCCACGATCACGACCAACAGCACGATCATCACCAGCCAAATCAAATACAGGTAGAGATAAAGCAGCGGAATGCCGAAGGGCAACCAGGCACGATCAAACAGATCGAGGAACGGATAATTCAGTAGCAGCGCACTGACCACGAACAGAATGATGATGGATTCCTTGGATTGTTGCCGCATGGAAATAATTCAAGGTGGAAGGCATGATCGTGGCTCAGACCTTGCCGCCACGGCGATTTCGTCGGACCCGAAGCTTAAAAATTAGCCTGTGTCTTGTGAATTTCAACCATCTTGTCAGACGCTTCTAGCGCTTGGCCGAGGGTTTGAATGCCTTGAGCTTCCAGCAGATCCAGCAGCTTCAGAAACACTTGCGCGGTGACCAAGGAATCGCCCAAGGCATTGTGGCGGTCGTGGACATCCACCCCGAGCCGGTCGGCAATGGCATCCAGGTTGTGATCGTCGGTGAAATCGTGCAAGTAACCGGAGAGCAGCAGGGTATCGAGCACGGGATTACCAAAATGGGGCCCACCCTTCTGTTCCTTGATCTTGAGGAACTTCATGTCGAAGGCGGCATTATGGGCGACCAGCACGGTCCGGTCGCCGCCGACGAAAGCGTGGAATTGCGGCAAGATCACATCCCCACCCGGCTGATCCCGAACCATCTCGTCGGTAATGCCATGAAACCGGATGGTAGCCTTGGGTATCGGCTTGCCGGGATTAACCAGCCGATCGAATTTCTCCCCCATCAACAAGCGACGGTTGACGACGCGCACGCCGGCGATCTGGATAATCTCGTCGCCCTTGGAAGGCGCCAGCCCAGTGGTTTCGGTATCGAACACCACGTAGATCAACGCTGACAGCGGGTAATCGAGCAAATCGCTCCATTCAGCCCGATCTTCGTCGCCAATGGAAAAGTCATAGAATTCCGGTCGGTCCGGGATGGCTTCGGTCGGTTTCTTCCACTGGTGTGCGGAGGCCGGTAGCGGTAAGCGCAGTAGGGAGTGGCCGGTCCGGCGATGGTGCTGACTCCACAACTCACTGTTATGCCGCCCCAGCACCTCGCCCACCGTGTGCGCACCCACCAGATCCTGCACATTTTCGTCCAGCCAGCATTCCAGTTGATCAGCGGGAACCGGCTCGCCCGCCCAGATAACGTCGACATAAATCCGGCGATTGCCCAGCAGGCATTCGATCTCGAAATCACGGCCGATGCCGTCGTCATGCAGGCGCGCCACTAGAAATTCAAGCAACAGCATGACCGAATGGTTATCGATATGTAGCCAAAGCGAGGTGCCCGCCATCTTGACCGGCAACCCATGGCGTTGCTCCAGGTGACGTATCACGTTGCCGATGAGATCAGCGGAATAGACATTGTTCATCGGCCAGCGGTTGGCATACAGCGTGCGCAGATCGAGACTCAGATCCTGCAAGCGTTGGCTGAGACACTCGCTTTCTTCGACAATGATTTTCTGAAAAGCCGCACGTTGCGTCTGGTCCATGTTACCGAAGAACATGACGGTTTCAGCTGCTGCTCGTAGGTTAGCCAGCGGTCGACGTAAATCTTCGGTGCGGGTCTTGATCGCGGAGCGGTCCACCTGCTCGGTGATATCGCGGAACGTGACCACGAATGCGGCGCCTCGGTCGATGACGCCCGGGAATAGGCTGATCCGGCAATGATACATGGCTTGATCATCCACGGCGGGGCAGACGAACTCAGCATCGTCATCGGCGGAGTTGCCATCGGTGCTTTGGCGGCGGTAATTCAGCAATTGCAGGGTGCTCTCGATAGGCGCCCGAGTTAACAGATCATAGAGAGGCCGGCCCAACCCCAACAGGGTGCGATTGGGCAACAGTTTTACCGCCGCCGGGTTGTAAAGCAGGATGCGGGCCGTGCCGTCGCAAACCAACACGCCTTCTGACAGTTCACGCAGCACGGTTTCCAGACGCGTCTTCTGATCCTCGATCTCCCGGGTTGCGGCGGCGGTCGCGGCGGTCACCTCGCGACGGGATTTGTGCAGGGCTTCGCCCAATTCCAGCAGCATGGCCGGGAATTGGCCCAACCAGTGTTGCTTGGGCAATTCCAACACATAGCCCGGATTACTGCGCGCGATGATGCGAGCGCCCCGGGCCAGAGCGCCAAGAGGAATGAAGCAGTTCCAGTCGAGCAGCGCCCAGACCGTCGTAACACCGATGACGATGGCGAAAGCGGCCAAAATCAGCAAAAGCATCAGTGGGTCGCGCTGGTCGGAGTTGGAAACCGCTTGGGAAATTTGCCAGCCCAGCCAGCCCAGGGAAACGAGTGTCAGGACGACCGGAACCAGCCACAACAACCAGAGCTTGGTCCGGTAGCGCATACGGGGATCAACCGGCTTCCGCTAACAGTTCGCGAACCCGTTCGACGACTTCCTGGGTCGAAAACGGCTTGGTAATGTAATCGTCCGCGCCCAACGCCAAGCCTTTTTCTCGCTCGACCTCACGGCCCTTGGCGGTCAACATGATGATCCGCACCGCTTTCCAGTCCGGGTTGGCGCGGATGGCTTGGCAGACCTCGTAGCCGTTCTTGCGCGGCATCATCACATCAAGCAGCACTAGATCGGGCGTATCAGCCGTGACAGCGGCCAGCGCCGCCTCGCCATCCGAAGCGGTTCGAACCTGAAAACCGGCCTGCTTCATGAGAAATTCCAAGGACAACACGATATTCGGCTCATCGTCGACTACCAGAATTTTGTTCGCCATGTCTCCCCCGTCGCCCTGCGTTCTGGATCACACCGTAGTATTATGACGGTTTTTCGGTACCGCTTCGCACTGCATCAGCGTCGCGCGACTCTTGGGCGCTATTGGCTTTTCTGTCGGTGAGGTCCTTGGCTGAACCACTGGCCTTGGCGATTGCTTCCCAGAACTTCTGCACCATCTCCATCGAGTGGAATTGGGTGGGTAACAGCGGCTTAAACATATTGAGGGCATCTAAATTGACCACGCCGCGCTGAATATTGTCGCGGAGAGCTTGCATGACATCATCGTGCAGGGGCTGGATGTTGGGCAGGCCCAAAAACTCACGCATTTCCTGGGCAGTAGCCTCTACACTGACATTGACTTTCATCGACGTGCTTCCTCGTGCTCCGGTGTGGCGAGCCTGGCCGCCGAGGGCTCGGCTTGGCGTGGTGACTCGCGAAGGGCTGGTTTAAAGGGATAGCATAGCAGGAATAGCGTCGGTCTTCCGACCAACTGAATCAGCGATCCCGAGCTATCGCACTATTGCCAGGAGTTCGCAGGAGGTCAATCGCCGGAGTCACGAGGAAAAGGCCAAGGGCGTTACAAAGGATCATACCGCCTCAACCGCCCGCCTCAGGCCCACGCTTGGTCGATCTGCCGATCTTGCCGGAATCTCCTCTTGCTGCAATCCCCGTTACCTTGCCGTGCGATCGTCCTGATTTCAGATATTCAAACCGCCGAACCAAATCATGTCTGGATCGAACTTAACGACAATAAACCTCAATTCGCGAATCGAGCGTCATCCCGGCGTCGAGGACAGCCGATCATCCACCGAGAACGAGAGGCTCGACCGTCGCGTGAGCGTGGCGCCGATGATGGATTGGACCGACCGGCACTGTCGATTTTTTCTACGGCTGCTGACCCGACACACCCTCCTCTACACTGAAATGGTGACGACCGGGGCCATCCTGCGTGGCGACCGGGAACGGCTACTGGCCTACGATCCCGCCGAGCATCCGCTGGCGCTGCAACTGGGTGGCAGTGATCCCACCGAACTGGCCCGATCCGCCCGGATCGCTGCCGAACTCGGTTATGACGAGATCAACCTGAATGTCGGCTGCCCCAGCGACCGCGTGCAGTCGGGTCGATTCGGTGCCTGTCTGATGGCGGAACCGACCTTGGTCGCGGACTGTGTAGCGGCGATGCGGGCGACGGTCGATCGGCCGGTGACTGTCAAGACCCGCATTGGTATCGACGACCGCGATTCCTATGATGAACTGGTGGAATTCGTCGGACGGGTCGCCGAGGGCGGTTGCCAAATTTTCATCGTCCACGCCAGGAAAGCTTGGCTGACCGGACTCAGTCCCAAGGAAAATCGCGAAATCCCGCCGTTGCGCCACGATATCGTGCATCGACTGAAACGAGGATTTTCGCGATCTGGTTATCATCCTCAACGGCGGCCTAACCGACTTGGATCAAATCGCGGAGCAATTGCGCCATGTGGATGGGGTAATGATCGGCCGTGCCGCCTACGAAAATCCCTATCTACTAGCCGATGTGGACCCACGCTTTTGGGATTCGGCGCGACCGATGCCCAACCGCCACGATGTCGTTCGGGCATTGCTGCCTTATGTGGATTTTCAGTTGCGACAGGGCATGCCGCTGCACAGCATGACCCGGCACCTGCTTGGGCTCTTTCAGAGTGTGCCGGGCGCGCGAGCTTGGCGCCGCTATCTCAGCGAGAACGCTCACCGTCCCGGCGCGGGAACGGCGGTACTGGAAGCGGCGTTGCGCCAGGTACCCGAATCGGGAACGGTCTAGACACCGGTCGCATGGGCTCTGCTCGTTATCGCCTCAGCCACCACAAGAGTTCAGAAACCCATCGCAGCCGCTTGAGCGATGACTTCGCCGTCTCGAATTGCCTAAACCGCGAGCACCGCCACCATTCCGACCCAACCTGTCCTTTTGACTCACACTGTTGGTTTTGCCGCTAGAATCAGCACGGGCCCGGCAATGCGGCCGGTGCCACTGTCGAGCCACCCCAGTTTGAGGATCGCTTTCGATGTATGAATTTCTGCAATATCAAGTTCGCGACGCGATGACCGTCGATCCGATCGCGATCAGTCCCAGGGCCAAACTCCGCGAAGCCGAGATGCTGTTCGAAACCCACGACTTCAATGGCGTTCCCGTGGTGGATGAGCAGCGACACTTACTCGGAGTCCTCACCAAATTCGATTTGCTCAAAGCATTCACCCTGGATTCTCACGCTATCGCCCCGCATTACGACGACATCATGGAGCAATGGGTTGAAACGGTGATGACCCCTGATTCGGTCAGTGTCGACCCACAACTGCCGTTGAGCCGATTGCTGCAAAAGCTGGTGGAGATGCGCACCAAGAGCCTGCCGGTGGTGGAAAACGGCCGATTGGTGGGCATCATCGCCCGCCAGGACGTACTAAGAGCGCTGCGGCGGGCCACGATCCAGCACCAACTCCCCGCTCGTGAGGACTCGCGGCCATGACCACACTGCTCTATACGCATCCTGTCTTCCTGGAACACGATACCGGTTACGGTCATCCCGAATGTCCGGCTCGCTTGACCGCGATTCTCAATGCCCTCAAACATTCCTCATTCGCCGCGCTGCAATGGCGTGATGCCCCGTTGGCTGCTATCGAGCAATTGACCCGGATTCATACGGCTACCCACGTTGAGCGCACGCTGTCTCGGATCCCCAAGCACGGACACTACGCCATCGATGGCGACACTATCGTCTCGCCGCAATCCGGCGAGGCGGCCCTCCGGGCGGCGGGCGCGGTGTGCGCGGCCGTGGACGCGATCCTGCAAGGTGAGGCCGACAACGCCTTTTGCGCGATTCGGCCGCCAGGCCATCACGCGGAGCCCAACCAAGCGATGGGCTTCTGTCTGTTCGGCAATGCCGCAATCGGCGCTGCCCACGCCCGGGCCATTCACGATTTGAAGCGGGTGGCGGTGATCGATTTCGACGTGCATCACGGCAATGGCACCCAAGCCGCGTTTGAACACGACCCGGCCTACTTATACGCTTCCACCCATCAAGCCTATATCTATCCTGGCACCGGCCGTCGTGAAGAGCGCGGGATCGGCAACATCATCAATGTCCCGCTGCTGGCCAACAGCGGCTCGGCTGATCTGCGGCACGCTTGGCGCCAAGATATCGAACCCGCACTGCGGCAATTCCAACCGCAGTTCATTCTGATTTCGGCGGGCTTCGACGCGCACCGCCTGGACCCGCTTGCCGAACTTGATTTCGGCGAGGACGATTATCGCTGGCTGACACAAGAGATTCTGAAAGTGGCGGCGGAATGCTGCCAAGGCCGCGTGGTTTCGATGTTGGAAGGTGGCTACAATCTGCCGGCGCTCGCCGCCAGTACCGCGGCACACATCAAGGCGCTGATGGAAGCGCCCCTGGCGGCCTAGCAACAGCAGGTAAGAAATCAATCCTCCAAAGCGGCGCGAATTCGCGCCGCCAGCGCATCAAGCTCTCCGGAATCGGCGAGCGCACGGCCGTGAACGCCAATCCGCTGACCTTCCTGCATCGGTATGATATGGACGTGATAGTGGAACACACTCTGACCGGCAGCGGCACCGTTGGTCTGGACGATGCGAATGCCGTCCGGGGTCAGCGCCTTACGCACTGCGCAGGCGACGCGCTGAACGGTTCGGGTCGCGGCCAACAGGTCGGCCTCGGCGATCTCCATCAGATTAGTGGCGTGGGTTTTGGAGATGATCAGCGTATGGCCAGGGCTGGCGGGCTGGATGTCCATGAAGGTCAAGGTTTGGTCATCCTCGTAAACCTTAGCGGCTGGAATACTGCCCCGAACGATTTTGCAGAAGATGCAGTTGGCGGACTCGGACATGATGCGCAATTCTCCCGGTGGTGGATAATTTTAGTAGGTCGTCGGTTTGGGCCAGGCGGTGGGCCGATAGCCCTCGCAGCGCCAGGAATACAGCATCCGTCGAAGGCTGCCGTCCGCCGCGCGCGCCGACACCGGAGGCAAAGGCTGGCAGCTGGCAAACGCTTCCCGCACCTGCGAGGGCAGTTGGTCGCCGGTCGTCACATAGACGCCGGCGCTGCCCTCGGCCTCGCGCTCGATTCCCGGCCAAAAATCGTGCTGGCTGAAACGGCGACTCTCGGCAACCGGATAGACTGACAAGCGTTGCGGCCAGTAAAACGCAACCCCGCCCGCCAAATGATAGCTGGGAACCATCAGAAACCCTACCGAGCCGGCCTGCCGCGCGACTGTTTCGATGGGCTCCTGCCACAAGCGCAATTCCTTAAAGGGAGCCTTGGCCAACGGCAGCCCGACCAGCGTTGGAAAAAAGGCAACGATCAATAGCCCGATCGAACTGACCATGCCGATTAGCGTCAACCGGCGCCAACCCGGCGCCAGGGCATCGATACGGCCCGCGAACAGAACCAGCAGCCCGATGTAGGCCGGTGCCGGCCAATTCAACTGCACCTTGCTGACGGTGGCCTTCACTAGAAAAAACGCCAGTACCGCCAGCGACAATCCCCACAGCAGGCGGGGCTCGGCCAAACGCGGCGGACGACCCAGCGTGCGAAACAGCACCACGGCAACCAACGGCGACAACACCAACCCCTGCCCGCCGAGAAACTCCAGAAAATTGCGCAGATTTTCCGGCCAGCCGCTGGCCTCAGCCACCCCGAGCAAATGGCCCTGCTCATGACGGAACATCACCCAACCATGACCGGCATTCCAAAACAGGGTCGGGCTCAGAATCAGCAATGCCAGTAATACCCCACCCCAGGGCGGCCAGCGCAGCAGGGCTCGGCGGCCAGTTTGAAACATTATCAAGCCGAGCCCCAGAAAGACCGGCAACAATCCGATACTGAACTTGGCCAAACCACCGACTCCAACCGCCGCACCGAGTTCGTACCAAGCGGTAGCTTGTTCCCGGTACAGCGCCCGCCATGCCGCCCACAAGGCCCACGTCCAGCAGACGAACAGAAAAACGTCAGTGGTCATCACCTCGCCAAGCGAGAAATAAAGAGGCGTGGTCAACCCCAGTGCCACTGCCCACCAACCCGCTCGCCGGCATCGCCAGAACTGGTGGGCGAAACAAAACAGCAAAATTAGAAACGCATCGTAGCCCAGCCAGGCAAACAGCCGAACCTGCCACTCGCCATGACCGAACAACGCGGTGCTCAGGGCGATCAACCAGGCGACCAGTGGACCCTTGGAGTAGTAGCTCCAGTCGAGCCGCCGCGACCATTCCCAATATTGGGCTTCATCGAAATGTAGATCGAATCCGCCGACCTCCGCGATGCAATACCGCAACACGAGCAATACGCATCCCAGAACCGCCAGCAGGACGAAATCGCGACGCGAAAGCGCAGCAAGGTCGGTCGCAGCGGCTGGCGGATTAACCACGCGACGTTCGCCAGCCGGCGTCGAGCGCCAATCGTTCCGAGCCATCCGAACGGACAGCGTAGGACGAGTTGGAGCTAGAGGCGAAATAAGTGCGGGTAATCAGTTCGCTCAAAACGCCCGTGGTGAGAAATTGCACTGCCATCAACACCAGCAACACGCCGACCAAGAGCAACGGCCGCGTGCCGATATTTGCGGCGAATAACAGCTTTTGCGCGAACAGATACATCAAAATCAACAACCCTACTCCTCCGCTGATCAAACCGATGCGCCCGAAAAAATGGCCGGGCCGGGTGAGAAAGCGCAGGAAAAAATACACCGATAGCAAATCGACCAGTACCCGAAAGGTTCGGCTGATACCGTATTTCGATTCGCCGTGCAAGCGAGCACGGTGATTGACGACTTCCTCGCGGATGCGGTTGGGCGCGGTCCGCACCGACATCCAGGCGGGAATAAAGCGATGCATCTCGCCATATAGCCGTACCTGTTTGATCACGGCGGCGCGGTAGACCTTGAGGCTGCATCCGTAGTCGTGGAGCCGCACGCCGGTGATGTTGCCGATCAAGCGGTTGGCGATGCGCGACGGGATGGTACGCAGCCATACGTTATCCTGACGTTTTTGCCGCCAACCGACCACCAGATCCAGATCCTCGTGCAGCAAACGCCCAACTAATCGGGGAATGTCGGCCGGATCGTTTTGTAAATCGCCGTCCAGGGTCGCGATCACCTCGCCGCGAGCGGCATCAATGCCGGCTTGCATCGCGGCAGTCTGGCCAAAGTTGCGTTGCAGGATCAGTACCCGTACATGCGGCCCATACCGGTCGGCCTCTGCCGTCAACCGTTCGGTCGTGCCGTCGCTGCTGCCGTCATCGACCACGATCAACTCCCACGGGTGGGGATAATCGGCCAGCGCGCCGTGAATTCCCGCCAGCAGGGGAACAACATTGTCGAGTTCGTTGTAGAGTGGCACCACCAGCGACAGGCGGTGCGGTGGCGAATCTGCTTGATTGTCGGTTTGGCTCATGACCATCTCAGTTGGAATCGGATCGGCAGGCCGAGGGGATGACGCCTCCCCGATCGGCAACAGGCCCAGGATCACCCGGTAGTGCATCGCCAGCCACGCCCCCAGCCCGCCGACCGCCACACCGATCGCCGCACCGGCGAGGACTTGGCTGGGATAGTGCTTACCGAGATAAACTCGCGATAGACCGACCAGCACGGCAACCGCGAACAGCCCGACTCGCCAGCCGCGCCAAGGCGTGGCCCGCGCGACGAACGTCGCGGCAGCAAAAAAGTTGATGGCATGGTTGGACGGCATCCCATTCGGGTCCACACCGCAGCGGGTCGCTACCTCGCCAGTCAAGGCGCGTAACTGCTCGAAGACGACTTGGCACGGGCGCGGCTCGGCAAACCAACCCTTGAGCAGATTGCCCAACACGTCGCCGCAAGCCACCGTTATCGCCAGCAGCAAAAACCATCGCCCACCTGCCGGCCCCCAACGGCGCACGCTATCGTAAAGCAGGATCGCCGCCAGCGGGAGGGCAAACCAGGACCGCTGCGACACCCACCACAGCAACCCATCCAGCATCGGATGCGCCCAACCCTGGTTGATCCATAGCAACAGCCGTTCATCCACGACTGTTCAACATCGCCGCCGTGGGAATATCGTGGCGGAGCGGCAGCGCCAATGCCCCACCCACTAGCGACAGGCCGAGCATGAATAGATGCAGGTTGACCGCCGCCGCCAGCGCCGGCGTCGCTGGAACGCCGAACGACACCAGCGCCGCGACCACACCGGCTTCGTAAGTCCCGGCTCCGGCGACACCGTGGACCGGCAGCACGCTGGTCAGATCGCCGCCGATGGCGCCCAGCAAGGCTGCCGCTGTCGGTAACGGTGCGAACAACTGCAAAACCCAGGCGAACACCGCCAGTTTTATCAGCCAATTCAGCAACGTCCAGAACCAAGCTCGCCAAAATGCGGTGGGAGTCCGCGGCAGACCGTCCCGCGCGCCCGCCAGCCGATCTTGCCAGTGCGGGGGCAGGTGTCGACCGAGTTTAACCAGCACCGCGCCTGGCCGCATTTGGAATAACCACCATGGCAGACTCAACCAAACGACCGTCAGCAAACCGACCAGCCAGCCATCGAACCAGCGACCACCGACGGCGACCAGCGCGACCGCCGCCAAAGCGTGCAAATCCATCAGCCGGAACCACAGCAATGCGGCCAGCGAACAGGCCAAGGGAGTGGCGAAATAGCGGGTCATCAATATCGGAAACGACGCCTCTCCGGTCCGCATCGGCAGCAGGTTGTTGAATAGATTGTGCAGCAGGGTCAGTTTGAGGCAGGCGGTAAAACCACCGCGCGTAGCGGGCAGAAAATAGTCATACACGCGCAAGCTTCGCGCCGTGTAGCTACCCAGCGTCAGCAAAGCCGCTAACGCCAGCGCGGCGGGCGGGATAGCCCGCCAAGGCGCCAACAATTGGGGCCAACCGATGGTCCACTGGATGGCGGCTAGCACCAACGCCAGCACGATCAAACCGAACCACAGCCGAGATCGAGCGGTCATTCAACACCGATCCGATCCGAGCCCGGATCGCGAACGCCGTTCCATCCAAAGTTGATACGCGACCCCACAGAGGCAGAGCAAAGCTAGAATGTGCCGCCAAGTATCGGCTTGCGGATAGCCGGTATTGCCGTGCAACAGCAGTGCATATAACGCGCAACCGACCAGGATCAATGTTAGCCAGCGTCGGCCAGTCGGAGTGCTGCCCCAAGGCCAGCGTCGCGCCCAAAAGGTACCCAACACTGCTGCCAGCCAACCACCGGCCGCGCCGGCAAGCACGTCCAACGGCCAGTGCGCTCCCACCACGATGCGCGACAAGCTGATTAATCCGGCCAACGCGAGCAACGGCCCGGCCAGCCGATATCGCCATTCGTTCGACAGGTGCAAAAGGATCACCCCCACGAAGGCAAACCCCGTGGCAGCATGACCGGAGGGAAACGCTAAGGAATAATAGGTTCTACCGATGATGTGAAATTGCTCCTTCGGCAATATCAACGCCGGGCGCCCCAGATGGAGCGGATGCTTCAAACCATGCACGAACAGAGTCGCCAGCAGCCCGGTCAACAATCCGGCCCAAACCAGATCCGGCCAGCGCCGCACGAGCGGCAAAAACAGCGTTAACGCGATCAAGGCATCGCCCAGGATGGTGACGCACGCCCAGACTTCATCCCCGGTGTACACGCTGAGCCGATTGAATCCCAAAAAAAGGGGCCGGTTGGCCTGCAACAGGAGAATCGCAACCATGGCAGCCACAGCCGCCAGCGGCAAATCCCAATACCAGGGATTCCAGCGGCGGGTGCGGGCATGCATCGGCCCGGTCATCGTTTGGGCTCCGTACCAGCAGGATCGGCCGGCGTGGCCGACACGGGCAACCGCGCCAGCGCAATGCCGTATCGCTGATAAAGAACCTCGTACCCGCCCAGTGTCGGCAAGCGCGTGGTTTTCGTCAGCACCACATCGCCGGGGCGGGGTTCGCGCCGTTCGACGATCCGTCCGCTATAAACGCTGAAGCTGGGCAGATTCACCCCCCACATCACGACCGGCGCTTGCGGATACCGACGCGCCAGCAAACCGGCGTCCTTCACCGGCTGCTGCCGGACGCTGGCCACTATCGGCAGGATTTGGCTGGAGACCACCCATGCCAGCAGCAAACCGCTGGCGATCAGTTTGTAGGCGGGGGCAATATGCCGCTCGCGCATGAAATAGGTGGTCAGCAGCAAAGCCGCTCCCAGTATCAGATAATACTCGAGCGGAAACGCCAAGCCTTCGAGTTGAGCGCGAACCAGCTCGTCGCGCACATGCGGCAGGGCAAGATCCGTCAAACCCGGCAAGGCCAGCAACAACCCCAGAAACAGCAGTTGCGGCAACAGCAGCCAGCCCGCCGGGCCGGGTTTTTCCAATTCGGGCGCCATCAGCAAAAACAACCCGGTATAGCCATACGTCAGATAATGCGGCAGCTTGGTGGCCGCCAGCGAAAACAGCGCGAACACCAGACCGAACCAGATCAGCGAATAACGGCTCAGAGGATCGGCGAATAGCTGTCGGGAACGGGCCAATGCACGCAACAACACGACGGTATGCGGCAACATTCCGACCAGCAGCACCGGTATGTAGTACCACCAGCCGCCGCCGTGCCCCTCCAGCGGCTGCTGGAAACGGCCCAGATTGTGACGCCCGAAAAAGCCCAGCAAAAACCCCTCGCCTTCCCGCGCGTATTGCCAAATGTACCAGGGCAACGCAATCAGCAGGCACAATCCCCACGCCCGCCAGTCCGCGACCAGTCGCAGCCAAGTGCGCCACTCGCCCCGACTGGCGCAATACAGCAGGCTAACTCCGGCCGGGATGACCAGCGCGACCGGTCCCTTGGTCAGGAACCCCAAGCCTGCCGCCGCCGCCGCCGTGTATAGCCAAACCCGCCGTTTCTCGCGCAGGTATAAATACAGACTCATCAGGCTGGTTGCCAGCAGCAGGTTAAGCAGCGCATCGGCGGTCGCAGCCTTGCCGATCACGATTACCGCCAGCGAAGTAGCCATCAACAATGCCGCCAACAGCGCCCGGCGAGTATCGGTCACCCGCCGCCCAAACAGGAAAACCAACAGGGTCCACGCGGTGGCCGCCAGCGCCGACGGCAGGCGGAAAGCCAATTCATTGACACCGAACGCCCGCAGACTGGCCGCTTGCAACCAGTAGCTGAGAATGGGTTTGTCGTAACGCGGCTGACCGTTGAGATAGGTGGAGACGAAATCACCGCGCAGAAACATCTCGCGGGTGGCTTGGCCGAACGCGCCTTCGTCGAGATCGAACAACGGCACAGCGCCCAGTCGATAGAAAAAACCGATGAACAGCGCTAGCGCCAACAACCCATATAGCGGCAGATTGCTTTGCGCGATGAGGGAGAACGAAAAACGGCTGCGCCACATTGCGAAAAACGAGAGGGCCAACGTCAGCGTTCGACCGCCCGGATTTCCATCCGCAGCAGTTCCTTGCCGTCTTTTTCTTGAGCGACACGTACCGGCAAATAATGCAAATCCGTCGCGAACCAGAATGTGGTAATGCGCGTTTTACCCGGCTTGGATTGACTGATGCGAACCGTGCGCAGCTTGCCAAGTGAAGTATTTAAATCTTCCCCGCCCTCGTTCTTGACCTGATAGGTCTTGAGCTCGGTTTCGTCCACCAACGCGTATTGTCCGGGCGTGTGACCACGCTGCAAATCCCACATCACCCGCAAATTCAGGCTCAAGGGATCCATCACGCCGGGTGATAGCGGTAAGTTCACCTGTTCCTGATTGTCGCGAGCTTGGATCTGATTGGCCGACCAATCAAAGCGCAGTTGCACTGTTTGCTTTTTCCTGGGAGTTTCGACCAAACGATCATAACGGGTCGGGCGGACAACGCCATCCCGAATCTCGCCGTTCACCTTTTCGTCGATCCGGCCGGAGATCAGCAGCGCGGCCAATCCGTTGGGGCGAACCTCGGAACTCATCTGGTATTGGCTCGGTCCCGTAGCGGCCAAGGTCATGACTGCTTCGCCGATGGAAAGACCGGAGCCGTAAACCTCGTAGCGAGCCCGAAAAGGACTCACCGGCAAATCGTCGGGACTGGCGTGCGCCGATGGAAAAATCACTAACAACCAACCGACTAGCGCGACAGCTCGGAAAAATAGCTTCATGCGGCAGGGCATCCTCGCCGGTTCGATCACCAGCAAACGGTTTCAAGGATAACGAGCGCGCATGATATAGCATTCGGGATGATCGGGCGTAGGGAATCGCCCGGCCGGGGACAGATCAAGCTTTTAGTTGCGCCAATTGATCGCGGCGTTCGGTCAGCAACGTCTCATACGCCCGACAAAGCGCATGCTCGTAGGCACAATCGCCTTTTTCACCCATCTCGCTTAACCGGGCCTCGAAAAAGGCGATTTCCTGGCGCAAGAAATCCACCGCTCGATAATCGGCCATCGGATGGCCACGACTCACTTGGTGGGTACCCAGCATGATATCAGCGTACATAGGTTCTTCTCCTCGGTATTAATTATTTTCGAGCTTCTAGCTTAGGCCGGCTCGATTAACATTATATGACGTCCGTGTGAGGGCTCGGTTTCATAAGGTCCGGAACCGCATTGACAAGTCTACCGCCCGCACGTCCTTAGTCAAACCGCCAATAGAGATGTAATCCACGCCGGTTTCAGCAATCCTGCGAACGGTGTTGAAATTGACATTACCCGACGCTTCCAGCTTGACGCGCTTGGCGGTTACCCGCACTGCCTCGGTCATCGCCTCCAGATCGAAATTGTCCAGCATGACGATATCGGGACCGGCCGCCAGCGCTTCCTCCAGTTCAGTCAGGCTCTCGACTTCGACCTCGACAGTGACACCGGGATGCAGGCGGCGGGCCGTAGCGATGGCCAAGGTGATCGAGCCGGCTGCCAAGATATGATTTTCCTTGATCAGCACCGCGTCGAACAAGCCGATACGGTGATTTTGACAACCGCCGCACCGAACCGCGTACTTCTGGGCCAGCCGCAGGCCGGGCAAGGTCTTACGAGTATCGAGGATGGTGGCGCCGGTGCCCGCCACGGTATCGGCGAACTGGCGGGCAAGCGTGGCAGTCCCGGACAGGGCTTGCAGAAAGTTGAGGGCGGTACGCTCGCCAGTGAGCAGGGCGCGGGCGGGGCCCCGTAGGGTGCAGAGCAGTTGGTTGGGTTCGACGCAATCCCCATCGGCTGCTTGCCATTCGATGGCGATGGTTGAATCGAGCTGGTGAAACACGGCATCGAACCAAGCCGCGCCGCACAGGATTGCCTTCTCGCGACTGATAACGGTCGCCTCGACCCGTGCTGTTTCCGGAATCAGTGCGGCGGTCAAATCCCCGCTGCCGACATCTTCGGCCAGAGCCAGGGCGACGGTAGGATTGGGATCGGGCAGGGTCATCAGCGGATTCCTCGATATCATTAGGATTAATGGGTTAAGCGGCGGTTACGATGCGGCACGCGATGCCAGTTTTACCAGCATCTACAAATTTTCTGACAAGGCCGGACTGATGTTAAGGCTAGCATGGAAACTCCACTCAAGAAGCAAATGATGAAATCCTTGCTATTCAGCATCTTGTTAATTTTCAGCGCAGTGGCAGTCACAATCGTTGCGGACCGGGCAAAGCCTGCCGCTGAGGCTGCGGTTCGAGAACGCTGGAATGCTAACGGTGGCCGTATCGGTTCGAAAGCGTGAGGATATGACGGAGACGATGCAGCACCAAGGCCACGATCACGCGGGACACGCCCAGCCTTGAATCAGCGCATTTCCACTACAGCCGCATGATCGGGAGCCCGAGACTCTAGCGCAGCGATGAACGCGACCAGCGTCGGCCGGACCTCGAACCAAGCCAAGTGAGCAGGACATCGGCAATCGGAAGCGCCAAAGCGGAACGGCGGTACCCGTCCACCTAAGTCTTGCGCCAACACCCCCGCCCATAGACATTCGCGGCGCTGGGGATCATGGCTGCGCCAAATTGCCGCGAGTGAGGCGTGCCGCCGCAGATAATCGACGTGCCAGTGAGGTCGGGCCACCGGCCGGCGGTGGTGGGCTAACCGAGCCGTCACCCCTCCTGGCCCGAAGGCGCTACCCACATAGACCGCCCAGCCCGGCACTAGCGGCAAGCGATCCCGTCGCCCAATCAAGGCGATTTCCTCGGAGGCGATCCGCAGCAGCAGCGCATACGTGCCGGGCCGGGCATCTGACTTGGCATTGTCGTCCATCATTGGTCTCATCACCCGATAATATCCTCAATGACGGTGAGCATCCCATCAAGGACCTATCAACGCGAAGACTGCCGGCACAGTTGGATTTCGATGGATCCGGCATTGAGTTTATCGGAAACCATAACGTCACTGGCCGGTGAGAGCTTCGCTGCTTGAAAGCAGGGTCAGCGATTTATAACCTATCGACAGACGGTCGTCCGCACCAGAATAAAGCTGGGAGACGCCGTTTTTTGCTTCCCCACCGCGAGAACCGCCATGACAAAAAATATTCCGTTGGAAGAGCGCATTATCTTCGCGTTAGACGTGGATTCAGCCACGGAGGCCGCACGCTGGCTGGATCGGCTGGGCGATCACATCAAATTCTACAAAGTTGGGTTGCAACTGTTTTTAGCCGGTGGGTTCCCCGTCATCGACATGATTATCAAGCGTGGCAACAAAGTCATGGTCGATCTGAAATTCTTCGACATCCCCGAAACGGTCGGCCTAGCGGTGCGAGCACTGAAAGACAAAGGGGCGACTTTCATCACTGTGCATGGTAACGATCCAATCTTGCGGGCCGCCGTTCAGGAACGTGATGACGCCAAGATCTTGGCTGTCACTGTCCTGACCAGCTTCGATGAATCCGATATGCGAGAGATGGGGCTTACTGGCACTATCGAGCAGTTGGTTTACCACCGCGCGAAAAAAGCGCTGGATCTGGGTTGCGATGGGGTGGTTTCTTCCGGGCTGGAAGTTTCACGACTGCGAAATGGACTGGGCGATAAACTTTTGATCGTCACCCCCGGTATTCGTCCAGGGACCAACGATGCCATCAAGGCCGATGATCAGAAACGCATCGCTACTGCGAATCAGGCGATTACCAATGGCGCGGACTATGTCGTGGTGGGTCGTCCGATCCGTGACGCACCCGATCCTGTCGCTGTCGTCAAGGCAATGCAGGGAGAAATCGCCGCGGCCCTTTGACCCGCTATACCTTAGGGAGGGAAAGCGTCACACCCAGCCCGCGCTTCCCCCGAACAGACCTTCGGTCGTCGGGGGCGTTATCGCTGGTTGAGTAAGGACTACGAACAAAATCCCACCCGCGGCCCCACTATGCCGTGACTAACCGCCATCCATCGCGCCCTCCGGCGGGATTGCACCTGCTCCGTCTGGCGATCCTTCTTTAAAACTCGCTCATCGTGAAGACAGTCCCTCACTCGGTCGGAAAAGGATTTCGCTCCGCAAACCCAGATTGGTGCCAGTAAGGATAAATCTTCGGTACAGCGCTGGCCTGATCCAGCTTTGCGACCTGTTCCGCTGTGAGGTTCCATCCGACCGCACCCAGATTCTCGCGGAGCTGGTGCTCATCGCGAGCGCCGATGATTACGGTTGCGACAGACGGACGTTGCAGGAGCCAGTTGAGGGCGATCTGTGGGACGGTTTTGCCGGTCTCGGCGGCAATCTCGTCCAAAGCGTCCACGACTCGGAACAGCAACTCATCGGCGACTTGTGGACCAAGGCTAACGGCGACCGAACTCTGGAGACGACCGGATGGAAGCGGTTGGCCACGCCGGATGCGGCCTGTCAGCCGGCCCCACCCCAGCGGGCTCCAGATGACGCCGCTGACGCCCTGATCGAGAGCGAGCGGCATCAATTCCCACTCGTACTCCCGGCCCACGAGGGAATAATAGGCTTGATGCGCCACGTAGCGCGCCCACCCGTATCGCGCCGACACCGCCAGCGACTTCATCAAGTGCCAGCCCGAAAAATTCGAGCAGCCCACGTAGCGAATCTTGCCGGCGGTCACCAAATCGTCGAGGGTGCGGAGGGTCTCTTCGACCGGTGTGGCAGCATCGAAGCCGTGCAGTTGAAACAAGTCGATATAGTCCGTACCGAGGTGGCGTAACGCCCGGTCGATCGCTCGAACGAGGGCGTAGCGCGAGGAGCCGATATCATTGGCGTCGGGACCATGGCGGAAGGTGGCCTTGGTGGAAATCAGGATCTGGTCGCGACGGTTTTTGATAGCCGCGCCGAGAATCTCCTCGGCCTGGCCGCCGGAGTAGATATCCGCCGAGTCGAACAGATTTAACCCAGCGTCGAGGCAGAGATCGACGAGTCGCTTGGCTTCGGCGACATCGGTGTGGCCCCACGCCGAAAATAGTTCACCGCGCCCGCCGAACGTGCCAGTGCCGAAGGACAAGACGGGTACTTTAAAGCCGGATGCCCCCAACAATCGATATTCCACGCAAGTATCTCCAAAACCAGGGTTGGATCGGTTCGGCCGGGAACCCCCAAGGGGTTGGCCGACCGGTTGGATACGGGATGCAGGTTAGAGGCAAACATCCGCTGAGCGTTCCACTGGACAATGGGGGTCAGCGGAAATCCGTCTCGCAGACCGAGAAACCGGCAAATCGGTATGTCACCAAGATCCTAACCGATCACCTTTTTCTTTCGCGGGTGGACAGCTATTCTACGAGAACAGTTTTTTGGATTCTGGGCGTGCGGTTCCGCTCGCCTTCGCGCTAATTTCGGTCGAGCGGTTATGCGAGGAGATAAAAGATGAGGTTGCTCGAATTGATTGGCGCCCAGCGCCGGACCGGTCTTTGGGGCGCAGTGCTAACCCTGTTGCTCGGCGCGACCCTCGCGGTCGGACCGACCGTCGCTAGCGCGGACGCCACCTCCGACACCGCGACTGCACTAAATCTTTCGACCGCCTCGGGCGTCGACTTGCCGTACACCGACGGGTTTGGACTTTTGCCCAAACCGCCCGCTTTCACCAAAGAAGAGAGCGATCAGCTCTTCGCCGAAGGTAAGCGAGCTTGCGACGGTCCTTGCGCTACACCCTTCGGTACCGTACTGGGCATCGCCGACGGCGCCGAGGGTCGCTCCAACTGCACTTCGACCTGTATTCGACCGGAATATTCCTTTCTCGACCGCACATCGGGCGCCGTCTCGGTACACGCGGACGATCCCAAGCAGGACCACCTCCAGTACATCGGCGTGGCGTATCAATGCGTGGAATACGCCCGCAAATGGTGGATGAAAAACCGGGGCATCACTTTCGGCAGCATCGACAGCGCCCACGAAATTTTGTACTTGACCGAAGGAAAAAATATCGAGACCCAGCAGCCCTTTCCTTTAGCCCGCTCCATCAACGGCACTGCCCAGCGACCACCCCGGCGTGGCGATCTGGTGGTCTACTATCCCGACCGAGCTGATCCTGAATGGCGCCACGGGCACGTCGCGGTGGTCGCGGCGGTGGATATGGAAAAGGGTAGCGTGGCGCTGGCGGAAGAGAACTACGACAACCGGCCCTGGCAAAACCCGCAAGCGTTCGCGCGCCAGATTCGGCTGTTTGAGGTAGGGGGACGGTATACACTGCTGGACGTACCACCGACCACTTACCAAAATGCGGAGGGTGGTCGCATCGCCGGCTGGCTGTATCCACTAGCGGACCGGTGATCTCGCAACTGAAACCATCCAGAAGACGACTTTAAGGTGACTATAACGAAAAAGCTCAGCGGACCGGGCCGGAGGCCCGGTCCGCTGCAGCGCCTGGTTCGGCCGGTCGCCGTTACCCGCGTTCGTGGCCCCGGCCATCGCCCGACCGCCGGCCGCAAGCGCGGTGACGACGCGGTCTAGGTCTAGCCGCCGATCTCAGTCCGGGATGATGAGCTTCTGCCCGACGAGGATCAGGTTCGGGTTCGAACCGATGACGGCGATGTTGGCGTCGTAGATCTTCTTCCAGCGCCCGGCGTTGCCGTAGAACTGCAGCGCGATGCCACTTAAGGTGTCGCCGGGCTTGACTGTGTACGGCCGCCCTTTCGGCGGCGGCGCCGGCTCGGGCCGCGGCCGTGGCGAACGGAACTTGAAGCGCTGCCGTGCGCCGGGAAGGTCGGGCAACCGCCGCCCGGGACGCGCCCCAGGCGGGTTCGGCGGGGCGGCGCCCTGGACCAAATTGTTGCGGATCGGTGGTTTACCACCGCTGGGACCGTCGGGCGCGGTGCCCCTGACGTCATCGACCGGACCGGCGGCGAGATCAATGGTGAAGGGGATGTTCGCCGACCACGGCAGCGACTTGGTGCAGCCACCGACCTCGATCGCGTACATGAAGGCGGTGAAGACAAACGGCCTGTTCAGCGGCCCGTTCACGGCGTTGCCACCGGTGGTCGGCGCCAGCAGCAGGTCCTTCTCGTAGGTGACGATGCACTTGCTGTAGAGGCGCAGTGGGTTGGCGTCGTCCTCGACATAGAACTTCGCCAGCTGCTTGCGGTAGTTGTCATAGAACGGGAACATCGACCTGTCGTTGTCGAAGTCGTAGGCATCCTTAATGTTGTACTCGCCGACCACGGTGTTGAACGCCTCGTCCTCGTAGAAGGCGTTGACCAGTCCGATCGAGTGGATGCCGCTGATGATCTGCTGCAGATCGCCGGAGAAATAGGGCTTCACGAGCGGCGCGTCACCCGCTCCGGCGGGGCCGGGCGATGGCATCCGGAAATCCTCGACCGCCCTCGCGGCCACTTCGCGAAGCTCCGTCCCGCTCAACTTTCGGCGCCGCTCGAGCTGCCGCGCCAGGATGCGCGCCGTCATGAAGGCAACGATCTGCCGGTGCGTGCTGTGCCGGGTCACCGCCGCGACAATCCGCGACAGCACTTCGAGCGTCATGCGCTCACTGAGATAGCAGCCGAAGATGTCGGCCGCGAGTTGTGCGTTGGGACCACCGAAATACGGTATCACGGCCTGTCCGGCGCGGGCATGCGTCATGCAAGCAATCTGTAGAAGTCCCATCGAAACTGTCCGGTAGTTTACTGGTAGGAAACTTGATTAAATTAGGTAAACCCCCAGCTTAGCCGGGGGACTTCCCAGGGTTTGACCGTTCCGGCGGTCAGTTGGATTCTCCACGGCCCCTTCAACAACCGAGGTGAATCCACCATGGCAGAGTATCGAAGTCTGAGTCATACCCGATGGGATTGCAAATATCATGTTGTTTTTATTCCCGAACGACGCAAGAAAGTGATCTATGATCAAATTAGGGCGTATCCTCAATTAAGCCAGACGATTGTAGCAGCCAGATAGATGGCGGCAAGGAAGTTCCGGGCAGTTTTGTCGTAGCGAGTAGCTATGGCACGGTATTGTTTTAGCCGACAAAAGAAGTTCTCGATCAGGTGGCGAGCCTTATAAAGTTCCTTGTCATACTCGCGTTGTTCCTTGCGGTTTTTCTTTGGCGGAATAACGATTTCTTTTTCTGCTGCGCGCAACGGTTTGAGAACACGATCTTCAGCATCGTAGCTCCTGTCTGCCAAGATCGTTTGGCTTCAAGTGCTGGCAAAAGCACGTCCGATCCATCCAGATCGCACGCCTGTCCGGGCATCAGGCAGAAGCTTGTCGGATTACCCAAAGCATCGACAGTCGCGTTGATTTTCGTGCTTAATCCGCCTTTGCTACGTCCAATAGCCTGGTCTTCGCCTTCTTTTTTTGGGCCCCCGCGCTGTGCTGGTATGCACGAACGATGGCGCTATCGATCAGGGCGTATTCGTGGTCGGCATCCGTTGCCAGATGGTTGAAAACGTTTTCCCAAATACCTTTTTCTGCCCAACCGGCTAAACCTGCATGAACGGCCTTCTATAGTCACGGGCAATAATTTCCATAAGACTTGATGATGTCAGCGAGCGAGGTGTTGGGCGGTGCGAACTGACGGCGCTTTTTGAGGTTAGCGAAATTGAATCGCCCCGGCTTTCATGGAGGCCGGTTAGTGTGAGTCAGGCTGGGATGGCCTGCCCGGGAAGTTGTCGATAGTAGTTTGCCTCAGCTTCGGCAGGTGGAATATAGCCGATGGGTTCAAGCAAGCGGTGATGATTGAACCAGGCCACCCATTCCAGGGTGGCCAGTTCGACCGATTCCCGGCTTTTCCACGGTGCACAACGGTGGATCAACTCGGTTTTGTATAAGCCGTTGATCGTCTCGGCCAGTGCATTGTCGTAGCTATCGCCCCGGCTGCCGACCGAGGGCTGAATGCCCGCCTCGACCAGGCGCTCACTGTAGCGGATAGAGACATACTGCGAGCCTCGGTCGCTATGGTGAATCAAACCCTCACTGCGGTCCGGCTGTCGTGCGTACAGCGCCTGCTCCAGTGCATCGAGCACAAAATCGGTACGCATCGAACGACTTACCCGCCAGCCGACGATGCGCCGGGCAAATACGTCGATGACGAAGGCAACATAGACAAAACCTTGCCAGGTGGAGACATAGGTGAAGTCCGACACCCAGAGCTGGTTGGGCCGCTGCGCCTTGAACTGGCGATTGACCCGGTCCAGCGGACAGGGGGTACCCCGATCACTCATCGTCGTTCGTACCCCCTTGCCGCGCATTACGCCGCGCAAGCCCTGACCACGCATGAGCCGCTCGACCGTGCAGCGGGCCACGGCAACGCCTTCCCGCTGTAGTTACCGCCAGACCTTATCCGCACCATAGACTTGCAGGTTGGCGTGCCAAACCCGTTGAATATGGCCCACCACTATCTCGTCCTGCTGTGCCCGGGCACAGCGCAGATCCGGGTTGCACCGCTGAGCGGCATAGCGCCAATAACCCGAAGGGGCGACCTGCAACACCTTGCAGATCAGCTCGACCCCATAGGCTTCGCGGTACTGGTCGATGAACATCCTTACAGCTTGAAGCGGCGGTCGAGCTCCGCCTGGGCAGAAAACGCGCTGGCCAGCCGCAGAATCTCATTGGCCTTGCGTAACTCACGCACTTCCCGCTCCAGGGCCTTGATGCGCTCCTGCTCTACGGTGCTCGGCCCCTCACGCTGACCGATGTCACGCTCATGCTGACGCACCCAGCGGCGCAGCGTCTCAGTTGAGCAACCGATCTTCGACGCAATCGAAACTATCGCAGCCCATTGCGATTCATACTGATCCTTCGCCTCGAAAACCAGGCGAACCGCACGTTCGATCACCTCGGGGGAAAACTTTTCTGTCTTCTTCATGGCTCCATTCTCTCAAGGGTTGGAGCCTCCTCAAAACCCGGGGCGATTCAAGGCTCTATATGGTCCCCTATCGCTGGAGGGACCGCATAAAGCCGGTATCCGGTCCCCATGTGGGCCCCGGTTTTAGCCAGTCAAATAGCGGCGGGGACCACATGGACCACATGGACCACATCCCTATATATACCCCCAGAGAATTTTCATGTTTGCATTCGATTTCGGACAAAGGGAGCGCAAGCCATGAAGCTTTGCGCATCCTGCCACGCCCCGTTCCACCCCGACGAAGATTGGAAAACGCTCTGCCTCGCGTGCTTCAAGCGAAGCAAGGCCACGCCGATACAACGGGCTTGTGCGGACTGTGGCGAGACGTTCACCGCCAAGGCGACTTGGCAAACGCTGTGTCGAGACTGCTATCTCGACAGGAAACACGATGAGCGACAGCAATTGGAAGCCGAGCGAGACGCCGCGCTTGATTTGGTGGCGATACTGCGGCGCGAACTGGACGCCAAACAGCTTGAACTCTCGATACGGCCGATAGAGCGGGCGGTCCCGCTCGAACAATGGCGCCGTCTGGTGCAGCTCTGCCACCCGGACCGGCACGGTAACAGCGAGGCGGCCAACCAGGCCACGCGCTGGTTGATGGAAGTTAGGCCGGAATGCTGAAAACTGCGGACCCGCTGACGGTGAAATCCGGGAAATCGAACTATTGAAGCGATGCCCGTTACTGTCCCGAAAAGGCCGCTCGACTATTGCGGACAGTCGCGGTTGCTTGCTAGCGAGTGGACAACCAGTGGACAATCACCAAAGAGAAAGGGGCTAGACTTTCGTCTAACCCCTTGTTTATTTTGGCTCCCCGGCGCGGACTCGAACCACGGACCCAGTGATTAACAGTCACTTGCTCTACCGACTGAGCTACCGGGGAATGTGAAAGGTGAAATCATATTTATCCTCGGTTGCTCTGTCAATCTCGAATCAGCGTCCGATCACCCGATTGATGCGTTCCAGCGCTTTGGTCAGGTTGTCCATGCTGGTTGCGAACGAAATTCGCCCGCAACCCTCGGCACCGAAGGCAGAACCCGGCACCAGCGCCACGCCGACTTCGTTGAGCAGCAGTTCCGCAAAAGCGATGTCGTTGGCCAACCCCAGCCGTTCGATCACTTTCTGAAAGCTGGGAAAGATGTAGAACGTCCCGTCCGCCGGAGCGACCGCGACGCCGTTCATCGTTTTCAAGGTGTGATACACGTAGTCGTGTCGTTCCTTGAACGCCTTGGTCATCATCGCGACGCAGGACTGATCGCCGTTTAGCCCAGCTTCCGCCGCGACCTGGGAAATCGAAGTCGGGTTGGAAGTGCTCTGCGACTGGATGTTGGTCATCGCCTCGATCAAGTCTTTCGGGCCACCGCAGTAACCAATACGCCAGCCGGTCATCGAGTACACCTTGGAAACACCGTTCAACACGATGGTGCGGTCGTACAGGTCGGGGCAGACGTTGAGAAGGTTATGGAATTTCTCCCCGGTCCACAGGATGTGTTCGTAGATGTCGTCGGTGGCGATATAGATCTGCGGATGGCGGCGCAGCACTTCGCCCAGCGCGGTCAGTTCGGCGGCGCTGTAGGCGACACCGGTCGGATTGGACGGGCTGTTGATCACGAACAGCTTGGTGCGCGGAGTGATCGCCGCTTCCAACTGGGCCGGGGTCATCTTGAAGTGCTGGTCGATGCCGGCCTCGACAATCACCGGTACGCCATCGGCTAGCAACACCATGTCGGGATACGACACCCAGTAGGGTGCGGGGATGATCACCTCGTCGCCGCTGTTCAGCAGCGCCTGCGCCAAATTGTAGAAGCTCTGTTTGCCACCGACCGACACCAAAATCTGTTTCGGTTCGTAGCTCAAGCCGTTGTCGCGCTGAAATTTGGCGATGATCGCCTTTTTCAATCCCGCTGTGCCATCGACCGGCGTGTATTTGGTAAAACCGGCGTTGATGGCTTTGATCGCCGCTTCCTTGATGAAATCGGGGGTATCGAAATCCGGCTCGCCGGCACCGAGGCCGATCACGTCCTTGCCTGCGGCTTTCAAGGCATTGGCCTTGGCGGTAACCGCCAAGGTCGGGGACGGCTTAATGCGCTGTACACGTTCGGAAAGAGGGGTACTCACGTACGGACTCCTGGGTGCTGAGGGGTTTGAACACAAAGGTCGAGCGGGATGTTGGATAATACTGAAATTTCGCGCCTCGGCCAAAACCCCATGCAAAATCGTAAGCCTTTCGCCCTTCGCGCCCCTTTCCAACCGACCGGCGATCAACCGGACGCCATTCGGGTGCTCGTCACCGGCCTGAGCAATGGTCTGGCGCATCAAACTCTGCTCGGGGTCACCGGCAGCGGCAAAACCTTTACCGTCGCCAACGTCATCGCCATCGCGCAGCGTCCGGCGCTGGTACTGGCGCCCAACAAGACCCTAGCGGCGCAACTCTACGGCGAGATGAAGGAATTTTTTCCGGATAACGCGGTGGAGTATTTCGTTTCCTATTACGACTACTACCAGCCGGAAGCCTACGTGCCGTCGTCCGATACCTATATCGAGAAGGACGCCTCGATCAACGAGCACATCGAACAGATGCGGCTGTCGGCGACCAAGGCGATTCTGGAACGGCCCGATACGATCATCGTCGCCACGGTATCGGCGATTTACGGGCTTGGGCGATCCCGAATCGTACATGAAGATGTTGCTGCATCTGGTGCGCGGCGAGAAAGTGGACCAGCGCGCCATCCTGCGCCGGCTGGCCGATTTGCAATACACCCGCAACGATCTGGAATTGGCGCGCGGCACCTTTCGGGTGCGGGGCGAGGTGATCGACATTCACCCGGCCGAATCCGATGCCGAGGCGGTGCGGGTGGAGTTGTTCGACGACGAGATCGAATCGCTCAGTCTGTTCGATCCGCTGACCGGTCATCTGCTGCGCAAGACGCCGCGTTATACCGTTTATCCCAAGACGCACTACGTCACCCCACGCGAGCAATTGCTCAAGGCGGTGGATCAGGTCAAGGACGAGTTGCGGGAGCGGCTGGCGGAGCTGCACGCCGCCAACAAGCTGCTGGAAGCGCAACGGCTGGAGCAGCGCACCCGCTTCGATGTCGAGATGATGCTGGAACTGGGTTATTGCAGCGGCATCGAGAATTATTCCCGCCATTTGTCCGGCCGCGAAGCTGGGCGAGCCGCCACCGACTCTGCTGGATTATCTGCCCCCGGAGGCGCTGATTTTCATCGACGAAAGCCATGTGACCGTGCCGCAACTGGGCGCGATGTACAAGGGCGACCGCTCGCGCAAGGAAACGCTGGTGGAGTACGGTTTCCGGCTGCCGTCGGCGCTGGACAACCGACCGTTGCGCTTCGACGAGTTTGAGCGGCTGAGCGGCCAGACCGTGTTCATTTCCGCCACGCCCGGCCCGTTCGAATTGGAGCATTCCGGCGATGCGGTGGCGGAGCAAGTGGTGCGGCCCACGGGTTTGGTGGACCCCGAAGTCGAAGTGCGGCCGGCCTTGCATCAGGTGGACGATCTGTTGGGCGAAATTCGCGAGCGGGTGAATCGCAAGGAACGGGTGTTGGTCACCACCCTGACCAAGCGCATGGCCGAGGATTTGACCGAGTATCTGGCCGAAAACGGGGTCAAGGTGCGCTATCTGCACGCGGACATCGAAACCGTGGAGCGGGTCGAGATCATTCGCGATCTGCGATTAGGCCAGTTCGATGTGCTGGTGGGCATCAATCTGTTGCGGGAAGGGCTTGGATTTACCAGAAGTGTCGCTGGTGGCGATTCTCGATGCCGACAAGGAGGGTTTTCTGCGCTCCGACCGTTCCTTGATCCAGACCATCGGTCGCGCCGCGCGCAATCTGCATGGCAAGGCGATCCTGTACGCGGATCAAATCACCGGTTCGATGCGGCGGGCGCTGGACGAAACCGAACGGCGTCGGACCAAGCAGCAGACGTACAACCAGGCGCATGGCATCACCCCGCGCGGCATCGAGAAGGCGGTGGCCGACATCATGGAAGGCGCCTATTCGCATCCCGGCGCACCGCTGCCGGCGATGCAATATGCCAAGGTCGCGGAGGAAACGGCGGCCTACGCCCGTGAAACGCCGGCCTTGCTGATGAAGAAAATCAAGCAACTGGAACAGGCGATGTATCGCCACGCCCGCGATCTGGAATTCGAGGAAGCGGCAAAATTGCGGGACGAAATTCAGCGGATTCGGCAGTTCGGGTTGGGAATGCCGGAAGTAAAGGTGGGGTAAGATTGCAATACTTTTTCAATCACGCCCTTAGCCTTCAAGGGCCACCGCTTTGATCAGCCAATTCCCATAGCGCTTCGGGTTGGCGAAAAAGCCGTGCGCGTGACCCCTGGGATTTGACCCATCGGGTCGCGCGCAAGCTCTTGGCTCATACCGCCAGTGTGCGGCTTAACCTGCAATGCAGGTACGTGCCTTTGCAATTCAATGGCTTGACACTGCCTAGCCGGAGAAATCGCATATCGCGTTGAGGATGATGTGCAGTGCTATCTTGCCCGCAACATCGCATCGCCGCTGGACAGTCCACTAATAGGCATTGGGCCGCCGGATCGTCCGCCCGGACCACCACCCGGACCGCCGCCGGACCGCCCACCCGGACCACCACCCGGACCACCACCGGACCCCACTCGGACCACCGCCACTCGGACCACCGCCACCCATGGGAGCCATGCTCTTACTAATACCTCTGGATACAATCGCGCTAAGGGCACCACCGACAAGCGTGCTTACGATCGCGCCTTCCACTTCAGGTGGCAACCCCGGACTCGCCACCGTGGCAGGCGGTAAACCACTTGGCTCGGGTCCTAAAATCGGTCTATAAGATGCCGGCTGCGTCACCAAATTGACCGGAATGGCCAAACTTTGCCCTTCCATGAGCCTGTTCGGGTTTCTGATTCCGTTGTAGCTGGCAATCGCCCAGACATTGTCCTTGGTCCCGGTCATCCTCTCGGCGATTCCACTTAAGGTATCCCCACGTCGGACGACATAAACCGCGTAGTTTGGATCACCTCCTGGAGGTGGAAGGCCAGCACATCCCACCAATGATGTTACAGCTAATGCCACAATACAACCTAAAGCTTGCTCTTTTAACATCGCTGCATCCTTAAAAATAATGATATATACGGAACTTCCATGATATATATGCAAACAAAATGCCACAATAAAATAAATACTTTACTCCTTCTGATATTGGACTATTTTGGTCGGTGTTATAGATGAGTCGGCGCACCGACCAAGAGAGAGACAGAATTCGAGCGAATAGCCCTTTCGATCATCGTCTCTTGTTCCACACAGACTTAAGAGCCTATCCGAATAACCCGGTGGGCACGGAAAGCGATGAGGCCACGAGCGAAATGTAAGAGCGCGATGTAGTTCGCTGGTTTTTTCTCCCAGCGCACGAGCAGGCGACGAAAGCGGTTCAGCCAACGGTGGGCGCGTTCGACCACCCAACGTCGGGCACGGAACCCGGCATCGCGTTTGATCGAGCGGGCTTCTTCGCCCCGGCTGCGGATGTGGGCGGTGAAGCCGAACTTGGCCACGAGGTCGCGAACCTCCTGGTAGTCGTAGCCTTTGTCCAAACACAGCCCTTGGGGGTGTTCGGCCGTGGGTTCGGGGCGCGGCACCACCCCGCTTTCCAGGGTTTCGCGGGTCAGCTCCAGGTCATGCCGGTTGGCGCCGGCCACCGCCAAGCCAACCGGCACGCCGTGCCCCTCGGTCAGCAAGCTGCGCTTGACTCCGGCCTTGCCGCGATCCGTCGGATTGGGGCCGGTTTTTTCCCCCGCCTAGCAGGGCTTTAGTCATCGCCCCGGCCAGGCTCCGCCACGCCCAGTCGATCCCGCGATGCTCGTCGAACCGCCCGACGCCCGTTTGCCAAAACGCCAGAAAGACCTCCGCTTTCGCCCACGCCTGGAACCGGTCGTGAGTGGTCGAATGGGCGACGAGCTCGGTCTGATCCAGGGCTTGCCACTGGCAGCCCGTGCGCAGCACGTCGAAGATCGCGTCCGCGCAGGCCCGGTCCGGCCGGCGGGGGCGACCGCCGCCAAAACGGTGCGTGTTCGCATGCGCCGGCAGCAAGGGTTCCAACACCGCCCAGAGTCCATCCAAGACCCGAAACCCCGTGGTTGGCCGGTTGTTCGGCGAGCGCGCGCGTTCGCTTGGCTCTCGGTTCTTCGCTCATCCGCTCATTACTACCCTTATTCGGATAGGCTCTTAGATAGTGTAGTCATGAGATAGGAAATATGAGAGGCTGATGTGATCGAAAGGGGGATCACATGAGCAAAGAGAGAGGATTAGCGCACAGACGGCACGATATATCTGACCGGGTGTGGGGTTTAATAGAGCCGCATTTACCCGGTCGGAGGGGTCAGTGGGGAGGGATTGCCGAGGATAATCGGCGCTTTATCAACGCTGTTTTCTGGATTTTACGGACGGGAGCGCCGTGGCGCGACTTGCCGCCGGATCTGGGCGGATGGGGAAACACGCACCGTCGGTTTATTCGGTGGCGGGACGCGGGCGTGTGGGAAAGGCTCTTGGAAGCGTTGATTGATGACCCCGATATGGAGTGGTTGATGATCGACGCGACCCATATCAAGGTGCATCCGCACGCTGCGGGGGCGGTTGGCGGCAACGAGGACATGGCGCGTACAAAAGGGGGCTCAACACCAAGGTACATGTGGCCGTGGATGCGACTGGTCTGCCACTCCGAGTGTCTGTTACAACAGGTACCCGTGCGGATTGCGCAGAGGCTTTGCCGCTGATCGAGGGATTGCAGGCCGATGCGCTGATGGCGGATAAGGCCTATGATACCAACGAAATTCTTGCTCACGCCGCCGCGCACCGCATGGTCCCCGTCATCCCGCCCAAGAAAAACCGCAAAGACCAACGCGATTACGATACCTATCTATATCGCCTTCGCCATCTGGTTGAAAACGCTATCCTGCGCCTCAAAGGCTGGCGCGGTGTTGCCACACGCTACGCCAAACGTACCTCTTCCTTCCTCGCCATTGTCCAAATCCGCTGCGCTTTCCTTTGGCTCTCTATCTCGTGACTACACTATTTAGCATG
>JBAOHI010000003.1:0-9508 GCA_037045535.1 Candidatus Competibacter sp.
GCCACTTGGCCGGGGAGACCTTCACGGTGGCGGAAGCGGCGGAGTATCTGGACATGTCGGTGCCCAACTTCCGGCGCTACGTGCGGCGCGGCCAGATCGCCCCGACGCAGACGGTCGGGCGCAACCCGTTGTTCGGAACTCGCGATCTAAGGGCGCTCAAGCACGCCTTAAACGCCCGACGCGCGATCCGACCGAGCGGGGTCGAACGCCGAGCGCGGAAAGCGAAGCCCGGCAGTCGGGTCTAATCGACCGCATCACCCTTTTCGGCGAGGAGGGCCTCGCCGGCCTCTTTCCAGTGCGCCCAGCGGCTGGGGTCCTCGGTCTTGGCGGCGGCCAGGAGCAAGCCGAGCAACTCCCCCCGGCTGCGATGGGCCAAGCCCGCCAGATCGAACAGCACCCCCTGCTGAATCAAGCGATGGGCGCGGGCCTTGCGCTCTTCCTTGGCGGACTGGCGCTTGCTGGCCTGAATCAACTTGGCCGCCGCCACGCGGGCCTGAGCGGCGCGGTCGTTGGCCTGCTCCAAGCGGATCAAGGCCGCCAGCAATTGATTGTCCGCCGCCGAACGGTCCGGCTTCTCGGTCAGGAGCACCAAGAGCTGCTGGGGTTCGGAGCGAGCCTTCAGGCTCTTGAGATACGTCACGCGGTTTATCAACCACTCGTCGCGATTCATGCCCATTCTCCATATCGTTGCGTTCAAGCGCGTCCAGCGAACATCGCCGACATCGCACAAGCCCGGTTGCCACCCCCAAGCCTAGCGCCCCCTTCACGCGGCGGCAACGGCGGCGTATCCTGAGCGCGGTGGAACCGGACGCCACGCTAGGCTGGCGAAACGAGGCGCGGCGGTAGCAGCCAGCGTCGGCCCGGCTGACCCCGACCGGCAGCCGTGGCAATGAAAGCAAAGGCGCACTTAGTTGTTTTCGCTTCGCGGAAACGTCGTGCGCCCCTGCGGGGGGCAAAAGACGAAACCCGAAGTGCACCAGATACTCGACCGGCAGCAACAACGCCACGCCAGCGCCGCAAACGGCGACGACACCGACAACCAGAGTATCCCGACATGGCCTCTTACCATTGCAGCGTGAAGGTTGGCGGGAAGGGCCAGGCCAGCGGCCACGCCGCCTACATCGCCCGCGAAGGCTATTACGCCGAGCGGGATGGTTACGAAGATTTGGAAGCGACCGGCCACGGCAACCTGCCCGCGTGGGCCGACGGCGACCGCTACGAACGGGCGAACGGCGCGACCTACCGGGAAATCGAAATCGCCCTCCCGCGCGAGCTGAACCCCGCGCAGCGGCAAGAATTGGTCTTGGATTTCATCCGGCAGGAGATCGGCGAGCGGCACGCCCACCAATGGGCGATCCACAATCCGGGCGCGGCGCTGGCGGGGGGCGAACAACCGCACGCCCACCTCATGTACTCGGAGCGGACGCTGGACGGCATCGACCGCGACCCCGAGCAGTACTTCAAGCGATACAACGGCAAATATCCCGAGCTAGGGGGATGCCGGAAGGACAGCGCCGGAACCGAAGAGCGACTGCTGGAAACCCGGCAGCGGTGGGCCGAGGCGCAAAACGCCCACCTCCAGCAACACGGCCACGCGGCGCGGGTGGACCACCGCAGCCTGGCCGACCAGGGCATCGACCGGGCACCGGAGCAGCATCTGGGCGGGCGACGGGTGCGACAACTGGCACCGGAACAGCGGGAAGCCCTGCTGGAACGGCGGGAGGCCGAAGACGAGCTGTGGCAAAGCCAGCGGGAGCTGGCGCCGTTCGATCTCGCGCAGCACCTCCACGAACTCGTTGCCGCCGCCCCGCACCTGGAACAAGAAGAACAGGCCGTGCGGACGGCGGAAGCGCGGGCCTACTGCCAACAAGCCTTGAGCGAGTTCCGAGCCGAACTGGCGCGACAAGCCGAACGAGAGCGGGCTTTGGACGCTACGGGGTGTGTATCCAGAAGGAAAATCAAATGCTCGCCATTAATCTGACAAAGTAGAGATAATTTTTACAAAATTTGTAGTGCTTTAAATAGACCTCGATGTATTACGATGCGTTCATTAAAGTTAAGACGAGCTTCTGGGCTTAGATATCTGAAAACGTACCGCCCATTTCTAGGTGAATTTCCGATGACACTGAACAAAAAAAGTGTTTGGATAACGTATTTGACATTATGCTCCTTAATAAATCCTTGGCTTACTTGTTCAGAATAAGCATTCATGAGTTCTTCAATAGAGAAATTCCATTTTCGAAGTTGAGAAATTGTACTGAAAATGTTTGAAATATCAGGTAAAATAACAAATAATTCATCAATGAATTCATTCTTTAGATAATTGGAAAAAGCTTTATCTACACGTTTTACTACCTCTGGGGATATATTGATACCTTCATTTGTTGCCTCCTGAGCGCAATTTTGTAGATAAGATACAAAATCTCGTGGGCGCAATATTGTGCCTCTCGAAATATAATCAAATGTACTAATTTTGTTTTTTCCTTTACTCCCAACACCTATTTTTTTAGTACCAAAAACCATCTGCCATGCAGTATTAAAAGGCAAAATATTTTTGCATGATGCATCACGTGCTCGTGAGATACGGAAAGCGATAAGCTTCTTAATTTTATCGATATCCCAATTTAGATCGACTCGAAAATCTCCCCATTTATTCTTATCAGAATCCCGAACAATTTCATATATATCATCCCTTAGAAAGACAATAGGATATAATTTAGGTTTATTAGTAGTAATTGGGGTTGTTGTTCTTATATCTTGCACTGCTTTAAATAGACTAGTAATTAATGATGCATATTGAATGTATTGGTCTTTTTCTACTAGATCACGATAGTCTTCATCCAGTTCGTCGAAAAGAATATAATATTTTGCCTCGCCAGCGTATTGCAAAACTAGATCTTCTATAAAATTGAGATGGTCAATCCAATTTTGAGGTGTTGTTGTCGGACGTTTAGAAAGTTTAATAGATAAACCAAATAGTGATATTCCAAATTCATTACCAGTCCACTTTTCAATTCTTCGATTCAATGATGTATCATCGTTGTAAATTTGCGAGAGCTGGTCTCGAACGCTAATATCAATAGATTCATTTTTCAACATTAGACGACAGATTGTACTGTAAATTAAGTACTTCCAAATAGAAATAAATTGGTTTGGTGGAGTGTATTTTTGATTTTTCTGTCCATAAAGATCATTGAATGGAAAGCTTTTGAAGTTTAGTTTTTCTGCAAAAACATTATGCCCACTTTGTCGATTTAGAAACTCACAAATAGCAGTTTTACCTGAACCTTTTCTGCCAATAACAAAATATTTTTCACCTTGCTTAATTTGATCAGCTTCCTTTAGATGCCAAAAATACCGGTCATTATTTTCAGCTTTTGCTTCACGCATCCAGAGTGAAATTTCATGTAATATATTGTTTTCTACTTTATCTGTGTTGAGTTCTTCTATATCTTCTGATTCAATATTTAAATCTATTAAAGAATCGCTGATTTTATTATCATTAAATTCAGATTCAGGAAATAGTAACTCGACATGTGAAGCTTTTACTCCTCTAGAATTTTTGGTCCGTTTAAACTTAACAAATTGATTTTTTTTAAGACTATTTTGATTAGGAATAGCTAAATCAGAAATATGAACAAAGATTTCTTCACCATTGTTAGTAATTATAAAACCATATCCTTTATCTTCATTCCAATGTTTTACTTTACCAGTTTCCATTTTTATCTCCATAGAACTTACTCATTGATAAGTATCGTATAATGTGATTGGTAAAAACAAACTCGATCCATAAAAGCTTATCGTTCCCAGCGTGGCGTCCAACCTGCGTTGGCAAGTCGCCAAGGTATCGGACTAAGGCAGGCATCGGCATTTTCTGGACCCACTGCAACCAACGGTCCCGTGTCCCGGTTACGAAACCCGCAACCGTTTGATATCCTTCGCCCCTCTCCAAAGCAACAATAGACAGTACGATGCTCGAACGCAACTATCTGGTGACGGAGCACGTTGCGTTACGTTCTGCCGCCGCTTTCAACCCTGTTGCCGAATCGGCCATCATTGCCGGATCGGTGAACTGAAAAGACCTAGCCGTCATTGGTCGGTATGGGCTTCGCCATAAATTGGTCGTGGATTGTTCTGCAAGCGAGGGTAGCCGCACCAGCGATCAACGGCAGTGCCTGACAAGAAGTATGGAATCGACAGCGCTTCGCACCCCATTGCGTCCGGCCGCTTTAGCCTCATACAATGCCTCGTCAGCTTTTTTGATCAATTCGTTGACGCTATCCAAAGCACGTAGTTGTGCCACGCCAATGCTTACGGTAATACGCTCTCTTCGCCCTAAGTCGTCTAGATCGATGGGATGCCGTGCCACGGCCTCGCGCAATCGCTCCGCCATGACCATGGCGGCGTCGCTCTCGGTCTCGGGCAGCAATAGCGCGAATTCGTCACCCCCAAGGCGTCCCACCAGATCGTGACTCCGACACACCTGTTGGCAGATGGACGCAAAGCTATGCAGGGCCACATCACCGGCATGATGCCCCCAGGTATCGTTAATTCGCTTGAAGTGGTCAATATCGACCATCAGCAGTGTCAGGGGGTGATTAAAGCGATGCGCCCGCTCGATCTCTTCGATTAAGCGCTGTTCGAAAGCCCGACGCAACATTACCCCCGTAAGCGCGTCTATTCGCGATAGGCGATCCAACTCCAGTTCCAGGTGTTTGCGTTCGGTAATGTCGGTAAAGGTGCGAACGAAGCCGTTGCCATCCGACAAGGGGGTATGCGTTAGCAGACACCAGTGTTGTTTGCCCAAAATGGCTTGGGGAAATTCGACCGAGAAAGGTTTTGGCATACCCAATCGGCGAATGGCCTGTTCGAGCATTTCGGAATTCTGCCCCGTACATCGAGCCCAGATTTGGAGCACATCGCGAAAATCCATGCCGATGCTGAACGTATCCGGAGGCAAGTGAAAGAGGTTGAACATCGGACGGTTAAACGCCAGCGTGCGATGGTGGTTATCCATCATCACGATTCCGTGAGGGACGTTGTTCAGGATAATGCTATGGAAGTCAGTCAGAGAAAATGGGTCGGTGGTAAGTCCGTCTTTATTCATATCCTTCTGACTCCGTGTATAGGGTGTATAACTGTTCAGGCCCTATCCGCCACGCGTTTGTCCATCCATCGCGCACAAACTATCGATTGATGCGCTTGCGTTCTAAAAAGTGTAACAATCAACAAAGTGTTACGCAATAGAAACAGGTATATCACTACAGCGAGTCACGCGGAAGCTTGGAAAAGCCATGTAATCGCTTGATGTTATCGGGCTATAATTTTATGGTCGTCTTTTAATAAATAAATATATTTATTTGATTATAAATTAATATATAAATATATTATGAAAAAAATAGCCGTCATCGGGCAGAAGGGAGGCACCGGCAAAACCACGCTGGCGCTCGCGCTGGCGGTGCTGGCCGCTGAGCACGGGCACAAGGCCCTCGTGATCGACCTGGACCCGCAGACGACCGCCACCAACTGGGGCGACCGACGACAGGCGGAAAACCCTCAAGTGATTTCCTGTATGCCCGCCCGGCTGAAACACGTTTTGCCCGCCGTCCCCAAAGAAGGATTCGATTTCGCGGTGATCGACACCCCCGGCAAAGCGGCGGAGGCCAGCATCGAGGCCGCGCTGTTGGCCGACCTGACGCTCGTCCCGATCCGTCCACAGATGTTCGACATCGAAACGCTGCCCGGCATCCGGCGCATCCTCCAACAAGCCGACGATCCTCCCGCCGTGGTGGTTATCAACGCCGCCCCGATCCAAGGCACCCGACACACCGACACCGCCGCACTGATCCGAAGGGAAGGGTTCGCCGTCGCTCCCGTGGTGCTCTACCAACGCAGCCTGTACGGCGACAGCACGAACGTCGGCCAAACCCCGACCGAAGCGGACCCGAAAGGCAAAGCGGCCCTTGAACTGAAAAAACTCTATTTATATATAGATAAACTATTAAATGACGATAGGAATATAGAACATGGCAAACACCCTCAAGAAAGGCGCGGCCCAGCTCAGCAAGCTGGCCGGAGCAAGCGGGCAAAGCAACCCGCCGACCGAGGCGCGGACGACAAAACCGGTTAAGGTCAAAGAAACCGTGCTGATCGGCGCGCACTTCCCGCGCGCCGTGCGGCGCTCGCTGGCGCAACTGCAAGCCGACCCGCGCAACGACGGCAAAAAGATCAACGACCTGCTGGCCGAAGCGTTGAACGACCTGTTCGCTAAGTACAACGTGCCGCAGACGGCGATTTTGCGCGACTGACCGAACCGCGCCCGAAGCGCGGCGGCGACCCGCCTTGGCATCCACACGCACGATTAAGGAGCGACCACCTTGACCACGACTTGGGAAAAGCACCAAAAGCTACTGGAAGACTTGGACCGGCAACAAAAGGAGCGCGAGACCCGCGTGGAGCGAGAGCGGCAGGAAGCGGAAGAAGCCCCGCTGCGAGAGCAAGCCCTCGAACTCGCCAAAGCTCCGGTAGATTTAAGCCGTTATCGCAACGAGCGCAACCTGATGCTGTTTCCGTTTTGTTCCACCGCGAAAGCGAAGCGAGTGAAGGGCATCCGCTACGTCTCGGCGGATGGCAAACGCTGGTTGGAGGTCACGGCCAATTACGATTACGGGATGGCGAAGATTTGGGATTTCGACATCTTGCGGTTCGCGTTGAGCAAAGCCGGCGAAGTGGCGTTGCAGGTCGGATATTTTCCGCCTTACGTGGATTTTACGGCTTACGAGTGCCTTAAAGCGATAGGGCGAATAACTAATACTGGAAAAAGCTATATTTGGATAGAAGAAGCTTTAGATCGTCTTACTACAACTGCTTACAAAGGGAATATCTTTAAAGAAGATGAACAGCGTTCTGAAACATTCACATTAATCAATATTGAATGCGTTAAGGATGAAAACAAGCGAATTGATAAAATAAGAGTATATTTTAATCAGCGTATTCGAGAATCGGCGAAGCTGCGTGGTTTATTGGTAATAGATTCGGCAATATTTCGTGAGGATGCAGGGATTAAAAAACGGCTTCTTGAATTAGTTGCTGTTAGTATAGGAAGAGAATCGAGTTGGACAGTAGGATTGGAGCGATTACAAGCTCTATGTGCACATGATGGAGAATTAAAGGAGTTTAAACGGCAACTAAAAGGATATGAGCTACCTTGGAAACTGAGCTTTAGTAAAGCTATTGGTCGTAATGAAAATGTAACTTTTACGGTTAAGGTTACAGCCGAATCCAGCGAATAACCTGCCGAACTACCGGACCGTGGCCCACCGACTACTGAACCGTGGCCCACCGACTACTGAACCGTGGCCCACCGACTACTGAACCGTGGCCCACCGACTACTGAACCGTGGCCCACCGACTACTGAACCGTGGCCCACCGACTACTGAACCGTGGCCCACCGACTACTGAACCGTGGCCCACCGACTACTGAACCGTGGCCCACCGACTTATTTTTATTTTTGATTAAAATCAAATACTTATCCCGCATTTTCGCGCCTTAAAAGTATTTAAAAGGGTTTTAAAAGATATTTAAAAGAAAAGACGCGCGCACGAAGCCGACCCGTGGATAACTTTTCCGTTCGGCGACTCCCCCCAGACCCCCCTGAAAACGAGTTCGCTTCGCTCACGTCATGTTCGATTGGGAGGGGTGCAGTAGCCCCCTCCCAAACCCTCCCCACCCAACCCAATGCGACGGCGACCAGGGGAACGCACGGCGACAACCGACCAAAACCCCAAAAGACGGTCTCCAGGGAAAGGCGAACGACGGGTAGCAACCACGGGAACCGTTCGCAACAATGCTCTCGCAAACCAGTGAGAGGGCGATTCGAGAGGGGTTGCTCCATTCGAACTCTCAGCAACGAACGGATTAGCCATCGGGAGTCGTGGAGGGGAGGCCCGGCGGACGGGGGTGCAAACGTGCCATGGCGTAGGCATCGACGAAAACACCCTTCCGAAGCGCGAAGGCGCGATGGGTGCCCTCGATCACGAAACCGTGCCTCCGGTACAGGCGAATCGCCGCTTCGTTGTCCACGAACACGACGAGTTCCAACCGCAGGAGGTTCAACCAGTCGTCCGCGAGCGCGAGGGCATACCGCAACAGGACTGATCCGATACCTTGCCCCGCCCAGGCGTCGTGCACGGCCATGCCGAGCGCGGCGGCGTGGGCGCGACGCGGCCGGTAGGCCGGATGGATGCCCAAGTGGCCGACGACGGTCCCATCCGCCACCGCGACGAGCACTCGCGCATCCGGCTCCAGGTCGCTCAGGCGTTTTCGCCAGAGTTCGAGGGACGGGAAGGGGACTTGTAACGTTCCAGAGACGACATTCGGTTCGGCGTAGAGGGCGCGAATCGCTTCGAGGTCGTTCGGTTCGGCGTGGCGGATCAAGAGTTCCATCGGATGCTTCTCGTGGATGCCCCTAAAACCGCGCTAGAACGCTTTCAGGGCGATTTTAGGCTGCAGTAATGTTAGGTGGTCACTCAAAGTCTCGAATCGCCGTAGAGGCCAATTTGAGGCGCTTCCAACGCGGATCGACTTGTGTTGATATTGTGCATACAATCGGGGTATGCACAACACGCACACACGAAGGGTTCCCGTCATGGCGCAACACCTCCTCGAAGCCGATACCGCATCCCGGCGAGACGTCACGATCAACATCCGCGCCCGGCAGCGGCAACGCGACCTGATCGACGAGGCGGCGGCGATTCTGGGCAAGAACCGCTCGGACTTCATGCTGGAGGCGGCATGCCGCGAAGCGGAGTCGGTCTTGCTGGACCGTCGGACGTTCGCGCTGGACGAAGCGACTTGGGAGCGGTTCACGGCGCTCCTCGACGCCCCGCCGCGCGATCTTCCACAACTGCGCAAGCTGCTCTCGACGCCGGCGCCGTGGGAACGGTGAACCCGCAAGACGCGCAAAAAGCCGCTTTGAGAGCGCCCGAGAAGCTGGCCGCCACGCACGAGCTGGACCCCTTCGAGTGCGGTGTACCGTCCCTGGACGACTGGCTCAAGCGGCGCGCGTGGCGAAACGAGCGGGAAGGGGCTTCCCGGACCTACGTGCTCTGCGCCGGAAACCGCGTGGTGGGCTACTACTGCTTGGCCGCCGGCTCGCTGGCGAGCGCGCACGCGCCGGGGAAGGTGCGGCGCAACATGCCCGACCCGATCCCGGTGATGATCCTGGGCCGGCTCGCCATCGACCGCGCCTGGAAGGGCCGAGGGCTGGGGCGCGGCTTGCTGCGCGATGCCACGCTGCGGGTGCTCGCGGCGGCGGACGTGGCCGGGGTGCGGGCGATCCTCGTGCACGCCCTCTCGGAAGACGCCAAGCGCTTTTACGAGAGCTGCGGGTTCGCGGAATCGCCGACCGATCCCATGACGCTGGTGGTGACGCTGAAAGATGTCAAAGCGGCTCTCGATCTTTGAGTCTCCAGAGTTCGTTTCGCTCACCTACGAGGACGTGTTTG
>JBAOHI010000004.1:0-4578 GCA_037045535.1 Candidatus Competibacter sp.
CAAATGATGAAGAGCAAGATTTGATCTTAGATAGTATAGTGACGCGATGTTCGACTTTTCCGATGATCGAGGATGGGATGGCGGCGCGGCATGGCGGTGTGAGATACGCTGAGAGGAGCCAACCATCGCAACGCTCCGGGAACGCCGTCATGCCGCTCGAAGACTTTATCATCACCGTATTTTGCTGGATAGAAGAACACTGGAGTCCGATGATGGGGGGTCAGCGTCTGCGCCAGCGAGGGTTTGCCCCGAAGTTGACGGATAGTGAAGTCATCACGATGGAAGTGGTCGGCGAGTTTTTGGGTTTGGAAACCGATGTGGGTCTCTGGACCTACTTTCACCACCATTGGCGGTCGTGGTTTCCCGCCCTCGGCTCGCGCACGGCCTTTGCTCAACAGGCCGCCAATCTCTGGGCGATCAAACAAGTTCTTCATCGGTGCTTAGTCATTGACCTGGGCGCGGCGACGGATCCGATTCGGATGGTGGACGGCTGTCCCCTCCCGCTGTGTGTCCTCACCCGCGCCCCACGCTGCCGGTTGTTTGCTGGGGAGGCTGATTACGGCTACGGCGCGGCCAAAAAACAGCCTTATTATGGATTTCATGGACACCTGATGATCACGGTTGAGGGCGTCATCACGGGCTGGACGGTGACCGCCGCCTCTGGCGATGAACGCGAGGCGCTGTGGGATCTGACGGATGGGGTTCAGGGTTTGGTCATGGGCGATAAAGGCTATATCAGTGCCTCCCTGAAGGCCGAACTCGCCCTCACCGGGGTTGACCTGCAAACCCCGCTGCGGGCGAACATGACCGATACCCGGAACCCATGCGTCGTCCGGCAATTGACTACGACCCGCCGCCTCGTGGAAACCGTCATTGGCCAATTAGATACTGTAGTCACGAGATTGAAGATATGAGAGGATCCTGAGGCCAAAGAAAGGGAGGCTCCATGAAAGAGACAGTTCCTGCCTACCGTCGCCACGATATATCGGATGAAACCTGGGCTTTGCTGGAGCCGCATCTACCGGGACGCCGGGGCGTGTGGGGCGGGATAGCCGAGGACAACCGATTATTTATCAATGCGGTTTTCTGGATTTTGCGCACGGGGGCGCCGTGGCGGGATCTACCACCGGACTATGGCGGATGGAGTAATACGCACCGTCGCTTCATTCGCTGGCGCAATAAAGGGGTCTGGGAAAAGTTGCTGGAGATTTTGATCGACGAACCGGACTACGAATGGTTGATGATCGATGCCAGCCACTGCAAGGTTCACCCCCATGCCGCGGGTGCACCAGGCGGAAATCAGGCGATGGGCCGCACCAAAGGGGGCTCAACACCAAAATACACATGGCCGTGGATGCGCATGGTCTGCCGATCAGAGTGCTTATTACACCAGGTACCACAACGGATTGTACACAGGCTTCAAAATTGATCGAAGGGATCGATGCCGATTATCTGATCGCCGATCGAGGTTATGACACCGACGCGATTCTCCAGCAAGCGGCCGCGCAAGGCATGCACGCGGTCATTCCGCCCAAGAAAAACCGAACGGTTCAAAGAACGTATGATCAAGACCTCTACAAACTGCGCCATCTGGTCGAGAATGCTTTTCTTGCGCTCAAACAATGGCGGGGCATTGCGACCCGATACGCCAAAAACTCCGCGTCCTTCCTCGCCGCCGTCCACATCCGATGTCTCGTCCTCTGGCTCAAAATCGCGTGACTACAGTATCTAGCAGAGCGGTTTCATTTGGAAAAAATCCGAGCGCGGGATCGTTGGCACTTGACGAGCCGGATGGCACGAAAGGTTTTGGCGCATACCTTGTGCATTTTCGTGAACCGGTTGCTCGGTCGGTCAGACCTCCAGTTTGAGGGACTGATCGCCTGAAAAGTCGAACATCGCGTTATAGTGATAAGATTCAATATGTGAGAGGATCATAGGGTCGAAGAAAGGGAGTGCTCCATGGAAAGAGGCAGTACCTGCGTACCGCCGTCATGATCTATCCAATGCAATATGGGCTTTGCTGGAGCCGCATCAAGGTTCATCCTCATGGGCACCTCGAAAAACCGGACATGAAGCCGGCAAAATGGGCAAAGCAAGGTGCCTGAGGCGTGAGCCTCACAATATCTTTGGTTTGTGCCCCGGCCCGAAGGGTTCATCCCCGCCCGAAATCACCATCCCGGTCGTACCGGGATCGCACTTGGGCGTTAGAAAGCGACCACACCGTATGCCTTGAGAATGCACAGGCGACGTAGGTTGTAGACCGCTGCCTTCCCCGTGAGTTGGAAGGTCGCTCGATCCAGACCGATACATCGTAGGAGTTTTCCGCCCATCTGCTCCATAGCGGCGAAGACGTGTTCGACCCGCGCCCGAACCCGGGCAATGCGGGTGTTGCGGCGCGCCTGGCAGGCGGACAGCGGTTTGCCTTTCTTTGCCTTGCGCTGGATGTGTACTCGCCAACCCTGGGTCTTGAGGCGCCGCTCACGTTCACCATCAACATAGCCCTTGTCGCCATAAAGATCACGGCCGGTATTCGCGTGATCCAGGACATCTTCCAGGTGCAGGGTGTCGTTCTCCGCAGCGGTGCTGACCTTGACCTGGCGGATCAGCTTGTAGCGTCGGTCGGCGCTGACCGAGACCTTGTAACCGAAGTAGGATTTGCCGTGCTTCTTCGTCCAGGTGGCCTCCATGTCCTTCTGCCGGCGCTGGGCCGGCTTCCAGTCCACCGGCATCGCCGACGCTTTCAGCAATTCCCGTTCTTTTTCCGTGACGTGCTGGCGAGGAACGGGAACCAGACTGGCGTCCACCATCTGCCCACCACGAGCAATATAACCCTGCTGGGCCAGTTGACGATGCACCGCCTCAAACAGCGCGTCTCCCGCCTTCGCCACCGTCAACCGCTCGCGGAAGGTCCAGAATGTGGTGCGATCGGGTATCTGACTACTGTGCCGCAGGCCCAGGAAACGCTGGAAGCTCAGTCGATCCAGCACTTGGTATTCCATCTGTTCGTCACTCAGTCCATATAAATCCTGAAGAACCAGGGCACGTACCATCAACTCGGTGGGAAACGGTGGACGCCCCCCACGTGCCCGTCCGGGTCGTGGCGCTACCCGGTCCATCTCCGCCGCCAGCGCCTTGAAGTCAACCTGCTGCTCCATGACTTGCAGCACATCGCCCAGACGATCCAATTTGGCTTCCCGTTCCTGGGCGGCAAACAGGCTTTCTTTGATCATCGGATATCCGGGCTCTTGGCGGGGATCAACAACCCTATTTTCTCATAACAAGGTTTTTCGAGGTGCCCTCATGCGACCGGCGCCCGAGGCAGCAATCAGGACATGAACCGCTCCCCAAGTAGGCTCAATACCCAGCTTCATCTGGCTGTGGATGCGTTTGGTATGCCGGTCAGAGTGCTTGTTACACAAGATACCGCAGCGGATTGCACGCAGGCTTCAAGGCTGATCGAGGGGACATCGACACCGATCAGCCGATCGCCGACAAAGGCGATGATACCGATGTAATCCTCGAACAGGCTGCCGCGCAAGGCATGAACGCCCTGGCGGCTTGGCTGATCACCACGGCCGAGCATGTTCAATTGCGCAAGTATCGCAAGCATCCGCGCGGACTTAAAAAAACGTCCGTCTCGCGGACGCATGATTCCCGCCGACCCTATCTGTCCGTCGCCCGCCTCCTGGCACAGCGCCAGTAGACCAAACAAACTGTAACTCATTGAAAGCTCTAACCACTTTCAAAGCCCTGGTAATGCAGGGCTATCTTGGCGGTCAGGCGAACCTGAAAACCCTCCAGGGCGTGAGGACGCCCGTGATCGAGGCGAAACACATGCTGCAGGCTGCCGTTAACGATCTCCACGATCTGGCTAATACCGGCCAGCCAGCGTCGCCAGGGTTTTGGCCAGGGTTGGCGGCTGTTACGCTTGGGCGTACAGATGACCTCAGCGCCATAGTCCTCTTGCCAGTACTGATGCCGATCCTCGTCCTCGAAGCCTTTATCGATGGCATACGACCCCTGGGCGGGGGTGCCGACGCTGGCCACGCACGGGTCAGGGCAGGCGCGCAGCGCAAAGAAGGTCTCGGCCAGGGGCGAGTCTTTGGTGCTGGCCGAACTAAAACCAAAACCGGTGATCACACCGATCGGATTGACCGCGAGCAGCACATGAAAGCCCTCGTGCCAGCCCAGGCGGTTACTCCCAGCCGATGTCGGACAAGCCAGGCAACCAGCCCAGTCCCCGTCATTGAGCATCGCGGGTGACCGCCGCCGTCCCGTCCAGGGCATAGGCACAGCGTTGAGCGTGCAGGAGCCGAACGAGGTGCCGAAAGCACGCCACGACCGCCCCGGCGTGATGGCGCATCAGGCGATTGAACTGGCCACGCTCCGGCAAGCAAGGAAAGGCGCCCCGCAGATGCCGTCGGGCATAGCGGTAAAAGCCTCGCCCGCTTCCAAAACCCTGCCACTGACTGAATACAGCCAAGGTGACAACCTCGCTTTTGTCAAGATGGGAACTACTATGTGGGGTTTCGACGCCTTCCCCTCAACCAGCCTCCAGCTAAACTCACACCAAGCGTT
>JBAOHI010000005.1:0-23616 GCA_037045535.1 Candidatus Competibacter sp.
TCCCGGTCGTGTTGTCGCGGGAAGAAGTGGACCGCATCGTCGCGCGGCTCGATGCGCGGTATGTGCTGGTAGCGAAATTACTGTACGGGTGCGGCCTGCGCCTGTTCGAGTGCTTGAAGCTGCGGGTACAGGATTTGAATTTCGCCATGAGGGTATTGACCGTGCACGATGGCAAGGGACAAAAGGATCGGACGGTGCCGCTGCCGCAGGCACTGGTCCCCGAGTTACAGGCGCAACTGGATCAGGTCGCGCAGGTACACGAGGCCGACTTGGTCGCTGACTACGCGGGGACGTTTTTGCCCACCGCGCTGGAAAACAAATATCCGCGTGCCGCCAAGGAATTCGGATGGCAATGGCTGTTTCCGGCCATGACGTTGACAGCCGTACCCAATACCGGCGAGCGTCGGCGCTCTCATTTGCACGAGACGCTGATGCAAAAGGCTATAAAGGACGCAGTGCGCCGATCTCGAATCCCCAAACGGGCCTCTGCCCATACCTTCCGCCACAGCTTCGCCAGCCATTTGTTGCAGGCCAACTACGACATTCGCACGATTCAGGAGCTACTGGGGCACAGCGATGTGCGCACCACCATGATTTATACCCACACGGTACGCAGCATTACGCTGAAAAAGGCCAAAAGTCCGCTGGATTTTTAGAAGCCACGCAAAAAACCCCTCGCCCGCAAGCGGGAGAGGGGCAGGGGTGAGGGTATTTTCAATCAGCTAGCTGGCCAGAGGCCGCACAGAAACGCCTCTCACTTCTTCTTTATCGGCGGTAGGTCGGTGCAGACGCCCTCGAACACCTCCGCTGCCATCCCGACCGATTCACCCAAGGTTGGATGCGGGTGGATGGTCAAGCCGATATCGGCTGGATCGCAGCCCATCTCGACGGCCAGCGCCACTTCGCTGATCAGATCGCCGGCGTGGGTGCCGACGATGCCGCCACCGACGATGCGGTGGGTGTCCTCGTCGAAGATCAGCTTGGTGAAGCCTTCGTCGCGGCCATTGGCGATGGCGCGACCGGACGCGGCCCACGGGAACTTGCTCACGCCGACCTTGACGCCCTGTTGCTTCGCCTCCGCTTCGGTCAAGCCCACCCAGGCCACTTCCGGGTCGGTGTAGGCCACGCCGGGAATCACCTTGGCATCGAAGAAGCTCTTCTGCCCGGCGGCCACTTCGGCGGCGACATGGGCTTCGTGTACCGCCTTGTGCGCCAGCATCGGCTGGCCGACGATGTCGCCGATGGCGAAGATATGCGGGACGTTGGTGTGCATCTGCTTGTCCACGGGGATGAAGCCCCGGTCGGTGACCGCCACGCCCGCCTTCTCCGCATCGATCTTCTTGCCGTTGGGCGAACGACCCGCCGACTGCAAGATCATGTCGTAAAGCTGTGGTTCGGCGGGGGCGTTGGCGCCCTCGAAGGTGACCAACAGCCCTTCCGGCTTGGCTTCGACCGCGACCGTCTTGGTCTTGAGCATAATCTTGTCGAAGCGACGGGCGTTCATCTTCTCCCACACCTTGACTAAGTCCCGATCCGGTCCCTGCATCACCGCATCGAGCATTTCCACGACATCGATCCGCGCGCCCAGCGTCGAATAGACTGTGGCCATCTCCAAGCCGATGATGCCGCCACCGATGACCAACAGGCGCTTCGGAATGAAGCGCAGTTCCAGCGCCCCGGTGGAATCGACGATGCGCGGGTCATTGGGAATGAACGGCAGATGTACCGCTTGACTGCCGGCGGCGATGATGCACTTCTGAAAACGAAGGACTTTTTTCTCGCTGGTCTTGTCTTGCCCATCGCCAGTGGTGAGATCCACTTCCAAATGATAGGGATCGAGGAAATGACCGTAACCGCGTACGGTTTCCACCTTGCGGGCTTTCGCCATCCCGGCGAGGCCACCGGTGAGTTTGCTCACCACCTTACCCTTGTGGGCGCGCAGCTTGTCCAGATCGACGGTGGGTTCGCCGAAGCTCACACCGAGATCGGCGAAGTGCGTGACCTCGTCCATGACGGCGGCGACGTGCAACAGCGCCTTGGAGGGGATACAGCCGACGTTGAGGCAAACGCCACCCAAGGTCGGGTAGCGTTCCACCAACACCGTCTTCATGCCCAGATCGGCGGAGCGGAACGCAGCACTATAGCCGCCCGGACCCGCGCCCAGCACCAGCATTTCACACTCGATGTCCACCTTGCCGGCATAGGAGCCGGCGACGGGCGCGACGGACGGCGGCGCGGACGGCGGCGGGGATACCTTGCTCCCCTCGTCCTTTGGGAGAGGGGCTGGGGGTGAGGGCTGTTGTCCGGTCGCCTCCATCAGCAACACCAGGTCGCCTTCCGACACCTTGTCGCCGACCTTGATTTTCACCTCCTTGACCACGCCAGCGGCGGGGGCGGGTATCTCCATCGAAGCTTTGTCGCTTTCCAGTACGATCAGAGAATCTTCCGGAGCGATGGTATCGCCCGGCTTGACCAGTACCTCGATGACGTCCACGCCTTTGAAGTCGCCGATATCCGGTATTTTGACTTCCATCAGACTCATGAGCAGCGATCTCCGTTAGAGCAGCACGCGGCGGAAGTCCGCCAGCAGTTGGGCCAGATAGACGTTGAAGCGAGTCGCCAGCGCGCCGTCGATCACTCGATGATCCGCGCTGAGCGACAGCGGCAGGATCAGGCGCGGCGCGAACTGCTTGCCATCCCAGACCGGCTTCATCACCGACTTGCTGGCGCCCAGGATTGCCACCTCCGGGGCGTTGACGATCGGCGAGAAATAAGTGCCGCCGATGCCGCCAACCGAGGAGATGGTGAAGCAGGCGCCCTGCATGTCGGCTGGGCCGAGCTTGCCGTCGCGCGCTTTCTTGGCGAGTTCGCCGGTTTCCTTGGCAATGTCGAATACACCCTTCTTGTCAGCATCCTTCACCACCGGCACCACCAGACCGTTCGGTGTATCGGCGGCGAAAGCGATGTGGTAGTACTGCTTGTAGACCAGGTTTTCGCCATCGAGCGAGGCATTGAATTCGGGGAATCGCTGCAAGGTACGGACGCACGCCTTGATCATGAACGCCAGCATGGTCAGCTTGACCCCGCCGCTCTTCTCACCCTCCTTGTTGATTTGCAGCCGGAAGGCTTCCAGATCGGTGATATCGGCGTCCTCGTGATAAGTCACCGCCGGGATCATCACCCAGTTGCGGGCGAGGTTAGCGCCCGACAACTTCTTGATCCGCGATAGCGGCTTGACCTCCACCGGACCGAACTTGGCGAAATCGACCTCGGGCCAGGGCAGCAGATTCAACACGCCACCGCCGGCGACGCCGCCGGCCGCTGGAGCGGTTGGAGCGAGCGCGCCGGACATGACCTGTTTGACAAAACCTTGCACATCTTCCTTGAGGATACGGCCTTTGGGACCGGAGCCCTTGGCCAGCCGGGTGAGATCGACGCCCAGCTCGCGGGCGAAGCGCCGCACCGAGGGGCTGGCGTGGACCTTGGCGAAGCTGGGGGCAGCGGTTTCCACCGGCATGGATTTCACCGGCGGTGGCGGCGGGGCGTCCACCGGTTTGGGCGTGCGCGGCGCCAGGGTGACGACGCTGAGCGTGTCGGGCAGTTGCGGCTTGGCGACGGCGTCGGCCCCGCTCTCGCGCAGGACTAGAATCAAGTCACCCTGCGAAACCGGATCGCCCACCTTGACTTCGATGCTCTGGATCGTGCCGGCGAAAGGCGAGGGCACTTCCATGCTGGCCTTGTCGCTCTCCAGCACGATCAGCGAGGTGTCGATCTCGACGTGGTCGCCCGGTGCGACCAGGACTTCGATGATCGGCACGTTCTTGAAGTCACCGATATCGGGTACCCGCACCTCGCGCGCTTCACCGGTACTGCTGGCGGCGGTTTCGGCGGCGGCGGATGAGCGCTCCGGTTCTGATACGGTTTCGGCGATGTCCAGGTACAGGATCAAATCACCCTGTGAGACTTTGTCGCCCGCCTTGACCTTGATTTCCCGGACCACGCCGAGCAACGGCGAGGGCACTTCCATGGTGGCTTTGTCGCTTTCCAGCATGATCAGCGGCGTATCGACGTCGATGATATCGCCCACTGCGACCGTGACTTCGATGACATCTACGTTCTTGAAATCGCCGATATCCGGCACATGAATTTCTTTGATGATGCTCACGAGAAATTCCTCCTTGGCCGGGGCTTAAACGGTGACTGGATTGGGTTTGTCGGCGTCGATGCCATATTTCTTGATGGCTTCTAGCACCTTGGCAGCGGGTAGGGTGCCTTCCTCGGCCAACAGCTTGAGGGCTGCGACCGCGACGTAGTACCGATCCACCTCGAAGTGTTGGCGCAGCTTAGCGCGGGTGTCGCTGCGGCCAAAACCATCGGTGCCCAAAACGTGATAGCGCCGGGGGATGAAGGGCCGCAGTTGCTCGGCGTACATCCGCATGTAGTCGGTCGCGGCCACCACCGGGCCGGGATGTCCTTCGAGACAGGCGGTAACGTAAGGCACGCGCGGCGATTGGTCGGGATGCAGCAGGTTCCAACGTTCCGTGTCTTGTCCGTCCCTCGCCAGCGGGTTGATACCCGGCAGGGACCAGATATCGGCGCTGACCTGCCAGTCATCGCGCAGTAGGTCGGCGGCGGCGATCACCTCGTTCAAAATCGCGCCGCAGCCGAGCAATTGCACCCGGTGGCCCTTGCCTTCGCCCTGCTTGAACAGGTACATGCCCTTGAGGATGCCGTCTTGCGCGCCTTCTGGCATGGCAGGATGGCGGTAGTTCTCGTTCAAGGTGGTGATGTAGTAGAAGACGTGCTCCTGCTCTTGGACCATCCGCCGCAGACCATCCTGCACGATCACGGCCAGCTCGTAGGAGAAGGTTGGATCATAGGACACGCAGTTGGGGATGAACTGGGCGAAAATTTGGCTGTGGCCGTCCTGGTGTTGCAGACCCTCGCCCGCCAGCGTGGTACGGCCGGAGGTGCCGCCGATCAGGAAACCGCGCGCTTGCAGGTCGCCGGCAGCCCAAGCCAAATCGCCGATGCGCTGGAAGCCGAACATTGAGTAATAGATGTAGAACGGGATCATGTTGATGCCGTGGTTGGCATAGGCGGTGCCGGCCGCCAGCCAGGACGACATGGCCCCCGCTTCGTTGATGCCTTCCTGCAAAATTTGCCCCTTCTTGTCCTCCTTGTAGAACATCAACTGATCGGCGTCCTGCGGCTCGTACAACTGGCCGCGCGGCGAGTAGATGCCGATCTGCCGGAACATGCCTTCCATGCCGAAGGTGCGCGCTTCGTCGGCGACGATGGGGACGACGTAGCGGCCGATGGCCTTATCGCGCGCCAATTGGGTGAGGATGCGGACGAAGGCCATGGTGGTCGACATGTCGCGGTCGCCGGTGTCCTGCAATAGGGCATCGAAAGTCGCCAACGGCGGCACGGTCAGCGGCTCGGCGTTGCGGCGGCGCTGCGGTAGGTAACCGCCCAAAGCGGCGCGACGCTGTTGCAGGTACTGGATTTCCGGGCTGTCGTCCGTCGGCCGATAGAACGGCATGGTTTCGAGCTGATCGTCGGAAATGGGGATGTGGAAGCGGTCGCGGAAATCCTTGAGCGCTTGCTCGCCCATTTTCTTTTGCGAGTGGGTGATGTTCTTGCCTTCGCCGGCCACGCCCATGCCGTAGCCCTTGACGGTCTTGGCGAGAATCACGGTCGGTTGACCTTGATGTTTCACCGCCGCCGCGTAAGCCGCGTAAATCTTGTGCGGATCGTGGCCACCCCGGTTCAGCCGCCAGATATCCTCGTCGGACAGATGGCTGACCATTTGCTTCAGTTCTGGGTATTTGCCAAAGAAGTGTTCGCGGGTGTAGGCGCCGCCCTTGGCCTTGAAATTCTGGTACTCGCCGTCGACGCATTCTTCCATCAGCTTGAGCAGCAAGCCCCTCTTGTCGGCGGCCAGCAATGGATCCCAATAGGAGCCCCACAGCACCTTAATGACGTTCCAGCCGGCGCCGCGAAAATCGCCTTCCAATTCCTGGATGATCTTGCCGTTGCCGCGTACCGGCCCGTCCAGCCGTTGCAGGTTGCAGTTGATGACGAAGATCAAATTATCCAGATTTTCGCGGGCGGCCAGCGCGATGGCGCCCAGCGATTCCGGCTCATCCATTTCGCCGTCGCCGCAGAAGCACCACACTTTGCGGCCTTCGGTATTGGCCAGACCCCGGTTGTGCAAGTATTTCATGAAGCGGGCTTGATAAATCGCTTGGATCGGACCAAGGCCCATCGATACAGTGGGGAATTGCCAGAAATCCGGCATCAGCCAAGGATGGGGATAGGAGGAGAGGCCGTTACCGTCCACTTCCTGCCGGAAGTTGTTCAGTTGGTCCTCGCTCAAGCGGCCTTCCAGATAGGCGCGCGCGTAGATACCCGGCGCGGAATGGCCCTGGATGAATACCAGGTCGCCGCCATGCTCGGCGCCAGGGGCGTGCCAGAAGTGGTTGAAGCCAACATCGTACAGAGTGGCGCTGGAGGCGAAACTGGCGATGTGACCGCCCAGCTCCGAGGTGATGCGGTTGGCTTTGACCACCATTGCCAGCGCGTTCCAGCGGATCAGCGAACGGATCTTCCATTCCATGCCGGGATCGCCGGGGGTGTATTCCTCCCGATCGGCGGGGATGGTATTCAGGTACGGGGTGTTGGCGCTGTAGGGCATGTGAACCCCGGCAGCGCGGGCCTTGCTCTGGAGCTCTCCGAGCAGCTGATGCACGCGCTGGAGTCCTTCCGCTTCAAGGACCGCTTCCAGCGCTTCAAGCCATTCCCTGGTTTCCTGCGGGTCCGGGTCGCTGTAGTTCTCGTTGGTCATGGGTGATCCTGTTGGTGGTTTGTGGTCGTAATAATCCCACGCTGCGGAAGGCGCGGGCGGGACGGACGCCGGTGGCGGTGGTTGCCCAAGCCGAGGGCGGTCGAGAAAATCAAACTATAGACCGGCGATGTGGAAAAGTATCTCGGAGGGCGCGCGAGACGGTGAAATGCGTGCCGCTCGAGATGGTGTTAAGCTGAAATTCGGCCAAAATCGACGAGGTATGGACCATGCGGCGCTTACGGATCAGCCATCTGACCACCTATCAGTTCTCCAGTTCAGTGACGTTGCAACCGCATCGCTTGCTGCTCCGACCGCGCGAAGGGCACGATCTGCGCATCGAGTCCTCGAAGCTCGAAATTTCGCCCACCTACGGTGTTAAGTGGTATCGGGACGTTTTCGACAACTCGGTGGCCGTGGTGAGTTTCCTGGAAACCGCGTCGCAACTGGTCGTCGGCAGTGAGGTGATCATCCAGCACTATGACGAGGCTCCGCTCGATTTCATCGTCGAAGATTATGCCGTGCGTTATCCGTTCGAATATCAGCCAGAAGAGCGCGTCGATCTCGCACCCTTTCAGCAACCGGTTTACCCCAACCAGCAAGGCGTGTTGCGGAGTTGGCTCGGACGGTTGGGTTTCATCCAGAAAACGATGGAGACCTATGTGTTGCTGGATCGATTGAACCGGACCATCGCCAGTGAGTTCACGTACGTCGTTCGCGAGGAACCCGGCGTGCAGCCGCCGGCGCAGACGCTGGCCAGCGGCAGCGGGTCTTGCCGCGATTACGCGACGTTGTTTATCGAGGTTTGCCGGCATCTCGGGTTGGCGAGCCGGTTCGTCAGCGGCTACTCGCACGCTCCGGCGACCGAGGCTGGCAACGCGTCGACCCATGCCTGGGCGGAGGTGTATCTGCCCGGTCCGGGCTGGAAAGGTTTTGATCCCACCGCGGGTGAGGTCACCGCCAATCGGCACATTCCAGTCGCGGTTGCCCGCCATCCGGAAGCGGTGCCGCCGGTCTCGGGCAGTTTCATCGGTCCCAAGGACCAGACTCCGTCCTTGACCGTCGCGGTCCAGGTGACGGCGCTTTGAAGGTGTCCGGCGGCATCGCCCCCAAGGTTTGGAATCGATGACTCCCAGGGAATTTATCGGAAAATGGCGTGCCGCCGACCTCAAGGAGCGTTCGGCGGCGCAAGAGCACTTTATTGACCTGTGCCGCTTGCTGGACGAGCCGACGCCCGCCGAGGCCGATCCGACCGGCGAGTGGTACTGCTTCGAGCGAGGCGCATCTAAGCTGAGCGGCGGCAGGGGCTGGGCCGACGTGTGGAAGCGTGGCTATTTCGGCTGGGAATACAAGGGTAAGCGTCACGATCTGAAAGCTGCTTACGTGCAGTTGCAGCAATACGCGGTGGCCTTGGAAAACCCGCCATTGCTGGTGGTGTGCGATCTGGAGCAATTCTGGATTTATACCCACTGGACCAACACCGTGCAGCGGGTTTATCAAATTGCGCTCGACGATTTGCACGATGCCAACAAGCGGCAGATGCTCAAGTGGGTGTTCGCCGACCCAGAGCGGCTGAAACCGGGCATAACCCGCCAGTCGTTGACCGAGGAAGCCGCCCAGCGGTTCGCCGATCTGGCGCAACGGCTGCGCGCCAACGGGCACGAGGCGCAAGCCGTGGCCCATTTCATCAATCGGCTGGTGTTCTGCATGTTCGCGGAAGATGTCGGGTTGCTGCCCAACCAGATGTTCACGCGGATGCTACGCTACGCGCACACTCACCCCGATGAATCGGAAGAAATGGCGCGAGATTTGTTTCGGGGGATGCGGTCGGGTGGCCGGATCGGTTTCGAGGATGTCGAGTGGTTCAACGGCGGGTTGTTCGACAGCGACGAGGCGTTACCGCTGGACGGTCCCGCCATCCTGGAAATTTTGAAGGCTGCCCGACTGGATTGGAGCGAGATCGATCCGTCCATTTTCGGCACCTTGTTCGAACGCGGCCTGGACCCGGACAAGCGCAGCCAGTTGGGGGCGCACTACACCGACCGCGACAAGATCATGCTGCTGGTGGAGCCGGTCATCATCCGGCCCTTGCAGGCGGAGTGGGAGGGCGTCAGGGCCCAAATTGCGGCGCAGCTTGACAAGGCTCGTACCAGCAAGAGCCCGGCCGCGACCAAGGCGCGAAAGGCTGCCCAAACCCTGTACAACGGTTTTCTGGAACGACTGCGCCAAGTGCGGATTCTGGATCCGGCCTGCGGGTCGGGCAATTTTCTGTATCTGGGGTTGCAAGCGCTCAAGGATTTCGAGCATCGCGTCAACGTGGATGCCGAGGCGCTCGGGCTGGACCGGCAGTTTCCGACCGTGGGGCCGGAGTGCGTGCAGGGCATCGAGATCAATCTGTTTGCCGCCGAACTGGCCCGAACGACAGTGTGGATCGGGGAAATCCAGTGGATGCGCCGCAATGGTTTTGACGTGTCTCGTCGGCCGATTTTACGGCCGTTGCATACCGTCGAATGCCGGGATGCGCTGTTGAATCCCGATGGCAGCGAGGCCGCCTGGCCGGAGGCCGAGTTTATCGTCGGCAATCCGCCGTTTTTGGGTGGTTCCAAGCTGTTGCGCGAGTTGGGCGAGAAATGCGTGACGGCATTGCGCGGGGCATATCAGGGGCGCGTGCCAGGTGGAGCGGATTTGGTGTGCTACTGGTTCGAGAAGGCGCGGGCCTGCTTGGAGCAGAGCCAAACGCGCCGCGTGGGACTAGTGGCGACTAATTCCATTCGCGGCGGAGCCAATCGCAAGGTGCTGGAACGCATCCGGGATACCGGCACGATATATCACGCTTGGAGTGATGAACCGTGGATCAATGAGGGCGCAGCGGTGCGGGTGTCGCTGGTGTGTTTTGGCACCGTGCTCCCCTCGCCCTCTGGGAGAGGGGTTGGGGGTGAGGGTGCGATGCTTGACGGTCAACCGGTGGCGGAAATTCGCGCCGACTTGACCGGGAGAACGTCGATGGTTAGCGGCGGTGGTGGCGGCGGCGATTTGACGCAGGCTAGATCGCTCAAGGAAACTGTTAACGTGTCGTTTCCGGGTATCAAGAAACACGGTTCGTTCGATATTCCGGGCGATCTGGCTCGGCAGTGGTTGCCGTTGCCAAACCCACATGGCTGCTCTAATCGCGATGTGCTTAAACCAAGTTGGAACGGGCTGGACATAACCCGTCGCCCTCGTGATAGCTGGATTATCGACTTCGGCGTTGATATATTCGAGATCGAGGCAGCACTGTACGAAAAACCATTTGAGTACGTTGCTCGACACGTCAAATCGGAGCGGGAGAGTAATAACCGGGAAGCTTATCGCCGATTTTGGTGGCGACATGGCGAGGCAAGGCCAGGATTACGCCACGCCGTAACTGGTTTACCGCGCTTCATTGCTACCCCTCATGTTGCCAAGTATCGGGTGTTCGTTTGGGTGCCCGCTACAGTTCTACCCGATAACATGCTAATCGTCATCACCCGCGATGACGATACGACCTTCGGCATTCTGCATTCGCGCTTCCATGAGCTTTGGGCATTGCGGCTGGGAACGAGTCTTGAAGATCGTCCTCGCTACACGCCGACCACGACTTTTGAGACCTTCCCCTTTCCCGAAGGCTTGACGCCCGACATTTCCGCCGCCGACTACGCCGCCGATCCACGGGCGCAAGCCATCGCCCAAGCCGCTCGCCGCTTAAACGAACTCCGGGAGAACTGGCTGAATCCCCCGGAATGGGTCCGGCGCGTGCCCGAAGTGGTGCCCGGCTATCCTGACCGACTGGTGCCAGTGGATGACAAGGCAGCCGCCCTACTCAAAAAACGCACCCTGACCAACCTGTACAACGAGCGTCCGGCCTGGCTAGCGAACGTTCATCGCGACTTGGACGCCGCCGTCGCTGCCGCTTACGGCTGGCCGGCGGATCTTGGCGATGACGAGATATTGCGCCGCCTGCTGGCGCTAAATCTGGAACGTACCTAGCGGGTACGCTCAACAGGTAGACGGGCGCCAATCAACTCTGTAATCCGGCCGTGAGGGTCGATATTAAAGATTGTGCAGTTCGGACCCGGTCGGCCAAATTTTTCAATTCGTTGAACCGTGGTATCGGTGTCCGGGAATCAATGACAGGTACTAACCTCAAAGCCGATCCATCATGAGGTTGTTTTGTTCATCACCCAGGCGTTGGCCAGTGTGCGAAGCTCGATCGACTGGTCCTGCTGTGAATTGAGGATTCTGTCATGGTCTATCCCAACAAACTGTTATCACGGGTATTCTTGCAAGATTGGCTGAGTCGGCACCCGGCTGCGCCCTTGGAATCACCGATTCGCGGTTTCATGGAAAGCAAATTCCGCGCTGATTTCGGCAATGTGCGGATTCATACCGGGCCCGCCGCCGCAGATCTATGCGCCGCGTTACAGGCCCGCGCGTTTACCTGGGGTCGGGATATCGTCTTTGGCGGCGAGCAATACGCGCCCATGACCGAAGTCGGGCGCCAACTGCTCGCGCACGAGCTGGCCCATGTTCTCCAACAGCGTGCCGTGATTCCATCCGCGCAATCCGACGTTGTGCCGGTCGGCAATCCGTGGGACGACTGTGAAAAAGAGGCCGACCGGCTGGCGGAGGAAGCGCTGAGTACCGGGTTGCGATCAGCCGTCACGCGGGATTTGAGCGGTGCGCTGCGTCGGGCAATCGTGATCGATCCCAGCTCGGCCAAGATGACCGTCAACAGCAAAGATGCTGTGCCTGGAGTCGATATTACGGCTAATCGCACAGGAGCGGTTTTGCATTTGACCAAAAATGCGAGACCGATTATCGCTGAAGCTTACAGCGGGACCACGGCCCAAGAAATAGAAAAAGAACTCAGCGCCATCAATATCAAGGCGGAAATTAGCTTGAGTTTGGGTCCACGAGATAACATTTTGACTTGGAGATTTGGCTTTATTCAATTGGCAAGGGAGGTCACGAACCTTTGGGGATTCGCGGGTCCCAGCTCGTCCGAGGGTAGCATAGCGATCAATTTGGCCGATCCGCCGGCAATGCCGGCAAAGTTCGCGGGACGATTTTGTCTCGATAGCGGCATAGATCATGATGAAGACAACATCATGCCTTTTACGAACGGCAGATCCCCGAACCTTGTCAGGGATGCTAAGGGAGGAGCGAAGATTGTCGTCGAGATGGACGACCATCCTCATGCAATTATACCGACCAATATGCCAAACGAAAAAACCAAATCACAAAACTATTTGTACCGGGCTTCCAAGGCATTCGAAGCGCTGACGGTGTTTGTCGCCCGGAACAGCGAAGGCGTGATTCAACCGCTCGCGCATGTGGGATGGCAAATGATTTGGTCTGCCGGATTTGACTGGGTGGGTGGTCGATGTCGCCCTTCGATGCGGGCCAAGGCGTTCACCGTGGGCGATGTCATCAAAGGCGCTCCCGGCGACCCCGACTTGGCCGCCATGGTGACGAAACGAACCACCGATATCCGTGAAACATACAATTTTTTGACAAATTTAGCCTCTCGACGAGCGTTCCAACCGGGCATTTCTTCTTGGAGCTTTTCCGAAAAAGAAAGTTGGATCAGCGGTGTTCCATCGAATTTTTTCAGGTAATGCGAAATCTGGAGTTTAAACCGCTAGCGGGGGATGTGATGAACCGAGCAAGCGGAGGAAACAGGATTTTTCGATGATTTCGGTGATCCAGTCGATTTTTGCGGGTGGCTTAACCCCGAAGCCCGATTGCGAGCGTTTAGGGTGATAGTAACCGTTCACTCCCTTCGCTTCCCCCTCACTCTCACCCTCTCTTCCATGAATGGAGAAGAGAGGATTGAACGGTTGCAGGTGAGATCGAACCGTTCACTTAACCTTTTGGAGGTCGCGACCGATGAATCGAGCCCGATGGCTGTATCCCCTCGGTGCCCTGCTGCTCAGTAGCGCTGTCCCACTCGATGCGCTGGCCCGCATCAAACTCACCACCTTGCCGGTGCGCGAGCGGGTTGAAATTCAGCTCGACCACCCGCAAATCGCGCTGGTCGAGGAAGAGCGGATCGTTCCGCTGGTCAAGGGGGTCAACCAGGTCGATTTTTCCTGGGCCAATACCCGCATCGATCCCAATACCCTGGTGCTGCGCATTCTGCCGCCGCCCGCCGGTGAACCGTTGACCGCCAGGGTGCTGTCGGTGAGCTATCCGCCCAACGAAACCGCGCTGGTCTGGGCGGTGTCGGCCAACGCGTCCGGCGCGGCGCGGGTGCGGATCAGCTACGTCCTGGGCGGATTGAGCAAGGATTTCCACTACCGCGCTGTAGCCGACCACGACGAAAAGACCCTGAACCTGACGCAATTCCTACGGGTGAACAACAACGCCAACGAAGCCTACGATGCCGCCGAGTTCTGGGCTGGAGTCGGCGAGCGCTTCAGCAAACCGCTCGGTTTGAGCGAAACCAAGGAAGTCCAACTGGGTCGCTTTGCCAGCGTGCCCGTGCGCAAGACTTACACCTGCGACCCGACCGAGTTCGGTTATCTCGACCGTGCCCAGGACAAGCTCAACGTGCCGATGCACTACGTGATTAAGAACACGGGCGGCGCGCTCGGCAAGGAACCATTGCCTGAGGGCAAGGCACGCATCTTTCAGGACGACGGCAAAGGCGGCAGCGCTTTTCTCGGCGAGGATCGCGGCAAGTTCACCGCGCCCGACGACGAGTTGAAGCTTTATCTCGGTTTGGCTCGCGATATCGCGGTGCGGCGCACCGTGGACCGCAACGAACGCCAGCGCATCGCCGGCAATCTGTACCGCTACGACGTGACTCTCAAATACGAGATCGAGAATTTCAAGGATGTGCCGGCTACGCTCGATATCACCGAAAGTGTCCGCCAGATTCGCGATGCCATTCGCGGCGACAGCGGCCGCGATCCGGAGTGGCAGTTGGGCGATGGCAGTCTGCGCAATCCCGATCCCGAAAAGAGCGATGCCGACAAGCTGCTGTTCCACGTCGATTTGCCCGCCCGCGCCGCCGATGGTCAGGCGAAAAAGCAGGTTCACACCCTGCGGCTGACTCTCAATAACGAATGGTGAGCGCCATGACCCTGAACCGGATTCTTCATCTGTTCTGCCTGTTCGCGCTGCTGACGCCGCTAGCGGCGATGGCGCGCAACGTCGATCTCGCCACCGTTCCCAGCCGGAGCACGGTGCAATTAACCATCTACAACTCCGAGGATTTGACTCTGGTGCGGGAAACGCGGGTGGTCACCTTCAAGCAGGGCGTCAACCCCTTGCAGTTTTCCTGGGCCAATACCCTGATCGATCCCACCTCGGTGGAGCTGAAATTTCGCCAGCCCAATATGGGCTTGGAGGTGCTGGACACCACTTTTCCTCACGACAAACCGCAAACCTTGTACTGGAACGTGCAGAGCGACGCCAACCGCGAGGCGGTGATCGAGATCAGCTATTTTACTTCCGGCATTTCGTGGGAGGCCGACTACCTGGCGATTGCCGAGCCAGGGGAAAAGGCGCTGCGGCTGGAAAGCTTCGTGCGGGTCCGCAACCAGTCCGGCGAGGATTACGAAAACGCCCAAGTGCGGCTGGTCGTGGGCACGATCAATTTGGTGGAGAAAATCGCCGAGTTGGCCAAGCTACCGGTCGGGCGAGTCAAGGATGATCTCGGCAAAGAAGAATATCGAGAGATGCGCCAGAAAGCCGCCCGCAAGATGATGGCGCCTCCCGCGCCCGCCTCGGTGGCGATGGCCGGAGCTGCCTACGACATGGCGGCGGAGATGGAAGCGCCCAAGGAAATCATCAAGGAAGGACTAAGCGAGTATTTCATCTATACCATCGAAGGCACCGAAACCGTGCCCAACGGTTGGGCCAAACGGCTGCGCAGCTTTGAGGCGACCGGCGTCCCAATGACTGTCCAGTACCGCTATCGGCCCCGCGAGTACGGCGAGCAACTGGTACGGCTCTATCTACTGCGCAACGACACGGCCTCCAAACTCGGTACCACGCCGCTGCCCGATGGAACGTTGCGCGTGTTCCGCGCCAACGGTCGCGAAGGGTTGAGCTATCTTACGACTCAAAATCTCAAATACGTGCCGATTGGCGATAAGATCGAGCTGAACCTCGGTCCCGATCCAGCCGTGGTGTTCGAGTTGCTCAAACAAAAGGTTCGACGCGACAACCTCTGGTTCCAGATCAAGGGTGGCAATCTCTATCGCAAGCTGGGCGAGGACGGCATGAAGCTGGAATTGGACAGCCAGGTGGCGGGTTGGGACGAACACACCGTTTTCCGGCAGCGTATTCGGAATTACACCCGCAAGCCGATTGCGTTGGAAATCCGTCGCGAATATCCGGGCGATATCGTTTTTCGCAGTCAAACTCGATCCGATCTTGCACGACTTCCAGACTGTGCAATTTGAAACCGAAATTCCCGCCATGGGCAAAGCGGAACTCGATTACGAGATCGTCGCTCGGCAGGGTTACAATCAGAAGCAGAACCGAGTGGAATTGCAGGTCGGGGAGGTGGGACGATGAACTGTCGTGATCGACACGTCTCGCCCCTATTGGAGATGCGGTAAATCGTCGAATGGATGGCCGTATTGGTTGCGGTCATCCATCGATCAATTCGGATTTTCTAGCGGCGATGCGGCTCCCACTACTTTTCGGGTTTCGATGCCTCGGGCTTATCCGCATTCGGCGTATTGGCCGCCACTGCTTTTTTGTCGTTGCTCGGCAATCCAGCCAGATAATCCGTGAAGCTCTGTGAATCGATTACCCAGCCATCCTCCGCTTTCTTCAATGCCAGATTAGCTTCATAGTATTTGCTTTCCGCCAACAGCTTAGCCGCCTGATCGACCGCTTTGGCGGTCGTGTCGATCGGCATGAACAAGGTGGTCAACGTTAATCTCACATCGGCGGGCCGCAGTAAGTTAAGAGCTTCCTTCGTCTCGCCTTTTTTCAAGTGTTCGTTGATCTTATCCAGATCCTTTCTTCTCTCCGGGGTAAGGGTGAAATCGTCCGCCATGGTTAATTTGGCGTCAATCGGGATCATCGGACCTGAATCAGCCTTATCCGGTTTCTTGATAGCGAGTTTGTCCACATCCTGAGCAGCGGTCGCGAGCGTTGCTTTTGCCTGATCGACCAGTTTCATCGCTTCCTGCGATTGCCCGTCGAAAATGGCAACCCGTGCCATCGAAATATTGCGAGCTGCTTTGGCGCCCTCTTCCGACAGCCGTATGAAGGAGCGATTGTCAGTGTCGTGACTCGTGGCCGCCAACGTGGCGAACGACAGGGAGATAAAGGTGGCACTCGTAATAACCAAGAGCGTTTTCCGAATATTCACAGTAGCCTCCGCAGGTTTAGAGTCAAATAGCATTTGATTGCTACGGCTAGAGCTTTATCCGACAGTTGAAATATAGGAAGTCGCTCGCTCATAGCCTTCAACCGACATCCCACAAACTTGTGAGAGCGCTAGGGCCTTTTCCGGCCTGGCATAGTGGCATTGTGTGACGCTCAACTTAAGGAAAACTTAAGACGATTACGGGCGTGATTTTTCGAATCGGAGGAGAACGACCGATTTCGAGAATTTATAGGAATTTTTCCGCCACGAATGAAAGTCGGCCCAGCCGGTATTCTTCCCAGACCCGGAAACCGAGCCGGCTGTACCAGTCCCGTAGATCGGTCCAATGGAGGAAACAGGTTTGGATGCCGCGCCGCTGGAGGTGCTCGGTTGCATAGGCGGCGAGCGCCAATCCTATTCCCCGTTCCCGGTGGGCAGGCGCGACCCCGAGAATGCCGAAAGCGCCTAAACGCGGACCGAGCCGTTGCGCCCATTGTATGCCAGGGCAATAGGGCGTCTCCGATAGCAAAAGGCCACCGGCAATCTCCGCTTGGCGCCGCGCGATCAGCACATCGCGCAACGCTCCGTTTGCGATAGCCTCGACAAAGAACGGCTGCCAGAACGGGAAATGCTCTTGTTCGAAGGCGAGCAACGCCGACGCGAATTCCGGGCGAAGCGTTTCGAAGGTGATGCCGTATTGGTGAGCACGCTTCATAAGCGGCTCTGGCGCGCGAAAATCCGTGATGGTTCCGACCAGATCGTAACTCGTTTCATCCAAGATGCCGCCGTGGCGCTCAAAAAACGCAAGCGCGCTTGGCAGGGAGATCGGGACACCGTGCCAGAGTGGTTGGGAAGCGCCAGCACCGAGTGTGAGGGTCCGAATGTCCTTAGCGCCGAAAGTCCGCTTGAGCCGGTCAAGCAGGTCAGTCCCCACCCCTCGCCGCTGATGATCGGACGCCACAGCGATGAGAATCAGGGCCGCTTGATCTTCGCCGGTAATTTCCGCCGCGATCACTCCGATCAGGCGACAGCCAAGGAAAGCGCCCCATTTGACCAGTCCACTTGCGGGCCCGGTCCCTCTCAGGCTCGCCGCCAGTCGCGAGGGCGAGAGGGGCCACGCCGAGCCCAAGGTTTCCCGCCACAGCCGATTGATGTCGCGCGCGTTGCGGTTCAGCGCCAGGGGACGGATCGCGAACGAAGCGTCCTGCGCCAGCGACGAAGGACGCTCTGCAAACGGGGGGCGGTCCGTGTTCACCGGAGCACGAGCAGCAATTCCTCCCGACCACGCACCAGATTGAGCAGCAACCTGTCGCTAGCGGCCGCGAGCTGTTTCAGTTCGGCGGTGTTGGAGATGGCTTGGTGGTTGACCCCGATGATCGCGTCGTTCTTGCGCAAGCCGGCGCGCGCGGCGGGGCTACCGGACTCGACCGTCGCGATGATGACGCCCTGTACCCGTCCAGCCAGTGGCGAATTCGGGCCGATATCCTCGAAAGTTGCACCAGCTAGCCGTGGGTTGAGTGTCTCGCCTTCGATTTTGGCCGCGACGTACTCGCCGATCTTGGCGTCGATGGTCTGCGGTTTGCCGTCTCGCAAAATTTCCAAACGTACCGACTCGCCGATCTCCAGTAAGCCGATGGCGTTGCGTAAAGCGCCGCCATCGCGGATCGACCGACCGTTAATGCCCAACACCACGTCGCCTTCTTTCAGCCCTGCCCGAGCGGCGGCGGAACGGGGGCTGACCTGAGCGATGATTGCCCCTTGGTTGGCAGGGATATTGAACGCCCGCGCCAGATCGGGAGTGAGATCCTGCGCCGACACGCCCAACTGACCGCGCCGCACCGAGCCGTGAGCGATGATCTGGTTCATCAATCGCGACACCATGTTGGACGGAATGGCGAAGCCAATGCCGACGTTACCGCCGCCGGGCGCGATGATCGCGGTGTTGATGCCGACCAATTCACCGCGCAGATTGACCAGCGCGCCACCGGAATTGCCGGGATTGATCGAGGCGTCGGTCTGGATGAAATCCTCGTAGCCCTGAATGCCCAGACCGGAGCGGCCCAAGGCGCTGATGATGCCGGAGGTGACGGTTTGTCCCAGGCCAAACGGATTGCCGATGGCCACCACGAAATCGCCGACCCGCAGCGCGTCCGAATCGGCGAGCGGCAATGCGGTGAGGTTACCGCTGGGAATCTGGATCACCGCCACGTCGCTTTCCCGGTCGGAGCCGATGACCTTGGCGTTGAGCTTACGCCCGTCGCGCAAGGTCACGGTGATCGTATCGACACCATCGACGACGTGGTGGTTGGTGATGACATAGCCACGGCGAGCGTCGACCACGACTCCGGAACCGACGCTTTGCGCCTTGCGTTCGAGCGGTTGCTCGGGAATGTTGAAAAAACGGCGAAAGAAGGGATCATCCAGCAGCGGGTTACGTGCCAGTCGGCTTTCGGTAGCGATGTTGACCACTGCTGGGGTCGCCTTTTCCAGCATCGGCGCCAAGGTCGGCAATGCTTGGCTGTCCACGGCGGCCGGTAAAGTGGATTGGGCGGGCAAGGGAATCATAATGGCGAGGCCCAGCGCCACCAAGGCGGCCGGCAGTAGGGAGCGTCGAGTGGCAATCACGGAACAATCCTCGATTTGGAATCGATTACGACAGTCTAGACCTGAAGGCGACGGGCAAAATTCCCCCGATGAGGCCGGAACCCTTTACTTGTGCCAATGCGCGCGGGGATCGAACGGCAATTCGTCCGCCATGCGCTGGAACAACTTGCGGGCCGCTTCGCTGTCGGCCGGCGGGTTGACGATGCGCAGCACCGCCAGTTGGTCGCCGGGCGGATGACCGGGTAACCCGCGACCGCGCAGCCGCAGCTTCTGGCCGTTGCGAGCGTTGGCCGAGATGTTGAGCGTGACCGATCCGCCCAGCGTGGGAACTTCCACCTTGCCGCCCAACGCGGCCTCCCAAGGCGCCAGTGGCAGTTCCAGTAGAATGTCGCGTCCTTGAATCGTGTAGCGTGGGTGCGGCTGGATCGTCAGCTCCAAATAGAGATCGCCGCTGGGGCCTCCCCCCAAACCGGCACCGCCTTGGCCACTGAGCCGGATCTTTTGACCGGTCGTGACCCCGGCCGGAATCTTGACGTTCAGGGTACGGGTGCGCAGGGTGCTCGTACCACCGGCGCTCCGCTCTGGAACCTGAAGCTGTAAGGCACGGTTCCCGCCGTGATACGCTTCTTCCAAGCTGATCTCCAGCGGAACGGTTTGATCCTGGCCGGCAGACTGGAAACCTCGCGTGCCACCCATGCCACCCATGCCGCCCTTGCCGAACAGAGATTCGAAGAAATCGCTGAAGTCGCGCCCGCCGAAATTGCCGCTGTGGAAACCGCCGGGCCTGCCTGGTCCGCCTTGCCAGCCGGGAGGAGGCCGGAATTCCTGGCCGGCCCGCCAGTTATGGCCCAATTGATCGTAAGCGGCGCGCTTTTCGGAGTCACGCAGCACCTCATAGGCTTCGGCGACTTCTTTGAAGTGCTCTTCAGCACCCGCTTCCTTGCTGACATCCGGGTGATACTTGCGGGCCAGCCGGCGGTAGGCTTTTCTGATGTCCTCCGTCGACGCATCGCGGGCGACACCGAGAATTTGATAGTAGTCCCGATATTTCATATAGGCAGTCCCCCCGCTCCGGGTGGGAGAGGGGTCGGCGATAAAGACGTGCTCAGCCTTCGACTTTGATAGTCCGCGACAGAGTGTGCGTCAGCTTAGGAATACCGATTTCCAGCACGCCGTGGGCGCTGCGGGCCACAATTTGCGCTAGATCGGCGGTGTCCGGCAAGCTAAACCGGCGGTAAAAACTTCCGCGGGGCCGTTCGACTCGACTGTAGCCGGTGCGATTTTCCCGAGTTTCGCCGGGGCGGTTGCCGCGGATGGTCAGAATACCGTTTTCGGCGATAATTTCGATATCCTTAGGATCGACGCCGGGGAGATCGGCGCGCAACACGTAGCGATCCCTTTCCTCCTTAACGTCCACGGCTGGAATCCAGTCGCAAGTGGCCACGCTGGAGGGGTCGTTGTCGGAGGCGCTGTAGGGTTCAAACAGCCGATCCAGTTCCTTGCGCAAGTGATGGAGGTGAGCCCACGGCTCGTGGTGAATCGGATTCATGGTGGAAGCCTCGCTAGATTCAACCGATGCTTCTCAAATAGGGCCGCCGACTTGGATTTCAAGTTGCGGCATCCCGTTTTTCTTTCGTGCGAACGCTAGAGGTCGATCAGTACGAGCATGAACAAACGCGAATTTCTACCGCTGGCGATCGCGGTACTAACGGTTTCCGATACCCGGACCGAGGACGACGATACCTCGGGCCGCATCCTGGTGGAACGGTTGACCGCAGCCGGCCATCGGCTGGCCGATCGGGCCATCGTCCCGGATAATATCTACCGGATCCGGGCGGTGGTGTCGGGCTGGATCGCCGATCCGGCGGTGGCGGTGGTGCTGATCACCGGCGGGACGGGCATGACCGGCCGCGATAGCACTCCGGAAGCCGTTCGGCCGTTGCTGGATAAGGAGATCACTGGCTTCGGCGAATTATTCCGCATGCTGTCCTGGGAGGAGATCGGCGCCTCGACCCTACAGTCGCGGGCATTGGGCGGGCTGGCGAATGCGACCTTCGTGTTTTGTCTACCGGGCTCTACCGGTGCCTGCCGTACCGGGTGGGACCGTATCCTGCAAGCGCAACTGGACGCACGCACCCAACCTTGCAATTTCGTCGAACTGCTGCCGCGCTTACGGGAGCGCTAAGGAGAGACGGTCATGCGATCGCGCAAGCCCTGTCTGGGTATCGCTCTCGGCAGCGGCTCGGCTCGCGGCTGGGCGCACATCGGCGTGCTGCGTGCGCTGGAGGAAGCGGGCATCGTCCCCGAAGTGATCTCGGGAACCTCCATCGGTGCACTGGTCGGTGCTGCCTACGCCAGCGGCCGGATGGATCGGTTGCAGGAATGGGTGCTGGAGATCGACTGGTGGGACATTATTCGCTACATGGATTTGCGACGCGGTGGGGTCGAGGGCGAACGGCTGATGCGCGCCTTCGGCGAGCGAGTCGACGATGTCCCGATCGAGACCCTGCCCAAGCCCTACGGTGCGGTGGCGACCGATCTGCAAACCGGGCGCGAAGTGTGGTTCCAGGAAGGCTCGCTGCTGGAGGCGGTGCGGGCGTCCATCGCCCTGCCGGGGTTGTTTAGCCCGGTCAAGTTCCGGGACAGCTGGCTGGTGGACGGTGGCCTGGTGGACCCCCTGCCGGTGTCGCTGTGCCGGGCCCTGGGGGCGGACCGGGTGATCGCGGTGCATTTGAACGGCGATATCGTCGGCAGGAATTTCGGTGCTCGACCATCGCGGTTAGTGACGCCGAGCCCCCTATTAGCACGGCTGGGCACCGGGTTGCAGGCGATGCTGGGCAACAGCTTCCGTGCCGAAGGAGCCCCTCAGGAATCGGACGAAGCGCCGGGATTGTTCGATGTGATGGCGGGCTCGATCCACATCATGCAGGATCGCATTACCCGAGCGCGCATGGCCGGCGATCCGCCCGATGTGGTGCTGGCCCCTCGCCTGGCGCATCTGGGCTTGATGGACTTCGACCATGCCGAGGAAGCCATCGCCGCCGGTGCCGATTGCGTCCGAACCCACTTGCCGCTACTGCGAAATGTGCTGAATTTGCCAGATGCGGTTCCTGGATCGGACCAGCAGCCGGCGGAATAGGCCGAAATCCATCCGCGCTCGATAGGGAATAAGTCCCTCATTCCTGCCCCTTTCCCAAGAGGGGGCTCTCACGATTTCCAACGATTTCCGACTTTAATTCCGACTTTAGATAAGGATTTGACAGACGAATGATTCGCTACGTTCTGACCATCGCCTGCCCGGATCGGGTGGGCATCGTCGCCGCTGTTTCCAATGCGCTGGCCGACCATTACGGCAATATCGTGGAATCCGATCAGTTCAGTGATACCGAGACCGGCCGGTTTTTCATGCGGTTGGTGTTCGATCTGGATGAAACGATCGAGCCGGTGCTGCTGGCACATTTCCAGCCCTTGGCTCACCGGTTCGAGATGGTCTGGCGCTTGTACGATCCGCGCCAGTTGCCACGCGTGATGATTCTGGTTTCCAAGGCCGAACACTGCCTGAACGATTTGCTGTACCGGCATCGCATCGGAGCGCTGCCGATGGAGATCGCCGCTATCGTGTCCAATCACACTGGTCTGGCGCATCTGGCGGAGTGGCACGCGATCCCGTTTTGCCATCTGCCGGTGATCGGCTGCGACCAAGCCCGAGCAGGAGCGGCAAATTCTGGATTTGGTTGAGCACACCGGCACGGAGTTGGTGGTGCTCGCTCGCTACATGCAGATTCTCTCCCCGGAATTGTGCGGGGCATTGGCGGGACGGGCGATCAATATCCACCATTCCTTCCTACCGGGATTCAAGGGTGCCAAGCCTTATCATCAGGCGTATGTCCGGGGCGTGAAACTGATCGGCGCCACCGCCCATTTCGTGACCGCTAATCTGGATGAGGGGCCGATCATCGAACAGGAGGTGGAGCGGGTGGATCATGCCCATACCCCGGAGCAGTTGGCTGCGGTCGGCCGGGACATCGAAAACATCGTGCTGGCGCGGGCGATGCAGTATTACTTGGAACGACGGGTATTTTTGAATGGCAGCAAAACGGTGGTGTTGCGCTAGGGAACCGTCATGGAATCGTCTCTAGGGTTCCTCGCCGCTTTCCTGATCGGTCTGACCGGAGGCGTCCACTGTGTCGGTATGTGCGGCGGCATCGTCGGGGCACTGACCTTGGGGTTGCCGCTGGCGCGGGAGCGTCCGCTGCTGGCCCGTTTACCGTTTCTGTTGGCGTATAACACCGGACGAATCGCCAGTTATGTCGCTGCCGGGGCGCTGGCGGGTGGCGTGGGGGCATGGGCAGCGAACCTGGTTTCGGTGCATCGTGCCCAACTGGGGCTGCAAGTGGTGGCGGGTTTGTTCATGATCCTGCTGGGTTTGTATCTGGCCGGTTGGTGGCCGGTACTCGGGCATTTGGAACGGGCGGGTGGCGTGTTGTGGCGGCGAATCGAGCCGCTGGGCCGCCGGTTGTTGCCGGTGCGTACCTTGCCGCAAGCACTGGGTATCGGCCTGGTATGGGGCTGGCTCCCGTGCGGGCTGGTGTACAGCGCGCTGGTTTGGGCGATCGGTGCGGGTGGAGCAGGGAAGGGTGCGTTGCTGCTGCTGGGTTTCGGTTTGGGGACTTTGCCAGCCTTGCTGGCGATGGGGACAGCGGCGGCGGCACTGGCGGGCTGGGTGCGCCGGCCGATAGTACGACAAGCCGCTGGGACACTCGTTGTTTTGTTCGGCGTATACGAGATTGGTCTGGCGGCACGAATCTTTTAA
>JBAOHI010000006.1:0-60423 GCA_037045535.1 Candidatus Competibacter sp.
TCGCCGCCGAGGTCACGGCCAAGGTGGCGCGGGTTCACGCCGAGGTCGGTGGCACGGTCAAGGCCGGGCAACCGCTGTTGGAACTCGACGCCACCGATTACCGGCTGGCGTTGGCCCAAGCCGATGCCCAGGTTTCGGCGGCGCGGGCGCGAGTGGCGCTGGCCGAACAGCGACTACGGCAGGCGCTGTCGCTGCGCAAGAAACAGTTCGTGTCCGACGATGCCGTGCTGGAACTGCAAACCGGAGTGCAAGCCGCCGAGGCCGATCTGGACGTGACCCAGGCGCAGCGGGCGGTGGCGGCTGCGCAATGTCGAGAAATGCCGCATCTTGGCGCCGTTCGCCGGTGTGGTGCTGGAACGTCAAGCCCAAGTCGGCGCGACCGCCGCGCCAGGCACGACGCTGCTGCGACTTGGTGGATTTGGCGCCGCCCGAGATCGAAGCCCAGATTCAGGCAGCCCAGGCCGATGAACTCCCGGCAGCCACCGAAATCGTGTTCGAAAGCCAGGGCAAGCCCTACCCGGCCCGGTTGCTGCGATTGTCGCCGGTGGTCGATGTCGCGGCCCGTACCCGTGTCGCCCGGCTGGTTTTCAGCGACTCGGTTGCCCCGGCCGGCAGCAGCGGTACCTTGCGTTGGCTTGCGCCGGGGGTGTTGCTGCCGCCCGAACTGCTGGTCAAGCGTGACCAAACCTTGGGCGCGTTCGTGGTCGAGAACGGCCATGCTCGCTTCCTGCCGGCACCCGCCGCCCAGGAAGGCCGGCCCTTCGCCATGGCCTTGTCGCCTGAAACCCCGATGGTGGTACGCGGCCAGCAAGGCTTGACCGACGGCCAAGCCGTGACCGTCACCGACGGAACGCCCTGACATGCGCTTTTTCCAGGCGCTGATCACCAACCACCCGCTGGCCAACATCGCCTTCGTGGTGGTGATCCTGATGGGGCTGCTCGCCTACACGCACATGCCGCGCGAGCAGGACCCCGAAATCAACTTCAACTGGGTGAACATCTCCACCGCCCTGCCCGGCGCTTCCGCCGAGGATGTGGAAAAGCGCGTCACCAATCCGCTGGAAGATTCGATCCGCAACGTTCAGGACGTGAAGTTCGTGGTCAGTTCCTCGCGCGAGGGTGTTTCCAACATCCTGGTGCGTTTCCGCGACATCCCGGTGCGGGTGTTCGACAAACGGGTCAACGATCTGCGCCGCGAAATCCAGAACAAGGCCAACGCCGAACTGCCGGTGGAGGCGCTGGACCCGGAAATCCTCGAAATCACCAGCTCCAACGGGTTTCCCACCGCCATGGTGGTGCTGACCGGTCAGGCCGATGATGAAACCTTGCGTTCCACCGCGCGCACGGTCAAGGAAGATCTGGAACAGATTCCCGGCGTCGATCAGGTGTTGGCGTTGGGCTTTCAGGACCCGGAACTGCTGGTGGAATTCAGCCCACCGGCGCTGGCCGCGCGCGGGCTGACCGCCGCCGATCTGGCCGAGGCGCTGCGGCTGTGGTTTCGCGACGTGTTCGCCGGCAAGATCAAGACCGGCGGCGGCGAGTGGCTGGTGCGGGTGAACGGCACCACCGCCGACCCGGAATTGCTGGCCGATTTTTACCTGCAACCGCCGGGCGCGGCCGACGCCCGGGTGCCGCTGGACGCCGTGGCCAGGATACGACGCGGGCGCGACGACCCCCGCCAGCTCGCCAGCATGGCGGACCGACCGGGGGTGATGCTGTCGGTGAGCAAGATCGGCTATACCAACACCCTGGACTTGGTGGGCGACATCCGCGACTACATCGATCGCAAGAACGCGGTGTTGGCCGGTAGCGGCCTGAAACTGGTGCTGGCCGACGATCAGACCGTGGCGACTCGCTCGGCGCTGGGCATCATGCAGAGCAACGCCATCCATCGGCCTGCTGCTGGTGCTGGGCACCTGCTGGCTGTTCCTCGGCTCGCGCATTTCCACGCATGGTCGCGCTGGGCGTGGTGTTCGCCATCACCGGCACCTTCGTGCTGCTGGACGCGGTCGGCTTCGACCCTCAACGTCTCGGTATTGCTGGGCATCGTCATCGTGCTCGGCATGTTGGTGGACGACGCGGTGGTGCTGGTGGAGGCCATGTACTTCCGCATGGAGCGCGGCATGGCCGCTTTGGACGCGGCGCTGGAATCGATCGACGAGGTCGGCTGGCCGGTGTTCGCGTCGGTCGTCGACCACCATCGCCGCTTTCCTGCCGCTGATGCTGCTGCCGGGCATCATCGGCAAGTTCATGTTCGTGATTCCGTTCGTGGTGACGGTCGGACTCGCCACGGTCAGCATGATCGAGGCGTTCTGGATGCTGCCCGCCCACGTCGTGGCGCTGGGGGAACGCGCCATCAGCCGCTCGCGCACCCAGGCACTGCGCGAGAAGTGGACCCATTTATTGCGGGTGAAATATACCCGGCTGCTGATCCATGTGATGCGCTACCCAAAGACGTATCTGGGTTTGGCGTTCGCGCTGTTTCTCGGCGCGGTGGCGGCGGTGGGCGGCGGTCTGGTGAAATTCCAGTTTTTCGCCTTCGACCCGATCCGCTTGTACTACGTGAACGTGGACATGCCGCCGGACGCGCCTATCGAGGAAACCCTGCGCCAGACCCTGAAGGTGGAAGAGCGGGTACGCGCTGGGCTGCGCGCCGGCGAGGCGCGTTCGGTGACTTCGTTGGCCGGCATCAAGTTCACCGAAATGGAACCGCTTTACGGCGACCAGTACGGTCAGATCGCGGTTTCGCTCAATCCGGCCGCGCCGGGCGTGCGCGGACTGGACGATATTATCGAGGAAATGCGCGAGTCGGTGACCCAAACGCCGGGCCGGGCGACGATTTCCTTTCTCAAGCTGTCCGGGGGTCCGCCGACCGCCAAGCCGATCAGCGTCAAGGTACGCGCCGACGACCGCGCGGAGCTGCGCGCCGCCGCCGACGCGGTCAAGACCATCGTGGCGAACATTCCCGGCGCCCGCGACGTGGCGGACAATGACACGCCAGGCCGCGACGAGCTGAATCTGCGGGTGGACGTGAACGCCGCCCGCAACGCCGGGCTGGACCCCGGCACGGTGGCCCGTTTGGTCCGGTTGCACCTGGACGGCGAGGTGGTGGCCGATCTGCGCGACCGGGGCGAGAAGGTGGAATTGCGGGTTCGCGCGGCCCCGCGCACGGTGGCGCGCGTGCGGGAGGTACTGGACGATCCCATCGCTCTGCCCGGTGGCGGGACTACGACCCTAGCCGCGCTGCTGGTGACGGAAGAGCGCAAGAGTCTCGGCCTGATTCGGCATTGGAACCTGCGTCGCGCCATCACCGTGGAGGCCGATCTCGATAAGGAGACGACCGATACCCTCGCGGCGAATAATCGATTGCGCGCGGAGTGGGAAAAGATTCGAGCGCGTTACCCCGCCACCAATCTCGATTTTTCCGGCGAACTGGACGACATCAACGAATCGCTGGAGGCGATGGGACCGTTGTTTCTGCTCGGTGTGGGGCTGATCTATTTGATTTTGGCGACGCAGTTTCGCAGCTACTTTCAGCCGCTGCTGATCCTGGTGACGGTGCCGTTGGCCTTCACCGGCGTGACGCTGGGTTTGCTGGTATCGGGTAACCCGCTGTCGCTGTATACGCTTTACGGGATCATTGCCCTGACCGGCATCGCGGTGAACGCCGCCATCGTGCTGATCGACGCCGCCAATGCTCGCCGCGCCGTCGGCATGTCCACCCTGCATGCCACGCTTGTACGCCGCGCGCCGACGGGTGATCGCTATTCTGATGACCACCGGCACCACGATTGCGGGATTGTTTTCACTGGCGTTCGGGTTGGCGGGGAAATCATTGCTGTGGGGTCCGGTGGCGGCCAGCATCGTCTGGGGGCTGGCCTTTTCCACCGTGCTGACGCTGTTCGTGATCCCGGTGCTGTACCGGTTCTTCATGCATCGGCGGCCGGCGGGTCGGCGGCGTTGGCCGTGGCGGCGCGGGGCTTGAGTTCTGCGTCCGCCGCTTGCGTCAGCCGCTGTTTCACCACATGCAGCAGATTTTCCATCTCGCGGTCGATTTCATCGGGCTCTTCCCGGAACAGGTTGATCAGCCAGGGTTCCAGCAGCCGGCGTTCCTCCTGAGCCAATGCCAGCAAGACTTGGGGATCGCGGGTCGCCTTGTAGTCCACGCCGGCTTTGAGGAGCCGCAGGGGCAAGGCCATTTCTTCGAGATCGCCGGCCAGCTCCCGCCAGGTGTCATACCAGGCGCGGGCTACCGCATCGCTGATCCAGGGCAGCGCTAATTCACGAATGCACCAGACTAAGCCTTGGCCCAGTTGCGTGAGCCGTTCGTGGCGTGCAAACAACTCCAGCCAGACTGAAATGAAGCGCCGCCAGATCGCCGGGTTTTGCGTGCCGGCGATAAGCTTGGTAATGAAGTGCAAACCCTGACCTGTCCAGAGATCCGGCGTAAAACGACCCAAGGCGTTGTTCAGTTCCGCGCGACCCTCTTCCCAACGATCCAGCCACATCAGGGTGTCGGCATGAGCAAGGGCGTGCCGGAATTGCATGTTTTCAGAAGTAGGTGTCGGGGTTGATTCCAGCACCTCCAGGGCGGCGCCATGACGGCCAAGAAGGCTCAATGTCATAGCACGGTAGAGAGATACCGATTCCTCTTTTCTGTCTAGATCGGGATCGATCATGAGCGCTCGATCGTAAGGCGCCAGCGCCGCTTCATATCGGCCCAGGTACGCATTAGTGATGCCGAAATAAAACCAGAGTTTTGGTTCTTCGGGTAGAAGAGCCGTCATTTGCTCTGCCATGCGGTGAATGAGTCGAAAGCATCCCTGCTCCTGAAGCGTACTCCAAAGGATTAGCCAATCATCGATAGCGTGCGGATTCGACTCCAGCGCCTTGCGGTAGGCGTGTAAAGCTTCCTCCGGTCGATCCATGTCCCTAAGATTATCTCCTCTTTGAACCCATTCAGCAGCGGTCTTCGGTTCTCCTTGTAGCTCCAGGGCTTTGTCGAAATACGCTTGCGCCTCGGCATAACGTCTCAGTTGCTTAAGGTTCCAGGCATGATTTCTGTTGAAAATCGGATCGTCGGGCTCCAGCTTCAGTGCCTTGGCCGAAGCAGTGCAGTGCTTCCTCAAAACGGCCTAACCGACTAAGAATGATGTCTTGCCACTCCCAAGCAAAAGTATCCTCGGGATCGATTTCAGCCACCCGCCGCCAACAGACCAACTGTTCTTCGAGACCATGGCCCAAGACTTCCAGACACTGGGCCTTGCAAACCCAGCTCTCCTTATCATCGGCATCCCGTTGAATCGCCAGTTCCGCCGCTTCCAGGGCGGCTTGGTAGTCGCCGGCATCTTGATGGGCCTGAAATTCGGTTTTCAGCATTGAGCACACCGGGTCTTGCCCGGAGCGCGTCCGCTGCATGGCTTCCCGCAGATGGGTTTGTTCGAGACTGATGACGCCATCAAGCGCCAACCGTGCGAGTTCCGTTGCCGAATACCAGACCCGCAGGAACTGTACGAACAGTTCCACCGTGCGACCACGTTGCTCCTTGACTTCCAGACAGAACCGCATCAAGGGCTCGCGCAACTCGTAGTAATTGGAACGCCCCAGGGCGGCGGCCTGAATCACGTAACCCAGGTCCTTGAGCCTGCCCAGTTGGGCGGAAATGGTCTGGGAGGTGTTCATGGCCTGGCGGGCGATTTCCTTGATCGTGACCGCACCGCGCAACCGGCGCATGATGTCGATGATGCCGCGCTGTAAGGGCGCAAGCCGGTCCATCCGCGCCTGGTAATAAGGGGTCAGTTCATCGATCAGCTTCATGAACGGCCGGACCAGATCGTCCAGGGATTCCCGAGTGAGAAAGTCGTAAAAGACCACATAGATGCGTGGATTGCCCCCAGCCAGATAATGAACGGCGCGGACGCGGGCGCGACCCATCGGACTACAGAGAGCATTGGCCAAATCGTCACTGCCCGCGCGCTGGGCCATGCGGGTCAGCAGGCGCACGGCGTCCTCGACGGTGAACGGATCGAGAGAGTGGATTTTGAAAAAGCCGTGGAAGGTGTTTTTGCGGTCGGCCACTGCTTCGCTCAGGCTGGTGGCGGTGGCGAGAAGCGTGGTCATCGGGTGATTTTGCAGAAAGGCGCGCAGCTTGCGCTGGCCCGTTTCCTTGAGATTCGCCAGCAGATCATCCAGATTTTCGATGATCAGCAGCAGCGTCTTGTCACCGACAAATTCAACCAGCAATCGCTCCAGCAGGGGTTCAGCCTGGTTGGCATCTTCCAGGTCGAGTATGTCCTCCAGCTGCTGGCGCAGATTTTCCAGCGCGATAAGTTCTGTTGCAGGGTTTGCAGAATCAACAGCAGCAGGTTGTGATAGCCGGCGATGTACGGATCTTCCGGCAGCCAGGCAATCCGCAACCGCTTGTCCAATTCAGCATCGCGCCGTACTCGGTGATGGAGCAAAGCCACCAGATGGGTCTTGCCGATGCCGCGTGGACCGATCAAGAGTCGCTGGTGCTTGTTAGCACCGGCGGCGCTCTCCTGAATGCCATCCAGGATGCGCTGAGCGAGTTTCTCCCGCGCCACGAACAGATCTTCCAGCGTTTCGGGATCGCTTTGGCTGGGCGTGAATGTCGAATGGTAGGGCGCGTTCATTCAGGCGAGCCCCTGATCCAAACGCCACCAACGACGGATGAGACCGAAGCGAAACCGGTAACCGCCATCCTGATCCTGACGCAGATAATGATCCCGCTGCATGAGCTTGAGCAGGGTACGGAGTGCCTCCCGGTCGCCTTCGACCATGCGCTGGGCGTTTGTGCCGAGCCGGGAGAGATTGAGTTTAAGTCGCTCGTGCAACTCGTCGAGGACTAGCGGTTCAGTCTCGGCCAACTGATCCAACAGCGCCCGGACCACTTCAGCGCGCTCACCGTAATAGGCGCCCAGCCGGCTCCGAAAATGCTCCAGATCCCAATCCTGGGCATTCGCAAGCGCCTCGGCGACGATCGTTTCCGCGATCTCGGGTGTCGCGGCTTGGCCTCGATCCGCCATGGCGGCGACCACATGATGGATATAGAAGGGGATGGCGTCCACGCGCTTTGCGATGATGGCGGCGGTTTCATCCGGGGCGCTGCTGGTCAGCCCTTCCCCCTGTATCAACGCCTTGGCCAAGGCTTCGGCGTGCCCGTCATCCAGGGGCGGCACTTCGACCGTGCGCATATCGTTGACCGGGGAATTGACATAACCCTCTTCGCGAAGGGCGGTCACGACGTGATGCAGGCCGATGGAACCCGTGTAAATCATGCGCAGATTGGCGTGGGTTTGGCGCAGGCCACGGAGCGTATCCAGGAGGTCCATGACGACCGTTTCCCCTTCTGAACGCGCGATCTTCTGCAACATCCAGGGCAACTCATCCCAGCATAGAATGACTTGTCGGTCGCTGTGTTGGGCAAGATCGCCCAGAATCCGTTCCAATAGCGCTTTCCAGTGGGGAGCTGCGGTTGTTGGCAGCTTTACACCAAAGATTTGGGTGCCTCCCAGGAAAGCCAAGAACTCTTTGGTTTTGGTTGCCGTTTTCTGGAACAGGTTAAGGTGTTTTTCCACATCCTCGGCGACTCGTTCCACGAACTCGATAGGGCTGCTGACGCCACCGACATCTCGAACCCGAATCATGGTTCCGTCCGGTGGCTGCGCCTCCATCTTTTTGATAATGCAGGTCTTGCCCATACGCCGTTCGGCCACCAACACCAGGCTTTGGTGCTTCAGGGTGGCCCAAAGGCGGTCGATGAGGTGGTCTCGCCCCATGACGTTTTCAGGAGAAACCGCCCCACCAGGATTTGCTTTCATGGCATACGCCCATCAGAAATTACGTCAAAATAGACGTACGTCATTATTGACGTAATTAAATTTATGTCAACACAAATCCTTGAGGGCGTTTCTTGATTGCAGTGAGGCGTGTTTCCGCCTTTATGAGCGGAAGTCACCTTTCATGTGAGCAGGAGTAGGAGCCAGACCACGCCCGCGTTCAGCAGCGCCACGAACACCGCCGCCGAGCCGATGTCCTTGGCCCGACCCGATAGTTCGTGGCGTTCCGGACCGATGCGGTCGATGGCCGCTTCGATACCGGTATTGAGTAGTTCCACGATCACGATCAGCAGCAGGCTGCCGATCAGCAGCGATCGCTCCACGGCATTGTCGCCCAACCATAACGCCAACGGAGTGAGCACCGCGCACAGCAAGCCTTCTTGCCGGAACGCCTCTTCGTTACGCCATGCCGCTTTCAGCCCCGCCCAGGAATAACCCGTCGCGTTGACCAGCCGACGCCAGCCGGTATGATTTTGGAAGGCCATCGTGGGTCAGGATGCGGCTGGTCGCCAAGCCAGATCCATGTCGCGAGCGGCCCGCACCTCGTCCAGCCGCCGCACCGGCCGATGGTGGGGAGCACCTTTGACCTGCTCGGGACTGTTCTCGGCTTCCTGCTGGATTTGGCGCATCGCGGCGACGAAAGCGTCCAATTCTTCCTTGCATTCGGTCTCGGTCGGTTCGATCAGCAGACATTCCGGCACCAGCAACGGAAAATAGGTCGTCGGTGCGTGAAAGCCGAGATCGAGCAGCCGCTTGGCGAAATCCATCGCCGTTATCCCGAGCGTCTTGGCCTGCCGCTTGAGGGTGACGATGAACTCGTGGCTGGCCCGTCGTTGCGGAAAAGCGGGATCGAAACCGACCTTGGCCAGTTCCGCCATCAGATAGTTGGCGTTCAGGGTTGAGTATTCGGCGACCCGGCCCATGCCGGTACGGCCCAGTAACCGCGCGTAGACGTAAGCGCGCAGAATCACTCCGGCGTTGCCCATGAACGCCGACAAGCGACCGATGCTCTGGGGTCGGTCGGCTTCGGCCAGCCAGCGATAGCGTCCATCATCATCCTTGCCGACCATGGGAATCGGCAAAAACGGTTCCAAGCCGCGCGTTGGCCGCGACCGGACCGGCGCCGGGACCACCGCCGCCGTGTGGAGTAGCGAAGGTCTTGTGCAGATTCATGTGCATCACGTCGAAGCCCATGTCGCCGGGTCGGGCTTTGCCGAGAATGGCGTTGAGATTGGCGCCGTCGTAGTACAGCAGACCGCCGGCCTGGTGGACGATGGCGGCGATTTCGGCGATGTTCCGCTCGAATACGCCCAGGGTCGATGGGTTAGTCAGCATTAGCCCGGCGGTTTGCGGGCCGACCGCCTGGCGCAGGGCGGCGAGATCCACGTCGCCGGCGGCGTCGGTGGGAATTTCCCGAACCGTGAAACCGCACATGATGGCGGTGGCGGGATTGGTGCCGTGAGCGGCGTCCGGCACCAGCACCTCACGACGGGCGTGATCGCCGCGAGAGACGTGATAGGCGCGGATCATCGCCATCCCGGCGAATTCACCCTGCGCGCCCGCCATCGGCGTCAGCGACACTGCCTGCATTCCGGTCACTTCCCGCAACATCTCCTGCAATTCGTGCAGGCAGGCCAGAAAGCCTTGGCTGATGCCTTCCGGCGCCAGCGGATGGCGGGCCAGCAAACCGGGCAGCGAGGCCAACCGGTGACAGACCCGCGGGTTGTATTTCATGGTGCAGGAACCCAGCGGATAGAAGTGAGTGTCGATGGAAAAATTCTTCTGCGACAGCCGGGTGTAATGGCGTACCGCCTGGAGTTCCGAGACTTCCGGCAACGGCGCGGCGTGACGACGGCGCAGCGTCTCGGGAATATCGGACAGGGCGTGATCGGGCGCGGTCGCAGGCACAACCGCCCGGCGACCGGGGCGGGACTGGTCGAAGATCAGCATGGAAGACACCAAGGGCTTGAAGGAATCGTTGAGGGCTCGGAACGGATCAATCTTTCCGAAATCTCGCTACGCATCCGGGCGATTATAAGAGCGTATATGAAAACCAACAAATCCATAGTAAGAAACTGAAAATGATCGTATTACATAGGCTTTAGACTACCCAGGCCATCGAACCGGCCCTAAGATGATCAAGGCGGAATGTTCGGCGTTAGGCCGGTCGAGATGATAACCTTGCGCCAAGTCCACCCCCAGATCCCGCAACATGTCGAGAGTAGCGGCATCCTCGACGAACTCTGCCACCGTAGTTTTGCGCAGGCCGCGCGCCACTTCCACCATGGCGCGAATAAAAACCTGGTTATCGTAATTGTTGGGCAGGTCGCGGACGAACAGACCGTCGATTTTCAAAACCTTGACGTTCAGATATTTCAGATACGCAAAGGTGGAAAACCCACTACCGAAGTCGTCCAGGCACACACCGCACCCGAGCTGTTGGATGGCTTCGATGAACCGTTGCGCATCCTGAACGTCCGATACGGCGGCGGTTTCGGTGAGTTCGACAAACAGTCGCTGAGGATCCACGCCATGTTTCACCAGCAACCGCCGGATGAACTGGGGCAGGGCCGGATCGTCGAAGGTACGGCCCGAAAGGTTGACGGCGAGCGGCGGCAGGTCGGCATGTTGCCCCAACAGGGCGATACTGCGCTTCAGCACCCAGCGGTCGATGTCGAGTACCTGACCGCTCTTTTCAGCCAGGCGAATGAATTGGCCAGGTAGGATCGGATGTTCGGGATCGTCCGGATTGCGCATCCGGATCAGCACTTCCAAGTGGCTGAGCACACGGTTATCAGTGCGATACACGCCTTGAAAATGCAGCTCGAACAGCTCGCCTTCCAACGCCTGAGCGATCCGGCTATTCCAGTTCAGGCGTTGCACCATCGCCTCGGTCGAATCGCGGCTGGGATCGTACAACGCCCAGGTGTTCTTACCCTGATTTTTCGCCTGGTACATCGCCATGTCGGCGTGGGCCACCAAGTCCTCCACGCTCTCGCCGTGTTCGGGGAAAAGGGCGATTCCCACGCTGGCCGTCAGGCGCAGGTTCGTCCCGCGGAAGCGGAACGGTATCGCGGAAATGGCTTCCACGATACGGGCCGGGAGCGCGTCGGGTTGATAGCCGATTCCGAAAGTGCTGAGGATGGCGAACTCGTCACCGCCGAGCCGTGCGAAGATTTCCGTGGCGCGCACTTGGGTAGTGATCTCGCCGGCGGTGCGCACCAGAACCATATCGCCGGCCCGGTGGCCAAAAGTGTCGTTAATGGCCTTGAATTCGTCTAGATCAAAGTAAATCACCGCAAAGCAGTCGCCGCTGCGCTGCGCGGCAGCGATCTTCTGCTCCAGATGCTTTTGAAAGCTGTGCCGATTACACAAGCCGGTCAGGGGGTCGCGCTCGGCCAGGTACAGCAGTTGCTGGGCAGTTTGGCGTTCGTGGGTGATATCATCGTAAAGCCACAACCGCCCCAACAGACGGTCTTCGTTGTCCATGACCGGGTACGACATCTGGGTGAGAATACGCCCGTCGTAGAGATCGATCTCGAAACGCTCGCTGATTTCGTGGGTATCGAGCACTTGGAGCACGTACCGCGAGGCGTGGTCCGGTCGCGCGAAGCGGTGGGTAGAATGTTCCAGAATCTCCCGCATCGGATGCCCGACTAAGTCCAGGGTTTCGTCGATGGCCCACATTTTCAGAAAGGCCGGATTGAGGTATTCCACGCATTGCCGGTTGTCTTCGAACAAAATCCCGACGCTCATGGCCGCCAGCAAGGCCCGTAGTCGGCCCTGTTCGCGCCGGGTTACCGCCAGCAATTCCCGCTGCCGATGTCCGGCAACTCGCAGTTCCTCGACCGTCTTCGCCAGCTCCGCTTCCGCCTGCTTGCGCTCGGTGATGTCCTGATACGTACCCAGAATGCCGAAGACGACTCCATCTGCATCCCGCAGCGGAACCTTGGAGGTTCGTAGCCAAACGTGGCGACCGTCGGGCGCCGTCTGGGGCTCTTCGTAGTCGATTTTTGGGTTGCCCGACTCCAAAATCTGCTTGTCGTCGTTTCGGTAAAGGTCAGCTTGTTCCCGCCAACCTATCTGGTAATCGTCTTGACCCACCATTTCGTCGGGCGAACCGACGCCGGCATCAAGCGCAAAGGCCCGATTACAACCCAAATACCTCGAATCGCGATCTTTCCAGAACACGCGTGTGGGAATGGTATCGAGGACGGTTTGTAGGAGGTTCCGCGATTGCCGCAACGCTTCTTCCGCGCGCTTGCGTTCGGTGATGTCCAACGTGAATCCACCGAGCAGCGGCGTTTGGCCCGTTCGGGGCAAGACGAATTTAAGCGTAGACCAATCGCGTCCGCCGTAATGCTCCTCTCTCTGCTCGTATTGTCCGGATTCCAGTATCCGGCGGTCGTCGGTTGTGATTTGGTCCGCGAACTCGGGGGGAAATAGCTCGGCGTTGGTCTTACCGAGCATCTCGGTCGGCGTGAAATCGAAATAGGTCTTAAATCCCTGACTGGCGAAGAGAGTGCGGCTGTGGGAGTCCTTGATATAGGCGAGGCCCGGAAAATGCCGCATGAATAACCTGAAACGCTCCTCGCTCTCTAGCAATCGCTCTTCCGCCCGCTGGCGCTCACCGATCTCCTGCATGAGCGCCGCGTTGGCAGCGGCTAGCATCCGGTTGCGCTCGACCTCGGCCTCGGCCTGCTGCTGTAGTTGTCGGGAAGCGCTGCCAAGTTGCGCTAGCATTTGATTGAAGACGCGCCCGAGCTGTTCAAGCTCAAACACCCCGTAGGTGGTGAACCGGTGTTCCAACGAACCGCTCTCGATGACCGAACGGGCGACGGCTTCCAACTCGCGGAGGGGTCGGGCTAGACAATGGGCACCTGCCCGAGCGAGGGCGAAAACCGCTAACACTATGCCGGTTCCCACGGCAGCGTAGAGCAGGAGCAATCGGTGCAAGGAGGCCGTCAAGGCTTTCCGGTCCGTCGATACCTCGGCGGCGATCCACAGCGGTTGCAATTTGGTCGGCAGGGGCAGTATCTCTGTATATGCTAGATGGTCCGAGCCATGAAAGGCGCCCAGCACCTCAGTCGGTGACACGACCTCACCCTGCTTCGGGTAGACGAGTCGCAGCGTAGTATTGCCTTCACTTGGACTCGGCAGAGAAGATTGCAAGTCGGCGAGCGCAACTTTGGAGAGTAAGACTCCCTCCGGCGAGAGCGTGCGGGAATAGAAGATCGGTTCGGCCACGAACAGATAATCGCCCGCGCCGTCCGACCCGATCATCGCCTGCGGTCTGCCGGTCTCCAACACCTTGCGCCAACCGGGAGCTTCGCTGGCCAATCGGCTGTTCCCGGCAACGGGCTGGCCTTCGAAATCCGTCATCAGCAGAGCTACAGGCATGTCGCCAATCTGCGAAAAATCCTTGAGAAAGGGCGTCAGTGCAGTTTGGCGCGTCAAACTGTCCATCAACGAGTTTAGGATCAATGAGTTCTTTGCTAGCGATTCCAGAGTAGTCGTGATGGAGCGCAAACTGCTTGCGATCTGCTGGGCATACAGGGAAGCCTGATTTTCCAGGGAGATGTCCTGGTTATCGATTACCTGCTCCCGGGTCACGACGTAGGACAGGCCGCCGACCGTCAGGACGAAACCGAGGGTCAGCACTGTTACGACCAGCGTGATCCGGCTGGCCAAGCGTGGACTGGCCAACGCAGGATCAGCGTCCGCTGCCGTTTCCGGCAAGATGTCGGCGACGCCCGTTTGAGAGTGTTTCATCGCTCAGCCTTTCGGTGGCAAAGGCACGATGGCACCGTCAAGTCGGTAGGTTGCCATAAAGACATCATCGGCACCCAGCGCATCGTGGTTATCCGGAGTAAACGGCTGCTCGAAAACCTTGACTAAGCCGTGGTACTGAGTGACGCGCTCCAGGGCATCGCGTACCGTGCGCCGATCCGTGGTCCCAGCCAGATCGATAGCACGCGCCACCAAATGGGTCAGGTCGTAAGCGTGACCGACTCCGACCGGCGACTCGATCTGTTCGATGCGGGACAAACCGAACAGGCGGGCACTCACCGCCAACACCCGCCGCACCATCTCCGGGTCCGCCTTGTAGAAGCTGAAAGTCTGCACTACCGAAAAATCGATCTTGGCTAGATCTGCCCCCACCAAGTTGACGAAATTCCCGCCCGTCACGCCCCAATGGCTGATGATCGGGAGCCGTTGCTCTGGGGGTAAGGTGGCCATTTCGCGGCAGAGAATCACTGCCTCGCTGTCGTTGGCCACGAATTCGATGGCTTGGGCGCCAGCGGCGCGTAGCGCCTGGTATTTGTCGAGCATGGTCTTATCGCCCCACTGATACCATTCGATACCCACCAAGTGAAGTCGGGACGCCTCGTGGAAGTACCGCTCGGCCGAAGCCAGATTGCTCCGGCCCCAAGAGGTGTTGGGCAGGAGCAAGCCGACTCGCCCGGCACCCTTGCCAAGTGCGTGTTTCAACATCGCGGGCATCGCCAATCCGTCCCGCAGCGAAAGGCGAAAAATGTAATTGGGTTTTTTGCCGTTTTGGGTGATGGCGTCCGCTGCCGCCCAAGGATCGAGAACGATCATTTCTAACTGGTGTGCGAGATCCACGTACTCCAACACCACCGGACTGAAACGACCGACGAACATCGCCACCAGGTCGGGAGTCTGAGCGAATTCTTTCAGGTTTTTCACGCCACGGGCCGTGACCGAGCGATTGTCCTTGGAGATGAGTTGCAAGGGACGGCCACCCAGAACCCCACCCGCGCGGTTGATCTCGTCAAGAGCGATCAGGATGCCGCGCTCGATGGCTTGGGCGGAGGTGCTTTGCTCGACCCCAAACTCGCCATCGAACCCCAGATAGACTGGTTTGGCTTCCTCAGCTTGTAAAACAGAAGAGAGGAGGATTGCGCAAACGAATAATGCTTGAAAACTGTGCATAATATTAATCCTCACCTTGAGAGAACAAACTCCTCGGATGTATCCCCCTTAGTAGGGGAACCTCGCCACAAGCGGTGAGCTATCCCGAGCGTCCTTCATGTAACATCCAAACAATATGCGAATCAGGTCAAACCCCGCTTGTCGGCTGCACCTTGGGGCGTGGTCGACTGATCGCGCTAGAACCAGACTACAAAGGAAATTTATTAAGTTTTTTCTTCTGCTTACGATGAAACCGGCCCATCAGAATAAGCCGCTTCGGATAACCTCTCCACGTTCTGAATATCGGCAATCCATGCCGACAACAAATGATATAACTTACAATTATAACAAATAGGTGGCACAATAAAAGACCGGATTCCGCCCTTACCTATTTCAGCGTACCCAACATCTTCATAAAATTGCGCTTAGCCTTGTACTGACCTCGCAATTCCGTCAGATAATCGCTCCAGGGTTGCGCACCATTGCCTTGGGCCTGCAACAGAAGTTTGATTTTCCGGATCAATACTATTGCTTGTTCGTAAGCGGGCGTGTTGGTCTGCTCCACAAGGCGAGCGGCTTGCCGCTGGTAGGTCACCAACGAATCGTCGGGATGATCCTGAGCACGCAAATCGGCCAGCTGGAGCCATAAATCGTCACGGCACCCGCCAGCTTTAGCCTCCTGCCACGCCGCTTCGATTTCCTGCTCGGCTAGCAGAATTTCCACCAAGCGCGACTGATCCGGCGCGATCATGCGCGCATAGCCCGTTTTATTCCGCTCGGCGAATTCACGGGCGATACCCTGTCGCACCTGCTTCAGGGCTCGGTCACGCCAAGCGGGCCAGTCGCCATCGGCCCGCTGCACGGTGGTTTTCAGCTGAATAAAGCTCCCTAGGTCCGATCTTTCCTCGAATTGTGCCCAGGCCAGCGCAATGGCTTCGTCGCCACGCCCACGTTGCAGGTATTCCTCGACCAAAAATTCTCGCAGTCGCCAATCGGTCCGCTGGGGAAACGCCACCAAACCGCGCTCCGCCCATTCCAGCGCCTGATCGCGTCGCCCCGCCTCCCGATAAATCTCGGCGATTTGCAGAAAACGCCACGCGCTGGATAGGTCGCGGGATTTGATCGCCACCAACGCTTCGACATCATTGCTCCGCCGTGTCAGCGTCTCCATGATTTGCGCGATACGGTAACGGTTGCCTCGCCAAGTTTGATTTTCGTCATCTCCTGGCCGCAAGGCCGGTACCTTGGCCCATTCCGCCTCAGCCAACTGGCGGTAGCGTGCCAAACCAGACTCTCCCAGCACTTCGGCGTAGAGTTCGGCGGCGGACGAGAACGTATCCCAATCGCCATTCAGCTCGTACTCGAATAAGCGTCCGGCCAATTCTTCCGGATCGGGCGATGCGGCCCGACAGGCATCCAGATGTAACTGAACGATGTGAGTCAACAAGCCGCCCAATTCCCCGTTGGAATCATCACATTCCTCCATGACGCTTTCCACCCGAGCTACAGCGTATTCGGCCAGATCGACCACGGCCGCCGCTCGGCCATCGGTAATCCAGCTATCCAGCGCGTTGACGACATCCCGGATGCCAGTGACAAAATAGGGCATTTCGTCATAATCGACGAAGCCTCGCGTTGCGGTCGCGCGCTTCAGCGCCTCCTTCCAGGTCTTGATGGCGGCGTGGAGATCACCTCGTCCGCGTGCCGCCAACAACAGCTTCTCCCGCATCCGATCGTCGCGCCGGCAGGCGTTCACGATCAGATCGATCAATTGGTTCGGTTCCAGACTCGCCAAGTAATCGCGAATGTCCTCGATGGCGCCATGGCGCTTGGGGGGTGCTTCTCCGGGTCGGGCCGGTTGCGATTCAACCTCCCCCAGCCACGCGAGCGCAACGGCGACGCAGTGTTTGCAAAACTCACCGTCTTGGCCAATCGGGCAATCGCAGTTGTACCGAATCTTGTCGTCCTCCTCCCAAAGCTGGACGGTGTAATCGCGGGTTCCTCGGACGCGGGCATTGACACCTTCCTCATCTTCGTCCAGCCATTGCACGCGGTTCTGGTCGTAATAGTGCTTACCACGGGCGAAATACGCCGTATCAGCGATACCTTTCAAAGCGAGAGCAAGCAGTTCAGGCCGCATCGAGAAACTCCTGAGAATGAGGATCGGATCGCGTAGACCGCCCTGGTCGGGTTAGCAGACAGATCGAGCATGATCGTTGATGATAGCAATCCGCGATGCTGGTATGGTCTCGACCGGATCGCTACAATTAGTCTGAATCCGGAGAGGTGGCAGAGCGGTCGATTGCGGCGGTCTTGAAAACCGTTGACCCGCGAGGGTCCGTGGGTTCGAATCCCACCCTCTCCGCCAACTCATGCAGCAGTTTTATCGAACATTGTGCCCGACGATCTAGCCAGTTTGGTACAACGCCGGCACATGGTGCCCGCCTTCTCGTTTCGGATCGTGCATGACGACCCTTCACTGAACGGGTGCTCCGGCCATCACGCGCGAGCTCGACGCAAGGGTTTCCTGCCAGGACGAACCTTTCTCTATCCCTTCTCTTCGCTTTACACCGCGTCAACTCTACCGCGTTCGCAGCCGACCGCCAGGCTCGAAGCGCCAGGGGCGGGAAATGTAGAGCACATCGTATTGCTGGCGAAGCGCCGATGGAAAGGGCGCATAAGGCGCGCCAAGTTTGACGATCCGTTGCGCTGCCAGATCCAGTTCCGCGTTGCCAGAGGAACGGATCACTCGCACATCTTGCAGGGAGCCATCTGCCCGTATGGCTACGTCCAGCACCGGACCCGTACTGAGGTTCAATTTGCGAGCCACATCGGGGAAATTCATTTCGCCAATTTGCTCGACCTTGCGCACCCAAGCCGCGATATAAAAGCCTTCCGGAGAACGAGTATCGCTCGGGTTCACCCGTTTGCTGCGTACGTTCGCATTCGCCCGCCGTTGGGCTTGGGTTTCGAGGCCAGCGATCTGACTTAGCAAAGCGCTGCTATCGAGTCGGCCCCGAACACCGGTTGAGGCAGCTGTTCCGCTCCCTCCGAGACGCTCCGACCGACGGTTAGGGCGGGTCGATTGGGGCGCGGATTTGGCGGTCGCCGAAAAATCCTGTTTGATGGAAGGCGGTATGGGTTCGGGCGCTCCGACCGACTGAGACGATGCATTCGGAGTGGCCGCAACACGCGGCGCGGGTGTCGTTCTGGCCATGATTGAAGGTTTGGCCGGCACAACCGGTTTCGGCGGCGATTTCGTGGCCGGCACAACCGGTTTCGGCGGCGATTTCGTGGCCGGCACAACCGGTTTCGGTGGCGATTTCGTGGCCGGCACAACCGGTTTCGGTGGCGATTTCGTGGCCGGCACAACCGGTTTCGGTGGCGATTTCGTGGCCGGCACAACCGGTTTCGGTGGCGATTTCGTGGCCGGCACAACCGGTTTCGGCGGCGATTTCGTGGCCGGCATGGGCAACGAGAGGGGTGGTTCGGGCGAGATCGCGGTTGGAGGCTCGGGTGACGGAGTGGATGCCGCTGGTGAGATCGGCTCGGGCGCGGATATGGGTGGGATCACGGCCGGCGCGGATATTGGCGTGGGAGATGCCGAATCTTGGACTGGAGTCGCGGCAGAAGGAGCAGGCGGGAGATCGGGTTGTGCCGGTTTTGGACTGGCAGCTGGCGATCCCGGTAAACCCGTCCGCGTCACCGGCGGCAGTAACACTACCTCAAAACGCAGCGATTTGGGCAAACGGATCGGCCACTGATCAGCCGGAACACCGAGGAACAGCGCGGCATGAAAACCGAGCGCTAACAGCAATGCCAGCACCAGCCGGCCAGTGGCACCCGAATCACGGTCGATGAAGTTCATCCGCTATGGCAGTCGTCAGCGCCGCAACCGCCGCTCAATGGCAAGCATCAGATCACCGCCGATATCCAATCCGAACTGGGCATCGAGTTCCCGCGCGCAGGTCGGGCTTGTGACGTTGATTTCGGTCAGCCAATCGCCGATCACGTCCAGTCCGACAAACAGCAAGCCCATTTCTCGGAGTCGAGGCGCCACCTGCGCACAGATCCAGCGGTCGCGCTCGGTCAATGGCACGCCCTCGCCACGACCTCCCACCGCCAGATTCGCGCGAGTCTCACCCGCTTGTGGAATCCGCGCCAACGCATAGGGAACCGGCTCGCCGTCGATTAACAGAATGCGTTTGTCGCCAGCGGTCACCTCTGGGATGTAACGCTGCGCCATCACCGACCGCCGGCCGTGCGCGGTCAGTGTTTCCAAAATCACGTTCAGATTAGGATCGTCCTGACGCAACCGGAACACCGATGCGCCGCCCATGCCATCCAACGGCTTGACCACGATATCACCCTGTTCATCCAGGAATGCCTTGAGCCGCGCCGGCTCCCGGCTCACCGAGGTCGGCGGGCCACATTGCGGAAAGTTCAGGGCGAAAAACTTTTCGTTGGCATCGCGCAGGCTGCGGCACCGGTTGACCACCAGCGTTCCAGCCGCCTCGGCTAATTCCAACAGATACGTGGTGTAGATGTACTCCATATCAAAGGGCGGATCCTTGCGCATTAAAATCACGTCCAGTTCCGCCAATGGAAGATCCCGCTCGCCGCAGAACGTGAACCAACCGTGTTTGTCGTCCTTGACATTCAGCAAGCGAGCCCGGCCAAACGCTTCGCCGCCGCGCGCGTATAGATCGGCCTGCTCGAAGTAATGCAGCTCCCAGTTGCGCGCTTGGGCGGCCAGCAACATGGCAAAGGTGGTATCCTTTTTGATAGTGATGGTGGCGATAGGGTCCATCACCACCCCGAGTTTGAGGGTCATGTTAAGCGAATCCGTGAGGTTGGATGATTCGGCCGAGGCAGATATCTGGCTGGAGGATCGAGGATCGATCAACCGTTGCGGGAAAGAACAAGGAGGATGCGGTTTCTATCATGGCGTCATACTCTTGAGTATGCTAAAAGATACGCTAAAAAGATTATCAATCTAGATGCGTGGCTCAGCGTTTCGCATCTAGATCAAGAAAGCCGGCGATCTCCGAAGGGATCGCGTAACGGCCGTCCCGCTCCTAGACTCCGCGATTTGAGGACAGTTAGGTGGCAGATGCGGTAATCACTCCCTCTACGGCGTCACCTCCGCTGCATCCATTCGATGTGCTGCTGCGCTTGGACCAGCATATTCGCGAGCGAGCGCCGCCCACTGCGGCCAGCGCACAGCTGTCGGAGATCAAGGGACAGCTTGCGACGCGTCTCGGTTCCTGGAACCTGCTATTCTCCATGGACGATGTCGCCGAAATCATTCCGCTCCCGCGTGGCATCACTCGGGTGCCGGGCGTCAAACGCTGGCTGCTGGGGATCGCCAACCTGCGTGGCAGGGTCATCTCGGTATCCGACTTGCGGGATTTTGTCGCCGGCCGACCCACGTTGCAATCGCCTACCTGCCAGATCATCGTCGTTCGTGCCGGTGGATGGGATTATGGTCTATTAGTAGATGAAGTGATCGGGATGCGGCACTTTGGTCCCCAACACCGATTACCGACGCTGGATACCGTGGAGGAAGGCTTGCGGCTCTTCGTCACGGAAGCATTCTGGAGCGACAATCTATGCTGGATGGTGTTCAATACTCGGAAATTGCTGGCGGAGCCTCAATTTTTGAATGCGGCCGGCTAGCGTCATTTTCCAAAATTTCCCCGCTGGGCCAGCGGGTGGAGTGGCTCGGGCTTAGTTCAACGAGAAACAACAATGCGTGATTCGCGAGATCGTTCGGCGCAGAAAGGATTATCGGTCACCTACACGGCGCTATTAGGCGCGTTGGTGATCTTCATCGTGCTGATGGGTGTCATCTTCACCACCCTGGAGCAGCGGGGCAGGCAGAATGACCTCTATCTCAAGCTCGTCGGCGAGCAGCGGTTCCTGTCGCGCTCGTTGGTGACGGAAGCCCTTGAAGCCGCGCGGGGTAAGGAAGCAGCGTTCGCCAGGCTGAAGGAGGGGCGCGACCGCTTCAGGCAGGTACTCGATGGCCAGAAAAACGGCAGTCCTACCTTGGAACTGCCCCCCGCGCCGGCGGAAGTCCGGTCGCAGCTGGACCAGCTAGAAAGCCGTTGGGCGCCGATGGAAGCCGACATCGATGCGATATTGGCCGGGCGCGGGCCGATCATGGCTGCCAGCAATTTCGTGCCGCTATTGGAAAGTGCGCTCACCCAGATCGTCACGATCTCCGACGAGGTCGCTAAGAGTCTGGCAAACAACCGCATCGATCCCCGGCAAGTTTATCAGGTCACCAATCAACTGGTGTTAGGGCAACGGATCGAAAGCGATCTGAAACGGATGTTAAGCGAGGGCGGCGCCGGCACTGCCGCCGCTGCCGACCGGTTCGGCCGCAACGTCAATTTATTCGGCCGGATCTTGAGAGGCATGCGGGATGGAGATGCCAAGCTCGGCATCGACCGAGTCACCCTTCCCGACAGTGGGAGCAAGGTGGTCGATCTCGCCGAGCGATTCAAGTCACTGGAAACCGAAGCCACTCGCATCGCCGATTCCGCACCTGAATTGGTCAAAGTACAAAACGCCGCTCAAGGCGTTGCCGAGAAAGGCGATGCCTTACTGGAAGCGAGCACCAAGCTGCTTGACGCCTACTACCAGAGCAGCCGTCAGTTCAGCTTGTTCGGCATCCACTTGAATTATCAGATCGCCTACCTGTTCGGTGTTCTCGCCCTCATCCTGTTGCTGGTACTGGTCTACCTGCAAAATCGGGAAAGCCGGCAGCGTTTGCTGGAAACCGAGCAGCGCAAACAGGACACCGAGGACCAGAACCGTCGTAACCAGGATGCGATCCTGCGCTTGCTCGACGAACTCGGTAACCTCGCCGAAGGTGATCTGACCGTACAGGCCAGCGTCACTGAAGATATCACCGGTGCCATCGCTGATTCCATCAACTACGCGATCGAAGCGCTGCGTGACCTGGTATCGACCATCAACAACACTTCGGGGCTGGTCGCGAGTGCCGTGCAGGAAACCAGCGCCATCGCTGACCGACTGGCCAAATCCAGCGAGATTCAAGCCCGCCAGATCGACAACGCCAGCGCGACCGTCGTGCAGATGGCGCAATCCATGGACGACGTATCATCGAAAACCGCCGCTTCCGCCGAGGTGGCCGAGAAATCGGTGGGCATCGCACACGAGGGCGGTGATCGGGTGCGTCGAACCATTCACGGCATGAACGCCATCCGCGAACACATTCAGGACACCTCCAAGCGCATCAAGCGCTTGGGTGAATCCTCGCAGGAAATTGGCGATATCGTGGCATTGATCAACGATATTGCCGATCAGACCAACATCCTGGCGCTGAATGCCGCGATCCAAGCCTCGGCGGCAGGCGATGCCGGACGCGGCTTCGCGGTGGTCGCCGACGAAGTACAGCGACTCGCGGAACGGTCCAGCAACGCCACCAAGCGTATCGAAACGCTGGTCAAGACCATTCAGGCCGATACCAATGAGGCGGTCATCTCCATGGAGAAGAGTACGTCCGAAGTGGTCGGCGGCGCCAAGTTGGCCGAGAAAGCCGGCGAGGCACTGGAAGAGATCGAAAAAGTCTCCGCCAACCTGGCGGAACTCATCGACGAAATCTCCAAATCCGCCGGTCGGGTTTCGGAAATGGCCTCGCGGGTATCGAGTGCCATGGTTTCCATCAACGAAATTACCGGACAGACCGCCGAAAGTAGCGTAGGGACTGCATCCGCCATCGGCAAATTGAATCAGCTGGCGCGAGAGTTGCGCCAAGCAATTGCCGATTTCCGGCTGCCCGCTTGAGTCATCTCGTTAGAGACGGGATGCGTGAGGCAAACTGTCGTCGTCCCGATCAACCCGGTTCCGGCCGGCAAGGGTCCACCGGGGGGGATGTCGGCATGGAGGTAGCGCAATGATTTCGCGTCGTGTCGCCGATCACCCGCTGGGCGCTCTCAATGACGACCTATCGCTGGCCTTGCAACGGATTCAGTTTGACCTGGATGCCTATCAACAGGAGCCGACCGAATCCACGCCACTGGAGGCGATGACCAACACCATCGGCCAGATTCGGGGTCCACTGGTTACACTAGAACAGCGCAAAGCAGTTACTCTTCTCGACGAAATGCGCTTGCTCACCGTGGGATTGATCAAGGGCAAGCTCCCCGCCTCCTTCGACCCGACCGTGCTGCGACAGGCCGTCACCTGCTTGGCCCACTATCTGGAATCCTGCCTGATTCCTGACGCTCGACCAGCAGACAGCACATTGGTCGAGATGATCGATACCCTTCGTCGAGCGCGCCAGCAGGATGTACCGAGCACTGCCACTGTCAGCAAAGTGCCGATTGTTTCGTCTGATGTGACCCGAGAGAGCATTCTGGACGAGCTGAAGCAACTACGGAAGACAGTTGCCGACGCTCCAGAGAGCGTTGTCGAACAGCCCGAGATATGGGAGTCGCTGCAACGCGAACTGGTGACCGTGCACCGCATGTTGGCCGGACAGGAATGGACACGAGCAGCCTTGGCTTCCGAGCGGTTGGGGCGGATCGCTGGCGCCCTGGCCACCGACGCCGAACATTACCGGTTGCTCGCTATCGGCGTCTTTGGAGAGATCTTCGTCGCGCTGTGCCATTATCTGGAGCCGTTGGGCAACGAGCGCCCTGCCGCCGGCACGGTTTTAAATGAGGTGGAAAACTACCTGACACAATTGGAAACCCTGCTTGCGTTGCCAGCGCGATCCGAGCCATTAACGTCCGATCTGGCTCTCGCCCCAACCCACTCGGTCGATTCGATGGGAAATTCCATTGCCGTGCCCGACCTTCCCTTGATTCTGACCGGGCCATCCGATCACCAAATACCGGTTGCCGACTTGGCTCCAGCTGTCGAGTTGGAGCTGGAGCTGGAGCTGGAACAAAAACCGGTCATACCGGACGAAACATTGTCCAGCGGACTACCAACGCCCGATCTCGGTGAATACTCTAATTTCGCCCTCGATTCCGTCCCGCCGGTTGCCAGCGAAGAGATCGATTTGATCGATTTGCTGGACTTGAAGGAGACCGATCCGGAGTTCATCGAAGTTTTTCTGGAGGAAGCGCGGGGAGAATTGATCGCCATTCGGGAGCAGTTGATCAATTGGCGGAGCAATTTCAACGATCGCGATGCGCTGACCACGATTCGCCGGGCTTTCCATACCCTCAAGGGTAGCGGCCGCATGGTCGGCGCGACTGTGATCGGTGATTTTGCCTGGGAATACGAGAATCTGCTCAATCAGGTTTTAAGCGGAACGTTGAATCCAAGCATGGCCCTTTGCGATGCTGTCGCGGCGGCGGTTTCGGCGCTGGCGCCGCTCGTGGGCGAAATTCCGCCACGGGGTGGCGAGCTGGATGTCTTGCCGACCTTGATCGCCCAAGTAAAAAATCTGCCTTTCACCCAGGCGGAGGAAGCGGTCGCACCGCCGGCAGCCCCTGTCGAATCTACCGCGACCTCGCTCTTGATGCGGAGAACACTGCGACCCACCGCACCATCGCCGGTCATATCGCCGCCAGCGCCCGCCACACCGCTAGCGAGCGCGGCTGTGGAAATCGATCCAGAATTTCTGGAAGTCTTTCTGGAAGAGGCGCGCGAGGAACTGGACCGCATTCGCGAACAACGAATCGTCTGGCAGCGCAATCTCACCGACCACGAAGCCTTAACCACGATTCGTCGGGCCTTTCATACGCTTAAGGGTAGTGGCCGCTTGGTCGGCGCGACCGAAATCGGCGAATTTGCCCTGGAATTCGAAAACCTGTTGAACCGGGTTTTGAGCGAGGAACTACCCGCGTCCACCGCGATAGCCGACTTGGTCGGCGAGGCTGCGAACGTGTTGGATCGCCTGGTCGGCAACGAACCGGTCACCGACCAAACCAAACCTATGATGGCAGCCTTGGTCGAGCAGGCTCGCGCACTATCGCCAGCTGTCTTGGCCGACACCGCATCCACGCCGCCTGCCCCTGCTCAACCGCCGGAAGTGGTTCTGCCATCTGTCCCCGCTCAGCCGGCCGAGGTCGCTCTACCGCCCGCGCTTACCCAACCGTCCGAGGTCGTGCGGCCAGCACCCGCTCAAACGACTGGGCAGGTTCCGCCACCTGTGGTTCCAGAGCAGGCCGCGACGTCGGATTTGGAACTGGCACAGGTTTTCCAATACGAAGCGACCGAAATCCTCGATGCCAGCGATCTCATTCTGCAACGACTGGCGACGGAAACCGATCAAACGGTATTGTTGAACGACCTGCGGCGGAACATGCACACGCTCAAGGGCAGCTCGCGCTTGTCGGGCCTGCTCTCCATCGGCGACTTGGCACATGCCGCCGAATCGGTGCTGGACGCGCTCAGTAAAACCGCGGGCCGTGCCTCGTCAGTGGTACTCGACGCCCTGCAACAAACCGTGGATTACTTGAACCGGATGGTGGCGGAAGCTGCCGGTGGTGCCAGTCCGGCTGCCGCGACCAAAACGATCAGCGGCTTACATCGCCTGGCCGATGCCCTTGCCGCGGGTGAACCGATCACCGAATTGTCCCCGGTCTTGCTGGCCGTCGAACCGACGCCAGCAGAGCCGATCAGCAAGCGGCGGGCAGCAACCCCACCGTCCGAGCCCGCCGCGTTCCAGACCATGACCGAACTGGATCAGGAGTTGGTACAGGTCTTCCAGACCGAAGCCAGCGAGATCCTCGACTCCAGCGACGCTATTTTGGCGCGCTTGCGCGGTGACCCGACCAGCACCGAACTGCTGAATAACTTGCGCCGCGAGATGCACACGCTCAAGGGCGGTTCGCGGATGGCCGGCTTCATGACGGTCGGCGAGTTGGCTCACGCCGCCGAATCGGTACTGGACGCGCTCGGCAAGGGCACGCTGAAGGGATCGTCACGGATAATGGACTTGATTCAGCGTGCCTTGGACGGCCTGCACCAGATGTTGGCTGGCGTACTCAGCGGCGCTCAACTGCCCACGCAGCGGGAATTGATCGAGGAATTGCATGGCGTGCTCGGTGCCAGGCCCATCGAGCGCTCCAAACCACTATTGCCGGCGGTGACCGCGACCCTGACCGCCGCCGCCGCAGCCGCAGCCTCGGCGACCCAGTCCGCCGAGAAACCTGCCGCCGCATCGGCCGTCGATAGCATCCGTGTGAGCGCCACCCTGCTGAACACCCTGGTCAACCAAATGGGTGAAAGCAGCATCTTCCGCGCCCGAATCGATCAGGGCGTCAGCGCGATGAGCTTCAACCTCAACGAGCTGGAGCAAACCATCGTGCGCTTGCGCCGACAGGTGACGAATTTGGCTACCCAAGCCGAGGCGCGCATTCAATCGCGCCACGATCAGGATGCCAAGACACATCAACTGGAATTCGATCCGCTGGAGCTGGACCGTTTCACCGAGCTGCAACAAGTCAGCCGGTCGCTGATGGAGGTCGCCGACGATCTGAGCAATATCGGCAACGCGCTGGGCGAGCATGCCCGGGAAGTCTCCTCATTGCTGGACCAGCAGGGCAAAGTCAACAAGGAGATTCAGCAAGGTTTAATGCGCACCGGCATGGTCCGGTTCGGCGGTATTGTCTCCCGGTTGCGGCGGGTGGTCCGACAATCGGCCCAGGAATTGGGCAAGCGGGCGGAGTTGCTGGTCGGCGGTGAGGATGCGGAAGTCGACCGCAGCGTGCTGGAAAATATGATCGCCCCCCTGGAGCACATGTTGCGTAACTCGCTGGCGCATGGAATCGAGCCACCGGAGCTGCGCCGGGAACGCGGCAAACCCGAGATCGGGACCATCACCCTGAGCCTGCGCCGGGAAGGGGCGGAGTTGGTGCTGGAGTTGAACGACGACGGCAGTGGTCTCAATTTCGACGCCATCCGGGCCAAAGGTGAGGAAAAGGGTCTGTTATCGCCCGGACAGCCGGTCACCGACGAGGAATTGATCGCGCTGCTGCTGCGTCCCGGATTTTCCACCGCGACCTCGGTTACCCAGATTTCCGGGCGAGGCGTTGGGATGGATGTCGTCAGCGAAGCCATCCGGGCCATGCGTGGTGCCTTGCTGATTCAAACCGAAGCCGGCCAAGGTACCCGCTTCACCATTCGCCTGCCGTTCTCGCTGGCGGTGACCCAAGCGTTGCTGGCGCGAGTGGGTGAATCCCTTTTCGCCATCCCTCTGCTGAGTATCGAATTAGTCACCCGGCTCAAGGAGAGCGAGTTTCAGGCGTATCTGTCCGGTGATCCGGTTCACCATCGCTACAACGAGCGCAACTATCCGATCCACAATCTGGGCTTGCTGATCGGCGGTGGTCAGATTCCGTCGTTCGATGAAATCGTGGATCGCCGGCCGCCGACCCTCTTGTTCCGCAGTGCCGAGGCCAGCGCAGCCTTGCAGGTCGAAGCCGTGCTGGGCAATCGGGAAATTATCGTCAAGCCAGTCGGACCTCAGTTCAACGGTGTACCCGGTATTTCGGGTGCGACGGTGCTGGGCGATGGCCGAGTCGTGGTGGTGCTGGAATTGGCGGCGCTGGTGCGTAACATCGGCTCCCAGGCTCAGAAACAGGCGGAAAGTCGCGCGTTGCGGGTGGCGCGACTGGAAACCCGGCAGGAGAAGATCAACATCATGGTGGTCGACGACTCCATCACCATGCGCAAGGTAACGGTGCGAATCCTCGAGCGGCACAATATCGCGGTCACCACCGCCAAGGATGGTCTGGACGCGGTCGCAATGTTGCAGACCCAGGTTCCCGATCTGGCGATCCTCGATATCGAGATGCCGCGCATGGACGGATTCGAGGTTTTGGCTCACGTCCGCAATCAGCCGCACTTGCGCAACATGCCGATTATCATGGTCACCTCGCGCGGCGGCGAGAAGCATCGCGAGCGGGCCATGAAGCTCGGTGTCAACGATTATCTGACCAAGCCCTATCAGGAAGAGCAGTTGATGCACTCGATCCGCGAGATTCTCGGTGAACGCGCCCTGGACCTGATCACTTGAGGCGCGCTGGATCGGGCCTCCGACCGTCGAACCGATTCTCACGCCGCACGTCATGGATACTGTTATGGAAGCTTCGAATCTTCGTTGTTTGTTGATCACGGTGCAAGGTGGCCAAGCTATCCTGCCAAGTAGTGTCGTGGTCGAGGTGCTGCCCTTCGCATCGCCGTTGGGAATCGAAACGGCACCGCACTGGGTGATTGGTGCCATCCTATGGCGTAATCTGACCACACCACTGGTCAGTCTGGGGCGTTTGATCTTTCGGGTGCAACCCGAATCCGATATCAATTCCCGCATCATCATCGTCAATACCTTGGGCAACGATTCCCGTTTGCCGTACTTCGGGATTGTGGGCACATCGGCGCCACGACCGATCAACCTCCGGCGTGACGAGCTGCAACCGAACGGGGAGATCGACGATGAGGATTTGTACTTGCCCGGAATACTGAGCTGGGCGCGCTACCAGAACCAACCGATCATCATTCCAGACCTGGAAGCCATCGAAGCGGTGTTGAAACCCCTGATTCGCCGAGCTTGACCCGAATGCGGGCTTTCCGGTCACAGCGCCGATGCGGCTAAGCAAGATCAAACTGGCGGGGTTTAAGTCATTCGTGGACCCCACGGTGTTGCATCTGCCCAGCAATCTGATCGGCATTGTCGGCCCGAACGGTTGCGGCAAATCCAACATCATCGACGCCGTGCGCTGGGTAATGGGCGAAAGCTCGGCCCGTAGTCTGCGCGGCGAAGCCATGACCGACGTGATCTTCAACGGCGCGGCCAATCGCAAGCCGGTCGGGCAAGCATCCATCGAACTGGTATTCGACAATCATCAGGGCCGCATGGGCGGTCCCTGGGCCAGTTACGCCGAGATCGCGATCAAACGATTGGTCGGTCGTGACGGGCAATCCAGTTATTTTCTCAACGGCACTCGCTGTCGCCGCCGCGACATCGCCGATATTTTTTTGGGCACCGGACTGGGGCCGCGCAGTTACGCCATCATCGAGCAAGGCATGATTTCACGGGTGATCGAGGCCAAGCCCGAGGAACTGCGGATTTTTCTTGAAGAGGCCGCCGGCATTTCCAAATACAAGGAACGCCGCCGCGAGACCGAAACCCGTATCCGTCACACTCGCGAGAACCTCGAACGGCTGAATGATGTACGCGATGAACTGGGCCGCCAGCTTCAGCACTTGCAGCGGCAGGCGCGGGCCGCTAGTCAATATCGCGAGTATCGCGCCGAGGAGCGGCGCCTCCGAGCGGAATTATTGACCCTGCGCTGGCGAAACCTGCGCGCCGACCTGCAAGCGAGCGAACAGGCGTTGCACCGGCAGGAGACGGTACTGGAGGCGATACTAGCCGAGCAGCGGCAGCTGGAAGCCCGCCTCGAAGCTGGGCGCATCCAGCGCGCTGAACTCAGCGACGCCTACAACGACACCCAAGGACGCTATTATCAAATCGGCGCGGAAATCAACCGGCTTGAACAGTATCTCCAACACCAACACGAGCTGCGGCGGCGACGCGAGGATGACTGGCGCCAGGTCGCGATGGCACTAGAGCGCATCAAGGCACAACGGACGCAAGATCGGACGCAACAAACCGAATGGGCGCATGAGTTGGTCGTCGCCGAGCCAGAACTGGCGCAAGCGCTGGCTGCGGAGGCGGCTGCGGAGGCAGCACTGGCCACCGTTGAGCTGGCCTTGCGTCAAGGCCAAGCCGATTGGGAGGCATTTGGCCGGCGCAATAGCGAAGCCCAGCGGCAGATCGAAGTCGAACGCACCCGGATTGAGCATCTGGAGCGGCAATTGGTGCAAGGCGAACGACGCCTAGATCGGCTACAGCACGAACAGGAGCAGTTAAACGCCACTGATCTCGATAGCGCGCATGCCAACTTGCGATCCCTGGAACAGGAGATCGCCACAGCCTTACAGCAGGATCAAGAACGCCTGGCCCAGATCGAAGCCGAGTCGGTCGCCACTCGGGAAGCGCTGCGGCAAGTCGAGCATCGTTCGCGGTTGTTGCGAGAGCAGATGCAGACCGGGCGTGGGCGGCTGGCCTCACTGCAAACCCTCCAGGAAGCGGCTCTAGGCCGGCATGTGGCTGAAGTGAACGACTGGCTGGGCGCACGGGCATTGACCCACGCGCCACGCTTAGCCGAACAACTGGCGGTGGAATCCAGTTGGGAAGGAGCCGTCGAAGCAGTGTTGGCTGACTGGCTGGACGCGGTTTGCGTGCCCGATCTCGACGTGGTCATGCGAGCTGACGGCGCGGACCTGAAAAACGGCCGACTGACTTTACTGGAACCTTCCACCGCTTTGCGCACCGACGCCCCCGCTTCCGCCCTAGCGACCAAGGTGCATGCGCCGTGGCCACTGACCGACCTGCTGGGCAGCGTGGATATCGCCGCCGATGTGGCCGAGATGCTGGCACGCCGCACCGATTTAACTGACGGCGCGGCCCTGGTGACGCCAAACGGCGAGATTTGCGGGCGACACTGGTTGCGGCTGGGGCAAGCGGCGGACGAAAGCGTGCTGCAACGCGAACAGGAAATCCGCCAGCTCGAAGCTGCGCTGCGCGAGGATGAGGCGTCGCTGGCACAGCAAACGGCGGAAACGGAACGACTCCGCTTGCGGTTACACGACGAGCTCGAACCGCAACAGCGGGCATTGCAGCAAACGGTCAACCAGCGCCATCGCGACCATGCTCGCACCCAAGGCGAGGCGAACGGGTTGCGATCCCGTTGGGAGCACGCCCGCGAGCGTCACGCCGCGCTCGGCGAGGAACAAGCCGAACTGGAAGAGCAATGTGGGCAGGCGCGCGAGCAACGACAACTGGCCCAATCACAGTTGGCGGAAGCGCTGCTGATCCTAGAGGAACTCCGGACCGAACAGGCCGAACTGGCAGCGTCCAGAACACGATTAGACGATGATCTACGCCGATGTCGGGCTCAGACCAATAATGCCCGCCAGAAGGCGGCAGGCCAAGCGACCGCGGTCGAAACCCTGCGGACCCGCTTGACTGCCGTCGAACAAGCTTTGGAACGACTGGAGGCGCAACAGCTCCAGTTGCGTGACCGGCAAGCGGGCCTGGAACGGGAGCGCGCCGCCGACGCTGACGCAGCACTGACCGATGCCGAGGCGGATCTGGCACATGCCCTGGACCGCCAACTGAAAGTCGAGACCGAGCTGCGGGATGCCCGCGAGGCGCTGGAAACCCAGGAGGCTGAATTAGAAACCGGCGAGCGAGATCGGAGTGACTGCGAACGACGGGCCGAAAGCCAACGCCGGGTAATCGAGGAGCAGCGGTTGGCTTTGAGTGAGGCGCGGGTACGTCAGCAGAACCTGCGCGAGCAGTTGCACGAACTGGCTTGCGAGCCGGAAACGATCGCAGCCGGTCTGCCGGTCGATGCAGCCGAGTCCGACTGGTTGGCGCGGCTGGAGCAGGTAGAGCGACGCATTCAACGTTTGGGCCCTATCAATTTGGCGGCTATCGAAGAATGCACTCAACTGACGGAACGCAAGCACTATCTCGACGCTCAAAACGACGATTTGTTAGAGGCGCTGACCACTCTAGAAAACGCGATCCGCAAGATCGACCGGGAGACCCGCTCCCGATTTCGGGAGACGTTTGACCGGGTCAATACCGGGTTGGGCGAGCTGTTTCCCCGCTTGTTCGGCGGCGGGCAGGCCCATCTGGACCTGACCGGCGAGGATGTGCTAGATGCCGGCGTCGCGATCATGGCCAAACCGCCGGGCAAGCGGATCGGCTCGCTTAGCCTGCTATCCGGCGGCGAGAAAGCGTTGACCGCTGTCGCCTTGGTGTTTGCCATCTTCCAGTTGAACCCGGCGCCCTTCTGTCTGTTGGACGAGGTGGACGCCCCCCTGGACGAGGCCAATGTCGGCCGGTTTGGCGCCCTCGTCCGGGAACTGTCCGGACGAGTCCAGTTCATCTTCGTCACTCATAACAAAGCCACTATGGAAATTGCCGAGCATCTGGCCGGTGTCACCATGCAGGAACCCGGCGTTTCGCGGCTGGTTGCCGTCGATGTCGGGGAGGCGGCCCGGCTGGCGGCGGTCGGCTGATCGCGGCGGGTAAGGTCGAACGGGCAAGTACCCTCGTTGTTGGCGCTGATCGGGTAATGCGGTGGCCGACAGCATTTGATAGAGTAAAAGCCTAAAGTATGGGCGGAGAGGCGCTATCTTCAAACCGCTGACGCGGCAGCGGTGCTGGAAGATATTGTTCTCGTTTGAAAACCTTGACGTAATCTGGTTGCGGCTGGCGCAATCTGGAGCCTTGGATTGATGGCAATGGATAAAACGCAATTACAGTGGCTGCTGGCAGGTATCGGGGTCATCATCGTCGCCTTGATCTATCTCTGGGGAATTCGCGCCCGGCTTCGCGATCAAATCCGCAACCGCCGTCGTCGATCCTCTCTGGTCAAGGAACCGAAATTGGGCGATACCTCGCCACCAGTGCCGGAAGAGATCGGAGAAGCGCACGAATTCGGCGAACTAGGCCGGATCACGCCCGATCATCACTTGGCCGACAAGATTCTGGTCGATGTGGAGATTCGGCCGCTCAATCGCGGGATCGATGCCGAGCGTGCGTCCCCGTTTGAAGAATCGTCCTTGGAAAGGCAACCCGTGTCGCCTCCCCCAACAAGCGGCTTGTGGTCAGTTAATCTGACACCTGAACCAGTACCCGAATCGATTCCTGCATCTCCCCCCGAACCAGTCCTCGCACCGACGCCAAGCGAACCCATCGCCAAAAAAGAACGAGCAACCGAAACTCCACCCGTTTTGAAAACCACCATCGCGTTGACCGTGATGGCGCCGCGTTACCAGCTCTTTCGGGGAACCGCGATCCGAGCGGCGGCCGAGGAGGCAGGACTCCGGCTGAGTGCCGCCGGTTTGTTCGAGCGATACCCGGAAAGCGAAAGCACTTCCGAGACGCCGGTGTTCAGTCTGGCGCACTTGCGCAAGCCGGGCTCGTTCGAACTGGGAACGTTGGCCGAATTGACCACACCGGGCTTATTGTTGTTCATGAGCCTGCCTGGCCCCCTCGATGCGATGAAAGCATTGGAGTTGTTGTTGCTCACCGTTGATCGGGTGGCGCGAAAGCTCGGTGGGGTCATTTGCGACGAGAACCGGCACAAACTAACCAACCAGGGCTTGTCGAATCTGCGCGATAAGGTCGCCGAGCTGGAACGGTCATTTCGATTGTAGGCACGATTTAATCTTGGTGGAGTAGGCTTCATGACGGCTCCCAGCGCCGCCGCCGAACGGGCCGCCGAGCTGCGTGCCCAGCTCGACCGGCACAATTACCGCTATTACGTTCTGGACGACCCTGAAATTCCCGACGCGGAGTACGACCGGCTGTTTCGGGAATTGCAGGCGCTCGAAGCGGAATACCCCGAATTGCGCGCCCCCGATTCGCCTACCCAGCGCGTGGGCGGCAAAGCGCTCGAAACCTTTGTGCCGGTGCGACATCGCGTGCCGATGCTGTCCATCCGCACCGAAACCGATACCGGCCCGGGCGGTGCGCTCGCGTTCGACGCTCAGATCCGGCGTGAACTGGGTTTGGGGGAAAATCAGACAGCCGTCGAATACGCCTGCGAACTGAAATTCGACGGTCTGGCCGTCAGTCTGCGCTATGAGGATGGCGTGCTTGTTCAGGCCGCCACTCGCGGTGACGGCGAGACCGGCGAGGATGTCACCCAAAACGTCCGTACCATCAAAGCCGTGCCGCTGCGGCTGCGTGGTACTGCGCCCGCTGTGCTGGAAGTGCGCGGCGAGGTGTATATGAGCCGTCCGGATTTCGAGCGTTACAACGCCCGTCAGCGGGTGGCGGGACTGCCGACACTGGTCAATCCGCGCAACGGTGCGGCGGGCAGTATCCGACAACTCGACCCCAACACCGCGGCGAAGCGGCCCTTGTCCTTCTTTGCCTACGGGTTGGGTGAGACGCAAGGTTGGGAGTTACCCGCTACGCATGGCGCGGTACTCGATGCGCTGGCCGCATTTGGCCTACCGGTCAGCCACCGGCGCACCGTGGCGCAGGGCGCAGATGGCCTCATCCAGTTTCATCGCACTATCGCCGATCAGCGCGATGCCTTGCCTTTCGACATCGACGGCGTGGTTTACAAGGTCAACCGCTTGGATTGGCAGCGGGAACTGGGTTTTCGCACGCGCGAGCCCCGCTGGGCAGTGGCCCACAAATTCCCCGCGCCGGAAGAGTTGACGACGGTCGAAGCCATCGAGGTACAGGTCGGCCGCACTGGCGCGATCACGCCGGTAGCGCGGCTCAAGCCGGTGTTCGTGGGCGGCGTCACCGTCACCAACGCCACCCTGCACAATGCCGACGAGGTGGCACGCAAGGACGTGCGGGTCGGCGATACCGTGATCGTGCGCCGGGCCGGGGATGTCATCCCCGAAGTGGTCGGCGTGATGTTGGAGCACCGCCCTTCCGCCACCCAACCGTTCGTGATGCCGGAAACCTGCCCGGTCTGCGGCTCGCGGGTCATTCGGCCCGCTGGCGAGGTCGTGGCTCGGTGCATCGGGGGGTTGTACTGCCGTGCCCAGCGCAAGGAGGCAATTCGTCATTTCGCCTCGCGTCGGGCGCTGGATATCGAAGGGCTCGGCGATAAATTGGTCACACAACTCATCGAACGGGAGTGGGTACGCAATCCTGCCGATCTTTTTTCACTCGACGCGAAGAGTTTGGCTGATTTGGAACGGATGGGCACCAAGTCTGCCGTCAATCTGGTCGAAGCGCTGAAGCGGAGCAAAACCACCACGCTGGGCCGGTTTCTCTACGCCATCGGAATTCGTGAAGTCGGCGAAGCCACGGCCTTAGCACTGGCAGACCACTTTGGTGCGCTGGAGCCACTGATGGCGGCCGACGAGGCGCGGTTGCAGCAGGTGCCGGATATCGGACCGGTGGCGGCGGCGGCCATTCGGGCGTTCTTTCAGGAACCACACAATCAGGAGATCATCGCCCGATTGCGAGTAGCCGGAGTGCACTGGTCCGAAACTGAAGCAAAACCGGCTGGCGGCGATCGGCCGCTGTCCGATAAAACATTCGTACTGACGGGAACCTTGGAATCATTGAGCCGCGATCAAGCGACTGCTCGGCTGCGGGCACTGGGCGCCAAAGTAACGGGCAGTGTGTCGAAGAAGACCGACTACGTGGTGGCCGGCCGCGATGCCGGCTCCAAGCTGGATAAGGCGCGGGAACTGGGAATCACAGTGCTGGACGAGGCGGGGTTGCTGGCGCTGTTGGGAAACTGAGGGAGAGTTTCGATGAATGTTGAAGATGCGCGGGCAAAACGCGAGGGGATTTTGCGGATCGCTACCTGGCGCGCAATCTCATAGATCCGCGATTGTCCAGCGGTAGACCGCGACTCATCAGGATGCCGTTGAACTGGAGTGATTGGCCCTGAAGCCGGATGGAGCAATCAGACGCGAAATGCGTTGAGGATTGGCGAACGACGGAGTTCCAATCGCACCTCTCTCCCAAAGGAGAGAGGTGGATAGATGAGGAGTTATTTCTTCTCTTCTTTTTTGTCTTCTTTCTTCTCTTCCTTGGCGCCCTTGGCGGGTTCCCCAGCCGGATTGGGAGCTTCGCTGACTTGAATCTCCTTGACCTCGATCTTGGCACCCGACTTCAGTTTTTCCAGATAGTCGTTCACCATCCGGCTCTGCAACATCTGGGTGATTTGCGGCTTCAACTCATCAAGCGAGGGCGGAGTGGCGTCGCGGACATCCTCCAGCAGAATGACATGCCAGCCGAATGAGGTCTGTACCGGCTGCTCGCTGAATTTGCCTTTTTCCATTTTGGCGACTGCCTGCGCGAACGGCGGCACCATCATGCTCGGCGCGAACCACCCGAGATCGCCACCGTTGGCGGCGGAGCTGTCGCTGGACTTGGCCTTGGCCAGCTCGGCGAAGCTGCCACCCTTCTTAAGCTCGGCGATGACTTCCTTGGCCTTGTCCTCGGAGTCCACCAGGATGTGGCTGGCCTTGTACTCTTTGCCTTTCATCGCCGTGATGGCGGTTTCATACTCTTTCTTGATCGCCTCTTCGCTGGGAGCGCTTTGACTCAGCATCCGGCGTATCACGCTACTGGCCAGCAGACTGCGCTGAACCATGGCAAGCTGTTGTTTGATCTGGGGATCATCCGCTAGTTTTTCCTTATCCGCTTCCTGAACGAGCAGCTCTTCCAGCACCAGTTGATCAACCAACGACTTGCTGGCCTCCGCCGAATCGACCTTGGTCCGACCGCGCAATTGCTGGACGTATTGCTCGAACGCCGCCTTGGGAATCGGCTTACCGTTGACCACCGCGACCGGATCGGGGATGGTGAACGTCGCGGCTGGCGCGGCTGCAGTGGGCTCGGGTTTCTTGTCCTCCGCAGCCAAGGTGGCGTTGGACAAGAGTAAAACGGAGGACAACGCCAGCAACGGTAAAGTCAGTTTGTTCGCTTTGTTCATTAGGGTGGATTCCATTGGTGAGCTAGGTTCCAGTGGTTGAGGATCGGGCTTCGTTCGGGGTTTGCGCCTTGTTGATGCTCAAGGCGTGAATTTCCCGGCGCATCAGGTCAGCCACCGCTGCGTGAATCAAGCGGTGGCGCTGAATCAGGGTTTTGTCGGCGAAAGCGGTTGAGACGATGCGGACGGTGAAGTGACCGCCCTCGCGCGCCCCAGCGTGGCCGGCATGTGCGGCGCTGTCGTCCACGATTTCCAGCCGTTCGGGCATCAAGGCATCCCGCAGCCGCTGCTCGATCAAGGCCACGCGGTCGGTCATGTCGGCAGTACCTTGCGGAATGGATAGACCTCGACCGCCGCGAATACGCCAGCGGCCACATAGGGATCGGCGTTGGCCCAGGCTTTGGCGTCTTCCAACGACGGGAATTCGACGACCATCAAGCTGCCCTGAAAACCGGCCGGCCCCGGATCGAAGCTGTCGATGGCTGGCAGCGGTCCGGCCAACACCAGTCGGCCCTCGGCTTGCATGGCGTTCAGGCGTTCCAGATGAGCGGGGCGCACTGCGAGCCGCCGTTCCAGGCTGTCGGGCACATCACGACCCAGAATGGCATACAGCATGGTCAGGACTCCTTTGACGGGGTATCGTCAATCTTGAGATGGCGACTCATATAGGCGGCTTGGGCCACCACGAATACCAGGGTCAAGCCCAGCATTCCGAACAACTTGAAATTGACCCAGGTATTTTCCTCAAAGGTAAACGCGACAAACAGGTTGGCCGCGCCCATAGCGAGGAAGAATATTGCCCAAGCAAACGTCAGCTTGACCCAGACAGACGCGGGAAGTTCCAATTGACTGCCCATCATCCGCTCCAACAGGGTTTTCTCGCCCACGAAGTAGCTGCCAAAAAATGCAACGGCGAACAGCCAGTTCACCACTGTCGGCTTCCATTTGACAAAAACAGGATCGTGGAGGATTAGAGTCGCTCCGCCGAACACCAACACCAGGCCGGCGGTGATCAACGGCAGCTTTTCGACCTGTCGCTGGCGCAGCCAGATCCAACCGACCTGAGCCAGGGTCGCAACGATCAGCACCCCAGTCGCGACGTAGAGATCCGCTGACTTATAAGCGATGAAGAACAATAGGATAGGCAGGAAGTCAAACAGCAGTTTCATGCCAGTAGTGGGATTCTGTTTTCTGGAAGCGGGCAAGCGGATGGATAATTGGGAAGGCGGCCTCCGCCATCTTGACCGGGCAGCGCCAGGCTGGCAAGTTGCCCGCTCGATCAAGTCCTAAAGATAACCAGCGAATAGTACAGGTTATGAGTCGTTTTATACAAATTCATCCGCTCAATCCACAGCCGCGCCTGATCGCCCAAGCAGTCGAGCAACTAAGCGCCGGTGCCGTGATCGTCTATCCCACCGACTCCAGCTACGCTTTGGGTTGCCGGCTGGGCGACAAAACAGCGGCGGAACGCATCCGCCATATCCGCCAAACCGACCGCCATCACAACTTTACCCTGGTTTGCCGCGACCTCTCGGAGATCGCCACCTACGCCAAGGTAGACAACCGCCGTTATCGACTGCTCAAAACGGCCACGCCGGGACCGTTTACCTTCATCCTGCAAGCCACCCACGAGGTGCCACGCCGCTTGCAACACCCCCGCCGCAAGACCATCGGCATCCGAATTCCGGACACTGCCATCGTCCGTGCCTTGTTAGCGGCACTCGGTGAACCCATCATGAGTTGCACGCTGACCCTACCCGGCGATGACTGGCCGCTAGCCGATCCTCAAGAAATCGAAGAACGCTTGCGCAATGACGTGGATTTGATCATCGACGGTGGTCCCTGCCAGCAGGAACCGACCACCGTACTCGATCTGACCGAAGACGCCCCACAATTGATTCGCCAAGGACTGGGCGACGCCGGCCCATTTCTCTAGTCCGCGCCTGGACGGGCTGCGTATAATCACCCCATGCAAGAATTGAATATGATTCAGCTCCTCGTCGTGCTAGCGCCACCGCTGTTGCTGGCGATCACCTTGCACGAGGTGGCGCACGGCTGGATGGCGCTGCGTTGCGGCGATACCACCGCCAAAGACCTGGGCCGGCTTAGTCTCAATCCGTTGCGACACATCGACCCGATTGGCACCGTACTGGTGCCGGCGTTGTTGGCGGTATTCGGCGGTTTCATCTTCGGTTGGGCCAAGCCAGTGCCGGTCAATTACCATCGACTGCGCCAGCCCAAACGCGATATGGCACTGGTGGCGCTCGCCGGACCAGGTTCCAATCTAGCGATGGCATTGGGTTGGGGCTTGGTGGCAATGACCGGCCACAGTTTGGGAGACACCTTGCCGTGGCTGGGCGAACCGTTGCTGCTGATGGGAGTGGCCGGAATCGATGTCAACGTCATGCTGGGCGTCCTCAACCTGGTCCCGATTCCGCCGCTGGACGGTTCGCGGGTGCTGGTGGGAATCTTGCCTGATCGGTACGGTCTCGCCATGGCGCGCATGGAGCCCTACGGTCTGATCATCCTGGTGTTGTTGCTCACCAGCGGCGTATTGAACCTGATGCCCATCGTCAACGAAATCCGGCATTTCATTCTAACGTTGTTTTTCTTTTAATTCGAAATCCCAAGCCTGATCGTCATCTTATGGAAATCACCCTTACCGGCATCACCACCACCGGCACTCCGCATTTGGGCAACTATGTCGGCGCGATTCTGCCGGCCATCGAGGCCAGTCGCCGCAAGGACGTGCAATCGTTCTACTTTCTGGCTGACTATCATGCCCTGGTCAAATGCCACGACCCGGCGGTAGTCCATCGCTCGCGGCTGGAAGTGGCCGCGACGTGGTTGGCGCTGGGACTGGATGTCGAAAACGTCATTTTCTACGCGCAGACCGACATCCCGGAAATTCTGGAACTAACCTGGATGCTGACCTGCGTCACCGCCAAGGGCTTGATGAACCGTGCCCATGCCTACAAGGCGGCGGTCGCCGACAATGTAGCCGATCCCGACAAGGATCCCGACAAGGGTGTCTTCATGGGGCTATTCTGCTACCCGATTCTGATGGCGGCGGACATCCTGATGTTCAAGGCCAACAAGATACCGGTCGGCAAAGATCAAATTCAACACCTGGAAATGGCCCGCGACATCGCCGCTCGCTTCAATTACCTGTACGGCGAACATTTCGTGTTGCCCGAGGCGGTGGTGGACGAGAAAACGGCCGTGCTGGTCGGGCTGGACGGGCGCAAGATGAGCAAGAGCTACGGTAATACCATCCCGCTGTTCGAGCCGGAAAAGACCCTGCGTAAACTGATCATGCGCATCAAAACCAACTCGCTGCCGCCGGAGGCACCCAAAGACCCGGATACCTGCACACTGTTCCAAATTTATCAGGCGTTTGCGACAGTGGAGGAAACGGCGACGATGCGAACGCGCTATGCCCAAGGCATCGGCTGGGGTGAGATGAAACAAACCTTGTTCGAGTATTTGAACGCTCGCCTGAGCGAGCCGCGCCAGCGTTATCAGGAATTGTTGGAGAAGCCCGACCACATCGAGCAAATCCTCAAGCGCGGCGCGGCGCGGGCGCGCGAATACAGCGTACCGTTCCTGCACGAATTGCGGCGTGCGGTGGGTATCCGACCGCTGGATGCGTAGGCCACGGTCAGAGAGTCACGACGCCTGATGGATGTTCCCGTCGAAACTCCACCGCTCGCCAAGGTCGGCGGCGAGCCCTACACTCGGGTGCATCAGGATCTCTATATTCCACCGGACGCGCTGGAGGTATTCCTGGAAACGTTCGAGGGACCGCTGGATTTGCTGCTGTATCTGATCCGACGCCAAAACCTCAATATCCTCGATATCCCCATCGCCGATATTACCCGGCAGTACATGGACTATTTGGCGTTGATGCGCGAGTTGCGGCTGGAACTGGCGGCGGAATATCTGGTGATGGCGGCTTGGCTGGCGGAGATCAAGTCACGGTTACTGCTGCCGAGTCCGACCCTGATCGAGACCGAAGAGGAAGATCCTCGCGCCGAACTCGTCCGCCGGCTGCAAGAATACGAACGCTTTCAGCAGGCGGCGCGGGCGCTGGATACACTGCCGCGACAGGAGCGCGACACCTTCACTGCCAACGCCGAACCGGTCCAGCAGCAAATTGTGCGCCTGCCACCGCCGATCGGCTTGGCCGACCTGCTGGACGCCCTGCGCGAGGTACTGGCCCGTGCCGAACTGTTCGGCCGCTTCCACGTCCGGCGTGAAACGTTGTCGGTGCGCGAGCGAATGAGTCAAGTGCTGGAGCGGTTGGACGCACTACGCTTCACGCCTTTCACCGCGCTGTTCCAACCGGAGGAAGGGCGCATGGGGGTGGTGGTAACCTTGCTGGCAATCCTAGAGTTGCTGCGAGAAGCCCTGCTGGAACTGGTGCAAGTTGAGCCGTTCGCGCCGATTCACGTCCGCCGGCGCATTTGAACGGCGGCGATGCCCGAATTAACAGCCATTTTGGAAGCGGTGCTGCTAGCCGCCACCGAACCACTGTCGCTGGATCGTCTGCTAAACGTCTTTCCGGAAATCGAACGCCCCGACCGGACGGCATTGCGTGCCGCATTGGCCGAGCTGGCCACCGCCTGTGAGGGGCGCGGCGTCGAGCTGGTCGAAGTGGCCAGTGGGTTCCGCTTGCAGGTACCAGCGGATTTTGCGCCCTGGGTTTCCAGACTGTGGGAGGAGCGAGCCGCCAACTATTCCCGCGCGTTGTTGGAAACCCTGGCGCTGATCGCCTATCGCCAGCCGATCACTCGCGGCGAGATCGAGGCGGTGCGTGGGGTCAGCCTGAGCAGTGGCATCATGAGAACCCTGCAGGAGCGCGGCTGGATCAAGGTGGTTGGCCATCGCGAAGTGCCCGGTCGTCCGGCCTTGTACGCCACCACTCACGCTTTTCTGGATTATTTCAACCTCAAGAGTTTGGGCGAGCTGCCGCCGTTGGCGACGCCGCGCGATCTGAACGTGATCGGCGCCGAGCTGGATCGCCGCGCGCCCGATCGCCCCGATGACGCATCACCTGCCATGGAGCCAGCCGATGATTGAACGCTTACAGAAATTTCTGGCCCGCGCCGGTCTTGGTTCTCGGCGCCAGATCGAAGATTGGATCCGTCAGGGCCGAATCACCGTGGACGGCACGCCCGCGCAATTGGGCGTTCAGGTCAGCGGCACCGAACAGATCCAAATCGACGGCAGGCCGATCCGACCGGGTGCGCTTCACCAGCAGCGGCGCGTGCTGGCCTACTACAAGCCGGTCGGTGAAATGACGACCCGCCACGATCCCGAGGGTCGGCCCACGATTTTCGACCGCTTGCCGTCGTTGCGGGACGGCCGCTGGATCACGGTCGGTCGACTGGATCTCAACACACAAGGATTATTGCTGGTCACCAACGACGGCGAATTGGCCAACCGGCTGATGCACCCCTCATCTCAAATCGAACGGGAGTATGCGATTCGCGTGTTGGGCAAAGTTCCACCGGAGGTACTCGAACGACTGCGAGAAGGAGTGGCGCTGGAGGATGGCTTGGCGCGCTTTGAGGTCTTGCGCGAGGCAGGTGGCGAGGGCGCGAATCACTGGTATCACGCCATCCTGCGCGAAGGCCGCAACCGCGAGGTACGCCGGCTATGGGAATCGCAAGGCATTGCAGTCAGCCGCTTGGTCCGGGTGCGCTACGGACCGGTTGCGTTGCGACGAGGATTGCATCCAGGACACTGGGACGAGCTGAGTGACGCTCAAATCGAATCGTTGTTGGCAGCGGTGGACCGCCGATCCGTTGACACGCTTGCAGAGAAGGTGGCTGAATCCCGTCATTCCTTAGCCCCCGACAGCGTAAAGCCCAGTGAGTTGCGTGGTGATCCGCAAACGGAGGCTACCGAGCCTCGCCAGCCCCCTGCGCCATGGGCTGCCCCCTCTCGCCGGCAGCCGGCCCAGCGACGCGACCCAGAAACCGAACCTCGCCGTCCTCACCCACCGGCAGCTATCTGGCCAACCAAGCCACCGCGCGGCAGGGAGGAGGAAAGGCCCTCGCCGCGCGGGACGTTTAACCCCTGGGATGCTCGTCCTCGGCACGACAAGCGCGACGATGGACCATCGCCGGCCCCTCGTCGCCCCTTCAATCCTGGGCGCGCCAGATCTGGCCGGTGACCCCTTTGCTGTCCGGCCCCAGCAGATACAGGTAAGTGGCCAGCACCGCTTCAGGGTCGGGCCATTCCTCGGGGGCACGGCCCGGATAGGCGCGCAGAGTCAGGCCCGTGCGGACCTGACCGGGATCAACGCTGTTGACTCGAATTGCGGTGTTGGTTTCCAGTTCACTGGCGAGCATCTTCATGAGTGTCTCGATGCCGCCCTTGGCCACCGCATAGGCGCCCCAATACGCCCGGCCCACCTCGCTGACATGATCGGCGGTAAAGACCACCGATGCATCCGTGGATCGATTCAACGGGCCCAGCAACGCCTGCGTCAATAGGAATGGCGCGTTCAGATTGACCTGCAGAGTACGGTACCAGAGTTCAAGATCGTAATTGGCCAGCGGCGTCAGCCCTTCGAACAAAACCGCGTTGTGCAACAATCCGTCCAATCGGCCGAATTCAGATTGCAACACATCCGCCAGCTCCGCGTAATCCTTGGGGCTCGCACCTTCCAGATTCATCGGATAAATGGCGGGTTTCGGAGCGCCAGCCTGTTCGATTTCGTCGTAGACTTGCTCCAGCTTGCGAATGGTGCGCCCGAGCAAGATCACGGTAGCGCCATGCGTCGCCAGCTGACGTGCGGCGGCGCGACCGAGACCCGCACCCGCGCCCGTCACCAGGATGACTCGATTTTGGAGCAGATCGGTGGCAGGTTGATATGCTTTCATAGTGGTGCCTCGTGTGCCAAGCAAATCGGCTTACAGTTTACTCCGTCACCGTCAAGAACCCATAACGGCGTTTTTCGCGGCGGCGCAGTCGCCAAGCCAGCCACAACTTACGCAAGGGAGTCAGATGGATGCGCTGCTCCAGCAACCGATAGCCATCCTCGGCGATCTCAGCCAGCAGTGCCATCGCCAGCTCCAGCCGGATCAACAAAGGGGATTGGGTGCAACGATCCACATCCGGCAGAAAATCCGATGCTCGACGGTAATACTCGCCAATCCGCTCGGCTTGCACGGCGAACAGTTGCCGCACCCGGTCCGTGGTTTGCGCCGCCAGCAAATCGCCGGGATGAACACCGTAGCGCTCCATTTCCTCCTCGGGCAGATAAAATCGACCGTGCTGAGCATGTTGGCGCACATCGCATAGCAATTCGAGCAACAGTAGCATCGCTCCGGCCTCATGGGCAAAGCGGGGGGTTGCACGCCGATCCCGATAATCTAAAATCTCCGCCACCAGCAAGGCCAGCACGCTGCCCCGACGATGAACGTAAAGGCTCAGTGCGGCGAAGTCGGGATAGGCGTCGTAATCCAGATCCATCTCTACTCCATCCAAAATCTCCCGGAAGTATTCCTCGGGGAGGTTGAAAGTCACCAATCGAGGTTGTAAGGCACGAGTAACTGGATGTCGGGGCTCGTCCGCGAATAAACGATCCAACTCACCTCGCCACCAGTCCAATTTGGTCCGGGCGACGCTGGAATCCCGACACTCATCGATAATCCGCGTGGATTCAATGCAGAAAGCCTGAACCGCTGTTAAAGCTTGGCGCTGCTCCAGCGACAAACCCAGTAGGCTGTAGCGGAAATCCGAACCTGGCGTAGCCGCAAGATTGTAGCAATAGTCTTCTGGTGTCATCGGAGAACGTGTGTTAGAGAGAGTTACGCCATTGGTTTATGACAAAATCCCCATATAGAGAAAAAATAGGCATGATATTTGCTGTAAAAAACTGTACGATTGCTCGTTGCAAAGCGAGGGCCTGCCATGATGACCATCCGCGATATTAACAAGCTGCCTGAAGGCGAGCGCGCCATCACCCGCGCTTCTTACCAGTATTACCGCGCTTTGCTGCACGGAGCGCCCAACGCTACGTGCCAACGGTTGCGGCAAGTCTGGCTGGTTGAATTGCAACGGCGCTGGCCGGATGCCTGGAGAGGCGTTTGAGTCCAGCCACCCTAATCGAGCATCATTCAGTGCGACGATGTCTGCCGCGCTTTCATGAGTGCTACCGCGCTTCCTCCGGCAATTCCCGCTCAGCGGCGCGTAGTTTACTGAGAGGGATCGTGGAAAGCGTGCTGTCGTCTTCCTTGAGCTCTTTGGCCGACACATCGGGAGGCGGCTTAGCACTGTAATGGACCTTGCCGTCACGATCTGTCCAGGTGTAGATGTGCTCGGTCGGACGCACGGTGACTGGCTGAGCATTGAGTTCGACTGCTTCGGCCGGTTGGCCCTCCGGCCGGCGATTGCTGTAATGCACCCGGCCTGATCCATCTTTCCAAGTGTAAACGCCACTCTCGGCCCCTACCAAACCATCCGGCCACACCAGCGATAGCGACACCGCCAACAGCCCGCTCGGGCACCATCGAACCAACCATTGCCAGCCAGACCACCCGCAAACTCGACGACAGTCGGCGGAAAACCCCGAATGATCAGACCTGCCGTTGTGAGGGCCACTCATTGTCAGTCGCTCGAACGAAGGGCACGATCAAAACTGGACGTTTCGACATCAAGGTGATTCGGCGGGTGGTGGAACCCAGCCCTATTCCCAGTCCGCTGGAACCGGCGTGGGTACCCATCACAATCAGGTCAGCGTTACAGCGATCTGCCTCGTGCAGAATGACTTCGTGGGGAATACCACTGACGACGCGAATTTCCGAAATAAGCTGGGTTTGTTCCAGTGTCGATCCGAGTTCCTCCGAGCAGAATGTTTCCAGTCGCTTATGGAATTTTTCCAGGATGCCGTTGGTCGCCTCATGATGTAACTCCGCCGCTTTCTCCGGCGAAAGATAGTTTTCCATCAGAAACTTGACGGAACTGTTCAGCGGTTCGACCACATGCAGCAATACAATGCTGGCCTTGTGTTGTCTGGCTAGAGCGACGGCGAACCGCAACACGGGCCGGGTATAGCTGCTAAGCGCGGTCGTGTACAGAATAGTCTTGATCTGGGGGAACATAAATTTAAGGACTCCGAACCGGTTGGAACCTTTCAACATGGACAGCCACTGGCTTGGCCTGTTCCCGTGAACGCTGGGCAACATATTCTGGATAGCCTAATTCCAATCCTGTCCCTCTTGCAATTGACCTCTTCGAATATCAGCTCACATTGGCACAGGTTCAGAATTGACCCGCAGGGCCGATATCTTGGCTAAATAGCATCTCCCGCCGGGCACCGAGCACCTTCACGGACCCGACAGGAATCAGCCAAAAGGTATCCACATGAAAATTGCCAGTTCGACGGTTCAAATGGCGAGCCAACATACCGCTGTCACACAGCGCGAAGTCAAGGAATCGCTGCGGATGTGGGTCGGTGACAACCGGCCAGATTTCGAAGGGCAGACCCCGTCTACGGCGCGGGGACGCTTACAAGCCGATACAGTGCAACTCTCACAGGCAGCCCAAGATATCCAGGCCAGCAAACAGGTCGCATCGACCGATACAGAATTGACGCCGGATGATGAATCCAAACTCAGGCTGATCGTGCAAATGGTCGAAATGCTGACCGGAAGGAAACTCAAACTGATTTCCCCCAAGGAACTTCGTGAAGCGATAGAAGCCGGGCGTAACCAGGCACAGGAAGGGGTACCCCTGCCGAACGCGGCAGCCACACGTCAGGCTCCGCCGGAGCGGGCGGGATTCGGGATTGAATTTGATTACTCCGAACGCTATTACGAGGCCGAGCAAACCACATTCTCGGCACAAGGCATCCTTAAAACCCAAGACGGTCAAGAGATCGCCTTCTCGGCCGATTTAAGCATGAGCCGCGCGTTCATGCAGGAACAAACGATCAGCTTGCGCGCCGGCGACGCCAAGCTCAAGGATCCACTGGTACTGAATTTCGGCGGCGACGCGACCGAATTAACTACGACGCGTTTTCATTTTGATATCGACTCCGACGGCCATTTGGATCAAATCGCCTTCGTCGGCCCCGACAGCGGTTTTCTGGCGCTGGATCGCAACAACGATGGTATCGTCAACGATGGTCGAGAATTGTTTGGGCCCAGCACTGGCCAGGGATTTGCCGAACTATCCGCCTACGATCAGGACGGCAATCAATGGCTTGATGAAAACGATGCCATCTACCAAAGCTTGCGTATCTGGTCTAAGGATGCCGAGGGTCGCGATCAATTGGTAGCACTTGGCGAGCGCGGCGTGGGAGCCATCTATCTTGGGCATGTAACTACTCCGTTCTCGCTCAGGGATAGCGAAAACCAATTGTTAGGTCAAGTCCGCGACTCGGGGGTTTTTCTCGGTGAAAACGGTGGAGCCGGAACTATTCAGCAGGTCGATCTGAGTGTCTGAGCGGCACCTGACCATTGCGACTCGCCAGTGCCCTCAAGCACAACTCAACCTAATCTCGCCCCCTCTCTCGTCGCTGACCCAGGAGAAAGATTCCCGCATTGATCTCAGTGTTTTTCATGATGCTCACCAGGAGAGGTTCGGTTCAGTTTGGACCTGCTCAGCGGTCATTTCGAACTGCTCGGGATTGGTATGGGATGACGGAATATCGGTTAACTCACTGTTTGTTCAGTCAATATAGAGTTGCCACGTTTCTTGCAACGTAAATCATGCTGCTGTCGCCGTTAGCGACAGGGTGATTCCCTTACTGGGGCAGAGGATGCAAGCTTCTCGGACCAATTGTGGGCCGGACCGTTCAACTTGCTCGTGTGGAGATCAATTCATCATGCAAATGTCCGACGATACTGGGAAGAAATTTCCCAAGCTACGCTATTACGTGAAAGTCAACATGCCTCAGGTCGCCGAGGTCAATACGATCGTCAACGCCATTCAGAAACTGGCTGGTAAAACCACCAAGGAAACGATCAAAAACGCCCTGAAGTGGGGCCAGGGTCCGACGATCACGGTCGTGAAGGATCTACGCTGCTCCGGCAAGAAAGCGTATGGTTGCTATAAATGGAATTCCAACGAATTGCGCATCGACGAACAACTGGTCAAGAATTTCGAGGCTGGTAAGGGCTTGGTGACTATGAAAAATGGTAAGAAGGTCTATTTGGTCGGCGTGACTCTTTTGCATGAACTGACACACTGGGCGGATGCCCAGGATGGAGTCGATGATGCCGTACCGGGCGATCCATCGAACGAGGAAGGAGAAGCCTACGAAAAGGCGGTCTATGGTGACGTGCTGGGCTGATGTCGGCGTGGTATCGGAAAAGAGGCGGAAATGAAAACCATCCCTCACTACCTTCTAGCGCTATTGTTGGTCATAGTAGTGGGCGTTGTAACAGTGGGGGCCCGCGAGGCAGTAAATCCGGCCCAGCCTCAGTTACCGAAGAAGCTGAGCCATATTTCGTTCTCCGGAGCCGACGGGTCAAGCTGCGAAAAAGCAGTCGCGGTCAAGAACGCCACTAATCATTTCGAGGGGATCGCCGCTGAAAAAGTCTGGATCGCCTGGAGATACCCCGATTCCAAATTGAAGGGACAAGCGGTGAGCGGCGCTGGTAATAAAACCTTCGATACGCTAGAGATCGAAATCGCTAACGGTGGATCGGAAACAATCTGTTTCGATATCACCGATTTTTTTGGTCTTTGGTAATGGTTACGGTGGTGGGTTAACGCGATGTTGGAGGCGGGATAGCGAGCGACTTGCGCCCGCCATCCCAACTTTAGGCAAGGACTGATTCAAGCACTCTGGCCGATGGCCCGCCGGACGGGTTCGACACTCTTGTCCGTTTCGATAGGCGCCAGACGCAAGGCCCGATTGATGGCGCTGACCACCGCGTTCAGCGAGGCGGTGACGATGTTGCTGTCGATGCCAACGCCAAACAGTGAGACAGGATCACCGTCCATGCGCACTTCCACGTAGGACACGGCGTTGGCGCCAGCACCCGCACCGATGGCGTGTTCGTGATAATCCACCACTCGCACGTCCAACCCGCAATGCCGATTCAGGGCATCGGTGAAGGCATCGATGGGACCGTTGCCCTTGCCGGAAATCAGCCGCTCCCGCCCGCGCTCGCGAACCGTCGCGGTCAGTTTGCGCACCCCGCTGGCATGACTGTCGGGGATGGTGCGATGCTCGACAAAGTGGTACGGCTCGACGGTCTGCAAATACTCTGTCTGGAACGCCACCCAAATGTCCGCCGAGGTCAATTCCTTGCCGGTGGCGTCAGCGATAGCCTGCACTCGCCGGCTGAACTCGACTTGCAAGCGGCGCGGTAGCCGCAAGCCATGGTCCTTTTCCAACAGATAGGCGATGCCACCCTTGCCGGATTGGCTATTGACTCGAATGACGGCTTCGTAACTGCGGCCCAGGTCGGTCGGATCGACCGGCAGATAAGGCACTTCCCAGCGCGGATCGCCAGCTGTCCAGCGCTGTTCCTGGGCGGCAAAACCCTTCTTGATCGCGTCTTGGTGCGAGCCGGAAAAGGCCGTGAAAACCAGATCGCCCGCGTAGGGATGGCGCGGATGTACCGGGATTTGGTTACAGTATTCGGCGATGCGGACGATCTCGTCCATCACCGAGAAATCCAGCCCCGGATCGATGCCCTGGCTGTAAAGATTCAAGGCCAGCGTTACCAGATCGACATTGCCAGTGCGTTCGCCGTTGCCAAACAAGCAGCCCTCGATCCGGTCGGCACCGGCCATTTGCGCCAGTTCAGCGGCAGCGACAGCGGTACCCCGATCGTTATGCGGATGCACGCTGATGACGACGGCATCGCGCCGCGATAGATGGCGGCAGAACCACTCGATCTGATCGGCATAGACATTCGGGGTTGCCACTTCGACGGTCGCCGGCAGATTGAGAATGACCTTACGCTCCGGCGTGGGTTGCCAAATGTCCAGCACCGCCTCGCAAACCTCCAGCGCGAAATCAAGCTCGGTAAAGCAAAAAGTCTCCGGCGAATACTCGAAAGTCCACTCGGTATCTGGCTGTTCGGCGGCGCATTCCGCAAACAGGCGGGCGCCAAAACGGGCCAATTCGATCAGGCCGGGACGATCGAGGCCGAACACGACCTCGCGAAAGATCGGTGCCGTGGCGTTGTAGAGGTGCGGGATGGCGCGCTTGGCTCCCTGTAAACTAGCGAAGGTCCGTCGGATCAAGTCCTCGCGCGATTGGGTCAGTACTTGAATCGCGACATCATCCGGAACACGGCCACCTTCGATCAAGCCGCGCACAAAATCGAAGTCGGTTTGCGAAGCCGACGGAAAGGCGACTTCGATTTCCTTGAAACCCATCCGCACCAGCAGATCGAAGTAACGGCGTTTGCGCTCGCCATCCATCGGCTCGACCAGCGCCTGATTGCCATCGCGCAAGTCGGAACTGCACCAGCGCGGTGCTCGATCGATAACGCGCGAAGGCCACTGCCGATCCGGCAACTGGATGGGCGGAAAAGATTGATATTTGCGGGTGATGTCGATATTCATAAAAATTCCTCTCTCTCGATAAGCAGTGCTCAAAGTGAATGTCCAGCACGAATGCGGCGCGGATCCGGCCGCCAGGCCGCCGCTAGGCCCGACGACCGCAGCCTAGTCGCAGCAGAGCGAGGGAGAGGGCGGACGCAAAAACGGGAAGATAAACTCCGGCAGAAATGCCAGATGGGATACAGCGGAATCGGTGATGGTCAGACATGGACAGCAATCCTTACGAACGATTCGAAAACGATGGCGACTTACCCAAGCTCAGCCCCGGCGCTCCACTCAGGAGGCCGGGTGACTCAGTCGCAGTTCGAAACGTTCGGGGAATCGCGTATTCATTGAATCAAACTAACCTAAATGTCGTTTCCAGGTCAAGCTCAGATGTGAACCATTATCATTAAATCGGCTTTGAAGCAACCGGCAACCCCTCTTTTCGACTTTCCCATCACCCAGCGAGGATTCATCAATGTCTGATCAATCGCAAGCCCTGCAAACCGTCAAGGTCTGGGATCTGCCAACCCGACTGTTCCACTGGATTTTAGTCATGCTCATGATCGCACAGTGGCTGACCGCCGAGAACGACAGCACGATCCAGTACCACATTTGGGGGGGCTACACGGTGCTGGTTTTGGTACTGTTTCGCGTGATCTGGGGGTTCGCCGGCAGCGACACTGCCCGCTTCCGCGATTTCATACGCGGTCCGGGTGCAGCGCTGGCCTATGTCAAAGCGCTGCTGCGTGGTGAAACGCCGCTGTACCTTGGACACAACCCCATGGGTGGCTGGTCCATCGTGGCAATGCTGGTATTGCTGCTGATCCAGGCTGGGACTGGCCTGTTCGCCAACGACGACATCACGACCGAAGGGCCGTTATACGGGTGGGTGTCGAAAGGAACGAGTGATTGGTTGACCACGATTCACAAGTTCAATTTCAACCTGCTGTTGCTGGTAATTGCCGTCCACATCTCGGCGGTGCTGTTCTACCTGTTCGTCAAACGGGAAAACCTGATCCACCCGATGCTCAGCGGTCGTAAGCATCTTCCAGCCGATTTAGCAGGTCCGGCAGCGCCACGCATCGTCAATCCTTGGCTTGGGCTGGTAGTGTTGGCGGTCGCGATCGCGGTGGTCTGGCTGCTAGTGCGTTGAAGCGGTTCCGGAAAAGAAAACAGGCCATGCGATCGCATGGCCTGTTCCGCTTACAACGGCAACCCAAAAAACTCAATCGTTTTTGAATTCCTTATGGCAGGCTTTACAGGTTTCGGCAGTTTTGCCGAACTGTGCCTTGATCGCTTTCTCATCGCCACCCCTGGCAACTTCGGACAGTTTGGCCGCTTCCTGTTGGAAGTTATTCATTTTAGTTTCGAATTCGCTCCACTTCGTCCAGATTTCCGGCTTGGCCTCGGTGTGCTTCACCGCATCTGGTCCAGAGCCCTTTTGAAAACCCTCTGGAGCTGCCTTGCTCATCATTTCCACGTACTGGGCGTGACGCGCCACGGCGGCAGCATCGAAGGGCACCTCGCCTTTCACCATTGCGCCGATAGGTTTGAAGTTCCAGCCGATGATGGTGTAAACGGACTGGCGGTACTGGGCCACGTCCTCCGGCTTGGGGTCGGCTGCCTGGGCCGCCGTCAGCAGGCTTAGTCCTAGGATACCGCTTGCTAGACCAATTTGGAGAAGCTTGTTCATTATTGCGCCCCTTGAATTACAACTAAAAAAGTACGATTTCCACAAAATGATGCCACAACATTGGCATTTTACAAGAATGAACTGAAGTCAGGCTGAATCACGAACCATCGGCGACCTTGCCAAAATGAAAGGCCAGCCAGATCGCCGGTGGTCGCTGACTGGTCCATTCCACTCGGTGGCGGCGATGCGCCGCAATCCACAGGTAATCGCCGGAATTGAGCACTCGCTCGCGATCATCGTCGGCAAACCGCAAGCGGGCCTGACCTTGCAACAGCACCACCCATTCGCCTTCGTTTTGATCGTACCACTCGCCCGGCGGGGTGACGTGGCCGATGGAAACGATACGCTCCAGCCGGCAGGTTTCGAATTGCAGCAGGCAGTCGAACCGCTCCGCAGGGAGAGAAGCCGGGATGTCGGCCCACAAATTACCGTCAGGGGCAATCATCTGGCGGCAACTCCAGGTGCCGAAGCGGATCGATGGCGCCGGGACAGGGTGGAGCGGCCAAATGGCGCAGCGAGATTGAAGGCCCGCCACTGGCCGGGCGCCAATCCATCCAACGTCCAGTCACCGATGCGGCAACGGATCAATCGTAGAGTGGGATAACCGATCGCAGCGGTCATTCGCCGAACTTGGCGATTGCGGCCCTCGCGCAGGGTAATTTTCAACCAGGCGGTTGGAATCACCGCCCGATAGCGAATCGGCGGGTCGCGCGGCCATAAGCCGGCTGGCTCAACCACGAGCCGGGCGCAAGCCGGAAGAGTGCGTCCGTCGTTTAATTCGACACCCTGGCGCAATTGCTCCAACGCCGCTTCGTCGGGAATACCCTCGACCTGCACCCAATAGGTTTTGGGGTGTTTGTAGCGGGGATGGCTGAGGTGGGCTTGCAGCGCGCCATCGTCGGTCAGCGCCAGCAGACCCTCACTGTCCCGATCCAGCCGACCGGCGACGTACACGCCGGGAATCGGCAGGTAAGCAGCCAACGTCGATCGCCCACCAACGTCGGTGAATTGGCTGAGCACGCCGTAGGGCTTGTTGAACAGAACCACGCGCGTCATCAGAACAGCTTGCCCAACAACAGGTAGAGCGAAGTATTGCCGCCCTCGGCATAGCCACCCGCCATATAAAACGGTCCCAACGGCGTATCGATCCCCAGGAACAAGCTGCCCGCCGGAATCAGTGAAGTGAGCGTGATATCAGCATATTCGTTCCAGGTTCCGCCCACCTCTAGCGAACCGCCCGCGAAAATGGGAATGGTGAACGCCGCCGAGGCATCGGTCAGGCGATACATATAGATGACTTCGCCCAGCGCGGCGTACTGGCCTGAAAGCTGGCCAGATTGATAGCCCGACAAGTTCAGAAAACCTCCTTGCAGGAACAGATCTTGAACGCCCAGTTCGCCGGAAAGCTTGCCGGCTAGACGAACACGCGGAATGACTGAATATTTGCCCCAGGTATAAGCGTGGACCAAATTCAAATCAAGCGTCTGGAAGTCTTGATCCGATCCCAGCGCGGTCAGGAAATCGCGGAAGACCAGATTGGTGCGACTGCCAGAAGTCGGAAAATTGAGATTATCCAGGGTGTCGGTCTGCCAGCGGATCGAATATCCACCCTCGGTAAAATTGCCCTCGTAAAGAGAGGGTTGTCCGAGACGGAGATCGTTACGGCCCGTGCCATAATTCAGACCGAGCGACAACCGTCCCCAGTTGTCCAGATTCCTGCCCACTTCCAAGCCGATCTCGGAGCGATAAATCCGAAAACTGGTGCTATCCGCGTAGGCAGCGTTGGCCAGCTCCAAATTGTATTGCTCGTACTGCACATAGGGATCAACGTAATAACGCTGATCGGCATCGAGTGGCTGATAGAAATCGCTCGCCAAAACGATGTTGCCGCCCAGTTGGATGAAATTACGCCATTGTCCGCCCAAGGAGTTGAGTTGCGACAGGGTGTAGGCGGTGCTGATGTCGAACTCCGAGTCGCCCTTGAGGTTGGCGCCGAGGAACAACCCGAATTTCAGGGTATCCGCACCGATATCTTTTTGGTGCGCTTCGACGACGAGTCCGGTTTTACCGTGTTCGCGGACCAAAGTGTAGTTGACCCGCTGAAACTCGCCCATGCCGTAGATCGCGTTGAGACTGCGATTGAGTTTTTCGGAATCGAGCCGCTCGCCCGGCTTGACATGCAGTTGCCCTTCGATGACCTGATCCGACAATCGCGTGTCGTTCTTGATACGGATAAAGTCGATCACTGGCTGTTCGGCTTGGGGTATCTTCGGCAAAGAAGCCCAGTATTCTTCATAAACGGCTGGCGGTGCCGTCAATCGGGCCAATTCGTCGTGCTTGGCTTGCGCGGCCGCATAGCCAATGGCGACCGCTTCCGCCGCGCGATCGAAGTCGATGCTACCCAAGTCCTTCAAGTCCGGCACGATCAATACGTCCTTGCGCCCCAAGGTACGCAATTGTCGGTTGGTATTGCCCACGGTCAGGAAGTTGGTGAGTTGTTCGGTGACGGACAGCACCGAGTTGAGTTGGTCGGCAGGTGCCAACGGTGCGCCTACGTTCACGGCAATGATGACGTCCGGGTGGCAGAGTTCCCGCGCCACGTCCACAGGTACGTTATCCGCGACTCCACCGTCCACCAGAATTTTACCGTTCAGCTCCACCGGCACGAGAGCGCTAGGGATCGACATACTGGCCCGCATGGCCTTGGCCAGTTCACCAGAACCTAGAATCACCGGTTCGCCGGTGGCAAGATCGGTCGCGACTGCTCGATAGCGAATCCGGAGCTTGTCGAAATCATGGACGCTAGCGGCTGGCAACGATAACTGTTCCAGCAGCAGCAACAGGTTTTGGCCTTCGAGCAACCCCTTGGGCAGTTGCACTTTGCCCTGTTTGAGGCCGATTTCAGCGTTCAGCAGAATCCGCTGCTCTTCCTTGGTCCGAAACGGCAGATCGGGGCGCGGCGGTCCGTCGGTGAATGCCGCCGGCCAGTCGATCCGCTGCACGGTTTCGCTCATTTGCTCCGGCGACATGCCGGAGGCGTACAACCCGCCGATGATCGAACCCATGCTGGTTCCGGCGATACAGTCAACCGGAATACGCATCTCTTCCAAGGTCTTGAGCACGCCAACGTGCGCGATGCCGCGAGCGCCACCGCCGCCCAACACCAAACCGATTCGGGGGCGATTGCGGGTGGTCGCATCGGCGGAAATAGCGGTTGCACTTGGGAGGATCGCTAGCAAGACAAGGATCGCAAGTGTAAACCAGGGTAACGGCTGGCAGGATCGATAGGTCAACACGGAGGATTTTCGCTGCTATATTGTAACGTGGTGATATTCAGCAAAACTTCAGAGATTGTATGCCAAATTTTCATCGTGACGCCAAGACAAGCCGCAGAAAATCCAAGTAGCGCTTGTCGCGGATAGGGAACAATGCCGACGAAGACAATCGGATATCGAAAGCAAACTCGGATAACCCTAAAACAGTTTTTTCCAGATAAAATTTATCACCTTCGGCTTTCTAGAAGGCCACCATTGAAATTGATGAGTTGGAGGTTGGCATGGCTGATAACGAACGAGAAGCTTCACAGGACGAACCGACTGAAGTCCTGGAACCGGATTTGCGAGATCGGCGAGATTTTTTGATCGGTCTGGGCAAATGGTCGAAAGCTGTCATCGGCGGCGTGGTTCTGGGAGGAACGCTTCTGCCCGAGCACGAAGCCATGAGCCAACCCCGCCCGCCGCTGCCGGGCGGCGGTGGTCCCGGTCCCGTCGGTCCGCTACTGCCGGGCGGGGGCCCTGGCCCCGTCATTCCGCTACCGCCGGGTGGTCCGCCTGGGCCGGGCTGGTACAACCGTCGGGGTTGGTACAACCGTCGGCCGGGCTGGTATAACCGTCGGGGTTGGTACAACCGTCGGCCGGGCTGGTATAACCGTCGGGGTTGGTACAACCGGCCGAGGTGGGTGAACGGAAGCTGGTACAACCGATGAAATCGTACGATTATTGGCAGCTCGGATGAGCGAATTCATTTACAGCATCCCGCCGCACCTGCTATCAGCCTATCGGCAAGGATATTGGGTGGTCCGCACCCGCGAGCCGGCCACCCTTGCCGGGATTCTTGCGGTGGAAGATCTCGACCGCATCGTCGCCGTTCAGCTTTTATCCCTCGCTGTGGATTCCGAGGCATTGAACGCTTGGAGCTCCGGGATTGCCGGTCGAACTGGTCATGAGCGATCCAGCTAGCGAGTATCCGCTGCTGTATCGCCATACCAATCTGCTCGACAATCATCCGGTGCGGGCGGTGGTGCCGGTGCAACCCGGCTTCATCAAGGCGGTCAAGGTCGCGGTGTCGTTGGATTACGCGGTGCAGCTGGTGATGGGACAGCCCGAGCCAGCGCTGATCGAGGAGCTATCCGCAACTCTGGAATTTTATTTGCGCCACCCGACGGTCGCCCAGCCCGTCGAATTTTTTCACGGTACGCTGCTAGGCTTTTATCATGACGACCCCATCCCCTTGTGGATCGTATTGGAAGAAGATCCCCGATATCTGCGCAATGTCGCCGACGATGGCGTGGAATCGCGATACGGCCGGCTGGCAGGCAGCGTCGCGTCGCTGCCTGCCCCCGACGCGGAACTGGACGTCTGGATGGAACAGGGACTGGCCGCCAACGAAGATTGTCGGAATTGTGAGTTTTTAAGGAGTTGTGGCGGCTATTTCAAGTGGCCGCGCCAGAATTACGATTGCACTGGGGTAAAGCGGTTATTCGGTCAACTGCAAACGGCGGCTCTGGAACTACGCCACGACCTTACTCGCGCTCCCACCTAGACGCCCTAAATCCCCGCAGGCTCGCGGCAAGCGGGGTTATTGGGGACGTTTAGGGCAGTGTAAGATGTTTTCTTCAATAACGGCTGCGCTGTTGCTGGGACCGCTTTTTTTCCTCGTTTCGGCCGTGAATATTACCCACCACCGCGCCCGCCGCACCACCGATCAGCGCGCCGACACCTGCGTCACCGCCGGTGAGGCCACCGATGGCCGCGCCACCAACCGCACCGATGGCTGCGCCACTTAAAGTACTTTGCTCGGTAGTCGACATGTTGGTGCAGCCGACGCTCAGCGCGAAGGCGGGAATCGCGATCAAGCAAATGATCTTCTTCATGGTTCACTCCTTTTTTGCAGCGGGCGCGCTGGATTCCTGAGACTTGGCATTGACTTTCGGCTCCACGATTTCAAACCAGAGCACCTCGAATATCCGCCGTTTTTGCTGATCGGGATGGGCTTTGTAATAGGTGTCGATGATTCCCATCATTTGCCGTAAGGTCGTACCGTCTAGGGATTTGATCAGCTTGGGAACGGTAGTCCGATATTTTGGCGAAGGGCCTGTCAACTGGTATTCGATCAGCGCCATATTGGTAATACCGAGCAGATAAGCTAGCTTTTCCCGTTCGGTGGCAGTGGCCCACTTTTCGCCATCGGGGAAGGGTAATTCCATCTTGGCCGGTGCAGGGGTTGTCACGGGCTGAGATTCGGTCGGCTTGGCTGGCGATTTCGGATCTTCCGCAGCATGGATCGCAGACCAGCCGATCAAGCCAGCGGCCAGACTCAGGGATAGCAGGGTTGCCTTGGAGCGGCAGGTTGTCGGCATAAATCCTCCTTGGGGTTAGGTTGAGCTTACGGGTTCAACTTGCGGGTTACGTTTCGTTCAATTTCCAGTGGACGGTTGTTGGCGATCCTGCCAGCGACTATACAGCCAAACGCCGATGAAATAGAGGACGGCGAGTCCGAGTCCGATCCACACCAGCAGTGGCGCGAGGTTGGAAAAAGCCACATTGACCACACCACCCGCGAGAATAAAGATCGCGACCACACACAACCGCCAGTCGTGGTAAAGGCCAGCCAGATAGGTACTCAAAGCGACGGTGAAGGTCATCATAAAGCTGCCCTGCCGATCATCGATCAAATTGGTAATGTTGTTGCCGTGATTGGTGGAGAACGCGTAAAGCAAAAACACCAGCGCCAGTACCGCCCCCCAGTGTAGAACTTGGCGGAATACCAGTAACGACCGAGCTTTTAGAGTCGGCTCGACATTGTTCCACTGGGTGATGACACAGATCACCCCAAACGCTGGAATCAACCAATGCCAGTACCGGCGGCTGGTTTCCAAATCGTAGGAGGTGGTGTAAACGGCGCCGATCCAAGCTAGCACGATCATAAGATAGAAGCCGATATCCTTGGCGCGAAATAGCCTCCGCAACAGACTGGACCGGACTTCGGCCGGCTTCGGGTTTTCGATCAGTTCGAGTTCGGGCATCAGGAGTTCCTTGCCAGGGTACGGGTTGTGCGAGTGGGATCAGACGTTAATGGTAGCGCATACCTGTTCGATAAAACGCGCGACGGCGGCCATAACAGGTTTCCGTACTTGATGGTGCGGAACGTGCGCACAATCGGATAGCCATAAGATTTCTTTTGGACCGGATACACCGGCGGCGATGGCATCCACTTGGGCCCGAGTGGCGTATTCGTCGTCCGCGCCTTGAATGATGAGGGTCGGACAGATGATCCGAGGCAATTCCGCTTCGACGTTCCAGTCGCAGTAAGTGGGGTCAAGCCAGGTATCGTGCCAACCCCGAAACATGGCGTCAGTGTTAGCGCCGTGATGGCGATGCAATCCTTTGCGCAAATCACCCTGTTCGTAAGCGATGCCAGCAGCGCGAATACCCATTAGACAGACCGACTCGACGGAGATATGCCCCGCTTCGCTCACGACGGCTCGCACCCGATCAGGAAACCCAGCGGCGAACAGCAAGGCGATAGAAGCACCATCGCTGTGACCGAACAGGATGGGCGGATCGGCGATGCCGCATGCCGCCAGCACCTCGGGCAAACTGTCTAGCGCCTCGCGGTGCAGATAATCCGTAGGCCGGGGGCCGGTCAGCGGTTCGGAGCGGCCGTAGCCCCAACGCTCGTACACCAACCCCGGTAGATTAACCCGAGCGCACAGCTGCGCGGGGAAATCGCGCCACTGGCCGATGCTGCCCAAGCCCTCGTGCAGAAACACCAAAGTCGGACCAGAAGGGGCATGGGAGGGCAACAGACGCTCGGCATGTAATCGATGGCCGGCGGCTTGCAAATCGAAAGATTGGCGGTGGAGGTGTTGGGTCATACGATGGTTCAGATTGTGCGTAGTTCTTGGAAAATCGCCAGCAGAACATCCAGTCGCTGCTGAGGTTCGGTCATTTCCAGCGCCGTTTGGCGAACGGATAACGGCAGAGGCAGAATTTCGGCTAATCGGTTGCCAATCCAGGCAGCATCCTCCCAATTCGGGATAAGAAACCGCTGGTGAAGAATCAATTCCTCGTTTTGCAACAGATCACACAGAAGCTGCGTCAGCGGTTCGTGGCTGGGCAGGGGCAATAGTACCGGATCGTCCGGCAACCACAGAATCTGGCCGATCAATAATTGATCTGGCTGAATCCGATGACCGATGACCCGGCAACGCCGCACGCCCAAACAGGTAATGCTGAGCAGGCCACTGTCCAGTTGATCGAAATCCACGATACGAGCCAAGGTTCCGACCGGGTAGATGCTGACCGGTTGACCGCCCACTTCTTGGCCTTCTTGAATCGCGACCACGCCAAAACCGCTATCGGTACGCAGACAGGTACTGATCATGTCCAGGTAGCGGGGCTCAAAAATCTGCAATGGGAGAACCCCGCCGGGGAACAGCACGGTTTTCAACGGAAACAGCGGCAGCTCTTGACTCACAGTAGTCGTCATGGAGGTTACCTCGGCGCTGGAACCTGGCCCCAGCGCGGCAGCAACGTATGTGCAATGTCGAGCTGATCCAGGATTCTAGCCACAATGAAGTCGACTAGTTCCGCGACCGTGGCAGGCCGGTGATAAAAACCAGGATTGGCCGGCAGGATCACTGCGCCCGCGCGAGCCAGACGCAGCATGTTTTCCAGATGAATTGTGGAAAACGGCGTTTCTCGCACCGCCAGAATTAGCTTGCGCCTTTCCTTGAGCGTCACATCAGCGGCTCGTTCCAATAGGTTGTCACTATTGCCGTTGGCGATAGCCGCCAGCGTACCGGTGGTGCAAGGACAAACCACCATTCCGCGCACCAGTGCCGAGCCACTTGCTGGCGGCGCGGTCCATTCGTCTTGCCCAAACACTTGCAGCTGACCAGACTCACAACGATAGTGCTCAATTAAGGCACGTTGGATATCGCAGGGACGGCTAGGCAACCGCAATTCAGTTTCCATGTGAATGACGATCTGGGCCGCTTTCGATAACAACAACTGCACGGTGTGCCCGCTTTCCAGCAGATATTGCAGCAGCCGCAGACCATAACTAGCGCCAGATGCTCCAGTCATACCGAGGATGAGAGGATGAGACGTGGGTGATTCAAGCATCGACAAACAATCCGGACTCAGTTGGGTCTCCAACCTGTAAGGAGACCTTGCTTTCCCCAAGGAATTAGGAATCAATCAAGCTTTTTGATTATTTCCTAGTAAGTTAACAGGTTTAACTCATTTTGAGACAGGCAAAACTTCAAATTATTTATCCCTTAATCTTTTCTAGAATTCAGAAAAATTATTGCATTATGAATCCACAATTACAGAAAAACTATCCAAACTGTCAGAGAGGCTCCTGTAAAGCCATCCAATTCATTTGGCGATAAACGCCGCGATCCAGCGTAAGATCAGCGACATTTCTTACTTTTCTTCTAGATGGCATTGTAGTTGGCCTCAAATTTGCTAACCCGGTTTTCGTCACAAATTCCAGCTAAATTGGTCAATACCACCCCACTCAATTCAGTTTTAACTCGATTAATTTGTATCAAAATGGGGCGCCATTTCAAAACAAAGAATATATCTATAACACTATTTCTAGAAAAGATTATTTTTCTGTAACCTTTCTA
>JBAOHI010000007.1:0-16106 GCA_037045535.1 Candidatus Competibacter sp.
CCAGAACATTGATCGGTCATTCACGACTTCGCCGGGAATCGTGAATTTCTACCTCGGAAGGGGTGGCGGAAGGTGGTCGGCGCGAACTCTTCGCGGTGAGTTTGGTTTGTTTATAGTATACCAAACCGCTTTGGTTTTGTATGATGGGTCATGCCGACCGTCCACCGCTTCGCCGCCTATCGCGTGGTGATCTATCCGAACGATCATCAGCCAGCGCACGTTCACGTCATCGGCGGCGACGGCGAAGCCATTTTCAACCTGAACTGTCCGGCCGGTCCGCCGACCTTGCGCGAATCGGTCGGTTTCAAGCCGGGCGAGCTGGCGAAGATCAAAGCTGAGCTGACCGAGCATGTCGCCGCCCTGTGCGCGGCCTGGAGCCGAATCCATGGATACTCTTGAACTCGAACCGGGCGAATACGAGGCTGCCGTCGAGCGGGCGCGGGTCCGCGCGGATACCGAGCCGCGCGCGCTTGCCGCGCGGTACGACAAGCGGTTGCGAATGGTGATGGTCGCGCTGCACACCGGCTTGACCGTCGCTTTCAAGCCGGGGGACGTTCAGGGCTTGGAGGCCGCCACCGTCGCCGATCTCTCGGCCATCGAGATTTCGCCGTCGGGCTTCGGCCTGCATTTCCCGGCCGTCGATGCGGATGTCTGGTTGCCGGGCTTGTTGGCGGGTCACTTCGGGTCAAAAAACTGGATGGCGGCGCGGATGGGCAAGGCGGGCGGCAAGGTCCGCAGTCCGGCCAAAACCGCCGCGTGCCGGGCGAACGGCGCCAAGGGCGGCCGACCGCGCAAGCGCGCGGCCTGATGCCGCTCCCGCCATCCGCTCGGAGCTTCTACGATTTCGCGTCGAATCATAAATTTTTATTGGTTTAGCCCATGCTCGAATGGACGGATTGTATCCGCTTGCCGGGCATGATATAAATTTTATGGGAGTATCCCCATTAGGGGCTCCTTTAGTGGCCTGTCTGAGCATCTCGGCTGGCTTCCCCGACCTACTCAAATAGAGAGGCGGGGGCCTACACCCCATATCCGAGGCTGCTTATGACCACTAAAAACTTTCGCTTTAAATCCCACGCCTTTCAAAGCCAATCCGGTCGGTGCTATTACTGCGATCTGCCAATGTGGCTAGACCATCCTGAGCATTTCGCCCTTCGATTTGGCATCACAGTGCCGCAATCAAAGCAATTCCAGTGTACGGCCGAACATTTGATTGCCCGCCAAGATGGGGGTCCTACATCACAGAGCAATATCGTTGCTGCTTGCCTTTTCTGCAACCAGAAAAGGCACCAGCGCAAGATCGCGCTCAACCCTTTAAAACATAAAGAGCTGGTAAAGAAACGCCTCTCTGTTCAAAGGTGGCATCCATTTTTGTCAGCTAAGCTAAGCGGTGAAGGTAGGAAACAAGAGAGAGAATGACGCAAGATAAATAAGCAGGCGCTGGTGTTAATTCGGCTGTACTGGCACCACAATGGCCACGTCGGCAGACCACGGCATAGGTCATCCCAGCCAGTAGGCACTGGTGTGGGTCCAAACCAGAATAACAGCGGTCAAGGCCAGGATCGCCAGTAATAGCCACAGGCGATGATAGCGGTGTGGCGGTAGTTCCGGTTGCGGCGGCGGTGGTAGGAGTTTCTGTTCCAGATCGCGCCTAGCCACCTGCTCGGCTTCCAGCAGCGCCAACAGGCGCGCCTTTTCCTGCTGGGCCTGCTGTAGCTGGTCCCATGTTCGACTTTCTCGCTCTTCAGCCCGCTGGACCTGTTCGCGCAACACCAAAACCAAGTCAAATTGAGGGGCGGCATCAGGGGCGGCAGAGTGCGACAGTGGGGCGGCGCCTGATGGCGGCGCTTGTCGCAGTTCGCCAAAGACCCGGATCAATTCGCTTAGATCAATGCCGCGTTCGCCGCTGACGGTGGTGGTGGCGCTTAAGCGTCCTGCCTGTATAGCGCGTTGAATGGTGCGCCGGTCAACCCCGGCGGCGGTAGCGGCGGCACGTATCGACAAAACTGTCATGGCAGCACTATTGGACGGTACAGTGCGACATGCCGCCTGCGGCATTGTCCATTGCTCGATTCTCTCTTGCTGGTCATGGCTGGCCCCGCTTCTGTTGTTCTTGTCTGTTCCAAGTTGTAGCAGACGAACAGTGGCGGTGCTGGTGCGAGCGCCGGTCCGTTAGGCGCGAGGGTGGGTAGACCAGTTTACTGTTTACAGGTCTGGAGTTGTCTTACACAACTCCAGACCGCGTTCGGTGTGGGGCTTCTTGGCGGTGGTGGGATAACCGCCCGGACGCCGAAACGGATCGGCCGGATAGTTCGGAGCGATCTGTCTAATTCGTGTTTGAACGAAAACCCTGTAGGGCGGGTTACGCTTCGCTAACCCGCCCTACAGGGTTTTGGCGCGTACTTATATGGCGGGCTATGACAGCTTCGCTCTTATTTGGCCTATTCGGATCAAATGCTCTTGATCGATCCCTCGGCTTTTTTCATCGTCGCTCTAATCATGCCAAGATTTGCTCCATTGCTGGACACCGCCAGATAGATAAAGATTGAAGGATTCATTTTTATGGGGCGAATCAGATGATACTGCGTGCCCAAAGTAATTAATATATCTTCGATATAATCATCACCCAAACCGATACTTTTCATCGCCTGCAGCTTAGCTTTCATGACCTCGGTGTTAGCCGCTGCCGCCATTTCAATCGCAAAACTGCCTCGCACTTTAGAGTCAAACATCATGCCACTTTCCGAATCAACAACTGCAGCGGCGATAAAGCCTTGTATACCGGTCAACACGGATAAAGCTTCTGTCATTGAAGAACTCATTGTAAAACTCCTCATTTTGGCGTTGTGCGATGAACCTAATGCGGCAAGACTAGCATCAAAAGCACCTGATTACCCATAACTCACCCTTGACATCCTCCCCGGCATGAATGTTGGAGATTCCTACGGCGCTTAGGGGCGGCATTGAGCCGCCCCTAAGTCGCTTCGGTGGGTTCCTGCTGCTGGCGACCTTACTGCATCGCTCACTTCGCAGGCTAACCGGGCGTGTCCCGCCCTTAGAACATTGATCGCGCCGACCAGATCGGCGTTTTCCTCGAAACCGCATTCCACGCACGCGAACCGGGCTTGCGTTCGCCGATTCTCCGCCGAGACCTGACCGCAACACGGACAGGTACGGCTTGTGTTCTGGGGCGGCACGGCGATGAGATGCCCGCCGTTCCATGCCAGCTTGTAGTCCAACTGGCGGCGAAACTCGAACCAGCCTTGATCGAGGATGGACTTGTTCAGGCCCGACTTGGCCCGAACGTTTCTGCCCGGTGTATCTGCCGTGCCCGTCGCGGACTTGGACAGATTCCGCACCTGCAAGTCCTCGATACACACCATCGCGTGGTTTTGGCTGATCGTGGTGGAGCACTTGTGCAGGTAGTCGCGGCGGGCATTGCCGATGCGGGAATGAATCTTCTGGATTCGGGCTTTCGTCTTCTTCCAGTTGTTGCTGAATTTGGTTTTGCGGCTCATGGACTGCTGCGCTTTGCGCAGCGCCGTTTCATGCCGCTTGAAGCTATTGAGCGGCGCCAGATAGCGGCCATCGCTCAACGTGGCGAAACGGGCAATGCCCATGTCGATGCCGACCACACCGCCTTGTGGAATCTGCTGCGCTACCTCGCGTTCGGTCTGAATCGACACATACCACTTGCCGCAGGATAGGCTGACGGTGACGTTCTTCACGACACCCAGAACCTCCCGGCTGTTGCGGTAGCGCAGCCAACCCAGCTTGGGCAGGAACAAGCGGTTGTTGCCCTGATCGAGCTTGATTTGCTTCGGGTCGGGATAGCGGAAGCGGTCGGACTGGCCTTTCTTCTTGAAGCGCGGGAAGTCGGCCCGCTTGGCGAAGAAGTTGGCGTAGGCCCGCTCCAAGTCCTTAAACGCCTGTTGCAACGGATGGACGGGGGCATCGGCTAACCAAGCGGTTTCCGGGCGGTGGCGCCACTCGGTGAGCCGCTGGCACAGTCCGGCATAGCCGAGTCTCGATTCGCCTTGCTCATGGCAAGCTTTCCGCAACGCTAGGGCCTGATTGAACACGAACCGGCATGAACCCGCGAAGCGGCGCATTTGGCGCTGCTGTTCGCTGGTCGGCATCAGTTCATATTTGAAGGCTTGTTGGCGTTTCATGAAGCTATTATACTATTGGTCTATGAGCGATAACAACGATATTCGACAAGGAAGACACTGCGTTTTTAAGATGCATGTCAATTTGGTCTTTGTAGCGAAATATCGCCGCCGCGTGTTCGACCACGACGCCATCCAGCGGCTTAGTCGCATCTTCTCCAAGGTCTGCACCGACTTTGAGGCCACTCTGGTCGAGATAAACGGCGAAGACGATCATGTTCACTTACTGGTGGAGTACCCACCCAAAGTGGCGGTGTCGAATCTGGTGAACAGCCTCAAAGGCGTATCCAGCCGCCTGCTGCGCAAAGAGCGGCCCGACATCCAGAAACGCTACTGGAAGGGCGTGCTGTGGTCGCCGTCCTACTTCGCCTCAAGCTGCGGCGGCGCACCGATTTCCATCGTGCGCCAGTACATCGAACAGCAGCAGACGCCCCACTGAAACCCAAGGACGGCTACGTCGTCCGCGCTATCCTTCCCCGTCCTGAACGGCGGGGCTTGCCGCGCTCCGGGTCAAAGCCAGCGATCTCTACCCTCGCGCGCATCGAATCGATCTCACGTCTTGCGCTTGAGCTGCTTGTAGATGTCGTCGTCGTTGCGCTTGCCGACCAGCAGCAGCTCGATTTCGGTCTCGGTCGCCCGGTACACGATGCGATACTCGCCTGCGTCCACGCGATGAAAGGCGTAGCCGGTTAGCTGGGCCGAATCGTGCGGGTAAGGGTCCGCCAACAAGCCCAACACCTTCAACCAAACCTGGCGAAATTGCTTGGCGGGCAACTCCGCCACGAACTTCGCCGCCGCCCGGCTCGGCCTAAGCGTCCGCACCCAAGCGCTCCCGCATCGCGCTCGACCAAGCGGCGGCCTCCTCGTCGGACAATAACCCCTCCTCGCTGGCCCGTTGGGCCAACGCCCCCCAATGCGCGTCCTCGATCCGCTGCAAGCGCCGGTACTCCGCCACTGATACCACCACCACCGACGGGCGGCCGGAACGCTCGACCAGGATCGGCTCGGCCTGAGCCGCCTCGATGCACGCCCCGAACCGCTGCTTCATCTCGCTGGCGGGAATGGTCCGCATGGAAAGCACCTCCAAATCGATCAATATAGACAATAAGGACAATATAGACGTTATCGGCGGATCGCGCTAGAAGCCTCAGGAAGCGTTTGGAGCGTTTCCTAGCCCCAAAGTACGGGGGAGACCTCTAGCGCGGCTTAAATGGCCTTCTGGGCGGTTCTAGGGGCATCGGCGCGGGACGTTTGGGACCGGGTTGCATCCGGGCCGGTTGGAAAGCGCCGAACCGGTTCAGATAAGCCCCTTTATCGGACTTAAAAAGCTTGGATCGAGTAGCGACCTGAACGGGTTGATCTTTCCTCGTCCCTCTGTAGCGTTGGAGCAACTTGAAATCGCTTTTGAGCGGGGAATCAAACGGTCTCGCCTTTTGCCTTTTCCCCGCTGGCGCTTTTCGGGTCGGTTGTTGCCGACCGTTCCCGTGGTCGCCGTCCGCTCGAACTCCTTCCTGGAGACCGTCTTTTGGTTTTCGGCAATCGTGTTGCCGTTCTTCCCCGTGGTGGCTGTCGGTATCGAACCTCCGGGGAGGGTTTGGGAGGGGGCTACTGCACCCCTCCCAATCGAACGCGCTGTGAGCGAAGCGAACTCGTTTTGGGGGGTCCGGGGGGTATTTTGACCCCCGTTTTGCTGCATTGCAGCAGAGTTATCCACAAGCGTTTTCTCGCGCGCGCGGATTAGGAAAGGATTAAAGACGATTAGGCAAAAAATCAATCGCTGCAAGCATTTGATTTTTAATCAAAAAAACGATGTTTTTTTGATAGTGGTGCCGGTGCTAGAACGGTATCCTGCCGGTGCTAGAACGGTATCCTGCCGGTGCTAGAACGGTATCCTGCCGGTGCTAGAACGGTATCCTGCCGGTGCTAGAACGGTATCCTGCCGGTGCTAGAACGGTATCCTGCCGGTGCTAGAACGGTATCCTGCCGATGTAGGATTAGCGGAGTAATAACTTAACTATTTATATTTTAAAGATTTTCTCTCTCTATTTTCCAAGTGTCTGCGCTGGGTTTTACTAGGTGCTTTATCGGCGTGAATAACATCATCTTGAATCTTGTAACTAAACGATTGATTATACTTTATATTAGCTTTTTCTAGTATATCCAATGCCTTACGCAAATCTTGTCGAAAATGCCTCAAGCTTTCGGCTTCGCTTCCGCATAGTTCACGTAGTTTGGCAGCGCTGATCGGGTAAGGCTTAGCATGGCTTGCATAAAAACCGTGTAGCCATTGAGCCAAAGGCTGGCCGCCTAGCTCGCGGCGCACGGCCCAATCAACCTGCGTAAACTGGTCCGGTTCAAACAGCGTACGCAGCTTGGCATTTACCCGAAAAACGTATTCCCGCGTTTCCTTGTCCCGATAAACCTCGTCAATCAAACTACCTTCGTATCCGAACCGGCCAATGTGCACATCGATCCCAGTGGCTTTCATGCGGCTGAGTCGTATGTCCAGAATTTCTCTATTCTTGCCGCTATCGGTCTTACCCAATGCCTTGAGAAGCTGATAGGCGGTCACCCGGCATTCATTGCCCAGCCCTTGCAGGCGGGCGATATGTAGGATCATTTCCCACACGTCCAAATCGCCTTGGTCGAGGCGCTCGCCGGTATAGTAAATTTCTATCCCCTCCAAAGCCGCGATTTGTTCTCGTCTCATGTAGCGTCGTGCTCCACGCCGGATCGCGCCGAACAAAGCGGAACGTAAGAAGCCATTGGGCACGGCGCGTACCGCATCCGGCCAGATTGGCAGCATCACTACCTTGGCCGGTGGTGGCTGCGGGGGAAGTGCCTCCGGGGAAAGCGGTAACGACTCTTGCGCGGCTCGCTCTCGCTGTCGTCGGGATCGCTCGATGGCGCGGGCCTCGATGGCTTTCATTTTGGCGAACAGGGGATCGGTTCCGGTGCTGGCGCTGTTTGCCTCGGTGTGGTCGGTCGGTTTGGTCGGTTCGAGGTTCAATGGCGTGGTCTCCTAAAGCCGGGTTCGCGGGGGTGCGGGGGGAACCAAGGCACGTAGCCGTTCCTCTTTGGCTTTGGCCGCATCGAGCGCCGCTTGCGCGTGCTGGTCGAGCTGCTGGTTGATCGCGGCCAGCAGCGTCGGGCCGAGTGCGACCAGCGTGTTGTTGATGCCGTTTTCCACCGCGCGCAGCGTGCGCTGCAATTCGGCCTGGCTGGCCTCCAAGGTGGCTTGGTGGTTTCGGATCGCGGCCAGCCCTTTTCTGATGTCCGTCAGCTCCACTTGCGCGATGGCCTCCGATTGCTGGAGCCGGGCGATTTCTTTTTGCAGGCGGTCGGTCTGTTGCTGAAGAGCGGTTATTTGCTTTTCGAGTTTGCTGGTCGGGGTTTCCGCCTGTCGCTCGCCGTCGATCCGATTCCGGGCGGCTTGCCGCAACCAGTCGGGCGCGCTTTGCCCCGATTTTTGGATGGCGCCGACCACCTCGGCGTTGACGCGGACCGTCAGCTTTTCCACTAAATCCGAATGTTTCGTCTTCATGATAACTAATTGATAAAATTAAACAAAAAATCACGTATGACAATGTGTTACAAATGGCGTCATTTGATGTCAATATTTTATATTTATTTTCATCGAGTTGCAGCCGTTTGGTCGTTTTTTGACCGCATCGCAAGATGCAAGGGGTGTGCAGCTTCCCCCTGCCGTTCGCCTGTGGATAACTACCGCGCATGATCCCCCGTGACCTTCGCTTGACCTTCCGCCCGATGGCCGTCCTGAGTCCGTCATCGGTTCGTCCTGAGTCCGTCATCGGTTCGTCCTAGGTCCGTCATCGGTTCGTCGGCCTTCAATCGCTTTGTTCCGCCGTTATCGGTAGCCGCTACCAGAACATTGATCGGTCATTCACGACTTCGCCGGGAATCGTGAATTTCTACCTCGGAAGGGGTGGCGGAAGGTGGTCGGCGCGAACTCTTCGCGGTGAGTTTGGTTTGTTTATAGTATACCAAACCGCTTTGGTTTTGTATGATGGGTCATGCCGACCGTCCACCGCTTCGCCGCCTATCGCGTGGTGATCTATCCGAACGATCATCAGCCAGCGCACGTTCACGTCATCGGCGGCGACGGCGAAGCCATTTTCAACCTGAACTGTCCGGCCGGTCCGCCGACCTTGCGCGAATCGGTCGGTTTCAAGCCGGGCGAGCTGGCGAAGATCAAAGCTGAGCTGACCGAGCATGTCGCCGCCCTGTGCGCGGCCTGGAGCCGAATCCATGGATACTCTTGAACTCGAACCGGGCGAATACGAGGCTGCCGTCGAGCGGGCGCGGGTCCGCGCGGATACCGAGCCGCGCGCGCTTGCCGCGCGGTACGACAAGCGGTTGCGAATGGTGATGGTCGCGCTGCACACCGGCTTGACCGTCGCTTTCAAGCCGGGGGACGTTCAGGGCTTGGAGGCCGCCACCGTCGCCGATCTCTCGGCCATCGAGATTTCGCCGTCGGGCTTCGGCCTGCATTTCCCGGCCGTCGATGCGGATGTCTGGTTGCCGGGCTTGTTGGCGGGTCACTTCGGGTCAAAAAACTGGATGGCGGCGCGGATGGGCAAGGCGGGCGGCAAGGTCCGCAGTCCGGCCAAAACCGCCGCGTGCCGGGCGAACGGCGCCAAGGGCGGCCGACCGCGCAAGCGCGCGGCCTGATGCCGCTCCCGCCATCCGCTCGGAGCTTCTACGATTTCGCGTCGAATCATAAATTTTTATTGGTTTAGCCCATGCTCGAATGGACGGATTGTATCCGCTTGCCGGGCATGATATAAATTTTATGGGAGTATCCCCATTAGGGGCTCCTTTAGTGGCCTGTCTGAGCATCTCGGCTGGCTTCCCCGACCTACTCAAATAGAGAGGCGGGGGCCTACACCCCATATCCGAGGCTGCTTATGACCACTAAAAACTTTCGCTTTAAATCCCACGCCTTTCAAAGCCAATCCGGTCGGTGCTATTACTGCGATCTGCCAATGTGGCTAGACCATCCTGAGCATTTCGCCCTTCGATTTGGCATCACAGTGCCGCAATCAAAGCAATTCCAGTGTACGGCCGAACATTTGATTGCCCGCCAAGATGGGGGTCCTACATCACAGAGCAATATCGTTGCTGCTTGCCTTTTCTGCAACCAGAAAAGGCACCAGCGCAAGATCGCGCTCAACCCTTTAAAACATAAAGAGCTGGTAAAGAAACGCCTCTCTGTTCAAAGGTGGCATCCATTTTTGTCAGCTAAGCTAAGCGGTGAAGGTAGGAAACAAGAGAGAGAATGACGCAAGATAAATAAGCAGGCGCTGGTGTTAATTCGGCTGTACTGGCACCACAATGGCCACGTCGGCAGACCACGGCATAGGTCATCCCAGCCAGTAGGCACTGGTGTGGGTCCAAACCAGAATAACAGCGGTCAAGGCCAGGATCGCCAGTAATAGCCACAGGCGATGATAGCGGTGTGGCGGTAGTTCCGGTTGCGGCGGCGGTGGTAGGAGTTTCTGTTCCAGATCGCGCCTAGCCACCTGCTCGGCTTCCAGCAGCGCCAACAGGCGCGCCTTTTCCTGCTGGGCCTGCTGTAGCTGGTCCCATGTTCGACTTTCTCGCTCTTCAGCCCGCTGGACCTGTTCGCGCAACACCAAAACCAAGTCAAATTGAGGGGCGGCATCAGGGGCGGCAGAGTGCGACAGTGGGGCGGCGCCTGATGGCGGCGCTTGTCGCAGTTCGCCAAAGACCCGGATCAATTCGCTTAGATCAATGCCGCGTTCGCCGCTGACGGTGGTGGTGGCGCTTAAGCGTCCTGCCTGTATAGCGCGTTGAATGGTGCGCCGGTCAACCCCGGCGGCGGTAGCGGCGGCACGTATCGACAAAACTGTCATGGCAGCACTATTGGACGGTACAGTGCGACATGCCGCCTGCGGCATTGTCCATTGCTCGATTCTCTCTTGCTGGTCATGGCTGGCCCCGCTTCTGTTGTTCTTGTCTGTTCCAAGTTGTAGCAGACGAACAGTGGCGGTGCTGGTGCGAGCGCCGGTCCGTTAGGCGCGAGGGTGGGTAGACCAGTTTACTGTTTACAGGTCTGGAGTTGTCTTACACAACTCCAGACCGCGTTCGGTGTGGGGCTTCTTGGCGGTGGTGGGATAACCGCCCGGACGCCGAAACGGATCGGCCGGATAGTTCGGAGCGATCTGTCTAATTCGTGTTTGAACGAAAACCCTGTAGGGCGGGTTACGCTTCGCTAACCCGCCCTACAGGGTTTTGGCGCGTACTTATATGGCGGGCTATGACAGCTTCGCTCTTATTTGGCCTATTCGGATCAAATGCTCTTGATCGATCCCTCGGCTTTTTTCATCGTCGCTCTAATCATGCCAAGATTTGCTCCATTGCTGGACACCGCCAGATAGATAAAGATTGAAGGATTCATTTTTATGGGGCGAATCAGATGATACTGCGTGCCCAAAGTAATTAATATATCTTCGATATAATCATCACCCAAACCGATACTTTTCATCGCCTGCAGCTTAGCTTTCATGACCTCGGTGTTAGCCGCTGCCGCCATTTCAATCGCAAAACTGCCTCGCACTTTAGAGTCAAACATCATGCCACTTTCCGAATCAACAACTGCAGCGGCGATAAAGCCTTGTATACCGGTCAACACGGATAAAGCTTCTGTCATTGAAGAACTCATTGTAAAACTCCTCATTTTGGCGTTGTGCGATGAACCTAATGCGGCAAGACTAGCATCAAAAGCACCTGATTACCCATAACTCACCCTTGACATCCTCCCCGGCATGAATGTTGGAGATTCCTACGGCGCTTAGGGGCGGCATTGAGCCGCCCCTAAGTCGCTTCGGTGGGTTCCTGCTGCTGGCGACCTTACTGCATCGCTCACTTCGCAGGCTAACCGGGCGTGTCCCGCCCTTAGAACATTGATCGCGCCGACCAGATCGGCGTTTTCCTCGAAACCGCATTCCACGCACGCGAACCGGGCTTGCGTTCGCCGATTCTCCGCCGAGACCTGACCGCAACACGGACAGGTACGGCTTGTGTTCTGGGGCGGCACGGCGATGAGATGCCCGCCGTTCCATGCCAGCTTGTAGTCCAACTGGCGGCGAAACTCGAACCAGCCTTGATCGAGGATGGACTTGTTCAGGCCCGACTTGGCCCGAACGTTTCTGCCCGGTGTATCTGCCGTGCCCGTCGCGGACTTGGACAGATTCCGCACCTGCAAGTCCTCGATACACACCATCGCGTGGTTTTGGCTGATCGTGGTGGAGCACTTGTGCAGGTAGTCGCGGCGGGCATTGCCGATGCGGGAATGAATCTTCTGGATTCGGGCTTTCGTCTTCTTCCAGTTGTTGCTGAATTTGGTTTTGCGGCTCATGGACTGCTGCGCTTTGCGCAGCGCCGTTTCATGCCGCTTGAAGCTATTGAGCGGCGCCAGATAGCGGCCATCGCTCAACGTGGCGAAACGGGCAATGCCCATGTCGATGCCGACCACACCGCCTTGTGGAATCTGCTGCGCTACCTCGCGTTCGGTCTGAATCGACACATACCACTTGCCGCAGGATAGGCTGACGGTGACGTTCTTCACGACACCCAGAACCTCCCGGCTGTTGCGGTAGCGCAGCCAACCCAGCTTGGGCAGGAACAAGCGGTTGTTGCCCTGATCGAGCTTGATTTGCTTCGGGTCGGGATAGCGGAAGCGGTCGGACTGGCCTTTCTTCTTGAAGCGCGGGAAGTCGGCCCGCTTGGCGAAGAAGTTGGCGTAGGCCCGCTCCAAGTCCTTAAACGCCTGTTGCAACGGATGGACGGGGGCATCGGCTAACCAAGCGGTTTCCGGGCGGTGGCGCCACTCGGTGAGCCGCTGGCACAGTCCGGCATAGCCGAGTCTCGATTCGCCTTGCTCATGGCAAGCTTTCCGCAACGCTAGGGCCTGATTGAACACGAACCGGCATGAACCCGCGAAGCGGCGCATTTGGCGCTGCTGTTCGCTGGTCGGCATCAGTTCATATTTGAAGGCTTGTTGGCGTTTCATGAAGCTATTATACTATTGGTCTATGAGCGATAACAACGATATTCGACAAGGAAGACACTGCGTTTTTAAGATGCATGTCAATTTGGTCTTTGTAGCGAAATATCGCCGCCGCGTGTTCGACCACGACGCCATCCAGCGGCTTAGTCGCATCTTCTCCAAGGTCTGCACCGACTTTGAGGCCACTCTGGTCGAGATAAACGGCGAAGACGATCATGTTCACTTACTGGTGGAGTACCCACCCAAAGTGGCGGTGTCGAATCTGGTGAACAGCCTCAAAGGCGTATCCAGCCGCCTGCTGCGCAAAGAGCGGCCCGACATCCAGAAACGCTACTGGAAGGGCGTGCTGTGGTCGCCGTCCTACTTCGCCTCAAGCTGCGGCGGCGCACCGATTTCCATCGTGCGCCAGTACATCGAACAGCAGCAGACGCCCCACTGAAACCCAAGGACGGCTACGTCGTCCGCGCTATCCTTCCCCGTCCTGAACGGCGGGGCTTGCCGCGCTCCGGGTCAAAGCCAGCGATCTCTACCCTCGCGCGCATCGAATCGATCTCACGTCTTGCGCTTGAGCTGCTTGTAGATGTCGTCGTCGTTGCGCTTGCCGACCAGCAGCAGCTCGATTTCGGTCTCGGTCGCCCGGTACACGATGCGATACTCGCCTGCGTCCACGCGATGAAAGGCGTAGCCGGTTAGCTGGGCCGAATCGTGCGGGTAAGGGTCCGCCAACAAGCCCAACACCTTCAACCAAACCTGGCGAAATTGCTTGGCGGGCAACTCCGCCACGAACTTCGCCGCCGCCCGGCTCGGCCTAAGCGTCCGCACCCAAGCGCTCCCGCATCGCGCTCGACCAAGCGGCGGCCTCCTCGTCGGACAATAACCCCTCCTCGCTGGCCCGTTGGGCCAACGCCCCCCAATGCGCGTCCTCGATCCGCTGCAAGCGCCGGTACTCCGCCACTGATACCACCACCACCGACGGGCGGCCGGAACGCTCGACCAGGATCGGCTCGGCCTGAGCCGCCTCGATGCACGCCCCGAACCGCTGCTTCATCTCGCTGGCGGGAATGGTCCGCATGGAAAGCACCTCCAAATCGATCAATATAGACAATAAGGACAATATAGACGTTATCGGCGGATCGCGCTAGAAGCCTCAGGAAGCGTTTGGAGCGTTTCCTAGCCCCAAAGTACGGGGGAGACCTCTAGCGCGGCTTAAATGGCCTTCTGGGCGGTTCTAGGGGCATCGGCGCGGGACGTTTGGGACCGGGTTGCATCCGGGCCGGTTGGAAAGCGCCGAACCGGTTCAGATAAGCCCCTTTATCGGACTTAAAAAGCTTGGATCGAGTAGCGACCTGAACGGGTTGATCTTTCCTCGTCCCTCTGTAGCGTTGGAGCAACTTGAAATCGCTTTTGAGCGGGGAATCAAACGGTCTCGCCTTTTGCCTTTTCCCCGCTGGCGCTTTTCGGGTCGGTTGTTGCCGACCGTTCCCGTGGTCGCCGTCCGCTCGAACTCCTTCCTGGAGACCGTCTTTTGGTTTTCGGCAATCGTGTTGCCGTTCTTCCCCGTGGTGGCTGTCGGTATCGAACCTCCGGGGAGGGTTTGGGAGGGGGCTACTGCACCCCTCCCAATCGAACGCGCTGTGAGCGAAGCGAACTCGTTTTGGGGGGTCCGGGGGGTATTTTGACCCCCGTTTTGCTGCATTGCAGCAGAGTTATCCACAAGCGTTTTCTCGCGCGCGCGGATTAGGAAAGGATTAAAGACGATTAGGCAAAAAATCAATCGCTGCAAGCATTTGATTTTTAATCAAAAAAACGATGTTTTTTTGATAGTGGTGCCGGTGCTAGAACGGTATCCTGCCGGTGCTAGAACGGTATCCTGCCGGTGCTAGAACGGTATCCTGCCGGTGCTAGAACGGTATCCTGCCGGTGCTAGAACGGTATCCTGCCGGTGCTAGAACGGTATCCTGCCGGTGCTAGAACGGTATCCTGCCGATGTAGGATTAGCGGAGTAATAACTTAACTATTTATATTTTAAAGATTTTCTCTCTCTATTTTCCAAGTGTCTGCGCTGGGTTTTACTAGGTGCTTTATCGGCGTGAATAACATCATCTTGAATCTTGTAACTAAACGATTGATTATACTTTATATTAGCTTTTTCTAGTATATCCAATGCCTTACGCAAATCTTGTCGAAAATGCCTCAAGCTTTCGGCTTCGCTTCCGCATAGTTCACGTAGTTTGGCAGCGCTGATCGGGTAAGGCTTAGCATGGCTTGCATAAAAACCGTGTAGCCATTGAGCCAAAGGCTGGCCGCCTAGCTCGCGGCGCACGGCCCAATCAACCTGCGTAAACTGGTCCGGTTCAAACAGCGTACGCAGCTTGGCATTTACCCGAAAAACGTATTCCCGCGTTTCCTTGTCCCGATAAACCTCGTCAATCAAACTACCTTCGTATCCGAACCGGCCAATGTGCACATCGATCCCAGTGGCTTTCATGCGGCTGAGTCGTATGTCCAGAATTTCTCTATTCTTGCCGCTATCGGTCTTACCCAATGCCTTGAGAAGCTGATAGGCGGTCACCCGGCATTCATTGCCCAGCCCTTGCAGGCGGGCGATATGTAGGATCATTTCCCACACGTCCAAATCGCCTTGGTCGAGGCGCTCGCCGGTATAGTAAATTTCTATCCCCTCCAAAGCCGCGATTTGTTCTCGTCTCATGTAGCGTCGTGCTCCACGCCGGATCGCGCCGAACAAAGCGGAACGTAAGAAGCCATTGGGCACGGCGCGTACCGCATCCGGCCAGATTGGCAGCATCACTACCTTGGCCGGTGGTGGCTGCGGGGGAAGTGCCTCCGGGGAAAGCGGTAACGACTCTTGCGCGGCTCGCTCTCGCTGTCGTCGGGATCGCTCGATGGCGCGGGCCTCGATGGCTTTCATTTTGGCGAACAGGGGATCGGTTCCGGTGCTGGCGCTGTTTGCCTCGGTGTGGTCGGTCGGTTTGGTCGGTTCGAGGTTCAATGGCGTGGTCTCCTAAAGCCGGGTTCGCGGGGGTGCGGGGGGAACCAAGGCACGTAGCCGTTCCTCTTTGGCTTTGGCCGCATCGAGCGCCGCTTGCGCGTGCTGGTCGAGCTGCTGGTTGATCGCGGCCAGCAGCGTCGGGCCGAGTGCGACCAGCGTGTTGTTGATGCCGTTTTCCACCGCGCGCAGCGTGCGCTGCAATTCGGCCTGGCTGGCCTCCAAGGTGGCTTGGTGGTTTCGGATCGCGGCCAGCCCTTTTCTGATGTCCGTCAGCTCCACTTGCGCGATGGCCTCCGATTGCTGGAGCCGGGCGATTTCTTTTTGCAGGCGGTCGGTCTGTTGCTGAAGAGCGGTTATTTGCTTTTCGAGTTTGCTGGTCGGGGTTTCCGCCTGTCGCTCGCCGTCGATCCGATTCCGGGCGGCTTGCCGCAACCAGTCGGGCGCGCTTTGCCCCGATTTTTGGATGGCGCCGACCACCTCGGCGTTGACGCGGACCGTCAGCTTTTCCACTAAATCCGAATGTTTCGTCTTCATGATAACTAATTGATAAAATTAAACAAAAAATCACGTATGACAATGTGTTACAAATGGCGTCATTTGATGTCAATATTTTATATTTATTTTCATCGAGTTGCAGCCGTTTGGTCGTTTTTTGACCGCATCGCAAGATGCAAGGGGTGTGCAGCTTCCCCCTGCCGTTCGCCTGTGGATAACTACCGCGCATGATCCCCCGTGACCTTCGCTTGACCTTCCGCCCGATGGCCGTCCTGAGTCCGTCATCGGTTCGTCCTGAGTCCGTCATCGGTTCGTCCTAGGTCCGTCATCGGTTCGTCGGCCTTCAATCGCTTTGTTCCGCCGTTATCGGTAGCCGCTA
>JBAOHI010000008.1:0-33061 GCA_037045535.1 Candidatus Competibacter sp.
AGGAAATCCCCGCCGATGTGGCATTCCCGGCTGCCCCTCCACTCGCCTTGCAAGGGATGGTCGAGCCATTCCGGGCCGAGCGGGGCGTCGGCGGCGATCAGCAGCAGCATGGCCTCCTTCAACCGCCCCAGATCGTACCGGCCGGAGCGGCTCAGCCGCTCCCAGTCCTTGAGAAACGCCTTGGTGTAATCGACCCGCCGGGGCAGCGCGGCCCGTTTAGCGCGGGCCGGTTTCTTGGTCGAGGGCATCGAACAGCGCCTCGGCGCTGCCAAAGCGCGCATTGCGGGTGCGGATGATCGCCTCGGCCTCCGCCAGCGCGGCGCGCGTCTCGGCGTTGGGCGCTTTCAGCGCGAAGGGCAAACCTTGTTCCGCCACCACCCGCGTCAGAAACACCCGCACCGCGTCCGACAGGGAAAGCCCCATCGCGGCCAAGGTATCCGTCGCTTGGGTTTTGAGGGTTTCGTCCACCCGGATGTGAACCATCGTGGTCGCCGTCATTACGCTGCCTCTTAGTCTCTCAATTGAGATTATTTGTATCTCAATTGCCTTGAGAAGGCAATGCGCCGCGCTAATTCGCCCTCCCCGCACCTTTGAACAGGAACACCCGCAGCGAGATGACCACCGCCGCGACCATGCCGGCGAAGATGTACAACTCCGTGTCGCCGGTGCCGATAGCCAGATAGCGCGCCCCGACCACCGAGGCCAAGGCCACGATCATCACCGGGGTAAAGTCGAAGTACCGTACCCCCGCCGCGTGGCGCATCTCCCGAATGCGCTGCTTATCCACCAGCCGCTCCTTGCTCGAATCCTCCAGCATGTCGGCGATGGCCTGCGGATTGCCGCCGGACTGCTTGACCACATGGCCGATAAACAAGCCGGGCGACTCGATCAGCATCCCTTGGCGGGTGATGTAGGTCTGGACGATTTCCCGCGTCGCCTCCGGCGGCAGCGGTGGAATCTCGATCTCGGTCATCTTCCACCACAGCTTGTTGAGATTCGCTTTCTTTTGGCTGGCGCAGCCGATGACTTGCGCCGCATCGAACACCGCTAACCAGAACGCCACGAGTGTCGGCGTGACGCTGGTCAGGTCATCGACCGCAATAATCACCTTACCGTGATGGTCGTGCAGGGCCGGAATGATCGCCGCTGTGAGGTCGCGCATACTCAGGCGCGAGACCTGCCGCCGGATTTTGGCCCACGGGATTTGCTCCGGTGGCAGGTCTTGATACTGCTCCGGTAGCTCCAAGGCCAACGGATCGAGCAAGCCCACTTCCAACAATTTACGGGCGATGCAGATGAATTGCGCCTTGGGCTGGTGGTCGGCAATGTGAAGACCGTCCGCGTTCGCCGCTGCCGCTGGCTCGGTCGGCCGGTATTGGGTTCGGTGTTGGGTTCACGGGGCGGGTCGTCCGTCTCGACATCGACCGGAGCGCGTTCACTCTGACGCCGCTCCAGCCGCGCGAGGATCGCGTTCAGCACGCTGGATTTCCCGACCCCGACTTTGCCCGTCAAGATGACATGGCGGCCCTTCCTAACCTCCTGAGCGGCTTTTTCGACCAGTGCGTCACGACCGATTAGCCCGGTGATGTCGCGCATGGCTTAGCCCTCCGGTAATGCCTTGAGTTTACCGCTCAGGTAATCGAGCAAGGGCCGCCAGTGTTCGCCCGCGTGGTGGGCGATTTGGCGGCGCTGGGCGTCGATCCATCCATCCAGCCGCTTGAGGCTGGCGGCTTCGGCGTTTTGCTGCTGGGCGGTCGCCCAGAGCTTTTCGATATCGCCTTCGTAGCCTTTCTTGATCCGGTCTTGCACCCAGTCGGCCCTGGACTTGTGAAAGCTCAGCCGCTCGCGCACGGCGGCGCGCTCGGCTTCCAGCCCGCGCAGCTTGGCCAGATCGGTCAGCGCTCGGCCGCGCACGTCGTCGATGCGGGTGGCTTCGGCCAAAGCGTGTTGGGCGTATTCGCGCCGCTCTCTGGGCGAGGCGAGCGGGATGTTGAGCTGGATGCCGACCATGACGGGGGTGGTCGTGGTGGTGTCGCCGGTTTCCGAAACGGTGCTGGAGGTGCCGGACGCGGCCCGCACGAACACCGAGGTGTGTTCCAGCATCTTTTGGCCAAGGCTCGGCGGCCGGTAGGCCGAGACCACGGCGCGTTGCGCTTGCAGCAGCGGGCTGTGGGCGACGATGAACGACAGCGCCGGTTCTTCCTCCCACGCCACCGCCAGCGCCGGCCACAGTAACGCTAGACTCAGGCCGCGCTTCATGGCGGCTCCGCCGCCGCGCTAGGCCAGCCGGCGACGCTCACCCGAAACGCACTCAGCCCCGCGCCGGCCAGACAGCGAGCCACCGCCTCCAGCGTGGCGAAGACCCGCGCCCCGCCACGCTGGCGTTCCAGCGCTTCGCGTCGTTCGCCGCCCCGGCTGGCGTAAACGATCCACACCGCCCAGCCCTCTCCGTCCGGCAGCGCTTCCGCCTTCCGTATCGCACCCGCTTCGATCAGTACCTTCAATTTTGGAAGTTGCATCCGTCAAATTTAGCTTTTGATCGATCAAATTGTAGAAATTGATGGTAGTTTTTTGATCCCGATCAACAAAAAGTGAGCCGAGCGAAAATGTCATGACAATGACATGACAGTTTGCGATACTACTTTTTATTTGGTTGGAGAACGCTGATGTTGAACACCACCCGTTCCGAGAAACTGGATTTGCGGCTGACCCCGGCTGCCAAGCAGTTGTTGCACGCCGCCGCCGCTGCCGAACGCCGCTCGGTCAGCGAGTTTGTGCTAGACAGCGCTTTGAGCCGCGCGGAGGAAACCTTGGCGGACCGGCGCTTCTTCGGGTTGGATGCCGAGCGTTGGGAAGCCTTCCTGGCGGCGCTCGACGCCCCGCCGCGTCCGCTGCCGCGCTTGGAGCGGCTGTTTGCCGAACCCAGCCTGTTCGAGGGTGGCAAGGCTCCATGACCGCCTTTGCCATCGAGAAGCTAGCGCGGCGGCATCCGGTGGAATCCTTCGATTGCGGGCAACTTGCCCTCAATCGCTTTCTGGCCCGGTTTGCACTCGCCAGCCAGCAGGCCAACGCCTCGCAGACCTATCTGGGGCTGGCCGATGGGGAGATTGTAGGGTTTTACACCTTGACCGTGGGCGAGGTGGCCTATATGGACGCGCCGGAGCGGCTGACCAAAGGCTTGGCCCGGCATCCCGTGCCGCTGATGCTGCTGGCGCGGCTGGCGGTGAGCGTGGCTTGGCAAGGCCGGAGCGTCGGGGCGGGCCTGCTCAAGGACGCGATGCGGCGGACGTTGCAGGTGGCCGAGATGGTCGGCATCCGAGCGCTGGCCGCGCACGCCAAGGACGAGACCGCCCGCGCCTTTTACGAGCGATTCGGCTTCATCGCCTCGCCCACCGATCCGCTGCATGTGTTTCTGCTCACTAAGGATTTGCAGCGGGTGGTGAGTATCAAAAAACGCTGATTACAGCGTATTACATCGATTGATTTTGAATGACGCCGCAGACTGCGGTCGTGGATCCCCGTGGATAAATTCCCTATTTTGTAAAATGAAAATAATGATTAGCTAAAATTTTAAGTGTCCAAATAATTCCTTGACAGTGCTGACGATGCCGGTTTTCTTCTTTTCGCTGACGATTCCCTTCTCTGTAAAAAATGGCCCATAGTCAGAATCCGAATTAATGATATGCTTTGATAGCCAGTTTTTTAGGAAATGTAATAAGTAATCATTCAAAAGTTATCTTGTATTTTGAGCCGAACTGGTCGAGGATGGTTTGGAGTTCGGATTTGAGGTGATCGAAGCTGAGATAGGCCCTAGGTGGGAGCCATTCATACTTAATTTTGCGCCAGAGGATTTCGATGAGGTTGAGTTCGGGGCTGTAGGGCGGCAACCAGTGCAAGCCGACGCCCTGTCGAAACCAGTCCAGGATGCGGACCTGAAAGGCGTGGCTGGTATGGATGGGAGCGTTATCAAGAACGACCAAGCGGAGCTTCCTGGCCTGGGCGGTTTGCGCGGCGAAGGCGTCCAAGGCGGCGATGACCGTGGTGGAGGTCACGGTGCCGGTGACGGTCTGAAAATGGCTTTGATTCGTGGGACTCATAAATCCCAAGACATTCACGCGCGGGCTGGCGACGCTGGGAAGGGCCAGGGTCTTGCCACGCTGCTGCCAGGCATAGGGAATGGCCGGGGTAAGACTGAAACCGCTTTGGTCGAAATAAAACAACTCGATCACCCCTTGGACATGACCTTGTCGGAGTGTCGTCAAGCGCGCGTGCGCCGTGCGAAAGGTGGCTTCGTCGCGAGGGCCTTTAACCCGTCGCCGGCACCGTTTCCAACGATAGGCTTTTTTTTGACGATCCGATGCACCGTTTGCCGACTGGCCTGTTTGCCCGTCGCTTGCGCCAGCTGCGCTTGCGCTTGTTTGAGCTGGCGCGGCTCCGCCTCAAGCCAATCGCACAACCACGCCGCTTCAAGCGGCGTGTAAATCGGGGGCCGTCCTGAACGCGGCTCATCATACAATCCCCGCAGACCCTCGTCCTCCCACCCGTCCAGCCAGGCGCTGATCGTGTCCACATCTACCTCAAACAGCGCCGCCAGCGCGATGCGCCGATACCCGCGATGCGCTAAATACACCGCCTGCGCCCGCTGCCGTACCCGGCCATTCGGCCCGTCTTTCCACGCCGCCCGTAGCGTTTCACACTCCGCCTCGCTCAACGGCCCAATTCGCTTCATCACCGCTGCCCTCTCGCTCTCTATTTAACGCAAAATATTACCCGATTTCTTTTGATGAGTTACTTAATTCAAAGCTAATAGATGTTTTATTATGATCTAATTTATCTTCTAGTTCAATGAGTTGATCGATTAGAATTGCATGTTCCTTGACATGCTCCTTATATCTAGGGTACTTAAAAATTCTCATTAAGCTTTCTTCAACTGCAAAATGCACCCTAGTATACTCTTTCAATTTGGTGAGAACTTCCCTGGAAATTGTTGATCCTTTTCTATTATGAATGGCTTCATGTAATTCATTAATAATTTCAATTAAAGGTTGAGCATCTAGCTCGTCGACCCCAACGCTTAGATCATTAGTCCATTCAATAAATTTAGACATAATTACCTCGGCTGGAAAATTTCTTGAACGACGATTTCATTGTAGACTTGTCGATTGCGCACGAGTTTTATTATATAATTGAATTTATTATATTTTTAAGCCGGTTGTTTTCAGCAAGGTTCATTCAATTTAATAAATTGTATGCTGCGTTGCAGCATACATGCAATCGACTACGTCTCGTTATCATAGTGTACATATATTATATGTGTGTATATAAAAAAATACAATTTAAACGAACTTAGAGCAGATAATAGGTTCCGTTCACCACTGTAGGAGAAACCTAGGCGGTCAGTGCGGGTAGGGCAACCGTTCGGAGAGCTTTGAAGTTTGGCCAGCTGTTTGCCTAACGAGCGAGCCGGTTGAGCGTGGCGGGCGATCTTGCCGAGCTACTACGGGTATTTTGAGCCGCTGAAGGGAAATGAGCCGGTTGAGCCGATCACGAGCAGCTACGCAAGGCCGAGGAGCGAAGCGGACTCCCCAGAAAGAAAAAGCCCGGTTGCTAGCGATGCTTGAAACTGGGCAGCAGGTCGTCGTGCACTGACAACCCAATGCCACCCGCGCCCAGCCAGCACCAACCCATTAACCGTCGCGTGTGGGTATTGCGATCGTCGTTGCTCTAGTCTGGGCCCATACCTGCGTCTAATAGCCAGGATGGTCCATTCGTCGATTGGTCCCTGACCGGCGCTCTTGGCCTACAAAGGACCCGGAGCAAATAAAATTAGCCGAGGATCGACGATCCTCTTCTCGACGATCTTTGTAGTGCACGTAGTGACACAAACAACGAGGGGCTGTGCAGCTTGGCAATGGTAACTGTGGCGCTTGGCTCACCAGGAACCGCTTGGTCTTGAGGTATAAAGGCGGTTTGTTAGATAAAAATGGCTTGGTTTCGACCTGCTGTACGGCATCGCAAGCGAGTGGAACGTAGTATCGGATGGCAACGGCTCGATATTGAGAATTTCTGTTTATTGGCTGCATCTTTAGGATCAAGGAGAATCATATGTAGGACGTAAGCTAAATGGTTTATTATCGCAATAGCTCACACATTAATTACATTCTTATGCTTTTTGGGATACAGAAATGAAAAAATATTTTTATGCGATTCTATCACTTGTGTAATAGTTCGCACGCTAATTATTATGAGCGTTTCAGAGCGCTTATTATGCTGAACTATCAACGACTTATGAAAACTCGCTGTTTTCTTATACTGGCACTGCATGAAGATTACCCCATTACAGCTACCCTGATCGCAAACCCCTAATGTCATTGCTTACAAGTTAAGCCATTTAGTTGATTGTCAAGGGGTAAACTGGAGGGGTTTGGACGTTGTTGGAGGACGTTCACGAGGCATTTTTTTGCGGGGTCGTTTGAGGATGCCCAACTCGCGGGCGCGGTCGGCCAAATACCGGACCGAGTTGGTGGCAGGGTCTTGCGCGACCGCGTTCGTCACGAAATACAGACTGCGGTAGACCATGGCCACGGAGACCTCCGCGAGCGGCCGCGCCAGCGCTGCGGCGACGGCGTCGGTCAAGTCGATCAACACGGCGTACAACAGCCAGGTGGCCCACACTTGCATTTCGACGGCGTTTTCGGCGCCGCAGTAGAAATAGGCCAATCCCAACAACCGCTTGACGATAGCGAAGGCCTCTTCCACCCGCCAGCGCTGGCGATACAGGGCCATTGCATGGACGGTCGGCCGGCGGGCGAAGTCCAAGGCGTTGGTCAGATAGAGGGGAAGACACGAAACGGAATTTAACGCACCCTAAGCCGCCATGGCGAAGTCCGTGGCCCGCAAAGGTCTGAACTGGTCCGGCCCCATTGATGGCTCGACTTCCCAGTGGTAATCGCCGGTTAGGTTGATGTGCGCCCAGCCCAGCGGCGACAGGTGCGCGAGATCGGTCGGTCCGGGTTCGATCCCTTGCTTTCGCAGGTGGTCCAGGGCGCGCTGCAGGTAGACGGTGTTCCACAGGATGATGGCGGCGACCAGCAGATTGAGGCCGCTCGCCCGATAGCGCTGGTTTTCGTAGGAACGGTCCCGGATTTCCCCGAGTCGGTTGAAGAACACGGCCCGTCGCAGCGCGTTTTGCTGCTCGCCCTTGTTGAGCCCGACATGGCTGCGACGGCGCAGTTCGGGGTCATGCAGCCAGTCGAGCGTGAAGAGCGTGCGCTCGAGTTTCCCGAGTTCACGTAGCGCATGGGCCAGACCGTTCTGGCGGGGATAGGCGGCGAGCTTGCGCAGGATCACAGAGGCCGTCACCGTGCCGGTTTTGATCGACATCACCAGGCGCAGAATGTCCTGCCAGTGATCATGGATCGCCCTCATATTAATCGGGCCGGCCACCCATGGCGCAAGTTCCGGCGGCACGATCACGCCGGGTATCGTGTAGAGGCGTTTCTCCTTGAGATCGCGGATACGCGGCGCGTAGCGAAAGCCAAGCGGGCGACACACGGCGAAAAGATGATCCGAGAATCCGCCGGTGTCGGTGTAGTGCTCGTCAATGACGAGACTGCTTTCGTGGTAGAGCAGCCCGTCCAAGACGTGCGGCGCTTCATGGGCGGTCGCCGCGATGACGTTCGTGTGATACGGCCCGAACCGATCCGAAAGGTGGGTGTAGAACTTCACGCCGGGATCTTGACCGTAGTGCGGATTGGCGTGACTGTGGACCTCACCGCGCCCGCTGGCGCGGAAGAACTGCGCATCCGATGACGACGTGGTGCCGGCTCCCCAATGAGCGGACAGTGGCTGACGGTGCTGCGCATCGATTAATCCGGCGAGCGCCCGGGCGTAGCATTCATCTCGAATATGCCAGTCTGCCGTCCAAGTGAGCTGCCGCCAGCTCATCGCACGACAGGCCTCGGACATGCGCGCGAGTCCCAGATTAATGCCGTCGGCGAGCACCGCCGCCAACAACGCGTGCCGATGCTTCGGGGGTGCCAACGTGCGCAAGTGTACAAAGTGATCGGCAAGATGGGTCCAGCCGTCCACTTCCGAGAGCAGCTCCGTGATCTTGACGTGGGGCATCAGCGTGTACGCCTGTGCGGAGAACTCGACCGCAGACGCCGGCGTGTTCTTCTTCAGAGGTGAAATGCGCAGCTGGCCATTCGCGAGCGAGACATCCGGTAAGGAATGATTTCGCGCCTTGGCCGCCACGTCATCCATCTTGGTTTGCAGGCAGTGCCGACGCTCGGCCATGTAGGAGGACAAATCGGTGTCGATGTCGAGTGGCAGCGGCTCCTGCTGCATCTGCACGAATACATCGTTCGGGATCAGAAAGCTCTCGAAGTCCCGGTACTGTCGGCTTCCCTGTACCCACACGTCGCCGGCGCGCAGCCGATCGCGCAGTTCCGAGAGGGTGCATAGCTCATAGAAATGTCGATCGATCAAGCCTCCCGGTCGAAACACATGCGGACGCCAGCGGGGTTTTACGAAGCTCGTGGGTGCAACCTCGGGCATCGTGCGTTTGCCACTGGCATTGAGTTCGCGCAGCAGATCAAGGCCCCGCAGGAGATCCGTAGCCACCGGCGCGGCATGAAACTCAAATTCTGCCAGTAGCAGGGGTGCGAACTTGCGCACGCTCGCGTACCGGTCATCCAAGAGTGCCAGGTCATCAAACGCCTCTGGCTGCGCGAGCCGATGGGCTTCCGCCACCGTCGATTCGAATCGGTTCCACGGCAGGACGCCCTCAATCGCGGCAAAGGCATCGCCGCCTGCAGCCCTGGCCGCGATCAGCGCCTCGCCGACCTGCGCATAGAGCCGCAGTTTCTCGTTGATGGCCTTGCCGCTGCGGTGAAATTCATCGGCGTGCGCGCGTTCTGTCTTCTTGAACAGACTTCCGAGCAGATGCTCGAACATATTGATCGCTTCATCCGTTAGTGTCGCCGTCAATTCCAGTACCAGGGCGGTCAGGGTGGCGTAACGGTGGAGCGGTTCGAGTTCGGCCAGGTGCTGCACGGTGCTCCGACCGCCCTCACGCGCGAGTTTGAGCCAGTGATTTTGATGGATGCGGGTGGCGCGCTCCGGTTCGATGCCCAGCGTGCGCACTTGGCGTAGCCGCTCGATCAGTTTGGGGAAATTGCCGACCGTGGCGGCATAGGCCGTTTGTCGTAACCATGCCAGCGTGCTTTGGCCACCGCCGGCACGGACGGTGAGCAGTCGATCGAGCGCGGTGAGCTGCGCGTCCGTCAATCCGGCGGTGAGCGTGCGCCACAACTGGCGGTGCGCCCGGGCCCGGACCTCTCCACAGAGGCGTTCGAGGGTCGGCAGCGGTGGAACCATGATGCGTTGCGTCCGCAGCGCATCCAGCGCCATCGCCACGAGCGTGGCGCCCGTCTCGGTGGCCAGCGCCGTTGGCAAGAGCGAAGCCGCCAGTTCACGATACCGTCCGCGCGTGAACGGCCGGTAACCGAACGTGGTCTGGATTTCCGCAAGATGCGCCCGCCGCGTCTGGTCGCGTTCGGCATAATCGGCGAAACGCGCCGGATCGAGCGCCAGTTGTTCGGCCACGAAAGCCAGCATCGCGACCGGTGGCGCTTCGCCTTGCCGCAGGGTCCGCCCTGGAAATCGCAGGTAACAGAGCAGGACGGCGAACCCGAGTCGATTGGCATCGCCACGCCGCCGATCGATCAGCGCCAAATCCTCGGCATCCAGGGTGTAATGACGGACGATCCCGCGCTCGTCAGTGACCGGTTCCATGAAGGCGAGCCGCTGCGGCTCGGTCAAGAGTTCTCGACGCGGCATGGGTGTCCCTTTTGAAGTACTCTATAAATGGGTCGCCATTCTGCCACGGCCGGATGCGGGTTTTCGGGACGCTGATTCAAGAGGGTTCAATTGGGACAGAGAGCGGCGTTGTATTGCCGAGTATCGACGAAGGACCAAACCTGTGCGCGGCAGGAAGCCGACCTGCTCGCCTTTGCCGACAAAGCCGGCTACAGCGTTATCGGCGTGTGGAAGGAAACCGCTTCCGGAGCAAAGAGCGACCGGGTGGCGCGCAAGGAAGTCCTCGCGCGCGCTCAAGCACGCGACATCGACGCGGTTCTCGTCACCGAACTGACCCGCTGGGGCCGCTCTACGCTGGATCTCTTTCACACATTGAACGATTTGCAGTCGTGGGGCGTCTCGGTGATCGCCCAGACTGGACTGCAGTTCGACCTCAGCACGCCCCAAGGCAAACTGATCGCCTCGCTGATGGCCGCCTTGGCCGAGTTCGAGCGTGATCTGCTGCGCGAACGCGTGCGCTCCGGCATCGCCGCCGCCAAGGCGCGGGGTGTCGTCTTCGGGCGTCGGCCTGGCCAGCGCATCAAGGCGGATCAGTATGCGTCGCGCGTTCTGAAACTGGTCGGTGACGGACAGTCTTACCGGGAAATCAGCCACCGGCTCGGCATCAGCAAGAACACCGTGCTCGATATCGTGAAGCGCCATCGCACGGCGAGCGCCACTGCCTCGTAACGATGCAATGATGGGCGATTTCGACGTCGCACTAATGGCTGAAATGGCTCATCTTGTCCTCCAGCCTCGACGATCCGAGCAACCTTCTGGCCCCAGACGCGGTGGCTGACGCTTTAGAGTGCGTAAATTTCCGTTTCGTGTCTTTCCGTCAGATAGCGGTAGAGCGTGCCGTGGGCTTGGACCTCGATCAAGCGGACCTGCTGGCGCGCCGTGCCCTCGCCGATCCAGACGATCCGGTCCCGCACCGCCGAGGTCTGCACCAGGACCTGGACCACTTCGTACTTCAGATTCTGTTTCGCCCGGGTCAACCAGGTCACCCGGCGGGCGGTCAGGGTCGCCCACCGGACAAAATCGGTGAAGCCCAAGTCGAAGACGACCCGCGCGCCGGTCGGAATGGCCGCCACCCGCCGATCCCAAAATCGGGCATCGTGGCCGTGGGAGTCGGCGTCGTACCAGACCCGCCGGGGCAGGCGCGAGGCCAAATCCAGCACGGCCAGCATCCGCCCCGCCAACGGGGCCTTCACCGCGTCCTGCAGCAAGCCGACCTTCCGCAGCAGGACGTCCAAGGTCGACCCATCCGCAATCAGGACCGCCGTAAAGTGGACCTGGGCCCAGGCCACCGCCGGCGGCAGGGGGCGCTGCCGGGCTTGCCAGCGGCTCTGCAAGACCGGCAAGATCGCGGTCAACACCCGACCGAACAGCACCGCCGGCAAGGTCCGCAGGCGTTGGGCCAGGGCTTGCTGGGTCAGGTCGCGCAACGGCCGCACCCACCACACCGCCTCGGTGCGAACGACCCGCACCCGCTCGTTGATACTGCCGATCTGCCGCCACAACAGGCTCAGGACCCAGGCCACCATCACCGGCAAGGTCAACAGGCGGGCGCGCAACCCCAAGCCGTGAAAATAACTCACTTGAGCCAAGGTCGCCGGCTGGACGATCTCGGTCAGGCGTGTGACTACCGCTTCGGCCGGTAGCGCCCCAAGCGGGCGTTGGGTACGGTCGCGCTGGATGGCACGGGTATGACGGACCGAACTCCGTTTCTGGGGCTTCGCCTCCTCCGACTTCGGGGCCGTCGATGGCGATTCCCCCGGCTTCGCTGCCGCCCCTACAGGGTCTGTCGTCAGAGTCTCCATCAGTCAAATCCCAATCCAACAAAGGGGCTTGACAGCTTCTCAAAGTCCCTAACTTGTAAGCAATGTCCTAACCCGGTGCGGCGTCGGTTTGCTGGACGGGGACAAAGATGGCGTGCCGTGTGAGACGCTGTGCCGATAATCAAGATTTTCGACACGTTCAAGCTTTTGGCTTTTTTGCGGAGAAAAGAAGCTATAATCTACGCATAGGATGCGGAGATTATGACAGCGTACATTCACGAACTACCCGGTTGGCCTCACTTCCAATGGGATAAAAAACGCCTTGCGGTGAAGGTTGCGGCTGTTCGTTACAGGCAAGGCCGAATGCTGGGTGCTCTTGAGAGGCTGGGCATCAAATTGCGCGAAGAGGCCATTCTGAGGACGTTGACTGAAGAGGTTGTCAAGTCAAACGAGATCGAAGGTGAAATCCTGGATCGCGAACAGGTGCGGTCTTCTCTTGCACGCCGTCTCGGTATGGATATCGGCGCCTTGAAACCGGCAGCCAGAGACGTTGAAGGCGTCGTGGATATGATACTCGACGCCACGCGGGACTACAGAAAACCGCTGACGGCTGAGAGGCTGTTTGGCTGGCATGCAGCCTTGTTCCCAACAGGCTATAGCGGGTTGCACAAGATTGCCGTTGGCAGGTGGCGCACGGAAGAATCCGGCGCTATGCGCGTTGTTTCCGGCGCTATAGGGCACGAGCGCACACATTTTGAAGCGCCGGAGGCGAACCGGCTTGATAAAGAAATGGCGGCCTTTCTCGAATGGATCGAAGACAAAGCCGTTGAAAGCATGGTCGACCCTGTTTTGAGGGCGGCTATTGCCCATCTTTGGTTTGTGACCATTCACCCGTTCGAGGACGGCAATGGACGCATAGGCCGAGCTATCATCGATATGATGCTAGCGCGAGCAGAAAAAAGCGCGCAGCGTTTTTACAGCATGTCAGCGCAAATCAGCAAAGAACGCGGCAAATACTACGACTATCTGGAAGAGACACAAAAAGGCGATCTTGATATTACAGATCATCTTGAATGGTTTCTCAGTTGTATGGAACGCGCTTTTGATGGGGCAGAGATCATTTTGAAAGATGTTCTTAGAAAAGCCCGTTTCTGGGAACATCATTCAGGAGAAGAGTTTAACGTCCGTCAGCGCAATATTCTCAATCGGCTCATGGAAGGTTTTGAGGGCAAGCTAACGTCATCCAAATGGGCAAAAATTACCAAATGCTCACAAGATACAGCCGGTCGTGATATTGAAGACCTGATCAAGCGACATATCCTGAAAAAGGACGCTGCCGGAGGGCGTAGCACCAGTTACTCTCTCGTGGAGAGTGAGATCAACGACAAACAGTGACCAACTGATAGCCGCACGCATCTGTCAGAACTCAAGAGTTTTGACACAGCTTCGCGCCCCCGGTAAATCAACCGCTTGGTTGTGCCATAAATCAGGGACAAAATTAAGGCTGTGAAAAGGCTGTCGCCGCTCCTTATCATTTTGTCCAATATTAGGGGCTCGTGATGGGCTGCAAGGCTGCGTCGCGCTTGGGGTCGGCTGTTCAACAGCAGATAACAGAAGGTATTTTGTCCAGTATAGGTGTGGTGGAAAAACCAGAATATTTTAGAAACTATATAATAATCCGATAAATACTTAAAAATTAGAGTGCCATAATGAGAATGCATCACAACTCTCAAATAGAGCGAATTGGGGTTCAAGCTGTTGGAGAGCAGTTCGTAAGAGTCGGATATATATTTAGGGAACAGCAAACAGATGATTACGGGATAGATGCACAAATCGAAATTGTAGCAGGGGGTTTAGTAACAGGGAAGTTAATAGCTTTACAGATAAAAACAGGGCCTTCTTGGTTTAAAGAATCCACGCAACACGGATATGTATTTAGGGGGGATGATAAGCATCTAAAATACTGGATGGAACATTCTTTACCAGTATTAATCATTTTACACAATGATGAAACTCATATTTCTTACTGGCAGGCTATAAAAACTGAAAATATAATTCGAACGGGAAAAGGGTGGAAGATTATAGTCCCAGAAACACAGAAGATAAACCCTGGAATGGATGTAGATTTGAGACGTTTAGTGGATAAGTTACCAACCCATAAAAGTTATACGATCAGTCAAATTAATGATTTAAGTCGTAGGTTAGCAAAAAGATATTTATTACGCGTAATTTTAAATAAAGAACATACTCAATCAGAAATTATTTCCCTCATAAAAAAATTAACTATAGAAACAGTTAATTGCGAATACCATCGAAATGACCTTACTCGAAACCATTGGCGTAATAAGCCAGCACATGTTGTATGGTTGCATATTTATCCTTCTGTAGAAGATGAAAGAAATCATAATATGATTTGTCAAACCGAGTGGTTTTCAGAAAGCATTCCTCCTGAAGCTAAACTAATATCAATAGGTGGAGAAGAAATATCTGAAAAAATAAGAGTTAAATGGAATGACAGTTACTTAACATGGTCTGTATTTAATGAAAAAAATACAATTGACAAAGAAACGTTTGTTCAAACAACGTTAAGTATTGTTGATAGAATACGTAAACTACTATATGTTGCTGAGTTATCACTTAGTAAATATGATAAAAAAGAATATAATTTCGAAAAATTATCCAATGTTCTTCGTAGAGATTACGAACAAGCAACAGCCTTATATTCTGAAGGAACTCATGTTGGGATTTCTCCGTATGAATGTAAGAATATCAGCCAAAAATTTCAAAGTATGATTGCATTTTCTCACAATGTTTACATATTTTTTGGTGGGATTGGGTTAGATAATGATCGTACAGAGGAAAATATTATTTTGAATATTAGAATCCAGTTGAAAAGCTTTAAGGAAGCTGAAGTAAAATTTCAGATTGCAATGAATGAAATACAATAGTATTAGACACTTCAGCACGAAATGTCTAATGCTTACTCTTCACTATGGAATGCGATTATCTATCTTCCATTCGTTTTCTTCTTTTATTAGTTTCATAGAAACATTCCAAACCTGAGGCTTTACGTTTTTAATATTAGCAACTGCTCTTACCTCAACTTCTACAGATACCTCTCTTTCAGATTTATTTAATACTTGAATACGGTTTACTATGCCCATAGCAAATCTATCATACGCTGTTTTAAACTCTATAAAGCTATGGTTTTTTCTATAGGTATCACTATAAAAATCATAAGCTATTTGCGGTCCTCTCGATTTGTCATTCAACGCATCAAAATAGCCATTTACTATTTTAATAAATTCATCATTTTTTTCGCTTTTCTGTTGATTAAGAGGCAACTTTATATACTCGATATATAGCCATACAGAAACACCAAAAATCGCAATTGTCCAGATTAAAATTAGAGACATCTTAATAATTTTATAAGATTGTTCTTTCGTAAGACTAGAAAAGATATTTCTTCTGATTATCTCTCTAAATAAAATTAAAAAAATACCTAAAGAAATACCACCTATACCGGCCATCTTCCCAACAAATTCCAAAATTTCTTTATCCATTTTGGCTTTCACTTATTTCGTTTGAGAAATTAATTTAATAACAAGCAAAATAAGTACCTTAAAAAATAAGTACCTTAAAAAATATAAAAAACGGGCGAGCGGTCAGAGTGGGGTACCAGCGCTTTCTAGACCGACTGTGGCGAAAAGTCCCGTGTCGCTATCCTCTCCAATCGCAAGTCTTTGCTTTGTTAATACCTCACCAAGGCCGACGGTAGACGAAATGATGGACAACGGCAAACACCTCACCGTCGTTCATAGCTCCAGGAACAAGACCCGCAACCGGCAGCGGTTGCGGGCCGGCTCGCGCCGTTCGAGGTGGATGGGGGCCATGTTCCACATTTCATTTTTCGATCAAATACGATTTTGCTGAAAGTCGTATTTGCGACGAACACCGCGATTGTTCGCTTACCGCAAAATTTCGCGCTCGATGGCGTCTTGGATTTCCTGGTTGGTTACCGGATAGCCGCGTTCCCGCAGCAGCACGACGCGGATTTTGTTCAACACCTCCTCGTTGAGAATCGCCGCGATCAAGCTTTCCGCACTGAGCGCCACCTTCTTGCGCCAGAGCTTTTCCAGCAGCTCGCAACGAGCGATGCCAGCCTTCGAGAGCAGCATCAGCTGGTAGGCGCTCTCGTCGTCCAAACCGTTCTGCAAATCGATGGCGAACACCAAATCGGCTTCCACCTTGTCCTCGGTCGCGACCCGGTAGAGCTGCCAGTTGACGATGTTGGTCAGCAGTGCCCAACGGATGCCGGCATAGGCCGCGTAAGAGGTAGCCTGAAAAATTTGCTTGTCGCGCAGCGGGGCACCCAACCGCTTGGCTTCGATCACCAGCACGTCGGTCCCACCCGTCGCCAGCACGTAGTCCGCTGCTCGTCCCTGGATCTTCTGTTCAACCTTGATCTCGTTCAGGGCGTAGCCGAGCACGTCTTGCAGGATGCGGTCGAGCAGCAGCCGGCTCTGGCTCTCGTTGGGGCTGTCCTGCATGGCCCGCTTCAATAGCGGCTGAACGACGCGGTAGCGGGTTTTATAGTAGAACCACTTAATTTCCATAATTTCTGATGATAGTTTCAAGAGAGGTATTGGGCGGGGCGAACTGGCGGAGTTTTTTGAGGTTGGCGAAATCGTGCTCGATGGGATTGAGATCAGGGCTGTAGGGCGGGAGGAAGAGCACATGGTGACCCTGCTCAGCGGCGATAGCAGCCAGGTCGCTTTTTTTGTGGAAGGCGGCATTGTCCCAAATGATCGTTGATCCTGGCCGTAGTTCTTTGCACAGCATCTGGCGAGTCCAGGCGTTGACCAGTTCGGCCTGGGCGGCCCCTTGAAAGAGCAGTGTTGCGAAAAACGCCGGGCCGCGCCGGGCGGCAATCAGGTTCGTTCGGGGGCGACGGCGACCGGCGTGTTCCCCATGCACCTTCTGCCCGCGTTCGCTCCAGCCGTGACCGCGACAGGACTCGGGGGCAAAACCGGTTTCATCCACATACACGATATTAGCCGAACCGCGTTCCTGGATGATGTGACGCAACGCCTGCAAGTAGGCCCTGCGTTGACGAGGATCGCGCTCTTTGTACTTCAACGTCTTTTTTTAGGCGTGATCTTCAGGGTCTTTAAAGCCCTCCACACAGCGTTGTAGCACACGCCAAAATGCGCGGCGCGCTCGCGCAACAGCGCCTCCGGATAGGCTCGCACATGCGCCCGTAATGCCGCCTTGTCTAGCTTGCGTCGTCGTGGCACCCCGCGCTGACGCGGTTGCAAGTCTTCACGCGCCAGCCAGTTACGAACGCACCAGAGACTCACCTCAAAGCGCCGCCCCGCTTCCGCCTGGCTGCCCCCGTTACGCACATGCGCCACCACTTTCTTTCGCAAATCGATACTGTAGGTCATGCCTCAATAGACTACGCCATTCCTCTATAGCACTACGGAAATTAAGTGGTTTGACTATAAGGTCTTCGACCTGAGTGGCGAGCAGGTCTTGCAGGGTGCGCCGGCGGCGTCTCGACCCACCAGTTGCCGCCGGCTCTGCCGCGTCCTTGTCCAGCGTGAGCGCGAGGGTTGTGAACGCTGCTTCATCGGTGGTGACCACGTTTGCGCTAGGCGAATCCTCGTCGGCGACCAAGATCCCAAAATGCGCGGCCAGCGCCGGCAACCCACCAGCGAAGCCTTGCCCGACTGCCCGGAACTTCCAGCCGTCGCGATGACGGTAAAGTTCGGCCAGGATCAGCGCGGTTTCCGTACCCAACTCATCGCTGCGGTAGTGGAAAAGTTCCTGCCCGCTGTCGCGGTTGACGACGTGCGCCCGCACCCAAGGCACCGCGCCAAAAGCGACGTCGTGGGCGCTGGCGACCTCCAGCGTCAGGCAAAACACCAATCGTTGCACGTCTTCGGCCAGGGTCGGCAGAACGACGACAAAGCCGTCCCGGTCGTGGGTGGGGTCCAATTCGGCGGAGGAAACCCGGTACACGGCGCCGCTGGCGTCGGTTTCCTGGTTATAGAACACGAAATCGCGGTCGTCGCGGACTACGCCGGACGCGTTGAGCAAGAACACGCTGGCGTCGATGGCCACGGGCGACGCGTCCCAGTTCAGGCCGATGAAGACCGTGCGGGCGGCGGGATCGGCCTGGGCCAAAACTGCGTTGCCGCCCTTGGGAATGGATTGCGTCATGATCGGATACGATCGATATCAAATACGATTTTCATCATAATCGTATTTACTGAAAATGCTTTTCCAGCAACTCCCGAACCTCGTCCGCCATCTTCGCGCCCCGCAGGGCGCACTGGCTTTTGATGCGGGCGTGCAGGCTGGCCGGCACGTCGATGGTCAGCCGCTTCATGGCTTCCGCGTCGCGGCGGTTCACCCAGTCGTCGGCTTTGGCGGCATCATCCGCTCGTACCGCGCCCGGCCGGGTTCCAAACGATACTTTCTTGCTCATACTGCCGCCTCGTTCATCGTCTTCCGCCCCAGTAGTTCATCAGCGAGGGCCATGATTTCCCGGCTTGCCAGACTGCCGGGGTCGTCTTCCAGCACCGTGCTACCGCTGGCCGCGCTCTCGGCGAACGCGACCCGCTGCCCGACATGCGTGTTCAGCACCGGGATGTCGTAGCCCGCGAGGGCTTCGGCCACGTCCCGGCCGATAGCCGTATTTACGATTCTACGATTAATCACAAATACGCTTTTGAGGGCTTCCCGGTAGGTGGTGGCCTCGCGGATCAAGTCCACGATGTCTTTGGCCGCCCACACGTCGTAGGGAGAGGGCTGGACGGGGATGACCACCCAATCCGCCGCCATGATCGCCGACCGGGCCAATTCGTTCACGCGCGGCGGGCCGTCGATCAGGATGTGCTCGTAATGGGGGACGTGGGCCGGGATTTCCTTGTGCAGTTTCGGCTTGGGCAAGCCGATGACCGGAAACAGTGGGTCCGCCGTCCGGCACGCCGCCCAATCGAGGGCGCTCCCTTGTGGGTCGGCGTCGATCAGCAGCACCCGCGCGCCGCTGCGGGCCAGCGCCGCCGCGACGTGAACGGCCAGGGTGGTTTTACCCACGCCGCCCTTCTGGTTCAGAAACGCCAGAATCATCTTATTTCTGTATTTGCGCTTTCACAATTTATCGTAGAAGCGGATTTCCTTAAGGTCAACCCTCGGCTTCCTGCAATGACCGATAAACCCTACCCCGATCCGCCCCGCCCGACCATCGACGATCTCGACCCGGAGAGCGCCACTACCGACCGGCTGATCGCGATGGTTCACAGTAACCGCGAGGGTCAAGAAAAGCTAACACGCGCAAAAGAACTGGCAACCCGGTACGCCGCTTTGCGCAAGCATCCATAATCTGCCGCCCGGCGAGGTGTGCGACCGGGATAACAGTGGCTGGATTTGATGGCGGCCAAGGGCAAAGTGTTCGTGCAGTTCTGGCTGAGGCCGGGGGAGCAGGAGGCGGCGTTCGAGGTGGGGAATGAACCATTAGATGAGATGATTTCTGATAGATTGAGAAAATTTTATAAAATTAGGACTTTCGCTTTCATTTTCAAGATATTGATATTTTTGATATAATTCTCGGATGGTTACGAAAGAGCAATATGTCCAGTATTTGATTAGCACGCCGGTGAATTATACGTGTACACATCTGGCGGATCATTTGGAGGGGACGAGTCACGATGCGATCAACGATTATTTGCGCCGGGGCAAGGTGACGGCACGGGATTTATGGAGGCTGGCAGCGCCGCTCATTGCGAATCGACAGGAAGCGTATTTGATCGTGGATGACAGCGTGCAGGAGAAACCGCATTCTCGCGTGATAGAACTGGTCAAGCGTCAATACAGCGGCAACAGGCACAGTGTAGTGAAAGGGATTGGGGTGGTGAATTTAGTTCATAGCGCGGGAGAGGACTACTACCCGATTGATTTTCGAATCTACGCGCCGCCTATGGACGGACTGACCAAGAATGACCACTTTCGCGACCTGTTACGCCGGGCTTGGCGAGAGAAAGGGATTGAAGCGGACACGGTTTTGTTTGATAGCGGGTATGGCGCTGCCGATAATCTCAAGTTCATTCATCGGCTTAACAAAGTCTTTGTCACGACGTTAAAGGAAAACCGCTTGGTGAGCCTCAAGCCGGGCGATGGCTCTTTTCATCTCCAAGACCTGGAATGGACGCCAGAGCAGTTGCGGCAAGGCATGACCGTCAAGCTCAAGGAAGTCCCTTTCAAAGTGCAGCTTTTCAAGGTGGTCGCCTCCAACGGCGACATTGACTGGATGATCACCAATCGATCCCCAGGTTCCATCGACACGCAGGTTGTTCAAAGAGAAAACAAGGTGCGTTGGATGATCGAGCAACTGCATCGCGAACTGAAACAACTCACGGGCATCGAAAAATGCCAATGCCGCAAACAACGCGCCCAGCGCACCCACATTGCCTGCTGTTATCAGGCGTGGTTCTCGTTGAAAGTCAGGGCTAAAAAACTAAAAACCACTCTCTATCGCGTCAAACACACTCTCTGGAGCCACTATCTGCGCAGCGAGTTGCAACAGCCACACGTCCCCGTGTATCAGTCTGCCTAGCCAAAAGGCTAAGCGAAAGTCCTATTGATGTTCAGTGAACTGTAAATGCGTCAGCATTTGCCACCACACTGGAGCGTGGCGGCGCTTCCCGCCTAACGGGGCGACGGATCAGCCGCAGGATAGCTCACAACCTCCCCACCACCTGCTCCATCCGTTCCTGCCCCACGTTGGTGTAGATCTGGGTGGTACTGATGCTCTCGTGCCCCAGCAGGGCCTTGATGTCCACCAGTTCCGCCCCGGCGTTGAGCAGGTTCGTGGCGTAGGTGTGGCGCAGCTTGTGCGGGGAAATCTTCTTCTCGATGCCCGCCTTCTTCAGCATCAGCCGCAGATAGCCGCGCGCCGCCTGCGGCGACACCGCTTTGCCGTCCGCCTTGGCGAAAACCGGCTCCGTCCGGTTGCGGTCCTTCAACCAGAACCCAAACACCGCGCCAAAGGCCCCTGGGAGGGGCACCAGGCGCTCCTTGTCGCCCTTCCCGATCACCCGTACCGATTTCGCCGTGCCGTCCAAAATTCGCACGTCTGAGGCCCTGAGCGCGAGGGCTTCCGAGATGCGCAGCCCCGAGTTCAGCAACAGGCCGAACAGCAGCTCGTAGCGGCGGCGCGTCTCGGTCATCCGGGTTTTGTTATTGCCGAAAATGTTGATCGGGATATTGCGCCGATCTTTCAGCGTCGCCTCGAAGCGGGATTGCTCCTCCCGCTCCAGCCAGAGCGGAATCCGCAACGGTCGTTTCGGCTTCTCGGCCAGCGCCACCGGATCGTGATCGACCACGCCGGAACGCATCAGCCACTTGTAGAACGTCGAGAGCGTCGAGAGCCGCCGGTTGGTGATATGGGCGCTGATCTTGCGGTCGCGCAACTGCCACGCCGCGAACTGCTCCACGTCCGGGTAGCGGCAGGCTTGCCAATCCTTCCCCGCTTCGATCAGCCAATCCGCCCAGATGCCCAGGTCGGAGTTGTAGTTGTAGCACGTCGTTTTGCTGTGGCCCTTGGCGTACAGCAGATGCGAAAGAAACTCCCTACGGGCGTCGTCGAATAATTCCCGATCAAACATGTCGGTTTCACTCCACCCCGCTTTTGGAAACACGATTCATCAAAACCCCGTTTTCGAACTTTCTCAAAGGGCGATTTGATCCAGCGAAACTTCAATTGTCATTCCGAAAGTATAGGCAGTTTCCGCCCAAAATGCCCTATGCATAAGGCTTAAAGCACCGGACACACGAATACTTCTCTAAAAAAATTTCTAAAATTTTTATTCTCATGCAGGGCCCCTCAGTAATTGCTTCATCGCCGCTAGTGAGCGGTGGGCCACTTCGCGGGCGGCGGGTGTGATCCGTGAAGCTTCGCGCTCTCGTTCCCGCCGTTCCGCTTCCGCTCGCTGCCGTGCTTCGAACTCGGCGCGGCGGTGGCGAACCTCGGCATTCCCGAATCCGGGCGATGGATCGAACGTGGACGGATCAGCCCGGTATTTGCGCACGATGCCCCGTAGCACGGCGGCGGGGTTGGTCCTGATCTGACCGGCGCTGATTTTCGCCTCTACCACATCGAGCATCTGCTGTGCCGTCTTTGGCGGCAATGTGCCAATTTGGGCGGTGATGTCTTCCCGCTCCCGCTCGGTCAGTTTCGCCGGATAAGAGAGTTCTGGCTGCCGCGCTTCGACTTCCTCCGTACTGGCGACCGGATTTTGATTTTCGCTAGTGGTCTCGCTGCTCTCTTCCGTGGTCGCTACCGCTGGAATCTCTTCTTGGCTAACCGGGTTTTGCTCGGTCGTTGCCAGCGTGACGAGTTCTTGGTCGCTGCCCTGGAATTTCAGATTTTGGTCTTGAACACCACGACCACCACGCTCGGCCGCTTCAGGTTCCGCCGTGTGTTCCGTGGAGGCGGAGGAGTTTGGGGTGGTGGTAGTAGTCTCTGTGTAGTCTCTGTGTAGTCTCTGTTCTTTAAATGTTGGACCAAAAAGAGCCTTCTTGCTGGTACCTTTTGTACCAGCCTGTTGGTACGTTTTGGTCTTTCCAGATGGCCCATTTTGTACCAACTGGACGGGCTGTTTTAAGCCGTCTGGGACTGGTTCCAACGCCGCTTCGGCTGTGGGCTGGGCCAACATTTCCAGCAACCGAATTTCATCGACGCGATACCAAAGCTGGGCCGGGACGCCACGCCGTTGCTCGTGCAGCAACCCCAGTTTTCTGAGCTTCCGCCGAGCCCCTTCTTGCTCCTTGCGCTTCATCCCGGTCTCGGCTGTCCACTCGTCGCGGGTTTTGTACCACCAACCGTCGTGATCCTTGGTGCGCTTCTGCCAGTACAAGGCTTGGCTGAGCATGAGCGCGGCCGTGATCGACCCAGCGAGGGTCACAAAGCAGCGATGGAAAGCGATGGGCCGGTCGAGAAGATGAAGCAGATGGGCGATGGAGCCGGCGACGGGATTGGGGGCGCCGCTGGCAATGGGGAACGAATCCGGGTAAGCTTTGTCACTGGATTGCATGGATGTCACCTCCTGATGGACCACGAAAAAGCCCGCATCCGCCGCCACAGCTTCAGCGGGCTTTTTCATTTCTATTTCAATCAATTAGTTCTAATTCTGCGTCGTCATAAAACCCTCATAAAAATCAATTATGGTGCCTGATAGGCTATTTTGGAATAGCTTATTTTGGACTATTCGATTTTGGGCTATCCCAGTAATAACTGTAAAAGAATCCGCGTTTTTAGGCGCGGCGTCATGAGTAAACCGAAAACTATACATTCAACGGAATATGCCAAGTTTTTGGAATTATTGAGGCAATTCAGAGAAAAGCAGGGCTTGACGCAGGAGCAACTGGCGGAAAGGTTGGACACCACCCAATCGTTTATTTCCAAATGCGAACGGGGCGAACGGCGAATCGACGCGCTCGAACTGCGAGCCTTTTGCCGGGCTATGGGCGTTTCCATGACGGCCTTTGTCGCCGAACTGGAAGAGGTCCTTTCGAGAGGTTCCCCTTGATCCAGTCGATTCCTACGCCGTCTCCCCGCTGTCCAGGTTGTCCGGGTCGAGAGGTTCATCGGGATAATCCGCGTGAGCCTGTAGAAATCCCTCCAGCCATTCGTGCCGGCTCGCTTCGTCTGGCGGGGGTAGATGCTCCTTGCCGGGGTATTCCCAGAAAACGAAACCGCGCGCAAACGGCGTCCACTCGAAGCCGACCGCTACATCTAGGCCGCTTGCTGCCATTTCGTGAAGTCTTCCGGCTTGCAGCCGAGGGCGGCGGAGATTCTCTGTAGTAGCTCATCGCTCAGCGGACGCTCTCCATTTTCAAGCAAACTGATGTAGCTACGTGCCACGCCAATACGGCGAGCAAGTTCCGCTTGATTTACCTTAAGAATCGTCCGGCGTACAACAATCGCATGACCAATATCGCTCATTATCTCAGTCCTTCTAGTAACTTTTTGTTACTTAATGTTAGGTTCTAGTAGCGATAAATGCAAGCTACGGGAACCGGTGCGCATCCTTGCGTAGCGCTGCGCTCCCGGCGCGAACGCTGAACAGATCGGGGGCTTTCCGCCCCCGTTCCCCCACGCTTCGCGCCTTCGCGGCGTCCCTGCCTTCGTGTTCGCTTCGCTCACGTATTTCCCCGCGTCGGGCCTTAGGGCTTTTGCGCTTGTGCCGTCCGCTGCGGGCTGGCGCAAGGGTTCGGTCGCTGCGCTCCCCGCTTCGCGCCCTGTGCGCCAGCCCTCGCTTCCAGCCCTGTGCGCTCGCCCCCTTGGCCCTTCCGCTTGGGGGGGTTGGGTTCCCTCCCGTCCCTGTGGCCCGCTCCCTGCGGGCCTTCCGCCGCTCCCTGCGGCGGCGGGTGGGCGGCTCCCGCTGGTCGCTGGCTTGCTTTTGTGGGGGTGTGTCGTGGCTTCGTTCTCGGTTGTTTCGTCTCGGTCTCTCGTTCTGTCGCGTGGCTCGCTGGTTTCGCCGCTGTCGGCGCCCTGGTGGCGCTCGCTCGTTGGGTTTGCCCTGGTCGCTGGCGCTTGTCGCTGGCAGGTGCGGCGGTCGGCGCGGGCCTCCGCGTTCGCCTCGGCTTGGTCGGGCTGGGTCGGTTTTCCGCTGGCGGTGCGGCGGTTCGCCGGCGCGGCGGGTCCGGTGTTCGGCGTCTCGGTGCCGGTGGCCGTCCCGCCGTCGCTGCGGCTGGCTGCTGCCGCGTCGCTGCCCGCTCCGGCTTGGGTGCGCGGTTAGTGGCTGGCCTTTTTTCTGGCGTGGCGGCTCTGCCGCCGCTGCCGCTGCTGGTTGCCAGCGTCGCGGGTTGTCGCTGGCGCTGGCTGGTGCGCGGCTGTCGCCGCGCGCTGGCGGTGCGGTGCAGCTCGCCTGCGCTGGCGGCGCTGGTTTGCCGTCGCGCCCGCTCGTTCGGGCTGCCACCCGTCCGCGCTGGGCGCTCCGGTCGGCTGGTGCTGCTGCCTGCCGCTCGCGTCGCGCCGCTGTCAGCGCTCACGTTGCGGGTGTCTGGGCCGCTTGTGTTGTCGGCTCCGCCTGCGCTTCCCGGCCTCCCGCTTCCCGTTCTGCCGCTCGGTGGGCGGTCGTGGTCGCCAGCGCCTCGGTCTGCGGCTGTTTCTTTTCGTCAGCAGTCGCTGTTTTAGCAGCGTCTTCGGGAATAAAATGCTGAAAATTCATAAAAAAACTTGACTTCAATCTATTATTTTGTAACAATTTGTTACTATGAAATTGACTAAAATGAATTAGCGCGTTCTTTCCCGGTAGGCTCGGGCGCGTTAAATGGAGAAACCGGAAAAACTTATTCATTCGCCGCTTTTGGAAAAGCGCGAAAACTCAAATTGGAGATAAAGCAATGCGCAAGATTTTTCAAATTGACGGATTAGACAGTTCAATGCTCAGCATTGGCGAACGGAATCAACCGCAACAGGCGGCTATCTGTTTGCGGGATTCGCAAGGCAACGAAACCAATATGGGGTTGTAAGCCCAAAGCCCAGAAAATTCTGTCAGTCCCACTGCGGCCCTGCTTTGATTCCCCTGGGGTGGTGATTCCCGCCGCCTTAATCATCCCAGAAGCTATTGAAGCGATCCGCCGCCAGTTGCGTGTACTGGGTAGTATGCTGGATATTCTTGTGCCCCAGGTAATGCTGGATAGCGCGGGTGTCCTGGCCGTCGTTCGCCAGCTTGAAGCCGGTGGCGTGCCGCAGCATGTGGGGATGGATGGGCAGGCCCAGTCGGGCCGCCTCGCCCGCGCGGGCCACCAGTTTCCGGAAGGTGGAATCAGTCATGGGTGCCTGGCGTTCGGTGACGAACACATAAGGGGTCTCGGGGTAATCCCGCCAGAGCTGGCGCAATGCCCGGAGTTCGGGACCGCGTAGGGGCTGGGTGCTCGGCAAGCCGTACTTGCGCCGGCGCACATGCAGTAATCCCTGATGTAGGTCCACTTGCTCACGCCGCAGGGCTACCAATTCTGACACGCGCAGCCCATGCCGATAGGCCAGCAGGATCATGGTGGCGTCCCGGTGGCCATGACGCCCCAGTTGTTTGGCGGCGGCCATCAACCGGTCGATCTCGGCCGACGTCAGGTACTCCCGGCTACGCCGCTGGGCGTTGGGCTGTTTGAGGGGTGGCTTCATCGTAACCACACTTTCCCGAAAACAATGATTGACACCGGCCCCACCGCAGGCCTGGAGACCTCATTTTAGCTCGCCTCGGGAGCCGCTACTTTCCCGAAAAGAACCCTTGTAGGGAAAGTATTCTCCAGGCTGAAGCGCGCTACCCTGATGTCGACGAAAAACAAGCTCCTGACCGTCCTGTCCGAGGCTGAGCAGTTCGCCCTCTACGGCTTGCCGGATTTCGATGACGGGCAGCGGCTGGACTATTTGTCGCTGGACGAAGCGGAACTGGCCCTGGCCAACCGTCGCCCCAGCCTCGGCGCCCAAGTCTACTGCGCCTTGCAGATCGGCTATTTCAAGGCCAAGCACGCCTTCTTCCGATTCTCCTGGGACGAGGTGCGGGAAGATTGCACCTTCATCCTGACGCGCTATTTCAACGGCCAGGCCTTCGAGCTGCGGATCATCACCAAGCACGAACATTACACGCAGCGTGCCCTCATCGCGGCGCAGTTCGGTTATCGGCTTTGGTCGGCGGAGTTCCTTCCGACGCTCACGCAACAGATCACCCCGATAGTTCGCCGCGACGTCACGCCCGGTTTCATCGTCGCCGAGCTTCTCACCTTTCTCAACGAGCACAAAATCGTCCGGCCCGGCTATACGACCTTGCAGACGCTGGTCAGCGAGGCGCTGTTGGCGGAACGCCAACGTCTGAGCCACGTGCTGGCCGAGCGGATGGACGAGCTGGCCCGGGACCTACTCAAACAGTTGCTGGTCCGCGACGATACCTTGTCGGGTCTAGCCGCCCTCAAGCAGGACGCCAAGCATTTTGGCTACCGGCAGATGGCCCTGGAACGGGAGAAACGGGCCACCCTGGCGCCGATTGACCGGCTGGCCAAAACGCTGCTGCCCGAGCTGGCGATCTCCCAGCAGAACGTGAACCACTACGCCAGCCTGGCCCATTTCTACACCATCTATGACCTGCGCCGGCTGCGGCCGGAGCAAGCCTATCTCTATCTCCTGTGCTATAGCAGAATCGAATAAAAGTGATCATATTTGATTGGAGCGAAAGAGTTCGTCGACGGAGCAAAGGGATTGCTTGCGGATGGCTTTGGCCTGCGCCCATTTATGCTCGATGGGATTGAGATCGGGGGAATAAGGCGGCAGGTATTCCAGGGTGTGGCCGGCTTGGCGAAGGGTGTTTTGAACGTCGGCGCGTTTGTGGAAAGCGGCGTTATCGAGGACGATCACGGCGGCGGGCGGCAGTTGAGGAAGGAGCACGCGGTGGGTCCAAGCGAGGAAGACCTCGGCGTTGACGCTGGATTCAAAAAGGCCGACGGCGATGAGCTGGGAACCCCAAAGGGCACCGATCACCTTAGTGCGCCCCTTGGCGTGCCAGTCCCAGCGTCCGTGGCAGCGCTGCCCGACGGGGGCATAGCCGTACCGGCGCGGCATGTCCTGGGCAAACCCGCTCTCGTCGATCCACACCAGTGTTCGTCCGGCCGCCTCATACGCCGCCCGACGGGCTTGAAAGGCACACCGCGCGGTGGCGTCCGCGCGCGGATGCGCCAGCGTTTTTTTTATAGGAAACCCGTAGCTTGTTCTTCAGCGCGTAACAAATCGCATTTTGCGTGACCCCCAACCGCGCCGCCCGTTCGTATTGGTAGGCATCCGGATAGTCCCGCAGGTCCGCCGCCAATGCCTCCACGTCCAGCTTGCGCCGCCGAAACCCCGACGGCTTGCGCTCGATCCGCTTCAGCCAGCGCATCACGCTCGCTTTCCCTACCGCAAAACGTTCCGCCACCTGGGCAATCGATAACCGGTCCCGGTCCCGAACCTCTAGCACTTTACGACGAAAATCCAGTGAATAGGTCATCCGTTTATAATAATCAAATCTATTTTGTTATGCTATATGCCTTCCAGCGCTACCGCCAGCTGACCGACAACCTGGTTGACGCCCTCGGCTATCACATGAAGCAACTGGAGGATCAAACCCAGGTCGAGGCCAAGCAGCGCTATGTCCTGGAGCAGGACCGGCGGCAGCAGGCCAACCGGCAGGTCGGGCGGTTGCTGCTGCTGTATGTCGATGACAGCGTGGACGACACCACGCCGTTTGGCGAAGTCCGCCAGCGAGCCTTCGCCATCCTGCCCAAGGAAACCCTACAGGCCGCCGCCCAGCAGCTGAGCCAAAGGCCAGCCAACAAGCTGGCTTGGCGCTGGCAACTGGTGGAGGAACTGGCCGGGCGGACCCGCCGGCATCTCCGGCCGCTGTTCCTGGCGCTCGACTTCGCCAGCACCGTGCCGGATAGCCCCTGGCTGTCCGCCCTGACGTGGATGAGCGGCGTGTTCGATAAGGCCCAGCGGCTTTCGCAACGCCCCATCGCCGAATGTCTGGATAAGACCGTGCCCCACCGCCTGCGACCCTACCTGCTGGAGTTCGGTGATGACGGCCAAGCGAAGCGGGTCCGGGCCGACCGCTATGAGTTTTGGATCTACCGGCAGATCCGGAAACGCCTGAAGTCGGGCGAAATCTACCTGGACGACAGCCTGCAATATCGCCGCCTCACCGACGAACTGGTGTCCCTGGACGCGCAGGCCGAAGCACTTCGCGGCTTGGAGATTCCCTGGTTGCGGCAACCCATCGAAGCCCAGCTTAAGGCCTTGGAGACGGAACTGGACGGGCAGTGGCGGTCGTTCGACCGCGAATTGCGGCACGGGAAGCTAAAGCATCTGGAGTACGACAGCGCCAGCCAGACCCTGACCTGGCGCCGCCCCAAGGCCGACTCCAAGACCGCCTCACAGGCGCCGTTGTTCGATCAGGTCGCGTGTTGCGATATCGCCGATGTCTTTCGGTTCGTGAACGATCGCTGTCATCTCCTGGCGGCCATGACCCCGTTGCAGCCCCGCTACACCAAGCAGGTGGCCGATCCGGATAGTTTGATGGCGGTGATCCTGGCCCAGGCGATGAATCACGGCAACCGCGCCCTGGCAGAGACCAGCGATATTCCCTACCACATCCTGGAAGCCACGGCGCAGCAGTATCTGCGAACAGCGACCCTGCAAGGCGCCAACGACCGGATCAGTAACGCCATCGCCGGCCTGCCCATCTTCCCGCATTATTCCTTCGACCTGGAGGCGCTCTACGGCAGCGTCGATGGCCAGAAATTCGGGGTGGAACGACCCACCCTCAAGGCCCGCCATTCCCGTAAGTATTTTGGCCGCGGCAAGGGCGTCGTCGCCTACACCCTGCTGTGCAATCACGTGCCTCTGCAGGGCTGGCTCATCGGGGCTCACGAGTTCGAGGCCCACCATGTGTTCGATCTCTGGTACCGCAATACCTCGGAGATTGTGCCGACGGCGATCACCGGCGACATGCACAGCGTCAACAAAGCCAACTTCGCCGTCCTGCATTGGTTCGGGCGCCGCTTTGAGCCGCGCTTCACCGACCTGAAGGCCCAGTTCAAACAGCTCTACTGCGTCGGCGACCCGGCCCGGTACGACAAAGCGCTGATTCGTCCGGTCGGGGTCATCGATACGCAGGTCATCGTCGATGAAAAAAACCACCTCGACCAGATCGTCGCCACCCTGGCCCTGAAGGAGATGACCCAGGGCACCCTGATTCGGAAGCTCTGCACCTACACCGCGCCGAACCCCACCCGCCGGGCGCTCTTCGAGTTCGACAAGCTGATCCGCAGCATTTATACCCTTCGCTACCTGCGCGACCCGCAGCTACAACGGAACGTCCACCATTCCCAGAACCGGATCGAGTCCTACCATCACCTACGCTCAGCGATTGCCCAGGTCGGCGGCAAGAAGGAGCTGACCGGCCGCACCGACCTCGACATCGAGATCAGCAACCAGTGTGGGCGGCCGGTCGCCAATGCCATCATCTATTACAACTCCGCCATCCTGTCTCGGCTGCTGGAAAAGTACCAAGCCGGCTTGAATCCCAAGGTTTTGGTGTTGCTGAAGAAGGTGTCGCCGGCCGCCTGGCGCCATATCCATCTGAACGGCCACTACATGTTCCGAGGCACCGGCCAAATCCTCGACCTGGAAGCGATCGTGGCCGGGCTGAAATTGGGCTGACGGAATTTTCTGGGGTTTGGGCTTACAACCCCATCTTCTCCGCATAGGGCTTGTCCAGCGTCGAGTCGTCCACCACCAGCACGCCCCCACGCCGCTCTATTTGGGTAGCCGCCTCTTGCCACAGCGTCGCAGCGTCCGGCTCCAGTCGGTGCAACAACCGGGTAAACGCATCATGCGCCGGGGCTTTGGCTCCGTCCGGTTGGACGCGCGCCGCTTCCGTCGCGCTGCACACCTTCGGCGTCGCAATCAGAAAATTGATGTAATCCTCTTCAGTCACTTTCGGTCGGTTCATTCCGCCCTTTTACTCCATTGCTCCCAACTGCGTAACTCCTAATATTAATAAAACAGGTTGTCAATGGGCTTATTTGCCGCACGATTTTCCACCGCCGACCACGGTGAACTACCATTATATGAAATGGATGGCCACGGGTTTCTTCGAGCGCGTGAATGCGGAAGTCCGCTGCGGGGTGCGAAAAAAAATGGTCGAACCGAAGAACCGAGCGCAGGGATCATCGACAGTCAAAGCGTCAAGGGCACGGCGGAGTCCGCCGAGGAATCGGGCTTTGACGGTTGGAAGAAAGTCAAAGGCAGGAAATATCATATTGTAACCGATACAACGGGTTGTATTCTGGCTGTCGCGGTTCATGCCGCCAATATCCATGACAGTCAGGGGGCCTACCCCCTATTGAAGAAGCTGTTTAAAATCGTGCCCACGCTGCGCCGCATTTGGGCCGATCAAGCCTATCAGGGCGAGTTAGTTCAATGGGTGAAAGCAACCTTTTCTTGTGAGCTGGAGATCGTTCAAAGAACCACGAAAGCCTTTAAAGTCTTGCCCCGCCGGTGGGTGGTGGAAAGAACCTTGGCTTGGCTGAGCCGTTCCGTCGATTGGTGCGCGTCTATGAAAAAAGAGTGGCATCCAGTGTCGCTATGATTTGCGTCGCTTCGATCCGTATCCTGCTCAAAAAATTGTATGCCCCTATCCCTGAAGAGGGCTCCGCTTAATCGGCTCTCTCTGAATTGATATTTTCGGATAGGCTCTAATGCTAGAAAAAGTTACTGTATTAGCTAATAACTGACTCCGCAACTTATTGCGAGGTATTAAAGAACATAAGTAACTCATCAAAAGAAATCGGGTAATATTTTGCGTTAAATAGAGAGCGAGAGGGCAGCGGTGATGAAGCGAATTGGGCCGTTGAGCGAGGCGGAGTGTGAAACGCTACGGGCGGCGTGGAAAGACGGGCCGAATGGCCGGGTACGGCAGCGGGCGCAGGCGGTGTATTTAGCGCATCGCGGGTATCGGCGCATCGCGCTGGCGGCGCTGTTTGAGGTAGATGTGGACACGATCAGCGCCTGGCTGGACGGGTGGGAGGACGAGGGTCTGCGGGGATTGTATGATGAGCCGCGTTCAGGACGGCCCCCGATTTACACGCCGCTTGAAGCGGCGTGGTTGTGCGATTGGCTTGAGGCGGAGCCGCGCCAGCTCAAACAAGCGCAAGCGCAGCTGGCGCAAGCGACGGGCAAACAGGCCAGTCGGCAAACGGTGCATCGGATCGTCAAAAAAAAGCCTATCGTTGGAAACGGTGCCGGCGACGGGTTAAAGGCCCTCGCGACGAAGCCACCTTTCGCACGGCGCACGCGCGCTTGACGACACTCCGACAAGGTCATGTCCAAGGGGTGATCGAGTTGTTTTATTTCGACCAAAGCGGTTTCAGTCTTACCCCGGCCATTCCCTATGCCTGGCAGCAGCGTGGCAAGACCCTGGCCCTTCCCAGCGTCGCCAGCCCGCGCGTGAATGTCTTGGGATTTATGAGTCCCACGAATCAAAGCCATTTTCAGACCGTCACCGGCACCGTGACCTCCACCACGGTCATCGCCGCCTTGGACGCCTTCGCCGCGCAAACCGCCCAGGCCAGGAAGCTCCGCTTGGTCGTTCTTGATAACGCTCCCATCCATACCAGCCACGCCTTTCAGGTCCGCATCCTGGACTGGTTTCGACAGGGCGTCGGCTTGCACTGGTTGCCGCCCTACAGCCCCGAACTCAACCTCATCGAAATCCTCTGGCGCAAAATTAAGTATGAATGGCTCCCACCTAGGGCCTATCTCAGCTTCGATCACCTCAAATCCGAACTCCAAACCATCCTCGACCAGTTCGGCTCAAAATACAAGATAACTTTTGAATGATTACTTATCAAAGAGTTTTAAAAATAGATCCAAATAATGATGAGGCTAAACAAGGTGTTGTGAAAATATGTGATCGATATCAAAAATTGGCCGAGCAGTATGCAAAAAGGGGTTTATTGAAAAAAAGCTTACGTATTATTAAAAGGGGTTTAAGAATTGTACCTGATCATAGCGGTTTATTAGCACAGCAGGCTGTGGTAGAAAAAACTCTGCTGGAGGTGCAGCGGGAAGCCGAAGCCATGACCTCTAAGGCTGAGATAGAGGCTGAGATAAGAAGGACTTCTGTAGGGACTGCGACAAAAGGGGCTTGGAAGGTTTGGAGAAATATTAAGAGAGAGGCTGAGAGAGAGGTTGCTGCGGTGGCGGTATCGAAAGATCTGTCGGTGGTAAGACCAACGCCGCCGAGTGTGGACAACCCTCTAGAAAGAGTACGTAGTGCTTCACATGCTTCACATATCGTTGTGCGCATTTTCTATGCAACAGACCGCAATCGTACATCAGAGGCGAAACCCGCAGAAATGTTCGGAAACGACCGTGGGACACTCAGTTTTGGCTATTCATTCAGCATATCGATCCAGACGTGCGACCAGGTGCCGCCCAGCACGCACCCGAAGTACAGCGGCCGAACCCACCACAAGGGCGAGGCAATCAGCGCCACGACCAGCAGGCCCACGGCGGAATGGGTCACGGTGCGATGGCCGAAGCGCCGTTCCAGCGGCACGGAGAGCCAGAACAACAGCCGGCCGATTTTCGAGGTCGGCAAATCCACGTCCGGCCCCAGCGATGCCACCGCCACGAGTAACCAACCGATCCCATCCGGCTTGTAGCCAAACAGGGTTGCACCGCCCAGATACAGCACCGAGGCAAAGGCGACGTGCGTGCCGGAGGTCACGCGGGTTCACTCGAACAGGTCGGCGTGGGTACCGGCGCGAACGAAGACCAGCAGCTCGCTGGCAGGCGCGTCGGCCAAGCGGTAGATCAG
>JBAOHI010000009.1:0-74554 GCA_037045535.1 Candidatus Competibacter sp.
GAAACGAAAGAAGTCGAGGGCCAGGTCCTTGCGTCGTTCGGCGGCCCGACTGCGGTCGCGTTCGTAGCGACCTCCCAGCCGGGCGCCGACAATACCGCCGACGGTGACGGCTTCGGGATCGCCCTCGACTGCTTCGAAGGGCGGAAATTCCAAATGATAAAACGCGCAGCGACGCAGAAACGGCTCAGGCAACGCTTTCTCGCGGTTGCTGGTGAAAATGACGATGGGGCGGTATTGGTTCTCGTTTTTGGCGTCGTCGAGTCCGACCCGGACCGGACCCCGGTCGCCCCCGCCGAGTTCGGGGATGTCGAACGCCATGGTCTCGATCTCGACCAGGATGTCGTTGGGCACGTCGCGGGGCGCCTTGTCGATTTCGTCGATCAGCACCACCGAGCGGGTACGCTCGCCGGGATGGTCCACTGCGTGGGCCGGTACACCGAGCGCTTCGACGAAGGATGGCGGCTTGGCGTGCAGGATGGCCTTGCCCAGGGCGGCGAAGCTGATGTGGCGGCCGGGATGGGCGTCCGCGCCCGGGGTTTGCGCGGCGTGGAACCGGCCAACCGTGTCGAAGCGGTAGAACAGGTCACGCGCCTCGGTGTCGGACTTGACCACGAAGCGCAGCGCCCGCCCAAGGCCAAGCTCGTAGGCGACGCTATCGGCCAGGGCGGATTTACCGGAACCAGGCTCGCCGGTCAGCAGCAGCGGTATGCCCAGCGTCAGGGCCGCGTCCACGGCGGCGGCGAGGTCCGGCGGCGCCAGATAGCCCTCGGGGGCGCGTAAGGCTTCGGGGTTGACCGACGGCAGATCCTTGACCTTGGCCGGCGCTCGTCCGCCTTGGCCGGTGTAGATGCGTTGCAGGGTCACGGGCGATGGGTCCTTGAAAGTTAGGGTCCGGCGACGCGGGCCGGCCGTGGTGGATATCTTCGGGGGCCGGGTCAGTTTCCGACGCGCGCCCGCTCCAGCGCGCCCTCATCCAGCAAACACTTGCGAACCAGTCGATAGCGGACCTCGGCGCGCCGCGTGTCGAACAGATCCAGCAGTTCGTCGCGCAGCCGGTCGCGATTCAGCCAGCGCAGGACATCGCGGGTAAAACCGTTGTACCACTCGTCCAGGTCCGGGCTTTGCAAGGGCCGCAGCGGTTCCAGCCACAGCACACCCGGCGTGCGTTGGAGGTGGCGACGCCACAACGACCACCACCAGGGCGGGCGCTCGCGGCACGATTGACAGACGATCAGCATCAACAGGCGCATTCCCGGTTCGCGGCGGGCCAGTTCGGCCAGAAAAGCCTGGCCGGCGCGAATCAGGGATCGCAGGTTCCAGCGGTGGGCCTCCATGCCGCACGAAACGAAGAACAGGTGACGGTCGCGGGAGCGCAGCCAGGCGCGGACGGCTTCCCGTTCCTGCTCGCGATCGCCGGCCGGCCGGGAGCCGGAGGGCACATGCTGATGATACAAGGCGATCCAGAACGCGTCTTCGCTTTCGCCGTATCGGGTCGGATTGAGCGTCGTCGCTTCCTGTGGGATGTCGTCGAACGCCGGCCAGGGATCGAGAAGCACGTCATCGGCCAGGTAGCTTGGCCAATCCTCGGCGCAGCCTTCCACGACGGCGACTACCGGACCGTCCGCCGTCCGCAACCGATCGCGCAGGAGCCTGACCTGCCGGAGGTGATCGAGGGTTTTGACGATCCAGGGATCACGGCCGCTGCCCTCGTCGTGCGGCGAATCGGTGAAGAAGTGATCGGCGCGCGAGTAAATGGTTTTGAGGTTGGAGACGGCGATGGCGTGGCCCCGCGCTTCGCTCTCCTGGTGGCTGATGACCGCAACGACCGAACCGCTGATCGGGTCGAAGACCGGCGCGCCGCTGTAACCGGCGCGGATTTTGTCGAACTCAGCCTCCTGAGTGACGCTGAACTCCCAAGCGGCGACGTAGTCGTACCGGCCCGAGACCTTGCGACGTTGCTGACCCAGTTGTCCATCCAGCGGTCGCGAATCCGGTACGTCCTGCTCTTTCTCGTTGGCCCAGAAATGCCCGATGGTGCGAAACCGCTGATCGGGATGCCCGGCCATCGACAGCGCCAGAACCTCGGAGTCCGGCAAGCCCTCGACCGCCAACAGGGCCAAATCCAGCGCCTTGTCGCCTTGCGCGACAACCCGCGCCGGTCGTTTCTCGACGCGCAGGTTGGCCTCGCCGATGGCTTTGACCACATGCCAGCAGGTCAGCAGATAAACGGTGGTGCCGTCGCGACCGCAGACAAAGCCGGTGCCGAGTCCCCGAATGCGGCCCTTGTCGTCCTCCTCGGCGCTGACGATCGGCTTGACGCCGCGCCACAGCCGTTCGTCTCGGGCGTCCTTGGCCATGGGTTACTTGGGCTTGACGGTGATTTTAAAACTGACGTTGGCGTTGCCTTTTCCCTTGACCAGAAACAGATTGCCCTCGGCTTCAAAACCGAGGGCCAGTTCGATTTCCACCTGCTCGATGGTTAAATCCCGATTGAGTTCTTCCCAGACGGCGGCGACCGGTTGGACAGCTTTGAGTAGCAGGTCGCGGGCCGCATCCATCGCCCCCTCGACTCGCTCGGCGGCCCCGGCGGCAATTGGCTTGGGGGGTTCGCTGGGAGGGGTCTCGACTTCGACCAAGAGTCCATCTTTGAGCTCGATCAATTGCGTCGACATTATTTGTGTTCCTTGTGATGGGTTCGCGAATGGCTAATAAAATAAGATAAATCAGTCGTATAGTAACAACGAGACAAATTGTTCGTTCGATAGTGGTCGGGTCTCGCGTATTTTTAAGTTTATCGCCATCGACGAAAATTTCACTCCGAACCTGGATAGCGATTCGTCGTCGTGGAGCCTCGACCCCTGAAACCCGCCGACCACCCCTACACGGCAGCTTCCCGATGCGCCCACCGTTCGCCGCGCTCGGCGGTGGCACCGACCGTTCCATACTACCCGCTCCAATGCGATTAGATATACAATTTTCACTGTATATCTAATCGTGGAGGCTACATGCAAGTCGCGAAATGGGGCAACAGCCTGGCGGTTCGCCTGCCGACGGCGGTGGTGGAGGCGCTGAGCCTGCGAGAAGGCGATGACATCGAAATCGAGGTGGCTGGCGCGCGGGCGTTCGAGATTCCGCTCGCGCCCGCCGACCACCCCTACACGGCAGCTTCCCGATGCGCCCACCGTTCGCCGCGCTCGACGGTGGCACCGACCGTTCCATACTACCCGCTCCAATGCGATTAGATATACAATTTTCACTGTATATCTAATCGTGGAGGCTACATGCAAGTCGCGAAATGGGGCAACAGCCTGGCGGTTCGCCTGCCGACGGCGGTGGTGGAGGCGCTGAGCCTGCGAGAAGGCGATGACATCGAAATCGAGGTGGCTGGCGCGCGGGCGTTCGAGATTCGCAAGAAACCGGAGGCCCGTGAGCTGCTGGCCCGAATCAAGAAATATCGTGGTCGGCTGCCGGCCGATTTCAAGTTCGACCGGCTGGAAGCCCATGCGCGGGACTGACTCGTTTTTCGACACCAACGTCCTGCTGTACCTGTTGTCCGGAGACGCCGCCAAGGCGGATCACGCCGAAGCCGTATTAGCCCGAGGAGGTACGATCAGCGTCCAGGTTCTCAACGAGTTCGCTTCGGTGGCCGCGCGCAAGCTCGGCCTGTCGTATCCTGAAATCCGCGAGGTACTGGAACTGGTGCGCGCGGTTTGCACCGTCGAGCCGATCACGCTGGAGACGCACGACCTCGGGCTCCAGATCGCCGAGCGTTACGGATTTTTCCTGTACGACGCGCTGATCGTCGCTGCCGCGCTCCAGGCGAGATGCCGGACGCTGTATTCGGAAGACCTGCAAGACGGCCAGACCATCGACGGGCGCCTGGTCGTCCGCAACCCTTTCGCCGCGTGCCCGAACGAGACCGGAGCGCCCGATTCAGACTCGTGAACGACGAAACGATCCAATTCGAAGTCGGCGGCGGCAACGTCTACACCGATTTGGGCCTTGCCGACGCCGAGGACATGCTGACCCATTAGAATTCAAATCTTCCGTTCAAGCGGTGTGAGCGCCTTGCTGGATAGCCGATAAAGTTGAGCCGGCCGATGCGCGCCGGTGCGGAAACGATCCGGTATTTCCTCGATAATGTCCTGCCCTAGAATCTTGTGCCGGAAAGATGCTTTGTCCAAACGAGTGCCGATGGCCTGCTCGTAAATCCGGTGCAGGTCGTTCATGGTGAATTCCGCCGGCAACAGGAAGGCGGGCAAGGATGAATATGTCGCTTTCCCCCGTAACCGCTCCACCGCCTTAGCCACGATTTGCCCGTGATCGAAGGGGAGAGGTGGCAAAGCATCGACCGGAAACACTTCGGCCGACGAACTCCGCACCAGCAACGACCAAGGGATCAGCGCATAGTAAGCGACGCTGACCGACCACCCCCTCGGATCGCGGGCCGCGCCAGAGAATGTGAACAACTGCTCCAGATAAGGCGCGTCGAAGCCGATCTTGCCGCGAATCACTCGCCGGGCCGCTGCCTCAGTATCGGTGTCTTCCTGCACATGGACAAAACCACCCGGCAGGGCAAGTAACCCTTCGAACGGCGGTTCCTTGCGCCGTGCCAGGATCAGACACAAGCACTCGTCGCGAATGGTGAACAGCGCTGTGTCCACCATCACCAAGGGTTGTGGATGAGCCAGTTTCACGTTCGCCTCTCCATCATCATTTGATGTTATTAGAAAATAACAAAAATCATTGTATGAGCGGATGAACTCTAAAGTCCACGAAAACTATTTATAAATGTTATTTGCAAAAAACAAATAAGACTGTTAGTGTTTGCATCCAGGAGGTGACCGATGAACGACGTGACCGCATTATCCGCCGAGGCGCTGCTTGCCATCCGGCTATCCGAGCCGGAGCGCTTGTTTACCGGTGACGAAGCCGTAGCGCACCAGGAATTTCGGGCGCTGGCGGCGCGCTGGCACCCAGACCGTTGCCCGGACGCTGGCACGACCGGAGTTTTCCAGCATGTCAACCGACTTTATGACGCAGCGCTACGGAAATTGCGCGGCGGCATCTGGCAAATGCCCGGTCTGCTGGTGCTGCGGGCGACCGACGGCGCGACCTACAAGATTCGCTACCGCAAGGAGCGTGCGTTCGAGTTGGGCCGATTGTTCGTCGGCGGTGAAATCGTGGCCTACGTCGTCGCAAAGGAGTACGCCGACCTGTTCGAGAACGCGCTCCAAGTGATCGACCGGTTGCCCTGCGCCGATTCCCGCATGGCGGCCGAAATCGGGGGCCACCTGCCGGAGATCGTCCGCCACTTCGAAATCGACGAGGGCTGGGTGTTGGTGTTGCGGAAAACCCCGGATCAGGTGCTACTGCGCGACCTACTCGACCATTGCGGCGGTCGACTGGATGCCCGCCATGTCGCCTGGATCGTCAGCTCGCTGCTGAATTTGGCGTGTTATCTCGATTACGCGCGGCTGGCGCACAACGCGATTCTCGCCGACACCTGGTTCGTTTCGCCATCGCAGCACGGCGGCGCTTTGCTCGGAGGCTGGTGGTACGCGGTGCGGCAGGGCGAGCGGATGCAGGCCGCCCCGGCCGCCACCGTCCAATACGCGCCTTTCGAGGTGATGGACCGGCGGCGTGGCGACATTCGCACCGATCTGGAATTGATCCGGGCACTGGGTCGGCAACTGTTGGGTGATGCGACCGGTTTGCGGCTGGAACGCGAGAAAGCGGCCCCGCGACCGATGCTCGATTGGTTGCGGCTGCCAGCGGGCGATTCCGCTCTCCGCGACTACCAGATTTGGACGAATCGGGTGCTCAAGGACAGCTTTGGCAAACGCCGGTTCGTGAAGCTCGCCGTGTCGGTCGAGGATTTGTACTGAAGCTTCCCTCGCCCTTCGGGAGAGGGGTCGGGAGTGAGGGTATTGTTTACATCAACCAAGAAGGAGAACGTCATGGGTACTGCTCGTTGGGATTCCACCGATTGGAGCGCTTACGCCGCTTCGACCACCGGTAAAACCACGGACGCCGTGTTTGCCTCGCGCGGCATCGACAAGGACTTGAATCCGCTCGGGGTCACCGTGCGGGAATCGCGGGATTCGGACCTCAATCCGGAATCCACTGCCATCATCGTCGGGCTGGATGTGACCGGTTCGATGGGCATGATCGCCGACGCGCTAGCGCGCAAGGGCCTTGGCACGATGGTCGAGGAAATCCTGGCCCGCAAGCCGGTGACCGACCCGCACATCCTGTGCATGGGTATCGGCGACGTGCTGTACGACCGGGCACCGTTGCAGGTGACCCAGTTCGAGGCCGACATCCGTATCGCCAAGCAGCTCGAAAAGCTGTGGCTGGAAAAGGGCGGCGGCGGTAATTCGTGCGAGTCCTACAACCTGCCGTGGTACTTCGCGGCCATGCACACGGCTATCGACTGCTTTGAGAAACGCGGCAAGAAGGGTTATTTGTTCACGGTGGGCGACGAGGAACCGCCGCCGAATTTGCCAGCCGCCGCCATCGCTCGCTTCCTCGGCAGCCGGCCGCAACGCGATTTCGATTCTCGCGAACTGCTGACGCTGGTCGGTCGCATGTATCACGTCTTTCACGTCATCGTGGAGGAAGGCAACCACGCTCGCCACGATCCGCGTGGGGTGCGGAATCGCTGGACCGAACTGCTCGGGCAACGAGTGATCGGCCTGTCCGACCACACCAAGCTAGCGGAGGTGATCGTGTCCGCCATCGAGGTCAACGAAGGCCACGACCGGGATAAGGTCGTGAAAAGCTGGTCGAAAAAGACTGCGTTGGTGGTGCAGCGCGCCGTGGGTGGGCTGGGTCCGGCCCGAGGCGGCAGCGCCGGAGTGGTGCGGTTTTGATCGCCCTCACCCCTGACCCCCATAAGCGCTAAGATAAAATTGCCCCGCTGCGCTATACTTCTGGCCTGTTGACAACAACAGAAGACTGGGCAGTGACATGAACGAATTCGCCGACGATGTTGATTGGGAAGAGATGTTCGCCGGATTGGGCGAAGACTGGGAAGTCATTGAGCGGGTGTTGCCCGATGGGTGGCAGGAGGCGGCGCGGCGTACTGGCGCGCTGCGGCGCACTCGCGGATTCAAGGATGCCGCCACGCTGCTGCGTGTACTGCTGATCCACCTGGTTGACGGCTGCTCGCTACGCGAGACCGCCGTTCGCGCCGATGCGGGCGGCTTGATCAAGGTGTCCGATGTGGCGTTGCTGGGTCGGCTGCGCGGCAGCGGCGAGTGGTTCCGGTGGATGGTCGAGCAGATGAGTCTGCGCCTGTCGGCCACGGCCGAGTATGTGCTGCCGGGCAAGCGAATGCGCCTGGTCGACGCCAGCGTGGTGTGTGAACCCGGTGCCACAGGGTCGACGTGGCGACTGCACTACATGATCGACCTGAGCACTTTGGCTTGTGAGCAGGTGCTCGTCACGCTGCCTGAAGAGGGCGAGACGCTGACTCGCTTTGCCGTCAAAGCCAACGATGTCGTGATGGCCGATCGCGGACTGGCGCATCGGCGCGGCATTCGCCACGTCGTCAATCATCAGGGCGATGTCATCGTGCGCATGAACATGGTCAGTGTGCCGTTGGAAGACGACAAAGCGCGAGCGCTGGCATTGCTGCCCAAATTGCGCAAGCTCAAGGTCGGCCAAGCGTGGGATTGGCCGGCATGGATACGCGATGACGAAGGCCCCCTCGCTGTTCGTGTCTGCGCGATCAAGAAGAGCGCCGAACAGACCCGCAAGACGCAGGCCAAGCTGCGCGAGGTGGCATCCAAGAAGGGCCGCGATCTCCAACCCGACACGCTGGAGGCGGCGGGATACATCGTCGTGCTGACGACCCTGCCGAACGTGCCGGCGCACCCGATCCTTGAGATGTACCGCCACCGATGGCAAATCGAGTTGGCATTTAAGCGCTTGAAGTCACTGCTGCATCTGGGCCACCTGAAGAAGACTGACCTCGTGGGCGCCAAGGCTTGGCTACAAGGAAAACTGTTCGTAGCCACCCTGATCGAAACACTCATCGCGGTTGGCGAGCGTTTTTCCCCTTGGGGCTACTTCCAGCTTCAAGAGCAAAGGCCGACACAGTCGGTGGCGTGAGGTGGCGATGATGCGCTTCCTCATCGCTCGCGCTGTCAACCCGCAACTGACTCTGCTCGACGGTCTGCGCGACTGGAACAATATTGCCGCCGCACTACGCGAGCCACCCCGCAAACGGCGGCGGTATCAGGGCGACAACTTGGAGGAATTTTTATCTTAGCGCTTATGCCCCTGACCCCTCTCCCAAAGGGCGAGGGGAATCCGAGGAAAAATAAGATGCAAAGGCACAAGACTGCCCAAGTGGTGATCGGCGCCCAGTTCGGCGACGAGGGCAAGGGCCGGGTGACCGATCATTACGCGGCGGAAGTCGGCGATGATGGCATCGTCATCCGTTTCAACGGCGGGGCGCAAGCCGGCCATACGGTGGTGACGCCGGACGGCTCGCGCCATGTGTTTAGCCACGTCGGTAGCGGTGCGTTCGCCGGTGTGGCTACTTTCCTGTCGCGGTTTTTCGTGTCCAACCCGATTCTGTTTCTCAAGGAAAAGGAAAGCTTGGCGGCCTAAAGGCGTCGAACCGACGATTTACGTCGATCCGCAAAGTCCGGTGACGACGCCCTACGACATGATGATCAACCAGATCGTCGAGCGGGAGCGGGGAGGGGATCGCCACGGCAGTTGCGGCGTCGGCTTCGGCGAAACCATCGAGCGTAATCTGATACCGGCTTACGCCCTGACGGTCGCGGATTTGGCCGATTTGTCAGCGCTAGCAGCGAAATTGGACCTCGTTCGCCGCGAGTACGTGCCCGCCAGACTTGCCCGTTTGGGATTCGCCGACGCCTTCGCCCGAAACGCCGATCTGTTCCGGTCGGACGCCATTTTGGAGCATTACGTCGAAGACGCGCGCCGCTTTGCCGAAGCGATCACCGTTGCCGACGCGCGGACCGCGACGCGTGGGCGGTATCTACTGTTTGAGGGCGCGCAAGGTCTATTGCTCGATCAGGATCGTGGCTTCTTTCCGCACGTCACCCGCTCGAATACCGGCCTGCGCAACGTGTTGACGCTGGCAGAGGAATTGGATTTGGAGCGACTCGAAGTTACCTACGTGACACGAGCCTATTCGACCCGGCACGGTGCGGGTCCACTACCGCATGAGTTACCGGAAAAGCCTTATCTCGGCGTGATCGATGCCACTAACATCCCAAATGCCTATCAAGGGACGCTGCGGTTCGGCTGGCTTGATTTGAATGTACTCCGCCGCGCCATCGCCGAGGATCTGGCCGATGCGGTTCGGTTGTCGGGGCTGGCGGTCAAGGCTCGGCTCGCCATCACCTGTCTGGATCAAGTTGGCGATCAAAAGGTAACGTACTACAGCGACGGGATACGGCATCAAGTGAACATTGAAGCGTTCGTCGGGGCGGTTTTGCGTACTGTGGGCGCGAGCGATGGGTTGTTCGGCCTTGGGGTGGATCGAAATTCGGTTCTTCGAAGATTCCCGTGGAACCCAGTAGTTACTGGACCTGCAGCAACGCCAGCAGACCTTCCAACAACTGGATTGGATTGGGTGGGCAACCGGGTATATGCAGATCGACGGGAATAACCTCGGCGACCCCGCCAACGCAGGCATAGCTCCCAGCAAATACCCCGCCGTCCCGCCCACAATCGCCAACGGCAACGACCCACTTCGGGTCGGGTGTGGCGGCATAGGTCCGTTCCAGCGCCTCCCGCATGTTGGCCGTGACCGGGCCAGTGACCAGTAACACATCGGCGTGGCGCGGCGAGGCGACGACGTGGAAGCCAAAGCGTTCCAGATCGTAAAAAGCGTTGTTCAGCGCATGGATCTCCAGTTCGCAACCGTTACAGGAGCCGGCATCCACCTCGCGGATCGACAAGCTGCGGCCGAGCCGCCGCCGGGCAGCTCGATCGACTCGCGCGCTTAATTCGGCTAGAGCCTGTTCGGAAGGCGCCGGTGCAGCGACGGTCAGGGGTAATCGCAGCAAATTCTGAAACGGCAACTTGCGCATGATCGCGTGGTGACCTACAGATCGTGGCCCGAATACGAGCAGTTGAAGGATTTATTGCAAAGCGGGAAATCCGCCACGATGTTGTTTTCAATGGCTGCCTCCAGCAGTGGCCATTGAAACCAGGATGGATCGCGCGGATGGCAGCGCACTATTGTGCCGTCGGCGGCCAGCCGCAGCCAGACCAACACATCGCCGCGAAATCCCTCGATGAGTGCCATACCCTCGCTAGGTCGGCCGGGTCGATTCAACTCCACGCACAGGGGGCCCGGCGGCAACTGTTCCAGAATTTGCTCGATCAGCGCCAAACTCTGTTCCACCTCGTGGATGCGCAGCCACACCCGCGCATTGACATCGCTGTCGGTCCGGGTCGGCGTCTCGAATTTCAATTGTCCGTAGGGCGGATAACTAGGCCAGCGGCGGGCGTCAAAGCCGCGTCCCCCGGCCCGACCGATAAAACCGCCGCAACCGAATTGGCGGATCAAGGCCGGGCGGACGAAACCGGTGCTGACGGTACGATTTTGCAGTGAGGCGGTGTCGTCGTACAACTCGATCAATGGCGGAAACTGGCGGCGAAATTCAGTGATTAGCGCGCGCAAAGCCTTCGCGCCATCGGCCGGCAAATCAGCGACGACTCCGCCGGGAACGATGCGATCCATCAACAGGCGATGGCCAAAACAGCTGGCGCTGGCACGCAAAACCTGCTCGCGCAACACTGCGCAATGAGCGAGCATTAAAGCGAACGCAGCGTCGTTGCAGACCGCGCCGATGTCACCGCAGTGGTTGGCCAACCGCTCCAGTTCGGCCATCAGCGTGCGCAGCCAATGGGCGCGATCAGGGATCGTAGTCTCCGTCGCGGCCTCAACAGCGCGAGCAAACGCGAGCGCGTAGGCGACAGTACTGTCACCCGACACCCGCCCCACCAGCCGCACTGCCCGTTCCAGCGATGCGCCGCTCAACAGGCTTTCGATACCCTTGTGAACGTAGCCGAGCCGCTCCTCCAGCCGGACCACGGTTTCGCCGTTGGCGGTGAAACGGAAATGGCCCGGCTCGATGATGCCAGCGTGCACTGGACCCACCGGAATCTGATGCAAGCCTTCACCTTCGGCCGCTAAAAACGGATAGGGCGGGATCGACTCGTCTGGCATGGTTGCTGCCGCTCCCAGCGGATGGCGCATCGGCCAGCGGCCGTGATCCAACCAAGGGCGGGAATCGAGGGCATTGCCCGGTTGTAGCCCTACCAAATCAGCAATGGCGCGCTCCAGCCGTTGGGCGGGCGGGTGCAGGCGGCCTACGGAAGGGAACGATCCGTCTGGACAAGGCAGGCTAGCGATGCTCAGGTTCCCGGCGGTCTCCTCGCAAACTGCTAAATGCACCGCGCCAGTTTCGCCCCATAAGCCGAGCAAGACCCAGGCACCGCTGGCTAAGCCCTCGACCAAGGTATTCCAGATCTCGGTATCAACGACGACCCTGGGCCAAGGGTGGTGCTCGGCGACCGGCTGGCCGGCAGCCAATACGGTCCGCAAATCTCTAGCATTCATCGTCGGTTTTGCCTCTCCCCTCAACCCAGCAGTGCCGCGACATGGTGGAACCAAACGACCAGCGGTCCCGGTAGCCAGATTCCGGCCACCAACACCAGCGCCAGATGCATTAGCATCGGCAGGATGCTAGTTTGGTTCGGCACAATGGGGCCACCGTCCGGCTTGCCAAACGCCATGCCCTGCAACCGCCACAGCAGCGTCCCGAATGCCAGCAGCAATCCGAGCGCCAGTAGCAGTGCCAACAAGGGTTGGCGGGCGAAAGTGGAGCTGACCACGAGAAACTCGCTTGTAAACACGCCGAACGGTGGCATCCCGGCGATGGCAATCACGCCAGCCACCAATCCCCAGCCAAGCGCTGGATGGGTGACAGTCAAGCCGCGAATGGTGGAAATTCGTTGTGTGCCCTTGACTTGGGAAATATGACCCACGGCGAAAAAAATTGCCGACTTGGTCAAACTATGCATCGTCATGTGCAGCAACCCGGCGAAATTGGCCAGCGGTCCGCCGATGCCAAAGGCGAAGGTGATGATGCCCATGTGTTCGATGGAGGAGTAAGCGAATAGCCGCTTGATGTCGCCCCGGCGATAGAGCATCAACCCCACGAACAGCAGAGACAATAATCCCAGCATGATCATCAACGGACCCGGGGCCAGTGCTTTTGGATTAGCACTCATCAGCATCTTGAACCGCAGCACCGCGTATAGCGCGACGTTCAACAGCAAACCGGACAACACCGCCGAAATTGGCGTGGGGCCTTCGGCATGGGCGTCGGGCAACCAGGCATGTAGCGGGACCAGCCCAGCCTTGGTACCGTAACCGAGCAGCAGGAACACGAACGCCAGATTGAGCAACGCCGGATCGAAAGCGGCGGCGTGAGCAAGCAGTTGATCCCAGGCCATGGCCGGTAATCCTTGCCCCATCGCTGGTTGCGCCGCCAGATAAACCAGAGTCGTGCCAAACAGCGCCAGGGCGATACCGAGGCTGCCCAGAATGAAATACTTCCAAGCCGCTTCCAGTGCGGCGCGGGTCCGGTAGAGGCCGACCATCAATACCGTAATCAGTGTCGCCAGCTCGATGGCTACCCACAGCAGGCCAATATTGTTGGCGAGCAACGCCAGGTTCATGGCAAAGATCAACGCCTGATATGTAGCGTGATAAAAACGCAGGTAGGCTGGAGTGAGCCGACCGGTTTCGAGTTCGTGGGCGATGTAGCTGGCGCTGAACAGGCTGGTGGTGAAGCTGACCCAGTTGTTCAGCACGATCAGATAGATGTTGAAATCATCCACTCGTAGGTAGGCATTGGCGTCCGGCCGTGCTTTGAATAAGGTGAAGGCAGCCAGCAGACTCAACAGCGCCGCGCCGACGTTCAACCGGGCACCGAGCCGGTAACCGGTCAGCAGCATTAGCAGCAACGCGGCGCTCGCCGGAATGACCAGCAGCGCGGTCATTGTCACCAACCCAACACTGTTCATTTGCGTCGCTCCTCCCGGAAGGTATCCATCGCCTGCATGTCCACACTGTCGAAGCGTTCCCGAATACGGAACAGGAAGACGCCGATCACGATTAGAGCGATCAATACCGAGAAGGCGACGCTGATCTCCACCACCAACGGCATACCACGCGCCCCGGTGGCGGCCAGTATCAGCCCGTTTTCCAGCGACATGAAACCAATCACCAAACTGATCGCGTTTTGGCGGGTGACCATCAGCAGCAATCCCAACAATATCACCGCGAGCGCGAACGCCAGGTCTTCCCGCGCCAGCGCATCGGCCCCAGCCGTCACCGGCAACATCACCAGAATCGCCAGTGCCACCAGCGCCGCGCCAGCCAGCATATCTCTCCCGACCCCTCCCACTACGTCTAGCGTGCGGTGAATCCCAAGCGAGCGAACAATGCGGTGCAGCACGGTCGGAATCACAATCGCTTTGAAGATCAGTGCGATGGCAGCAGTCACGTACAGGTGGTGAGCGTTCTGGGTCGAGGCCTGCCAGCCGACTGCCAGCGCCAGCACCAGCGAGTGCAGGGCGAAAACGTTGAGCAAGGAGTAGAGCCGATCCTGGTACAGCAACAGAAAGCTTACCACCACCATGCTACCCGCCAGAAAATGGGCGATGTCGAACGCCAGACTGTGCATCACAAGCTCCGCGACACGAACAACAGCAAGGTGCCCAGCAGCCCCAACATCAGCGCCGCGCTTAAAAATTGATCGACGCGGAACACTCGCATCTTGGCGATACTGGTCTCAAACAGCGCCAGCAGCAATCCACCCACCGCTAGTTTGAGCAGATAGGCACCCACGCCAATCAGATATGCCGTCGGGTTCAATTCGGTGGTTGCAATTCCCCAAGGAACAAAGATGCAGCCCAGCAGCGACAGATAGAGCAGCAGTTTGAGCGAAGCGCTCAGCTCGATCAGTGCCAGATGGCGCCCGGAATATTCCAGTACCATCGCTTCATGCACCATGGTCAATTCCAGGTGGGTGGCCGGATTATCCACCGGGATGCGAGCGTTTTCGGCAATCGCCACTATGACCAGCGCCAACAGCGCCAATCCCAGCGACACTCGTAGACCAACCTCGGCGGTTAACATGAATCGGGCCACCGAGGATAGTTCGGTGGTGCCGGCCAACAGCGACAGGGTGAATACCATCATCAGCATCGCCGGTTCGGCCAGCGAGGCGATCATCATCTCACGGCTCGAACCGATGCCGCCGAAGCTGGTCCCAACGTCGAGGCCGGCCAGTGCTAGAAGAAAACGGGCGGTGCCGAGCAGGGCGACGATGGCGATCAGGTCCGCCGTCCAACTGAACAGCAGGCCACCGGCGAAGGTCGGTACCAACGCTGCCGCCACCCACAGGGCGGCGAAGATCAGATAAGGCGCCACTCGAAACAGCCAGGAAGCGGAGTCGGCCAGGACGGCTTCCTTGCGCAGCAGCTTGAACAGATCACGGTAGGGTTGCAGCACCGATGGGCCCCGCCGGCGTAGCAACCGCGCCTTGAGCATGCGGACCCAGCCGGTCAATAGCGGCGCCAGCAGCAGGACCAGCAACATTTGGCAACCTTGCACTAGATAGTTGGTAATCAGCGCCATAAGACGATTCCTAGCAACAGGAGCACCAGCGCGCCGAATATTAGACTCAGGTAACGGCGAATCGTAAGGTATTGTAAGTAATTGAAGTGGGTCGAAGCCGCCACTACGGCATGGGCGATAGGGACATAGCCACGCTCCCAGACTGGGTCACGCAATTCGACCTCCAACCGTGCCGGCCCCAAGTCGCCGGGTGGCGGCATCGTCACCCGTTCGCGGGCCTGAAACACAATGCTACCGAATACCCGGCGGATCGGTTGGGCAAAACTGCCAGCGGTGTATTGAGTCGCAGGACTCGCGTCGGGAAATCCACAATCCCAGGCAGGACCACGTCGCACCCTGTCCGAGGCCAGCCGTTGGATCAGAAAAGCGACCACGGTACCGGACAGGACTATGAACAGTAGCACCAGCAGGCCATTATAGGAGCTTTTCACATCGACTACCGGCACCAGGGTTAACCAGGGTTGGCTGTGCTGCGTTGTCAACTGGGCGCCACCGTTGAGCAATCCCACCACCGGGGCCAGCCCGTCCACCACCAGTCCAGGCAAAACCCCCGCCAACAGACACAATGTTGCCAGAACGAACAATGCTGTCAGCGAGCAGCGGTCCATTTCTTTTGCCCCGGCGGCGGCGGGCGAACGCGGCCGACCCAGAAAGGTGATGCCGAAAGCCTTGACAAAACAAGCCGCCGATAAGGCCGCCGATAAGGCCAGCAATGCGCCCACTGCTGGTACCAAGAACTTGAGCAACCATTGTGATAATTCTGGGCTGATCAAGATCGCCTGGAAGATCAGCCATTCAGAAACGAATCCATTCAGCGGCGGCAGCGCCGAAATCGCCACCGCGCCGATCAGGAAGGCTAGCGCTGTCCAGGGCATCGGATGAATCAGGCCACCCAAGCGCTCCATGTCGCGCTCGCCGGTGGCGGTCAGCACCGCGCCGCTGCCGAGAAACAGCAAGCTCTTGAACAGTGAGTGATTAAAGACATGAAACAAGGCAGCGGTCAGCGCCAGCGCAGCGCTGGAATACATTTGATTGGCTTGGAAAGCGAGCGTTAGTCCCAGGCCAATGAAGATGATGCCCACGTTCTCCACCGTGGAATAAGCAAGTAACCGTTTTAAATCCTGCTGCATCAGTGCGTATAGCACCCCCAGCACGGCGCTGATCCCTCCCAAGGCCAACACCAGTCCCCCCGACCACCACTCGACCGGCCCGCGCAACAGATCGAACGTGATGCGGATGAAGCCGTACACCGCCACCTTGGTCATCACCCCACTCATCAGCGCTGAAACGTGGCTGGGTGCGGCTGGATGGGCCAGTGGCAGCCAGACGTGTAGCGGGACCAACCCCGCTTTGGAGCCCGCGCCCAATAAGGCCAGCACCAATATCAAAGCCGCAGATCCCGGGTTGACCGTAGCGGCGCGGATCGTGGCGAAGTCGTACCCCCCACCGGGACCGGCCAACAGACCGAACGCCAGCAGTAGCGCCAATGTACCGAAACAGGCCATGACCAGATACAGATAACCGGCGCGGGCGTTGGCTGGGTCTTGGTGATGCGCCATCACCAGCGCCCACGAGCTGAGCGACATGAATTCCCAAGCGAACAGAAAAACGAAGGCGTCGTCGGCCAACACGACCAGATTCATGCCGGCCAGAAACGCTGGGAAAAATGGTAACACCCGCTCGGGGGTTTGTTCGTGCTGGCCGTAGTTCCAGGCGAACAGACTGGCAATCGTACCGCCTAGGTTGACCACGGCCAGGAAGCAAGCCGCCAGCGCATCCAGCCGGAAATGCGCGCCCAACCAGGGCAGGCCCAGCGGCAAGCTGATGGTTATTGGCTCATGCCCAGCCAGCAAGTGCGTGAGTGCCAACGTCAGTAGGACGCTGCAGACGACCAAGGTGGTTCCGTAAACTCGATGGCTGCCGCCTTCTTGGCGCGACGCGACGATGGCATAGACACCGATGGCGAGTAGAACCATTGACAAAATTAATAGCAGTAGCAACGACACGATGGTGAAACTCGCTTTCTCGGATAGGTGGTGATGCGTAGGAAAATCGAACAGTTCAGCGTTTCAACCGGACTCCACGCCCGCCGCGCTCGCTGACAGCGTCCTCATCAATCATAGTTCCATTATCGAAACAACGAATGAAAGTCTCACAGTTTGTGACCGCCCGATTCGCGCGCTCAGCTTACGACAATTGGTGGGCGCATTTATAGTAGAACCACTTAATTTCCATAATTTCTGATGATAGTTTCAAGAGAGGTATTGGGCGGGGCGAACTGGCGGAGTTTTTTGAGGTTGGCGAAATCGTGCTCGATGGGATTGAGATCAGGGCTGTAGGGCGGGAGGAAGAGCACATGGTGACCCTGCTCAGCGGCGATAGCAGCCAGGTCGCTTTTTTTGTGGAAGGCGGCATTGTCCCAAATGATCGTTGATCCTGGCCGTAGTTCTTTGCACAGCATCTGGCGAGTCCAGGCGTTGACCAGTTCGGCCTGGGCGGCCCCTTGAAAGAGCAGTGTTGCGAAAAACGCCGGGCCGCGCCGGGCGGCAATCAGGTTCGTTCGGGGGCGACGGCGACCGGCGTGTTCCCCATGCACCTTCTGCCCGCGTTCGCTCCAGCCGTGACCGCGACAGGACTCGGGGGCAAAACCGGTTTCATCCACATACACGATATTAGCCGAACCGCGTTCCTGGATGATGTGACGCAACGCCTGCAAGTAGGCCCTGCGTTGACGAGGATCGCGCTCTTTGTACTTCAACGTCTTTTTTTAGGCGTGATCTTCAGGGTCTTTAAAGCCCTCCACACAGCGTTGTAGCACACGCCAAAATGCGCGGCGCGCTCGCGCAACAGCGCCTCCGGATAGGCTCGCACATGCGCCCGTAATGCCGCCTTGTCTAGCTTGCGTCGTCGTGGCACCCCGCGCTGACGCGGTTGCAAGTCTTCACGCGCCAGCCAGTTACGAACGCACCAGAGACTCACCTCAAAGCGCCGCCCCGCTTCTGAGGTTCCCCCGGAATTTGGTCTTCCAAGGGTGACGTAAGATGACGTTACTTTGGAAGGCAGAAATAATGAAGATACCGAAGCAGGCATATACGCTGGAATTCAAGGAACAGGCGGTCAAGCGGGTGAAGGATGGGCAGTCCTTGGCCGGGGTAGCGCGGGAATTGGGGCTGGTCGAGCAGACCCTGCGCAACTGGGTCAAGGTCGCAGCGGCAGGCAAGCTGGCGGGGGCCGGCGGCAAGGCGGTGACGCCGGAGGAGATGGAATTGTCCCGGCTACGGGCTGAGAACCTGCGGCTCAAGCGGGAACTGGAAATCATAAAAAAAGCGGCGGCGTACTTCGCGAAGGATGCGCTATGAGGTACGCCTGGATCGATGCGCATCGGCAAGAGTTCCCCTTGGCGGACCTGTGCGCCGCCCTGGAGGTCAGCATCAGCGGCTACCGGGCCTGGAAGCGCGGCGGTATACCGGACCGCCAGCGGCTGACGGACCGCCAGATGGTGGCGCTGATCCGGGCCATCCATGCCGAACTCAAAGGCGCCTACGGCAGCCCGCGCATGGTGCGGGAACTGCGAGCACGTGGCTTTCCGGCCAGCAAGGGGCGGGTGGAGCGCCTGATGCGCAAATACGGCATTCGGGCTCGCCATAAGCGGCGCTACAAGGTGACGACGGACTCGAAGCACGGCTTGCCGGTGGCGGAGAACCGGCTGGACCGGAACTTCATGCCGACGGCGCCAAACCAGGTGTGGACGTCGGACATCACGTACCTGTGGACAGACGAAGGCTGGCTGTATCTTGCCATCGTCATGGATTTGTTCAACCGGGAAATCGTCGGCTGGTCCCTGAAACCGCGCATGATGGCCGATATCGCCACCGATGCGCTGACCATGGCCTGGTTCAGGAAGTGGCCGACGCCAGGCTTGCTGCACCACTCCGACCGGGGCAGCCAGTACGCGAGCCACGCCTTCCAAGACAAGCTCCGGGAATACGGCATGACGTGCTCGATGAGCCGGAAGGGCAACTGCTGGGACAACGCTCCGACCGAGAGCTGGTTCAACAGCTTCAAGAACGAGCGGGTGCATGGCGTTCCCTACGCCAGCCATGCCGACATGAAGGCCGCGAGCTTCGAGTACATCGAGGTGTTCTACAACCGGAAACGGCTGCATTCGACCCTCGGCTACCGCTCGCCCGTTCAATTCCTGGAACATTGGACCAGCCAGCAGACTTAGGAAAAACTGGTAGCATGAAACCCGCCCTTTGGAAGACGAAAAACAGAGGGAAGCTCATTCCGCCTGGCTGCCCCCGTTACGCACATGCGCCACCACTTTCTTTCGCAAATCGATACTGTAGGTCATGCCTCAATAGACTACGCCATTCCTCTATAGCACTACGGAAATTAAGTGGTTTGACTATAAACGCTTGGTGTGAGTTTAGCTGGAGGCTGGTTGAGAGGAAGGCGTCGAGACCCCACATAGCAGTTCCCATCTTGACAAACGAGGAGCTTCGCTATGGTCGACACCGACACCTTACTTCACGATTCTATATGTCATGTGGATGACTTTTGCCAGCAGTGCCTGGCTCCCGAGCACCGGCCCGCTGGCCGGCCGGTATTAGCCAGATCGTGGAGATCGTTAACGGCAGCCTGCAGCATGTGTTTCGCCTCGATCACGAGCGTCCTCACGCCCTGGAGGGTTTTCAGGTTCGCCTGACCGCCAAGATAGCCCTGCATTACCAGGGCTTTGAAAGTGGTTAGAGCTTTCAATGAGTTACAGTTTGTTTGGTCTACTGGCGCTGCGCCAGGAGGCGGGCGACGGACAGATAGGGTCGGCGGGGATCATGCGTCCGCGAGACTGGCGTTTTTTTAAGTCCGCGCGGATGCTTGCGATACTTGCGTAACTGAACATGCCCGGCCGTGGTGATCAGCCAAGCCGCCAGGGCGTTCATGCCTTGCGCGACAGCCTGTTCGAGGATTACATCGGTATCATCGCCTTTGTCGGCGATCAGCTGATCGGTGTCGATGCCCTCGATCAGCCTTGAAGGCTGCGTGCAATCCGCTGCGGTATCTTGTGTAACAGCACTCTAACCGGCATACCAAACGTACCCACAACCAGATGAAGCTGGTTATTGAGCCTACTTGGGGAGCGGTTCATGTCCTGATTGCCGCCTCGGGCGCCGGCCGCATGAGGATGAACCTTGATGCGGCTCCAGCAAAGCCCATATTGCATTGGATAGATCATGACGGCGGTACGCAGGTACTGCCTCTTTCCATGGAGCACTCCCTTTCTTCGGCCCCATGGTCCTCTCACATATTGAATCTCATCACTATACTATCTAAGATCAAATCTTGCTCTTCATCATTTGGGTTATCCATCTTCCGGCCCAAAGCAGAGCGCGTAATCGCGACAGACCGCGCAGGAGGGCGCACGGCACAGGTAGATACCCTCTTGCTCGCAAAGCTGCTTGTAGAGAAACTTCTTCCACTTCATGTCGCGGTCGTTTTTGGCCGCCAGCGTCGGAAAATTCCGCGCCATCAGCTCGCTCAAATCCCGCCGCGACCACAAGCCCAAATCTTCCCAAAGATGATCGTTGGCCATGCAGCCGGTAGCGATGATCACGCTCACCCAACGCTCCGAAACATCCTGTTTCGCCCGGTGAAGGTCGAGCAACTTGATCAGTTCCTCCTTTTCCTCCAACAGCCTCGGATCCCAAGCGGGCAGTGGCCGATCCGGTATGACCGGCAACGTGGCGCCCGGAAAATGCCGTCTTAGTAGAGCAATGAACTCAGGAGGTGTCAGCCCCAAGCCGACAGGCAGCGAACCACCGCCACCGACCTGGGTCGCCAACATCCGCGCCAAAGTGTCATCATTGGGCAAGCCCCGGCTGTAGCTCATCAACAAACCGTAAATCTGCCGATGAGCGTCGACGCCGGAAGACGCTGGAGATTCCAGGCGCGGATTTGATGACATGGGCGCGAGCCCGTTTAATATTCCACCAGAATATCCTCGTCGCGCACGATCATCTGACAAGCCAATCGCCAGGGTGGCGGAATGTCGTCTACCAGAATCCGGCTGATATCCTCGTCAGTCAGCTTGCCGAGTTGCTTGAGCAGATTTCTTTCCTTCTCGGTTGGCGGACCGCCCATTCGCTCTTTCTTTTTATCCAGGCTCGTCACCTTGACCAGACAAGTTCCACATTCGCCATCCTGACAATCGAAGTTGATCGGAATCTTGTTGGCCTTGGCGACTTTCAAGACTGTTTCGATATGGCTGCCGGCAGGGACGTAAACGGTTTTGGTTTTATGTTCGGGGTGCGAAAACGTAACTAATGGCATGGACACGGTCTCCCAAGCGCGAAAAGGTGGAACTAGGACGGTCAAACAGGACGCACGATCACATCGCCCAACACTTGGGCTTGGCAAGCGAGTCGTGTATCCCGTCCAGCGAAGTGTTCCTTGAGGATTCGAGCTTCCAGCACCGAAGGTTGGCTCAGGTTTTCCATGCCCTCGACCACTTTCATCAGGCAGGTGCCGCAATCGCCTTCGCGGCAGCCGTACACGATACCGGAACTGATTTTGTCCGAAATTTCAATTACCCGGGTGCCTGCCGGAACAGTGGCGGTGATGTTGACATCCGCAAAAGTAAGCTTCGCTCTAGCCATGAGGGATTCTTCAAGTCAAGGGGTGGATGGAAGGGTTAGAAATTCGGGTGATAAACCGGTCAGCGAACCAGGGGGATTCAAGGCTTGGCCGGTGTTATCGACGATGGCGCCTTCGACCGGGCAAATACTGGCGCACTGCGGGTCGGCGTAATCGCCAACACACTCGGTACAGCGAACTGCATCGATCTCGAAGTATGGCGTAGCGGCGCGGATAGCCTCGTGAGGACAGAGCGGCAAACACGCCCAGCAGTTAGTACAGCTCGCGACGATGCGGAACGCCATGACGATGCGGACTCAGGCGGAGGAACGGACCAGAGCCGGTTCGGTTTCGAGCCGGCCACCATCCCGCCATTCGCGGTAAACCGCCAGCAGCGCATCGACGATCGGCTCCATGGCATGCTCGCTGTTGGGCTGGATACCCGCGTCCTCCAGGGGGCGCCAAGGCTCGAAGCCAATCCGGGCACAGAGCAACACCGCGCAATCACGCAGAGCTTCGATGGCGCCGGCGAGGACGGTCGTGGTGTCGCCACAAGTGGTTGGACCGCTGCAATAATTGTTGTCGATGCCGCGCTGCGCGACCAAACGCACGCCGGTGGGGGAAACATCGAAAATCAGGAATTCGCGAGCATGACCGAAATGTGCGTCGATGGTCTGTCCATCGTTGCTGCCCACCGCCATCCGCAAGATTTCTGGTGCGATGGTCGCAGGGCGTCGGACCGGTAGTGGGATGGGGTTTTTCGTCTTGGTGAACTGGGTTTGCATCGCCAGGCGCCGTTCGATGGTGGCGCGTATCGCCTTGCGTTTCGCCAGCGCCGCCTGCCAATCTATTTGCATGGCCGCGACTTTTTCCAGGGTGAATTCCGCGCCGCGATCCTGACCTAGCATCCCCACCGCATCAGCCCGGCATTGTTGGCAATGGTTCATCATCCCGGTTTCGCCACCCTCGCTAGCGCAGGCATCTTGCAGCGCGCGCACCTGCTCGGCGGTCGGTTCGACCTGCCCGGTAAGACCGTAATACGTGCCGTGTTCCGGACGGGCGATCAGCGGCATGATATTGTGCAAGAAGGCGCCCTTGGCCTTGACGACCCGATGGACTTCATGCAGGTGTTCGTCGTTGATGCCTGGAATCAGCACTGAGTTGACTTTGACCAGCACCCCGCGCTCGACCAGCATTTCCAGGCCCTTCTGTTGCTGGGCGATCAGGATTTCAGCTGCCTTGCGACCTCGAATCCGGCGATGGTTCCAGAAAATCCAGGGATAGATCCGAGCACCGATATCCGGGTCGATGCAATTGATGGTGATGGTGACATGGCCGATGTGATACTTGGCCAGTTCTTCCACTTGTTCGGGTAGCGCCAATCCGTTGGTGGACACGCACAAGGTCAGATCGGGTGCCTTTTCCGCCAGTTCGCGGAACGTTGCGAACAACCGCTCGGGATTGGCAAGTGGATCGCCAGGTCCGGCCACGCCCACCACCGCCAGATGCGGAATCGCCGCACCCACCGCTAATGCCTTGTGAGTGGCCTGTTCGGGCGTTAACAGTTCCGACACCACGCCGGGCCGGGATTCGTTGGAACAGTCGTATTTACGGTTGCAATAGTGGCACTGGATGTTGCAAGCCGGCGCGACCGCGAGATGCAGGCGGGCGAAATGGCGATGTGCCTGCTCGGAGTAGCAAGGATGCAGCGCCGGAGAAACACCAGCGGTCGTCGGCTGGCTGGTCGATTCCATGTGTATTCCCCTGCCAATGGGCGATCGGTCGAAACTGAAGAGTGGTCCGCCGTGGCGGCTCACGGCTGGCTAAGGATTGTTTAGCAACCGGCGTGCCTGAACCGATGAATCGAGCAAGTCATTGTCAGCAATGATTTTTTGTTAAGAATGCCAGACGCGCTGTGGCGTTTATCACAGCGGGGGATAGGCCATTGTCAGCAATGGCACAAAATTCGGATAAGACGTTGGGGTCTGAAAGACGTTGGAGCGCGGATCTAATGCATGACAGTTGCGGGAGCTGCGGGTGCCGGTTCCGGACCGACGTAACCACCGGTACCGAATTTCAGACCTAATTCGCTGGCCAGCGCTGGCAGCAACGGCTCCAAATTCTTGCCGGGGCAGAGCGTCTTGCTCGGTAGAAAGTCACTGTGGCCTGCCAAGTGGGTGAGGGGATGTTGGGTCATGAGATCCCGAATCAGCCATTTCAATCGATCTAGCTGTTCGGGGAGGGGCGCAATTTCCTCGTAATTCCCCATCAGCGCGATGCCCAGTGTGCCAGCGTTGTGGCCGCTGACGTGTGCACCGTGCACAGCGAGACTCCGACCCTCGTAGATGAGCCCCTGTCTATCGATCACGAAGTGATAGCCGATATCGAGAAAGCCGCGCTGGTGCATGTGCGCGTATTGGATCTCACGCGGCCCCTCGGAAAGCGCCATGGCGGAATGATGCACGACCACCGTGTTGAATATTTCGGAACTGGACTCGTCTTGTAACTGCGGATCGGGAGGTTCCGCGCCCCACGCCGAGCGGAGAATAACGGTGGGCAGACCGAGAGACGATGTCGAGGAGCGATAACGACGATAGAGGAAAGGCAAGGCGCCAACAGCTACCGAGCCCACGACCCACTTGAGCAAGCTGCGACGGGAAAAGCGTGAGAAACTTCTTCTTCGGCATAGACCTATCGCGACCTTGGATTGTCTACTCGCACATTTAGCGCGGAGTTTTATCCAGCAGCTCGGTAACTCTAGGAACCGCGCATTGCTCCCACAATAGGAGATCCTTGGCGTTTGGCATAGAGCGAATCGATTAAGTCGAACCAGCGATGCGAAACGGCCTCTACCGAAAAGCGGGCTTGAGCATCCTCCAGGGCGGCCGTACTCATGCGATGCCAAAGTTGAGCGTCCGTCATCAGAGCATTGGCCGCTTCGCCGAACGCATAGTCATCGTCCTGTATCAGGAAACCATCCACTTCGTGGCGCACGATTTCCCGAGGACCGGTAGGACAGTCGAAGCTGACGATGGGCAGCCCGAAAGACTTGGCTTCGATCAACACCATGGGCAACCCCTCTTGGCGCGAGCCCATCACGTAGATGGAGGCTCGCTGATACCACTCCTCGATACGCTGGGTAGCGGGATACAAAACCACTCGCCCTTCAAGTTTTAACAGTTTGAGCAGGGTTGCCAGATAGTCCAGGTAGCCCCAATCCGTATGCCCTTTCTCCCCGCCGCCGACGATGGCAAGCTGCCAATCGGGATGATCATGTAGCGGTTTCTGCAATGCCCACAGCAAGCGGTCCAGCCCTTTTCGGGAGATGAGATGGCCAACGGAAAGCAGGATCTTCTCTCGCCGATCATCCGCCACCCGCGAAGGCATCCTGATCGCGTTGGGGATTACCAAGGCGCGGTCCGACAAGCGCGACAAGTTTGGGAGGTCGGCCTCGGTGAGCCCCACCACGGCGTCGAGCCAGGGGTAACTGAGTCGGCGCATGCTGCGCCAGAAACGCGGCGCCTCTTCGAAGGCGATATGCTCACACCCGATTCGAACGACGGAGCGGGGCAGCGCCAGCGCTGCAATACAGGCGAAGTCGTACCAGATGGCCAGCACGATATCGATCCGATGTTCGATCACATAGCGTCGTAGCCGTAGCGCGATGACGGACAGCTGTGCCAAATAGCGCAGCCGGGTACTCCCCCGCCGTACGAAACCAAGGCTTGCAAGATGGAGATCGGGGTCATGAAACACCGGCTTGCGCAATGGCTCGACGGACAGCAACCGGGTGTCGTAGCGCTCTCCAAGATCCCGCACCAGGTTGACGGCGACCCGTTGGATACCGCCCGAAGAATTCATGTCGTTGAGCAAGACCGCCAAGCGGGGTCTTTGATTCAGATTCATCGATGCCAGGCTCAAACGCGGTCGACATGGGAAAAAGTGACAATACTGTGGCAGCTATGCCACATGTCGTAGTGAAAGTTTTGCGCCGAAAGTTGATCGAATAGTCGTTTCACTCCTCGGCGACCGATAGTGGGCTGGTGAATTTCAAGCATGATTTTCCTGACTCCCGTCAGGTCGACATCATCGAACAGGCCATCTTCGCCACCCTCAATATCGATAATGAGCATGGTGGGACGGATCTCGGCCAATCGCTGCTGGAAGGGAGTCGTTTTCACCTTGACCGGCTTGCCGAGAAAGCTATGCGTGCCCGATGCCCAGAAATCCTTGTGGACGTAGAAGTCGATCTCACCGGCTTCTTTCGCCAGGACTTCATGATAGAGAGTCACTTGTACCTGATTCAGTCGATGAGTGAGCTTGATGACCTCGATGAGCGCGGGATTCGCTTCAACGGAGTAGACCGCCTTAGTGTGGGGATTCCTGGCACAATAAGTAGAGATGAACCCACAGCCCGCGCCAATTTCGAGAATGACCTCGTTAGGTTGAATCAAGCTATCGGCTTCGCTGGCTTCGCTGGCTTCGTAGGTACCGCCCCGCAACGCCTCTATGATTTGTGGAGAAAACACCTCTGGAATAATCGGTATGATGACGCCACGGTGCTGCACGTAATCGATGGGCGTCAAGGCAGTCGCTTGTTCGGCCTCGCCCCCGACTTGGTCAATATCGGCGCTCGCTTTAGCATCACTGAAACCGATGGCATTCTGAATGCGCGATACCAAGGAGGTCGGCGCCTTGTCGGAGGCGATGCCGACTTCCACTGCGGGATCGACGAGCTGATAGTGGATGTTGTTCTCGAAGCCGTTAACCAAATGGGGAGAAAGCATTTCCGGCCAAGAGAGTAAAGCATTCACCTTGTCCTTTAAGTTACCGATGATTGCAGTAATGCGTGGATCCAATGGAGGCAGCAGATTTTTTCTACTGACATCCTTCTGTTGCCAAAAGCTGTTGCAATAATCCGATTGGATTGGAAATACAGCCTGTGATCGGTGTTCGATCTTGCGTGCCAAGACGCCCATCTGTACCGGTTCGTTATTGACCAATTCCACCCTATCTCCAATTTTCTCCGGTTCACTGACCCGAAAGAAATAGGGTAAATCCCGATAAAGGATCATGTAGACTTCAACATCGGAAAAACCGTTCTTGGAAAGATAATTGAAGAACAGCTCCGGAGAAAATTGATAGAAACCATGTCCCATGAAGTTGTTGGCTGTGGTAATACTCATGAAATAGCCACCTTCTTCAAGAAGGTCGGTTGCATTTTTCAAAGCGCTCGGAAAGTTAAACACATGTTCCAGGGAACCAAAATCGACCACACAATCGTATTGACGGTACAAACTGGTAGGGATCGGATCACTCAAATCGTGGATGATGCTAGCCCCGTTGTAATCGGAGGCATCAATGCTGTCCACTTGGGTGGCACCCAAGTGTCTGAAGAGGTTTTCCGCGTAATCATCCTGAAGAATGGCACGGGCTTCAGTATCCGTCACAGGCAGTCCAAAACGGGTGAACATATTGTCCAGGGCAGGAGCATTGAGATAGTGATTTTGCCGCCCAAGCATCACTGTACGGCCGAAATGGATACCCTTGCACTTGGCGAAAAGCGAGAACTGTAAACCCTGATAACCAACACCCATCGGAATACCCTCAAGTAACGCTAAAACTGAAAGTTCGGTTCGGTGGCCGGCATCACGCTTGGATACGGTTCACGAACGCCATAGGACACGGGCATGAGCGAAATATGCTTGCAGGAGCTGGAGATGAAAGTGTGCCCAATGCTGGAATAAGCAAGCCAATGCTTCACGCCACCGTCGGACGCGCAATAGCCGCAGTTGATGGCGCACGCAAGCCAAGGCGATCCGCCGGGTAAGCGGGTGATTATGTGGCCGATTCGCAGCCTTGCAGATCGCCCGGAAGTAAGCAGAGCCACGGGGCCGCAGGCTGCCGCCGTTATCCACCAGGGCAGCAGCAGTCAGTGCTCGCACTCGGGCGATCATCGCTGAATCGGACCCTTCTAGGATTGGTCGCCAGCCGCCGAGGTTTTGACGTGAGGCAAAGGGATCGGTTTCGCCTGCTTGGCGTAATTGATCCGAAATCAGGGCGAGGGCGCTCCGCCGCGCCTGCCGCAGCGCGAAGCGAGTCGATACTTGGTTGTCATGCCGCCGACATAACAGCCATGGTTGCGCCAGATTGTCCAGCTCGGTGATGGCAGACAGGCGCAGCCAGAGATCGTAGTCCTCCGCGCCGTCGAACAGCGGCCGATAACCGCCGACCGCCAACAGAGGTTCGCGGCGCATCATCACGGTCGGATGGATCAATCACCGAGCTGACCATCAATCCGGCCCGTACGCGGCGCTGACCGATCGGAACCCTGATGCGACCTTGGCGCGCGCCATCGACATCGATTCGCCATGCCTGAGTACCGAGCACCCCGATTTCTGGATGTCGATCCAGATAGGTGCACTGGGCAGCCAATCGGCCAGGAAGCGCGATATCGTCGGCGTCCATACGGGCGATGTAGCGCCCACCGGCAAGCGCCAGACCGAGATTCAAAGCATGCGAGAGACCCCGGCCCTCACCAGTGACGGCAAGCAAGCCATCGTGCAGGGCAGCGTATTTCGCAAGCACCGACGGGGTTGCATCGTTGCTGCCATCGTCGATGGCGATGATCTCGAAGTCGATCCCTTGTTGGGCGATCACGCTATCCAATGCCTGGGCCAGAAAGCGTTCGCCGTTTCGTACCGGTAGCAACACTGAAACCGTTGGTGATGCCACGGGTTACCTGTTTTCCTTCGGGGCTGGATCGACGTTTTAGGCAGCAGCCGGCTGATTGCCATGGTAGAAAGCCAGGGTATCGGCCACCGGCCCGTCCGCGACGATCTGGCCATCCTCAAGGCAAATGGCACGATTGCAGGTGCCCGTTAGCAGCCAGTCGTAATGGGTCGCGAAGATCAAAATACGGGATTGATCGACCAGATCGTTCATGCGCTGCTTGGCTTTCTCCACGAACGCGGCATCACCGGCACTGATCCATTCGTCCAGCAGCAAGATATCGGGACGGACAGCCGTAGAAATGGAGAAAGCGAGCCGGACCTGCATCCCACTGGAATAGGTGCGCACCGGGCATGCCAGTTGTTCCTCGGTGAGACCGCTAAACTCGGCGATCTCGTCGGCCAAGGCACGGATTTCAGGTAGGGTCAAGCCCAGATACAGGCCGCGCAGGATGATGTTGTCCCAGCCGTTGGCCTCCGAATTCATGCCCAGCGACACGTCAAACAGCGAAGAAGTGAAACCAACCCGTCGAATTCGTCCGCGCGCCGGTTTCAAGGCACCCGCCATGACTCGTAACAAGGTGGTCTTGCCGGCGCCGTTGGCGCCCACTACACCGAGGCGATCCCCATCGTTCACTCGCAAGCTGATCCCCTTGAGAGCGACGACGCGAGATAGTTCTTGCTGAACCTCACGCGCCAGACGGCCGCGCGACGCCACATCGACAAGAGTTTTCTTTAGCGAACGATTGGCGAGGCCATAGATAGCGTACTCCACCCATACGTTTTCGAGCAGGATCGTTGCGGTAGTCACGGCTTAGACCCAGTAAGCGATACGGCCATGGAATCGCCGGTAGAACAGAAAGGTTCCTCCCCAACCAAGTAACGTGATCGCAATCGCAACGCTCCAGTTCGCCAGTGTCGGTGCGTGGCCCAGCATCGGAGCACGCAGCAATTCGATGAAATGATAGAAGGGGTTGGCCTCGATCAAGAGGGGACGCTTGTGGGCTGCTTCCGGCATCCAGATGATAGGGGTAATAAAAAAGGCCACTTGCAGGATGCTAGCAATGATCTGCGGCAAATCGCGAAACCGCGCCGAAAGAATGCCGAGCAAAGTAGCAGACCAAAGTGCGTTAGCCAACAGCAGGAGTAGACCGGGGATCACCAGCAGCAACGACCCGTTGAGGGTAACATCGAACACCACCACGACCACCACGTAAATGACGGCGTTATGAAGGAAGATGATCAAATTGCGCCAGATGACTCGTAGCGGAAACATGGATAGCGGCAGATCGATTTGCCGGATGATCCCCTCGCTTTCGATGAAGGTCTGGCATCCTTCGTTCAGCACCGCCGTGATCAGACCCCAAACCAGAAAGCCGATAGTCAAGAACGGCAGATAGCGGCTGACTTCCATACCGAAGAGTTCACCATAGACCAAGCCCATCGACAGCACCATGATGCCCATGCTGATGGTCAACCAGAAAGGTCCAATCATGGAACGCCGATAGCGGAGCATCACGTCCTGCCAGCCTAGGCGAACCCAGAGCGGCCAATAGCCAATGCCCAAGCGCACATCATCAATCGCCGACCGGGTATAGTTGCCGTCCCACTCCCAGACGGTACGCCGGACCGGCGATCGTGTCACGGCACCGGCGTTCACGATAGTTTCAATCATGAGATATACGTGGTTTTAGTTTGAATCGGGAGTGTCATGGGGAAAGCGGACGGACCGGACCTGGATCACTCGTGGGGCCGACTTCGATCAACAAACATGTCCCCATCGGCAGCGGCGGATAGATTAGCATGTTTCTTTCCAGCCAACAGTTCGCGATACAGCGCCAAGGTCGCCTCGCACACCAACGAGGACGCGAATTCTGTTTCAGCACGTCGCCGCCCGCACGCTCCCATGCGTTGGCGCAACAGAGGGTCTTGGATCAGCCTGGCGAGCGCCTCGGCCAAAGCTTCCGGATCCCGGTTGGGAACCAGAAAGCCGTTGTCGCCGTGGCGGACCGCCTCGCGACAGCCTGGCGCATCCGTCGCTACAATGGGTCGCCCAGCTGCCAATGCTTCAAGCAATGCCTTGGGGAGCCCTTCTCGGTAATACGAAGGAAGACAAACGATATGGCTGTCGGCCAAGATCTCCGCGACATCGGAGCGTTGACCCCACCATTCCACGACGTTTTCCCGGGCCCAGGCTTGTAGCTGCGAGACGGGAATCGCGGCTGGGCTTTCTGCATCTGGTGCCCCAACGAGCAGAAAGCGGGCGGCGACCTTGCGGGCTCGCAACCGCCGGGCAGCTTCCACGAACTCGCCAACCCCCTTTTCCCAAAGCATCCGCGCCACTAACACCACTTTGGGTACCCCATCCGGCTCGGGATATGGCCGAAAACGAACGATATCAACACCTGCGCCACGGATGAGGACCGCAGCCTGGGAGCGCACCAAACCACTAGCGACCGCTTCGGCAAGGTCGTCGGCGTTCTCGAACACCACGCGGCTGCCGGACGGATTCAGCAGAGCGCGCAAGGTCAAACGGACCATCGGGCGTATCAAACGGGCGAGTCGGGAAGACGAGGAGAAGACAAATCCCATGCCTACCGGGGCATTGACGCAATGCTCGATCGAAGCCAGCCACGACGCGAGGGTGCCGTAAATAATCGGCTTGAGCGCAAAATGATGAACCAGATGGGGCCGTTCGCGGCGATAGATCAGAATAAGCTGCAGGATCGTCGAGAGTTCCCGAAAAGGATTCAGTCCCTTGCGTTGAATCTCGATCGGGATGAGCGATAGACCCTCGGCACGGATACGATCCCCATGTTCGCGAACTCGGGTCAAAACGGAAACCTCGTATCCCGCCCGCCGTGCCGCCACGGCCCGTTCGATAAAATGCGAGCAAAAAAACCAATCCTCAGTAACGAAATACAAGAGATGCAAGCGCTGATGATTCATGGCCTTCACGCGATCCAACGCTTAAACTCCTCTGCCGGTTGCGGCATGTGGCGCTCCTTCAATGGTATTTTAGAGCCTGTTCAAAAATTCCCCTTTCCGTGAGGAAAAGGGATTCAGCGAGAAATTTTCAGAGTTTTTCCAATTCACTCATTCAGTTTATTCTCGTAGGGTTTCAGAGGCAGAGGCGAATATCCGACACGGAGCGGCGAGCAGAAGTTGCAAAGGACGGTAGGCATTCGGCTCGATCCCGACACGGGTAAAATCGGGGCCATCATCATCCGGGAAGCGTGCCAATGATGACGGCGATGATGGAACCATTACCACTCGAAGGCAAGAGCCACAAATCCGTCGGGGCAGAGCAATCGCATCTGGGAGCCATTGACTGCGTGAACTCATAACCGTTTGAACGGGAGCAAAAAAGAAGCTGATTGCATTCCACCCGAGTCAAGTAGTTTTTCTGTCCGGATCTGTCGTTGAGAATTTAGTAGCACCCTATCGGCCGCCTGTCGGTCCGTCCGATACCAAGCGATGATCCGAAAACTGTGCTTCGCCGTGTGGGCGAGAATCCAGAAATTTATACGGTGCTTGCGGCGTGGGTATGACGATGCATAATTTTTGTTGATTAAAATAGGGTATTCAAACCGATCTCGATCTATCGGTGAATATCGAGTCTCGTTCGAATTGCAGGATTGAGCGAGGTGCCTAACTGATTGAAAAATATTTGCATGAACTCCTGGGAGGTTGGATGAGTGTCTTGGCCGATGTTTTCCGCAAGCTCGTGATCGAACGCGCGCTCGCCAGCGCCCTAGCACGAGCCATGTGTGTCCCGATCAAGCGATCACTTGATATCTGGGAATCCGCGTGAGGCGGCGGCTTGTAGGGGGCATTCTGTGGGTGCTCGCTGCTGGAGTCGTGCCAGCCCAAGCCGAACGTGGCTACGCAACGGATGCTTGCACCGTTCCAGTCCAAAGCGGCCCGGCTCCCGGATATAAAATCGTGCGCATGGTCGGTAGCGGAACGGCACTGGAAATTTTAGAACCCAATACCAAGGGTTATACCAAGGTCAAAACGCCGGAAGGGACATCCGGTTGGATCATGAGCGAATACCTGATGAATCAGCCTAGCGCCCGCAATCGAGTAGGGCAGCTTGAAGCGCGTATCACCGCCTTGGATAACGAAAATCAGACTTTGCGAAGCCAAACGGAGACGCTGACCACCACTCGCGACGCCTCGGCCCGCTGTAGTGAAGAACTGGCTGCGGTTCGCCAAACCGCGGCACAAACGCTAGCGATTGACGAAGAAAATCACCAGTTACAGCAAGAGGTCGAAACATCGCGCGAACGGCAACATCAATTGGAGCTGGAAAACGCCACCCTCCGTGACCAGTCTCATCGCGACTGGTTTATCGCCGGTGCGGGAGCCACTTTCGGCGGCTTGCTGTGTGGCCTGATCATTCCGCGCCTTTCCTGGGGACGACGGCAGCGACGTTGGGACCGACTCTAGTCGAATCCAGCCAGCGTGCTACGACTTACTAGGGATTGTCCGATAAAACTGGAGCGGGTGGCTTGTCGCCACCTTCGCTGGATCAAACCGGAGGAATCATGACCTCACTGCTTGAAACCGCGACCTTGGATGATATGGCCGAACCTTGGCGCAAAAACTTGCGCTACCAACTTGACGGCGAATTGATTGGACCCCGCCCCCCGTGGTGGTGGACGGGCCAACCGCCGCGCAACTGTCCCGGTTTGCGGCTGGACGGCAGCACATTGACCTCGCTACCGCTGCCGAATCTGGCGACCTGCACCCGCCGACAGGTCGCGGATTATTTCGACAATACCTGGACGCTAACCGAGGTACTGTTTTCGGGACTCAAGGGCGAGGAAGCTTTTTTCCGGCCCCCCTATCACCACCTGCGTCACCCAATGATCTTCTACTACGGCCATCCGCCAGCCTTGTACATCAACAAGCTGCGAGTGGCCGGCTTGATCGAAAAGCCGCTGAACCCCTATTTCGAGCAGTTGTTCGAAACCGGCGTGGACGAAATGCGTTGGGACGACATGTCCAAGAACGAAATGCTCTGGCCCAGCATTCAGGAAGTCCACGCCTATCGCCAGCAGGTCTATCGAACGGTCCGTCAGGTGATCGAAACCCATCCCGATTTGGAATCCGGGCACGCATCCCATCACCCAGCAACATCCGCTATGGGCTTTGTTCATGGGCTTCGAGCACGAGCGGATTCACCTGGAAACTTCCTCGGTGCTGATTCACGAATTGCCACTGGCCCTCGTGCAACGCCCCGTCGAATGGCCGGAGTTGCATCCAACCGCCGAACGGGCGGCCGGAAGCTTTCCACCCCGCATTGGATGGGATTGTCCAGCGAATGACCTGATCGGCGTGCCGGGCCAGTCGGTGGTGCTCGGTAAACCATTCGATTGGCCTTCCTACGGCTGGGATAACGAATACGGCCGGCGCGAGACCGCCATCCCGTCGTTCCAAGCCAACCGCTATCTGATCAGCAACGGCGAGTTTCATGCTTTCGTGACTGCCGGCGGCTATCATGAACAACGCTACTGGTCGGAAACCGGCTGGGCGTGGCGCTCCTTCCGCAATGTCAAATGGCCAACCTTTTGGGTGCCGGACGGTCCGGCTGGGCTACATCGCTACCAGTTACGGACGCTGTTCGAAGTCATCGACATGCCTTGGGATTGGCCAGTGGAGGTCAACTATCACGAGGCCAAAGCGTATTGCGCGTGGCGCACGGAACAAGAAGGCGCTGTCTATCGACTGCCCAGCGAGGCAGAACATCAGTCGCTGCGTGACGCCCGACAACGCGCGGCGATGTTCACCGGAGTCGAAAGTGACCCAGTGATGCGATTCGATGGCGAAACCCTGTTGCAGGAATGCGGCTGGAATCTCAACCTCGCTTGCGGTTCTTCCAGGCCAGTCGATGCTGGCCAGCCTACCGAAGCCGGTTTTCACGACGTGTTCGGTAACGTTTGGCAGTGGTTGGAAGACCATTTCAACCCCCTGCCCGGCGCCGAGGTCCATCCCTATTACGACGACTTCAGCGCGCCTTGCTATGACGGCCAGCACCAGATGATTCTGGGCGGCTCCTGGGTATCCACCGGCGATGAAGCGAGCATCTGGTCGCGCTTTCATTTCCGCCCGCATTTTTTCCAGCATGCCGGATTTCGGCTGGTACGCGACGATGGCAACGGCGGCGCCGTGAGGTTGGATCAGGCTGGCTCGGCACACCAGGTGTACGAAGATCCGCAAATCCTGAACGAGTATCTGCTGCTGCACTACGGCGCGGCCGCGGATCAGATGCCCTACGATTTCGGCCCACATGACGCGGTCGAATTTCCGGTGCGCTGCGCCAGATGGTTACTCGACGCCTTCCGCGAATACCAAGTTCCGAACGACCGGGCGCTGGATGTGGGCTGCGCGGTCGGTCGGTCGAGTTTCGAACTGGCGCGTGGCTATCGAGAAGTGTTGGGCGTCGATCTCAGCCGCGCGTTTATCGACGCTGCCGATACTCTGCGCCGCCAAGGCGAATTGCGCTATTTCCGCAAGGACGAAGGCACGTTGGGCGTCGCGTTGAACGCGATGATCGATCCAACCATCGACCGGAGCCGGGTCAGCTTTCGACAAGCCGACGCCTGTGCGTTGCCCGCCGAACTGGCGGATTTCGACGCCGTGTTACTGGCCAACCTGTTGTGCCGGTTGCCCAGCCCCAAGGCGCTGCTGGGGCGACTGGGTGGTCCGCGTGGCTTAGTGAAGCGAGGCGGGTTGTTGGCGATTTTCTCGCCATACAGTTGGCTGGAACAGTTCACCCCGCCAGGGGCTTGGTTGGGTGGTTACGAACGGGATGGAAAACCCCTCACCAGCGCAGTGGCGCTCAGTGAATCGTTAACTGCGGAGGGTTTCGAACTGCTGCGCGAAGCCAACCTGCCGCTGGTCATTCGCGAACATGCTCGCAAATATCAGTACATCGTCACTCACGCGAGCCTGTGGCGCCGCCGTTGAGAACCATCCGTGGCCAGTCCGCCGGATAATCGGTGATGCGCATCGATTCCGAATCTCTATCCGGGCTGGCTGCGGTCGCCAACTCACAACCGCCGCATCTTGATATCGAGAATTTGGATCCGATAAGCGATCTGGCGCGGGGTCATGCCCAGCAAGCGGGCGGCCTTAGCCTGTACCCAGCCGGCCTGCTCCAAAGCCGCGATGACCCGCTCCCGTTCGTCCAAGTCGGGATCGTCCAGATCGAGCTTGCTCGGGGCGGGTGAAAATACCGGATTAGTGCCACGCGGATTCAGACCACCCAATTCGATTACGTCCTGCGCGATCACCCCGTTGGCACTCATGATCGCACTGCGCTCCAGGCAATTTTCCAGTTCGCGCACGTTGCCGGGCCAGTGATGCCGCATCAATGAGCGGATGGCGCTGTCGGTGATGGCCAGCATCCGGCCTTGCTGTTTGGCGATTTTATCCACCAGGAACCGTGCCAGATCGGGGATATCCTCGGGGCGCTCGCGCAGGGCTGGCATGAAAATCGGCATCACGTTGAGTCGATAGTACAAATCCTCGCGGAACGTCCCAGCATCTACCGCTGTTTCTAGATCGCGGTTGGTGGCAGCGATGACTCGCACGTCTACCCGTAAGGTCTGGCTGCTGCCGACCCGCTCCAGTTCGCCTTCCTGCAACACCCGCAACAGCTTGGCCTGAAACGCCGGGGAAATGTCGCCGATTTCGTCCAGGAACAAAGTACCGCCGTGCGCTTGCTCGAAGCGGCCCTTACGCTGGTTAACTGCCCCCGTGAACGCGCCTTTCTCGTGTCCGAACAACTCCGATTCCAGCAGATTGTCCGGCAAGGCCGCGCAGTTCAGCTTGAGCAATGGCCCGCCGGCGCGCGGTGAGTTGTAGTGGATAGCACAGGCGATCAATTCCTTGCCGGTGCCGGATTCGCCGCGCACCAACACCGTGGTGTTCCATTTTGCCACTTGTCGAACCTGCTCAAATACCCGCTGCATCGGCTGGCTGTGGCCGACCATGCTGTCGAAGCCATGGTGACCGCGCACCGTGCGCCGCAGGCTGTCGCGTTCGGCCGTCAACGCGCCGCGCTCGCGTTCCGCCTCGCGGGCGGCATGCACGCTGCGGGCGATCAGGTTCGCGACCATCTCCAGAAAACGGGCGCGTTCCTGCAACCATTGATCGCGGCGCGGTGGTTGCGCCGCCAATACACCGCTGTATTGTTCAAGTCCCGCCCGGATTGGCACCCCGATAAACGGCAATTCCCGATCGTACAGCTTCAACCGGTTCAGAAAGCGCGGTTCGTCGGCGATGCGCGGCAACACGACCTTTTCGCCCCGCTCCAGCACCATGCCGATCAAGCCCTCACCTGGCAGATAGCGTACCGGTTCGTCATCCGAGGAAGCCTGCTGGCCGTGGATCGCGCTGACCAACAGAGCACCACTATCGGGGTCCACCAACGACACCGTGCCGCGCAACAGCTCGCCCCGGTCATGCAACACTTGCAGAACCCGCGCGAGCGTCTCCTCCAGCGGGGAAGGCTGGCCGAGAATCTGGCTCACTCCGAACAGGGTTGCCAGTTGGATTTCCAATAACTCCGAACGATCCACGGTGATGTCTTTTCGCTGGCTCAGGCTGGCTTAGATCTCTTCAACGTATTCGATGGGCAACGACACCTGCCAGCGACAGCCGGCGGTGTAGTCGGAGTCAAGGGCGATCACCCCGCGTTGTTCATTGACGACCTCCTGCACCAGCGCCAAGCCCAAACCGGTGTGCGTGGCCGCGCGCTTGGTGGTGAAGAACGGCTCGAAAATTCGCCAATGCAAATCGGACGGGATACCGGGACCGGTATCCTCGATAGTGATTTGTACCGCCTGGTCGCGGACATTGGTGACGATGCGCAGTTCGCGGGGCTGGTGGCGGTTACCTTCCATTGCATCCAGCGCGTTGTCGAGCAACTGTTTGAACATGCCGCGCAAGCGGCTGGCTCGTGCGGTGATAGCCGGCAGAATCGGCGTCGGCTTCCAGTCCACGACCATGCCGCCCGCCAGCAGCCGGTGTTTACACAACTCCAACACCTCCCGCAGCAATTGGTTGATATTGACTGGCGTCGCTGCCTCGGGGGGTACCTGAGGGATCAAGGCCCGCAACCGCTCCAAGGCTTCCTGGCCGGCGGTCGTCGCCTGGCGCAGGGCGGTGCGCAAGGCCGGATCGCCTTGGGCGCCGCGCCGTTCCAGCAGGTCTCGGGCGGCGACGATCAGGTTCAGCGGTCCCTGCATTTGGAAAATGGCGGCTTGCAGCGCCTCCCGCATGCTGCGCACCCGCTCCTGTTCGGCCAGCAGCGCCCGCATGGCATTCATGCCGACCGCTTCCTGCTGGCGCTTGAGCGAGGTGATTTCGTTCGCCATCAGCAGTAGATAGGTTTGCCGCACCGGCTTGAAAAAGTTGGCGGCACTGTTGTCCTGCTCGCGAAACCAGACACCGGAACAAGAGAACCAGCGCGGCTGGCCCTTGCCACCCGGATCGAAGCTGACCTCCTTATCGCGGAAGCCTTGTTCCGCGTGGCCACCCCAGGGAAAGGTCTCGCCCAGGGTTTCGCGCAAAGCGCGCAAAAATTCCGCCGCTGGCTCCCGCACGCGCAGGTCGCCGACCAGCTTTTTGTATTCGTGGTTATCGAGAATCACCCGGCCGTTTTCGTCGAGCAGAGCGATCACCGCCGGCGCGGCGTCCACCATCGACTCGATCAGCGCCTTCTGGTAGTGCACCTGTCGCTCTAGATGGTGCATGGCGGTCACGTCGCGGTAGATGCCGAGGAAATAAGCGGTTTGCACCCATTCATCGCGCACCGGCAGCACGGTCAGCTCCGCCAGGTACACCGTATCTCGCTTGCTGCGATTGGCCAGCAATCCAGTCCATGGACGGCCACGTTTGATCTGGCGCCACATCTGTTCGTAGACCCGGGGCGGAGTGCATTGGTCGGACAGCATGGCGGTGTTCTTGCCGATCACTTCGTCGGCAGCGAAGCCGGTCACTTCGATAAACGCACGATTGACATAGAGAATATTAGCGGCGGTGTCGGTGAGGCAAACGGCGGTGGTCAACTGATCCACAACCTTGGCGAATACCCAAGGCGGTAGATTATCGGCGGTCGGACAGGTTTCGCTCGCATCGGTTCTGGTGGCGGAAGAGCGGCCGACTGTCTTCTGATCGTTTTGTGTGGTCATGGGCGTACTCGGCGCAGTACTTTGGGGAGAAGTGTTTAGCGACACCATGCAAAACCATGACCAATGCCGCTAGCAGGGAAGCGGCCGGCCGTACGGTTGGGTTTCACCGCACTTTCACAGGGTGAATCGATCGATGGCGGCACCTCATGATCCAATCGCGGTGCGGCATTTGCCACAACCAACATCGGTTTCCACGTCGCAATGTCGTAAACCCTACAAGGTTCCATCCGCTCGCCAAGCCGAATTGTTGTCGATAATATTTTGATTGAAAAAGAAATGGTTGAGGTCAGCGCCATTGGCACGATTGCTGCCGAAATGCAGCGTATGACGCGGAGGCTGACATGCGCGATTACCTATTCATCCTGTTGGGCACGGCGTTGGTCAACAACGTGGTGCTGGTCCGATTTCTGGGGTTGTGTCCGTTCATGGGCGTTTCCAACAAAGTGGATTCCGCTTTGGGGATGGGAATGGCGACGACCTTCGTGCTGACCCTCGCGGTCTCGATCTGCTGGTTGTTGGAGCGTTACGTGCTGATTCCGCTCGATATTCAGTTCCTGCGGATTCTGACGTTCATCTTGGTCATCGCTGCGTTGGTGCAGTTCACCGAGATGTTCGTCCGCAAGGCCAGCCCCACGCTTTATCAGGTTCTTGGCATCTATCTGCCGCTGATCACCACCAACTGCGCCGTGTTCGGCATGGCGTTGCTGAATATCCAGCAGCCGCACAGCTTGTTGGAAAGTCTCCTGTTCGGGTTCGGTTCCGCCCTGGGATTCACCCTGGTGCTGGTGTTGTTTGCTGGCTTGCGCGAGCGATTGGCGCTGGCCAACGTGCCGGAAACCTTTGCTGGCGCCCCGATCGGTTTCATCGCTGCCGGCCTGCTGGCGCTGGCGTTCATGGGGTTCGTGGGTTTACCGACGCACTAGTCGCCTTCACCCTAACCTCTTTCCCAGAGGGAGAGGGAATCAAGTGTCCTCCCTCGCCCTCTGGAAGAGGGGATGGGGTGAGGGCCGTTTTTTAAATGTTGGGAGCACATTGAGATGATCGCTGCCGTAGTGAGTTTGACGCTGTTGGGAATCGCGCTGGGCTGGATGCTGGGTTTCGCGGCCCGCTATCTGCGCGTCGAAAGCAACCCGCTGCACGAAGAAATCCAGCAAATGCTGCCGGGGGTGAATTGCGGGCAATGCGGCTATCCGGGTTGCAGTGGCGCGGCCGAGGCGTTGGCTGCCGGCAAGGCGGCCGTCACGCTTTGCCCCCCGGGCGGTCCAGCCCTGGTCCAAGCGTTGGCGGCGAAGCTGGGCGTGGCGGTGGATGGCGCATCGAGCGGTCCACCCCTGCTCGCGTATATCAACGAAGCGACCTGTATTGGCTGCGCCCACTGCGGCGGAAGATGTCCCACCGACGCCATCATCGGGGCGCCCAAGCAGATTCACGGCGTGATCCAAGATGCCTGCATCGGTTGCGGGCTGTGCGTGGAGGTTTGCCCGACCGAATGTCTGCAACTCCGTCCTGTCACTCCCACCTTGAAGACTTGGTACTGGCCCAAGCCGGCGCTGAGTTTCGGAGTTTGATGCCATGAAATTGTTCGACTTTTGGGGTGGCGTGCATCCAGCTGGGCAAAAACACCTGAGCGCCGAGCAAGCGATTCGCGTGTTGCCGATGCCTTCTCGGTTACACATTCCGCTGCAACAGCATACCGGCCGGCCAGCGATACCGGTGGTCAAAGTCGGCCAGAAAGTGCGCAAAGGCGAGTTGTTGGGTCGAGAGCAAAGCGGCGTTTCGGCGGCGGTGCATGCACCCACCTCCGGCGTGATCACGGCTATCGGCGATTTCGCCGCACCGCACGTATCCGGCTTGCCGTTACCGACCGTGACCTTGGAAAGCGATGGCGAGGATCAGTGGTTGGAGCGGGAGCCACTACCGGATCCGTTCGCGCTGGAACCCGAGGAAGTTGCCGCTCGCATCGGCGAGGCTGGCATCGTCGGCATGGGTGGGGCGAATTTCCCGGCGGCGGTCAAGCTCAGCAAGGCGCGACAGGCCAAAGTGCATACCCTGGCGGTCAACGGCGCCGAGTGCGAGCCTTATATGACCTGCGACGACCGCTTGATGCGCGAGCGGGCCGAGCACATCGTGGACGGCGTCCGCCTGATGCTTCACGCCTTGCAGGCGTCCAACGCCGTGATCGCCATCGAGGACAACAAACCGGAAGCAGCGGCCTGCATGAAAGCGGCCTGCCAGCACGAGCAGCACGTTCAGGTGGTGGTGGTACCGTCGCGCTATCCGGCGGGTTCGGCCAAGCAGTTGATTCAAATTTTGACCGGCCTGGAGACGCCCGCCGGGGGGCGCGGCACCGATACCGGGGTGCTGGTGCACAACGTCGGTACTGCTTACGCCGTACACCGGGCATTGCGGCAGGCGCATCCGCTGATCTCGCGGATCGTCACGGTCACTGGCGGTGCGGTGGCCCAGCCGCAAAATCTGGAAGCGCCCATCGGCACGCTGGTGGAGGATTTGCTGGCGTTCTGCGGTGGCGTGACGGAAGCGCCCGCTCGCCTGCTGATGGGTGGACCAATGATGGGCCAGCCATTGCCCGGTACCCAGGTGCCCATCGTCAAGGGCACCAACGGTATCTTGGCGCTGACCGCTGCCGAGGCACGCTTGGAGGCAACGCCTTCGCCTTGCATCCGCTGCGGACGCTGTGTCGAAGCCTGCCCGATGGGTTTGATGCCGCTGGAAATGTCCAAACGCGCTCGCCACGACGATCTGGAAGGCGCGGAGGCGTTCGGGTTGGTCGATTGTATCAGTTGCGGTTCCTGCGCCTTCGCCTGTCCCTCACGTATTCCGCTGGTGCAGTATTTCGAATATGCCCGAGGCGCGCTCGAAGCCCAACAACGGGCAGAACAGAAGGCCAAGGAAACCCGGCGCTTGTTGGATCAGCGGCAAGCTCGGTTGGCGCGAGCGGAGCAGGCCAAGGCCGAAGCGGCGGCACGGCGCCAAGCCGAAAAACGCCAAGCCAAGGCCAAGGCCGGAGCGGCGGCGGCGTGAGCACACATTTGCTTAGTGCCCCCCACGCGCACGCGCCGGATAGCGTACCGCGCATCATGAGCTTGGTGTTGCTGGCGGTGGCGCCAGCAACGCTATACGGCATCGTCTTGTTCGGCTGGCCGGCGCTGAACTTGTTCGTGATCACGATCCTGACGTGCCTGTTGTGCGAGGCGGTTTGTCTGCGACTGGCTGGGCATCCAGTGCGGTCGTTTTTGCTGGACGGTTCCGCTTTGTTAACCGGGGTCTTGTTGGCTTTGTCGCTGCCGCCTTGGGCGCCGTGGTGGATCGGCGTGGTCGGTGGCTTTTTCGCCATCGTAGTCGGCAAGCAGGTGTTCGGCGGGATCGGCCAAAACATTTTCAATCCGGCGATGCTGGCACGGGTGGCGTTGTTGGTGTCGTTTCCGGTCGAAATGACGCTCTGGTTGGAGCCGCGCCCGCTGTTTTCCAGTCACGCCCCTGGTTTTCTGGAAGGGTTGGCGATCACGTTTGGTGGTATCCCCAACATCGATGCGGTGAGCGGCGCCACCATCCTGGGGCGCATCCGCACCGAACTGGGCATGTCCCATGCGCTCAGCCAAATCCTGCCCGGTCATTATCAGGCTGGAACCGCCGCGCTGGGTTGGACTGGCGGTAGTCTGGGTGAAACCTCCGATTTACTGGCCTTGCTGGGAGGACTCTGGCTGTTGTACCGGCGCGTCATGACCTGGCACGTTCCGGTCGCCATGTTGGTGGCGGTATTGGTGCTATCCAGCGGCCTGCATTGGCTGAATCCCGAACGGTTCGCCGGCCCGATGGTGCATTTACTGTCAGGTGGCCTGATGTTGGGCGCGTTCTTTTTCGCCACCGATCCGGTGACCTCACCGACTACCAAAATGGGGCAACTGATCTTCGGCGCTGGCTGTGGCGCGTTGGTGTATATCATCCGTACCTGGGGCGGTTATCCCGAGGGCGTGGCGTTTGCCGTGGTGTTGATGAATGCGGCGACACCGTTGATCGACCATTACGTTCGCCCGCGCATCTACGGGCGCACCTGGCGCGGCCGGTCGCGGCCGGTGCCCGAACACGCTAAACGTCCGCCTATCGGATCGGGGGAGGCCGAATGAACCTGTGGTTCCTGAAGCCGGAGTATCGGCAACGGCCGAGCTATCACATCGTGTTGCTGGGTGGTGTGGCGCTGTTGACCAGCGCCGCCATCGGCGTGGCCGATCATCTGACCCGCACCGACATTGCCCAACGTCAGTTGGAGGATTTGAAAGTCACCTTGCAAGAGGTCATTCCTCCCCAATATTTCGATAATGATCTGGTGCGCGATACGGTGACCGTCAACGATGATGGCGACCAGCCGGTGGTGGCCTATCGAGCGCGACGGGGTGGCCAAGTGCAAGCAGTGTGCTATCGGGTCAAGGCGCCCGGTTATGGCAATACCGCCATGGTGATCGCCATCGGCGTGGATCGCGCCGGTACCCTGCTGGGCGTCAGGGTCGTCAGTCATAACGAGACGCCGGGCCTCGGCGACAAGATCGAGTTGAGTAAATCCAATTGGATTTTGAGTTTCACCGGGCGCTCGCTGAACGATCCGCAACCGGATAAATGGGCGGTCAAGAAGGATGGCGGTGTCTTCGATCAATTCACGGGCGCTACTATCACGCCACGCGCCGTGGTGAAGGCCGTCAAGAAAGGTTTGGCTTTCTTCGCCGAACATCGGACGGAACTGTTGGACGAAGCCCCAACCAAGACGGCCCAAGCGAATACGTCGCTTGCCCCCAATGGCTCAGCCCGCAGCGATTAGCATGACGAAGGAGTAATAGTATGACGACGACCCCGCATTGTGGCGCTGGTCCGGTCGCGGAACCAATCTCCCAACCCGTTGCTCGCGGTGGGGAGGATTATCGCAGTGTTTTCACCGACGGTCTCTGGAGCAATAACGTCGTTTTCGCGCAGATGTTGGCGCTGTGCCCGCTGATGGCGGTGACCACCACCGCCACCAACGGCCTCGGGATGGGCTTGGCGACCACGGGTGTGTTGCTCGCTTCCAATGTCGCCATCGCCGGTTGCCGCGACTGGATCAGCCAGGAGGTACGGATTCCAGTATTCGTGCTGTTAATCGCCTCGCTGGTGTCGTTGGCCGATATGGCGATCAACGCTTGGCTACACGAGTTATACAAGGTGCTGGGGCTGTTCATCCCCTTGATCGTGGTCAACTGTTCGGTGCTGGGTCGCGCCGAGGTTTTCGCGTCCAAGCGGGCGGTATCTGGTTTCAGCGGTCGATGGCTTAGCGATGGGACTCGGTTACACCTTGGCGTTGATCCTGATCGGGGGTTGTCGAGAGATTCTGGGCAGCGCCACCTTGTTCTCTCATGCCTCGTTGCTGTTGGGCGATGGTTTCGCCTTTCTCGAAGCCACGCTGATTCCAAATTACAAAGGTTTTCTCTTGATGCTGTTGCCGCCTGGCGGTTTTCTGGTGCTGGGATTCCTGCTGGCCGGCAAACGGGCGATGGAACGGCGCTGGGAGCAACGGACAGCAGCTCGAAGCAAGGCCGAGACGGCGGTACAACAGCCATCGGCGGCCTGATTTCATTGCAAATTTAAGGAGAGGATCATGCAAATCAGCGTTGCTTATACCGAACCGGCGCAACAAATCTGGCTTTCCTTGGATGTACCCGATGACAGCACGGTACTCCAGGCTATCGAACGCTCCGGTATTCTGGCGCGTTGTCCGAGTTTGGATTTGAAAAAGAATAAAGTGGGCGTTTTCGGCAAGATCACCAAGCTAACTGCGCCACTCGCTGACGGTGACCGAGTGGAGATTTATCGGCCGATCACCGTCGATCCCAAGACCGTGCCGCAACGGAAAATCGCCCTGTTGGACGATGATGACGACGACGATTAGCCGGTTTCTAAGTACAGGATAAGGATTTCGAAGCCCACAGGAAGTTCTGGAATTTTTTGGCGATGTGGAGGGCGAGGTTGCGCAGGAAATTGGGGCCGTGGCGGAAGAGGGACTTGGGCAGACGCCGGAGCGTTTTTTTAAGGGGATCGGCCGGTCTCGGTCATGAACTGTTCGCCGGTGCGGTGGTACACCACGCGAAGGCCAACTGCGCTGCGCCGCCAAAATCGATAGCCAGTTCGGCTAAGTTGTGAACAGGGCCAGAAGAAACTGCGCCAGAAACCCGATCCGGGTGCAGGTGTGCGGCCAAAACGGCTTTGAGTTCGCGCACCGGGTCACCAATGGTGACTTTCATTGAAGTGCCGCGCTGTTATTTAGGCGGCATCGGTTGCCGCTCCACACGTTCAAGCGCCGGGTCCAGACAAGCCCAACCCGGCGCGCTCGCAACCCAAATGTTCGTGCTGGGTTGAATTGAGGAAGGATCATCCAGGTTGCCCGCACGGACCACGCGGAGATCTGGGCGGTTGGAGGATTTGGCGAACAGATGCGTGCCGCACTTTGGGCAAAATTGACGAATGACCTCATCGCCACTGTCGGCGATCTTTGTGTACTCGGAAAGCACCCCGGAAAAGCTGAGTCCGTCTGCGGGGACCAGCAGATTCACCGATCCATTCGCCGCGAGGTGTTGGCAGTCGCGGCACCAGCAAATGCGGGTGGCCAGCGGTTCTGTGACTCAGCTTGAAACTCACCGCACCACAAAGACAACGACCGGTTCTTTCAGTCATGGGTTTGTTTCTCCCTTGAGTGGATTGGGTGCTTTTCCAGCCAATATTCCCAGGGCCGATTGAGAACAGCGTGGTGGAGCTCGTCCGCCAATCTGGCCTCCTCGGGCGCAAGATAGGTGGGCTCGCCGAGCTGCATCGCGATGGGCTGGAGTTGGGCATTGACCATAGTGTATACGGCCCGGAAGACCGCTTCCTTCACAGAGGAGCCGACCACCGTCGCGCCGTGGCCGCGCATGAGCACCACCGCACAGTTCCCCAGCGTCGCCGCGAGGGCGCGGCCAAGATCAGCCCGCGTAATGAGCAGATTGGTCATGCCATGATCCTTGCGGATGTCAAATACCGGCACGCCCGCCGCAAGGAAGCCACACATGTGGTACAGCGGACGCAGGGGCGTCGGGCTTACACCGAACGGGATGAGCGCCGGGGCATGGGTATGCACCACGGCCATCACATCGGGCCGAGCACGGTAAATCTCTCCGTGGATGAAACGCTCGATCGAGGGTCGGACATCGGCCGGGCGAATGACATCGCTTTCCGCATCAAGCTCGACCGCGCCCGACTCCTCCACCGGGCCGCCCACATTGCTTCGGGTCATGAAATAGTGGTCGGGCTGGAGCGGGCTGCGAACCGAGACGTGACCAAATCCGTCGATGACACCCTCGCCAATGAGAATCCGGTTGGCGGCAAAAAGCTCCTCTAGGGTCTGCTGAATGGGGGATGTCATATGGAACTCTCACTGTTGACCGCATTGCCATACCCAAGATAAGCCGCGATGGGTGGTAAAGCCGCAGGCTTTTCCGCCCGGAGTCGGCTTGATCCGCGTGGTGCGGCGCAAAGCGTCCGCGAAACGTTCGACGTAACCGGCGACCGGAGCCCGGAGGGCGAAGGGAACTTGCCAGCGTAGCTGGCAGGGCGTCTGGTTGACGGAGCGGTTAGGCCGGGAGGGCTCAATTCTGGAAAGGAATGTCATCGTCGTTTGGCTTCTCCTCGCCGATAACACCACCTTTGCCGATGACCTCTTTTAGTCCTGCAAGAATCTTCGAAATCCCCAAAGCCTGACGTTTCGCACCATAGAAGAGCTTGTGCATCCATTCGAATTCGGATTCACTCTCATCAACGTACCAGGAGTCAAGCGTCTTTCCCTTTTCGTCAGCCAACGCAAAGGCGACAAACGCTTGACCGTTCTCTTCGTCAGTGCCACTCCAAATCTGGAAGCGCGACCCCTGAACGGTTACCTCGAAACCAAATCTCGCTTGGGTCCATTTCACACGCCCTTCGTCGGTTGCCAAGTACAGTGTTTCAACGATGTCTTTGTAGTCGTTAGGGATTGCCATTATTAGCTCCGGAATCTGCTGCAACGGCAGCAAAAGAACTGAACTTTGCGTGTAGCCTTGCTATTATGTGAAGTAATGATTCTCTTTCCTGGGCGTCAAGTCTGTTTGTCATGGCGGCAGACTCAAATCGCTCGTGTGTCGATTCAACATCTTCAAGTATTTCCGTCCAAGTGGTCTGGTCGCCAAGCGAGCAACCGGACTCGGTTGCACTGAACCGAACAACCTGGTCTCTAAGCTCAAATGCTGCGGTCGCCGCAGAAGTTAAATTGCGGGCACGTGCCAGATGTAAGAGATCTCGGGAGCGCCCGCAAATGTCTTGGATAGTTGCTACCGAGCGAGTGTGCCTTAGAGATCGGACGGCATCTCGTGACGCTTCCATTGCAGCCTCGGCAGCACGTCGCGTTCGGTGCAATTGCCACAAGGACAATCCGAAGCCAGCGACGGAAATCACTAAGCCACTAATACCAATTATGTCCATGCTTGACGATTCTATGGTCACTGAGGCGAGTCCAACGTCGGCTTAACGAGGCGGCAGATAAGCCGCGCAAGGCAAGAAAGCCGCAGGCTTTTTCGCCTGGAGTCGACTTGATCCGCATGGTTGTGCGGCACGAAGCGCCAAGCAACAAGCGGATACGATCCGCCGCCCCGTTGTCGCGGACACAATTGTACCCTGTGGTTCGGCGTGATTGTTCTCTGTAATAACGTCCGGCAGAATGCCACATGCATCCCTCTCGCACCGTCGCTACTTAAACTTGAATGGTTTTATCTCGGGTTTAAGATTGCGTCGTGCGGCCTTAAATGCCGGGTTCTCAGGGTCGTAGATGGGGAAGTACCCCAGCTTTGTGTTGATGATTAGGGGAGAGTGTTTCTCGGAATGGGCACTCGATCCGTATGGACCTTGATTCTTACCACCAATTTTGTATTTGACATAATCGACCCCATGACCGATGAGATTGACCAAGTCGTAAATGGGGTGTCTCTCAAGTTGAACCCAAGTCCCAATGCCGAATTTGCCGAAGAGGATGGTGTGAGCCAGGGGACCGTCGACGTGATACTGGTCGCCGACGGACGAGTGCGATGAGGGCCGGCTTCGAGCGGTAGGCAACTGCTTCCAGTCGTCGTAGCGGGCACCCTTGTCACTAATGCGGACGTACGCTCCGCGTAAGATCTCGCCTACAAATCTCTGGCACTCTGGGATGTCGAAGAGGACACGGAGGATATCGCCTTCGTCCGGTGTCGCGCGGCTGACGTTGTGAAGAGCCTTCTGTTTCTGATCATTGACGAGGTCCGAATGACAAATGCTCTGATACAAAGTACTCATGAGCATGTAGACTCCGCTGTTGATTACTACAGGGCCGGTTTCTGTAACTTTTTTTCCGGGCAGCTCCACGGAATCCGCGCGGTCTGGGTCCGCCGACCGCACTTTCAATCTTGTAAATTCCATCCTTGCCCGACGCTCCCAGCCACTTGCCCGTCCCTACAAGTACAAGGCGCGGTCGCGCTGCAAACCATCCCAGCCAGGCAACGTCCGCATTCTCGCCAGCGGCCGCGCCTTTACCTGGACTGCCATCGTAAGTGTAGCTTCTCGCCAGCGGATCGGCGGGAGTTTGGCCACTTTTCGAGAACAACAGCTAAAACCACTGCATTTAGCGGCTCCATGATATTTCGCAGCCTCTCATCCTCGGCCAATGTTCAACATTCCAATATTTATATTGTTAATTATCAATATGGTTATTTGAATTTTCTCCAGTGGCATAGGTGTTGCTGATTCGAGTGGTGAACACTTGATCGATGGGGCTATTTCATTCCCTGGACAAGGAATTTTCCCAAGAAATGGCGTAATAGCTCGTCGGTCACGAATAACCTCCCAGCACTCGCAACCCCTATTCTGGAGAAACCCCCATGAAGGCCACGATTCCCATCGACAACCCCGAGCGCTTGCGCCTGGAGCGACAGCACGAAGGTCAGGAAAACTGGCGGCTGTGGGGGCCGTATCTCGCGGAGCGGGCCTGGGGCACGGTGCGCGAGGACTACAGCGCCCACGGCGAAGCCTGGGAACATCTCGACCACGATCAATCCCGCTCCCGCGTCTATCGCTGGAACGAGGACGGCTTGGGCGGCCTCTGCGACGAACAACAGCGATTGTGCTTCGCGCTCGCCCTGTGGAATGGCCGCGACCCGATTTTGAAAGAACGGGCGTTCGGTCTGACCGGCAATCAGGGTAACCACGGCGAGGACGTGAAGGAGTATTACTTCTATCTCGACGCCACGCCCAGCCATAGCTATCTGCGCTATCTGTACAAATATCCCCAGGCCGAATATCCCTACGGCGGGCTGGTGGAAGAAAACCGCCGCCGGGGCCGCTTAGACCCGCCGTTCAACCTGCTGGATACCGGCGTTTTTCAGGACAATCGTTACTGGGATGTAGATGTGTCCTATGCCAAGGCCGGCCCGGAAGAAATCCACATCCGCATCGCGGTCGCCAACCGGGGACCCGAAGAAGCGACCCTGCACCTGTTGCCGCAACTGTGGTTCCGCAACACCTGGGCTTGGGGTGACGAGGAGAAGGAGCGGGCCTTGGCTGAACTGCGGGGCGATCCGGTTTCACCAGATCAGAAAGCGATCAAACCGGCCTTGCGCGCGATTCCAGCGCCGGCCGGTGCCAGCTTGGGCGGTGCGCGCCGAACATCCAACCCTGGGCACGTATCACCTGTACGGCCGCCAATCCGCCGAACCGCTGTACACCGAGAACGAACACAACGTTCAGCGGCTGTGGGGATTGACCAACGCCACGCCCTACGTCAAGGACAGCTTCCACCGCCGAGTGGTCAACGGCGAGCACGGCGCGGTCAATCCCGCGCGGGAAGGCACCAAGTTCGCCGCCTGGCATGTGCTGACCGTGGCCGGCGGCCAACAGGTCGAAGTCGAGTTGGTGTTGAGCGCCGCGCCGCTCGCTCAACCCTTCGCCGCCACCGCAACGGTCTTCGCCGACCGCCAATCCGAAGCGGATGCGTTCTACCGCGATCTGCTGCCCGAAGCCTCCGACGAAGACCGGCGCATCCTGCGCCAAGCCTCGGCGGGCATGATCTGGAGCAAGCAATTCTTCCATTACGACGTGGCCCGCTGGCTGGACGGCGACCAGTTCCCGCCGCCCGACGGCCGCAAAGGGGGCCGCAACCGCACTTGGCGGCACCTCAAGGCATCCGACATCATCTCCATGCCCGACAAATGGGAGTATCCCTGGTTCGCGGCCTGGGATCTGGCCTACCACTGCGCCGCGCTGTCGCTGGTGGATGTCGATTTCGCCAAGGACCAGATCGAACTGGTGCTGCGGGAAAACTACCTCCACCCCAACGGCCAGATTCCCGCCTACGAATGGGCGTTCGGCGACGTCAATCCGCCGGTTCATGCGATGGGCGCTCTCAAAGTGTTCCGGGCGGAACGGGTGCAGCGCGGCCAAGGCGATCTGCACTTCCTGGAGCGGGTGTTTCACAAGCTGCTGCTGAACTACGCCTGGTGGATCAACCGCAAGGACAGCGACGGCAACAACGTGTTCGAGGGCGGCTTTCTGGGGCTGGACAACATCTCGGTGTTCGACCGCTCCCATCCGCTGCCAGCCGGCTTTACTCTCAAGCAGGCCGACGCCACCGGCTGGATGGCGATGTTCGCCCTGAACATGACCGTCATCGCGCTGGAACTGGCGGCCGAGGATCGGGAATACGAAGACATCGCCATCCAGATTTATCAGCAATTCTTGGCCATCGCCAACACCATCGCCGGCCACGCCGGCCACGAAGTGCCGCTGTGGGACCCGGAAGCCGGTTTCTTCAAGGATTTGATGATTTGCCCGGACGGGCAGACGCAGCGGATCGACGTGTATTCCTGGGTCGGGTTGATTCCGCTGTTCGCCTGCGAGGTGGTGGACCGGCGCATTCTGGCCAAGGTCCCCCGGTTCCGCGAACTGCTGCGCCAGCACCGTCACGGCGTGTTCGACGGCAGCATCATCTGCCAATGCCCGGATTGGGAAAACGAGCGGGGCGAGCACCTGCTGTCGCTGGTCACCAACCGGATGCTGCCGCGCATCCTCAAGCGGCTGCTGCGCGAAGACGAGTTTCTGTCGCCGCACGGCATCCGCAGCGTCAGCCGCATCCACGCTACCCACAAGCACCTGGGCACGCTGCCCGGCGTCGGCGAAGCCATCATCGAATACGTGCCCGGCGAGTCCAATTCCGGCCTGTTCGGCGGCAATTCCAACTGGCGCGGCCCGATCTGGCTACCGACCAATTACACGCTGGTGCAGGCGCTGGAGAAGTTCCATCGCTTCCTGGGCGACAATTTCACCATCGCCGTGCCCAGCCTGGGCAATCGCGAGCTGAATTTGAAGGAAATCGGCACGCTGATCGCCGAGCGGCTGGTGGACATCTACCGCCGCGACGCGAACGGACGGACGCCCGCGTTCCCCGCCGACAGCCCGTTCCAACACGATCCACACTGGCGGGATTTGCTGCAATTCTACGAATATTTCCACGGCGACACCGGCCAGGGTTTGGGCGCCGCCCACCAGACCGGTTGGACCGGCCTGCTGGCGAATCTGGTGATGCGCCGCTATCGGCGGGACATCCCGGCCTATTGGAGCCAGCAGATGGCGACTCACCACTCCCCTCTCCCACGGGGAGAGAGGTCGGGGGTCGTCCAACTCCCCTCGCCGTCAGCGAAGAGGGGTTGGGAGCGAGGGCGACTCCGGCCACGAGCGCGGTGGAGGGCTAAGTCATGCTGACCGCAACCGTCGCCGCCGTCCGGCACCGCCGGGCCAATGTCATCGCGGCCTTCCTCAAACGCGTGGACGAAGCGCTGCGCGTCGCCGAAGTCACGCTCTATCCCTTTCTGGATCTCGTGATCCGGCTGTGGCTGGCGCAGGCGTTCTGGGTGTCCGGCGTGCTCAAGCTGGCCAACTGGGACACCGCGCTGACGCTCGCCACCTACGAATATCCGGTGCCTTGGTTGGACCCGTTCACGGCCGCCGTGCTGGGCGTCACCATCGAGGTGCTCGGTTCGATGCTGCTGGCGTTCGGACTCGCCACCCGGCTGGCCGCGATTCCGCTGTTGATCCTGACGCTGGTGATCCAGTTCGAATACCGCGCCTTGGATCAGCATCTCTATTGGGCCGCGCTGTTCGGTTGGTACATCGTCATGGGCGCAGGGCCGATTTCCCTGGATCGGCTGCTGACTTCCGGTTTGGCATCTTCGGCGCTGCCGCTGGTCAAGCCGCTGGGCCGGTTGTACGCCGTGCATGCACCCGCTATCTCGGTCCGGTCTATCAACTCGGGCTGCGGCTCTGGCTGGCGAGCTTGTGGTTTACGCCGATTCTGGTAGGGCGTTCGCTGCTGGAGGCCGTGTTGGGATTCGTCAGCCCACTGCTGGCGCTGGGGCTGGCGACCCGCTTGGCCGCGATCGGCGCGATGCTGGCGCTGCTCGGCTCCGGCGTCATGGGCACGGACGAAATCCAGACGATCAACCGGCTCTATCAACTTTTCCTGCTCGGCCTGATCGCGCTGCGCGGACCGGGACCGATTGCCGCCGACACCGTCCTGCAACGGCAACTGGCCCGCTGGTTCCCGCCGCTGGAAAGCTGGTCCGACGCGGCGCTGACCGACGTGCCCCATGTGGTGGTGGTCGGTGCCGGTTTCGGTGGAATCAAGGTAGCGCACGGCCTGCGGCTGGCGGCCTGCCGGGTCACGGTCATCGACAAGCGCAACTACCACCTGTTTCAACCGCTGCTGTATCAGGTGGCGACCGCCAGCCTGTCGCCGGCCGATGTCGCCACCCCGATCCGAGCGTTGTTCCGCGACCAGCACAACGTGCGGGTGTTGCTGGGTGAAGTGACGGACGTGGACGCCACCGCGCGCCAAGTGGTCCTGAGCGATGGCACCCATATCGGCTACGACTATCTGGTGCTGGCCACCGGCGCCCGTCACAGCTACTTCGGGCGCGACGACTGGGAGCCCTATGCGCCGGGCCTGAAGCGCATCGACGATGCCACCGCCATCCGCCGCCGCCTGCTGCTGGCCTTCGAACAGGCGGAGAACTGCGCCGATCCCGAGGAGCGGCAGCGGTTGCTGACCTTCATCATCGTCGGCGGCGGTCCCACCGGCGTGGAACTGGCCGGTGCCATCGCCGAACTGGCCCAGCACGGGTTGACCGGGGAATTCCGCAACATCGACCCGGCCCAAGCGCGGGTGTTGCTGGTGCAATCGGCGCCGCGCTTGTTGCCGGCATTTCCCGAGCAACTCTCGGAGGTGTCGGCGCAATCGCTGCGGGCGCTGGGCGTGGAAGTGCTGACCAAGAGCCGGGTGGAGAAAGTGGACGCCGACGGCGCGCTGGTGTCCGGCCAGCGGATCGGGTCCCGCACCGTGTTCTGGGCGGCGGGGGTGATGGCTTCGCCCGCCGCGCAGTGGCTCAAGACCGACGCCGATTCGGCCGGCCGCCTCAAGGTGGGACCGGATCTGAGCGTGCCCGGCTTGCCCAACGTCTTCGCCGTCGGCGACACCGCTCTGAGCGAAGCTTGGGACGGCAAGCCGGTGCCGGGACTGGCGCCGGCGGCCAAGCAACAGGGCGCTTACGTCGCTGGGGCGATCAAGGCTCGCCTGGAAGGACGTACCGGCCTGCCGCCGTTCCGCTACCGCCATCTCGGCAATCTGGCCACCATCGGCCGGCAAGCGGCGGTCGTCGATTTCGGCGGGTTCAAATTGAGCGGGGCGCTGGCGTGGTGGTTGTGGGGCGTCGCGCACGTCTTCTTCCTGGTGGACCCGCGCAAGCGCCTGTCGGTCGCCATCGAGTGGTTCTGGGCCTATCTCACCTACAAACGCGGCACCCGGCTCATCACCGGCGGCAAAGAGTAAGGAGCATCGACATGATCAAGCAAACGTCGCCGAACGTGCCGGCAGTACTCGCGGTGTATCTCATCGCTTTCCTACAGGGCCTGACGCTGGTCAGCTTTCCGGCCAGCAGCGCCGTGCTGAGGCAAATGCACGGTTTCACCGACGCCCAGTACGGCGCGATCTTTCTACCGCAAGTGGCGCTGGCGGTGCTGGGCGCGGTGGCCGGCGGGACGCTGGCGCGCCGTCTGGGTCTGCAACCGTTGCTCTGGCTGACGGCGGCGGGCAACGGCTTGTCACAACTGGCATTGGCGGCGAGCCTTTGGGTCATGCCGGCGCTGGCGTTTCCGGCCATTCTGGCGGGAACGGCGCTGCTGGGATGGAGTTTCGGCTTGGGCGGCGCGCCACTGAACAGCTATCCGCCCCGCTTCTTCCCCCGGCGCGCGCCGGCCGCCGTGGTCGCCTTGCATACCTTGTTGGGACTCGGCTTGATGGTGGGACCGCTGTTGGCCGACGGTTTCGGTCGAGCCGGCTGGTGGATCGGATTTCCGCTGTCGCTGTTGGGGTTAAGCGCGTTGCTGGCGTTGGCCGCCGCGACCGTTCGCTTGCCCTCGGAGGTCGGCGGCGAGACGGATGCGCCGCGTCGATGCGAATCCGCCGCTGACTTCCGGGGCGTTCTGGACGTTCGCCGCCATCGCGGTGCTCTACGCCTTCGCCGAGGGGACCTTCAGCAATTGGGCGGTGATTTATCTGCGCGAGGCCAAGGCGTTGTCGGCGGTGCGTGGCGGCGCTGGCCCTGTCGGTGTTCTGGGGCGCGATGGTGGTCGGTCGCCTGCTGGTCGCGGTGCTGGTGGTCCGCATCGCGCCGCTGACGATCTGGTTGGCGTTGCCGGCGCTGATGATCGCGGCGTTTCTGCTGCTGCCGGGCGCGTCCACGCCAGCGCTGGGTCTGGGGTTGTTCGCGTTGGCGGGATTGGCCTGCTCGGCTTTCTTTCCGCTGACCATCACGCTGGCTTCGGAGCGATTCCCCGAGCATGTAGCTTGGGTGTCGTCCATGCTCATCGCCGCGCTGATGGTGGGGGTGGGGCTGGGTTCGTTCGTGATCGGCCCGCTGCGAGAATGGCTGTCTCTGGAACAGCTTTATCAGCTTTCGGCTGCGTATCCCGTCGCGGTCGTCGGATTGGCTCTATGGCTGGTCGGTTCGCGGCGGCGAGTGATGGCCTACGGGGTGTTCAAGGAAGCTGCGCCGGCCGTCTCGCTGCAATCGACCTGGCAAAGCAGCGTGGCCGCCTTGCTGGGGAAGGACAAGAGCGGGGAAGGATAAGCATTCCTGAGCGCTAGAACCGGCATTAGGCTGGATTCAGCGCATCCCAAAAAGCAACGATTCAGTTGCGCAAAAAAAATGTTGCGCATCAACTTTGTTGCCGTAAAATAATGCCATTGCTGTCAGCTTATTTGGAGAAGAACGCGATGGCCAATCCCATGCGACTCATCCTTGGTGCTCCCGTCACCGGCGACGATTTCTTTCCACGCGACGATGTGGTTGCCGCCCTCCAGCGAGGACTGGAGGCCGAACATATTCTGTTCCTCGCGCCGCGCCGTACCGGTAAGACCAGCCTGCTGAAAGAGGTGGCGAAACAACCCCCATCCGGGGCGAAAGCCATCTATATCAACCTGGAGCGATTCAGCCACCCCAAGGATTGGATCGCCCAAATGGCCAAGGAGTTGGTCAAGCACAAGGGATGGTTCGCAACGAAGCAGAAAGTCGGGGGATTCCTCTCTCGTATCGAATCGGAGTTCTTCAAGCTGACGGAAACGGACTGGATCGATTCGGCCGGTACGTTTCTGGAAGAGTTGAGCCGCCTCGACCGACCGGTGTTGTTCCTGTTGGATGAATTCCCGATCATGATCAACCTGTTCGCCAAAAGGCATGGCGAATTGGAAGCGGAAAGCGCCTTGCGCTGGTTTCGCGCGTGGCGGCAGGAAAATCTTGGTGGCAATGTACGATTCCTGTTGACCGGCTCGATTGGCCTGGACAGCGTGGTGCGACGTTTGGGTTTTCCCGACGCCATCAACGACCTGCGCCGGCAGGAATTGTGGCCGCTGCAAGACGCCGAGGCCATCGCGATGACCCAGCGTCTGGCCTGCAACAATTGTGGCTTGGATGCGCCGCTCGCCGCTGAATTGGCGGAGGAATTTCTCCGTCTCGCGGGCATGACCTGGCCCTATTTCCTGCAATTGTTCGTCGCCGAATTGCAGGAGGCCAACCCCCGCCCGGCGACGCTCGCCAGCGTCAAGTCGCTTTACGACAAGGTCGTATTCGGCAAGCGCAATAAGTATGCCGAGCATATGTGGACGCGTCTGAACAAGGTGTTCTTGACCCCGCTAGCCGATGTGGCGCGCGCCGTACTCAAGCTCGTCGCTGACTCCAGCAACGGCGTCGAGAGACAGGAGTTGCGGGCCAGGATGTCCGCCATCGAGCCGGAAGATTTCAATTACGTGCTCGACGTGCTCGGGCATGACGGTTATCTGCGCGAAACCGACGATGGGCGCTTCGTCTTTTTCTCCAATCTGCTGCGCGACTACTGGCAACGCAAGGGGCGGGTATGAACGAGCCGCGTGGAGATGCGTACCTGAACCTCTACAATCCGGCCACGCTCGGCGCCGAGCAATTGTTGCGAGAATTCATCGACCGCAAGGGGTTGCTCGAACGCATCCTGGATATCGTCCGCCAGAACACGCCGGACAAGCCGCAACAACACCTGATCGTCATCGGTCCACGCGGCATGGGCAAAACCATGCTGTTGTGCGCCATCCGCCACCGGGTCAATCGTGATACGGCGCTGAATGCGGAGTGGCTGCCGATCAGTTTTCACGAGGAACAGTACGGTATCGGCGATCTAGCAGATTTCTGGCTGGAAGCAATCCGCCATCTGGAATCGGCCTTGAACCGTCCGCCGCAAGTCGCCGATACATTGCTCGATCATCCCGGCGATGATTTGGCGGAGCGCGCCGAAACCCGGTTTTTCGAACTGTTGGCGGAGTCGGGCAAACGGGCGTTGCTACTCGTGGATAACCTGAACGACACCTTCGCCGCCATCCACGCTGAGGAAGCGCTACATCAACTGCGCGCCCTGCTGATGGAGGATTCACGGCTCATGCTGGTGGGCACCGCCGCCAGCTATTTCGCCGAGATCACCGATATCAGTCAGCCATTCCACGATTTCTTTCGCACGCTCTCGCTGGAACGGCTCAATCAGGAAGAACTGGAAACCGTTCTTCGTACCCTGGCGACCACCAACGATGACTCGACCGTGCCAGAAATCCTGGAGAAAGCGCCGGATCGAGTACAAGCGTTGCGCATTCTTACCGGCGGCAATCCTCGCTTGGCGAAACTGGGCTATCGCATTCTACGGGAAGGATTGGACGGCGATGTGCGGCGTGATTTGGAGCGGCTGTTGGACGAATGCACTCCGTTCTTCAAACATCGCATCGAAGGACTGGCCAAGGAGGGACGCCGGGTATTCGACGCCATCGCCCGCCGTTGGAATCCGGTAACGGTGGATGACCTGAAAAAGGAAATACGCAAACCCTCCAACTACATCAGTGCCCAAATCAAACGGCTGGTGGACGAAGGTTTCGTGGAGGAAGCCAGCGGCACCGAAAAGAAAAAGCGCTATCAAGTAGCCGAGCGTTTCTACAACATCTATTACTTAATGCGCTACAGCCGTGAAGGCCGGGAGAAGCTACGCTGGCTGGTGGTATTCATGAAATTGTTTTATACCTCACAAGATCTTCGGGTTTGGGCTAAGCGCCTAGAACGTGACCTAACAATCGGTTTTTTAGCACCAGGCGCAGAACAGGAAAAACATGCGCAATTGCATACCATGATGGAAGCAGCGGATGGGCCTCGCATTCGCAGGGCTCCCTTCGAAGTCATCGTTCGACAGGCTATCGCCAAAGACGATCACGACCTGATCAAACAAGCAATTCCAATTAATGAAGATCCAATTGAATACTTTGGCTGGCCATATCTTGCCGCTGAACTGATGTGGCTACTGGATCGCGAAACTCGTCTGCAACTTGGTTTCAGGCCGATCCCAGTACACTGGACGCGTCAACTTGGGCAGCTATTGCGTAAGCGAGAGTTGTTACAAAAAGCCGAAGATTGGATAACAGGAATTGGAGGGCTTCGGCACGACACGGCGCAACGTGCGGACGCAACAGGATACATACTAGCTTGGATTTTTGGCAGGTTGGAAGAAGCTGAAAACACCTTCCGTCAAGCTATCGACCTCGACCCGCAATACTTCCACGCATGGAATCATTTGGGTATTGTGCTTTTTGATCAAGACCGTTTTGCGGAAGCCGAGAATGCTTTTCGCCAAGCCACTCATATTGACCCTCAGCATAATACTGCTTGGAACAACCTTGGCTACTTGCTTGCCGACCGGAATCGCTACACAGAAGCCGAATCTGCTTACCATAAAAGCATCCATTTAAGTCCCAATTACTGTACGGCACATGCCAACTTGGCTGTATTATATCTGGAACATTTAAACCATCCTCAAGAGGGAAAGAAAACCCTGTTGCGTGGCATCGAACTGGACCCGGATTACGGATATGCACCTTATCTATTCCGTGAGCGCTGGCGCACCTTATTCCCGATCTTGGCCACGATGATGATCGAAAACCCTGAACATGGCCAGTTACGCCAGTTTGTTCTGGATCAATTGATGCGGCTAACGCAGTCCGAGGACAGTAAAGACGTGCTGGCGGCGCTGCTAGCTTTGGATGAAAGCCAACAACCGCTTTTTGAGCCTTTAATCCTGGCAATGCGAGCACTTCAGGATCGAACGGTGCTCTATCAAATCGCTCGCGAGAAACGAGACTTGGTGCTAGATGTCATGGCGCGGATTAGCGGGACGACCGACACTCCAGCGTCGTGACGACGACATGCCACGATGATCGCAACCCTGCTTTTCCCGGCCATTCTGAATCCACTGCTAACCACCCATCCCCACACCCGCCATTTGATCGTCGGCTACAGCGGCGGCCTGGATTCCCACGCCCTGCTGCACTGGCTGGCGACGAACCGTGCCTGCTAGCCGGAGCAGACGCTGGTGGCGGTGTATGTGGATCGCACGGTCTGCAAGCGGCCTCGGCTGATTGGGGCAATACCGTATGGCTGTAGATTCAAATGGGCCCATCAACTCGGTGGCGGTCCCATAAGGGGCCAGTACTCGTACCGGCAATTCCACGGCCAGAATAAAAGACAGTGTATCGGCGTGGCTCCTCGATCGGCGAATGCCAGCTCGTCGGAGAACCAGCGGGTCGCGTCGGCGTGCCGTTCGACCTGGCTGAACTTGCTATCGAGTCGGTGTGTCGGGAAGGCAGGCGCGGAGCCAGCTGGCGATTCGCTGCCGCGCGGCTGTCCTACAGGCGTTTCGGGAGGATGCTCGTTACCGGCCGACCTCGCTGCCGCCACCGTCGAGCAGGGCACGAAGCTTTTCCGCCAATTGCGCTTTGCGGTAGGGTTTATCCAACAAATCGCTGCCTTTCGGACGATCCTGGAACCGGCTCAGGTGCGTTTCAGTGTAGCCCGAGACGAACAGGATCTTGAGGTCGGGTCGTCGCCGGAGGGCTTGGCGTGCGAGATCCACCCCGCTTGCGACGCCCGGCAGGACCACATCCACGAACAGTGCCACTACCTCCGGGGTGGCGTCCAGAACCGCTAGTGCCGCCTCGGCGGTATCCGCCTCGACGGTCCGGTAACCCAAGCTCTCCAGCATGCGCACCGCCATCCGGCGCACGGCGCTCTCGTCCTCCACCACCAGGATCGTTTGTCGCTGCGCCGGATCGGGTCTCGTTGGCTCAGCGGGGGGGTGGAGTTCGACATCCGCGCTGGCGTTCTCCACCGTCGCCGGAAAATGAAGACGGACAGTCGTGCCTTGGCCCACCTTGCTGTACAGGTGGGCGAAGCCGCCGGATTGTTCAACCAGGCCGTGGACCATGCTGAGGCCCAGCCCGGTGCCACGCCCGGTTTCCTTGGTGGTGAAGAAGGGTTCGAATGCCCGCCGCTGCACGTCGGGTGTCATACCCCGCCCGGTGTCGCTGACCGCCAGTGCGACATACTGCCCGGCTGCCACGCCGTGCAGCACGGCATGCGCGGCGTCCTCGTGCAGCCAGTAATTGGTGGTCTCGATGATCAGTCGGCCACCATCAGGCATCGCGTCGCGCGCGTTGACCGCCAAGTTGAGCAGCGCGGTTTCGAGCTGGCCTGGGTCGATCGTGATCGGAAACAGGTCTGGAGCCAGGCGTGTTTGCAGGGCGATGGTCTCACCTAGGCTGCGGCGCAACAGCTCGTCCATACCGATCACCAGCTTGTTGAGATCCGTCCGCTGTGGATGCAGGGTCTGGTGCCGCGAGAAGATCAATAAGCGGCGGGTCAGGTTGGTGCCGCGCTCCGCCGCCGCCAGCGCCTCTCGCACCCGATCTCCCAGCTCGGGGTCACGGTCCCGGAGCGGCTCCGCCAGTAATTCGAGGTTCCCCACGATCGCAGCGAGCAGGTTGTTGAAGTCGTGGGCGATGCCGCCGGTCAGCTGTCCCACCGCTTCCATTTTCTGCGCTTGCCGCAGGCTTGCCTCGGTGAGCCGTTGCCGGGTGACGTCACGGGCTAGCATCACCGCCGCCGGCCGGCCCGCGAACGGGCCGTCCAGTGGGGCGACGCGCGCTTCGAACACGCGCGAGTTCGCCGTCTCGTCGGGCCAGACGTACTCGAAGCTCTGGGGCTTGCGGGTCAATAAAGTTTGGCGGAGTGCCTCCAGCCCGATCCGGGCATCCTTGGCTGACAACGCGTCGCCTAACCGTCGGCCGAGCAGGGCGCTGGTATCCAGTGGGTACGGTTGCGAGCGGGTGGTGAGAATCTCCAGGTAGTATCCTTCGTCATCCAGCACCGCCAGCACGTCGGGCACGGCGTGAATAATGGCACGCAGCCGCATCTCGCTATCGCGCAGCGCCTCCTCGATCTGTTTGCGGGCGGTGATGTCCTGTTTCACCGCCACGAAGTGCCCGATGGCGCCGTCGTGGTCCCGCACCGGCGTGATCGTCATGAATTCGCGGTACAGGCTGCGATCCTTGCGTTGATTGATGATTTCGCCTTCCCACACCTGTCCCGCCAGAATGGTCCGCCAGAGGTCGGCATAAAATTCCGGTTCGTGAGCGCCCGAGCGGACCAGATCACGCGGGTTCCGGCCGAGCGCCTCCTCCGGGGAGTAACCGGTCAGCGCCGCAAACGCCGGATTGATCCACTCGATCTGGCCAGCGCGGTCGGTGATGACGATGGCATTGGCGGCCGCTTCGAGGGCGGCGATCCGAAGCCGCAGCGCCTCTTCGGCTCGTCGGCGCGCGGTGATGTCCAGCACGATGCCCAAATAACGGGTCGCCCGGCCGTCGGCGTCCCGCAGCGGGCGGCCCCGCGACAGCAGCCACCGCGAGGAGTCGCCCGGTGTGTTCACCCGCCACTCGATTTCGAATTCGTCGCCTTTCTGCGCGGCGGTTTGGATAGCGTGTTCTACGTTAGATCGATCATCGGGATGGATCGTCCGCAGCCAGCCCTCGTAGGACGGCTGAACGGTGCCAGAGTGCAACCCGTAGAGCGACCAGATTTCCTCGGACCAGATATTGTCGTGAGTTTGCGGATTCCACTCCCAGGTGCCGGCCCGTGCGGCGTCCTGGGCCAGCCGCAGTCGCTGCTCGTTCTCGCGCAACAGTTCAGCTTGCTCGGCCGCGCGGCGGGCGGCGTCGGTTTCCCGCCGCAGCCGCGCCAGCTCCGTTTGCGTGCTGACCCGGGCGAGCAGCTCGCGAGCGCTGAAGGGCTTGACCAGATAATCGTCGGCCCCCATTTCCAAGCCTTCGACACGGGCTTTTTCGCCCGCGCGGGCCGAGAGCAGAATAACCGGCACGGTACGGGTCCGTTCATCGGCGCGCAGTGCCCGCAGTAAGCCGATACCGTCCAGCCGCGGCATCATCACGTCGGACAGAACCAGATCGGGCAACGATCGGCGCACCGCCGCCAGCGCCGCCTCGCCATCGGCGACCGCTTCCACGGCGTAACGCTCGCCGAGCAGACGTTGGACGTAGTCGCGCAAATCGGCGTTATCGTCGGCCCAAACGATGCGCGGCTGCGAACCCATGGCCGGCGTCACCGCAGAGGTCTGTAACGGGTCTTCAGCCAATGCGGTCGATGTGTGCGCCGGTTGGGGAATAGCCTCGGTCGGGGCGGCGGCGGGTAAGACCATCGGAGAAGGTAACCAACGCAGCGCTTCCTCGACGAAGGGGGTCGCGCCGAGGGCGGTCGAGGTCAACGCGCGCACCGCGCCGACGCATTCAATCGGCAGGTGGTCCCGGCCGAAGGGGATCGTCACGGTGAAGGTGCTGCCCCGCCCGATGACGCTCTCTGCCCGGATCGAGCCACCGTGCAGGCCAACCAGCTCTTTGACCAGCGCCAGCCCGATCCCGGCGCCCTCGTGGGTACGACCCCGAGCGCTCTTGATCCGATGGAAACGGTCGAAGATGCGGGGTAATTCGTCTGCCGGGATACCGCAGCCGGTGTCGCGCACGATTAGTTCCACGGACGCACCCACCGGTCGGAGTCCGATCGCGATCTCGCCCGCAAGCGTGAATTTGAAGGCGTTCGACAGTAGGTTCAGGACGATCTTTTCCCACAGGTCGCGGTCCACGTAGACCGGCTCGGGTAGCGGTGGGCAATCGATCCGAAGGTCCAATTCCGCACGCTCGCAGACCGACTGAAAGTTACCGGCCAGTCCAGCGGTGAACGTGGCCAGATCGACCGGCTCGTGGACTGCTTGGATGCGGCCGGCTTCGATGCGGGCGAAGTCCAATAAACTGTTGACCAGCTTGAGGAGGCGCAGGCTGTTGCGGTGCGCCAGCCGCAATCGTTCCCGTCGTGCGGGCGGCAGCGGTGCGATCTGCTCGGCCAGCTCGTCTTCCAGCGGCGCCAGCAGCAGGGTCAGCGGGGTGCGGAATTCGTGACTGACATTGCTGAAAAAAACGGTCTTGGCGCGGTCGATCTCGGCGAGCGCCTCGGCGCGTTGACGCTCCGCCTCGTAGGCGACAGCGTTGACGATCACAGTCGTCACCGCTGCGGTGAGCAACTCGAAAAATGCGCGATACGCCTCATTCAGTGGCAGGCGAGGGCTGGCACCGGCCACCAACACGCAGACTGGGTATTGGTGGCCAGGAAGCGTGATGGCCCGAATGAATGCGGAGCGGATCGGTTCCGGATAGGGGCCGCAAACCAGTCCCGGAAAGCGGTCATGCACGTCTTCCACCAGTATGGAATGGCCATCGACGGCAACCTGGGCCAGCGGCCAGGCGGTGCCGTTTCGGGTCAGATCCACCGTCGTCGGGCTTGCGGGGCCACCGGGCGCCAGCCCCGCCCAAGCGACGAGCCGGGCAACGCGGCCCGCCGGATCGAGTTTATAAAACAGCGCGAACGGTAGATCGAAAGCAGCTTCGGCTAGCGTTTGCGCGACGAGCGTCAATCCTTCGTCCAGCGACCGCGCCGTGGCAGCGCGTTCGGCCATGTCTCGCAGCACGCGCGTGCGTCGTTGGCCGACGATCTTGCCCGTCGTTTCGGTGACCGGGTGGAACAGGCCGACGATTTGGCCAGCGTCGTCGTAGATCGGGCTGAAGGAAAAGGTAAAGAAAGTTTCTTCCAGATAACCCAGGCGGTCGAGAAACATGCGCCGGTCTTCGAGAAAGGCCGGGGTTCCCGCGAGGGCACTGGCGAAGGCGGCGCCGATGGCCGGCCAGGCAGAGGCCCAGCATGCGGTGAAATCCTGACCCATCGAACCGGGATGCTTGGCCGCGCAGATGGGCCAGTAGCCGTCATTGTAGATTTGAGTATGGCTTGGACCCCAGGCCAGGGAAATCGGAAAGTTTGAGTTGAGTAGGAGGTTGACTGTGGTGCGCAGGCTCGGCGGCCATGACGCGAGCGGGCCAAGCGGCGTTTGCGACCAGTCCATGGCGCGGATTAATCGGCCCATCTCACCACCGCCGACCAGCCAGTCGGCAACGGGCTCTGAGTGGAGCGACGGTTCGGGATCGACGGGCATGCGCGTTATCTCCGGTCGGCGGTCTCTTGCTCGATAAGCATAGCCGGTCACTGTCCCTGGGAGCGAGAAGAACGGTTCAGGGCGGCACGAGGAAAAAATTTCGGAACTCTGCCGCGCCACATGTGCTTTTGATGAAGCTCCTGGACGGACCAACAGTGGTGCGGCCCCTCGATATTGACCAACATCCTTTGAGAGCGGACGAAAAAACCGCTGGTTGTTTGAACCGATAGCTGTCGACCGGGAAATCACCGAGTAAGCGGAGGACGCGAACCCGCCTTCCGCGAAGCTTGATGCCATGCCGGGTCACCGCGCTCCAACTCCTCCGCCTGCGAGAGGATGGAACGCCTCGGTACGACATCGACAAAGCGCGAGTCGCGGACCGATTGCAACAGGAGACCCGCCGTGATCCGAATGAAACAGCCCTCGTTGGTCGTCCACTCCCACGACGTACCCGGGTACAAGTACCAGATGAAGTGGACGTGGAAAATGCTGCCCGGCGCGACTGCCGGGAATATCGTGAACTGGGTTCTCCATGCCAACAACGGCCAGTTCGGTGCCCGGGGACAGCGACTAGAAAACCTTATCATCAATTGCCACGGTACCCCTGGGTCACTGCTGATCGGCGGGATCAAGAGCCCTGATCTCAACATCGGCAATGTGAGTGTCTTTTCGAGTTTGCAAGGTTGCGACATCGGCACGATCTGGCTCGTAGCCTGCGAGGTAGCTGCCCAGCAAGGGGTGGCCACCGGCGGAGTTGGCAAGACGTTTTGCGCCGAGCTGGCCAAGACGGCAGGCTGCGATGTGATCGCCTCAGCCGCGATTCAGCACGTCAATCTCAGCTTTTACCTGCGTGGCTGCCCGTGGGGCTGCATCGATGACTACGAGGGCCTCACATACCGGTTCAAACCCACCGGCGGGCACATGTACTACGTTTCGTGATCCGGTGCGGGGGTCGCTCGGCTCGATAAATCGATGATACGAGCCGTCGGGGATTTCTCCGCGATGCTGCCCGCCACACCCCATATGCGCCAACGGATCGTACCGTTCAAAGGCCCTACGACAAGGACCTTTATCTCGTGACTACACTATCTAGCAGGTTCGATGAATTCTCCCTCAACGAAGATCTGGATCATCCGCAAGTCCGGGGACAGGACCACAATGTCAGCGAGGGCACCGGCTTGCAGACGTCCCCGATCCCATTCGCCGAGATAGTCGGCGGGATAGGTGGCAACATGGTGAATCGCTTCCCGCAGCGGGATGCCGATCGAGACCAGATTGCGAAAGGCCTGATCCATCGTCAGCGTGCTGCCAGCCAGTGTGCCATCCACCAGCCGCACGCCGCCCAGACATTGGATGACAGTTTGCGAGCCCAAACGATAGACGCCGTCGGGCATACCGGCGCCGGCGGTGGCATCGGTCACGCAAAATAACTTCGGGATCGCCCGTCGCGCCGCCCGAATCGCGCCGGGATGGACATGCAGCAGGTCCGGGATGATCTCGGCGTATTCGGCGTGTGCCAGCGCGGCGCCGACGATGCCAGGTTGGCGGTGGTGCAACCCACTCATCGCGTTGAACAGATGCGTGAAACCGCCGGCACCGGCAGCGAGCGCGGCCACACCGTCTTCGTAACTGCCATCGCTGTGGCCGATCTGCGGCACGATGCCCATCTCTCTCAGATGGCGGATGAAATCCAGATGGCCCGCCATTTCGGGCGCGAGCGTCAGCACGCGGATCGGCGCCAGTGCGCGCAGCGATGCAAGTTCCTCAAGGGTACCCTCCCGCGCCGCATCGGGCTGTGCGCCCCGCTTAGTGGGATTGATGAATGGACCTTCGAGATGCGCGCCGAGTACGCGCGCCGCGCCCGCCGGGCGTTCACGCACCGCCCGCCCGATTCCGGCCAGAGCCCGCTCGATATCCTGGCGTGGCGCGGTCATCGTGGTCGCTAGCAGGCTGGTCGTGCCGTGGCTCGCATGCAAACGGGCTACGGTGTCGACGGCGGTGCCACCGTCCATCACGTCGGCACCGCCCCCACCGTGGACATGCAGGTCGATAAAGCCTGGCAACACTAGACGCTCGTCCTCGCCCGGTGCGGGCGTCGCATCGCCATCAATCAGCGTGATGCGCCGGTCAAAGGCCAGTGTGCCGCGTACCCAACCTTTGGGTGTCAGGATGCAACCGGCAACTCGGGTCACGGTGAGCAATGTCCGCCGATGCGGAAAACCGCCCTATTCGGGCCTAACCCGCGACTGGGCCAGCCGGAAGGCGCCGCGCAGGCTCAGGCGCAACAGAGCGGCCAGCCCCCGTTTCTGCCAAGGCCGCAAGCGAGGGGTGGTGGCCAGCTTTTGGCCAGCATACTCGCCGAATTCCAGTAACACTTGGGAAAAGGACATCCTGGCATCGACATGCAAGGCCCGGGGCATAGCCGGCACAGCCGGCGAAATGGCCGCGGGAGCGAAATAGCGCGCGGCGCTAAATGCTGGCAGCGGGATCAGCGCATGATAGTCGGCGATCATCTCAGCGACCGAACGATGGTGGAAGTGTGCCATCCAGTCGCGAAGCGGAGTCAGACAGACGCGATCGATCGCAATCGCCAGCAGGCGATCGGCGACCGCTTCGGGCCGTGGCGAGCACAGGAACCCGCTGACGCCATCCTGGATACGATCGGCGAAGCTGCCTAGATCGATGGCCACCACCGGAATGCCCAACAGCCAGAGTTCGCTCAGCGTGTAGCTGAAGGTTTCGGGCCAGACCGACAAAAGCAAACCCACATCCGGACCGATAGCTGCCATCTGATTGGCCAGTTCGTCATGGCGAAAGCGTGGGATGATGGTGATACCCGGCCGGTCGCGAAAAATCTCGCCATCCTCGTCGCAGCCCATCAGATACAGCTCGGTATGCTCGGCGATCAACGGCCAGACTTGTTCCAGCAGCGCCCGGCCTTTTTGTGGCGCCAGACTGCCCAACACGACGACCCGCAGTTTTTGTCTGGCGGGCGGGGCAGGCAAGCGGGGCGGGACAAAGTCCAGGCCATGCGGAATCACTGCGAAAGGCTTGTCGCGTAACTCGGGAACCAGCGTTTGCCAGTGATGCGCCACGGCCGGCGACGGCACGACGAATCGCACCGACTCGGCCCGGGCCAGCCGGACAAAGCGCCGGCGCAAGCTCAGCCACTCGGCCCCGTTGGCATTGCGGAAAAAACGGTTCTGCTCGTTTCGGTCGAAGCATTCCTGCAATCGTTCCTGCTCGCACCGGTCGCACACGCCGCCGAAGTAAATCACCACTGCCGGACAAAACGGATAATAATCGTGGGCCACAATCACCGTCGGCAATCCGGTCGCCAGTGCGTCCAGCGAATGCCCGACCAGCGAGGATATCAGGATCGCCTCGACATGAAACTCGGCGACGATCTCGCGCAGGATCATCTGATATTGCAAATGCGCCGTCGCCGTAGCGCGGATCGGAAAACCCAGATCCCAGTAACGCAGAGGCTGGTCCATGTTGGCGGAACGATAGAGCGCAATGCGTTGGCCAAAGGCACCCCAGGTACCGATCGAGCGCAAGACGAGGTTGTCCCGCGCCCGATCGCCCTCGCAGTATTGCCGGATCCAGTAATCGAGCCCGCCGCCCCAACTGTGCGCGACATGCATCTGTACGGGCGGGCGGACTGGTGTCTCGGTCGGGGCAGAGCCGCCCTGGTCTAGCAAATCACGGACGGCGAGACGCAAACCCAGCAGGGGATGCGCCCGCTCGATCAACCGTACGTCTGCCAGCGCCTCGATGGCGCTCATCTCACGTCGTCGGCGGTCGGGGGCATGATCCAGCACGTAGAGATGATCGCAACCGACCGCGCCCCAGCCGCGTTCTCGAAACGCTTGCGCCAGCCATCGGCACCACTCGCCCGTGCTCAGGGGAGGTTGCGCGGCCATGTCGGGTTCGAGGACGCGCAAGGCGGCCCGGCGCAGATAGCAGCAACCGCTGAATAGGGCGGGGATCTCGTGCTCGCGCCGGGGACTGTGCGCCAGTAACAAGTGATCGATGCGCGCGAGGTTAATCTGGCTTGGCTTCTTCGGTTCCAGTAAGGCGATGAAAGACGCGCTGTCGCACAAGGGCACGGTGGCGGCGACGGCCGGCTGGCGATCCATGGCCAGCGCCAGTCGAATATCCCAGCCGGGCGGTACTTCCACGCCCGGTCGCAGCAGGAGCAGGTCGTGTCGGGCGTAGACAGACGGCAATTCTCGCAACGCGGCTTGCCATGGGTCGTCGCTGTCTTTCGCCTGGGCCATCTCAATCCGGGCCGATTCGGGCGAGGCTCCTCGCAAGGCGGTGAGATCGCCGCCCACCGCCAGTAGCAGGATCGGAGTTTCGGCCGAGGTATTGCGCAGAACCGACGGGAAGGTCGCGGTCAGGAGATCGAGTTCGTCAGTGGTTACCGGAATACAAACGATCCATCGCCGCCGTGTCGTCCGTGACCCGATTTTTGCCGCTGGAACAGCGCTATCGGAAGGCATTGAAAACACTGGCTAGGGTACGCGCCAGCCGCCAGCTTCGGGAACGCTTGATCGATTCCAGCTCGCGGCGGGCGTCCATCAGCTGGGCACGGATGAGGGCGTCGTCGTCCGTCTTTTCACCCGTGTCGCTGACGCCGGGTGCGTTGCCTCGGTACCAGTGGTAGTAGGACTCGCCAGCGGTCTGAAAAGGGTGAGGGAAGGCCCGTTGCAAATCCAGGCGGGAACGATACAGGATACGGTGAGCCTTGGTGATGGGTTCGCCATTGTCGAAAGCATAGTAGCGGCAGGGACGGGCACCCAGTTCTGTCTGGCCCATGCGCTCGCATTCGGCGATATACCAGCGGCGCAGGTCGAACAGTACCGAATTTCGCTCGGCGTACTTTTTCAGCATGATTTCCTGGGCACCGCCGTCGAACCCGGAAAAATGGTAAAAGCTCAGTGGCTCGTCGTTGATGGTGATGCCGCGCTCCAGCGAACCCGCCGCCTTGCGATGGGTCAGATTCCAGGTCGCCACGTTATAACCGGGTTCCCGCAGAACGTGGAGGTCGGCAAAGAAGGCGGGGGCCAGATCGATCCAGCGCTGATCGGTGAACAAGCCGCCGGCGATGTCGTCGTGGCAAAAGTACCGCAACCGCTCGGCCCACCAGTTTAAGAATTGCAAACCTTCCCCTCTGGCCCGCACACCCAGGAAGCCCAGGTTAAATACACCGTGCTTGAGGCTGCAAATCTCGTTGTCGATCACGGCATCCTGTGACTGTTCTGGCGTGATCTGATGGGGAGTCAACAGAATGCTGTGCCGGTCGAGGCGGTCGATCAAGCCCTCCAGTCCTGACATGATCACGATATCGGGATCGAAATAGAAAATCTTTTCAGCCGAGTAGCGGCGGATGATCTCCAGAAACCCCATCGCCTTGACCGCCGTGCACATTTCCACCACGGTGTGTCCGAACAGCCAGGATTCCACGTCCGGTATCGGCAATTCCTCCACATCGATGATGGAATCGAAGGGTTCGGTCGCTCGTTCCATGTCCGCCGGGTAATCATCGCATAGCAGCACATGAAAACGGATGTCCGCTCCCTGCCGTTTGGCCGAATGCGCCAACACCCGGGCTTTGGGTAGATAGTTGGCGGTGATGCTGGTAAAAAGATGGGTTGTCTCGCTCATGACCGCCTGAAGATGCTTGTATAACGCCACGATTTTGAAGCATAAATCTGTTCGAGGCGAGCATTAAGCAGGGCGTGTTGCCCTTGCAGTTCGCCATGCTGCTGCCGCAAGGACTCGGCCTCTTGTTCGAGTTCGAGGATTCGCCGCGAAGCCTGCTCGAATGCCTGTTGTATCGTTTGTTCTCGTTCGTGGAGGCTTGCGATATCTGCCTCCCGTTCCCGAACAAACCGTTGCGCTTCGACCAGTGCTTGATCCCGGATCCGGAGTTCCTGATAGGCTTGCTCCAGTAACTGCTCCGCTTTGCGGAGGCCGCGCTCCAGAGCGTTTGCATTCGCCATGCATTCCTGGTGACGCTGCCACAGATCGACCGCTATCGTCTCCTGCTCCATCACGACCTGCACTGCTTGCGCAGGTGAGAGTCGGGCACGTTCCAGATCAACCGCATGCCGCAGGGCTCTGGCGGGGTCTTGGCTGATGAAAGTCTGGACTTGGACTGGGTACTCGGGATGCAGGGCTTCGAGGGTCGCCTGCGCCTGCGCCCGCAATTCCACAGCTCGGTCGCTGAAACTGACACCGCCAATATGATGGACAAAGGTGTCAGCGCACAACAAGTGACGCCAGCCTGCCTTGCTGGCCCGCATGCAGAAGTCGTTTTCCTCGCCGTAACCGAGCCCGAACTGGCTTTCATCGAAGCCGCCGACCGCCGTCAGGCAAGCACGGCGCACATACATGCAAAAGCCAACCCCCGTTGGAATTTCCAACCAGCGGCCGGCATTCGCGCGTTGGAACAGTCGGTCGAGTTCCGCCAAATCGAGACCTTCCGGGAGGAGGTTTGCTTCGCAAAAACGGGGATAGCTGCAAATAGTGGCATTGTTTGAAAACGGTGTGACCGTACCGATCTGTTCGCCGGTGGCAGCGCATCGTGCCAGCCGGTCCAGCCAGTCGCCGCTGACCTCGGTATCGCTGTTGAGCAATACCACATCCCGTTCGGGATGCAGCGCCAAACCTCTGTTGATCGCTGCGACAAAGCCCGCGTTAGCAGTTTGACGGAGCAAGGTGATGGACTGATTGGTGGCAAGCGTGTCCAGATAAGCCGCCAGTTCCGGTTCTGGACTGGCATCATCAATGACGATCAGCTCGTACGGGTGTTGTTGCCGGTATGCGAGCACGCTTTCAAGGCAGTGGCGGGTTTCGGCGAGCCCCCGGTAAACGGGGACGATGACGTCAATAGGTTCCTGAATTGTCATTTTTCCAGGGATGAATAGCAGACGATCTGGACAAGATACGGGAGAAGAGCCCGCCATGGCGAGCGCGTCCGGTAAACATACCCGCACTGCGTCAATTCAGTCCAGCAAGAATCTTAAACGAACGGGCGAGGAACGTCGCTGAAGGGGTGCGAAGGGAGCTTGGGCCTGAAACGGCCGGAGGGAAAAATCGTTGTAGAACCGATCGGTAGAGCCGAGCGCAGGTCGGGCGACAGGAGAAGGCCGTGCCGGCCGACCTACATTGAGGCTTTAATGAATGGCTTCAATGCGGACGTGGGCGACTCCGCTGTTTTCCATCGCCAGACTTCTAGCCGCGGCGCGTGAGAGATCGATGACTCGATCACCCTTATAAGGCCCGCGGTCAGTGATTCTGACCACAATGTTCCTGCCGTTCACCAGATTCGTCACCTTGGCCTGGCTCCCAAGCGGCAAACGGCGGTGGGCTGCGGTTAGCGCGTGTTGGTTAAAAACTTGACCGCTCGCGGTCCTTTTACCGTGAAATTTTGGTCCGTACCAGGATGCCTTGCCTACTTGCTTGTAGCTGGTCGTTTTGGCGGGGGTGGCTCTTTCTTTACCGCCTCCGTTCGCATGCGCTGGGTTGCCGGCGGTCAACGCCAACGCACTGATCAACATGATGTGCGAGAACCCGATCAGGTCCTTGCGGCAAAACTGGGCCTTGAGGCGAAACGCGTTGCGTTCGTTCATAGGGTCAACCTCCACAGGATAGGTCGGCGAGAACAATAATTCTGTTCTTAAACAGAATCTTATCTCGACTGACTAAAATATCGACAGGTGAAGGTTATCACGGTTTTGTTGAAAATAGTTTTCTCGCATCAGGAAAAAATCAAATAGAAATTAATATTTTTATATATGATATTGATATTAATAAATTTTTTTATTTTTTATTTTATAGGCAGATATGTTTATAACTTATTAATAATTATATAAAAAAATTTAAAATAAATTTTTTTATCATTAGTTTTATTTATGCCATGTAAGTTTTATTTAAAATTATTTAGTTAGTGATATGTTGAGTACTGTGTGGTCATCGGATGGTACGCTGCCACATTTTCCGTGGTCACGATGCCTCCAAAACAAGGGTCGATGTCTGACCCTTTCGATAGCGATGAGCAAACCAAACGCCCCACTACATTGATTTGGTATTTTGTTAAGAATAAACTCCTATATACAAATAAATTGTAGATAGGAATGATCATTGATCTTAGATGACGAAGAAATAGACCGGCGCCTGGAACGCTACCAAGTGCTCGTCAAGCGGGCGGGCATCAAACTCACGCCCCAGCGACTTGAGATCTTTCGCATCGTTGCCGCGAGCGAGGAGCATCCGAGCGCGGAGGTGGTGCACCAAGCTGTCCGGGCACGGATGCCGATGGTCTCCCTCGACACCGTCTACCGCACTCTATGGCTGCTCACTGATCTCGGGCTGCTCGCCACGCTCGGACCCCGCCAGGGCAGCGTGCGCTTCGATGCTAATCTCGAGCAGCACCATCATTACTTCTGCACGCGCTGCGGCGGTGTCCGCGATTTCGACAGCGCCGAGTTCAACGCGCTGCGCATCCCCGAGTGCGTTAATGACTTCGGTCTGATCCTGAGTGCCCATGTCGAGGTTCGTGGCATCTGCGCGGCTTGCGCGCGCGCCGCGACCGCCGCCGATCCGGACACCACGTCACTAGAACGGGGAGATGACGATGAATAAGGTATCTGAACCCGGTCGAGTCCTCGCAAAACCTGCCCAAGCCTTTGGAAGCCGTGAATAAGCATTCAGGGCGGCGTTTCAAGTCGTTTTGAACCGCCGCCCTGATGACGAGCGCGGGTATTTTCTTGCGCTCGACAAGTGGAGCCCACTAAAAGAGGAGATGATTCCCATGCTCATGAAGGCAATTCCCGTAGCCATTTTGACGACCATGCTTGCCGCGCCAGCGGCTGCAAACCCGACCATGGCGTCCGGCCAGCCGAGACCCAACCAATTCTGGTGGCCTGATCAGCTCAACCTCCAGCCTCTGCGCGACCACAATCCGTCGTCCAACCCCTACGGCGTGGATTTCGACTACGCCAAGGCCTTCGCGAGCCTCAACCTGGAGGCCATCAAGAAGGACCTCAAGGAGCTAATGCACACCTCCCAGGACTGGTGGCCGGCCGACTTCGGCCATTACGGCCCTCTGTTCATCCGCATGGCCTGGCACAGCGCCGGCACCTACCGCGTGGCCGACGGGCGTGGCGGCGCCGGCGGCGGTCAGCAGCGTTTCGATCCGCTCAACAGCTGGCCCGACAACGTCAACCTCGACAAGGCGCGGCGCCTGCTCTGGCCGATCAAGCAGAAGTATGGCCGCAACATCTCCTGGGCCGACCTGATGGTCCTCGCCGGCACTGTCGCCATGGAGGACATGGGCTTCAAGACCTTCGGCTTTGCTGGTGGCCGGCCGGACGATTGGGAACCGGACCTCGTGTACTGGGGTCCGGAAGCTGACATGCTGGGCCGGAAACGCTACGACAAGGACGGGAAACTGGAAAACCCCCTCGCCGCCACGCAGATGGGTCTGATCTACGTGAACCCGGAAGGCCCTGGTGGCAACCCAGACCCGCTTGCGGCTGCTGAACAGATCCGCGTGGCCTTCGGCCGCATGGCCATGAACGATGAAGAAACCGTCGCCCTGATCGCCGGTGGCCACACCTTCGGCAAGACCCACGGTGCGCACAAGCCGAGCGAGTGCGTGGGTCCCGAGCCGGCCGCTGCCCCCATCGAGCAGCAGGATCTCGGTTGGGCCAACAAGTGCGGCAAAGGCGATGCCGAGGACACAGTCGGCAGCGGCCTCGAAGGCGCCTGGACCCAGTCGCCGACGCAGTTCACGATGTTGTACCTGACCAATCTGTTCAACTTCGATTGGGAGCAGACTCGCAGCCCCGCCGGCGCCATCCAGTGGCAACCCAAGGGTGGGGCGGGCGCCAACACAGTCCCCGATGCCCACGTCGAGGGTAAGAAACACGCGCCGATCATGTTCACGACGGATCTGGCGCTGAAGTTCGACCCGACCTACCGCGAGATCTCCAAGCGCTTCTTGGAGAACCCGAAAGCGTTCGAGCTCGCCTTTGCCAAGGCTTGGTTCAAGCTGACCCACCGCGACATGGGACCCCGCGCCCGCTACCTGGGCGCCGACGTGCCCAAGGAAGTGCTGATCTGGCAGGACCCAGTCCCGGAGGTCAACTATAAACTGGTCGACGCAAAGGATATCGCCGCGCTCAAGAAGAAGATCCTCGACTCGGGGCTCTCGACGCCCGAACTTGTGCGGACTGCGTGGGCGTCGGCATCCACCTTCCGCAGCAGTGACTTGCGTGGTGGTGCCAACGGCGCGCGCATTCGCCTGGCGCCAGAGAAGGACTGGCCAGTCAACGACCCGGCCGAGTTGGCGAAGGTGCTGCGGACTTTAGAAGGCATTCAAAAGGACTTCAACGGCGCGGCATCCGGCGGCAAGCAGGTCTCCCTCGCCGACCTGGTCGTCCTTGGCGGCGCGGCGGCCATCGAGCAAGCAGCGAAAGCAGCCGGTCATGAGGTGGTGGTCCCCTTCACGCCCGGCCGCGCGGACGCAACCCAGGAACAGACCGATGCCGCGTCCTTCGCTGTCCTCGAACCGACGGCCGATGGCTTCCGCAACTACTTCGGTGGCGGTAACCGCCTGTCGCCGGCGGAGATGCTGGTCGATCGTGCGGATCTACTGGGGCTGACCGTGCCGGAAATGACCGCGCTGGTCGGCGGCATGCGGAGCTTGGGCGCCAACACCGGCGGCGTTAAGCATGGCGTGTTCACGGACCGTCCCGGGACGTTGAGCAACGACTTCTTCGTCAACCTGCTCGACATGGCCACGAAGTGGTCGAAAGCGAAGGACACCGACGGACTCTACGAGGGGCGTGACCGCGCCACGGGTCAGCTGAAGTGGACGGCGACGCCGGTGGACCTGATCTTCGGCTCGAACGCCGAGCTGCGTGCCGTCGCCGAGGTCTATGCGTCCAAGGATGGTGATGAGGAATTCGTCCGCGACTTCGTCGCGGCATGGACCAAGGTGATGACGGCCGACCGCTTCGATCTAAAGCGGTCGTAAGGGAAAAGCGGCTCGGGCCGTAGCTGGCCTCGGCCCGGCTCGAGCGCTCACGTCAAGACAACGGCTGCGAATTCCCGTCGAATCGTTGCAAAGGGATTGCGGCGGCGTTTCACGAATCGAAACGCCGCCGCTTCCGCTACTCTCTTTTTCAGCTTCGAACGCG
>JBAOHI010000010.1:0-13704 GCA_037045535.1 Candidatus Competibacter sp.
TCAACAACCGGATTTTCCGGCATGCCCCTTTCTCCGACAGCAGCGCCACCCGCTTGCCGGTTTCCGGGTCGCGGTCGCGGATGACGATATGGGCGTGTGGGTTATGCGCGTCCCGCCCGCTCTGGTGGATCGCCGCGAACCATGCCGCCCGCCCCTGCGTCACCCGCTCGGCAAACGCCATGACCAACCCACGCCGTTGCAGGGCGTCCAGCTCGCGCGGCAAGGCCACAATCAGCTTGTCGATCACGCGGGCATTCTTCCGGTCGCGCCGTTCCTCCTGGTCCAGCCATCGGCGGGCGGCGTTGCGCTCGCCTGGCATTCGTCCGGCCACCAGGTCGGCGCGGGCCTCGGGGCGGGTGATGTAGCGAAGATGCGCGCCCGCCGTCCGGGGCGCATGGGTGGTCTTGCCGATGCTGCGCAGATTCAAGCTGTAAATCGCCACGGTTCCAGTCTGCCCGCGCGGTCACGGCAGACCCAGACCGGACAAACGGTTGTCCACAGAAAACCGGCACTTGCCGGGGGATGCAACGGGGGCCGCGCCCCCTTGCCAAGGGGGTTTTTGTTTACAAAAACACATCTTGCTACCCGCTCCCCACACCGGGTTTTCCTGCCCGCGCACACATCGCGCTAGCGATGTATAAGTGCGCCCTTCCCTGCTTTGGCGGACGCCTTCGCCGGGCTGGGTTTTGGAGCACCACGCCTGCCGCTCGGCGCACGCGGGTTTCGCAGAAACCCAAAAGTGCGCCCTCCCATGGCTTGGGTTTCGGGTGCGGTGTTTCGTGGTGGTCTTGAACCGCCGCGGATCACGGGATCGTTTCCGGCACGCGGCCACCCTGCGAGGGCGTTCCCCCCTCGCGCTCCCCCCGGATATTTGTTCTCCGGTGAGGGTGTGCTAGGTCTGGGAGGCGGTACAGGGTGGGAACCCGATGGCCGCCGATGGTGAGGACGGCTCGCGCGGGTTTTCATAGTCCACGCGGGCCGTTTTCTTTGTGGCTTGCCCGCTCTGGACACTGTGCTACTGTCCAATCATGTCTGGGTGAACAAGGAAGGACAGCATGAAACTGAACAAGTATCAGGCCGCGAAAGCCGCAGGGATCAGCCGCACCACGCTAGACCGCCACATCAAGGAAGGAAAGATTTCCGTAGACAGAGACGGAACCGGGAAAACTGTGATTGACGTTGCGGAGCTGGAACGGGTTTACAGCGAAGTGGACATGGATAACACGTCCCAGAATGTAGCCGGTGAACAAAGCGAAACGTCCAACGACAACAAGGCGGTACACCTCGAACTTGAGATTTTGCGCGAATATCTGGACCGCATGGAAAGCGACCGAGACCGGGAACGCCGCCAGCTCGAAACCGTCATCGATGACCTGCGCAAGGATCGGGACCACTGGCGACAACAGGCCACGGCGCTCCTACCCGACCAACGCGCCACAGCCCCACAGAAGGCCGCTGATGGGCGTTTGGCTCGGGCATGGTCAATTCTGAGGGGGAAAGCCTAAAAACGCCTCCACGGGCTTCCTAGGGGCAAAAACGGGCTAGTTTCGCCCCCCGGCGCTAGTTGAAGCCCTCCGGCCACTGCCGGGACCCGTGCAAGACGGCCAGAACGTCAATCCATTCGCCCTGAATCCGATAGGCCACGAGATAGGGCGTATCGGTGATAACCAACTCCCGCGTACCCTCCACCCGTCCCGGCCTGCCGCTGCGCGGATGCTCCACCAGCTTCCCGGTGCGTTTGCGGATAGTTTCGACCACCCGGAAGGCGGCGCGGGGATTGTCCTGCGCGATGTAATCCTGAATGCGGATCAGATCGTCACGGGCGGGCCGGGTCCATCGTACCTTCATTCCGCCGTGTCTCCCGGTTCAGGACGGTAGCGGCTAAAAACCTGCTCCATCTCGGCCTCGGAAGCGAACTCGCCCCGGTCGGCGGCGGCTAGTCCGGCCTTGATCTTCTCCACCTGCCAAGCGTGCGCTTCGAGAAACTCCTCGATGGCCTGCCCCACGATGTAGTTGCGGGAACGATCAAGCTGCCGGGCCAACTGGTCGATTTGCTGTTGCTTCTCCGGGTCGATGCGAACGGTAAAAATGCCTTCGGCCATGTGAAGTCCTCCGATGATTCTCTTGTAATCCTTTGTAATCTTAGCACGTATCTCTTTCAAGCCAAAAACATTTCTTTTTCCTACCGCCCGTGCGGATGGTTCAGGTTCCCTCCGCTGCGGGTTAAGCCCTCCTCCCGAATGCCTTTGAGAGTATGAAGTTCCACGAGGGCTAGAGTCTGCCTTCGAACCGTTCGACTTCCCCCCTTGCTAAACCATCTTTTGCCTTTGGATTCGGGTGTTACTTTTGTTGTTCTTGCCACCCCATTTTTTCTTTCCTACCGCCCGAGGGGGGTTCGGGGGGGCGTTGCCCCCCGTCAACGAGATGTGAGCGAAGCGAACTCCGATTATCGTGCTTTCGCGGACACCAAAAAGTTATCCACAGGCCGCCCCTGTGTTGTTAAAAGCTGTTAGTGTATAGTGTTAAAGGAAAAAAATTAGCATTAAGTTTTTGATTTAAAAAATAAAAAAATTATGCGGTGTCCGCAAAACCACGTGTCCGCCGTCCGCAAAACCACGTGTCCGCGTCCGCAAAACCACGTGTCCGCGTCCGCACCTTGTGTCCCTGAAACCACGATACTAAAGTGTCCCTGAAACCACGTTATCACGTGTGTGAAACTACGATAGGGGATCACATGGAACCGTTGCTGCCCGTCCGCCATGAGAACCGGGATTTCTTCGTCTGCGATATCTTCGATGCGTTGCCGTATTTCAAAGATGATATGGCGAGTATGGAGCATCCGGTTTTTTCACTTTCCACCAAGCCGGATATGCGCGTCCTTCACTACGAGCACAACGGCAACACCATCACGATCAAGCCGAGTTATGATGGCCTACCAACAATCCACGATAAAGATGTTCTGTTGTATTGTGCCAGCTATCTGAGGGCCGCTATTGCACGAGGGCACACACCAAGCCGGACCATTCGTTTCACTGCTTATGATTTTTTAGTCTCTACTAATAAAGCTGTTGATGGGGATTCATATGAAAGATTCAAGGACGCTCTCAATCGTTTACGTGGGACAACAATCAATACTAATATAAAAACTGGCGGATTACAGATTGAAGAAGGGTTTGGCTTTATTGATGCATGGCGGGCGGTCAAGGAAGACAAAAACGGGCGGGTGATTGCTGCGGAAATCGAACTCTCTAAATGGTTTTATAATGCTATTCTCGCCAATGAAGTTCTAACCATAAGCCGGGATTATTTTCGGATTCGTAAACCGATTGAACGGCGTATCTATGAACTGGCGCGTAAACATTGCGGCGATAATCAATCCTGTAAAATTGGTATCGACAAACTGCACAAAAAAATCGGCACAACCGCACCTACACGCAAGCTGCGCGCACAAATTCGCACAATTGAAGAAATTAACAAAACCCCAGATTACGCGGTATCCATCTCCGATGATGTGGTGACCTTCACCAACCGCAACTGGAAACCGCCTGTCAGCGAACGGCAAAGCGGGTGGCCGTTTCTGAAGCCGGAGACGTTCACGAAGGCGAAGGCAGCGGCGCCGGGCTGGGACGTGTATCACCTCGAACAGGAATGGCGGGAGTGGATCGCGAAGAAAGAGCCGACCAAGCGCCCGGATGCCGCGTTCGTGGCGTTTTGCCGGAAGCGGTTTCAAAGACAAGGCAAACCGTAGACGCGGGCGCGGGAATGTGCCCGCATGGCGGACATGAAAATAAATCGGGCTTTAAGCCTTCTCTCAAGATGATGCTCCATGACTGGACAATACATCACTTCTCGAAATAGAGCAAAATACTCGATCAAATTCAGCCAGAATTTGGCGAGCAGAAACATTTTTATCGTCGTCAGGATCATTTATTAACAAATCACTGTTATTAAAATCCCATCCACTTGGGCTTCTATTTGATGTCACAGCAACATTTTTTCCTCGCTTTTCCATTTTTGCCGCAGGCATCCTGACAACTGATAGCTGATTTTTTAGGTCTTTTAATTCTTGAGCGAGCCGTTCGCTGAAACACTGTTTCGCCTGATACATTGTTCTAACAACTTCATAAGCACCCAACACCCACGGCCACATAAGCGACTCTGCTCGCTCTACCATCGCACCATCGACATATTCTGAAAAGAATCCTTTGTCTAGGTTATCGATAATTTCATCAGCAAATGCACATAGCACATTTACCCGACCAGAGAGGTAGAAAGAAAATGCCATGAGCGGATCACGCTCAGTAAGTATCCCCCGGCAGAGCCGGGGGCTTTAGTTTGTGAGCCGCTCAAAGCGGCTAACCAGGGTCGCTAACGCGGCCCTGACGTTCTTGGGCCACCTAAAGGTGGCGCCTCAGCGCCAGAGGTCTAGATTATCCAGCCGCTGATCCTCTTGCTCTTGGTACTGAATATACTCGCGGATCACGGTCTCATCCCGACCGACGGTCGAGACAAAATACCCCCGCGCCCAAAAATGCTGCCCAACAAAATTCTGCTTGCGCTCCCCGTACACCCGCGCTAAGTGAATTGCGCTCTTGCCCTTGATGAACCCGATCACTTGAGACACCGCGTATTTGGGGGGAATCGCAATCAGCATATGCACATGGTCGAGCAGCAGATGCCCCTCCTCAATTCGGCTTTCCTTCTGCGCGGCCAGCTTTCGAAACACTTCCCCCAGGTGCTTCCTCAACTGGACATAAAGCGTCTTGCGACGACACTTCGGGATAAAGACCACATGGTATTTACACTCCCACTTGCTGTGGCTTAGGCTGTCATACTCGTCCATCGGGATTCTCTCAGTCGTGGTGCTTGGCGGCTCACGACACAGAGTTTCCCTGATGGACTCCCGTAAATGTCAAACTGCTACCGTCTCCCCGGCAGAGCCGGGGGTTTTCTCAGGATAATAATCTGATCCTCGGTTGGATTAAAAAGACATTCTTTGAATCGTTCGCGATATTTCATAATTACTCGCAAGCTATTGAAGGGCCAGAAGGCGGAAAAACTCTATATGGGACAAAAGGACGTGGCACGCGTAGTCTTTTACCGGAAGCGATCTCAAACGCAAGGCCGACCGTAGAGGCCGGGGCGGGAACGCCCGGCCTGTTTTCCTCCTCCCGCTCGTCTTCCTGCCTCTGCGGGCCTCTGTGGCGCTGCGGGGGCGTTTCGATGCCTCGGTCCGCATGGGACCGCCGCGTGACCCGCTGCGCGCTTCCTTGGGCCTCTAGCGCGGCGTTGACGGCCTGCTCCCACAGGAGCCGGATTCTCCGGCACGCGCCTTTCTCCGACAGCAGCGCCACCCGGCGGCCGGTTTCCGGGTCGCGGTCACGAATGACGATATGGGCGTGTGGGTTATGCGCGTCCCGCCCGCTCTGGTGAATCGCCGCGAACCATGCCGCCCGCCCCTGCGTCACCCGCTCGGCAAACGCCATGACCAGCCCGCGCCGTTGTAGAGCGTCCAGCTCGCGCGGCAGGGCCACGGTCAGCTTGTCGATCACGCGGGCATTCTGGCGGTCCCGCCGTTCCTCCCGATCCAGCCACCGGCGGGCCGCGTGGCGCTCGATCGGCATTCGTCCGGCCAGCAGGTCGGCGCGGGCCTCAGGGCGGGTGATATAGCGGATATGCGCGCCCGCCGTCCGGGGCGCGTGGGTGGTCCTGCCGACACTGCGCAAATGCAAGCTGTAAATCGCCACCTTTCCAGTCTGCCCGCGCAGTCGCGGCAGACACAGGACAGACCAACGGTTGTCCACAGAAAACCGGCACTTGCCGGGGGATGCAACGGGGGCCGCGCCCCCTTGCCATGGGGGTTTTTGTTTACAAAAACACATCTTGCTACCCGCTCCCCACACCGGGTTTTCCAGCCCGCGCACACCCGCGCACACATCGCGTTAGCGATGTATAAGTGCGCCCTTCCCTGCTTTGGCGGACGCCTTCGCCGGGCTGGGTTTTGGAGCACCACGCCTGCCGCTCGGCGCACGCGGGTTTCGCAGAAACCCAAAAGTGCGCCCTCCCATGGCTTGGGTTTCGGGTGCGGTGTTTCGTGGTGGTCTTGAACCGCCGCGGATCACGGGATCGTTTCCGGCACGCGGCCACCCTGCGAGGGCGTTCCCCCCTCGCGCTCCCCCCGGATATTTGTTCTCCGGTGAGGGTGTGCTAGGTCTGGAGTGCGGTACAGGGTGGGAACCCGATGACCGCCGACGGTGATGACGGCTCGCGCGGGTTTTCATAATCCACGCGGGCCGTTTTCTTTGTGGCTTGCCCGCTCTGGACACTGTGCTACTGTCCAATCATGTCTGGGTGAACAAGGAAGGACAGCATGAAACTGAACAAGTATCAGGCCGCGAAAGCCGCAGGGATCAGCCGCACCACGCTAGACCGCCATATCAAGGAAGGAAAGATTTCCGTAGGCAAGGACGGAACCGGGAAAACCGTGATTGACGTTGCGGAACTGGAACGGGTTTACAACGAAGTGGACACGGACAGCACGTCCCAGAATGTAGCCGGTGAACAAGGTGAAACGTCCAACGACAACAAAGCGGTACACCTCGAACTTGAGATTTTGCGCGAATATCTGGACCGCATGGAAAGCGACCGGGACCGGGAACGCCGCCAGCTTGAAACCGTCATCGACGACCTGCGCAAGGATCGGGACCACTGGCGACAACAAGCTACTGCCTTGTTATCGGACCAACGGGAGAAAGGATCACTGGAAAGGCCCGCCGATGGCTTTAGGGCGTGGCTGGCAAGGTGGATCGCCGGGAGCGCGAAAAACGCGCCTTAACTTAATGCCCCTTCCCTTCCATGATGGCCGGAATATCGCGCATCCCGTACAGCACGCGCACTGCCTCGATCCCGTCCATGTGCGGGCGATAAAAAATCAAAAACCGCTCGAAATCCGGAATCGGCCACATACGGATGTCTTCCAAACCGGGCTTGGCGAACGGCCTAGACACGCCCATCAATGGCATGTCTGCCAACTGCCTAAGGGCGTCCTCGACCGCATCCACGAAGCGCAGGGCCGCTTCTGGGCGCTCTCCTAACAGATACTCGAAGTGTTCAAGGATGTCCTGTTCGGCCAACGGTCGCCGATAAATCCGACGAGCTTTCACGGCGTCTTGCCTTCCTTCGCCTTGATCGCCAACCGAGCGCGTTCGCGCAACCGCTCGAAAAACTCGGGGGTCATCTCTTGGGAGTCGCCCCCCTCCAAGGCGGCCAGCAACAGCGATTCTAGCCGCTCTTGATCCCTGCGCTTTTGATCGTCGCGGATCAGGTCGCGGATATAGTCGCTTGCCGTACTGTACTGCCCCCTGCTGACCTGACTTTCCACGAAAGCCCGCATCTGATCGGGAAGTGAAATGTTAAGCGTGGTCATCGTCGTTTGCTCCTCCTGAAAGCCTTACTTGATCCAGTATGACAATTTTTGCCAATATTTGGCAATTCTTTTCCTATTGCCCTACGTAAGTTGTTATTTTTTCCACGCTTTTATGAGTTCCCTTATATCTACTCCTATACCCCATAGAGATGGTTTTAGAATAATTGCATCTGAGACAGCATTTCCGTTTCCTGCTTTTATTTCCTTTGCAATTGTGAAGTCCAAGAGTGGTTTCTTTTCTGCTATATCACGGAATATACGCTCGATTAATGCTACAACTTCTGTTGATGAGTTACAGACACCTCTCAATGGAATGAGTATAAGTTTTTCATCTGCCGCGCCTTTCTTTTCTCTATGAAAGCGATAATTAGGAAATCTTTCTTTAAATCTTCTTGGATGGATATTTGAGATCATTAATGCAGGGAGGATTTCGTCTCCTCTTTCACCATTGATGTCTGAGTAGGAGAATTGATAATCATCAACATGCGCAGAGAAAATCTCGTTAGCAAATTCTCTTGGATTTGTTCCAGCGAGTACTATTGCTTCGTTCCTTGCTGCTAAATCAGCCATACGGCTGAAATTCTCGCGTATGGTTTTACCAAGTGGCTCGTCCCATCCATAGTCAAGAACATAGAGATAATAGCTTCTATCTAAATCCATGGGGATTGGGCTTAGATTGTGTATGTAGAGTCCCATGCTGTTTTCCTTAATTTTTCACTGATGTGGAATTCCGTTCTAGCGAAGCGCCGAACGGGTTTACCCCGTTCGGCCATGGAAACCATTAAGCCGGAGCGGAGCGCCTGTCAAAGGCCGCGCATAGCGCGCCCCGAAGGGGCTTGGCCTTGACAGGCATAGCGTAGCGGAGGCTAGGGGGGATTGGGGGGCGTTAGCCCCCCATCGAACATCAGGGATGTGAGCGAAGCGAACTCGAATTATCGTGTTTTTGCGGACACTGAAAAGTTATCCACAGGCCGCCTTTGTGTTGTTAAAAGCTGTTAGTGTATAGTGTTAAAGAAAAAAAATGCGCAATAACTTATTGATTTTAAATATAAAAAAAACATGCGGCGTCCGCAAAGGCACGTGTCCCCCGTCCGCAAAGGCACGTGTCCGCGTCCGCAAAGGCACGTGTCCGCGTCCGCCCTCTTGCGTCCCTGATAGCACGATACTAGGGTGTCCCTGATAGCACGTATATCGTGTGTGAAACTACGATAAGGGATCACATGGAACCGCTACTACCCGTCCGCCATGAAAACCGGGACTTTTTCGTGTGCGACATCTTTGACGCACTCCCTTACTTCAAGGACGACATGGCGAGCATGGAGCATCCGGTTTTTTCGCTCTCCACCAAACCGGATATGCGTGCTCTGCACTATGCGTACAACGGCAATACCATCACCATCAAGCCGAGTTATGACGGTCTACCAACAATCCACGACAAGGATGTTTTGTTGTATTGCGCCAGCTATCTGAGGGCCGCCATTGCGCGAGGGCACACGCCAAGCCAAATATTACGCTTCACCGCTTATGATCTTTTGGTGTCAACCAATAGGCTGACAAATGGACGATCTTATGAACGCTTTAAAGCTGCATTAGAACGTCTTTCAGGAACACGGATTCAGACCAACATTAAAACAGGCGGCTTAATCATCGAAGAAGGGTTTGGCCTCATCGACGCTTGGCGGGCGGTCAAGGAGGATAAAGACGGGCGGGTAATTGCTGCGGAAATCAAACTTTCGGACTGGTTTTATAACGCTGTTGTTTCCAACGAAGTTCTAACTATTAACCGGGAGTATTTTCAAATCCGCAAGCCGATTGAGCGGCGCATTTATGAACTTGCTCGCAAACACTGCGGTGACGATCAGAATTTCAAAATCGGCCTTGCCAAGTTGCATAAAAAGGTTGGAACAACCGCCCCTATCCGCAAGTTCCGCGCACAAATTCGAGCGATTGAAGAAACAAACAAATTACCCGATTACTCCGTGTCGATGGATGCCGATATGGTGACCTTTACCAATCGTAATTGGAAACCGCCCGTTAACGATCAGCAAACCGGGTTCCCGTTCCTAAAGCCGGAGACTTTCACGAAGGCAAAAGCGGCGGCGCCGGGGTGGGACGTGTATCACCTCGAACAGGAATGGCGGGAGTGGATCGCGAAGAAAGAGCCGACCAAGCGCCCGGATGCCGCGTTTGTGGCGTTTTGCCGGAAGCGATTTCAAAGGCAGGGCCGACCGTAGAGACCGGGCCGGAAGCGCCCGGCCTGTCTGTTTCCCTCCCTCGCTCTTCCTGTGGCCGCTGCGGGCCTCTGTGGCGCTGTGGAAGCGCCTCGATGCCTCGGACCGCATGAGACAGCCGCGTGACCCGCTGTGCGCTTCCTTGGGCCTCTAGCGCAGCGTTGACGGCCTGTTCCCACAACAAGAGGGGAAGACACGAAACGGAATTTAACGCACCCTAAGCCGCCATGGCGAAGTCCGTGGCCCGCAAAGGTCTGAACTGGTCCGGCCCCATTGATGGCTCGACTTCCCAGTGGTAATCGCCGGTTAGGTTGATGTGCGCCCAGCCCAGCGGCGACAGGTGCGCGAGATCGGTCGGTCCGGGTTCGATCCCTTGCTTTCGCAGGTGGTCCAGGGCGCGCTGCAGGTAGACGGTGTTCCACAGGATGATGGCGGCGACCAGCAGATTGAGGCCGCTCGCCCGATAGCGCTGGTTTTCGTAGGAACGGTCCCGGATTTCCCCGAGTCGGTTGAAGAACACGGCCCGTCGCAGCGCGTTTTGCTGCTCGCCCTTGTTGAGCCCGACATGGCTGCGACGGCGCAGTTCGGGGTCATGCAGCCAGTCGAGCGTGAAGAGCGTGCGCTCGAGTTTCCCGAGTTCACGTAGCGCATGGGCCAGACCGTTCTGGCGGGGATAGGCGGCGAGCTTGCGCAGGATCACAGAGGCCGTCACCGTGCCGGTTTTGATCGACATCACCAGGCGCAGAATGTCCTGCCAGTGATCATGGATCGCCCTCATATTAATCGGGCCGGCCACCCATGGCGCAAGTTCCGGCGGCACGATCACGCCGGGTATCGTGTAGAGGCGTTTCTCCTTGAGATCGCGGATACGCGGCGCGTAGCGAAAGCCAAGCGGGCGACACACGGCGAAAAGATGATCCGAGAATCCGCCGGTGTCGGTGTAGTGCTCGTCAATGACGAGACTGCTTTCGTGGTAGAGCAGCCCGTCCAAGACGTGCGGCGCTTCATGGGCGGTCGCCGCGATGACGTTCGTGTGATACGGCCCGAACCGATCCGAAAGGTGGGTGTAGAACTTCACGCCGGGATCTTGACCGTAGTGCGGATTGGCGTGACTGTGGACCTCACCGCGCCCGCTGGCGCGGAAGAACTGCGCATCCGATGACGACGTGGTGCCGGCTCCCCAATGAGCGGACAGTGGCTGACGGTGCTGCGCATCGATTAATCCGGCGAGCGCCCGGGCGTAGCATTCATCTCGAATATGCCAGTCTGCCGTCCAAGTGAGCTGCCGCCAGCTCATCGCACGACAGGCCTCGGACATGCGCGCGAGTCCCAGATTAATGCCGTCGGCGAGCACCGCCGCCAACAACGCGTGCCGATGCTTCGGGGGTGCCAACGTGCGCAAGTGTACAAAGTGATCGGCAAGATGGGTCCAGCCGTCCACTTCCGAGAGCAGCTCCGTGATCTTGACGTGGGGCATCAGCGTGTACGCCTGTGCGGAGAACTCGACCGCAGACGCCGGCGTGTTCTTCTTCAGAGGTGAAATGCGCAGCTGGCCATTCGCGAGCGAGACATCCGGTAAGGAATGATTTCGCGCCTTGGCCGCCACGTCATCCATCTTGGTTTGCAGGCAGTGCCGACGCTCGGCCATGTAGGAGGACAAATCGGTGTCGATGTCGAGTGGCAGCGGCTCCTGCTGCATCTGCACGAATACATCGTTCGGGATCAGAAAGCTCTCGAAGTCCCGGTACTGTCGGCTTCCCTGTACCCACACGTCGCCGGCGCGCAGCCGATCGCGCAGTTCCGAGAGGGTGCATAGCTCATAGAAATGTCGATCGATCAAGCCTCCCGGTCGAAACACATGCGGACGCCAGCGGGGTTTTACGAAGCTCGTGGGTGCAACCTCGGGCATCGTGCGTTTGCCACTGGCATTGAGTTCGCGCAGCAGATCAAGGCCCCGCAGGAGATCCGTAGCCACCGGCGCGGCATGAAACTCAAATTCTGCCAGTAGCAGGGGTGCGAACTTGCGCACGCTCGCGTACCGGTCATCCAAGAGTGCCAGGTCATCAAACGCCTCTGGCTGCGCGAGCCGATGGGCTTCCGCCACCGTCGATTCGAATCGGTTCCACGGCAGGACGCCCTCAATCGCGGCAAAGGCATCGCCGCCTGCAGCCCTGGCCGCGATCAGCGCCTCGCCGACCTGCGCATAGAGCCGCAGTTTCTCGTTGATGGCCTTGCCGCTGCGGTGAAATTCATCGGCGTGCGCGCGTTCTGTCTTCTTGAACAGACTTCCGAGCAGATGCTCGAACATATTGATCGCTTCATCCGTTAGTGTCGCCGTCAATTCCAGTACCAGGGCGGTCAGGGTGGCGTAACGGTGGAGCGGTTCGAGTTCGGCCAGGTGCTGCACGGTGCTCCGACCGCCCTCACGCGCGAGTTTGAGCCAGTGATTTTGATGGATGCGGGTGGCGCGCTCCGGTTCGATGCCCAGCGTGCGCACTTGGCGTAGCCGCTCGATCAGTTTGGGGAAATTGCCGACCGTGGCGGCATAGGCCGTTTGTCGTAACCATGCCAGCGTGCTTTGGCCACCGCCGGCACGGACGGTGAGCAGTCGATCGAGCGCGGTGAGCTGCGCGTCCGTCAATCCGGCGGTGAGCGTGCGCCACAACTGGCGGTGCGCCCGGGCCCGGACCTCTCCACAGAGGCGTTCGAGGGTCGGCAGCGGTGGAACCATGATGCGTTGCGTCCGCAGCGCATCCAGCGCCATCGCCACGAGCGTGGCGCCCGTCTCGGTGGCCAGCGCCGTTGGCAAGAGCGAAGCCGCCAGTTCACGATACCGTCCGCGCGTGAACGGCCGGTAACCGAACGTGGTCTGGATTTCCGCAAGATGCGCCCGCCGCGTCTGGTCGCGTTCGGCATAATCGGCGAAACGCGCCGGATCGAGCGCCAGTTGTTCGGCCACGAAAGCCAGCATCGCGACCGGTGGCGCTTCGCCTTGCCGCAGGGTCCGCCCTGGAAATCGCAGGTAACAGAGCAGGACGGCGAACCCGAGTCGATTGGCATCGCCACGCCGCCGATCGATCAGCGCCAAATCCTCGGCATCCAGGGTGTAATGACGGACGATCCCGCGCTCGTCAGTGACCGGTTCCATGAAGGCGAGCCGCTGCGGCTCGGTCAAGAGTTCTCGACGCGGCATGGGTGTCCCTTTTGAAGTACTCTATAAATGGGTCGCCATTCTGCCACGGCCGGATGCGGGTTTTCGGGACGCTGATTCAAGAGGGTTCAATTGGGACAGAGAGCGGCGTTGTATTGCCGAGTATCGACGAAGGACCAAACCTGTGCGCGGCAGGAAGCCGACCTGCTCGCCTTTGCCGACAAAGCCGGCTACAGCGTTATCGGCGTGTGGAAGGAAACCGCTTCCGGAGCAAAGAGCGACCGGGTGGCGCGCAAGGAAGTCCTCGCGCGCGCTCAAGCACGCGACATCGACGCGGTTCTCGTCACCGAACTGACCCGCTGGGGCCGCTCTACGCTGGATCTCTTTCACACATTGAACGATTTGCAGTCGTGGGGCGTCTCGGTGATCGCCCAGACTGGACTGCAGTTCGACCTCAGCACGCCCCAAGGCAAACTGATCGCCTCGCTGATGGCCGCCTTGGCCGAGTTCGAGCGTGATCTGCTGCGCGAACGCGTGCGCTCCGGCATCGCCGCCGCCAAGGCGCGGGGTGTCGTCTTCGGGCGTCGGCCTGGCCAGCGCATCAAGGCGGATCAGTATGCGTCGCGCGTTCTGAAACTGGTCGGTGACGGACAGTCTTACCGGGAAATCAGCCACCGGCTCGGCATCAGCAAGAACACCGTGCTCGATATCGTGAAGCGCCATCGCACGGCGAGCGCCACTGCCTCGTAACGATGCAATGATGGGCGATTTCGACGTCGCACTAATGGCTGAAATGGCTCATCTTGTCCTCCAGCCTCGACGATCCGAGCAACCTTCTGGCCCCAGACGCGGTGGCTGACGCTTTAGAGTGCGTAAATTTCCGTTTCGTGTCTTTC
>JBAOHI010000011.1:0-18047 GCA_037045535.1 Candidatus Competibacter sp.
TCCAGATGGCCTTGGGTCCGGGATGAGCATCGCTTTTGCGGCCGAGGAAGCCGCCGAAGCCGGCGATCAGTCGCACCATTTGGCCCAAAGGTGGCGGCGTTGCCGGGGGTTTGGCGCGGTGGGCGACGATCCAGGCGGCCTGCCATTCCCCGGGGTCGAACACCACGTCGCACGGCAGATTCGGGCAGTCCCGGCCCCAGGTTACCAGGTGCAGGATGCGCCAGGCGATGATCAGGTAAATGACCAAGGCCCGTTCGAGCCGCTCCAAGGTGCCGAGCTGGAGGGCTTCCACCCGGCAGCCCGATTTCCAAATTCGGAAAAAAATTTCCGCCAGCCAACGCCGACGATACCAGTCCACCAGTTCCACGACCGTTTCCAGCGTCTCGGCGGTTCGGTTGGTCAACAACCGCCATTCGATCCCTTTCTGGCCGGCCGGCGGGTGATTCTCGCGGGCCAGAATCGCCGTGACGGTCACGGTCGGCGCGCCTTTCCGGGCGGGCAAAGTCACCGACTCCCGGTAGACGGTTTGCCGCACGAGCCGGGCCGGCCGGTCCGGGGCAGCCGGCAGGGCGAATTCGACCTCGCCCAGCGCGTCGCGTCGCGCCAGCCGGTCCCACACCTTTTCGCCGGCCGTCGTATTGCGGTTGTGCGTGGCCCGCACCAGCCAGTCCGCCGGCGTGCCGCGCCGCGCGGCGGCGTCCATCAGCGCCCGCAAATCGCCTTCCCGATCCGCCACGTACACCAGCCGGGTATCCGGGGTTCGTTCGGCCAGGTCCGCAACAATCTCGTACCCTTCCACCCAGCGGGTGCTTTCCTTCACTTGGGGTTGGTCTTTCGGCCCCCGCGCCCACATCCAGGCGTCGATCACCCCCAGCGCCAAGCCCTCGGGGGTGACCACCAGGGTCGGATGCGCGTACAGCCCGTGCTGGGCCTCGTAACTGAGCCGGCCCAACCCGGCAATCCCCGGCTGGCTGGTGAAATCCAACTCCGTGGTGTCCTGAACGCACAACGCCACCGGCTGACCTTGCAGCCGCTCGACGGTGCGCCGGGTATGCACCTCCAGGATTTCGCGCCACTCCACCGCCGGGTTGTCCAACAACCGGTAAGCCGCCTTGGTCTCCGCCCAGCCCCCGCTCGCCACAGGAATGCTCCCGGTCGGTGCCGCCGACAAATCGTCCACCAGCTTGATCAGCCGCCGCGTCCGCCGCGCGTCTCCCAACTCCACACCCCCAGTTCCCGCGCTACCCAACTCATCACGACCTCGCCAAAATGCCACTATATTACAATAAGTTGGGAGTTGTGGGTAAACGGGTGCCATCGAGGCGGGTGCGAAGGTCCGCCAGCAGAAGGAAAAGCGCGGGTATCGGGCTGCACATTGTGTGCAAAGCAAAAAATACTAACGAAGCGCGATAGCGCCCATTTCTCAGGACTCGCCCATGGATCTGATTGCCGAAGGCATCAAACAAGGATTCATCCGTTTCGAGGATAAGGGGCGGTTTTCGCCGCTGCGTGGTCCTGTGCTTGCCGCTGGCCTCGCTCAGTCGGGCAGAAAGTCCTCGTTTAGGATTTGTTCCAAGGTGAAGGGGCAGTCGGCGGGGAAAGCGGATTCCTCCAAGCCGGTCTCTTGGGCGGCGCGCAGGATGGCGTCTTGGTAGGCGTCGATCACGATCTCGGTCAGGAGCGGTTTTAGGCTGGGGTTGTCGTGCAAGACTCGCGCGGCCTGTCGGCGCTGCTCCTTGAGGGTGAGTTGCCAACTTCGCCCCCGCCGGCCGGCTTGAACCTGCCATTTGAGCAGGTGGGCTAAGAGTACTGCTAGCCGGTGGATCAGTTCGCGCTTCTCGCTTCGTCCCATGCTTTCCAGCTCCTCCGCCAGATGTTCCAAGTCCAGTTCCCCTAGCCGTCCCTCCCGCAGGAGTTCGGCGTTTTTCAGCGTCCAGGCGTAGAAATCCTGTTCGTAGAGCTCGGCGGTCGCGTTCATGAATCCTCCTCTGGCGACTGGGAGCGTGGTTGAAGAAACCGTTCGAGCCAGAGGCCGAACGGGTTTACCCCGTTCGGCCTTGGCGACCAGATAGCCGTAGCGGAGCGCCCGTCAAGGCTGCGCGGAGCGCACCGCGTAGCAGCTTGGCCTTGACGGGCAAGCGGAGCGAAGGCTCGGGAGTAAAGCTCCTCCACATCTTCGAGGCCGAGGTCGGCAAACACGTTGCCGCTGCCGCGCTCGAACTCGATCACTGTCAACGCAACTCCACCCGCAACTGCCGCCCCAGCGCCTTGGCCGCTTCCAGCAAGGTATTCAGTTGCACCGTGGTTTTTTCCGGGTCGAGCAGGCGATCCAGTTGCGAGCGGCTGGTGCGCATCCGCCGCGCCATCTCGGCCTTGGTGATCTGCTCCGCTTTCATCCGCTCTTCGATCTGCCAGGCCAGCACCCGCTTGACGGCGGTGGCGGTGGCTTCTTCCAGGCGGCCTTCTTCCTCCAAGAATTCTTCCAGGCTCGATCCGATATGCGGGTTCTCGGTCATCGCTGCGTCTCTTTTATGCGTTTGGCCGCCAGTTGGAGATCGGCGGCGGGGGTCTTTTGGGTTTTCTTGATGAAGCCGTGCAACAGCACCATGCAGCCTTCCGCCAGACAGAACAGCACGCGGGCCTCGCGGTTGCCGGGCAAGGCGCTTCGCACTTCCCACAGCCCTTTGTGCGAACTCAGCGAGCGGCACAGGGGCATACCGAGCGGCCAACCCAGCTCCACCGTGCGCAGATCATCGCCGACGATCTTGCGGTCTTCCGGGTCGAGATCCTTCAGCCATTCCCTGACCGGCAGGTTGCCGGCCGCCGTTCGGTAAAACGCGACGCGGACTCTTTTTTCGCTGTCTGGAGCCATCTGTGATAAGTACCACGCGAGGTACTTCTTAGTCAATGTGCTATCATTTTCTATAATTCGATCTATCAAAAAACTAAAATTGATGGATGGAAACCCAAAAATTGAAGGTACTGATCGAAGCGGGCGCGGTGCGGGAGGCGGAAGCGCTGCCGGACGGAGAGGGCTGGGCGGTGTGGATCGTCCACGCCACGCGCGGCGGCGAACGGCGCGAAGCGCTGGAACGCCAGCGCGGCGGTGTTCGAGTATTCGCCACGCTGGACGCCGTGGCCCGCTGTCTGGCCGGGGCGGGGCTGAGTGCGTTTCGAGTGAGCGTTGCCGGCTTGCCTGGCACGGCGGCGAAACCGCCATGAAGCGCGGCCTGGGTCTAGCGCTGCTCTGGCCGGCGCTGGCGGTGGCGTGGGAGGAAGAACCGGCGCTGTCGTTCATCGTCGCCCACAGCCCGCTGCTGCAAGCGCAACGCGCCGTGGTCTCGGCCTACCGGCCGCCGAGCCTTGGCCAAAAGATGCTGGAACACACCTCGGTGTTCGTGCGGGCCGCGTCCGGCACCTCCAGCACCGTTTCGGAAACCGGCGACACCACCACGACCACCCCCGTCATGGTCGGGATTCAGCTCAACATCCCGCTCGCCTCGCCCAAAGAGCGGCGCGAGTACGCCCAGCAAGCCCTGGCCGAATCGGTACGGATTGACGAGATACGCGGGCGAGCCTTAACCGATCTCGCCAAGTTGCGCGAGCTGGAAGCCGAGCGCGCCGCCGTGCGCGAGCGGCTGGCTTTCCACAAAGCCAAGGCCGACTGGGTGCAGGACCGGCTCAAGAAAGGCTACGAAGGCGATATCGAAAAGCTCTGGGCGACCGCCCAGCAGCAAAACGCCGAAGCCGCCAGCCTCAAGCGGCTGGATTTACTCCTCGACGCCCAGCGCCGCCAAGCGGCGCACCACGCCGGCGAACAATGGAAACCGCTGTTCGATTACCTGAGCGGCAAACTCGGGCACTTACCGGAGGGTTGAACGATGCGCGACATCACCGGGCTGATCGGTCGTGACGCACTGGTCGAAAAAGCCGCTCAGGAGGCCAGGAAGGGCCGCCATGTCATCTTGACGGGCAAGGTCGGGGTCGGCAAGTCGGCGGTCCTGGCGGCCGTTTTAGAGCGCCTGGAGCGGCGTCGTAGTGAGCGTTCACCGGTCGATGTCGAGACGGACGACCCACTGAGCGAACCCAACACCGAACCGAACACCGAACCGAACACCGGCCGACCGAGCCAGCGGCAGCGGCGAACACGGACGGTTATTCACATTGCCGACCACCAGCCCAAGGCGCAATTCATCTGCATCGCCCGTAAATTGTTGGAAGTCGGCCTGCTCGATCCGCTGGCCTTGGAGCTGCCCGAGCAGTATCAAGACCTGCCGCCGGAGCAAATCCCGTGGGCCAAAATCCGCCGCCCGGTTTCGCGCCTGAGTATGCGCGACCTCACAGCGGCGATCATCCCGGCGCTACATGATCATCACGGTCAGGTGCTCATCGCGGTCGATGACTTAACCAGCGTCACGCCGACACTCGTGGCGTTCTGGCTGGCGGTGTTCGACGCGGCGCAAGTCATCGGCTGCGCCAGCCAAAAGAAAGCGAACCTCAACAAGCTGTGGTGGAAGATGACCGAGATTGAGATTCCACCACTGCCGCCGGAGGCGACGCGGGAAATCGTCCAAACCTACATCACTCGCCAAGGGATGCTGATCGAATCGCCCGGCCTGTTCGTCGGCCACGTCGTCAAGCAGTCCGGCGGCAATCCGCAGGCCATCGCCGATATGCTGGAGGATTCGAGCAAGGAACGGCTGGTGGATAAGCGCAAGATTCGAGAAATGCGCCACGCGGCGGGGATGCGCTACTTCGACTTTACGCCGGTGATGATCGTGGCGCTGGCGTCTATTGTCGGGGCGCGCTATCTGGCCATCGGCACCGGCGACACGGAGTTGTATATCTTCGCCGGCATGGTCGCGGCGGTGGTCATCAGCTTGCGGGTGTTTCTGTTTAAGGGCGCGGGGAAGGCCAATTGAGCATGAGCGGTCGCGGCGTGGTCAAAACCAGCATTAAAGTAGCTACAATTTGCTGATGATCACCTGGGACGAACCGAAACGTCGGGAAAATCTCCGCAAGCACGGCATCGATCTGGCGCTGCTGGACGACGTTTTCGACGCCCCGCTACTCACGGTAGAAGACGACCGCGAAGCCTACGGCGAACAACGGCTGCAAAGCCTGGCGTTCTGGCGGGGGCGCGTGGTGTTCCTGATCTGGACCGAGCGGCCCCATGCCGCCCATCTAATTTCGTGCCGCTATGCCAACCAACGCCAAACCCAAAACTACTTTGCCGCCGTTCAGCCCTGAGTGCATCGCGGAGGCGCTGGAAGCCGCGCCTGACGTGGCTGGAGAGGAAGATCACGTCGATTGGAGCCGCGCCGTGGTCACGCCAGGCGGCGGCGTCCAGGCGACGCTGGCCGCGCTGCGCCAGGCACGCGGACCCGGCCAGAAGCCGCGCAAGACCCAATTGACGGTGCGCTATTCGCCCGAGGTGGTGGCGTACTTCAAGGCCACCGGCAAGGGTTGGCAGGGGCGGATGGACGCGGCGCTCAAGGAGTGGATCGCCCAGCACTCGGGATAGCCCGTGACCTCCGGCACCCACATTGCCTTTGCCTCGGTGCTGTATCTGGGCGGGGCGACGCTGTTCGGCTACAAACCGGATGTCGTCGGCTGGCTGCTGGCGGCCGTCGCGTCGCTGGGACCGGATGTCGATTTGCCCACGTCCAAGATTGGCCGGCTGTTGTTCTGGCTGTCCGTGCCGCTGGAACGGCGCTTCGGCCATCGCACGATCACCCATTCCGCCGTGGGCCTGCTGGTCGTGGCGCTGATTGCATCGCCCTTGTGGTGGGTTCGGCCGCTCTACTTTTGGTGCGTGCTGGGCGGCACTTGGTCGCACGTCTGGATCGATATGTTGAACGTGCGAGGCGCGGATTTGTTTTGGCCGTCTCCGGTGCGCGTCGTCGCGCCGGGCAACCGGAACTGGCGGCTGGAGGTGGGCAGCAAGGCGGAGATGATGTTGCTCTCCGCACTGCTGCTGCTGACCGTCGCGCTGTATCCGCTCAGTTGGATGGGCTTCCGCGACGCGCTGCAAGCGGTGGTGCGGAGCTTTGATATTTCGGTGGAGCAGTACCAACGGCAGATCGGCACCCATTGGTATGAACTGGATTTGGTGGCCTCGGACAACCTGACGCTGGAGCGAGTGCATTGCCGCTGTCCGGTGGTGGGGTTGTGGAAGGGCGGCTTGATCGTGCTGCACGAGGGCCAGCCGCGCGCGGTCGGCAAGAGCCAACAGCATCACAATCTGTTGCCGATTTCGGCAAGGCTGATCGAGGGCGAGCCGCTAACCGTGCAATCGGTGAAAGTCGATATGCGCGGGCGGTCGCTGCGGTGGCTGCTGGGCAAGATCGATCAGCGGCGGGTGTATTTCCTCAACGGTGAGGTGCAGACCGGGAGGGTCGAGCCGGTGGCCGACATCGACCGCTACCGGCCGGTGATCTACTCCGGCCAGACCATGACGCTGCGCTACGCCCGCGCGCAGGAGCTAGGCCCTTGGCTCGATCTGGTGGCGGCCAAGGGCGAACTCTTCGTGCAGTTCTGGCTCCGGCCGGGGGAGACGGCGGCGGCATTGGAGGTGGGGGAGGAGCCGCCGGAGGAGGTGATTCCGGAGGGGTTGAGGCGGTTTTTGTAGGGCGGGGAGAACCAGAGAAGAGAGAAGAACGGATACCAGAGTAGTTTATGAGGTTTTTTTGTGAATAATACGCAGCTTAACAGTAAGGCAAACGCTATCCACTGCTCAGTTGTTGCGGGCGCTTCGCGCCCGCAACAACGCCGCATATCACCGGCAGCAAAAAGCACCGCTTGTTCCTCGCTCTGCTTTTTGCTGTCCGAGTGTATGTATTTGTTATGTTTTCTTTAATTTCAATAAAAAAACAAGACTAGTCGGGTAATTTGCAGGAAAATTGAACGGAAACCTTTCCAACATAGTTGATATTTTCATCACTTTTTATCGCAACCTCAAAATTCTTCTCACCTCCAATGGTGCTAGGAACAAGCAGGATACCATAAGCTCTTTCATACGTTACTTGGTCTTCATTATCAGAAATGTTCTCTAAGACTCTGTAGGAAATAAGTCTTGAAGTGCATCCACAACTACCTATTTTTTTTAAAAGACTACCTGTTAGATGAAGCTTGGTTATTTGACCATCCAACTGTATTCTAGTTTTTTTAAGAGCAAGGCAATCTTCTAACTCGTTAACAAGCTCTATGTCGTTTCTGATCTCGAAGCTATTGCCGACTAATTCCGCGCGAGATGTAAGTATAAATCCTATAAATAAAACTGCTACTATACGCTGTGCGTTTGCTATGATTACATTTTTAAGCCTCACTTATCCGTCTCCCCGTAAGTGGACTTTGTTGTATATTTTATCTGAAGCGTGAGCCTTTTCTCACTTGTATGGCGAGCATACTTTCGAAGTAAAGTGAAAAAATTCTTTTCGGTTTCTATACACCCGTGCGTGTAGCCTTTCGCGGAATCATGCAAATAAAATCCACCCCGTCGTGGAGAACAGGCATCCTTCGTCTTTTGATCGTATGGTTCCAGGCGAACGCGGCTCTCCCCCCAGTTGGCCCAGTACTCTTCACATTCTCCAGCGTCCTTGCCTCTTGGTATACTCTGAATTTTCCATGAAGGACGGAGATTGCAGGTGTTGGTACCATCATCTTGAGCAGGCTTGGAATCTATTTCCAGAGAAAGAACGTATGTGCCTTCAGGCAAGGGGCCTCTATCGATACTGCATTGTTCATTTGTAAATCTATAGTCTCCAGACTCGTCGACCAAGCCAGAGGTGGCTTTGAATGTGTATGTTACTTTTTCCCCTTTCGGTGACCATGATAATTGTTTGCCATTGTAAATCATATCAGCCATATCAATTACCCAAAAACGAAGAGTTGTTAAACATAACAGGGCGGATAGGCCCCGAAAGGCGAGAAAGCCGCAGGCTTTTTCGCCCGGAGTCGGTGTGATCCGCCGCCCCGTTGTCCCCGGCGCGAAGTGTCCGCGACAACCTATCTTGCTAGCCGGTCACAAATTTGCCCGCACCGGCGCCAACCCCCGCGCCAATGCCGACACCGCCCGTCGAGCAATTGCCTATAAAATTACTGGCATTGGTGATTTGCACATGGGCCGTACCGCCGAGAATTCCGACAACTTCAACCGTAAATCCGGCTGTCTGACCTATTAGTTCCTCCACCGGCTTGTCGAACCATGCCTTCCCCCATCCGGTATAGCCACCGATGCCTCCGCCAAACCCTCCCTGAAACTTGGCAAATACCGAACCGTTTTTCTTAAAATCGACATTGAGATAACCGCCTCCCGCAGAGGCGATTGATACCTGACAGTCATAACTATAGGTGGTGGCGGAAGCTCCGGCGCCTCCGAGGTATTTGGAAACAAATTCCTGCTGTTTTTCTATGATTTCTTTAACTGTATTTTCCATCACACCCATCCTCTGTTTCGGTTGTACCGCTGTGTGCAGCCCAAAAACTATAGCGTGTTTTTCGGGGAACGCCTTTTGCTGATGAGCGTAACCAATCGAGCGCGTCCTTGCGCCACGCCCCGAAGCGGAGACGGGCAGCGTGAGGTTTGACCGGGCAATTGGCAGGTTTCCTGGTGGATGTTGTGGTCGATGAACGGGTTCCATTCGCCGTTGAGCGCAACGCGGCGGAGATTCAACGGGGCCTGGGTGCAGGGCAGGGTCCGAGGCATCACGGCCTGTTCCACCCAGCCATCGATCCTCGGCCTACAACCTCCCCACCACCTGCTCCATCCTTTCCTGCCCCACGTTGGTGTAAATCTGGGTGGTGGCGATGCTCTCGTGCCCCAGCAGGGCCTTGATGTCCACCAATTCCGCGCCGGCGTTCAGGAGGTTGGTCGCGTAAGTATGGCGCAGCTTGTGGGGGCTGATCTTCTTCTCAATCCCGGCCTTCTTCAGCATCAGCCGCAGGTAGGCCCCGGCAGACTGGCGCGAAACCGCTTTCTGACCGAACGCACGGGCAAACACATACTCGCCCTTGGGCCGATCCTTGAGCCAAAACCCGAACACCTCACCAAACCGCGTAGGAAGCGGCACGAGGCGCTCTTTGTCGCCCTTGCCGATCACCCTCACCGACTTCGCCAAACCGTCCAGAATGCGAACGTCGGCGGTTTTAAGGCCCAAGGCTTCGCTAATCCGCAACCCGGAGTTTAGTAGCAGGCCGAACAGCAGTTCGTAGCGGCGCCGGGTTTCGGTCATCTTGGTTTTGTTGTCGCCGAAAATGTTGATCGGGATGTTGCGCCGGTCCTTGATCGTCGATTCGAGCTGAGCCTGTTCCTCCCGCTCCAGCCAGACTGGAATCCGCAGCGGACGCTTCGGCTTGTCGGCCAGATAGACCGGATCGCTCTCCACGATCTCGTGGCGCAACGCCCAGCGGTAGAAGCTGCTCAGCGCGCTCAGGCGACGATTGACGATATGGGCGCTCACCTGGCACTCGCGCAGTTGCCAGGCGGCGAACTGCTCCACATCGGTCGGTCGCGCCCGCTGCCAGTCTTTCCCCGCCTCGGTCAGCCACGCCGCCCACAGCCCCAGATCGCCGTTGTAGGCGTAGCAGGTCGATCGGCCGTGACCCTTGGCGTAGAGCAGGTGTGAAAGAAATTCCTGCCGGGCCGCGTTGAATATCTCATGGTCAAAAGGCATCACGATTCTCCACCCCGCTTTTGAAAACACGATCCATCAGAACGCCGATTTTAAGGCTTCGGAAATTCACATTTCCCCAGCTAGAAATCCAAATCCGATTTGGAAAGTATAGGCAGCAGTGGCAGAAAACACCCTATTCATGAGGCTTGAAACACCGTGCACGAAAAGAATTTCTAGTAAAAGCTTCGGAATTTTTTGTTTCGACAATTTATAGATAGTACCTAGAGGGTTAAAACTAGCAATCTATTTATTCAGGTCAACTTAGATCAATTTAAGTTGACTTATTTTAACTTAAGTCAACTTAAGTCGATGTAACTTATGACCACACTTCGTCAGCGCTGGCAGAAAGGCTCCCGCTACTACCGGATTGAAGTCTGTCTTGATGTCACACGGCGACGCCAGCAATGCGGTTATTGCACCGTCGATTCACTTAAGTTAAGTTAAGTTAAGTTAAGTTAAGTCAACTTAAATCAAGTTGAGTCATTTCAACGTCAGTTGATCTGATTTCAGTCAACGCGACCCAAAGGCAACCGGATGATTCTTCTGCTGGGCGGCGAAAAAGGCGGGACCGGCAAATCCACCCTCGCCACCAATCTCGCGGCGTGGTTGGCGGTGCAAGGCGGCGACGTGGTGCTAGTCGATACCGACGTGCAGCGCACTGCCGCCAACTGGATCGACCGGCGCAACGGATTATCGGGCGTTCCGCTGGTCCACTGCACCGAGCGGCGCGGCAACGTCTTTCACGCCCTACGCGATCTCGCCAAGCGTTACGAACAAGTCATCGTGGATGCCGGCGGGCGGGATTCCGAGGAACTGCGCACCGCCTTGGTGGCCGCGCACAAAGTCTACGTCCCGCTGCGCGCCAGCCAGCCGGACTTGGAAACCAGCCTGCACATGAACGAGCTGGTCAACCTCGCGCGCGGCATGAATCCGACGCTGGAGGCGCGGGTGCTGATCTCGATGGCTCCCACTCACCCTTCGATCAAGGAAACCGCCGACGCGCAGGAATTGTTGGGGAAATTATCCGCGCTGGCCTCCTCCGCCGTCACCATCGGCGAACGCAAAGCCTACCGGGACGCCATGACCGAAGGGCGCGGTGCGGTCGAGCTCGACAACGACAAAGCCCGCGCGGAAATCGCGGCGCTGGCGGAAGAAATTTACGGAGACCGCAATGGCTAAATTCACCTTGCACCCACCTCACCCGGCGACCGTGGAACCGGAGATCGACCCCGCTGCCCTGGAAGCCTTCGCGGCCGGAGCCAAGGAGCGGCGAGCGGCCGAAGGCGGCTTGCCGCCCTGGGAGCAGTTCGACCCCCGCGACAAACCTCGCTACAACGTCGCCATCCGGCTCAACGACTACCAGTTGGCGATGCTGCGCTATCTGGCCGACGCGCGTGACACCAGCCAACACAAGCTACTGCAAAAGCACCTGATCCCGATCCTCAAACAACTGGCCCTGGAAGCGTTCGAATCGGATCGCGTCAAGCCGGGTTGAGGCAATCGGCCGGCAGCGGCATGTGCAATCTCTGATGGCAGACCTGCAAAAGCGCTTTTAAGCCTTCTGGGCGCGCTCTAGGGCCATTTTGGCGCGGCGGTAGGGGTGAGGGAAGGGGTACGGGGTTGCGCGCCTCTAGCGCCCTCTGAGTCTGCCACTCGTTCTCAACACGACGGCGGCGTACTTCGGCGATTTGGAACCCGCTGGACGGGTCGAAACTGTCCGGATCGATTCGGTACTTGCGCACGATGCCCCTCAACACCGCTGCCGGGTTTTTCCTGACCTGCCCACCTTGGATGTGAGACTGCACCACGTCGAGCATTTGCTGGGCGACTTCTTGCGGCAACGTACAAACCTGCTTGGCGATATCCTCACGTTCCGCATCGCTGAGCTTCGCTGGATAGACCAGTTCTACCGATTCCTCGTCGGGTGGTGATTCGGTAAAGGTGTCGCTGTTCTCGTCCGTAGCCGCTACCGTTTGAATCTCCTCCTGGCTGGCCGGGTTTTGCTCGGTCGTTGCCAGCGTGACGAGTTCTTGGTCGCTGTCCTGGAATTTCAGATTTTGGTCTTGAATACCACCACTACCACGCGCCGGTTCGGTTTCCGCTGTGGCCTCGTTGGAGGCGGAGGGGTTTGGGGTGGTGGTGGTAGTCTCTGTAGAAATCTCAGGAGTAGTCTTGATACCTATAAAGATGTCGCCTGTAAGCGAGAGGGTATCGCCTACAGGCGAGAGGGTATCGCCTACAGGCGGGAGGGTATCCCCCCCTCCGGCTCCATTTCGCGGGCGCTGCCGGGATGAGTGATCGCCATGATCGCCGGCGGTAGCGGCTCGATGAACGTGATGTTGTTGCGCAAAACGCCCTGCTGGACGATGCAGCGGTACTCCCGCCGGATGTAGCCGGCGTCTTCCATCCGCTTGAGCGCCTTTCGTACTTGGTCCTTGGTGAATCCAAATTTCGAGGAGAAATAAGCGGCGGTGCACTGGAACATGTCGCCGTCGAAGTGCTTGCGCAGGAGCGGTTTGCCGCGCTTGTCGAGAGTTTGGTAGGGCCGATACCAGTAGACGATCTCGGATAGGATGGCGATGGCGGGCATGTCCGGCTTGCCGGACGGGAGTGTGACCTGCTGGTACCATCGATGCGGGACGATGTTGCCCTCGAAACGGATTTCGCCGATTTCGGCCACCGCCAGCGGCAGCGGCAGCGGGGCGATGGGTTCGGAGCGAGAAGAGCGAACGGCGGCCGTCATGACGGCTCTCCTTGGTGGATGAAAGAACCGTCAACTGTTTCGGCACTGGAAAACGGGAACCAATTTCGATACGATGGAGTCGGATACAACATGGAGCAACCCTCCTGTTGAAGGAGTCCGGGGGTTTCCGGATGTTTCAGGACACTTGAAAAAGCCCGCGTCGCCGCCAAGCACTTAGCGGGCTTTTTCATTTACAGGTTAATTACTTAAATTCATTGATGATTTAAGTTAGGCGCCTCCTGAATTTAGCTCAGAAAAGCGACCGCTTTTTTCAAGTGGATACCGTCCAAGCATCGCGGCTCGCTAGAGCAAGCCGATAGATCGGTCTCCCGGCCACAGCCGCCGCCATTCCCGGCCTCCCACCATTCGGCCAACCTCCGATCCAGCAGCGTCAACAGCGCATCCACGTCGCCTTGGCCGGCCAGCGTTCGCCGCAGCGCATCCGCCGCCGTCTCCCCGCCGTCCGGGTTGTCCGGGTCGAGAGGTTCATCGGGATAATCCGCGCGAGCCTGCAAGAATCCCTCTAGCCACTCGCGCCGCCCCGCCTCGTCTGGCGGCGGTAGATGCTCCGGGCCGGGATACTCCCAGAACACGAAGCCGTGCGTGAACGGCGTCCACTCGAAGCCGACCGCTAGGCCGCTTGCTGCCATTTCGTGAGGTCTTCCGGCTTGCAGCCGAGGGCGGCGGAGATCTTTTGAAGCAGATCGTCGGTTAGCGGGCGTTCGCCGTTTTCAAGCAAACTGATATAACTCTGGTTGATTCCAACAGCTCGTGCCAACCGGCCTTGAGTCATTTTCAGCATGGCCCGTCTGACTACGATTGCGTGTCCAACATCGCTGCTCATATCCAATCTCCGTAATAATATTTTATTACATCATAGTTATGACTGATAGCAGCGTCAACAGTTATCGCGGATCGTCTCCCGAAACCGTGTCATCCCGCCTTTTTGCACGTCCATCCCCACCGTTCGGCTGGTGCGTCGGGCACACCCCCCGCTGCCGCCCGCACGTTGTCGCGCGTCCCGTCCCCCGGCGCAAGGCGGCGCGGGCTTTCCATACCCGCGCTGGGCGGTCGGGCGCATCCATGCGCCCGCCTCGGCCTTGCGCCGTGGGCCGTGGCCGCGCTGCGCTGGTCGCCGTGGGCGTGGCGGGGGGGTGTGGTCCCCGCCGCTGGTGGCCGGGTCTGGTGCTCGGCGGGTCTCTCGGCTGGTTGTGTGGGGGTGTGTCGTGGCTTCGTTCTCGTTGGTTGGTTCTCGTGCGCTGGTCGTGTCGCGCGGTTCGCTGGTGGCTTCGCTGGCCGCGCCGTGGTGGCGCTCGCTCGTTGGCTCCGCGCTGGCTGCGGGTGCTTGCCGCTGGCGTGTCCGGCGGTCTGTGCGCTCGTTTTCCGGCGCTGTGGTCGTCGCCGGTTTCGGCTGTGCTGCGGCGGCGCGGGCTTTTGCTGCGGCTTGGTCGGGTTGGGTTGGCTTTCCGGTCGCTGTCCGGCGGTTCGCCGGCCGCTGTGGGCCGGTCTGGGGTGTTTCTGTGCCGGTGGCCGTGCCGCCGTCGCTGCGGCTCGCGGCTCCCGCCGCGCTCCCGGCTCCGCTCGGCTTTGTGCGGGCTTAGCCATGCGGCTCCCGCCGCTGCCGCTGTTGGTCGCCCGCGTAGCGGGCTGCCGGTCGCGCTGGCTCTCGCGCGGCTCCCGCCGCGCGCTGGCCGTGCGCTGCCCGTCGGCGGCCGTCGCGGCGCTGGTGTGCCGCCGCGCCCGCGCGTTCGGGCTTCCGCCCGTCCAGAGGGGAAGACACGAAACGGAATTTAACGCACCCTAAGCCGCCATGGCGAAGTCCGTGGCCCGCAAAGGTCTGAACTGGTCCGGCCCCATTGATGGCTCGACTTCCCAGTGGTAATCGCCGGTTAGGTTGATGTGCGCCCAGCCCAGCGGCGACAGGTGCGCGAGATCGGTCGGTCCGGGTTCGATCCCTTGCTTTCGCAGGTGGTCCAGGGCGCGCTGCAGGTAGACGGTGTTCCACAGGATGATGGCGGCGACCAGCAGATTGAGGCCGCTCGCCCGATAGCGCTGGTTTTCGTAGGAACGGTCCCGGATTTCCCCGAGTCGGTTGAAGAACACGGCCCGTCGCAGCGCGTTTTGCTGCTCGCCCTTGTTGAGCCCGACATGGCTGCGACGGCGCAGTTCGGGGTCATGCAGCCAGTCGAGCGTGAAGAGCGTGCGCTCGAGTTTCCCGAGTTCACGTAGCGCATGGGCCAGACCGTTCTGGCGGGGATAGGCGGCGAGCTTGCGCAGGATCACAGAGGCCGTCACCGTGCCGGTTTTGATCGACATCACCAGGCGCAGAATGTCCTGCCAGTGATCATGGATCGCCCTCATATTAATCGGGCCGGCCACCCATGGCGCAAGTTCCGGCGGCACGATCACGCCGGGTATCGTGTAGAGGCGTTTCTCCTTGAGATCGCGGATACGCGGCGCGTAGCGAAAGCCAAGCGGGCGACACACGGCGAAAAGATGATCCGAGAATCCGCCGGTGTCGGTGTAGTGCTCGTCAATGACGAGACTGCTTTCGTGGTAGAGCAGCCCGTCCAAGACGTGCGGCGCTTCATGGGCGGTCGCCGCGATGACGTTCGTGTGATACGGCCCGAACCGATCCGAAAGGTGGGTGTAGAACTTCACGCCGGGATCTTGACCGTAGTGCGGATTGGCGTGACTGTGGACCTCACCGCGCCCGCTGGCGCGGAAGAACTGCGCATCCGATGACGACGTGGTGCCGGCTCCCCAATGAGCGGACAGTGGCTGACGGTGCTGCGCATCGATTAATCCGGCGAGCGCCCGGGCGTAGCATTCATCTCGAATATGCCAGTCTGCCGTCCAAGTGAGCTGCCGCCAGCTCATCGCACGACAGGCCTCGGACATGCGCGCGAGTCCCAGATTAATGCCGTCGGCGAGCACCGCCGCCAACAACGCGTGCCGATGCTTCGGGGGTGCCAACGTGCGCAAGTGTACAAAGTGATCGGCAAGATGGGTCCAGCCGTCCACTTCCGAGAGCAGCTCCGTGATCTTGACGTGGGGCATCAGCGTGTACGCCTGTGCGGAGAACTCGACCGCAGACGCCGGCGTGTTCTTCTTCAGAGGTGAAATGCGCAGCTGGCCATTCGCGAGCGAGACATCCGGTAAGGAATGATTTCGCGCCTTGGCCGCCACGTCATCCATCTTGGTTTGCAGGCAGTGCCGACGCTCGGCCATGTAGGAGGACAAATCGGTGTCGATGTCGAGTGGCAGCGGCTCCTGCTGCATCTGCACGAATACATCGTTCGGGATCAGAAAGCTCTCGAAGTCCCGGTACTGTCGGCTTCCCTGTACCCACACGTCGCCGGCGCGCAGCCGATCGCGCAGTTCCGAGAGGGTGCATAGCTCATAGAAATGTCGATCGATCAAGCCTCCCGGTCGAAACACATGCGGACGCCAGCGGGGTTTTACGAAGCTCGTGGGTGCAACCTCGGGCATCGTGCGTTTGCCACTGGCATTGAGTTCGCGCAGCAGATCAAGGCCCCGCAGGAGATCCGTAGCCACCGGCGCGGCATGAAACTCAAATTCTGCCAGTAGCAGGGGTGCGAACTTGCGCACGCTCGCGTACCGGTCATCCAAGAGTGCCAGGTCATCAAACGCCTCTGGCTGCGCGAGCCGATGGGCTTCCGCCACCGTCGATTCGAATCGGTTCCACGGCAGGACGCCCTCAATCGCGGCAAAGGCATCGCCGCCTGCAGCCCTGGCCGCGATCAGCGCCTCGCCGACCTGCGCATAGAGCCGCAGTTTCTCGTTGATGGCCTTGCCGCTGCGGTGAAATTCATCGGCGTGCGCGCGTTCTGTCTTCTTGAACAGACTTCCGAGCAGATGCTCGAACATATTGATCGCTTCATCCGTTAGTGTCGCCGTCAATTCCAGTACCAGGGCGGTCAGGGTGGCGTAACGGTGGAGCGGTTCGAGTTCGGCCAGGTGCTGCACGGTGCTCCGACCGCCCTCACGCGCGAGTTTGAGCCAGTGATTTTGATGGATGCGGGTGGCGCGCTCCGGTTCGATGCCCAGCGTGCGCACTTGGCGTAGCCGCTCGATCAGTTTGGGGAAATTGCCGACCGTGGCGGCATAGGCCGTTTGTCGTAACCATGCCAGCGTGCTTTGGCCACCGCCGGCACGGACGGTGAGCAGTCGATCGAGCGCGGTGAGCTGCGCGTCCGTCAATCCGGCGGTGAGCGTGCGCCACAACTGGCGGTGCGCCCGGGCCCGGACCTCTCCACAGAGGCGTTCGAGGGTCGGCAGCGGTGGAACCATGATGCGTTGCGTCCGCAGCGCATCCAGCGCCATCGCCACGAGCGTGGCGCCCGTCTCGGTGGCCAGCGCCGTTGGCAAGAGCGAAGCCGCCAGTTCACGATACCGTCCGCGCGTGAACGGCCGGTAACCGAACGTGGTCTGGATTTCCGCAAGATGCGCCCGCCGCGTCTGGTCGCGTTCGGCATAATCGGCGAAACGCGCCGGATCGAGCGCCAGTTGTTCGGCCACGAAAGCCAGCATCGCGACCGGTGGCGCTTCGCCTTGCCGCAGGGTCCGCCCTGGAAATCGCAGGTAACAGAGCAGGACGGCGAACCCGAGTCGATTGGCATCGCCACGCCGCCGATCGATCAGCGCCAAATCCTCGGCATCCAGGGTGTAATGACGGACGATCCCGCGCTCGTCAGTGACCGGTTCCATGAAGGCGAGCCGCTGCGGCTCGGTCAAGAGTTCTCGACGCGGCATGGGTGTCCCTTTTGAAGTACTCTATAAATGGGTCGCCATTCTGCCACGGCCGGATGCGGGTTTTCGGGACGCTGATTCAAGAGGGTTCAATTGGGACAGAGAGCGGCGTTGTATTGCCGAGTATCGACGAAGGACCAAACCTGTGCGCGGCAGGAAGCCGACCTGCTCGCCTTTGCCGACAAAGCCGGCTACAGCGTTATCGGCGTGTGGAAGGAAACCGCTTCCGGAGCAAAGAGCGACCGGGTGGCGCGCAAGGAAGTCCTCGCGCGCGCTCAAGCACGCGACATCGACGCGGTTCTCGTCACCGAACTGACCCGCTGGGGCCGCTCTACGCTGGATCTCTTTCACACATTGAACGATTTGCAGTCGTGGGGCGTCTCGGTGATCGCCCAGACTGGACTGCAGTTCGACCTCAGCACGCCCCAAGGCAAACTGATCGCCTCGCTGATGGCCGCCTTGGCCGAGTTCGAGCGTGATCTGCTGCGCGAACGCGTGCGCTCCGGCATCGCCGCCGCCAAGGCGCGGGGTGTCGTCTTCGGGCGTCGGCCTGGCCAGCGCATCAAGGCGGATCAGTATGCGTCGCGCGTTCTGAAACTGGTCGGTGACGGACAGTCTTACCGGGAAATCAGCCACCGGCTCGGCATCAGCAAGAACACCGTGCTCGATATCGTGAAGCGCCATCGCACGGCGAGCGCCACTGCCTCGTAACGATGCAATGATGGGCGATTTCGACGTCGCACTAATGGCTGAAATGGCTCATCTTGTCCTCCAGCCTCGACGATCCGAGCAACCTTCTGGCCCCAGACGCGGTGGCTGACGCTTTAGAGTGCGTAAATTTCCGTTTCGTGTCTTTC
>JBAOHI010000012.1:0-3766 GCA_037045535.1 Candidatus Competibacter sp.
AAGGTGGTTAATTAAAAAATAGCCTAGAAATAATTTCTTGAGACCCGCATCGCATAGATTTTGAAATTATCGGAAACTCAGATACTTGTCACTGGAATGGTCACGATGGGCCGAGCTTCCGATAATGGCATTTACACTCTACGAGTGGGATAAATTGCTTTTGAAACATACTAAAAGGAAGATGACCCATGCCTAGTGAGCTTACTGCAGGTGGCGCCGGCCAAAACGGGCTGATTCATGTCCGAAACGCCGCAGACGACGATCGTATCCAGCTTTATGGTGAGAATGGAGCAGTGGAGTTGCGCGACGCCAATGGACGGACCGTCCTTTTGTCGGGCGACAATGCCAGTGTAAACGTTGGCGAAAATGACAAAGCGGGCAGAATCGATGTACGGAACAGCGGTAATCAGGTGACCATTACCCATAGGGGAGAGGATGGATCAATCACGCTTCGCGATCCCAACGGAAGGTGGACCATCGGTTTGAACGGCAGTAATGGCGACATTATTGTTGGCGGTAACGGCCAAGCAGGCAGAATCGATGTGCGGAACGGCGCCGGTCAACGGGCCATTACTCTCGATGGGAGTAATACAACCGCTAGCGTGGGAGGTCCCAGCGGTAACGGTGTGTTGCATGTTAAGAACGGAAGCGACGTCGAACTCATCTCCCTTCTGGGCGCAGACGGCTCGATCACGCTGCGCAGCCCCGCCGGCTGGACCATCGGTCTGAACGGCAATACCGGCGACATTTACGTTGGCGGTAATGGGCAAGGGGGTAACATCGATGTGCGAAATGGAATAGGGCAGCGGACTATCGTCCTCGACGGGGATAGCGGACGATTAGGGGTCGGCGGTAATGGCCAAAGCGGTTTTATCCATGTCCGAAACCACGCAGGCGACGAGCGCGTCCGATTTTACGGTGAGAATGGGGCAGTAGAGTTGCGCAACGCCAGTGGAAGAACTGTCCTTTTAGAGGGACACGACGCCAGTGTAAATGTCGGTGAAAACGGCCAAGCGGGCATCATCGATGTACGGAACAGCGGTAATCAGGTGACCATTACCCATAGGGGAGAGGATGGATCAATCACGCTTCGCGATCCCAACGGAAGGTGGACCATCGGTTTGAACGGCAGTAATGGCGACATTATTGTTGGCGGTAACGGCCAAGCAGGCAGAATCGATGTGCGGAACGGCGCTGGTCAACGGGCCATCACACTCGACGGTGAAACAGGAGATATTCAACTTAGCAATGCCGATTGCGCTGAAGAGTTTGCTTTGGCGGCTGATCAGATGGCGGAGCCTGGGACGGTCATGGTTTTGGATGACAACGGCAAGGTTTGTCCGAGTTCATGTCCTTACGATATGCGCGTCGTCGGCGTCGTGTCAGGGGCAGGCGGCTTCAAGCCAGGCATCGTTCTTGATAAGCGTCGGGGTGACTCTGATCGTCGCCCAATTGCTCTTATGGGCAAGGTTTATTGTCTGGTAACGGCCGACGCAGCGCCGATCAGGGTCGGTGATCTGCTCACCACATCCGACATACCGGGTCATGCCATGAAGGTGTTCGATCCCAACCGCAGTTTTGGAGCGGTGATTGGAAAGGCTATGGCACCGTTTGCCTCGGGTCGTGGCCTTATTCCGGTTCTTATTGCGCTTCAGTAGCATGCGCCCTAGCCGGCGGCCCGTGTATATCGAGGAGAATACGTTAATGCCGAATACAAACGAAGATGAAGTGATCTTGAAGCTACGGGAGCGCGTGACTCGGGGCGAGTTGAACGGCATTGATGTGACCTACCGCGTCACCGGCGGTGCGCCGGGTGAGCAACTAGTCCGCGAGGAGATCCACTTGTTCGGCCCGGGTTTAGTAACAGTGCGCCTACACACCACTGCCACTGCGCCCTTACAGGAATCATCGGAGAACTTAGCCGCACCCGAGATGAAGGAGTTGCTGCTGCAAATCGGTGAAGGGGCGAGCGAGATGATTCCACAGTCACAGGCGCGCTTCGTTCCCGACTCGATTATTGGGCGGATCTCAGTGAGAATCGATGGCCAGGAGGCCTCCTTTTTCTGCCTCCTGGATGAAGAACAGGCGAAGCAGCACGGCAAATCGCTCCTGCCCAAAGCGGCTGGTTCAGTCGTTAGCCTTATGCGTTTGCACAGACGGCTTCTGCATAAACAGGAGGGAGTGTCATGAGTCTCAGTGTAAAGGGAATCGCACGGCATTTTTTGAGCCAATCGGGAGCGTTCTCTGTCCGCCAAGTATTTTTTGATAGCGCTGGTGGCTCCTTGCAACAGCAGCTTGAGACGCTTGCCCGAACGGAAATCACTGTCCATGTCGACGAGTGCGTCTACGCATGGACGGCGAGCTATCAACAGATTTGGTCGCGCATCAACGTGCGCGTCCGTCTTGACTTTGACCCTGGCATCCCGGCTGCGACGATGACGACTCTACAAGCTACTTGGGAGAATGGCATCGAGAATATGTGGAGCAACCGATGGAGCATCGGCCACGCTGGGGAGATCAACTGCCTACTCGAATTTAATGTGGATTGGGTGAACAATAACCAGCACCACACGGTGCGAGTCCAGAGCGGGCCGGCGCGCAGTAACATGACGCTGTGGGATACCGCAGACACCGGAGCCGTCGCAGCGCACGAGTTCGGTCACATGCTTGGGAACCCTGACGAGTACACCGACAGCGCCTGCCCAAGCCGCCTCCCGGTGAACACGAATACAATTATGGACAATAATTCCAACAATCTGCCGCAGCGGCTAATGGAGAGATTTGCAGATGAGGTGGGGTCCAATGTAGTAGTGTGATCGCCCGATCCTTGTTGGCCGAGCCAGGTAGGGTACGCATGGCGTACCCTACCTGGGTGTCGCCGATGGCTGGTACTGAATGCTACTGAATGCCGAAAATGCTTGTACGCAGTGCGTACCTGTGAGATACCGCTTAGATCAATGGATTACGTTGATGTGGAGCGATTGCCCTAAGTGACTCCCTCGCGCATTGACCCGTCGGGCGATACTGCTACAAGAACCTGTCGATATCGCTTTTTCCAGAGGAGCAAACCCGCATGAGCCATCTCCTCGACAAACCGTTGCACATTCCGCAAACCGACCCGCCCCATCCCGCCAGGGAAACGCTGCCGACGATGTACGACTTGCCGAGCGAAGATCCGGAGGAACCCGGTTTGCCCGACGATTTCCATTATTTTCAACCCCAGTTGTTGCGGGAAACCTTCGCTCCGCCCGTTTGGTCGGCAGACCAGGTTTATGTCGCCACCGACCTCAATCTGTATTCTGTATTACGACGTGCGGCATCCCCTGCGCCACAAGCGCCCCGACTGGTTCGCGGTTTTGGGGACATCCAAGTTGTACGAAGGCCAGGATTTGCGGTTGAGCTACGTGGTGTGGCAGGAAGGCGTCAACCCCTTCATCGTGGTCGAACTGCTTTCTCCCGGCACCGAACAGGAAGATTTGGGGCGCGCGGAGCGCGATATCGATCAACCTCCGGGCAAGTGGGAAGTGTACGAACAGATTTTGCGAATACCGTACTACGTGGTATTCAGCCGCTACGCCAATCGGTTGCAGGTTTTCGGTCTGGCGGGGAGCCGCTACCAGGAACGTCCCCTTATGGAAGGAAAGATTTGGCTGTCCGAACCCGGGCTCGGCTTGGGCGTGTGGTCGGGTGCTTACCAAGGACTGAGATACCAGTCAGGGACGCCATCGGGCCGAACGCCTGGTGGCTCAGCTGCAAAAGCTGAGTA
>JBAOHI010000013.1:0-11954 GCA_037045535.1 Candidatus Competibacter sp.
CGATCTATCCTACTCAAGCTCGCCCCAGTCACTACCGACCGTGGCGAGATACGCTGCGCATCGTGAATTTGGTGGCGTGGTCGTTGCTGAAGCGAGGGATGTATCCGGTGGGTTTGTTACGTTCCTTGCGGCTGCTCCCCTTACCCACGCTTGGTCGAGAAATTTCATCGAAATAACAGGAGACGGGCGGCCGGCGATGAGGTTGAGTGCCTCGCGCGCGGGTTGACGTGTTCACCCTTCACAGCATTCTCCGCCAGGACCGTACAACGGTGAGGCGCAAGCTTGGGTAACACGATCAATGTGCAGCCCGATGCGCGATCAGCTCTCATGACGCATTTTGGCTTGTTGGTGGCATTAATTTCAGCAGTCAAGGGAAAGGAGACGAGCTTTATTCCAGCTTAAAAGTTGGCATAAAAGATGTTCGTGATTTTCTAGGTAACTAACCCAACCCTCTAAAACTCATAAAAATGAGGTACTAATCATGCAAGGCTACACCGATACCCCTATAGAGCGTCTCGAAAGCGATGTCATGGATGTCAAGGTTTATGTTGAGAGCCTGTCCGAATTTATTCTGGGCTGCTCGACTCCCATGACGATTGCCATTCAGGGTGATTGGGGCTCCGGCAAGACCAGCATGATGAACATGATCAAACAAACGATTGCCGACAAGATTGTGCCGGTCTGGTTCAATACTTGGCAATATTCTCAGTTTGATATGGCGTCGTATCTTTCCATTTCCCTGTTGAGCAACTTCCTGGAAAAGATTGGGGCAGAGGAAGGAAGTCAGAGTTTTTTGAAAAGCATTGCCAAGGGCGCGATAGGGTTTGCTAAAACTGCTGTCGTGGTAGGTGTCGAAACGGTTGTGGGAGGAACCATCGCTGGGAATCTTAAAGACAACTTGGAAGCTGACATGCAGGATTCAGCTAAGGCACTGGAGAAACTGCGGGATAAAATACGGGAAGCGGTGAGTGCGAAACTCAAATCATCGGGGAAAAACCGAGTCGTGGTATTCGTCGATGACTTGGACCGATTGCATCCTGAAAAAGCGGTCGAGCTTCTGGAAGTTCTGAAAATCTTCATGGATGTTCCCGAATGCGTTTTTGTTTTGGCCGTGGATTACGACGTTGTCACTCGTGGTCTGGAAAAGAAATTCGGCAAAGAAGGGCATTCCAGAGGCAAGAGCTTCTTCGACAAGATTATCCAGCTTCCCTTCGCCATTCCAATCGCTCAATATAACATTTCCGCCTATATTCAAAACCTGCTATCGAATATGAGCATCGTTTGCTCTGAAGAAGAAATCAACACTTATCGAGAAATCGTGGATTGCTCGATTGGCTGCAATCCGAGAAGCATGAAGCGGCTGTTCAACTCGTTCATCCTTCTCAATACGGTTGCCAGTAAAAAGGGCATGTTTAACGAAGCCGATGGCATCAAAGCCAAGGACAAGCAGCGGATATTATTTGCCGCTTTGTGCCTTCAGATGGCCTTCGAGGAAATATATGAATTCATGATCAAGAATAAAGACGATCTAAATGCCGATTTCTTCGATGGAATCAAGGATTTGGAAAAACTTAAGACAGATAGCGCATTCGATGAGATCAGAAAAAATACCCCGATCAAGGAAGAATTATACTACGATAAAATCGCTGACTTTATGGAAATTTTCTATAACTGCCTCCAATTGGATGACGACTTGGAAAGCTTGTCGGATGAGGAGCTGGGTAATTTAAAGAAGATTCTTTCCTTCTCGGCGATAACGGCAAATACACGTGAAGAGGTACGGCCTAAACAGAGCAGGGAAGCTAACAACCTTGAATTTTGGAAATACTTTTCGGATAAAATCAAAGGAAGGTCAGTTTTGTATCAAAAAGAAATCAACTCTAATTGGCAGAGAGGATACCTTGGTAATGGCAGCAGTTTGAGAGCACCCGTTTACCCACAACTCCCAACTTATTGTAATATAGTGGCATTTTGGCGAGGTCGTGATGAGTTGGGTAGCGCGGGAACTGGGGGTGTGGAGTTGGGAGACGCGCGGCGGACGCGGCGGCTGATCAAGCTGGTGGACGATTTGTCGGCGGCACCGACCGGGAGCATTCCTGTGGCGAGCGGGGGCTGGGCGGAGACCAAGGCGGCTTACCGGTTGTTGGACAACCCGGCGGTGGAGTGGCGCGAAATCCTGGAGGTGCATACCCGGCGCACCGTCGAGCGGCTGCAAGGTCAGCCGGTGGCGTTGTGCGTTCAGGACACCACGGAGTTGGATTTCACCAGCCAGCCGGGGATTGCCGGGTTGGGCCGGCTCAGTTACGAGGCCCAGCACGGGCTGTACGCGCATCCGACCCTGGTGGTCACCCCCGAGGGCTTGGCGCTGGGGGTGATCGACGCCTGGATGTGGGCGCGGGGGCCGAAAGACCAACCCCAAGTGAAGGAAAGCACCCGCTGGGTGGAAGGGTACGAGATTGTTGCGGACCTGGCCGAACGAACCCCGGATACCCGGCTGGTGTACGTGGCGGATCGGGAAGGCGATTTGCGGGCGCTGATGGACGCCGCCGCGCGGCGCGGCACGCCGGCGGACTGGCTGGTGCGGGCCACGCACAACCGCAATACGACGGCCGGCGAAAAGGTGTGGGACCGGCTGGCGCGACGCGACGCGCTGGGCGAGGTCGAATTCGCCCTGCCGGCTGCCCCGGACCGGCCGGCCCGGCTCGTGCGGCAAACCGTCTACCGGGAGTCGGTGACTTTGCCCGCCCGGAAAGGCGCGCCGACCGTGACCGTCACGGCGATTCTGGCCCGCGAGAATCACCCGCCGGCCGGCCAGAAAGGGATCGAATGGCGGTTGTTGACCAACCGAACCGCCGAGACGCTGGAAACGGTCGTGGAACTGGTGGACTGGTATCGTCGGCGTTGGCTGGCGGAAATTTTTTTCCGAATTTGGAAATCGGGCTGCCGGGTGGAAGCCCTCCAGCTCGGCACCTTGGAGCGGCTCGAACGGGCCTTGGTCATTTACCTGATCATCGCCTGGCGCATCCTGCACCTGGTAACCTGGGGCCGGGACTGCCCGAATCTGCCGTGCGACGTGGTGTTCGACCCCGGGGAATGGCAGGCCGCCTGGATCGTCGCCCACCGCGCCAAACCCCCGGCAACGCCGCCACCTTTGGGCCAAATGGTGCGACTGATCGCCGGCTTCGGCGGCTTCCTCGGCCGCAAAAGCGATGCTCATCCCGGACCCAAGGCCATCTGGGAAGGCATGCAGAAGGTTCGGGCATTCGCCATCGGCATCGCCGCCGCCAAAGAAACTTTTATTTCGTCAGGGTGACTTGTGGGCAATCGAGTGAGTTTGAGAGGTGTATCTTATGGTATCAATGTAACTAGGCGCCACGTATCATGCGGACTCTATATAGATACGGGCATCAAGAATGAAAATAAAAAAATATTTGACTTGCTAGAGGGGTTCAAAGATGAAATTGAAGAAAAAATAGGCAAAAAATTAGACTGGAAGAGAAAGGATAACATAAGAAGTTGTACTATTTACCTCGTAAAAACCGGAACGAATGTTTATCAATCAAAAGAATGGCCTGAAATAACTGAATTTTTGATTGAAGAAATGAATAAAATGGAGCAATCATTTAATTCCTATCTAAAATCTATAGCACTAGAAATGAAGGCTAAGGGTGGTAATTTATAGGTATCCTAAGCCAAAAATTATACTGTAAGAGGTCAAATGGTTAACGAAGAGCAATACAACAAAGTTGTCGGCGAACTTCGCGGCATCGCTGCCCGATTCAAGCCGGGACAGCGGATTTATGACGAAATTGTTGGATTTCGTGACGAGGCCTTGGCACGGTATCGCCCGATCTTTTCGTCCGCGCACATCCCAATCCTGACCAAGGAGGAGTTCACCTCCTTCTTGTATTCTGAAAATAACCATCATTGGAGCGGTCTTTATCGAAAGGGCCTCGGCGCGGCGGAGGATATGGACGCACTCCGTCGGGCGCTTGCCCTACTTTTGGACGAGAATAGCGCCATCCAGGAACGGTTTCCCAAAGCCTTGGACCAGGTAACCGGCTTGGGGAAAGGTATCGCGACTGCGATTCTGACAGTGGCCTATCCCGACCGATACGGCGTCTGGAACAACACCTCCGAAGCGGCGCTTCGCAAGGTGGATCTGTGGCCTAAATTTGCATGGGGCGCGGACATCGGCGGACGGTATGCCCAGATCAACGAACTCCTCGCACGACTGGCCGCCGACCTGGAAATGGATTTCTGGACTCTCGATAGCTTTTGGTGGTTCGTGCTGGAACCGCAACCGGAAACGTTGCCACAACCGGTTCTGGAAACCTCGTCTCCCGTCACGCAGAGCGGCGGGCGCTTCGCCCTCGAACGCCAACTCGAAGAATTCCTGCTGGAAAACTGGGAGCGAACGCCACTGGCCCAGGAATGGGTCGTCTTCAGCACGCCGGACGATCCCGATGCGGGAAACCAGTACCCGACCGATGTCGGGCGGATTGACATTCTGGCGGTTCACAAGACGCAACCCCGGTTCCTGGTTATCGAACTGAAACGCAACCAGGGCACCGATCAAACGATCGGCCAAACGCTGCGGTACATCGGCTGGATCAAGAAGCACCTGGCCAATAACGGGCAGAGCGTGGAGGGGCTCATCGTCGCTCACCAGATCGAAAAGGAAGCGCTTTATGCGATCTCGACCCTGCCCAACGTCAGGATGATGACGTATGAGGTGGAGTTCCGGTTGAATGAGTGCTAACCGTGATCGAGCCAAGGCTTTCAATTTGAAAACCAGCCGGTTCCGGAGAACGCCCGTTTCGGGATCAAGGTCCGGACTACCGGGCAAAACCCGACTGGAGGAAGATGGCAGCGGCCACACGCCGTTGGGCGGATCGATCCCTTCACTCGGCTTGAAAAGCCCATGGGTTGAGCGTTCCAACGCCCGTGGGTTCAAAATCAGCGACATTCCGGGTCACCACCGTCAGGCCGTGCGTCAGCGCCGTGGCGGCGATCAGAGCGTCCCGCTCCGAGCGTGGATCTGGGACATGCAGCTTGGCGCAGCGGCGAGCAACAGCGGTATCGACGGCGAGAATCCGCCCGGAGAACGCAGGTAACACTTGCCCGTCGAGCCACGCACGCAAAACTGCTCCTTGCGCTGGATCGCGGCGCTCGATCAGCAACACGCCCATCTCCAGCTCCAGCATGGTGATGACCGACAGGAACAGGCTGGCTACCGGCACGTTCTCGGCCCAAGCCGTGACGCGAGGGTCAGCTTTGCCGGCTTTCGCTCGCCGCAATTCGGAAACGACGTTGGTATCGAGCAAGTAGCTCACGTCAAATCTACGGGTCGAAACAGGGGGCCGTGTAAGTGGGGCGGTTCAAACTCGATTTCGGCGCCATCCGGCATCGCCAGCAAATCGACTATGCTCGCCTGAGCGCCGGTAAGCCGTCGATAGTCCTCAACGCTCAACAGCACATGGGCCGGCCGGCCCCGATCCGTAATGAATACCGGGCCGTTCCGAGCGGCCTTCTTGGCCCGCGTCACATCCCGATTGAACTCCCGGCTGGAAAAGGTTGTTACGGTCATGGCACGTTACCTATCCCCCGATAAATGTAGTTACGTTACTACAGTAAAAACTCTTCCACAAGGGCAGGACCGGTTCGCGCTGCCAGACTACGCCGACGCTAAACCTTCCGCCAATCGCCGAACGCCCGGATAATCCAGCTTGCCGGATCCCAGCAGCGGGATTTCGCGCACGGTGAACACATGCCGGGGAATGTGGAGTCCGCTCAATCCTTCGCGGTGGGTTGCTGTGATCAGATCGCTACGGTCAGCGTCCTGGCGGGTAGTCAGCAGGACAATGGTTTCCCCTTTGCTGGGGTCGATTAGGTTGATCGCGGCGTGTTGGTCTTCCGGCCAGCAGTCGGCGGCGAGTCGTTCGATCGCAGCTAGCGAGATCATCTCGCCGCCTAGCTTGGCGAAGCGCTTGGCCCGACCAAGAAGGGTGACGAAACCATCGGCGTCGAAGCGAGCGATATCGCCAGTGTCGTGCCAGCCCAAGCCGCGTTCAGTGCGTGGTGGGATCAGCTTGCCGGGTTGGTCGGCTAGCAGATAGCCGGCCATCACGTTGGGTCCCCGCACACATAGCAACCCGCCATCCGTGATGCCTTCCACCGGCTCTAAATAATGGTCCAGGCCGGGCAGCAGCTTGCCGACCGTTCCCTCGCAATGCCGATGGCGCGTGTTGGCCGCCAGCACCGGACTGGCTTCGGTCAAGCCGTAACCCTCGCGAATAGGGATGCCGAATTTATCCAGCCACAATCGTCGGGTTTCCTCGCGCAAGGGTTCGGCGCCCATTATCACCAATCGCACGTTGAAAAAATCGTAAGGGTGTGCGTTGCGACCGTAGCCATTCAGGAAGGTATTGGTCCCGAACAGTATGGTGATGCCATGTTCGTAGGCTATTTCCGGGATGACGTGGTAGTGCAGTGGCGAGGGATAAAGCACCAGTCGCCCACCCAGCAGCAACGGTGTCAGGGTCGCGGTGGTCAGGCCGAAGGCGTGGAAAATCGGCAGGCTGTTCAGCGCGATGTCGCGCGGCGTTATGTCGAAAACTGCGCGGGCCTGGGCCACGTTAGCCAGCAGATTGCGATGTGTCAGCACCACGCCCTTCGGTTCCCGCTCGGAGCCGGAGGTAAACAGGATGACCGCCGGATCGTCGGCGCGTACCGGCCCCGCTATCCGGTGATAACTCCATGTCGGCAACAGGGATTTCAATAATCCGCGTATTCGGGTCGGAAGAGTGGCGAACCGCCGCAAATCCTCCAGGAATAACACCGTAGTCCGCTCGCTTAATGCAGCGACCGGGTCGTCTAGGTTAGCAGCCGCGACGAAGGCTCGGGAGGTGCAGACCGTGCGAACCTGAGCGGTGCGGCAGGCACCGAGTAGTTCCTGACTGCCGCTGGTGAAATTGAGGATCACCGGCACCCGCCCGTGCAGATGCAGAGCCAAGATGGCGGTAACCGCAGCATTGCTATTCGGTAGCAACAGGCCGATGTGATGTTGTCCGGCACACGGCGATTCCAGCAGGTCGGCGAGGGTGAAGGCACGAGCGAACAGCGCCCGCCAGCCGAACCGCTGTCCTTGAGCATCTTGCAAGACCGTGCGGTTGCCGCCGTGCCGCGCCCAGGTTTCCAGCATGGCGGATACTAACGGCTGGTCGATGTTCATCCCCGCGTAGGCCAGCTCGACCATCAATTCATCCAGTTGCCGACCGAGTTCCCGGCGGCGAACGCGACCATTGCGGGCGGTTGCCGTCAGCCGGCGCGCTGGCAGCATGGTCAGACGGATACGCGGTAACAACCGCCGCCGCACGATACCGTTTAGCCGGGATAGCAAGCTGTACTGAGCGCCTTCGATGTACACCGGCAACAGCGCGGCGTCGGCCTTGTCGGCGGCCAGGGCCGGCCCTTCGTAAATTTTCATCAGCGCCCCGGTCACGCTGATCCGGCCCTCGGGAAAGACCGCCACCCGTTCGCCAGCTTTCAGATGCTGGATCAGCGTTTTCAGATAGTGCGAATTGGTCGGGTCGATGCTGACGTGGCGCGTGACGGCGATAAATGGCTTGACCCACCAATGCCGGGCCATGTGGGTATTGATCACGAAAATTGGCATATCCGGCAGGAACGCCGCCAGCAGCGCCCCGTCCAGATAGGAAACGTGGTTGGCAACGATCAACAGTCGCGGCTCGTCGTGCGGGTAATGTTCCCAACCGCGCAGTTCCACCCGGAACAGCCGCTGAAACAGGCTACGCGCCAATCGTTGCAGAACGTGGCGCATGATTCAGTGCAAGCCGTGTTCGCGAGTGGCGGCGAAGCGCACCTCCGGCCAGCGTTCCTGGGTCAGTTGCAGGTTGACGCGGCTGGATGCGATGTAGACCAGTTCGCCGTGATGATCGAGCGCCAGGTTGTCGCGCAGCTTGTTTTTGAAGTCCTCGAAACGCTTGGCGTCGGCACAACTGACCCAGCGGGCGGTGGTGACGTTGACGTTCTCGAAACCGCATTCGACGCCGTACTCGCTGCGCAACCGAAACGTGGCCACGTCGAATTGCAATATCCCGACCGCGCCTAGAATCAGGTCATTGCTGTTCAGGGGGCGAAACAGTTGGGTCGCGCCTTCCTCGCACAGCTGTGCCAAACCCTTTTGCAAGGCTTTCATTTTCAGCGGATCGCGCAGGCGGGCACGGCGGAACAGTTCTGGAGCGAAATCCGGGACGCCAGTAAAACGCAAATCCTCGCTTTGGGTGAAGGTGTCGCCGATGCGGATGGTGCCGTGGTTGTGCAGGCCGATGATGTCGCCCGGATAGGCGGCTTCGACATGCTCGCGTTCGGCGGCCATGAAGGTCAGGGCATCGGCGATCTTGATGTCGCGACCCAAGCGGACGTGGCGGGCCTTCATGCCGGGCTGGTAGCTGCCGGAACAAACGCGCAGGAAGGCGATCCGGTCGCGGTGTTGCGGGTCCATATTCGCTTGGATTTTGAACACGAAGCCGGTGAACGCTTCCTCCTCGGGCGCGACTTCGCGCGAGGCGGCGGCACACGGTCGGGGTGGGGGGGCATTTTCGACGAAGCCGTCCAGCATTTCCTGCACGCCGAAGTTGGTCAGCGCCGAGCCGAAATACACCGGAGTCAAGCGCCCCGCCAGGTATTCTTCCAGGTCGAAGGCATGGCTGGCGCCGCGCACCAGTTCGATTTCGTCACGTAAATCTTGCGCCCGATCGACACCCAACGCCTGATCCACTTCCGGGTTATCCAAACTCTGAATGATGCGGCCGGTGTTGATGCGGCCGTCGCGGGAGGGGTCGTAGAGGTGGATGAAATCCTGATCGAGATGGTAGACGCCTTTCAGCTCCCGACCCATGCCGATGGGCCAGGTGATCGGCGCACAGCGGATTTTGAGAATCTCCTCCACCTCGTCCAGCAGTTCGATGGGTTCGCGGCCGTCCCGATCCAGCTTGTTGATGAACGTGAAGATCGGTGTATCGCGCAGCCGGCAGACCTCCATCAGCTTGATGGTGCGCTCCTCGACGCCGCGAGCGCAGTCGATCACCATCAACGCCGAATCCACGGCGGTCAGGGTGCGGTAGGTATCCTCGGAAAAATCCTCGTGGCCGGGCGTGTCGAGCAGGTTGATGATGCGGTCGCGGTAGGGAAACTGCATGACCGAGGATGTGACCGAGATGCCGCGTTGCTGTTCCAGCGCCATCCAGTCGCTGGTGGCATGACGAGCGGCTTTGCGGCCTTTGACCGTGCCGGCCAGCTGGATCGCGCCGCCGAACAGCAGCAGCTTTTCGGTCAAGGTGGTCTTGCCAGCATCGGGGTGGGAGATGATGGCGAAGGTGCGTCGCCGGTTGAGTTCGTCGAGAAAGATGGTCATTACGGTTGGAATGCGGTGTCGAAGTGGAAGTGCGGCAGGATTTTAACCGATTGGCAGCGAGCGATTGACAGGAACCCGAACCCACCGGGGAAAATTCTGGCACAGCACGGCTCACTCATCCGGTCGGAGCCCGACAACTTATCCAGGTGAGGTAATGCGATGAACGCCCATTTCGTCGTGGATCGTTCTGTTTCAACCGCCTGGCCAGCGTATCTGGCGTTGCTGGATAGCGGCGAGCTGGAACGACGGGTGACCGAGGCTTATGTTCGGCTGGAAGAGTGCGATCTGTGCGCTCGTTATTGCCGGGTGAACCGGCGGCAAACGCTCAAGGGGGTGGTGTGCCACACCGGCGAACAGGCGGTGGTGCATGGCCGCGGTCCACATCATGGCGAGGAAGATCCGCTGCGCGGCTGGGCTGGATCGGGGACGATCTTTTTTACCGGGTGCAACCTGCGTTGCGTGTTTTGTCAGAATTGGGAAATCAGCCAGAAGGGGGCGGGGCGGGCAGTTTCGCCGGAGACGCTGGCCGGCATGATGCTCGACTTGCAGCAACAGGGTTGCCACAACATCAACCTCGTCACGCCCAGCCATGTGGTACCGCAAATTCTGGCGGCCACGCTCCTCGCTGCCCGGCAGGAGCTTGCGGTTACCGCTGGTCTACAACACCGGCGGCTACGACAGCCCGGAGGCGCTGGCGCTGCTGGATGGCGTGGTGGATATCTACATGCCGGACATGAAATGCGGCGATTCCGAAATCGCTCACCGCTATTTGCATACGCGGGACTATTGGGCGGTGAATCGGGCGGCAGTCCGGGAGATGCACCGGCAAGTGGGCGACCTGACATTGGATGAGTACGGCTTGGCGCGGCGTGGGCTGCTGGTGCGCCATTTGGTGTTGCCGGGCGATCTGGCGAGTACGGAAACGGTGCTGGCCTTTCTGGCGCGGGAAATTTCGACCGATACCTATCTGAATGTGATGGATCAGTACCATCCTTGCTATCGGGCATTCGAGGAGCCGCCGCTCGACCGCCCGCTCACGCGGGGAGAATATGAGCGGGCGCTACGCTTGGCGGAGGAATATGGGTTGCATCGGCTGGATCGACCCCAGCGCCGGCGGTAGTGGGGATATCCTTAAAAATCAGAACCCATCCGTTCTTGACCGGATAAGATTAAGCGCATCGCCTCCCATCGTCACGGTAGACCAAAAGGATGCCTCGTCATGGCCGATCATGCCTCTTTCAAACTCCGTCTGTTGCACCTCTCGGACCTGCACGAGCGCGGACCGCGCGAACGCGAGCCCTGGCGTCGGCGGCGCGTGCTGGGCGACGCTTGGTTGCGCAATCTGGATGAACTGAAGGCGGCGGGGCCGTTCGATCTGGTCTGTTTTACCGGCGACGCCGCCGATTGGGGTTTGGCGGAGGAATACGCGGTGGCCACCGAGTTTTTCCAAGAGACGCTGCAACGATTGGGTGTGCCGCTGGAGCGGTTTTTCCCCGTGCCCGGCAATCACGACGTTTGCCGCAAGGTCGCCGAAAGTGAGTGGCGAACGCTGCGCGACCATCTTCATCACGTAAACGACCAAGATCTTTCGCGCTGGCTAGCGGGTGGCGCAACGCCGTGGGGATTCCAGGACGCACAGCGCGAGGCGCTCTTGACCCGGCAAGGCGCCTATCGAAACTGGCTGCAAAATGATCTGAAGCGGCCCGAGCTGCTGCCCGATCCGGCCAGCCATCCTCATCTTGGCTATCGCCGGACCGTCCGCCTATCAGGATTCCCTTTCGCGATCCACGTTACTGGCTTCGATTCCGCCTGGCTGGCGGGGGACGATCACGACGCCGGCAAGCTGCGGCTGACCGAAAATCAGGTGATGCAGTTGACCGACGACAGCGCTGGATGGTTTTCGGCTGGCGCTGATCCATCATCCGCTGGGTGATTTGGCCGATGGGGCGCATTGCCGGCATTTGTTGGCGGAACAAGATCGGGTAGACCTGCTACTGCGCGGGCATCTGCACGAGCCTGAGCCAGAGGAATGGGCGGACCCGGATCGGCGTTTGCGCCAAGTCGCGGCGGGCTGTCTGTACGAAGGTCACAGGGCGGATCGGTATCCCAACGCTTGCGAGGTCGTGGACATCACTCTGGATGCCCGAGGCCGCCCGCAGCGCTACGAGCTGTGGTTTCGGGGCTGGTCGGGGCGTGGATTCTGGTTCGACGACGACGGCCTGTATCAAGAGACGAAGAGCGGCCGGCTGATCTGGTGGATCCAAACGCCGCCCGTACCGAGTCCCGTGCATCCACGCGTTGAGGATGTGTTCGCCGGTCGGCAAACGGAATTGGTCCGGTTGGAACAAGTGTTGTTGCGTGCAAACGGCGGCGTGCGAACGGTAGCGGTCTGCTCGGTGCAGGGCATGGCCGGAGTCGGTAAGTCCTATCTGGTGGATCGCTTTTATGCGCTACACAAAGCCGCTTTTCCTGGTGGTTATCTGCGGCTGGCGCTCGATCCTCGACAGCCGTGGGA
>JBAOHI010000014.1:0-157995 GCA_037045535.1 Candidatus Competibacter sp.
TCGGGAAACGATTCCTTTATTGCCCGCTTCCCGGAGTAGGAGGTGAACTGGCTTTGGAACATCGTCCACCCGGCTGTTGCTGGGCCGCTCGGTGGCGGGAGTGCTGCCGAACCTTGATCCCGCTGGCGCCAACACCCTGTTTTGGAAGCTCGCTTTGACAAGCGCCCTGTTTCTGGCGAGGCAGGCTGGAATGGCAACAGCGGCCACAGCGCCAGACTTTGATTTCCTCTTCCTCGGAGCGGTGTTTTGGGCAGTGCTGAGGCATACACATCGGGATAAACTCGTCAGGTCGAAAGGGCCGATCGCCCTGCGTCAATCCGATGATTGAACGAAAGGCGGCGCATCCACCAGAATTCTACTGCAGGTCGCGTTCGATCGATCCTGAAAAAAGTTGCTCCACCCATTTTGTTTCCATCGTTCATGGACCCGCCAACCACCATGTGGACCTCCTCAATCCAACGCCGCAAACCGTCCCGCCTCGGTCCGCGCAAGCGGCTGCTTCGCGACCTGCTGCTGCTGCTCGTTCTGACCATCGGGAGTGTGCTGGTCGCCGTGTTCTTTGCCAGCGAATCGCTGCGCGACAAGCTGGCCCAGGAACAATTGCAGGCACTGGCCCAGAAAACCAGCAACGACCTGACCGGCTTTCTGCAAATCCCGGAAAACAGCCTACGCATGGCCCAGGGCTGGGGTGCGGCGGGCGCCCTGAATCTGGACGACGCGGCGGCCCTGGTCGACCGCTTCATTCCGGTCCTGGAGAATCTGCCCCGGATATCCGCCCTGGTGCTGGGCGATTCGGACGGACGGTCTTTCTACCTGGCCCGGAAGGACAAGGCGTGGCTCTCCCGCAGTGTGGACACCCAGGGAAACGCGGTCTGGCGGCGCTGGAGCGGTCCCGGTGTGCAAATCGAGGAACGCCGGGGACAGGAAGACTACGATCCGCGCTCCCGAGCCTGGTTCAAGGGCGCTCTGGCGATGACGGATGCCAGTGGCGTCTTCTGGACCCACCCCTATCTGTTTTTCACCGAACGCACGTCCGGCATCACCGGTGCCGTGCGCTTCCAACGTTCGGACGAACCCGGCCGCAATTACGTGTTGGGACTGGACTTACCGCTGGGTAACGTCCTCGGCGCACTGGCGGAATTGAAAGTGAGTTTAGGCGGCGCGGCGTTCATCACCGAAGCCAACGGCGCCGTGCTGTTGCCGCCAGCCATGGACGAGAACACGAGTTCCGCCTTCCCGGTCAGCCTATCGCCCGAGCAGTTGGATGCCGGACCGGTATTCGCCGCGGCGAAAGGCTTGGCTGGCGGCCGGCCGGCCGGCGCGGCAACCGCTGACCTACCCGAGCGGCGACGGCAACTGGTGGGCGTGGTTGCAACCGCTGAGTAATCCGGACAAGGGGCTGTGGCTGGGCATCGCGGTGCCCGAACTGGATTTTCTCGGTGCCCTGCAAAGTGGCTGGACGCTGGTGCTCACGGTGGGAACGCTGGCGCTGGCCGCCGGTTTGCTCATGACCTTGCTGCTCACCCGCCACTACGGCCGCCAATTCAAGGCGCTGCCCTCCCTGACCGACCATCCGGCCGAATTCGAGGAAAAGGTACTGGCCCTGATCCGTTACGGCGAAAGCCCGAATCTGGAATTCAAATCCACGCTGCGCACCAACCTCAAGACCGGCAAGACGGGCAAGGAAATCGAACTGGCCTGGCTCAAGAGCGTGGTGGGCTTTCTCAACACCGACGGCGGCGTGCTGCTGATCGGCGTCAACGACGGCGGCGAGGTGGTCGGCATCGCGGCGGACCAGTTCGAAAATGACGACAAGTGCCTGCTGCACTTCAAGAACCTGATCAACCAGCACATCGGCGCCGAGTTCAGCAAGTATCTCCATGCCGAAATCCGCCCCGTCGCCGGCAAGACGCTGGTGGCGGTGGTCTGCGAAAAGGCCAGGGAACCGGCGTTTCTGATCGTCGGCGGCGGCAACGAGGAATTTCACATCCGCAGCGGGCCGTCGAGCATCAAGCTCACGCCTCGGCAGATGTTGCAGTATCTCAGCGTGCATTAATCGGTTTTCGATGGAGACAGAGCGTAGGTTGGCAAACATTCTATTTTCTTTCTGGATACATACCCTGCGGCTTACTGCACGATATGTAACTCCAACAAGGGTTTTGAAGAGCAGGCACAACTGATGGAGAAACCTTCAGCTATCCGTCAAGCGGTGAAGATACACTATGAACAGCATGTGTATCCGCAATTTCCACTACTGGCATCGGTCAGGGAATGCGACACCTACGCGCTCAATCTCGAATCGCTCTGGGGACGATTCAATGGGGAGCGGTTACTTCCCGCAGATAGTCGTATTTTACTTGCCGGTAGTGGTAGCTTCTCGCCTTATCCTACAGCGATTGCCAACAGAAAAGCTGTCATAACAGCATTGGATCTTTCAAAAGCCAATCTCGACCGCGCAAAATTACATACGTCGCTTCATCTTTGCTTTAACGTGAAATTTGTTGAAGGCGATTTGGTGGATGCGCGAGCTATTTTAGGCGATCAGCATTTTCATTTTATCGACTGCTACGGTGTCCTACATCATATTCCAGATGTCGATTCCGCCCTGCGATCGATTCATTCGCTTCTGGAGAAAAATGCTATCGTTAGAATCATGGTTTACAGCACAGGCGCAAGAAGGTCCATCCAATCTGTTAGAACAGCCATGAGGATGCTTCAGGTAGGTGAGGTGAAAGCGATCAAGCGCCTATACGGGAAAGCAGCCGACAGCGGTCGTTTTAAGGACTGCATGGATTCGACTTATGAAGCAAGGTTTGACTGGGGGCTTGCGGACATGTTTCTGCACCCCTATGCGAAAACCTACAAAATAGATGAGGTGCTAAAGATTCTCCGGGACGCTCGACTGGAGCCAATTCTGTTCATTCATCCCGGTGCCGGTTCCGATATCGGCGAAGAGATCGCGAGACTTAGAAACCTGGAGCTTGTCAACGCGTTATCCACGAACTTCATTTTGTTCGCTGGACGGGTGGAGGATTCCGAAAATCGCCTTGCATGGAACCGTTACCGGAAAAGCGAAGATACCTTGATTTCATTGAATCCGGTCCTAAAGAACTCCCTTTCCTTGCTACGGTTCAAAACACTGAAACCGGGGCCTAGACTGGGATTTGAAAACCCACCTCTCGATTTCAAGGCAAAGCGACAGCTTTCTACATTCAAGCGACCGGTCAGGAAATCATGCGTGGAATCGATCCGATGGGAAGCGATCGAGCCTTATCTGCACGCCATGTTTTTGATCGAAACCGCAAGCTGATTGATCAATTTCGGGCTCGGTCCTTCTGGAAACTGCTGGGTCGGTGTTTTGAGGAAGATCCGTATCATTGTCCGCAAAATCTGATCAGGCTAGAAGATTCATTCTTCGAGAGGTCGCTCATAGCAGCACGCCGCCGCTTTGTCCCGCTTTCGCCAGATCCACGCCCTTGGTGAGCGCTGCGGCAGTTTGTGCCAAGGCTTGCCGCGCGTCGGTTGGTAGGTCGCGCCCGATCATGGAATCCGTGGCCGGAATCGTTGCCTCCGCTCGGACAGCCCTAACCCCGAGACGGGATCGAACATATCCTCGCGGAAAGGCAACTTGATGGCAACTGCTCGATCAGGCAAACGTATCGGCGAACAGATTGTCGGCCCAGTCGAACATCTTCTCGAAATGATCTTGGGTTGGAGCCGGCGCTTCGCCGGACGAGGCCGGTACCGCTTTCATGGTACCGCTGACCGGATCGTAGGCGAACACCGCCGTGAGCCAGGAAGCGGTGTTGGCGGTGATCGGGCTATAACAGGCGGAATTGGTCATGGGTGCGGGGTCCGGCGACTCGCCGGCGAACGCTCGCAGGAGCGCGTCGGCGCAGACCTTGGCCTCGGCGTTGGCGATATGCCCGGATTTGGGCTGGCCGGTGCCCTGCGCGTCGCCGATGATGTGCACGCCTCTGGACCAGGGTAGATTCGTAGTTCAGCGGATTGACCGGCGCCCAGCGTCCACCCGACAGGATTAGTCCGGCGTCGGGGTCGGTGACGATGCTGCCCGCTTTTTGCGGTGGGATCACGTTGAGGACGCTGGCGTTGAATTGGCCCTGATTAGTCACGACGCTTCGACGGTCGGAATCGACCGACAGCACCGTCACGTTGGGCATGTATGTCACGATGCCGGCGTAGGTTTGAGTGAACGCCTTGGTGAAGGTATTGACCTCGGCGACGATGCCCGGATTAGCGTCCAGCACGATCACCTTGGAGCCGGGCTTGGTGCGTTTCAGGTAGTCGGCGACCAGGCAGGCGCGCTCGTAAGGCCCCGGCGGGCAGCGGTAGGGCGCCGGCGGAACGGTCATCACGAAGGTGCCGCCCGCCCGCATGGCGGCGAGTTGCTGCTTGAGCAACGTGGTTTGTGGTCCTGCTTGCCAGGCATGAGGAACCTTGGTGGAGTCGAGGCCAGGAATAGTGTCGAAGTCGATGCCAGGCGCCAGAATCAGGCGTTCGCAATCGAGCCTCTGGCCGCTGGACAGCTGCACGTATGGATTGTTGCTGCTGCCGATACTTTCCACTTGGCCCTGCACGAAATCGACGCCGTACCGATTGCCGAGCGCTGCATAGTCGAAGGTAATGTTCCGCAGATCAAGTGAACCGTTCAGGACCAGATTGCTCAAGATGCACGATGTATGAGCGAGATTTGCGTCCACCAGCGTCACCGCGACGCTGCCGCCGCTCCAAAGGCGCAAGTATTTGGCCACTGTGGCGCCGGCGAAACCACCCCCCACCACGACCACCCGGGCGACCGTTCCGGTTTGTGCTCGCAACAGACCGGGGCTGGCCGCCAATAAAGTGGATGCGCCCATCAATTTCAACAAATGGCGACGAGAGATCGCGTTCATGGTTTTCTCCTCTTCTCGGATCGTTATAATTCGGGAATCTTGGATGACCGATGCCTCGAATCTCAGTCGTCTTCGTGTGTGCTATCCCGGATGCGACTTCCGACGACGCCGTCGTTGCTACCCCCACCGCTTAATGCGGCGTAATACTGGGCGATCAGCCACAACTGCGCATCGCTGTAACCTTTTGCTTGGCGGTGCATGATGTCGCTCGCGTCGTTGCTGTTTTTCATCTCCAGCATTTCTCCGTACAGCTCTCGGGCGCTTTCTCCCGCCAAGCTTTCCATATCACCGACCGCTCTGCCGTTGGTGCCATGGCACTGAGCGCACTGAGAAGCTAAAAGGCGACCCGCTGGGGATTGGGCTTGCACCGTGGCAAGCGGTGAAATCAGCATAAAGCAGCACGGAATGACCAGCATCAAGCGTGAAGTCATTGGTTTTACCTCAATGAAATCAAGTTATTATCTGGCTGTTCGGTCGCTCCACACCTCCGGATCGAACCCACAACCGTTTGCGCATCGCGAAAAAAACGTGCGAACGCCCCGACATGGTGCAACGCAAACCTTAATTTGAGCTGAATACCGCTCGGTAGTGGCTCCAAACCGGATGATTCGGATTGGTGAAATTCCTTGCATCAGCGATGAGGCGGTTTCTGCCGCCTCACAGCCGTTTCGCGCCAACGCGGTTCAAAAGATGTCGTCCGCAAGCGAAGCCTACGGATCGAGGATTGGTGAAGGATTTGCGGGGGCGCTTCATGGCCCCCCTATCATCATGCGGGCAGCGACAACAGTTCGCGTAATCCTCCGAGCGGGATTTCGACCCAGTCGGGACGGTTGTCCAGTTCGTAGCGAAGTTCGTAGCAGGCCTTTTCCAGTGTGAATAGCTCGATCAGCACCCTGACTTGATCGGGATCGGCGGGATACCCTGGACTGTCGCCGGCAGCCGCGACGTATCCATCCAGAAATGCAGTCCGACTTTTCTGTTCCCAGTCGATCATGTGTGGAATCAGTACCGCCCGATCCCAGATCCCATCGGCAGTGGCCGAACGCAGGGCGGCATGAGCGGCGTAGTTAAACGAACGCATCATGCCGACCACGTCCCGCAGCGGCGAATGCTTAGCGCGTCGCTCCGCCAGCGATCGCGAGGGTTCACCCTCGAAATCGATGATGATCACATCGTCCTTGGCGACCAGCACTTGGCCGAGATGATAATCCCCGTGGTAGCGGGTCTTCATGGCATGGGGGGTTAGCGCCTCGATTTGCGCGGCCCGCGTCGCCGCCGTACCCCGGGATTCCAGTACTTGCATGGCCAGCGAGGCATAACGGCCCGCGCGCGGTACGCCGATCTCGGTCGCCAACACTTGTTCGGCGAGCGATCGCGTTTGTTCCGGAAGTCGGTCGAGCGCTTGTCTCATCCGCTCGACCGTGGTTTGTGCATCCTGGCGGATATGATCCAGCCATTTGGCCATGTCGATCACCGTGATTGGCTCAGGATCGAAGGCGGGGTTGCCGGTGGCTTGCGCCAGTGCGCGATGCAGCTCTCCGGTGCGTCGACCCAGGGTGTTGGCGAACAGCAGATAGACTGCATGCACGTCTTCGCCGGCATCCCGAACCGCGTCTGGTTGTTCGAAGCAGTCCGTCAGAAACCGCTTCAAGTAATCCAAGGTGAAACTCCATGCATCGCCTTGATTAGGCACGAAACCTTGGAGCAACACCAAGGTCGTGCTATCCCCAGTGCCGTCTTCGTATTCGAGTGCGCCGGCCAGGGGCGCGATGTTCGGAAATTCGATTTCGGTAAGGAAACGGCCCATTTCCAGCTCGGGGTTAATGCCCGACTGCAAGCGGCGATAGGCTTTCATCAGCAGTCGATCGCCGATGGCGAGGGTGGTGTTGCTGCTATCCAGCGCCAACCGCTTAGCCGGCAGCGTTTCCGGAGTTTCGCCGGCCAGCTCCGCGAAAGCGCGGGTCGAAGAGAATTGCAACCATCCCTGTCCCAACGGTACGCGCGCGCCGCGGGCAATCATGCCCACCAGATGCTGGCAGAATCGCTCGTCGGCGAATGCGCCGTATAGCAGCCCCATCCGCGCTCGGACCCGAACCTTAGCCAGGGTGTAGGGCCACAGCGGTCGGAGCCTTTCGTCGCCATCGCCGTCATCCTCCCAGGCCAGCGCCAGCGGTAGCCCGTAGTCCTGCGGTTCGGGGCGTCCGACCAGCCAGACCCGGATGCGCGCCAACAGCCACTCATTGCGGTCGGGCCAAACGTCGTATTTCTCGAACTCGACTTTCTCGATTTGACCGCTCTTACCGGCAAACCAGCGCTGGCTCGGCAGGTATTCGGGCAGTACTTGCCGGACCAGCCGCTCGTAGAGGGATGCCGCCATCTCTCGCCGGTTAGGCTCGACTTGATCGACGAAAAAGCTCTTCCAACCCTGGAACAGCACCAGCACCCGCAGCTCCAAGCCCGGCAGCGCGCCCTCGTGCCAGACGGGTGGCGCGATCCGGCTCAGCCGAAACCAGTAGAAGCCGTAGCGGGACAGGGTCAGCAGGTAGGGAAGCTCGCCGATGGGGGGAAACGCGGTCTGGCCGAGCATTTCCACCGGAACCAAGCCCTTGTAGGACTTGAGGTCGAGTTCCACCGGCTGCGCCGAGCGCGACAAATTGGCCACGCACAGCACGATTTCATCGGCGTAGGTTCGGACGTAGCCGAGAATTTTGGGGTTGCCGGGCCGCAGGACTTGCAGTCGGCCGCGCCCGAACGCCTGACAAGACCGGCGCACCGCGATCATTCGCTTCATCCAGTTCAGAAGCGAGGCCGGCTCGCGCTGCTGCGTTTCCACGTTCACCGCTTCGTAGCCGTAAATTGGGTCCATGATCGGTGGCAGGTAGAGCCGTTGTGGGTCGGCCCTGGAAAAGCCGGCGTTGCGGTCAGGGCTCCATTGCATTGGGGTCCGCACGCCGTTGCGATCGCCGAGATAGATGTTATCGCCCATCCCGATCTCGTCGCCGTAATAGATGATGGGCGTGCCGGGCATGGACAGCAACAAGCTGTTCATCAGCTTGATCTTGCTGGGATCGTTGTCCAGCAGCGGCGCCAGTCGGCGGCGGATGCCGACGTTCACGCGCATGCGCGGATCGGCGGCGTAGGTGCGGTACATGTAGTCCCGCTCCTGGTCGGTGACCATTTCCAGGGTCAGCTCGTCGTGGTTACGCAGGAAAATCGCCCATTGGCAGTTGTCAGGGATATCCGGGGTCTGTTCGAGGATTTCGACGATGGGATAGCGGTCTTCCTGGGCGATGGCCATGAACATGCGCGGCATCAGCGGAAAATGATAAGCCATGTGGCATTCATCGCCGTCACCGAAGTAGTCGCGCACGTCTTCCGGCCACTGGTTGGCCTCGGCCAGAAACAAGCGGCCACGATAATGCTGGTCCACCACTGCCCGCATCTGCTTGATGACCGCGTGAGTCTCGGACAAATTTTCGTTGTGGGTGCCTTCGCGCACGCATAGGTAGGGGATGGCGTCCAGGCGCAGGCCGTCCACGCCCAGATCCAGCCAGAACCGCATGACTCTTGATCACCGCCTTCACCACCGCCGGATTGTTATGGTTCAAATCCGGCTGGTGGGAGAAGAAGCGGTGCCAATAGTACTGCTTCGCGACCGGATCCCACGCCCAGTTGGAGGTTTCGGTGTCGGTAAAAATGATTCGGGTTTCCGGAAACTTCCGGTCGTCGTCGTTCCAGACGTAAAACGCACGCTCGCGGGAGCCGGGCGGTGCGCGGCGCGCGGCCTGGAACCAGGGATGCTGGTCGGAGGTGTGATTGATCACCAGCTCGGTGATGATTTTGAGACCTCGGGCGTGGGCTTCGCGGATCAGAACCCGGAAGTCGGCCAAGGTCCCATAGTCGGGGTGCACATTCTGATAATCGGAAATGTCGTAACCGTCATCGCGTAGGGGCGAAGGATAAAAGGGCATCAGCCACAGTGTGTCCACTCCCAGCTCTTGAAGATAATTCAGTCGCTGGCTCAGACCCCGGAAATCGCCGATACCGTCCTGACTGCTATCGCCGAACGCCTTGACGTGCAACTGATAAATGATGGCGTCACGGTACCAAAGAGGATCTTCCGTTCCGCTCCAGCCTTTCTGGTTTTGGTGGGCCATAGATGCTCTCCTCGATGTTTTAAGTTCTAATCGCGGCGCAACCGCGGTTTTGGGGGATTCGTGAGTGTCAGGAATGGGTGTCTAAGCGCCGGAGCGGGTGGCCGTCAAAGTATCGGCTAATTCCGCCAACAGCGCGGCCAGGGCAGCGGGATCGGGCAGACGGTATCGCGCGGCCGCCGGTGGTTCGGGGCCGATCCCGAGCGCGATGCCGCCCAGTTCCGTGGCCGTTACCAAGGCCGGCGCGTCGTTGGCGGAATCGCCGGCGTACAGTACGGTCGCCGGTTCCACGCCAGCGCCCGCGACGATGGCCCGCAGCGCGGTCCCCTTGTCGCGTTCGATGGCGGGTACCACTTCAATGGCTAGCGGCCCGTCCAAAACGTGCAGACTGGCGCCGTGTGGTTGCAGCAAATCCGCTATTTCGGCCCGTAGCGGTTCGATTCGATCCGGTGCCAGTTGCCGGTAGTGAACGGTGAAACCGAAAGGTTTTTTTTCCACCCAGGCGCCGGAATAGGCCGATAGCCGGCTTTCGGTGGCAGCGGTCAGGCGGTCGAGCAGCGGCTGGCTGCGCAAAACCTCGGAGGGGATGATGCGTTCACCGGCCAGTTCCAATTCCAATCCGGTCGAGCCCCCGTAGTACAGCCTTTCCAGGCCGACCATGCTGATCAGATCGTCCAGTCCTCGCCCGCTGACCACGCCGACCGCGACACGCGGAACTGTGGCCAGCTGGGCCAGCACCGCGCGCAATGCCGGATCGAGATGGGCCAGGCGGGGATGCGCGACCAGAGGGGTCAGCGTCCCGTCGTAGTCGAACACCAGGACCAGCCGCTCACCCCGTTCGTGGGTGGCGGCCAGCCGTCGTAAAAGGGTGGGGCTGGTCGATGGCATCAGACGGTCTCCTGGGTTGGAGCCGCAGGGATGGGCGCGGCGGTCAGATCGGCCAGGAAATTGGCCGCCCAGCGGTAGATGTTGTTCTCTTCGATCTGTCGCAGCATCCGCCTCATCCGTTCCCGCCGTTCTTCCGGTGCCATTTCCAGCGCCCGCCGGATCGCCTCGGCAAACTGTTCGGTATCGTAGGGATTGATGATTAAGGCATCGGAAAGCTCGCGAGCGGCGCCAGCGAATTCGGATAGGATCAATATCCCTTCGAGGTTTGGTTTGGCAGCGACGAACTCTTTCGCCACCAGGTTCATGCCGTCGTGCAGCGAACTGACGATGCCGATTTCCGCCATGGACAGGAAGGCGTGGACCGTGGCGCCCTCGTGGTGGCCGATCAGAAAGTGGGGGACCAGTGCCATCTGATAGTCTTGTACCAGCACCACCGCCGGGCCGGAGCCTGCTTCCTCCAGCGCCGCTTCGGCGAAGCGGCGATTGGCGCGTACGTAGTGTTCCCAGTCGCCCGCCCGGAAAATCGGTCGCTCGTGGGCCAGATGGCAGAGCGGCCACAAGTCCTCGTTGGCGAGGCTGTAGTAATAACCCTGTTCTTCCTCCCAGCTCAGCCATACCCGTCGCAGGGTGTGGGTGGGATCGTCCGGCGGTACTGCCAGCCGGCCCTTGGTATCTACCATCTTTCGGTCGGCTTCGTCGGAACCGTGCGCGACCCAGACGCCGCCGCAGGCTTGCAAGACAGGGTCGAGCGCGGTGCGAATCGAGTAGACCATCTGATGGGCGATGACATAGGCACGCCGATCCATCTCTTCCAGATCGGCGCCGCGATCCTGTTCGACCTGAATCCAGGCCAGGGCAGCGATCAGCAAACCGACCAACAGGGCGATCAGAAGCGCCATGCGTAGCGAGTTGGGGAGATAGGACAGAGGCTTCGATTTCATGGTTACTTCTCTCGGTCAAATATCCTTATGTGATTCAATGGTTTATCGTCAATGTGTGGGCTCCTGTAGATCGGGGGTTCGGTATCATTCGATTACGGTTGACAACCTCGGTGACGGGGTTCGATCAGCATGGATTTGACACTAATCGTGCAGCTATAGTCGCGCCGTTATTCGATGGATGATAGCTCCAGGGTGCAAAAATATTTTGTGGAAGGCTTTATTGACTCTCCCTATCTTCCTCTTCGAGAGTCTCGGATTCACTGTCTGGCTTGTAAATCGCTAATTCTCGGATTAGAATAAAAGATTCTTGAATTTCCCAATCTAGCATTCTGGTTTTTTCAGAAAGTCGAATACGTCGAGTCTCACGCTATCACAGCATTCACTATAAATGATCTTTGGTGAGGTTTGATAGCCTTGATGGACTGTTTTGGCTTTCGGATTAGTGCATATGTTAGGATGAAGATTCGCTAGTCGAATTGGTTCATTCAGCATGGATGCCTGGTCAACATCCAACCTATTTATTTGGTTTGATATTTTCTTTGTCGCGCAGATCAAAATTTCATTCCTTAAGCTCTCCGGGCATCGTTTTTTCAGATGCTATTTTGTCGAAAGATTGTTTAGCATCTTCGTGATTTTTTGCATGGATTTGGCAGTTTATTCGATAGTGGAAAGTCAGTTTGAGCAATCGGCTCTGATTAAGTTCAGCGCTGATTATTCCATGGCAGTGAGATTCTTCTGATTAAGGCTCGCATTCCCTTCGACTCTCGAAGAGAAATATTGAGCTATTCTTTGATATAGGCTTACCACATACGAAGTGCTATCGCCATCATCTCCTCGCGTTTCAGTTTATGTTTCGCGACAGCTTGGCCTAGAATTGATCGGTGATGAACGAGTAGTCTTGCCCGAAGCGATCTAGCGGGTCACCACGATGATTTAGGGTAGTGCGATAGACAGGTAACTCCCGGCCTCAAAGCCGGGTAAAGGAGGCTTTGTGTCCTACTCACTTTGGCCTGGCAAACCTTATCCTCTCGGTGCTTTTTGGGATGGCAAGGGCGCTAATTTCGCGCTGTTTTCGGAGAACGCCACCCGGGTTGATCTGTGCTTGTTTAGTGAGAAAAACAAGGAAACCCGGCTGGAACTGAAGGAGGTCAACAAGTTTATCTGGCACGGCTACGTCCCGGAAATTGGGCCGGGCCAGCGCTATGGCTTTCGGGTGCATGGACCGTTTGCACCGCATGAGGGTCATCGCTTCAACCCCAACAAACTGCTGATCGATCCCTACGCCAAGGCGCTCGACGGCGATGTCCGCTTCGGTAAGAGAATTTTCGGCTACCCGTGGCATCAATCCGAAGACGACCTGGCCTTTTCCGAAAGCAATAGCGCGCCGCTGATGCCGAAGGCCGTGGTGATCGACCCCCGTTTCGACTGGGAAGGCGACGCGCGATTGCAAACGCCCTGGCATGAAACGGTCATTTACGAATTACATGTCCGGGGATTCACTCGCCTGCATCCGGACATTCCGCCGGAGTTGCGCGGTACCTACGCAGGTTTGGCGCATCCCGCCGCCATCGCCCATCTGCGCTCGATCGATGTGACGGCGGTCGAACTGATGCCGGTGCATCACTATCTGGCCCATCCCGGTCATCTGGCGGGCGCTGGGTTGCGCAACTATTGGGGTTACGATTCGCTGAATTTCTTCGCTCCGTATTCCGGCTACAGCGCCAGTGGTCACTACGGCGAGCAGGTGCGCGAATTCAAGGAAATGGTCAAGGCGCTGCATCGGGCCGGCATCGAGGTGATTCTGGATGTGGTCTACAACCACACTGGCGAAGGCAACCAGATGGGGCCGACCCTGACCCTGCGCGGGATCGACAACGCCGCCTACTACCGGTTGGTCGAGGACAACCCACGCTACTACATGGATTTTACTGGCTGCGGCAATTCGCTCAATGTCCGCCACCCGCAGGTACTCAAGCTGATCATGGACAGCCTGCGTTACTGGGTGCTGGAGATGCACGTCGATGGTTTCCGCTTCGATCTCGCCTCGGCGCTGGCGCGGGAACTGTACGCCGTCGATCGGTTGGCCGCCTTCTTCGACATCATCCATCAGGATCCGGTGCTGTCCGACGTGAAACTGATCGCCGAACCGTGGGATATCGGCGAAGGCGGTTACCACGTCGGCGGCTTCCCGCTGCTCTGGTCGGAATGGAATGGCCGCTACCGGGATACGGTGCGCGACTTCTGGCGCGGCGAGCCGAGCCGGTTGGCCGAATTTGCTTTCCGGTTCACCGGTAGTTCCGACCTGTATCAGCCCAACGGCCGTAGCCCCAGCGCGAGCATTAATTTCATCATCGCTCACGATGGTTTTACCCTGCGCGATCTGGTCAGCTACAACGACAAGCACAACGAAGCCAACGGCGAGGACAACCGCGACGGCGAATCGCATAACCGCTCCTGGAATTGCGGGGTTGAGGGTGAAACCGATGATCCGGCGGTTTTGTATCTGCGCCTGCGCCAGCAGCGCAATTTTCTGGCAACGCTGTTCCTGTCGCAGGGCGTTCCCATGCTGTTGGCCGGCGACGAGATGGGGCGCACTCAAGGGGGCAATAATAATGCCTACTGTCAGGATAACGAGATTTCCTGGCTGAACTGGAATCTGCCGGAGGAAAACGCGGCGCTGCTGGAGTTCGTGCGCGAGTTAATGGCGTTCCGCCACGACCATCCCGTGCTGCGCCGCCGTAAATGGTTCCAAGGCCGTTCGATCCACGGCTCCGGCGTGCGTGACATCGTGTGGTTCAACCCCGATGGCGGTGAGATGACCGAGGCCCAATGGCACGATGGATTGACCAAAGCCATTGGTATTTTCCTGAATGGCGAGGAAATCGCTACCCCCGGCCGGCGTGGCGAGCAGATCATCGACGACAGTTTCATTTTGCTGTTCAACGCCCACCACGAGGCCACTGAATTCACCTTGCCCGAAACTTTATGGCAGGGGGAATGGCGGACCGTCATGGATACCGCTCAACCTCGCTTTCTGCAACGCGGTCGTCACTACGGCGCCGAAGCGCCCACCGTGCCCGTGGCGGGCCGGGCCTTGGTGGTCTTGCAAAGACCATCCAGCGCGACCATTTCCGAATAAATTTCTTTGATGTGGGTTGGATCAGGCCATAGGCCGTAACCCAACATTTTGATCGTGTTGGGTTACTTCTACGCGCCAACCCAACTGACCGACCAATCACGGAGGTATGAATGCGGATGAGCCCAATCAAACTGGGTGCTGATTATCTCGGCGACCGTCAATGCGCCTTTACCCTGTGGGCGCCCTTGTTGAAGCAGGCAGCCGTCCATCTGGCCGCGCCCGAAGACCGCTTGATTCCCATGACCCGCGACGAGCAGGGCTACTGGCGGGCTGCGGTCACCGGCATCGAACCCGGTGCGCTCTATTTCTACCGGTGGGATGGCGAAACCGATCGCCCCGATCCTGCTTCCCACAGCCAGCCGCAGGGCGTCCACGGACCATCCCGGATAGTCGATCACGCTTTCGCTTGGACCGACGCCCGCTGGCGACCGCCGCCGCTGGAACAATGGGTCATGTACGAACTGCACGTCGGAACGTTCACGCGCCGAGGGCACTTTCGACGCGATCATTCCCCGCCTGCCGGAGTTGCGGGAACTGGGCGTGAACGCGTTGGAGCTGCTGCCCGTCGCCCAGTTCCCTGGCGAGCGCAACTGGGGTTATGACGGCGTTTATCCCTGGGCGGCCCAGCACTCCTACGGCGGGGTCGAGGGACTGAAGCGGCTGGTGGATGCCTGCCACCGCGAGGGTCTGGCGGTGATCATGGATGTGGTCTACAACCATCTCGGTCCCGAAGGCAATTACCTGTGGGGATTGGGCACCTACTTCACCAACCACTACCGTACGCCGTGGGGCGATGCCGTCAATTACGATGGTCCACACAGCCCCGGCGTGCGTGAATACGTGGTCGGCAATGCGCTGTATTGGTTGGAAACTTGCCATTGCGACGCCTTGCGGCTGGATGCGGTGCATGCCATCTACGATTTTGGCGCGCGGCATATTCTGGCGGAACTGGCCGAAACAGTTGCTGCTTGTGGACAGCGCCAGGGCCGGCCTTTCTATCTCATCGCCGAAAGCGATCTCAACGATCCGCGGTTGATCCGTCAGCCTGCGGTTGGCGGTTATGGGCTGGACGCGCAATGGAGCGACGATTTTCACCACGCTTTGCATACCGTCCTGACCGGGGAGCGGCACGGCTACTACGAGGATTTCGGCGCTCTGGAGCAGTTGGCGCAAGCCTACCGCCAGCCCTTCGTTTACGCCTGGGATTATTCCCGGCACCGCCAGCGTTTCCACGGCGACGATCCCGGCGACTGTCCGGCCTGGCGCTTCGCGGTGTGCAGCCAGAACCACGATCAGGTCGGCAATCGGGCGCTGGGCGAGCGGCTGTCGGGCCTGCTGCCGTTTCCGGCGCTGAAGCTGGCGGCGGCGGCGGTGCTGCTGTCGCCTTACGTGCCGCTGCTGTTCATGGGCGAGGAATACGGCGAACCCCGGCCGTTTCTGTATTTCATCAGCCACGGCGACCCGGCGTTGATCGAAGGGGTGCGCGAGGGCCGCAGAAAAGAATTCGCCGCCTTTCATGCCGAGGGCGAAGCGCCCGATCCACAGGCCGAGGCGACGTTCGAAGCGTCCAAGCTGCAATGGGCTCTGGGCAAAACGGGCCGGCACGGTCAACTGCGCGCCTTTTACCGCGAGCTGTTGCGGCTGCGGCGCGAGTTGCCGGCGTTGGCCCGATTGGATAACGCCAGTTTGACCGCGACCTTGATCGCGCCGGCCGTGCTGGAATTGCGGCGCTGGTGCGATAGCAACCGAACCATCGTTTGGATGAACTTTGCCGCTGAACCGGCGACCGTGACCGTCGCACTGGATGCCGGTTCGTGGTCCAAACAACTGGACGCCAACGATGTTGCATGGGGCGGCGATGGTTCCAGCCTGCCGATGCAATGGGCCGATGGCGCTCTCTCGAACTCGTTGGTTTTGCCTCCTTACGCTGTGGTGGTCTACGCCGCTGGCGTTCCCACCTGAATGACGAATACGAGGATCATCCTATGATGCGCGTTCCCGTCGCGACTTATCGCCTGCAATTTACCCCTGGTTTCGACTTCGATGCCGCCGCCGCCATCGCTGCCTATCTGGCCGAGCTGGGGATATCCGATCTCTACGCCTCGCCGATTCTCACGCCGCGTCATGGCAGTCAGCACGGTTATGACGTGGTGGACGCGAACACCATCAATCCCGAATTGGGTGGCATGGAACGGTTCGAAATGCTCAATCAGGTGCTGAAAGGTCATGAGATCGGTTGGGTGCAGGACATTGTGCCCAACCACATGGCCTTCGATAGCCAGAATCGGATGCTGGTGGATGTGTTGGAAAATGGCCCAGATTCGCGCTATCACGATTTCTTCGACATCAACTGGAACCATCTTTACGAGGGGATTCGTGGCCGGGTGCTGGCGCCTTTCCTCGGCAAGTTTTACGGCGATTGCCTGGAAAGCGGCGAATTGCGGTTGCGCTACAGCAAACAGGGGCTCGCTGTTTACTATTATGAATTCCGCTTTCCGATCCGCATCGAGTCCTATTATCGGGTTCTGACCTACGATCTGGGGCGGTTGCGTGCTCGGCTGGAGCGCGGCCACCCTCACTTCGTCAAGTTTTTGGGGGTGCTTTACCTGCTCAAATATATTCCTTCCGGCGAGGAAGGACGCGAACGTTACGACCAGATTTCCTTTCTCAAACAAATGCTCTGGGAGCTGTGGAGCGACAGTCACGAAGTGCGCGAATTTATCGAAGAGAATATCCGCATTTTCAACGGCGAAGTCGGCAAACCCGAAAGTTTCGATTTGCTCGACAGCCTGCTCGACGAGCAATTTTTCCGGTTATCTTATTGGAAAGTCGGCAACGAAGAGCTGAATTACCGCCGCTTTTTCACCATCAACGACCTGATCTCGCTGCGCATTGAAGACGCTAAGGTGTTCGACTCCACCCACGAGTTGATTTTGAAGCTGGTGGACGAGCAAAAGATCAACGGGTTGCGGATCGATCATATCGACGGTCTCTACGACCCGGTCCAATATCTCCATCGCCTGCGCGACCGGGCGCCCTACGTTTACCTGGTCGTGGAAAAGATTCTGGAACACGGCGAGGAACTACCGGTGAATTGGCCGTGCCAAGGCACCAGCGGCTACGATTTTCTCGGCACGGTCAATAGCCTGTTCTGCCAACCGGCCGCCGAGGCGGAGTTCGCCCGGATTTACCACGCGTTCATCGGCGATACCACCTCCTGCGAGGCGCTGATCGACTGCAACAAGCGGATGATCGTCGATAAGCATCTGGCCGGTGATATCGACAATTTGGCGCACTTGCTCAAGCGCATCTCCGAGCGTTACCGCTACGCCAGCGATTTCACCTTGTACGGGCTCCAGATGGCGCTGATCGAGATCATGGTGCTGTTTCCGGTCTATCGCACCTACATCGGCCGCGCCGGTGCCAGCCGTGCCGACCAGGAATGCATCCGACAAGTGATCGCTCAAGCCCAGCTCAATATCCCGAACTTTCGCAACGAGCTGAGTTTTATCGAACGCTTTCTGCGCCTGGAGTTCGACGGTCACATGGCGACCGAGGACAAGGATCAGTGGTTGCATTTCGTGATGCGCTTGCAACAGTTCACCGGGCCGCTGATGGCCAAGGGCGTGGAAGACACGGTGTTCTACGTCTATAACCGGCTGCTGTCGCTCAACGAGGTGGGTGCGAGTCCCTTACGGTTCGGCATCGATCTCGACGAATTTCACGCATTCAACCAGCAACGCATGTCCTGCTGGCCGCATGCGATGAATGCGACTGCGACCCACGATACCAAGCGCGGCGAGGATGTGCGCGCCCGGTTGAACGTGTTGTCGGAAATGTCGGACGAATGGGAACAGCGCGTGCGGGAGTGGCACGAGGTCAATCAAGCGCGCAAGGTGCAAATCGGCGATCGCCTGGCGCCCGAGAACGACGATGAATATCTGCTGTACCAGACGCTGCTGGGTGCTTATCCCTTTGATCTGGCCGATTACCCGACCTTTATCGAGCGAGTCAAGGCCTATTTGATTAAGGCCACGCGCGAAGCGAAAATCCACACCAACTGGCTGGAACCCGACAACGATTACGAAAATGCATTGCTGACGTTTGCCGAACGGGTGATGGAGCCCGGCAGGGACAATCCATTTATGCAATCGTTCCTGCCTTTCCAGCGGCGGATCCAACACCACGGCATCCTCAATTCGCTCGGGCAGACGCTGCTCAAGCTCACCGTTCCCGGCATGCCCGATTTTTACCAAGGTACGGAGCTATGGGACTTGAGCTTGGTGGACCCCGACAATCGTCGGCCGGTCGATTTCGAACGGCGCGGCGCGTTGCTCCGGTCGCTGCAACATCGCGTCGGTGGCAGCATTCTGCAATTGATCGCGGAATTGCTGGCGGCGCCGGAGGATGGCCAGATCAAGCTGTTCTTGATCTATCGTGTTTTGCAAGCACGTCGGACGGAGCTGGAGCTGTTCCAACGCGGCGCCTATCAGAAATTAACGGTGATCGGCAGCCTGAAATCGCATGTCGTGGCATTTGCTCGGGAGCTGGGCGAACGGCGAGCGCTGGTCGTGGTGCCGCGCTTTTCGAGCGGCTTGGTCAAGGATGGTAGGTATCCGCTGGGGGAGACAGTCTGGCACGAAACCCGGGTGCTACCACCCGCCGGTTCGCGCTTGCGCTGGCGCGATGCCCTGACCGGGGAGAGCGTTCAAGGCGAAGAGGCGTTGTGGTTGCGCGAGGTATTCCAGCATTTTCCGGTCGCGCTGCTAATCAACGAGCCGGGGCAGGGCTGACGGGACGTCAGCTCCTGACTTTGCCAGGGGCGGGATCGCGAAATTTTGGCGCTTGGGGCCGGTTAGCCGCCCCAGCGCTCGGCGAGACGTTCGAGATTCTGCGCGGCAGTAATGATGACAACCTCGTCGTCGGGGACGAGTCGCGTATCCTCCTCGGGGAGCAACCACTCGTCGCCGCGATACAGGCAGACGACCTGGCTCTTTTTCGGCAGCTCCAGCTCGCTCAGTCGCTTGGCGTCTTGATCCTGCACCACGAACGAGAAGATGCGCGCGTCTCCCCGAATCTTGGCGGAGATTTCGAGCGGATCGTGCCCCTCGAACAGCTCTCCCAGATGCCGGGCGATGGTCAGCGAGGGGATGATGGTGTCGTGCAGCCCGAGCTCGATGCAGACGTGCACGAACTCCGGGTCTTGGATCTTGGTCACCACGCGCTGGAAGCCGAGGGATCGGCCGACCAGACTGGCGAGGATATTGGCCTGATCGTTGTCCGTCAGACAGTAGAGCACGTCGGCGCGCTCGGGATTGACCTCGCGCAGAATCGCCGGCTTGCCACCGTCGCCGTGCAGAAACCCGCAGTCGAGCGTGACGGCAAGCGCCTCGATGCGTTCCTTGTCCTGCTCGATGATGACCACTTCGTGACCGCGCTTCAGCAGCATCCGCGCCGTGGCGACGGTGGTGTGGCTGGCGCCGACGAAGATCGCTCTCATAACCGCCTCCTCCTGCCCAACCAAGTGCGCGGCGCGAACAGCACCAGCACGGCGACGATTTCGAGACGGCCGAGCATCATATCGGCGCACAGGACCCCTTTCAGCAGCGGGTGCAGATCGGGACCGGCGATACCGGCCGAAAGACCAGTGGTAGCCAAGGCCGAGACCACCTCGAACAGAGCGTTCAAAGGATCGTGGCCGAACCAGAGAAAGGGAAACCAGGAACACAGCACCGCCGTCGCGAACAACAGCATGAGCAATAACCCTCGCGTCAGTTCATCGGCTTCGACGATGCGCCCACCCAGGCGCAATTCCGCCACCGCGTGGTTGGGCATGGCGAGGCGCCGAAGCATCAGTTGGCTCAAGCGCAATAGCAACAGCAGCCGCCAGAGCTTGATCCCGCCGGCGGTGGAGCCGACGCTGCCGCCCACCAGCATGCACAGGATCAGCGTGAGCTTGGCGGTCGCGTCGAGTTCGACGACCGGCAAACTGGCGAAACCGGTCGTGGTTTGCGCCGAAATAGCTATCAGTACAGCATGGCCGGCGAGATCGGGCTGCCACGCGCCTTGGGCATGGTATAGCAACAGCGCAAGCAACGCGCTCGATAACGCGCACAGCGCGAGCAAGGCATGGAGTTCTACGTTAGCGGCGAGCTTGCGCCAACCCTGCCGCCAAGCGAGGAAGTAAAGGGGCAGGGCAACCGCGCCGGCCAGCGAGAGGCTCATGGTGACCAAGCGTGGCGTCCAGCCGGGAAAAGCGGCAAGGCTGGCGTCGCGGGTGGAAAATCCACCGGTGGAAATGGCGGCGAGCGCATGGGTCAGGGCCTCGAACGGCAGCAAACCGGACCACCACAGCGCGCCGCTGCCGCCGAGCGTCAGCACGGTGTAGGTCAAGAACGCTCGTCGGGCGAACAGGCGCGCGCTGGTATCGAGATTCTCGTGCATGGCCTGCGGATCGAGCAACTGGCGGGCGGCGGCATCGTAACCGGACAACAGCGCCACGGACAGCACCGCGATTCCGAGACCGCCGTACCATTGTTGCCAAGCGCGGGCGAACAGGAAGTATCGAGGTTTGTCTTCGACGCTGGCCAGCGTGGTGAGGCCCGTGGTGGTGATCGCCGACGTGCTTTCGAACACGGCATCCAGCCAGCTCAACCCTGGACCCATCAGTGGGAAAGCCATCGCGAACGCCCCCAGGATGAAGGCGAGCGCTGCGATCGCAAGTGCTTCATTTCCCTGGATCGGAGTGGGAGGAGCCGGCAGTCGCGCCAATGGTAGGCCGATGCTCAGGAGAACGACCAGCGTCAAAACATAGCGCAAGATCGCCGCTGCGTCGCCGTCCACTGTTGCCGCCACCAGCGGTGGTAACGCGAGGGCCGCGAGCACGATGGCCAATTGGCCGAGATACTTGCCGAGGACAGGTAATCGAACGGGGCGTTGGAGCGTCCAGGAGGACGTATCTCTGGTCACCGGTTCAGCTCGATGCCGATATCGTTCGGCTGCGGTCTAGGCTGTCGCATTCTCCCGACTGTTGCATGCCGATCCCGGCGGATGGCGTGGTAGCAGGTATCGAGGGGAATATCGTCGCGCATGGTTCGAGTTGCCCAAGGTCGAGATTTCGCGGGTTCGAAACGCGCGGTGCGTTTCGGCTCTCAATCACCCATCGAAGCGCGTTTGGCACGATACATGGCCTGATCGGCGGCGCGCAGGATTTCTTCGGTGGTTTGTCCGGAGCCGCAAGCCGTGGTCGTACCGATGCTGATGCCGATGGGCCAGCGCCGTTGATCGATTGCGCTCGTCAGGGATTTCTGGATGCGTTCGGCAATCAAGCGGCAGTCCGTTGCGTCGGTGTCGGGCAGGAGCATCACAAATTCATCGCCACCGATCCGGGCGGGTGCATCCATACGTCTGGATTGGGTCCGCAGCGTTTCGGCCACAATTTGCAATGCTTCGTCGCCGGCGGCATGGCCTAGCGTATCGTTGAGCGTTTTAAAGTGGTCGATGTCCAGATACAGCACTGAAAAGGGCGTGTTGTGTCGGTAGCTCCGACTTTGTTCGGCTTCGAGCAAGCTCACGAAATGCCGACGATTGCTCAGGTTGGTCAGAAAGTCGTAGCGTGATTGCCGCATCTCGATTTCCAAGGCCAGCAGCAAATGGGTGGCTATCGCCAGAACGCCGAAACGCATCAGTAGGTTCCAGGCGATTTGCAGACCATGGGCGGAGGGACCATCGTTCCATTGTGCCAGCGTCCAAATGCAAGCGACCAACCCCGCTAGCGCAAAGCCCGCTGTTCGGCCCAGAACGTGTGTGATGAGCAACACTGGAAATAGGTAAAACAGTGACAGGGCCAACCCGTGTCCGGTAACGTGATCGGCTATGCCGATCACGACGACCAGGCCCAGTGCGACACTTGTCGAACGCCATCGCGATCTGGGGACCCAGTGTACAAGTCGTTCGAGGGTAGAACGCATGGCCGCGTGTCGTTCCTATTTCGAAGCTTGCCGAGCTTTAGCCGGCCAGTACGCTGATTTTCTTTCAGCGATAGGCTGTCAGGGTATAGGAGAAGGCGATGCCGTCGTCGACCGAGGCCGGTGTGCCTGCATCCTGGTTGAAGCGAACGAAAACCGCTACGTTATCCGCACCTTCATAATCGGTGTAGGACTGCCAAAGCCCCACGGTGTAGGGCAGACTGCTGGTAATGTCGGAGATCAGCAGCGATACCCGGTTGGCGTAGTCCACCGGCGCGTAGCGACCGTAGCGATCGGCGTTACGACTGGACTGGACCAGCGCAAAATCGGCGACTTCGCCGAAATCGGCCAGCAGTGGCGGATCGTCTGGATGGGTCGGGATGGCAAGTGGATGCTCGCGTTGCCGACCGTCCGGGTACCAGGCGATGAACCGGTCGGCGTCGTGCGCCTCGTCACCGGAATCGTCCGGCGTGGCGCGGCCGTCCTTCCAAAACATTGAACTCAAGCCTAGGGGCCCAAGACTCGGTTCATCGGCCATTTGCAGCGGCTTGCGCAAAAAGATTTTCAGCGTGACCCGCAGGGTGCTGGCGGTGCCCGGTTGCAGCGTGGCGGCCAGCGCCGCCGCATAGGCTTCGCAATCCACCAGACCCAGTAAGCGGATGGCCCGTTGATTGATGGGTCGAAGGTACAACTTGCGGAGCTTGGCGAAATCCTCGTTGGGCTGGCCCACGTCGTGTACCCCCAGTCGGAACGATGTACCAAATTCCAGCGGCGGAAAACCGGCCAGCCGGCCGTAGCCATTGCCACCCAGATGGAAAATTTGGGGCCAACTCATCGGGTTGCCGCGATGGAAGCCGATATCGACCGCGCTCAAATGACGAGCGGCGGCGGGAAGGGAATTGGGCAACGGTGGCTGGATTTCGGGATGTCCGTAGTTGAAATCCTCCGCCCGATAAGTCACGAGAGCATAACTCTCGCTTTCAGGTCGATACATCCAGATTTCCAGCGGATCTTTCTCGAAATTGCCGCGCGGTTTGGCCTGTAGCCACCAAACGTGGTCGTCGTGGAGCGGTTTTCCCGCCAGCTTGCCATATTCGACGAAATCGAGCCCCAGCGAGTCGCTGCCCTCCGGAGGGTCGATTTCCACTACGGGTGCGGGGGGCGCCGGATCCCAGGGTAGTCGAGAGCGCTCGAAAGCTTCCTGTGCCAAGTTGGCGAAGGTGGTGGCGGTCGCGACTTGAGCGCCCAGGGTCAGTGCGTACAGCCAGCCGCTGGCAAATCGACGGAGCCATTTTGATTCAGACGATACCGAAGTGACCGCACGCCTTGTTTTGCCAAAATCGAGCAGGCCGATCTTCATGTTGGACCCCCATAGAATGGTCGTTAGCGGTGAACAGCCTCCTCGACAAGGCTTATATCATCGGTAAGGCTATGGTATTCCAAATTGACAGTGATGACGCTGTCCAGACAGGGCCAGGCCATCGAAATTGCCGACGGCCTTAGCTGCTGCCCAAATGCCGGTTGGTGTCCGTTGGCGGCGTCAGGCTGACGAGAGTCCAGCCAGGGGACGGCTGTGGTGATTCGCCGGTCGAAAAAACCCTTAGTATCCCCTTGGGATCGATCGCGAACAGCAGAATGGCTTGGTCTACCCATTTTTCGCGGAAGCCGGCGAAATCAAAGCTGGCGGTCAGCGAGGTGGTCCGCATGACATAACCTTGTTCCAGTCGTTCCTGCAAACGGGCCAGGGTGATCTGTTCGCCGAACAGGCGGGGAATGCGGTAGGAAGGAATCATCCGAGCCCGATCGACGCCATCGCGCTCGATATCCAACCGCAACGTGAACACTCGATCCGCGCCGAATAGCCGCCGATAATAAAGGCTAACAAGCGTATTGCGCTCAGGCCAGGGGGACATCGCCAATAAAGTGCCGATCCCGGTCAGGTCAAGATAGGTATCGGCATGTTCGGAAAGGACATTGCCGTGGTAAACCGGAATGCCGGTCATCCGGGCGGCGCGGATGTTTTCCCAGGCGGAGTCAGCCAGGATCACCGGAATATCCCGCTCGTGCAGCGTCTTGGCAACGGTTCGCGCCACTGGATTACCTCCCACGATTAGAACACCCCGTGGCGGCGGCGCGGCCACGCCCAGCCGGTGAACCACGGTTTTGGCGGTGAGGCTTTGCAGCGTAACAGTAACCACGATGACCAGAAACGTTAACGCTGCCAGTGTCCGACCTTGGGTATAGCCCAGCTGTTCCAGTTGCAGAGCGAACAGGGCGGATACCGCCGCCGCCACGATGCCGCGCGGTGCGATCCAAGCCAGCACCGCTTTCCGCCGCCAGCCCAGGCTTGAGCCAGCGGTGGCCAACCAGACGGCGGCGGGGCGTGCGACGAACACGATAGCCAGCAGCACGCCGATCGCACCCCAACCGATGTCGGCGAATGCTCTGGGGTCGATTCGAGCTGCCAGCACGATAAAAAGCACCGAGATCAGCAGTAAGGTCAGGGTTTCCTTGAAATCGAGAATGTCTTCGATGAACAGATCTCGGATGTTGGCCAGCCGTAGGCCCATGACCGTCACCGCGAGCAGGCCGGATTCGGCGGCGAGCGCGTTGGACAGGGCAAATATGCTCAATACCAGTGCCAGGCTGGCGACCCGGTGCAGGTAGTCGGGCAGCAGCTGTCGGCGCATCAGGGTGGCGAGCCCCCAAGCGCCGGCCAGGCCGAGCAGGATGCCGACGAGCACGGTGGCGCAGAACATGGCTGCCGTGTGCTGGTGCTGTTCGGAGACGGCGAACTCGAACACGAGTACCGCCAACAGGGCGCCGATAGGGTCGATCAGAATGCCCTCCCAGCGTAGGATATTGGCGATTTCGCGCTCGGGACGGACGGTGCGCAGTAGGGGCGCGACCACGGTGGGGCCGGTCACCGTGACCAGCGCGCCGAACAAGAGCGCCAGCAGCCAGGGCAAGCCGGTGCACAGTTGGGTGGCCAAGGCAATGAGCAGCCAGTTAACCAGCGCGCCGAACGAGACCAGGTTGCGGACTATTCGAGCTTGGCCGCGAATTTCCGCGAACCGCAGAGTCAGCGCTCCCTCGAATAAAATGATGGCGACCCCGAGCGATACCATCGGGAACAACAGATCACCGAACAGCCGGTCGGGATCGAGCCAGCCAGTCATTGGGCCGGCAAGCACGCCTACGGCGAGCAACGGCAGAATAGCGGGCAAGCGCAACCACCAGGCCAGCCATTGCGCGCCGATACCGGCGAGCAGGATGGTGGTAAGTATGAGCGGAATGTGGTTGTACATACCGTACTCCGGTGAAGGAAAATCGAGGCGTGAAGCGCAAGCCCGATCGCTATCGATCGCTATCTTGGGAGGTTGGCTTCATGCAGGGCTCGCCTATCCTCGCGAGGGATGACCGTTCTCATTCAATTCCAATCGCCGAGGGGGTGAAATCGTCTTTGGCGTCAAGAGCCGCCCAGCGTTTTCAATCGCCTGAGTTCAGCGAGCGCCGCTTCCGATGTAGAGCGTGTCCAAATCGATCGTCGCCAGGGCGGCTACGACCGGATGCATGGTTTCACCGAACAGCGATAGTTGGGGAGAGGCCGCCAGTCGTCCCGGCAATTCCCGCCGCAACATCTGTCGTTCCAGCAAGCGCAATCGCTGGCGGGCTTGTTGGATCACCGCCGGTGGCACCCCTGCCAGCGCCGCCACTTGCAAACCGTAACTGCGATTGGCCGGGCCATCCTGAACGCGATGCATGAAGACGAGGGTGTCGCCGTGTTCCACCGCGTCGAGATGGACATTGACGATGCCGGGCTGTTCGTCTGGCAAGCGGGTCAGCTCGAAATAGTGGGTGGCGAACAGGGTAAAGGCCCGCACCTTTTGCGCCAGATGCACCGCGCAGGCCCAGGCCAGCGCCAAGCCGTCGAAGGTGCTGGTACCGCGCCCGATCTCGTCGATCAGCACCAGGCTGTGCGGTGTCGCGTTGTGCAGGATATTGGCGGCCTCGCTCATCTCCACCATGAAAGTCGAGCGACCGGACGCCAGATCGTCGGAAGCGCCGATGCGAGTGAAAATCCGGTCGATCGGCCCAATCACTGCCTGCTCGGCGGGGACGAAGCTGCCAAGATGCGCCAACAACGCGATCAGCGCGGTCTGGCGCATGTAGGTGGATTTGCCGCCGAGATTGGGGCCGGTGACGATCAGCATTCGCCGCTGCTCGGGTTCGAGTTGCAGATCGTTGGGTACGAACAGCTCGTCTGATACCTGTTCGATCACCGGATGGCGGCCGGCCTTGATCTTAATACCTGGTTCGGCGACCAGTTCCGGTGGGTTCCAGCGCAGCGCGGCGGCGCGTTCGGCCAGATTGGCCAGCACGTCCAGTTCCGCTAGGGCGGCCGCGCTGGTCTGGAGGGCGGGTAAGCGGGCGATCAACTGCTCCAGCAGGGCTTCGTAAAGGAGTTTTTCCCGTGCTAACGCCTGCTCCTGAGCACGCAGCGCCTTGCGCTCGAACTCCTGTAATTCCGGGATGATGTATCGCTCCGCGCCCTTGAGGGTCTGGCGGCGGAGATAGTCGGCGGGTACCGCCTGCGATTGGGCGCGGGTCACTTCGAGGTAGTAGCCGTGGACCCGGTTGAACCCGACCTTGAGGTTGTTGATGCCGGTGCGCTGACGCTCTCTCGCTTCCAGCGCCACCAGATAATCATCGGCGTGTTCGCTCAGGTTCCGCAGCTCGTCCAACTCGGTGTCGTAGCCGGCGGCGATGACCCCGCCATCGCGCAGGGTTTGCGGCGGGTTGGCGATGATCGCCCGATTGAGCAGAGCGTGGATTTCGGGATGCCTTCCCGCCCGGTGGGCAAGATTCTGAAGCAGGGCTGCGTCTGTCCGGTGGAGAAAGTCTTGCACCGCCGGCAGACGGGCCAGCGCATCGGCCAAGGCGATCAGATCGCGTGGCCGCGCCGATTTCAACGCGACTCGCGCCAGAATCCGCTCCACGTCGCCGGTGCCGCGCAATAGCCCTCGCAGATATTCATAAGCGCCGTTTTCCAGCAGTTGCCGCAGACTGTCCTGCCGCTGGCGAAGGATGAGCCGATCCCGCAATGGCCGATGCAGCCAGCGGCGCAGTAACCTGCCACCCATCGGGGTCGCGCAGCGGTCGAGAATGCCGAGCAGCGTGTGTTCGTGGCGACCGCTCAGGCTCTGTTCCAGTTCCAAATTGCGTCGGCTGGCTGCATCCAGAATCACGCTGTCCTCGTGGCGTTCAACCCGCAACCCGGTCAGATGTGGCAGGGCACCGCGTTGGGTGTTCTTGACGTATTGCAGCAAACACCCGGCAGCGGCCACCGCAACCGGCTGGTCGATACAACCGAAACCGTCTAGGTCATGCACTCGGAATTGGGCACACAGCGCGCGGGTCGCGCTGGCCAGATCGAAATGCCAAGACGCCTGCCGACGCAAACCGGGATGTTGGCGCCACCCCTCGGGTGGCTCGGATTCCTCGCTAATCAGTAATTCCGCCGGTTTCAGCCGTTCCAGTTCGTTGCGCAGCGCCGTTTCGTCATGCAGTTGCGCGACGACGAACCGTCCGCTGCTCAAGTCCAAATGGGCCAGCCCGTGGATGTTTTTAACTCGATGCAGGGCGACCAATAGGCTGTCACGGCGTTCGTCCAGCAGCGCTTCATCCGTCAAGGTGCCCGGCGTGACGATTCGCACTACCTGCCGCTCCACCGGTCCTTTGCTGGTAGCAGGTTCGCCGAGTTGCTCGCAGATGGCCACTGACAAGCCGAGCTTCACCAGCTTGGCAAGATAGTTTTCAACGGCATGGAATGGAACGCCGGCCATCGGAATGGGGACTCCGGCGGATTGACCGCGCGAGGTCAGCGCGATGTTCAAGAGCTCCGATGCCTTATGGGCATCATCGTAGAACAGCTCGTAGAAATCGCCCATCCGGTAAAATAACAGGATGTCGGGATGCTCTGCTTTGATGCGCAGATACTGCTGCATCATCGGGGTATGAGCTGAAAGTTCGTCTGGATCGATCATGGTTTCGTAAATTGGATGATGAGGCGGGCTTCACCATCAGAGCTAGATAATATCGGTCGCCTCCACGACCACCCAGCCTTCAAGCAGGTCGCTCGTCGGGGCAAAGCCTCGATGGGCAGGTTCTACGGTTTGAAGTTCCACCTCGTGATCAACGAGCGCGAAGCATCCAGCGCGGAGCTTGGAGAAAGAATTGAGCAGAACTCATGCTCTCTGGACTCATTCGGGTACCGGTCACCAGGGTGAGGTCGTGCCGATACGGGCCTTCCGGCTGGAAAACGGGAATGCTGCCGAGAGTTCGTGGATGCTCGCAACGTTACCGGAAACACCTACGATCAGGAAGGGGGTGTTTCACCGTACCGATGGCATTTAGAACGTGCGCGTTCGTTCGCTATTTGCCGGAAGAGGATGGCGTTTAATGCCGCGTTTGGCGGATTGACGCAACGTTCGGCGAGCTGATGCCCGCCCCGAGCCAATTCTCGGTTTCCTGGAGGGATTGCCATCGATGGCGGCAGTACGGTAGCGTGACCGGTTTCCTTGAATCGCTGCTCGCTAATCGCCTCCGGATTTCCTGCATGACCATCGTTTGGCTGCGCCGTACCGTAGTACTGCCGATACTGTTGCTGTTCGGTCTCCAGGCGGGCATTGCCGCCCCTCCGACTTCCGCGCCGCCGGCACCCTCGCCAGACCCGGTTTCGGCGACGGCCGGGCCAACGATTGAGCAGATCCAGGCCAAGCTGGCCGCCCTCGCCACGCTCCGCGATTTGCCGGAGAGCGAACGCACCCAGGCGCAGGAGTTTTATCAACAGGCAATCAGTCACTTGCAGGCGGCGAAAAACTATGCCGATACCCTCGCCTCTTACCAGCAACTCCAGCAATCGGCCCCACCGGAAACTATCCATCTACAGCAAACCCTGACCGGCGAATCGCCCGCCGAGCCGTCGCCAAAGCTATCCATCGATCAGCTATCCCAGCAGCTGGCTCAGGTTCAAGCCGGCCTGAACGATGCCCAGAAACGCTTGGCGGATCTGGACCAACAGCTGACCGTACAGCAGGCACGCCCCAAGAACATCCCGAATGAGTTGGACAGCCTCAAGCGCCAAGTCACCGAACTGGAGAGCAAGCTGCAAGCGGCCACGCCGACCACTGCACCGCTGCTGCTGGTCCAGGCACGGTTGCTGGCGTTGACTACCCAACGACAGGAGTTAAACCAGCAGATCGTTATGTTGGAGCAAGAGCGGCTAAGTTACGATGTCCGTCAAGCTTTGCTGAACGCCCAGCGGACGGTGACGGCACAGGAGGTTGCGCGGGCCCAAACCCTCATTCAGCAATTGCAAAATCTGCTCAATGCTCGCCGCCGCGACGAGGCGGCTGTGGTCGTGCGACAGACCACCGAGGCCACGCAGGAGGCCGTTGCCAAACCAGCGGTCATCCAAGCCGCTACTGCCGAAAATGCTGCTATCAGTCATCGGTTGGCGGAACTGGTTCAGAACAGCGACAACATTGGCGACCGTCAGGCACAAGTCAATGAATATCTCGCGCAATTGACGGAACGGATGCGAGGCATTCGGCAACAGCTCGGCATTGCCGGCTTCAGCGACGCGATCGGACCGATCCTGTTAGAAGAACGGCGTAACCTACCAGATGTTCGCCAGTATCGGCACAACGCCAGGGAACGCGAACAAGACATTGTCCAAGCCCGTTTAGAACAATTTAAAACCGAAGAACTGTTACGTCGCGCTCGCGCGGTCGAGGAAAACCTCAAGGATCTAACCGCCAAATTCGATCTGGACTGGTCAGACGCGCAGCGGCAAGCGGTCATCGAAGAGCTACGGCAGTTGTTGGTCGAACGCCAACAGCTGCTGGAAAAGCTCAGTGGCAGTTATTCGAATCTCATTACCGGATTGGTTGCGTTGGACGAGGCCCAACGTAAATTGATCGAACAAGCCGAGCTGTACGGGTCTTTGCTCGATCGCCACTTGCTATGGATTCGCAGTAGTCCGCAGCTCGATTCCGAGTGGCTGAAAGGGCTAGGAAAAGCACTGGATTGGCTGGTGGAATCGACCCATTGGTGGGAGGTATGGCAAAACCTGGAGCGTGGAGCACGTAATCAATCGCAATTGGCGACCCTCGGCGCTCTAATCTTCTTGGGCCTGCTGTACTACCGCCGTTTACTGATCAGACGGTTGAGCGAAGGCGTGGATGCCATCGGCGATGTTCGCCACGATCGTTTTGGATTGACCGGTCGTGCCTTGGCGATTACCGTGTTGCTGGCGCTCCCCTGGCCCTGGCTGCTAGGTTGGCTGGCTGGCTTATTGTACTTTTCCGGTAACGCCGCCGATTTCTCGCGGGGGCTGAGCGTTGGTCTCATCACCGGCGCATTCCTGGCCGTGAACATTACCTTCCTGCGCCAACTGTGCCGTCCGCGTGGGTTAGCAATGGCGCATTTTGGCTGGGGCGAAGCCGGCTGCCGTTTGCTGCGCCGCCATCTGAGCTGGTTTCAGTGGATCGGACCACCAGGTGCCATCATCGTCGGGTTGTGCGAGGCGCAACCCGATACGTTGTACGGCGACACCTTGGGACGGGTAACGTTTTGCGCCAGCTTGCTGGCAGTCATCATTGTGCTCTGGCGGGTGTTCGATCCCCGCCAAGCGTTGCTCGCCGGTCTAGCAGCGGGCCGCGCTGGCGCAACTTGGCGGTTGCACTACTTGTGGTATCCCCTGATCATGGGGATCTATATATTAATCATTCTACTAGCTTTGTCTGGTTACTACTATGCAGCGCTCCAGTTACGCGGCCGCATGGTGTTGACGGCTTGGTTACTGCTGGGCGCCGTGATCTTGGTCAATCTGTTTTTGCGCTGGTTGAACATCAGCCATCGCCGCCTGGCCTTGCAACGTGCCCTCGCGAAGCGCGAAGCACAGTTGGCTGCTCGCGCCAGCAAGGACGCTACGCCGGCCTCTGGTGAGGGTACGCCGGAAATCTTCCGGTTGCCGGACCTGGATCTGACTACTATCAGCGAACAGACCCGCAGTCTGATGAGCCTGATAGTATTGCTGGGGCTAGGCTTCGGGCTGTGGCAAATCTGGAGTAGTCTGATTCCAGCCTTTTCCATTCTCAATGAGATCACCCTTTGGCATCAAACGGTGCAGACCACTGCTGGCACCCAAATCGCGGATATTACCTTGGGGAGCATCGTGGTTGCCGGGGCATTACTGGTGTTAGTCGGTTTCTTGGCCCGCAATCTGCCTGGTGTGTTGGAGTTGGTGGTGTTGCAACGGTTGGCGGTGGATCCCGGCAACCGCAACGCCATCATCACGATCAGCCGTTATCTGATCACCGCCATCGGGCTGGTGACGGCGCTGGACATCATCGGGATCGGCTGGGATCAGGTACAGTGGTTGGTCGCTGCCCTCGGCCTGGGCTTGGGATTTGGCATGAAGGAGATCTTCAGCAACTTCTTTTCCGGTTTGATTTTGCTGCTGGAGCGGCCGATCCGGGTAGGCGATACCGTAACGCTCGATAACTTGAGCGGTACGGTATCGCGGATCAACATCCGTGCGACCACGATCACCGATTGGGATCGCAAGGAAATCATCGTACCCAATAATACCTTCATCACCAATTCGTTGATCAACTGGGCCAGAAGCGATCCTATCACTCGAGTGGTCATTCCAGTAGGAGTCGGTTACGACAGCGATCCCATCCGGGTCCACGAGGTATTGTTGGCAGTGGCGACCGCCCACCCGCTGGTGGCGAAAGAGCCGGCTCCGGCGGTGTTGTTCCTGAAGTTCGGCGAAAGTGCCCTGGAGTTCGAAGTGCGGGTGTTCGTGCGGGAAGTAGCTAACCGCCTGCTGGTAACCGACGAGTTGCACACCCTCATTTTGCAGGCGTTACGCGCGAACCAGATCGAGATTCCTTTCCCGCAACGAGACGTGCATTGGCGCGGTTTGCCGGCTAGGCAGGATTTGCTGGATAAGGATTTGGATATTTCGTCTTGATCGGCTGTCGTATCATTCGCCCTTGAGTTGTATTTTCGGGGCGATTTAACGGGAGGATGAGCCATGCCAACGCCATTGGTGGAACAGGAATCGCCGAATCTTCGGCCGCGCCATCGCTGGACCGTGGCGGAATACCATCGTATGGGGGAAGTCGGTTTGCTGAACGAGGATTCATGGGTGGAATTGATCGATGGGGAGATCGTTGAAATGGCGCCAATAGGCAGTCAACACGGCGGCAAGGTCAATCGTTTCATCCACGTATTTTACAAAACGTTTGGCAATCAAGCGATTATTGCAGCACAAAACCCTGTGGTGCTGGGTGGCTATGAGGAGCCTCAGCCGGATATCGCTATCCTGCGCTGGCGCGAGGATTATTATGAACAGGCTCACCCTCATGTTGAGGATGTATTGCTGCTCGTTGAAATCTCCGATAGCACTCTCCGCTACGACCGCGATGTCAAGATTCCGCTCTACGCCAAAAACGGTATTCCCGAAGTTTGGTTGCTGGATATCCAGAATCGGCAACTGGAAATCTACCATGAACCGATAAACGGTGAATACCGGCAACGGGATTGCCGTCTGACCGGTAAAATCGCACCGACTCTTTTTCCGGATGCAGTGATCGATTTGGCCGAGGTGTTTCCTAGATAGTGTAGTCATGAGATAGGAAATATGAGAGGCTGATGTGATCGAAAGGGGGATCACATGAGCAAAGAGAGAGGATTAGCGCACAGACGGCACGATATATCTGACCGGGTGTGGGGTTTAATAGAGCCGCATTTACCCGGTCGGAGGGGTCAGTGGGGAGGGATTGCCGAGGATAATCGGCGCTTTATCAACGCTGTTTTCTGGATTTTACGGACGGGAGCGCCGTGGCGCGACTTGCCGCCGGATCTGGGCGGATGGGGAAACACGCACCGTCGGTTTATTCGGTGGCGGGACGCGGGCGTGTGGGAAAGGCTCTTGGAAGCGTTGATTGATGACCCCGATATGGAGTGGTTGATGATCGACGCGACCCATATCAAGGTGCATCCGCACGCTGCGGGGGCGGTTGGCGGCAACGAGGACATGGCGCGTACAAAAGGGGGCTCAACACCAAGGTACATGTGGCCGTGGATGCGACTGGTCTGCCACTCCGAGTGTCTGTTACAACAGGTACCCGTGCGGATTGCGCAGAGGCTTTGCCGCTGATCGAGGGATTGCAGGCCGATGCGCTGATGGCGGATAAGGCCTATGATACCAACGAAATTCTTGCTCACGCCGCCGCGCACCGCATGGTCCCCGTCATCCCGCCCAAGAAAAACCGCAAAGACCAACGCGATTACGATACCTATCTATATCGCCTTCGCCATCTGGTTGAAAACGCCATCCTGCGCCTCAAAGGCTGGCGCGGTGTTGCCACACGCTACGCCAAACGTACCTCTTCCTTCCTCGCCATTGTCCAAATCCGCTGCGCTTTCCTTTGGCTCTCTATCTCGTGACTACACTATTTAATCCATGAATAAAACCATCAAGTGACTGAGCCATTAGATTTTATCGCCGACGGTACTGATCGAGTACTGCTGGCTGGTAAAGCGTACTTCCATGTACGCTAATAGTAACTGGTTAACTAGCTAATGGCTGGAATCTTCCCCTAACAAGAACTTGGCGATTTCTTCAGCATGCATCTTGGCAACATCGTCTGGTCCTCCAATAGTCGTGACATTGTATGAAGAAATCCGAGACTCTCCGATGATTGAATTTGTTCCATGATCTCGAACTTGCACGGTTGATTCGACCCCATCTTTTCCAGCAAGCACGCCCCAAAGCACTCTATTAACGCTATCCCGCATCCGGTAATCTGTTATGGTAATTTCCACGTCCCTTGAGTTTGAGGACTGCTCTTTTGCAAGAGAACCGCGCTTTGTTAGTTCAGATTTCAAATACGCTTTAATAGCGACAGGAAATTGCTCAGGTACATCTGGAACCTGACTGTGGACATCAGTAACAAAATATCTCGCATTGCCTGCTGCTGGGAGGCCAGTCTTATTTATTGGTTTATCAATAACAGTGCTGGATGCACAGCCCGCAAGATACGCCACAAAAAACAGAAAAGTAGTTTTAGTGAAGAAGTTCATCTTGTTTCCCTCACAAATTGCTATCAGCCAACATTTAGGTTCAACCGTTATAGAACGCAAGCAGCTAAACCGATAAGAATGACCATGCCAAGAAATAATTTCATGATGAATTTTTGCATGGCTATTTCCCCAACTGATTATCAAGACGTAAGATTTATTTCTTTTTTTGCGACAAGTCTTTTTTCCATTTGGCTTCCCATGGTAGTTCCACGCTTGAACCAGTCCAGTTTTTACATTTTTGTATAGGCTCAATGTGGATTCCGGACAGTTGAGCAACACGCGTTTTGGTGGAGATAAGGGGTTACACTGAAGGAGTGCCGAAACGCCGCGACCGATGAGCCTCTCCGATGATCAATCTCCAAAACTTGTTGGATGACGCCAAGTGCTACGAAACCATCCGTCAGTTACGGTGGCCTGGCGAGGTTCGCTGTCCCCATTGTGGCGCGACGGCGATCACGAAGCAGGGTCGAGATACCACCCAACCGGCACGGCAAAAGTATCGGTGTGAAGCCTGTCATCGCTATTTTGACGATCTGACCGGGACGGTGCTGGCGGGGCATCATCAACCGCTGCGGGTATGGATTTTATGTTTGTACTTCATGGGCTTGAATCTGTCTAATGCCCAAATTGCCCAGGAGTTGGGATTGGGTCCGGACGACGTGCAACGGATGACCGAACAGTTGCGAGCCGGGATCGTCGCCCGCCAACCGGAACCACTCCTGGCGGGTGAGGTGGAATGCGATGAGGTGTATGTGGTGGCGGGTCATAAAGGGCATCCCGATGCCGTCAAAAAAAAGGCCGCCGGGGGCGGCGGCGGCGCTTGAAGAGCGCGCGCGGGCGCGGCACCCTGGAGCAGGAAAAACCCCCGATCTTCGGGATGATCCAGCGCGGTGGCGCCGTCGTGATCCGGATGCTGGAGAACGTCAGACAAACCACGATCCAGCCGCTGATGGCGCAGTTTATCGCCCCGTGGACCCGGGTCTATACCGATGAGTATGATATCTACCATCGCTTGCCCGAGTGGGGCTTCGATCATCGGACGGTCTGTCACAGCCGAGGGGAATACGCCCGCGATGAGCATGATGACGGTTTCCATGAGGTCCATGTCAACACCGCCGAGGGATGCTGGTCATTGCTCCGCTCGTGGTTGCGGCCCCATCGGGGAATTTCGCAAGAGAAACTGCCGCTCTACCTGGGCTTTTTCCAGTTCGTGCACAACGTCCGCCGCCGAGGCAAAGGCTTACTCAGACCCCTGTTGGAACTCCTGGTCGCCTAACAACGCGAACTGACTGGAATCCATATTGAGCCTTTGTATATTATAATTACCAGCAAGTGTTTTATCGCCAGTAAATTCGCCATGAACGTATGATGTATAAATTTTATCTAGTCCAGTATCTGGGGTTAGGTAACGCGAGTTAGGAAATAAGGGAAGACTAGAGTTTGTATTCAATTCTCCCGCAGTAAATTCCCACTCGTTCGGTTTTACTAATATTTTGTTTGCTGCAATTGTGCAGTTTTTCCAACTGATTGCTCTAGAATTGGATTTATAATCAACCATAATAGTCATTTTAAAATTATGAATATTACCATCGCTGTCGACCTCGAACGAGGCAGAAGAATCACCCTGCCAGTCCTGGTTTGGGTCTGAATACCAATGCTGCTGCCGCGCGAGGATCGTTGATCCCTTTTAACACAGTTGCCGCTACATGATGGACATACAAATCCGAGTCCTTGAGTGCGGCGATCACTGCTTCGACCGCTCGGGAATCGCCGAGCTTCGCAAAATTCCCCAACGCTTCCACCGCCGCCATACGGATAATGCCGGATAAAATCGTGTCATCATGTTTGAGCGTAGCGATGAGCGGCTCGATTGCACGGGCATCGCCGATCTTTCCCAGTGCCTTAACCGCCGCTAAGCGGATATTGGCATCTTTGTCCTTGAGTGCGGTACTGAGTGGTTGAACTGCGAACGAACCCATCTTCCCAAGCGTTTCAATTACCGCTAGGCGAACATCCTTATTCTTATCCTTGAGTACGGTCGTGAGTGGTTGAATCGCGGGTGCGCCGATCTTTACCAGCGCTTCAATTGCTGCTTGGCGGATTTTTGCATCCTGATCCCGGAACGCTGCGGCGGCGAGCAGCTCGACCGCGCGGGTGTCACCGATCTTCGCCAGCGTCTCGACCGCTGATTGGCGGATGTATATGTCTTGGTTCTTGAGTGTTTTTGTAAGCAACTCAAATGCGCGGGGATCATTGAACTTGCCTAGCACTTCGGTCGCCGCTTGGCGAACGTAAAGGGACGAATCATCAATCGCCATGCCCAAGGGTTCGATTGCGCGACTGTCAGCAATTTTTCCCAATGCTTCGACTGCTGTTAGCCGAACCTTCCAATCTGGATCTTTGAGTGCTGCGATCAGTGGTTCGACCGCGCGAGAATCGCCTGTCTTTCCCAACGCTTCAACTGCTTGCTGGCGAGTGGATTCATTCGCTGCCTGTAGATCTCGTATCAATTCATCAATGTGATCTGCCTGAGCCGACGGAATAAATAAAGCTAGCAGTGTCCCAATGGCAAACATTAGAAAAATTATCTTTGGTTTATATACGTTATGCATCACTCTCAATCCGCATCGTTATCCATGTATGGTTTTTACGATGATGTTTTGGTGCCTTAATAATTTGGGTTAGCAGTCCATAAAACTGGATTACCATTAAAATCACGAGTAGTTCCTAATGCGTTTCTATTTGAATCAAACTTTCCAGTTACAACGAAAAGTCCCCAGAAAAAATTATTAACTATCTGAAGTTCGTCTCCTGAAGGACACAGGGGTTTACCCGGAGAAACACCATGAGTAAATGAGCAAAAACAATTATTCTGAACATCTATAACAGGCGGTTTAATTAACTTAGAACCATCTGATGAAACGTAAAAACATACCGTTCCCCCCACTGAGGTTCGGCCAAACCATTTTCCAGAGGTCGGCTTGATTTCTTCTGATTTTCTGGCGTTCCAGTTTATAACATTATCACTCTTATATATTCTGCCTGTTCCTGACGCTGTTGTTGAGGAGGTGAATATCCCTTTAACAAAATTACCATCATCAAACGTATTATTGACTATTGGAATATCAGTAAGGCTGTATGTTGAACTACCATCTGCATAATGCACGACAGCTGATGCGGGATTTGAACCTTGATTAATAGTAGTACCGGGAGGATTTCCTATCCCTGTACATAAACTACCTTCCTTAGTCAATTTGGAGCCATCTGGAGAAACATTAAAACAAACATTCTCCCCCGACCACGATCCAGAGGCTAAAACAGCGCCGGAACTCTTTTTCCCGGCGATGGTGAAGTTTTGTAGATGTTCTTGCCAGGTAAGAGTTAAAGTAGTTCCGGGGTTTGGGAAATCGGGTAATTCGAATGTCCGGCTTGCACCTTCCAGATACTCTTGGCCGAGGGTGGTCACGGTGAATGTTGCCTGGCCGAACTCCACGCCGTCGGCCAATGCCTGGAGGGTGTGCTGACCGTCGCCCAACTTGTTGTAGTTGAACAGAAACCCGAAGCCGTTGTTAGTGTCGCCGCACACCGAGAGGGTGTCGGTGCGCTCGGTGCCGTAGGCCATGGTGTAGGTTTGGCTGCCATCGATCACCACGTAGACGTGGCTGGCGTTGCAGACCCACCCGGAGATGAGGCTGATCCCGCTTTGTGCCGAGCCAGGTTGTGGGTTTTCTAATACATCGGCCAGGGTGGTCGATACAGTTAGAACGGAATAGCAGAACAGCCAAACCGGACTTATCTTGTTTAGCGACTTCATGATGCTTGCTTCGTCTTGATTATAATCAATTTGGGTTATAATGGGCGGTAAATAACCTTGCCACCCTCAGACCAGCATCAAGGAAACAAATTGCTATTATGGCGATGCGCTCCAATTAACAGAGGGTACGGTAGGCCCTCCAGAAATTTGTCCGCCCGAATTATTTCCAGAAGCGGTTGTCGATGAGGTAAATGTTCCATTAATTGACCCAATTATCCCTTGGCTTTGAGCGGGTATATAAAAAGCATTATTAGAAATTTTGATGTCGTCATACCAGTAGGACCATGCGGATCCACCGGTAGATAGTGACACCTTAATGCTGAAAGCAACAGAATTTCCTTGGCTTGTTGTACAAGTGCTTCCTTGAGTTGTTATTTTAGATTTATCTTGGGATACATTAAAACATACGACGTAATTTGAACCTTGACCTGCCCATTTACCAGAGGTTATGGAAAAAGCACCGGAACTCTTTTTCCCGGCGATGGTGAAGTTTTGTAGATGTTCTTGCCAGGTAAGAGTTAAAGTAGTTCCGGGGTTTGGGAAATCGGGTAATTCGAATGTCCGGCTTGCACCTTCCAGATACTCTTGGCCGAGGGTGGTCACGGTGAATGTTGCCTGGCCGAACTCCACGCCGTCGGCCAATGCCTGGAGGGTGTGCTGACCGTCGCCCAACTTGTTGTAGTTGAACAGAAACCCGAAGCCGTTGTTAGTGTCGCCGCACACCGAGAGGGTGTCGGTGCGCTCGGTGCCGTAGGCCATGGTGTAGGTTTGGCTGCCATCGATCACCACGTAGACGTGGCTGGCGTTGCAGACCCACCCGGAGATGAGGCTGATCCCGCTTTGTGCCGAGCCAGGTTGTGGGTTTTCTAATACATCGGCCAGGGTGGTCGATACAGTTAGAACGGAATAGCAGAACAGCCAAACCGGACTTATCTTGTTTAGCGACTTCATGATGCTTACCTCAAGTTAAAAAACCAGCAATTATTTTTTGAGAAGGATAGTGCTAAGTTTCGTTCCTCAATCCAGCATAACGCGCTATAGTTGGTTTGTTGGGAGACTTGCTACTATTTAAGGTTGAACAGGTTTCGCTTCAAGCAACTCAATTGAAACCTTACCAGAAAAGAATTTGATAGAAAAAAACAATCCTATAAATAATAATAAGCAAAATTGCTTAATTAACATGGTAATGCCTCCTAATCAATTTCGAGTAAAGGCCATTTCCGATTGATGCTACGGTAGTGTTCTATTTTGCAATTAAAACAACCAGCATTGATAGTCATTTAATAATCCCTTTCCTTCTCGCTATCGCCACCGCATCGGTGCGATTTCTCGCGTTCAACTTGGATAAAATCGTGCTAATGTGATTAGCTACCGTGCGCTCGGAGATTTGAAGGCGCCGCGCGATTTCTTTGTTCTCTAAGCCATCCCCGATCAAGCTCAAAATCTCTACCTCGCGCGACGTCAAATCGTGATTGGTGTCATGCAATGAGCGCCTGATATTTTTTATTTTTTGCAGTGCCTGAGTAGCAATGGCTGGCGTCAGATAAGCCTCGCCCCGCCGGACGGTGTGAATGGCGGTAACGAGCAGGGCAGGGTCCTGCACGTCCTGCTTGAGTAGGAATCCCATCGCCCCAGCCTGGATCGCGTCTTCTAGATCGGCGTCTTGCGGGAAGTCGGTGAAAATAACGACTTGGGCATTCGGCAGCAGCGCCTTGACTTCCCGAGTGGCAGCGATGCCCTGCAACTCCCGGTTGAAGCGCAGGTCCATCAACACCACGTCGGGCTTGGCGGTCGGCAGCGCGGCCAGCCCTTCGGCCACCGTCGCCACCGCCCCCACGACCCGCAGGTTCGCCTCCTTACCCAGCACGGCCACCAACGCTTCCCGGCACATCCAGGAATCCTCGAAGATGAAAATTTTGATCACGGTGTTGACTGTAATTGCCAGAAACGGATCTGCCATGAGCAATATTCCCTAGCGGAAATAGTCAAATTTACTTACATGGCGTCGAGAATTCGGCTGGTGCCTCAAGCGTCCGGCGTGGGACACGGAAACCGTAGCGTGAGCCGACAGCCCTGATCCGGCTGGCTTTCCAGTTCGAGGTTCCCGTCCAATTCGCGGGCGCGTTGCCGCAAGCTGTACAACCCCACCGTCCCGCACTCGCCCGACGTGGCTGGATCGAACCCGCAACCCCGGTCGGAAACACCGAGCACGATTTCATCCTGCTGCTGGCGCAATTCAACCCCGCCAGCGGCCACGCCCGCGTGTTTCCAGGTATTCATCAGCGCCTCGGCGAGAAAATGCCGGAGCGCGTCGCGGCGCTGGGCGGAGAGAAAAGCGGGCTCCTCCAGGGAGACTTCCAGCGTCCAATGGCTCCCGGTCAACGCCGTCACGATCTGGATTTCCTCGCGCACGATAGCCGACACTTCCCAACCCGTCGTCGATTCCTGCCCCCGGAGGGCTTTGACTAGATGGTTCAACTCGGTTTGCAGATAGCTCAGCCCCTGCCACAGCCATTCCAGTTCCTTTCGCGCGCTGTCCTCGTCCCATTCTTGGCATCGCAATAGGCCGCGAGAGCGGAGGATCAGGGCGAGGACCATTTGCTTCGCTCCGTCGTGTAACTCCAGCGCCAACTGTTGGTGCGCCTCGACCGTGACCCGGCTCTGGGTTTCGGCGATCTTCTCCCGCGCCAAGTACTCCATGCGCGACAGCAAGGTGTCGAAATAGCCCAAAACTAGCGCCGCGCAGAGATAAAACAGGGCCGCTCCCCACCGCATGTCCCAGTTGGTCGCGGCAAATGTTTCGATGGCGGGCAGTTCTCCGGCGGGATCCTTGAGGAGGGCGGCGGCCATGAACACGGTTGACGCCGCCCATACGCCTTGGCGGTTGAGGAAAATCGTGAACAGAATGAGGGTGGTCAGGGTGTAGAAAAAGTAGGAATTTCGCCAGCCGCCCCCGATCGCCAGAACAGCAACGGAAATAACCAGATCGACGACCAACAGCCCAGGATGGCGGATCAGAAGTCGTTCAAGCTGTTTGCGCCTCAGCAACGCTGCCAGGTTGTAGCAAAAGAGTGGTAGCGCGATCAGCACGAACCCCCCTCGCATCCAGACCGGCAGCGCGTGCCGGAAGGCGGCGGCCACCGCGATCACCACCACCGCCACGAGCCGGAAGTAGAGTGCTGCGGTTAATGTGCGGCTCCGCTCGGCGGAAATCAGGGAACTACCCATTTCTATTTCTATTGCATCCATGACCCCATCCTCCATCAGCCAGCAAGGTTATCGTACTGAATAACTTGGGCCGGTTGATGTTTGCAAACATGGTAAGATATTGATAATTCTAGTCCTCCATCCAATAATTTTCATATTTTTATTATGGTTAATCCTGCTGGTTTATGCACCAGCACTGACGGTGCCGAGGGCGTGCCGCTCCGCTGCAAGTACTTGCCGAAGAAGCGTACCCGGATTGCTCTATGTGCGTCTGGGAGTCGATTACGGCAGCGATCTGGCGGCGGGTCCACAAGTGCTGCTGGCGGTGGCGGCCCGCCTGGACCTGGTAACGGCGGAGATCGGCAAACCGAACAGCACCTAATGCCGGTGTTGGGCGAAAGCGATCTTGTCGATCACCGCCAACAACAGTGCCGAAACAACGAAAGTCAGGTGGACGATCACCAGCCAGAGAATCTCTTTATCATCGATGCCGCCGGAGTTCATAAATGCCCTGAGCAGGTGGATGGAGGAAATGGCCACGATCGATACCGCCAGCTTGATTTTGAGGGTGGCGGCGTCCACCTTGCCCAGCCAGGACGGCTTTTCCTGACCTTCCTCCACATCGAGAGTGGACACGAAGGTTTCGTAGCCGCTCAAAATCACCATCACCAACAGGTTGGCGATCAAGGCCAGGTCGATCAGGGCTAGCACGGCCAGCACGATTTCCACCTCGGTCATGACCAGGACTTTTTCGAGCAGGTGAATCGCTTCCTGGACCGCTTTGATTCCAAACACGGCCAGCGTTGCGGCCAGCGCCAGATAGACCGGGACCAACAGCCAGCGGCTGGCCAGAATCAGTTGCTCGATGATTCGCTCGATCAATCGCATAGTCCAACTCCGTTCATAAGTGCAAGGCAACGAAATTTTCTTTATTCTCCCGACTGTAACAGCGAACCGCGCTCCCGCGCCTTGTGGACGGCGGCTAGAAACACGCCGATACCGAGGCTGAGATAAGCGGCGTTTAGCAGCAGGGCATACAGCAAATAATCCAGTCGAAACGTGTGTTGCAGCAGTACCGCTCGCATTCCTTCGAACACATGGCTGGCCGGCAACACCCAAGACAGCGGTTGCAGCCAACCGGGGAGCGTGGCAATCGGGTAGTAGATGCCGCAGAGCGGGGCCAAGGCGAAAATCGCCGCCCATGCGATGCTTTCCGCGCCCATGCCGTAGCGCAGCACCAGCGCCGACACCAACAGGCCGATGGCCCAACCCATCAGCAACAGGTTGAGAAAGAAACCGGCCAGCGGCGGCCCGAGCTGAAACAGGTTGAAGCCGTAAAACGGTATCGCCAGCAGCACCGCGATACCGACGCCGATCAGGGTACGCGCCAGACTGACCAGCATCAGGGACAGGATCAATTCAATCGGCTGCAACGGGCTGATGAACAATTGCCCCAGATTGCGGGAATGCAGCTCCTCGAAGAATACGACCGATAAACCCAACTGGCTGCGAAACAGAATGTCCCACAGCAACACGCCCGAGAGCAGCAAACCGGTCGCTTGGTTCAGCACGTCGCTATGGCCGGCCAGATACCGGGTGATGAAACCCCACAGGATCATTTGCACGGTCGGCCAGTAGGCCAATTCGACGATGCGAACCCAAGAACCGCGCAGCAAGTAAAGATAACGCAAGGCCAGCGCGCCGATGCGTTCGGGAGATAGGGCGTTCATTCGGCCACCTCGCCGCTTTGGATGCCACGCGCAATATCGAGGAAGACCTCTTCCATGTCCTTGCGGCCATAGCGGTGGATCAGCTCGCGAGGGGTGCCGGTGGCGACGACGTGGCCGGTCCGCAACATGATGACTTGGTCGCAGAGCCGCTCCACCTCGCTCATGTTGTGGGAAGCCAGCAGCAGCGTCGCACCGCTCCGATCCCGATAATCGGTCAGAATGGAACGCATTCGGTCGGCAGTATCGGGGTCGAGTGAGGCGGTCGGTTCGTCGAGCAGCAAGATTTCCGGCTCGTTCAACAATGCTTTAGCCAAGGCCACGCGGGTTTTTTGGCCGGCGGACAAGCTGCCGTAAGGGCGTTTGAAAAAAGCGTCGATATCCAAATCGCGGCCCAACGTCGCCAAACGCTCGCGGATGTGGCGCACTCCGTACAAGCGAGCATATACGGTGAGGTTTTCCGCCACCGTTAGCCGTTGGGGTAAGTCCAGGTAGGGAGAGGAAAAGTTGATGCGCGGCAACACCCGGTAGCGATGGCGCGGCACATCCTCCCCCAGAATTTGAATCTGGCCGCCGGTCGGCAGCAGCAAACCCAGCAGCATGGCGATGGTCGTGGTCTTGCCGGCGCCGTTGCCGCCCAGCAAGGCACAAGTTGCGCCACGCGCCACTTCGAAACTGATGCCATCGACGGCTCGGACCGGACCGTAATGCTTGCGAAGATCTTCGACCCGGATGACCAACTCTGCGATCACGCTTGCTGTTCCAGCGGTTCAAGCGCGATCAACCAGCCGTCCCGTTCGATCACGGCGACCCGTTGCAAGAATTGCCGGGCACAAGGGCCAGAAACGCAGTAGCCATCGTCGATGCGGAACAACGCACCGTGAATGCCGCATTGAATCGCCGTGCCACTGTAGTCGAGGAACTGATCGGGTTCCCATTCCATGGGTGCGCCGGTGTGCGGGCAACGATTGCGATAGGCGTAAATCCCTGTACGGGTGCGCACTACCACGATGTCGGCGTAACGGGCATCGAGGCCGATCGCGAAACCCTTGCTTTGGCCTTCGGCCAGGTCGTCCAGGCGACAGAGAGGATGCTCGGGCATAAACAAGTTTATCAAACGGTCCGCGCCAGTCGCGGTAAGTCGCCTGCCAGCCCCATCGCTCGGCGGGCAATCATGTTTTTGATGGGATCCATCGCATCGGTCAGGTTGAGTCCGATATTTCGCAATAATCGCACCGGCGATGCAGTAGCGCTGAACAGGCGCTTGAACCCATCCATCACGCCCAGCATCAGCAAATTGTCGCCCTTGCGCCAGCGTTCGTAGCGGCGCAGCACGGTTAGCGAACCGATCTCCCGACGCTCGGCGATCGCATCCGCAATCACCTCGGCTAGGGTCGCCGCGTCCAGCAGCCCTAGATTAACGCCTTGGCCGGCTAGCGGATGCACAACATGGGCTGCGTCGCCGATCAGGGCGAGGCCGGGCTTGACGTAACCGCGAGCGTGTTGCAGGCGCAACGGGAAAGCGCCTCGCGCGCCGACCTGGGTGATGGACCCAAGCCGCTGTTTAAACGCCTCACCGAGCGCGTGGCCGAAATCGTACTCGTCCAAGGCCAGCAGTGAGTCAGCCTGGTCTGGGGTGGTGGACCAAACGATGGAACAACAGCCATCCTGCAACGGCAGAAATGCCAGCGGTCCGGCCGGCAGGAACCGTTGCCAAGCAGTTTCTTGATGCGGTTCAGCGGTGCGCACGTTGGCGACCACTGCTTTTTGGCCGTATTCCCAGCCGCTGGTGTCGATGCCAGCCAGTTGCCGTACTTTGGATTGCGCGCCATCCGCGCCGACCAGGAGCCGAGTGGTGAATTCGCGCCCGTCGTTCAGCCGTACCCGCCAGCAGGGGCCGTCCGGTTGCGCGGCTTCCAGTGCCGCTGGACACAGCAGCTCCACCGCCGGCAATTGTCGCGCCCGTTCCAGCAGGGCGAACTGGATGACTCGGTTTTCGATGATCCAGCCCAGCAACGGCTCGCCGAGGCTGGCGCTGTCGAAATGGATTTGGCCGAAGCCGCTGGCATCCCATACGCGCATGTCGCGAAACGGGCTGACCCGCCAGGCGGTCATGCCGTCCCAGGCGCCCACCGCCGCGAAAATACGCTGCGAGGCGCGGCTGATGGCGGAAACCCGAATATCGAGTTCCGCAGTCGGTCGGATACGTTCCAGTGGGGTGCCTTCGAGCAAGGCGATCTTCAAATCGGTGTCGCCCAAAGCGCAAGCCAGGGCCGAGCCAACCATGCCGCCGCCGGCGATGAGGAGGTCGTAGTCGGTTTTGATATCGTGCATAGTATTCTCCCACCACCAGCCCCAACCCCAACCCCTCTCTCAAGGGATGGGAGGCGTATCGATTCAGGCGGTCAGTGGTAAACCTCGCGTCAGCTTGGACAAACGTCCGTCCAACCCCATGCTCTGACGGGCGAACCAGTGTTTGATCGGTGAGCAAAGGTCGAACGCCAGTAATCCTAGATTGCGGACAGCCCGAACCGGGGGCAGCGGATTGATGAACAGCCGAGTCAGGGCATCGGTGATGGCGATGGTTTGCCGCTGGTCCCAACGTCGCCAGTCGGCGTAGCGATCCAGCACCGCCCGATCGCCGATGTCCCGCCCATCACGCCAGGCATCGGCGACGACCTCCGCCAGTGCCGCCACATCCCGGATGCCGAGATTGAAACCCTGTCCGGCAATGGGGTGGAGAGTATGCGCGGCGTTGCCGATGATGGCGACCCGGTGGCGGGTGTGTTCGCGGGATTTCAGCAGAAACAGCGGATACGCTTGCCGACGGCCGATACGCGAAAAATCGCCCAGCCGGTCGCCGAAACGATGGTGCAATAAAGCAGCAAATTCGGCCTCGTTCGCGGCCAGTGCCGCCGGCGCATCGGCCTCGCTCACCGTGCAGACCACTGCACAACGGCTATCGTCCATCGGCAACAGCGCCACCGGGCCATCCTTGGTAAACCGTTCGTAGGCCATGTGGCGGTGGGGCAGGGTAGGGGTGACGTTGGCGATGATCGCCTGTTGGCCGTATTCCCAGCGCAGAGTTTGGATCCCGAGCTGCTCGCGTATCGGCGAGTTGGCGCCGTCGGCTGCCACTACAAGCTTGGCGCGGAATTCCACGATCCGTTCGTCGCCAAAGCAGAGGGTGGCGCGAGCGGTTTCCGGTTCGATGGCAATCTGCTCTAGCCGGGCTGGACACAGCAGTTCGATCCCGCGCAGAGTCGGCAATTTTGCCAGCAACGCCGCACCGATCAAGCGCGCCTCGGCGACATAACCCAGTGCATCTACCCCTTCGTCGTGGCAATCGAGGTGAGCGAAGCCAATACCACCGCGCTCGGAAATGTGGATTTGCCGGATCGGCGAAACGGTCGGTTCCAGCATTTCCCACAGGCCGAGAGTCTGGAAAATACGCTTGGTGCCTTGCGCCAACGCAATGGCACGGTCGTCGTAGCTGGGGTGAGCGCTGGTGGCGAACGGCGCGGCTTCGACGAGGCCGACGTGTAGATTCAGATCCGCCAGCGCGCAGGCCAAGCTGGCGCCCACCATCCCGCCACCGATGATGAGCAAGTCATAATCGGTCGATTTCATCGCCCGTCCCGCATCAATGCCTCAATGTCATCGATTGCCTTGGGGGCGGCGTGGGTGAGGACTTCGTAGCCGTTGGGGGTGACCAGTACATCATCCTCGATGCGTACCCCGATTCGCCACCAACGCTCGTCGAGTTCCGTTTCGAGATGGACGCCGAGCCGTGCCCAGTGGGCATCCATGATTTTGCCGCCAGCGGGGATGTAAAGACCGGGTTCGATGGTGGTGACCATACCCGGCTCAAAGACTCGCCAGTCATCGCCGAGCTTGTAATCGCCGACATCGTGTACGTCCATACCCAGCCAGTGGCCGGTACGGTGCATGAAAAGCGTTTTATGCCCCTCTGCCTGAATCAGCGCTTCGACTTCGCCATGCAGCAAGCCGAGCGCTACCAGCCCCTCGGTCAAGGTCCGCACCGCCGCCTCGTGCGGCTCGTTAAAATGGCAGCCGGGCCGGACTTTGTCGATCGCCGCTTTCTGCGAGGCCAATACGAGCTCATAAATGGCGCGCTGCTCGCCAGAGAAACGACCGTTGACCGGAAAGCTGCGGGTGATGTCGGAAGCGTAGCCGTCCAGTTCCGCGCCGGCGTCGATCAGCACGATGTCGCCATCGCGCAGCGGCGCGTTATTCTCGGTGTAGTGCAGGATGCAACTGTTATCCCCGCCGCCGACAATGGATGGGTAAGACCAGCCAGCTCCATTGCGGATGAAGGTGCGGAGAATTTCCGCTTCGAGTTCGTATTCCATCATGCCGGGCCGGCAGATCTGCATCGCCTGACGATGCGCTTCGGCGGCGATGCGGGCGGATTCACGCATCACGGCCACCTCTTCCGCTGTTTTGTGCAACCGCATATCGTGCAGCAGATGTTCCAGGGCAATGAAGGTCGTCGGCGCGCGCACACCGGCACGGGCTTTGCCGCGCACTTGGCTGATCCAGTCCATCACCCGCCGGTCGAAGTTGGGGTTGTAACCGATGGCATGGAAGACGCGCTCGCGATTTTCCAACAGGGGAGGCAGCCGTTTGTCGATTTGGGCGATGGGATAAGCATTGTCCACCCCGTAGCGCTCCATTGCGCCTTGCGGTCCGGCCCGGCGCCCATGCCAAATTTCCATTTCAGGGTCGCGCTCGCGGCAAAACAGCAGGAATTCGTGCTGAGCCCCTGGCGCCAATACCGCGACAGCCTCCGGTTCCGGGAACCCGGTGAGATAATAAAAATCGCTGTCCTGACGGTAGGGGTAATGGACGTCACGGTTGCGGGGCATGGACGGTGCGGCAGGCAGCAGGGCAATCGAACCGGTCCCCATTCGGTCCATCAGCTCGCGGCGGCGACGGGCGAAGACAGCGGGGGGTATGGCACGGGAAAGCATCGGTGGGAATTCCAGGTTCAGTGATGGCGAGCGCGGCTTGGTGGGCTGGACTGGCGCAAGTCCTGATGGATCAGCAACAATCCAGCGCGCAGGTATTCGACCACTTCCGCATAAGCGGCTTCGTCAGCCTCGGTGGCTTGATCGGTGTCAAAGCCGGCCCGGGCGATTTCGGTGGCATCGCACAGAAATTCTCGACTTTCGGCGGACAATTCGCCCTGCCGTTCCACTTCGCCCAAACCAAGGCCGTACAACAGACCTTGACACCAGATGCCCAAGGCATCGGCGCGCTGGCGCAAGGGCGCATCGTCGTCGGGTAACAGCGGCGTCGCTGACCAGTCGGGAGCGTTCAGTTGCGCGGTAGCGTATTCGAAAAGTTTGAGGAGAATATCGCGAAACGGTTTCGTCAGTTCGATATCCTCGATTAAGTATTCGCTGGCGTGGATCAACCAGCGCTCGGAATCGAGATTGCGGTCGGCGCACAGCAAACCGCACAGCAAGCCGTGCAGTTCGGCCGGATCGATCGGATCGAGCAGTTGGGCCAGGCGTTCGAAGAGCGGCTGGTTGATCGTGGACATGGCAAATTCCGAGGGGTGTAATATCGTGATTGGCAATCCTAACATTCCGTGGGTGAGCCTTGGTAGCGAACCCGAAATTGACCTGATCGAAAGAGCCGCTCTATAGTATTCCCATGAAAATCGATGAACTGTACGAAAAAACCGTGCCGGCCGAGGTCGATCCGCTTGATAACGTGACCGAAACGGCCACGAGTGGGTTGGCTATCCTCGCCGAGCGCGTGGAACAGCTAATGCATTACTGCGAGCAATTGTTGAGAGAAAATCAGACCTTGTACGAACAGAAGGCCGAACTGCGGGCCGAGTGTGACGAACTGCGCGAGAAAAACGAGCAATCGCGTTCCCGTATCGAGGCGATGATCGTGCGCCTCAAAAGTCTGGAGCAAGCGCTGTGAGCGGTGAAGCCATCGGTGTTACCGTGCCAATTCTCGGCGGTGAGTATCGTTTTTTGTGTCAACCGGCCGAGCGGGACGAACTGTTGGAGGCGGGCCGCTATCTCGACGAGAAGATGCGGGAAGTTCGGGATCGCAGCAGCAAGCTGTTGAGCCTGGAAGCGGTCGCGGTGATGGCTGCCATGAATATCAGTCACGAGCTTCTGCGGCAGCAGCGTCAGTTGGCCGAGACGGATACAGTTGTCAACCGTCATGTGCGGGATATGGTGCAAAAAATTGATGTCGTTCTTAGTAAATCCGTACCGGTTGAGTTATAATCTAGCTCAATATTGAATTTTTCAGTTCGGGCGCTCTCTGCGGTGTTCGAGTAGAGGGCTGGGTAACCCCTTGATCCTAATTAATTTTACCCCAGGGAGAAAGCTGTCGGCGTGGTGTGCATGTCCGCCTTGTAGCGGAAAGCCTGATATGCCGCTCCGTTCCCCCACTTGAGCCGCCTGGTTCAAGGGCAAAGGCCCGAGACGGCACAGGCGGAGAGCGCCCCCCTCGTTTAATTGGCAGGCATGGCGACCAAGGTCGCCTTTATTTTGGCTGGCACTCTCGCTTTGACCCAGAATCGAAACGACCTTCGCCGACGGTTGCGGGCCCAACGTCGGAACTTACCGGATGACGAACGTCGCAATGCAGCGCTGGCCGTAGCTCGGCGGTTGGTGGATTGGCCCGAATTTGTCGATGCGGGCCGAATTGCCGGTTACTGGGCTTGCGATGGCGAGCTCGATCCGGCCCCGATCCTAGAGAACGCCTGGGCCATGGGCAAGACGGTTTATTTGCCCATCTTAGCCGATGAGCCGACCGAATCCCTGCGTTTTGCTCCCTATCGACCTGGCCTGCCCATGCGTCGCAATCGGTTTGATATTCCCGAGCCTGAGGCTGCGCCATCGACGTGGTTGCAACCCGAACAACTGGACTTAGTCTTGACCCCTGTGGTGGCTTTCGATGCGATGGGCACTCGCCTGGGCATGGGCGGAGGATTCTATGATCGCAGCTTCGCGTTCTTACGCAACCTGGATGATTGCGCCCAGCGACCGCTGTTGCTGGGGCTGGGTTATGAATTCCAGAACACCCGCGAGCGCTTGTTCCGTCAGTCCTGGGATGTACCCCTGAATGCGGCGGTGACAGAAGTCGCCTTTCGCAGATTCGCTTCAGACCAACCACTTGGCGGAAGATGAGCAGTGGGCTATTGGCTACTGAAGTCGGAACCTTCGGTATTCGGTTTCGCTGATTTGGCGCGTGCACCGGGACAGACCACGCCGTGGGAAGGGGTGCGCAATTATCAGGCCCGTAACTTTCTGCGAGATGGGATACGCCGGGGCGATCAGGCGTTTTTCTACCACTCCGGCACGGCCAGTCCCGCTGTCGTCGGTATCGTTGAGATCGTGCGGGAAGGTTATCCCGACGAAACTGCCTTCGATCCAGTCAGCCCGTATTACGACCCTGTCAGCACGCCTGACCAGCCCCGCTGGTATCGGGTGGACGTGCGGCTACTTCGGCCCTTACGCCGGCCCATTGCGCTTGCCGAGTTGAAGCACTATCAAGAAGCGTTGGCCGATTTTACCCTGCTGCGCCGAGGCAACCGATTGTCAGTTTTACCGGTGACGGCGGCGCAATGGGAGTTTATGCTCGCTTTGGAAGCAATGCCCATTCCTCAGCTTCGGCCGTCCAGAAACAGCCGGTAGGCGGGATTATCCGTCTCCTCGCGCCAGGGATAGCCCAGCTTATGGATGAACTGCTGAAACTGAGATCGTTCCGCTTCGGGAACCTGGATGCCGACCAACACCCGGCCGTGGTCGGAGCCGTGATTACGGTAGTGAAACAGGCTGATATTCCAGCCGTGCGCCATCCCGGTCAGAAATTTCAGCAAGGCGCCCGGTCGTTCCGGGAACTCGAAGCGGTACAGCAGCTCGTCGCAAATACCGGGCGCATGGCCGCCCACCATGTAGCGGATATGTAATTTCGCCATCTCGTTGTCGCTCATGTCGAGCACTAGATAGCCGTGTTCGCGCAGGGTGTCGATGATGCGGTTTTCTTCCTCCTCGCCCTCGGTCAGCTGGATGCCCGCAAATACCTGGGCTTGCCGGGAGTCGGCATAGCGGTAGTTGAACTCGGTGATGGATCGCTTGCCGATCACTTGGCAGAACCGGCGGAAACTGCCGGGCTGTTCTGGAATCGTGACCGCCAGCAGGGCTTCGCGCCGCTCGCCAAGTTCCGCCCGTTCGGCAACATGGCGCAAGCGGTCAAAATTGATGTTGGCGCCGCAGTTAAGAGCGATCAAATTGGCACCCGTGACATTGGTGCGGGCCACGTACTTTTTCAAACCCGCAGTGCCGAGCGCGCCAGCCGGTTCGGCGATGGCGCGGGTATCGTCGAAAATATCCTTGGTTGCCGCGCAAATTTCATCGGTGGACACCAGGATGATGTCATCCACCAACTCCCGTGCCAGCCGGAAGGTTTCCTCGCCTACTTGCCGGACCGCCACGCCATCGGCGAAGATGCCCACTTGGTCGAGTATCACACGTTCGCCACATTTGAGCGCCTGATACATCGAGGCGGCGTCGTCCGGTTCCACGCCGATGATCTTGATTTCCGGTCGTAGAAATTTTACGTAAGCTGCGATTCCAGCGATCAAACCACCGCCGCCGACCGCGATGAAGATCGCCTCGATGGGGTCGGGGTGTTGGCGCAGGATTTCCATGCCGATCGTGCCCTGGCCCGCGATGACGTCTGGGTCGTCGTAGGGGTGGATGAACGTCAGCCCTTTTTCCGCTTCCAACTGGCGGGCATGCTGATAGGCTTCGTCGTAAGTATCGCCAAACAGCACGGTTTTGCCGCCCCGGTCGCGCACGGCTTGCACCTTGATGGCCGGTGTGGTGCGAGGCATAACGATGATGGCTTTCGCACCGAGACGCTGGGCGGATAGGGCGACGCCTTGGGCGTGATTGCCGGCCGAGGCGCAAATGATGCCCTTTTCCAGCGCCTCGCGTGGCAGGCTGGCGATCTTGTTATAAGCGCCACGCAGCTTGAAGGAGAATACCGGCTGCAAGTCCTCTCGCTTGAGCAGTATCCGGTTGTTCAAGCGTCGCGACAGGCGAGGCATGGTCTCCAGGGGCGATTCGATGGCCACGTCGTAAACCCGCGCGGTGAGAATCTTTTTGATGTAATCGCACATGATGATCAAAGACGTTGAGGGAAGGGGATGACATGTCCAATGATGACATGAAAAAACGCGCTGCCGAGGCGGCGCTCGAATTCGTGGCAGACAATACGATTTTAGGGGTCGGCACCGGTTCGACGGTTGATTATTTTATTGAGGCTCTGGCACGCATTAAACACCGAATCGACGGGGTGGTGTCGAGCTCCGAGGTCACGACGCGGCGGTTGAAGGCGCAGCGGATTCCGATACTGGAACTAAACGCCGCCGGGCCGCTACCACTGTATGTGGACGGTGCCGACGAGGCCAACCACCAGTTGCAGCTCATCAAAGGTGGTGGCGGGGCACTGACCCGCGAGAAAATTGTCGCGGCTACCAGCGAATTATTCGTTTGCATTGCGGACCAGTCCAAACTGGTGGATGTCCTGGGCACCTTTCCCCTGCCGGTTGAGGTGATTCCGATGGCACGCAGCCATGTGGGGCGGGAATTACTTAAGCGCGGCGGTCAACCGGTGCTGCGGGAGAATGTCGTTACCGATAACGGCAATCTAATTATCGATGTCTACAACTTGCGAATTCTGGAACCGGCTGTGCTGGAAGCGGAGTTGAACAATATCGCCGGTATCGTCGCGGTGGGGTTGTTCGCGTTGCGACCGGCAGATGTCCTGCTGTTGGGAACCGCCGATAGCGTGCGAACGATTCGTTTTGCAGGCCGATGAAAGGGACCGGACAATAAAAAACGGGCACCGCTATGCGGTGCCCGTCGCCCTTACGCCCGATGTCAGGCTTTAGTTTTAGAAGTCAACCCTGGTACCGATAGAAACGGCGTTCTGATCGCCATAAAGCGGGCTGTCGCTATTACGGCCGATGTACTCAAGCCAGACGCGAGTCCGCTTGCTGAAATCGTACTGATACCCCACCAGATAATTGTCGATGGTGCTGTCAGAACCGGGGATATCGATTTTAGTGTCCATCTGGCCGTAGGCGGCCCGGAGCGTGTTGTTACCGAACCGATATTCTCCAGTCAGATACCAGTTGTTGGCATCGTCGTTGCCGAAAACGCGGATATCGTTAAATTTGGCGGTACCGAGCAAGCCAAACTCGTTGAGTTTGCCCTGCTCATAAATGAAACCAACGCTGAAAGGGCCCCCTGTGTATCCCAAGCCCACGATCCATTGGTGCAGATCGAGATCGACACTGATGTTGCTTCCGTCACTCAACTGGCCCAAGAGGACGTTTTTGTTACCGTCAAGCTCAATATAGCTGATACCAGCGAAGAATGGGCCATTGCTGTACTTGGCCGCGATATTCCACAGGTCAACGTCATCCGAATAGCCTTGATTGTCATTCTGCGCGCCATCCAACACCAGCATGCCTTCGGCGCTGAAGCCGTTGAAGTCGGGCGTGGTGTAATAGATGCTATTTTCTAGCCGGAATAGCGAACCATCGCCGAGATCCCGGTCGTTGACGAGATTTACATTGAACCCGTTAAACGAACCGCCGAGCCATCCAGTGCTGCCAAGTGATTTGTCGGTGTTGAAGATATCGACAATTCCCCCGACATGGTAATAGGGAGTCTCTTGAGTGCCCAGGGAGATCTGGCCGAAACCGCCTTTTAGGCCGACGAATTTGGGGCGATTGCCTTCCAGGTTGCCACCTTCGCTGATATCGACGCCAAATTCGTACTGATAAACAGCGCTCAGACCGCCACCCAGATCCTCGGAGCCCAAAACACCGAGGCGAGAACTATTATTCGCGATATCCCAGCTACCGTCGCCATTGAACAAAGAGTTACTTTCGTCGTTGTAATCGATCGACACTCGCGCGGAGCCGTACAGGATCGTATCGGCTTGGGCGGCAAGAGGAGCGGTGAGAGCGGCTGTAACGGCCAAGGCGAGGAGGGACTTTTTCATAGCTAGATTCCTGATCTGCATTGAACTCGCATTTCAAAGTTCGCTTTCCAATCAATCGGCTACTTTGATTGGGAAATGATCTTTAAAACCATCTACCGGTGATTTATATATGGATTTCGTCAAAAATGCAACTATTTATTTATAAAAATACAACTTATTTGTATAAACACAACGTTATTGAATTTTATTCACTGATCGAAATGAGAAAATGAAAACGGGCACCCCTAGGGGTGCCCGTTCATTCGTTATCGATCAGGCTCGTTGGAGCTTAGAAATCGTGACGCGTACCGATCGAGATAGTTTGCTTATCGCCGACCAGGCTGGAATCAACGTCTCTATCCATCCACTCGACCCAGACCCGGGTGCGCTTGCTGAAGTTGTACTGGTAACCCAACGCCCAGTTATTGATTTCATCCTGGACGATAACCCCCGGAACATTGTTGACAACGACGGGGATCCGGTCATCCTCGGGGCTGACGAAGCCATACGAAGCCCGGATGACGTTGGGGCCGAAGGTGTACTGACCAGTCAGATAAATGTTCTCAGACTTACCGAAGTACAAGGTATTGACGTCGCCATTTTCGTAGGCAAGAGTGACGGCAATAGGACCTGAGTTGTAACCAAACGCCAAGCCCCACTGATCGCCATCATAGGTGGGCTTAGTCACGAAGTCACTGAACTCACTACCTTCCAAGCCCATGTAGGTGCCGCCCACGAAGAACGGACCGTTCTTGTAGCTGACCCCGATGTTCCACATGTCGAGATCATCACTCAAGTTGCCCGGCAACTTGTTGTCGGTCGACGTTTTGCACAGATCAGCCGGCGTGGTAGGGTCGCTCGGCGAGCAGGAACCGTTGAAAACAAGCATCGCCTGGGCACTGAAGCCGCTGAAGTTCGGCGTGGTGTAGATCACGCTGTTGTCCATGCGCAGCCCGAAGGTATTGCCCAGGTAGGTGTCGTCATCGAACACCTTGCTGCTGTTGAAAATATCGCCGATACCGATCACGTTATAGTACGGGGTCCATTGGGTGCCAGCGGTGACGGAGCCGAAACCACCCTTGAGGCCGACCCACTTGGGACGGTTGCTGTTCAGATTACCGCCTTCGGTCATATCGACGCCGAATTCGTATTGGTAGATAGCGCTCAGCCCGCCGCCCAAGTCTTCCTCGCCCCGGACACCCAGACGAGAAGCATTGTTGAAGACATCCCACGCCTGATTACCGGGCACAACAGGAATTATCGTGCCAGGCACTGGGCCTTGAGCATACGTCGTGTCATTGTCATCGTAATCGAGGGATACCCGAGCCGAACCATACAACGTGGTATCCGCGTGGGCAGCGGTACCGAAACCAACCAGCGCAGCGGCTACCGCCAGTGCGAGAGCAGACTTTTTCATAATTAAACTCCTAGGTTTGTGTTGTAAATACACAACAAAAGGACGCTCGAAATTCATTGAAGAAATTTATACGCATTTTGAAGCACAAATGCAACTGATATTTTCAAAAAAAACACAAAATTTAATTTATTGTTTCAATGATACAACAATATGTTGCTTTTTTATCTAATTTACCATAAAAAAACCCACTTCGCCGACCGCGAGGTGGGTTTTTGCGTGGCTGGGGGACTAGGATTCGAACCTAGGTTGACGGAGTCAGAGTCCGTAGTCCTGCCGCTAGACGATCCCCCAAGAGTGTATCAGCGCTTGGAATACTGAGTGGCGCGACGCGCCTTGCGCAGACCAACTTTCTTGCGTTCCACTTCGCGGGCATCGCGGGTGACGAAGCCAGCTTTGCGCAGGGGAGCGCGCAAGCTCTCGTCGTATTGGATCAGCGCACGCGTGAGGCCGTGGCGGATCGCGCCAGCCTGGCCGGTGATGCCACCGCCCCTGACTGTGACGTAAACATCAAAGCGGTCGCCGAGATCGGCCACTTCCAGTGCCTGATGGACCACCATCCGAGAGGTTTCACGCCCGAAATATTCATCCAGGGGCCGTCGGTTGATGGTAATAGTTCCGGTGCCGGGCCGCAGGAACACCCGCGCGGTAGCGGTCTTGCGCCGACCCGTCCCGTAATGGTGACTCTCGATCATTCTTGCCGGTTCCGTTTCAGTTGTCGGTGGTTTAACGCGCCAGTTCTAGTGGCAGAGGTTGCTGGGCGGAATGCTGGTGTTCAGAACCCGCGTAAACCTTCAGCTTGCGGAACATGGCTCTACCGAGGGGATTCTTCGGCAACATGCCCTTGACCGCGATCTGAATGATTCGCTCCGGAGTGGTTTTCCGCAACTTTTCCAGGGAAATCGACTTGATATTGCCGACGTAACCCGTGGTGTGGTAATAGATTTTATCGGTTTCCTTGCGGCCGGTCGTTCGCACCTTGGCGGCATTGATTACGATGATGTAATCGCCGGTATCAACGTGGGGAGTGTATTCGGGCTTGTGTTTGCCCCGCAAGCGACGGGCGATTTCTGTCGACAGCCGGCCCAGAACCTGATCCGAGGCGTCGATTACATACCAGTCGCGCTTGACCTCGGCCGGTTTGGCGCTGAAAGTTTTCATTAGTGACAGGCTCCAAAAATCCATGTCCGCGTAGGGAGTCGCGTATCTTACTCAAGCAGAGCCCGCCTTACAAGACTCGATAAAGTTTGCTGATTTGGAAAGGTAACATGGGGTAAACGCTTAAATGCGCAACCGCTCCACTGTACGGCCTCCGACAAGATGTTCCTCGATAATCTCGTCTAGATCCGTGCGATCCACGTAGGTGTACCAAGTTTCTTCAGGATAGATCACGATTACCGGACCTTCGGCACAGCGATCCAAGCAGCCAGCGGTATTGATGCGTACTTTGTGAGGAATGGCCGGCCCCAGTTCCTTGACGCGTTGCTTGACGTAGTCGCGAGCTTCTTGGGCACCGTACTGCTGGCAGCATTGCGAGCCATCCGGGCGTAGATTAGTGCAAAAGAAGACATGATAGCGATAATAGGACACCTGACTGCTCTCCTGATTTGAGTTTACGCACATGACCACTCGTTACTATACCCCTGTCGATGCCTTGCTCATCAATCTGGACCAAGCTGTTCGCACCTTGATCGGCCGACCGGTAACGACCGGTCGGCCCCGGCCGGATGCCGATGCTCCAACTGAGGGATTGCCACCCACCGAACAGCGATTGGCCAGCCGTTTGATGCGGGTCAATCACACCGGTGAAGTGTGCGCCCAGGCCTTGTATCAGGGGCAGGCGCTGACGGCGCAACTGGATACGGTGCGCGACCGGATGGAGCAGGCCGCAAGCGAGGAAAATGACCATTTAGCGTGGTGCGAGGCACGGCTGAAAGAATTGGACAGCTATCCCAGCGTGCTGAATCCATTATTCTATGTCGGTGCATTCGCCATCGGCGCACTGGCCGGTAAAATCGGCGACCGCTGGAGCCTGGGTTTCGTCGCCGAGACCGAGCATCAAGTCGTTCAACATCTGGATTCGCATCTGGGACGGCTACCTGCCCGCGATCAGGCGAGCCGAGCCATTTTGGAGCAAATGAAGGAGGACGAAGCGCGCCACGCTACCCACGCGCTGATCGCCGGTGGTGCCCGATTGCCGCTGCCGGTGCGATTGTTGATGAAGGGGGCGTCAAAGATAATGACGAAGACGACATACTGGGTTTGATGAATACCTGTCCCGTATTTCGAACTCTTTCCCCCTTATCTCCGGCCCTGTTCGGAAAAGAACAAGGGGTGTGCGGGCAGCGAAAATTAAATTTGCAAGCCCTTGCGTGGGTTCTCGCCGTAAACAATCTCCGCCATTTCCTGCCGCACTCGCCGTTCGATTTCCGATCGCTCACGCAGTGGCATGTCTTGTTTGTCCACGCCAAACAGATAATGATTGAGATCGAAGTCTTTCAGGAACATCTTGGTATGAAAGATGTGTTCCTGATCGATATTCGCGTCAATCATTTGATACCGCTCGTGGGAGTCCCTCGATAAGTAGTTCTGGATCGAAGTGATCGGGTGATCGATAAAGTGTTTCTTGCCGGTCACGTCCCGAGTGAAACCACGCACCCGGTAGTCGATGACGACGATGTCGGACTCGAAGCTGTGGATCAGGTCATTTAGGGCTTTGAGCGGTGAGATGCAGCCGCAGGTTGAAACATCGATATCGGTGCGAAAGGTGTTGATGCCGTTATAAGGATGGTTTTCCGGGTAAGTGTGAACCGTGATATGGCTCTTGTCCAAGTGGCAGACCACCGTATTCGGTAGTGATCCCGGCCATTCGGTATTGGAAATGCTGCCGGATGTGACCGGCTCTTCGGAAATTAGCATGGCAACGCTTGTGCCTTGTGGCTCGTAGTCCTGGCAGGCGATATTCAGAATGTTGGCGCCGATAATTTTGGAGACATTGGCCAGAATCTGGGTGAGTCGTTCGGCGTTATAGGCTTCATCGATGTAAGCGAGATAGCGTTCGTGCTGTCTGGGCGTCGCGGCGTAGCAGATATCGTAGATATTGAAGCTGAGGGTTTTCGTCAGGTTATTGAATCCGTGCAAGCGCAGTTTGGGCCTCGGCACCGGCGTCATGATGGCATTCCCTCCTCGCGGGCGAAAATCATCGGTACACCGGTTGGCGGGCCAGCGTCTCGTTCGGAGCGCATGGGAGTGCGGCAGGATCGGGTGACGGTGCCGGGCACGCGGCGAAGCCTTCAGGCTTCACGAATCTCGAAGGTGTGGCTGATTTGGGCCGTTTTTCCGAGCATAATCGAGGCCGAACAGTATTTCTCAGCGGACAGCTCGATAGCACGCTCGACGTGTTTGGTGCTTAGATTCTTGCCGGTCAGGATGAAGTGCACGCGGATGTCAGTGAAGACCTTAGGATCGCTGTCGGCACGTTCGGCTTCCAGTTGTAGCTCGCAGCCGCGCAAATCCTGCCGGGCCTTGCGGAGAATGTGTACCACATCGACGGCAGTGCAGCCGCCCATGCCCATCAGCAGCATTTCCATCGGTCGCGGTCCGAGATTGTGACCGCCCAATTCCGGCGGTCCATCCAGCACTAGCGCATGGCCGCTCGCGGATTGGGCCACGTAAGTCATGTCTTCCAGCCAAGTGATGCGGGTTTTCATCAGGATGCTCGTGAAGTTTGGTTGTCGCCCTGAGACCGCGTTCCGAATAGTTCCGCCAGCTTGGCGCCCGGAACGTCCGCGCGCATGAAGGCTTCGCCGACCAGAAAAGCGTGTACGCCGTGCTCGCGCATCAGGGTAACGTCCGCTGAGGTGTGAATGCCGCTTTCGGTGACCACGATGCGGTCGGCCGGAATGCGAGGTAGCAGGTTGAGCGTGGTGTCCAGCCGGGTTTCGAAGGTGCGCAGATCGCGGTTATTGATGCCGATCAGCGGCGTGTTGAGTGCCAGTGCCCGTTCCAGTTCCTCCGCATCGTGGACCTCGACCAGCGCATCCATGCCGAGCGTGATCGTCAATCGCGTCAGATCCCGCAGCACGGTGTCGTCCAAGGCGGCCACGATCAGCAAAACGCAATCGGCGCCGATCAGGCGGGCTTCGTACACCTGATAAGGATCGATGATGAAGTCCTTGCGTAGGATTGGTAGCAGGCAGGCGGTTTGCGTTTCCCGAAGAAAGTCCTCGTGACCCTGGAAAAAATCGCGATCGGTCAATACTGACAGGCAGGTCGCGCCAAACGCGGAATAACTACGCGCAATGTCCGCTGGATGAAACGGGTCGCGCAGTAGACCCTTGCTAGGCGAAGCCCGCTTGATCTCGGCGATGATCGCTGGCTGGCTGTCGGCGATGGTTTGTTCCAGGCGCTCTCGAAACGGTCGGGTCGGTGGTAGTTTCGCGACCATCTGGCGAAGTTCGGCCAAGCTAAGTCGTTGGTTACGCTCTGATATTTCCTCGGCCTTGCGCGCCAGGATTTTCTTAAGGATGTCCGGGACGTCGCTCATACGGCTAACTTTTGAGTGCAACGCACAAATTCGTCCAGTTTGGTGCGTGCTCTACCGCTGGCAAGCGCTTCCCGTGCCCGTTCGATGCCGCCCGCGATGGAATCGGCCAGATTAGCGGCGTACAGCGCTGCGCCGGTATTGAGGATGACGATGTCGCGTGGGGCGCCTGGTTCATCGTTCAACGCTGCCAGCAACATGGCTTTGGATTGTTCGGCGCTGTCGACCTTGAGGTTGCGGTTGGACATCATAGCCAATCCGAAGTCCTCAGGATGAATCTCATATTCCAAGATCTCGCCATTCTTCAGTTCGCCGACCAGGGTAGCGGCGCCCAGCGAAATTTCATCCATGCCGTCCTTGCCCCAGACGGCCAGGACGTGTTGCGCGCCGAGTCGCTGCATGACCCGTACTTGGATACCGACCAGATCGGGATGGAATACGCCCATCAGTTGGTTCGGTGCGCCAGCAGGGTTGGTCAGCGGACCGAGGATATTAAAGAGGGTGCGCACGCCCATCTCGCGGCGGACCGGCGCGACGTTTTTCATGGCCGAATGGTGGTTGGGGGCGAACATGAAACCCAATCCGGTCGCCGCGATGCATTCTGCCACCTGTTCAGCCTGTAGGTCGATACGGGCGCCGAGGGCTTCCAGTACATCGGCGCTGCCGGATTTGGAGGACACGCCGCGATTTCCATGCTTGGCGACGCGGGCGCCAGCGGCGGCGGCCACAAACATCGATGCGGTAGAAATATTAAAGGTGTGCGCGCCGTCGCCACCGGTACCGACGATATCCACGAAATGCTCGTGTGGTGGGGGAACGTGAACCTTGGTGGACAGTTCACGCATCACCGTGGCGGCGGCAGTGATCTCGCCGATGGTTTCCTTTTTGACACGCAGGCCGGTGAGGATAGCGGCGGTCATGACCGGTGAGATCTCACCGGCCATGATCTGGCGGATCAGCGCTAGCATCTCGTCGTAGAAGATTTCGCGGTGTTCGATGGTGCGTTGCAGGGCTTCCTGGGGAGTGATGGACATGCAGATCTCCGCGACGGTTCAGTGCCGCTGATTGAGAAAGTTTTGAAGTAGGGTGTGGCCGTGCTCGGTCAGGATGGATTCGGGATGGAACTGTACGCCTTCGACCGGCAGTGTTTTGTGCCGCACGCCCATGATTTCATCCAGCTCACCGTCCGCGGTTTGAGTCCAGGCCGTGATGTCTAGACCATCCGGGATGGTGGCTTTTTCAATCACCAGGGAATGATAGCGCACCACGGTAAACGGGTTGGGCAGGCCAGCAAACACGCCCCGGTTGTTGTGATGGACAGCGGAAGTCTTGCCGTGCATGACGTGGCCGGCACGGACGATTTTGCCGCCGAAGGCTTGGCCGATGCTCTGATGACCCAGGCAGACGCCGAAGATGGGAATCCGGCCAGCGAAGGTATCAATAACGGCCAGCGATACACCCGCTTCGGTGGGAGTGCAGGGGCCGGGGGAAAGCACGATGCGCTCAGGATGAAGTTCGACGATTTCATCCGGGGTGATCTGGTCGTTGCGATAGACCTTCACGTCCTCACCCAATTCACCCAGATATTGCACCAAGTTGTAAGTGAAAGAGTCATAGTTGTCGATCATCAGCAGCATGGCGCGGATATCCTGTATTTTCGATAAGGTGCTTCAAGTTCGCGCACCCGCATTTTTAGCACGGCGCTCACGGGCAACAGTCACGATTGGAACATTTTCACCGGAATCCGGGCTAAGGGGAAATCCTTCGTTTCGAATCGGGGAAGATTCTTGGGGACGAAATGATCCGGGCGAGTTTGAACGGTAGGGATTATTCCTTTTTTGCTGCAATCTCGGTGTATTCCGCGGTGTATTCCGAGAATAAATACACAACGCCAGTTATCTAAGTAATGTCACTCGAAAGTCTGGGCGCGCTGGCAAGTCACGGTTGCTCCATTTGCGCTGAGAGATCAATGAGAATTGAATAATTTCGGCACGGTATTTGCAAAAAAATTCTGGATATGCTGGCCTGCTCGTGCTGAACTGATTTTTTAATTTTTGAAGGAACTGAATATGCTTCAGACTGTTGCCACGGTACCCACTCCCCGGATGATCGAGTTGCTCGAATTGATCGAGTTGGCCAGTCAAAGGGATATCGAGCCCCGGCTGACCGACTATTTGCATCATTGTCGTCGTACGGGTTATGAGCCGCCTATGGAGTTATTGAATATGGCGCGTGACACCATCGAGAGAAAGCGGGTTTGTTGATCGGTTTTTATGGACCATTGGGATGACATTGGGGTCGTTCGATTAGGTCCAAATCTATCGGTCCAATCTGGTCGCCGCAAAGGCCCAATTTGGTGAGCCAACGAATCAATTGATCTGAGCTTTTTCGTTTCAATGTTTTCAATAAGTGACATAAATTGTCATTTATTGATTTTTTTCGTATAGATTATTCAATTATTTTTGATTTAAAAAATCAGAAATACGCCAATTTGATGCGAGTTCGCTCGCGAATGTCGCATCGGTTGGCTTTCTTGGGTGATTTGCCCTATTTTGGATCGCTCCTTCCCTATCGCGACCGGTGCTTGTCCACCTCCTCCAATGTCGCTTGGATTTTCCTCTGTCCGACTAGTGTGAGGGTCCGGTTGTGAAGTCGGCTCTTTGCCTGTCGGACGCCTGCTCGAAAACCAAGTATGCTTTCGCCTTGCCGTAAATTCGCCTTTATCTAGGAGCTGTTTATGTTGGTGCATCCCGATTTCGATCCGGTGGCGTTTGCTGTGGGGCCGCTGCAGGTACGTTGGTATGGTCTGATGTATCTGCTGGGATTCGTAGTAGGTTGGGCGCTGGGCCGCTATCGAGCCAAGCAACCCGGTTCGGGCTGGACTGCGGATCAAGTGGACGATCTAGTGTTCTATATCGCTTTGGGCGTCATTCTCGGCGGTCGAATCGGCTATATCTTGTTTTATGGGTTTAGTTCATTCCTCCACAATCCGTTGATACTGTTTAAAATCTGGGAAGGTGGCATGTCCTTCCATGGGGGGTTTATCGGTGTGCTGCTGGCGATGGTGCTTTTCGCTCGCAAGTATCAAAAAGGATTTTGGGCGACGGTCGATTTCATTGCGCCGCTGATCGCGCCGGGCATTCTGTTCGGGCGCATTGGTAATTTCATCAATGGCGAATTGTGGGGGCGAGTAACCGATCTGCCTTGGGGGATGGTGTTTCGACAAACCGGCGATGGCTTGCCGCGCCATCCCTCCCAGTTGTATGAGGCGGCGCTGGAGGGAGTGGCCCTGTTCGTGATCGTCTGGCTGTTTTCGGCCAAGCCGCGCCCGACCATGGCGGTATCAGGCGTTTTCGCGCTCACTTACGGGATTTTTCGGTTTCTGGTGGAGCTCGTGCGCCAACCGGATGTGCAGCTAGGTTATCTGGCGTTTGGGTGGGTGACTATGGGGCAAGTGTTGTCGCTACCGCTGATCGTCGTTGGCGTGGCTCTATTGGCGCTGGCCTATCGACGGCAGAGTTTCTGAAAGTCTGTTGCCCGCGCCATGATTCTGTCGCAATCTTGATGAAGAATAGCGCAGTGGGTACGTGCCATTCGAATGGTAGTCGATAGGCGCCGTGCTTTGGGGGTTGGGGGTTTGGGTTTGGCGTCGAGCAACTGATGTGGGATAACCATCGTTGGGTGGTCGCGGTCGCCGTCAAATTTTTGATGATTGATGGTCAATGCCTTAAGAAAAACCGCGTATCGCATTCAATTTAAAGTAGAATACATTATTGACCGCTCACCCATTCTCGCTGGCCCACCATGAAACATTTTCTGCGACATTACTTGCCCGATCCGCAGCGATTGCGTGCGCACAAGCACCTACGCTTTCTCGGCGAGTTGTTGCACGATCCCCGGCTGTGGCATTTCAACCGCCGGTCCACCGTGCGGGGGCTGGCGGCCGGCATGTTTTGCGCCTTCGTGCCCCTGCCTTGGCAAATGCTGCTCGCCGCCATGGCTGCTGCTTGGTTGCGGTTCAACCTGCCGGTGGCGGTCGCGATGGTGTGGATCACCAACCCGGTGACTATTCCTCCCATCTTCTACGGCAATTACCGCTTTGGCGCTTGGCTGCTAGGGAGGCCAACGCTGGACTGGGCCTTTGAACCCTCGGCAAGTTGGCTGCTGCAACGGATTGGCGATATTGGCTGGCCACTGTTAATTGGGTCGCTGGTAATGGGCGTGATCGCTGCGGCGGCCACTTTTGTGATTGCTCATTTGCTTTGGCGCTGGCACATTGTCGCCCGATTCCGTAATCGCCATCGCACCGCCTGTTCGGTTTGATTTGCCCGGCCGAAAGAATTTCCTTATCGTCACTTCTTTTGAATCAAAAGCTTGTGCCTTGCGTTGTTAACCTCAGGTATCGTCTTGCATGTCAGTCCTCATCGAACACTTTGAAGATCTCGCGCTTTCTCGTCCACTGCTGGAAACCCTCAGGGACATCGGCTATGAAGCTCCCTCGCCGATTCAGGCGGCTACCATCCCTCTTTTACTCGAAGGCCACGACGTGCTTGGCCAGGCACAGACTGGAACGGGCAAGACGGCTGCTTTCGCCTTGCCCGTGCTAGAAAAACTGGATTTGGCCGACCGACGGCCTCAGGCACTGGTGTTGGCGCCCACCCGCGAACTGGCCATTCAGGTCGCCGAAGCCTTCCAGGGTTACGCCCGTCATCTGCCGGGTTTTCATGTCCTGCCCATTTATGGTGGCCAGAGCATGGGCATCCAGTTGCGCCACCTTAGACGGGGCGTGCATGTCGTGGTGGGCACACCGGGTCGGGTGATGGATCACCTGCGGCGGGAAACCCTGTCTCTGGAGGGATTGCGGACCGTGGTGTTGGACGAGGCCGATGAAATGCTGCGGATGGGTTTCATCGAGGATGTGGATTGGATTCTCGAACAAACGCCGTCGGAGCGTCAAATTGCCTTGTTTTCCGCCACGATGCCCGATCCGATCCGGCGGGTGGCGCACCGCCATTTGCGCGATCCCCGGGAAGTCAAGATCAAAACCGGCACCGCCACGGTCGAAACTGTCCGCCAGCGCTATTGTCAGGTCGGCGCGCAGCATAAGCTCGACGCCTTGACCCGCGTGCTGGAGGTGGAAGACGCCGACGCCATCCTGATCTTCGTGCGGACCAAGATTGCCGCGACGGAGCTGGCCGAACGGCTGGAAGCACGCGGCTATCCTAGTGCCGCCTTGCACGGTGATATGACCCAGGCGTTGCGCGAAAAGACCATCGAGCAATTGCGGGGCGGCGGTCTCGACATCCTGGTCGCCACCGATGTGGCGGCGCGTGGACTCGATGTGCAGCGGATCAGTCACGTTGTCAATTACGACATCCCTTACGATACCGAAGCTTACGTGCACCGTATCGGCCGCACCGCTCGGGCAGGCCGCGCCGGCGATGCCATTCTGTTCGTCGCGCCCCGCGAATTGCGCATGTTGCGCGCTATCGAAAAGGCGACCCGGCAGCCCATCGAACGGATGCGACTGCCAACCCAAGAGGCCATCACTGGTCACCGCCTAGCCCAGTTCAAGCAGCAGGTCAGCGAGATTTTGAATTCCCAGGATCTGGGCTTTTTCCAGCAGGTGGTCGCCGAGATCGAGCGCGAACAGGAAATCGGCTCGCACGATATCGCGGCGGCCCTGACTTGGCTGGCGCAGCGCGATCGGCCCTTCCAGTTTGAGGACGCGATTCCCGATGAACTGGAGAGAGAACCCATTCGTCCGGTGCGAGAAGCGAAGCCGGCTGACCGGCGGGAGCGGCGGCCGCGCGATGTTTCGAGGCATTCCACCGATCTGGACAAGATCCGCTATCGGTTGGAGGTCGGCCACCAGCACGGGGCGACCCCGCAAAACATCGTGGGGGCCATCGCCAACGAAGCGGGTATCGAGAGCCGCTATATCGGACGTATTGAAATCCACGATGACTACAGCACCGTGGATTTGCCCGATGGGATGCCCAAGGAAATTTTTCAGCACCTCAAAAAGGTTAGGGTGCGGCAATATCCCTTGAATATCAGCCGACTCGATGGGTTTGAATCCAGCAAATCGCATCCGGCACCCAGGCGGGTAGTTGCGGGAAAAAAAGCGCCAACGGGTCGCAGCAATGCGCCATCGACCAGGAAAGTTGCAAAGCCGGGTTCCTGACCGGCTATTCGCTCGGCAAGCCTCCTAGGGAGCACCTCGATTATGTTGACGATATATGGCTGTCCGAATACCCGTTCCACTCGCGTCGTATGGGCGCTGGAGGAGGTAGGCGAGGAGTATCAATACGTGCCGGTTGATTTACGGGCCGGCGCGGGTTGGCAGCCCGATTATTTAGCGATCAACATCGGCGGCAAGGTACCCACGCTGGTGGATAACGAATTCGTCCTGACCGAATCCGCCGCCATCTGCACCTATATCGGTGACCGGTTTCCCGATACCGGTTTGGTGCCACAGGTCGGAACCCAGGAACGGGCCAGTTACAACCGATGGTGCTATTTCACCCTCAGTGAATTGGAACAACCGTTGTGGACCATCGCCAAGCATCGCTTCGCACTGCCGGAGCAACGTCGGGTTCCGGGGGTGATCGATACCGCTCGTTGGGAATTTACGATTGCGGCCAAGATCCTGGCGACAGGACTGGGTCGACGTGCTTTCGTCATCGGCGAGCGTTTCACGGCAGCCGATATCCTGATCGCCCATACGCTGGCTTGGGCGCATGCCTACGAATTGTTGGCCGAACACGATAATCTCCGGGCTTATGCCGGCCGAATGTGGGACCGTCCCGCCTTGGTCAGGGCCAAGCGGCGCGAACGGATCGAGAGTGGCTTGGAACCCTGAAGGGCAAGGCGCGCGCGGAACGGCGGCGTCGCGAAACAAGGTCGATCGGATGCGGGTTCGTCGCAATCCGGCCATCGTGCGTGGGGCTTAGTCAATCGCTTCCAGTTCCAGCCGCCAGAAGTTTCCCGATCCCACAGACGGTATTCCCGAATGCCCATCGTGAGCAGGGCCGTCACGCTAGGGTTATTGCTCTCGATCGGTAGCGCATAGTCGGATGATTGTCATCAGAATTTCCCTCTTCTCCACGGTCGAAGCCGTGACTTTGCTGAGTTGCGGGCGCGCCGCGCTGCGGAAATTGAAGAAACCGAAAATGAATTTTTCTTGCAAATTTCCCAGGATCGAGGAAATAAGATGAAACTGCTTGCGCTTGATACATCCACCGATGCGTGTTCGGCCGCCGTGTTGGTGGAAGGGGCGGTGATGGAAAGCTATGAGTTGGCTCCGCGCCGCCATGCCGCGCTGATCTTGCCGATGATTGAAACAGTGCTGGCCGAGGCTGGAATCAGGTGTCGTGCAGCTGGATGCCATCGCCTTCGGCCGAGGACCGGGCGCTTTTACCGGCGTGCGAGTAGCGGCCGGTATCGCCCAGGGTATCGCCTTTGCCGCTGATCTGCCGGTTGTGCCGATTTCCACCTTGGCCGCGCTGGCGCTGGGTGCGGCGCGAGAAACGGGCCATGTCCAAATCGCTGCAGCGCTGGACGCCCGCATGGGCGAAATCTACTGGGGAACGTATACAGTAACGATGGAAATAGCCCAAATGATCGGTGAGGAACGAATTTGTCCGCCACAGGCTGCGACTGCACCGCCTGGTGACTGGTTCGGGGTCGGAAGTGGCTGGCGGGTGTACGCCGCGATACTCCGCCAGCGGTTGGCGGTTGGCGATTGGTTGGGCGAACGCTTACCCCACGCTGGTGATGTGGCACGGTTGGCGGCTGATCCTCGCCGACGGGGTGAGTGGGTATCCGCCGAACGGGCGCTCCCGGTTTATTTGCGAGATGAGGTCGCGAGTAAACCAAGGGCGACATTATCTTAGATCGACTGTTTGATCAGTATTTTCCAGAGTGATGGTATGCGCCCCATTTATGATAATCTGATGCGACGATCAGAAAATATCAATAAAAACCACAGCCATCCATTGGAGAATAAATTATGAAAGATACGCTTACCGCCGATCCAGTCCATAGCAAGACATTGCCAGACTTGGTGAATAAATTGCTGGTGGCGCGCCAGGGGAGTTTGGTGTTGTTCCACAAGCTCGCCTCACTGAAACCGTTTTCGTCCGCTGAGCCAGTTCAACACTTGTTGCAACGCTTTTGTCAAACTTTGGTGGATTATTTAGCCTTGGGGCCATTTGAGGTCTATCAAGCGCTCGAAGAGCAGCCCCTCGACTCGCCCTATCACGACGCACGGAAGCTGGCTCGGCAACTGTACGCCCACATCGCTCGGACCACTCAGGCAGCCTTAGACTTTCACGACCGTTACGACGGCGGCTTGTCCAGTGAGGCGCTGGCCGAGCTGGATGGAGAATTATCGCGGCTAGGGGAACAACTGGCGGAGCGCATCGCGTTGGAGGATCGGATCGTCGCCGCTGTCCGCAACGGCGATGGTTCTCGCGCTGCGGCCTGATGCTGCTGTAAGGCGATCAGTCGAGTCGGTCACGCCGTTTGAGCGACGGCGACTTGAAGCTCACTCGATTCTGTCCGAGTTGCTTGGCTTTGTGCGTCGCGAAGTCGATGATGTCTCGCAACCTTTGCAAGTCCTGCCTAAATGTCATGGCGAATTTGGCCGAGGAATCTCCGTCCCAGATTGTCCGCGCTGGCCCAGCAAGCTTTGAAACCCAGCAAAGTACGGCATTTAAAGACTAGGATTGCTCTTCCAACATCGGGACAACCTGTCCTAACAGCGCCTCAACCCACGTCATGCCTTCTTGCAGGTTCCGTTCGATTTCGGCCATAGTGATTTCGCCGGCTACCTTGCCCGCCGCCCAGTTCGCCACCACTGCACAGGTTGCATAGCGCAAGCCGAGTTCGCGCGCCAAAGCCGCTTCCGGCATTCCGGTCATCCCGACGATATCGCAGCCATCCCGTTCCAGCTTGCGGATTTCCGCCGCCGTTTCCAGTCGCGGCCCTTGCATCGCGGCGTAGGTGCAGGATTCACGCACCGCCAGATCCAGCGCACGGGCAGCTTCGATCAAGCGTGCGCGCAATTTAGGGCAATACGGCTCGGTAAAATCAATGTGGGTGACATGGCTTAAATTGTCCTCGAAAAAAGTACTGTGCCGGCCCCATGTGTAATCGACGAGCTGATCTGGAAAGGCCAGCACACCCGGTGCCATGTCGTCCCGAATTCCGCCCACCGCCGCCACGGCGATGATCTGCCGCACTCCGATCCGGTGTAACGCCCAGAGATTGGCTCGATAGTTGATCTTGTGGGGCGGGAACGTGTGATGGTGGCCGTGCCGAGCCAAAAATACTACAGCCCGGCCGTTCAGTTCGCCGTGAATGATGGGGCTAGATGGCTCGCCGTAGGGGGTGGATTGGGTTTCTCGATGGGTGATTTTCAGCGTGTCTAGGGACGTGAGGCCGGTGCCTCCGATGATGGCGATAGGAGAAGTCATGGCGATTATCTTCAGCGAGTGGGTGGCAGGATGAAAATGAAGATGGTGGTTACCCGGTCGATCACTCGCGGGCTGCGTAGAGAGCTGGCAGGTTGCGCCAATACTCTTTGTAATCCATTCCAAAACCAAATACATAGCGATCCGGCACTTCCAGACCGACAAAATCCACCGTTAGACCCGGTACCTTGCGATCATGCCGTTTGTTGACCAGCACCGCGCTATACACCGCCGCTGCGCCTTGCTGACGGATTTCATCCAGGATCGCTTTTAGCGTGTCACCTTCGTCGAAGATGTCGTCTACCACCAGCACGACTTCACCCGCCACCGCTGGTCGGGGTTGCGCGATCCAGTCGATGACTCCGCCCCGCGTGCCACTACGATAGCGGGTAGCGTGCAGATAACCGACGCGCAGCGGAAACCGTAAGCGGGCCAGCAATTGCGCGGCAGTCGCGAATGCGCCGTTCATCACCATCAGTACCAGCGGATTGCGGTTTTCCAACACGGCGGCGACTGCGGTGGCCATCCGGTCCAAGGCGGCTTCAATCTGTTCGGCTGGATACAGCAGTTCGGCTTCGCGCAGCACGTCGAGCGCCTGTTCGGGGGGGATGCTGGGCATTGCGGACTCCGTAGCTGGGAGTGGGGGGTAATCAGTCTTCCGAGCACTCGCTCCATGCTGTTCCGATGCAGGAGGGGGTACGCACGAGGGGCTTGCCTGTCGGGAAAGGGAAACGTCTCCAAAGAATTTTTAGATATCCATCTCCAGCAGCGGGAACGCATCATAATCTCGCACCAGCGCGCTGGCCTGCTGCCAGACCGGGTCGCGTCGCAAGCGCGCCACGGTAAAATGTCCGCGTCCGTGCAAGCGAATCAAACGCAACTGGCTGACTGGATCCGGCACACGGTGCAGATTGTCGAGAATGGCAATGGCGGCGCGGCGGTCGTTGCAGGCTAGCACCATATCGCAGCCGGCCGCCAACGCGGCGCGCGCCCGTTCTGGCGGCGAACCCGCTTCCTGTGCGCCAGCCATGTCCAGATCGTCGCTGAAGATAACACCCTGGAATTCCAATTGCTGCCGCAGAATGTCCTTCAACCAGCGTGCCGAGAATCCGGCTGGTCGGTCGTCCACTTGTGGATACAGGACGTGGGCCGGCATCAGTGCCGCTAAGCCGTAGTGAATCATTCGCTCGAAGGCCAACAGATCGCCGCTGGCCAGATCGGCATAAGGACGGGAGTCCACCGGCAGTTCCAGATGCGAATCGGCCGCGATGCCGCCGTGGCCGGGAAAATGCTTGCCCACCGCTTCCATGCCGGCTTTCTGCATCCCACTCACGTAGGAATGGGCGAGGTCAGCCACCGTCTCGGGATCGTGGTGGAACGCGCGGTCGCCGATGATTCCGCTAACGCCGTGATCCAAATCCAGGACGGGCGCAAAACTGAAATCGACGCCAACCGCCCGCAATTCGGCGGCCATCAGCCAACCGGTGATTCGCGCCAGTTGTTTGGCGCGCATGCGGTCTTGATCATAAATCTCGCCTAGGCGGCGCACCGCCGGCAGCCGGGTGAAGCCGTCGCGAAACCGCTGGACTCGGCCGCCTTCATGATCCACCGCCACCAGCAAGCGGGGTTGGCGTCGAGCATGAATCGTCGCCGTCAGTGCCGCCACCTGCTCTGGAGATCGATAGTTGCGGCTGAACAGGATGACACCGCCAACCAGCGGATGACAGAGGAGATCCTGTTCCTCGGCGGTCAATTCCGGGCCGTCCAGCCCTAGCATCACCGGTCCCAACGCCATGGTTCGTGCCTCGTATCGGCCTGTAGGGAAATCATTTTATGATAACGCCTAATTTGCCAATCGCCAGTGACCATGCCCAGATCAACGTGTTTTCGCCAGCCCGCGCGGCTGACTCGATCGCTGTCCGGTCGGGAGGAACCCCTCACCCGGATGCGAGCATCCGTTGGACCGCCCAGCGGGCTTGCGGCAACGTTGTGGGTCTTGTCCGGTGTCGCGAACGCTGAATCGGGCGGGCTCCGCTTGATCACGGCGGATCCTGGGAGTCTGCCGGGAGAAGGGCAATTGCCGGTGTGGATTTTGGCTGCCGCCCTCCTGTTCATCCTCGTTGTCCTGTTTTGGTCGTGGTTGCTGTATCGGCAGGCGGCGCGGCGTACCCGGCAGTTGCAGCAGGAATTGAACGAGCGACGACGGATGGAGGTAGCGTTGCGCGAAAGCGAGGCGCGCCTTCGCGATGTCACCGAAGCCGCCAGTGACTGGATCTGGGAAATGGATGGGAGTCTGCGTTTTACCCACCTATCCGAACGATTTTATGCGTTGACCGGTATCGCACCCCGATTCGTGCTGGGCCGTACCCACTGGGATTTGGCGGGGGTCGATTTGGCCGCCGATCCGCAAAAATGGCGTCAGCACCGGGAATTACTAGAGCAGCATTTGCCGTTTCGGGATTTCATCTATCAAACCCAGCTGACCGGCGACCGACAAAACGGACGCTATCTGAAAGTCAGCGGCAAACCGGTTTACGACAGTCAGGGCCGATTCAAGGGCTACCGCGGCACCGGTACCGACGTCACGGAATGGATCGGGGTGGAAGTGGCTCTGCACCAGAGTGAATTGCGCCTGCGACGCATTATCGATTTGGTACCGCATATGATTTTCGCCAAGGATCGCTATGGCTATTTTCTATTGGCCAATCGTGCCACTGCCGCTGCTTACGGCACCACGGTCGAGGAGCTGATGGACCGGTCTCGTCACATCGTCCCCGGTATGGAGGAAGAGGAGGAGCGGATGCTGGCCGACGATCTGGAAGTGATCGAGAACTGGTCCTCCAAGCGGATTCCCGAAGAGCGCTTTACCGATCGGGCTGGCCGTATCCGCACCCTGCAAATCATGAAGATCCCCTTTATCGAGCCAGACTTGAACGAAGCTGCCGTGTTGAGCGTAGCGATCGACATCACTGAGCAGAAGCAGGCTAAGGAAGAAGTGGCGAGGATGCGGCTCTTTCTGAAAAACATCATCGACTCGATGCCATCCATGCTGATCGGCGTCGATCCTTGGGGCTACATCACGGTCTTGAACCAACCGGCCGAACAGGCGGGTGGAGTGTCCTGGGAGGCAGCGCAGGGCCGTTTTTTCGGGGAAGTGTTTCCGCGGTTGGCAAGCCAGTTCGACCAGGTGCGGCAGGCGATTTGTCATGGCCAGCCGATCAAGACCTCCCGGATGACGCTGGAGACCGAAGGCGAACTGCACTACGCCGATATCATGGTCTATCCTCTCATAGCGAATAGCGCCAAAGGGGCCGTGATTCGGGTGGATGATGTCACTGCCCGGGTTCGGATCGAATCCATGATGGTACAAACCGAAAAAATGCTGTCGGTCGGTGGGCTGGCAGCCGGCATGGCACACGAAATCAATAATCCGCTTGGTGCGATTTTGCAGGGCAGCCAGAATATCCTGCGACGCATCGGGCCAGACCTTCCCCAAAACCGTTCGGTTGCCGACGCCTTGGGCGTCGATCTGAATCAGCTCAACCGCTATTTGCAAGAACGCGGTATCCTACGATTTTTGGAGGGTATTCGCGAAGCCGGTTCCCGTGCGACCAAGATCGTCGCCGATATGCTCTCGTTCAGCCGGCGCAGCGAATCGCGATTTACCCTGGTGGATATCGAGGACATGCTGGAAACCGTGTTGCGCTTGGCCGCTAGCGACTACGACTTAAAAAAGAAGTACGATTTCAAGCGAATCCTGATTGCGCGCGATTACGATCCCGCGCTGGGGACGGTGTACTGCGACAAGACGGAAATCGAGCAGGTGATCCTGAACCTGCTCAAGAACGCGGCGCAAGCCATGGCGGGGGATAATACGCCATCGCCCGCCATTACCCTGCGTACCCTGCGCGAACCGGATAACGCTTTGATCGAAGTGATTGACAACGGCCCCGGCATGGACGACGACATCCTCAAGCGGATTTTCGAGCCCTTCTTCACGACTAAGGAGGTCGGTGTCGGGACCGGGTTGGGCCTGTCGGTATCTTATTTTATCGTGACCGAACAGCATAACGGGCGGTTGTCGGTGATGTCCAAACCTGGACAGGGCAGCCGTTTCAGTATCCGTCTGCCTCTGGTTCGAGAGACGCCATCATGACCGACTGGGTTTTAATCGTTGACGACGAGGAAATGATTCGGGAAAACCTAAAGGCTTATTTGGAAGATGAAGGCTTGGGGGTAGCCGCTTTCGGATCGGTCGCCTCCGCACTCGACTGGTTGCGAGAAAGCGCCGTTGCCTGCCGGGTGTGTATCATGGACATGCGCCTGCCGGATATGGACGGCAATACCGCTATCCGTCTCCTCCACGAATGTTTTCCTGAGATGGAATTTTTGATTCATACCGGGTCGTCCAATTATGCCTTGCCGGAGGATTTGCTCGTCGCGGGTCTCGACGACAGTCGAGTTTATCGCAAGCCTCTGGATGACATGGCGCCGCTAGCGGCGACAGTGCAAATCCTCCTGACGTCGCGGGGGGTCGGATCATGAGCGAAGGCACAACCCGCATCCTGATGATCGACGACGAGCAACTAGTCCTCGAAGTATTCACCGCCTTTTTAGAAGACAGCGGATTTGAGGTTCTCCAAGCCAACGATGGCCAGACCGGTATCGAACTCATCCGCCAGGAGCAACCCGATCTGGTATTGTGTGATCTGCGAATGCCGGGCATGGATGGTTTGAATGTGCTGGCGACCGTGACCCGCGAGTATCCGGAACTGCCGATCCTGGTGGTGTCCGGTTTGGGCGGCATGGGCGATGCTATTCAGGCGCTCAAGCTGGGTGCCTGGGACTATGTCACCAAACCGATCGAGGACATGGCGATTTTGGAGCACGCGATCGCGCACGCCCTGGAGCGTGCCCGCTTGCGGCGGGAAAATCGTGAGCATCGCGAACGTCTGGAGACGGCCAACGAGCAGTTATGGCAAACCTTGCGGCAGTTGCAGGAAGATGAAGCGTCGGCGCGACGCATCCAATTCCAACTATTGCCCGAAAACGACAAAGCTTACCGAAGCTACCGGTTTCATCGCCACCTACTCACTTCGCAGTATCTCAGCGGTGATTTCGTGGATTATTTCCCCATTGATGGTGATCATCTCGGTTTCTACATCGCCGATGTGTCCGGTCACGGTGTGTCCTCGGCCTTCGTCACCGTCATGCTCAAGAGCTATATCGGTCGTTACCGGGAGCTGCATCGGCAGAACCGTGATCGCGGCATCTTGAATCCTGCCGAAACCTTGAGCAGATTAAACCGGGAAGTTTATAGTTGCCATATGGATAAATATTTAACCATCTTTTACGGTGTCATCGATTGGGACACCAACCGATTGCGTTATAGCAGCGGTGGCCAGTTTCCCTTTCCGATTCTGTTCGATGGTGAACGCGCGTCATTTCTCGGCAAGAAAAGCCTGCCGATCGGATTGTTCGATTTCGCCAGCTATCAAACCGAATCCCTACAACTGCCGCCCCGGTTCACGCTAGTGTTGATTTCAGATGGCATCCTTGAAACCTTGCCGCAAGCCAGCCTACGCGACAAGCAAGCGTTCCTGCTGGAGGCGGTTTGCAGTACCGATCTGACCATCGGGAACTTGATCCAGACGCTGGGCCTCGACCAGGCCGGTTCGCTACCGGACGATATCACCCTATTGTTGGTGGAAAGGAAGGGCTGAGATGGACGATGGGGCTGCTTTCTACGTCAAGCAAGGGGATACCTACGTTCTCAAGCTGGTCGGCGACATCCGCTACACCATGGGTTGTGCGTTGGGGGAATTTCTCGATGGTCTGTTCGCGCGCGCCGATTACCAGGACATCGTCGTCGACATGACCCAGACCCGATCTATTGACAGCACCAGCCTAGGCTTGCTGGCGAAGATCGCCAACTTCAGCCACAGTCGCTTAGCTCGCAAAACCACCTTGTTTTCCACCAATCCCGATGTAAATCAGGTTTTAGAGACTTTAGGGTTTTACGACGTTTTCGATATCCGCGACACGGGAGAGACCATTTCGGCGACGCTGCGGCAACTGGCGATCCAAGAACCTTGCAAGGATGAGCTGACGCGGATTGTGTTTGAAGCGCACCGCGCGCTCAGCGAACTCAATCCTCATAACCAGGAAATCTTCAAGAGTGTCGTCGAAAGCCTGCGAACCAAGCTGGAAGGAGATTGATAGGGCTGCTCATTCTTTTCCAGCAGCCGAATGGCCTCGGCACGTTTTGACGACTTCGGCGTCCGACTTTGCAGAGAGCGATTTTTCCGCTTCAATCGGCGATGAGTACCCGGTCGCCGGTCGCTACCTCTTCGAACAGTGCCAGCAGATCCTGATTGTGCATTCGGATGCAGCCGTGCGATAGCGGTATGCCCAAGGGAGCTGTATCTGGGCAACCATGAATGTAGATGAATCGGCGCAGCGTATCGCATTCGCCACCCCGGTTGCGGCCCGATTCCAACCCGGTTAGCCAGAGAATCCGGGTCAGGATCCAGTCTCGTTCCGGGTAGCGCGCCGCCAACTCCGGACTGTATATTTCCCCGGTTGACCGGCGGCCGACGAACACCGTATCGAGCGGCAGTCCGGCACCGATCTTGAGGCGGATCCGGTGCCAACCGCGTGGGGTACAGCCGCTGCCGCGCCGCTCGCCGGGACCGTTGCGGGCGGTGGATACCGGGTAGACCGCGAGTAGCTGCTCGCCAACCACCAGCGTCAATCGCTGGTCGGGGATGCTGATCCGAATCAGGCGTTCGGCCATCACCAAGTCTTGTAGGGATAGCGGACCAGTTGCGAATTGTAGTAGCGGATATCGTGCGACACGTCCTCGCCCAGCCAATCCGGGCAGGCGAGCGACTCATCGGGATGGCGCAACTCCACTTCGGCCACGATCAAGCCCGCGTTCTCTCCGGCGAACTCGTCGATTTCCCAAACATGCTGGCCGTGATGCACAAAATGACGGGTTTTTTCCAGCAACGGCTTTTCACACAGGGTATCGAGAATTTCCTCTGCCTCGGTCAGCGGGATGGCGTATTCGTATTCGCTGCGCTGAATGCCCAGCGTGCCACTCTTGATGTTGAGAAAGCCTTGACTGCCCGCCACTCGCACTCGCACCGAGCAGCGAGCATCGCTGGTGAGGTAGCCTTGACGCATCCGCGTCGAGCGTTCGACCTGTTGTCGCCAGCGGTCATCGCGGATTAGAAACTTGCGTTCGATTTCGATGCCCATTGCAAAAATCCTCGCCTTGAATTCCTCTGCGCATGGTAGGACAGGTACCGCGCCTTGGGTATGGTATAACCTTCGTTTCTTTAGCGCGATGGGGCATGTTTCCATCTTGTAGCTCTATCCGGCAGCGCGCAAACCCAGAGCCCACGCGAAAATATCCGGAGAGAAGGAGCGATTTTCGCGTTGTCTCGCAAGCGATTATCGGAGATTCCATGATATCCGAACAGCAATCTGCTAACCGGCTGATTCACCAAACCAGCCCTTATCTGCGCCAGCATGCCTACAATCCGGTGGCGTGGCAGCCTTGGGACGAACAGGCTCTGGAACAGGCTCGGCGCGAGGAAAAACCGATCCTGCTGTCCATCGGCTATTCCGCCTGTCACTGGTGCCATGTCATGGCGCACGAGTCCTTCGAGGACGAGGCGACCGCCCGGCTGATGAACGAGCTGTTCATCAATATTAAGGTGGATCGTGAGGAGCGGCCCGATCTCGACAAGATCTACCAGACTGCTTTTCAGTTGCTTCATAGGCGCGCTGGCGGTTGGCCGCTAACGATGTTTCTGACCCATGATGATCACGTACCGTTTGTCGGCGGGACTTACTTCCCCAAGACCCCGCGCTATGGGATGCCCGCCTTCACGGATGTCTTGCGCGGGGTCGATGCGCATTACCGCCAGAATCGGCAGGCGCTACGCGAGCGGAATCAGTCCTTGCTGAACGCGTTGCGTGCCGAAATTGTCCCGCCGGCCATCGGCACGCCGACCTTGACCGCCAATCTGTTGCCAGTCACTCGCGACCGATTGGTCCGCGATTTCGATCCGGTATCCGGCGGGTTCGGCGGTGCACCGAAATTTCCGCATCCGAGCAGCTTGGAGCGGCTGTTGCGGCATTGGGCTGCCAGTCTTCGACACGGCGAGCCGGATCGCCAGGCGGAAACCGCGGTCTTATTCACGCTGCGCAAGATGGCGCTGGGTGGCATTTACGATCAGCTCGGCGGCGGGTTCCACCGCTATTCGGTGGATGGGGAATGGCAAATTCCACATTTCGAGAAAATGCTCTACGACAACGGCCCGTTGCTGGCGCTGTACGCGCAAGCTTGGCGAGTCACCGGGGATTCGCTGTTTCGGACGGTGGCCGAGGAAACCGGTGAGTGGGTGATGCGGGATATGCAGGCACCGGCCGGTGGCTATTACGCAACGCTGGACGCCGATTCCGAGGGTGAGGAGGGTCAGTTTTATCTGTGGACCCGTGAGCAGGTCCAGACTCTGTTGGATCCGGACGAATACGCGGTGATCGCCGCGCACTACGGATTGGATCGGCCACCTAACTTCGAAAATCGCGCCTGGCATTTGCGGGTGGTGGCCGATGGTTTGGAATCGCTCCAGCGTTCCGGTATCGAGCCAAATCAAATCGCCGAGTGGTTGGCCACAGCGCGTCGCAAGCTGCGCGAAGCCCGCTCCGCGCGGATTTGGCCGGGCCGGGACGAGAAAATCCTGACTGCCTGGAATGGATTGATGATCCGAGGGATGGCTATCGCTGGCCGTCATCTAGGGCGAGCCGATTTCGTGGATTCGGCGGAACGCGCCCTGGATTTTGTCCGTGCGCACCTTTGGCTCGATGGCCACTTGGCAGCGGTTTTCAAGGACGAGCAAAGCCGGTTGAATGCCTATCTAGACGATTATGTTTTTCTGATCGATGGCATTTTGGAATTGTTGCAATGCCGTTGGCGCGATGGTGATCTTGACTTTGCCTTGGCATTGGTCGGCGTGTTGCTGGATCGATTCGAGGACCAGGAAGCAGGCGGTTTTTATTTCACGGCCACCGATCATGAACAGCTGATCCAGCGGCCCAAGCTGGCGCACGATGACGCACTGCCGGCCGGAAACGCCATCGCCGCGCAGGTGCTGTCGAGGCTTGGCCATCTGACCGGCCAAGCCGCTTATCTGAATGCCGCCGAGCGAACCCTGCGTTGGGCTTGGCCGGTAGTCGAACAGATACCCGCCGCCTGCAGTGCCCTGGTGACGGCGTTGGAGGAGTATCTGGAGCCGGTGCAAACCGTTGTACTGCGCGGCGAATGGGTGGCGCTGGAAGAATGGCGAGAGCGTTGCGCCAAACCGTATGCCCCGCGCCGCTTGACCCTGGCCGTTCCCGCCGGTGCCGCCTTGCCGCCAGAGTTACTGACCACTTGGCCGGTCGGCGCGGCGCCGGTAACCGCTTATGTCTGCCGAAGGTTGGAATGTCTGCCGCCGATTACTCTATTGAACGAGCTGGAATACCAACTGGCCGAAACCGAAGTATCCGTCTCTTAAGAGGAATATTGGCTCGGGCCGACCCAAGCTTGCTTCCAGGTCGTGAGGGCGGACGCGGATTAGGGGGCGCCATGGTGGCGAGAAATACGACGAGGCATAGGCTTCGGGTTGCCATACCTTTATAATAAAAGGGGATAGACTCCAAACAGCAACCACAAAATCCATCGCTTTCCCGGAAAGCTCGACATTTTCCGGCAAGGGTGTTTTGCCAATCCCATCTTGGAGAGGGTTCACAATGACGATCCATCTTTACTTCTCGCTGATTCCCGAAGCGTTGATCGCCTCGATGCTGCCCCCGGAGCAGTTCGGACAATATTACGCGACCGGCCATAAGTACAAGTCCAAAGGGCAGGCCATTTTTTTTGAGATCGATCCGGCGTTTCGCCACGAGTTTTTCAATATCGACGAGGGGCTCAAGCGCTGTGTTCCACACCCGGATGGCACTCCTAAAAACTCGGTTTACATCTCGATTTACCGGGTACTAGAGCATATTCCGGTCAGTGCCCTGGGCAAGTTGTATCTATGCACTGCCTACGGCCAGGCGCTGGGCTTGGAGCGGGCGAGCGCCATGCCGGCGAAAGAGCCGGGTCTCCACATGTATCAGGATCTCGCGCCGGTCAACAGCTTGGTGGTGAGCGCGCAAGATCCGCAAACCTACTACGACAGCGTCACCAGCCAACCGGCCAAGTTCATCCGATTCCCGGGGCTGTGCTTTGTGGAGTTGGGCTTGGGTGCGCTGGCGACCGATCCGGCCAACGGCGCGGTGGGTGATCTGCCGTATTCGTTCATGCACCACTTGCGTGAGGCGTTACTGGAAGTCGATCCCACCGGCAAGCAGAGCAAGCTGGTGCATCGGGTGCATTCGCTGGAATTTCCCTATCGGATGATCAAGAGCGGCGTTTGTATCGGCAACGGCTCCGATTTGGCATTTTACCAAATGCCTTCGCATGAGGTTTTGCGCCGCGATCACAACAGCTGGTGGCGCTCGGCTAATCTGTAAGCGCTTGTTGGCAGAACCGCCTGGGGAGTCGGTTCCCTCGGCGGTTTTTTTATGACTGCTCGATCGAGAGTTTCCCCTAGAGGGCGGACGCCGAACTCAAGATCCACGCCCTCTGTTGGAGGACAGCAGAAGAGCCGATATCCGAGAGGAGCGCCCGTGAGCGCCGGGCTGGTCGTGGGGAGCGAGCAACCGGATCGCTTGGTCCGGCTGGCTGAGCCAACCCATCAGGCGTGTTCTTAGAGAGCGGTACGCAGTTCCGTCAGCGGGCGCGGTTTGCCCATGCCATAGCCTTGGGCGTAATTTACGCCGATGGCGCGTAGCTTGTTTAAAATCCGCTCGTTTTCCACGAACTCAGCGATGGTTTCCATCCCCATCACATGACCGACTTCATTGATGGACCTGACCATGGCTAGGGAAACCGGATCGTCGGCGATGTCCTCTACAAATACTCCATCGATCTTGAGAAAGTCCACGGGTAGCTTTTTGAGGTAAGCGAAGGAAGATAAGCCGCTGCCAAAGTCATCGAGGGCGAAGCGGCATCCTAAATCCTTCAGGGTATGGATAAAACGCAAGGCGTGGTCCAGATTGGCGATGACAGCAGTTTCGGTGATCTCGAAGCAGAGTTTTTGGTTCAGAGACCGCTGACTGGCTAAGCGCTCCACGAGGTAGTCCAACAGTTGCTCATCGCCCAGCGAATGGCCAGACAAGTTGATGGCGCACAGTGCCAGTTCATCCAGATGATCCGGGTTAAGGGATAGCCAATCCAGCGCGGTGCCTACTACCCATTTGTCCAGCTTCCCAGCCAGATGATAGCGTTCGGCGGCCGGTAGGAATGCGCCGGGCATCACGATCTGGCCCGATTCATCCTCCATGCGTAGGAGCAGTTCGTAGTGGTGGCCTTTGGCACTGCCCAAGGTGGGCACGATGGGCTGGAAGGCGAGTTGAAAGCGCTGTTCTTCCAACGCTTGGTTGATACGCCCCACCCAGCGCATTTCTCCTTGGCGCCGGGCGAGTTCCACATCGTGCTCGACATAGAGGTGCACACGGTTGCGGCCAGCGTCCTTTGCCGCGTAACAGGCGCTGTCGGCGTTGCCGAGTACGTCACTGTAACTTTCGCTAGTCGCGTCGATGGGAACCACCCCGATGCTGACGCCCACCCGAAAGACTTTGTTTCCCCACGCGAAGCGAAACTCGTTGACAGCGGCGCATAGTGAGTTGGCGACCCGCATGGCGTCGTGCAGCGAACAATACTCTACCAGCACCCCAAATTCGTCGCCACCAAGCCGCGCCAGCATGTCCTGCTTGCGCACGCGAGATTGCAGGATCCGGGAAAGTTGGCGCAGCAAAGTATCGCCGGCTATGTGCCCGCAGGTGTCATTGATGATCTTGAACTGATCCAGATCGAGATAGAGCAGCGCGTGCTCGACACCCTGCTCGCGGACGCTTTCCAAGGCGCGCAGCAGCCTTTGCTCGAAAGCGCGCCGGTTGGCCAGGCCGGTGAGTGAGTCGTGGCTAGCCTGATAGGATATCTGTTCAGAAAGGATTCGCGTCTCGGTATTATCCAGCAACGAACCGACCAGCTCCAAGGGATGACCTTTGCTGTCGCGAATCAAACGGAAGCTGTCGCGAATCCACCGATAGCTGCCATCCCGGTGCAGCAACCGGTATTCGCGGGTTGTCGGCTGATTTTCGCTCGCAGGAGCCGGATCGTGCCAGAAGCGCGTCCGGTCCTCGGGATGAGTTATATGGTCCCAGATATTGGTATCAGCCAGCAGTTCCTCGGCTCGGTAACCCAGCAGTTCCTGAATGTTGGTGCTGATGAAATTCAGGGGTGTTCCCGGTCCCGGTTGGCGCGAGTAAATCACGGCCGGGCTGGCGCTGATCATGTGTTTCAGAAGCGCGCTGGTACGATACAGGGCCTCCTCGGCTCGCCGGCGGTCGGTAATGTCGTGAGCAGCCAGATAGCCGCCAACGCAGTGCGTTGGTTCGTTGTTTTCGAACAGAGCGAGAGCGGCTACTTCCGTAATCACCAGCGGTTCCAACTCCGGATTGTCGCGACAATAGTCGGCATCGCGCAGCAGCCGCAATTCGGCGAACCGAAGTTCCGCAGGCCATTGGGCCAAACTATGCAGCAATTGCTCGGCTTTCTCTCGATCCGTTGGGCTGACCAAGTCCAGAAGGGATCGTCCCATCAAAGCTTCAGTTTGAAAGCCCAGTAGGTCCTTGACGCGCTTGTTGAAGAAGTTGAAGCGACCTCCATTATCTAAAATGAAAATCAGGGTTGGGGAGCTGTTGACGATGAAGCGATGCAAGCGTTCGGAAGCTTCCAACCGGCTGCACATCAATCGATTGCTGCGTTGCAGTTCCAGCTTGCGGATCGCGTTGGCGAGGCTACCGAGCAGTTCTTGAGGGCTAAAGGGTTTACGCAGAAAATCGACAGCGCCCTGACGCAAGGCGGCGGTAGCCTCGCTGACCGAAGTGGTTCCGCTAATCACAATGATTGCCATGTCGAGACGGTTCGAAATGGCGAAATCCAGTACTGCTGCTCCGCCCATGCAGGGCATTATCAGGTCCAGCAGTAACACGTCGTAGTGGAAGTTGTTGAGTTGCTCCAATGCTTGAGCACTGCTGGAAATCACGGTCACTTGGTAGTCGTGGGCCACCAACAATTGCTCAAGGCTGAGCAGTAGACCGGGTTCATCGTCCACCACCAACACAGAGAACGGCATTTCCGCCTCCCCTACCTTTAAAGGTTTTCGAGCCACACATTCAGATAGTTGGCGAGTCTTTTCAGAGAGTAGTGCTAACTGCGTGATCGTGTGACTGTTTTGTGTTAGTGTTCTTCAATTTGACACATGTTATCCGGTGTCTTTTTCAGACACACCTTCCAACGCTTGAACGAATATGAATGATAATGATACGACGATGATTCGGCAAATCTTTGGTTTTTATTTTGTGTGGACGGTGTTCTGAGCGAGTGTGAGCCAGCGTACACCATTCCAGGATCGACGTGATGTGTCAGGCGGTTTCTATCGGGACGACAAATTGAAGGGAGAGATCGTTAAAGGTAACGATTAATGCTGGTTTTATTCATCAGGCCATTGATTGTGCTAGAGACCGTTCCCCTCGTGGCTCAATTCTTGGGCTTCGAGTTGTTAGTTCTGTCAATCGGTACGACGCTGACTTATATTGTTTTTAGTAGCTGATTGATTTCGTTATTTCAAAGCATCTATTCTTACAATTAATATCATGTTTTTGGTAGTAACACCATAAAAATCGTTCCTCCATTAGGATGGGGGCGGTTGCCGATGTAGCCGCCCAACTCTTCGGTAAGGCTCTTCACAATGGACAGTCCCAAGCCGGCGTGTCCGCTTCCCTTAGTGCTGGCCACGGGTTGGAAAAGTTTGGCGCGAGAGACGTCGGAAAGGCCAGGGCCGTCATCAGCGACTGTGATTTCCACGTATTGGCGGCCATGCCAGTTGATCAGATCTTGGGTGGCCACCGTGATAGTGCCGCCCGATCCCAGGGCTTCAACGGCGTTGCGTACCAAGTTGAGCAGGATTTGGCGGATGGCGTCGCAGCCGCGCGCCAGCGGCGAAAGAATTTTTGCCAGATTCAGGTTGAGGCGGACCCCACGCGGCCGACATAGAGTATCGTCCAGGGCCGGTGCGAAATCCCGAATCGTTTGGTTCAGATCGACACCGGAGTCTTTCACGCTGCCGCCATCTATCTCGGTCAGTTGTCCGAGGATACGGCTGATTCGTTCCGTTTCTTCCCGCAGTATCCGAAGTTCCTCTCGGGCAGTGTTTTCTCCCAGTTTGATGGGGAGTAAATAAAGATAATTATGCACGATGGTCAAAGGATTGGAGATTTCGTGTAGCGCTATACGCAAGCGCTGCCGCTCGATCAATTCGTGATCCTCCCAGAAGCGAACCCTTTGCGCCTCGCGTCGGCGTGATTGATCGAGTTCGCTAGCTGCTACCGCCGCAAACGATTCCAGCAAGCGCATCTGGGTGGGCGAGCGGAGAAGGTTCGCTCGCGAGATGCCTATTGCCAATACCCCGAATGGAGACTGATTCGGGATGTGCAGAGGAAGACATAACACCCCATCCGTTCTCCATAACTGGGACAGTTGGCGGTCCACAATTCCCGTATTTACAACGCCTTCGTCCAGGGAATGATGCACTCGCCATTCTTGGAATGCCCGTGCGGCCACATTGGTGGCGCCGTCCGGATCGATAACGATTTTGCTGAGCATGTCCTGATTTGCGCGAGCGCGCAGCATCCCTGTTTCCGATTCACGAAGAAAGACTTGGGCCTGGTTAAAATCGAACAAAACGCTCGTGCAGCGAACGATTGCATCCAGCAAGGCAGGTTCATCATCCGCGCCACACAGTTCGCTACGCGCTTCGTTGACGATGGCGAGTTCGTGGATTGTCCGTTCGATGTTCGTTTTGATCGTTGTGGTTACCGGTCGAGTGGGGTCAATTTTCGACCCGTTTACCTTGTCACTCGTTTTGTGAGAGGGCTCGCCGATGAGTTGTGCCGGTGATGTCGTGGTAGGTGAGGGCTCGACGCGACGGTCACTGTCATGGGTTGGCACGGCGATGCCGAAATCCTCCGCCAGTTGCGCGATTTCGCGTTCGGTTTCAGCGCGTGCTTTCCGCAACGATTCAGGTGGCACGCCGAGCAGGATGTGGGCGCTGGTGGCGGTAATATTTCCCAGTTCGTTGTCCTCTTGACTCAGGGTGTTTGCCGCGTGGATCAGGCGTAGCAGGGGATGCGCACCACGCAACTCCTCGGTACGCAGGTGATGGAATCGAACGGCATCGGCGATAAACGAATTGAGCCGCCACATTTCCACCAGTGCTGCACCCGATTCACAGTGATCGGTACCAAATAGAGGACGCTCCCTTGCGGGAACCTGGCTAAGAGCGTGATCGAGCATAGCCGAGGTTTGGCCTTCGTTCAAAGTTTGGGCAAGCGTCGTGAGAGCCCGTGCTTTATCGAGCGAAGCGAGTGCCTCAGGATGGCGGATGCCGATAATCAGCTTGCCTAAGTCGTGCAGCAGGCCGCCTAGATAAGCTTCCTCAGGCTCGGAATACCCTATCATGTTGGCTAAACGACGGGCCAGATGAGCGCATGTCAAGGTGTGCCACCAGTAGCTGTCCAGAATAGTGATCGGAATACTGTGTGGATGGCGGCATTCTTGGTGGATGACGGTAGCAATGGCGATGGCTTTAATGGTTTTTTGCCCCAGTACGGCGAAAGTACTTGCCAAATTAGGCAGGCACGGCGCTCGATTTTTGAAGGCAGTGGAATTTGCTACCGCCAGCATTCGCGCGCTTATCACCGGGTCATAACCGGCGATCTGGGTAAGCTTGGAGAGGGTGGTAGTCTCGTCATCGAGCGCTGCTAGCAATTCTCCGGCGACGGTGGGCTGGATCGGTAGGGACAGCAAGTCACTGTTTTCAAAGGGAATATGAGAGACCAAGGAAATTTCGCTCCAATGGTTTTGAGTCTCGCTGGAGACTCCGGCTTGGAGACAATCCCAATGTTGGAAGCCCGTTTAAAGCGAGAAATAATCGCCGCTTTTTTATATGGGTTATGAGCAACCATCATGCCTAAAAGACAAATGAAAAATATGTATAACCATTAACCTATTAAATTTGTTTAGATAAACATATTTTAAAGATACTGCTGTTTATTAAAATTGACGAATTAAGAATCGGTAGACGAACGATCTAGAGCTAAATCGGACCAGTTTGACCCAATTGCAACAAGGGGTACATTAGTTTGGGAATCTAGGGCGTGTCGTCAATTAAGCCAAATGAGGGAGGCGGCGAGATAGACGGCGCCCAGGAAGGTTTGGGTGCGTTTGTCGTAGCGGGTTGCGATAGCTCGGAACGGCTTGAGTTTGGCGAAGAGATTCTCGATCAGATGCCGTGCTTTATGCCTTTCCTCGTCGTCGGCACGCGGCTCTTTCCAATTTTTCTTAGGCGGCATGACGCACTGGACGCCCGCCCTTTGCTAGCAAACCGAAAAGCCGGCAACCGGCATTAACGTCCGATTCGTCCGCGACGTCCTCCCCACCCCATAAGCGCTAAGATAAAAATTCCTCCAAGTTGTCGCCCTGATACCGCCGCCGTTTGCGGGGTGGCTCGCGTAGTGCGGCGGCAATATTGTTCCAGTCGCGCAGACCGTCGAGCAGAGTCAGTTGCGGGTTGACAGCGCGAGCGATGAGGAAGCGCATCATCGCCACCTCACGCCACCGACTGTGTCGGCCTTTGCTCTTGAAGCTGGAAGTAGCCCCAAGGGGAAAAACGCTCGCCAACCGCGATGAGTGTTTCGATCAGGGTGGCTACGAACAGTTTTCCTTGTAGCCAAGCCTTGGCGCCCACGAGGTCAGTCTTCTTCAGGTGGCCCAGATGCAGCAGTGACTTCAAGCGCTTAAATGCCAACTCGATATACCATTGAGAATGCCGCTATACGATTGACCGATTCAGCGATTGCGCCGACCGTGGATGGCGCCGCCCTGCTGGGGCTGGCAAACTGGCTAGCGAGGCGAACGATCCATGACGACACAAACCGAATCGGGGGTGTGGGCGAGTCTGTCTCGCGACCGTCAACGCCGCCTGATCGCCCAGATGGGCCAACTGGCCTCCCGATATTGGGAGTGGACCCGGCGGCCGGAGGGAGAGACGGATGAGCGAGACGATGCGGGCTTGGCCGATGCCCAGCGAGAAGGTTCAGGGGCAGCATCGCGATCGGCTGGCGGTGGTGTACGTGCGGCAATCGACGTTGCAACAGTTGGTTCGACACCAGGAATCGACGCGGTTGCAATACGGGCTGGTGGACCGGGCACTGGGGCTGGGTTGGCCCCGGTCCCAGGTCTTGGTGATCGATGACGATCTGGGCAAATCGGGCACGACGGCCGTGGGCCGGCCCGGGTTCCAACGCCTGGTGGCGGAAGTGGGCCTCAACCATGTGGGGCTGGTGCTGGGGGTGGAGATGTCGCGGTTGGCCCGCTCCTGTCGCGACTGGCATCAGTTGCTGGAGATTTGTGGGTTGTTCGGAACCTTGATCGGCGATCTGGACGGGATCTACGATCCGACCGACTACAACGATCGGCTGTTGCTAGGGTTGAAAGGCACCTTGTCGGAGGCGGAACTGCACATGCTCAAGCAACGCATGCTGGCCGGCAAGCGAATCAAGGCCGAACGCGGCGAGCTGGGGATGGCCGTGCCGATGGGTTACGCGCGGCGGCCGTCGGGGGAAGTGATCCTGGATCCGGACGAGCAGGCGCGGGCGACCATCGCGTTGATTTTTGATCGGTTCGAGCGGTGCGGGACCCTCAATGGGGTATTGCAATACCTGGTCCGCCATCAAATTCAACTCCCCCACCGGATACGGCTGGGCCTGCGTCAGGGCGACCTGGAGTGGCACCGGCCCAATCGAGCCACGCTGAGCAATCTGTTGCATCACCCGATTTATGCCGGCGCGTATGCCTATGGCCGTCGCCCGATGGACCCGCGCCGCCAGCAACCGGGGCGCCCGGCGACCGGGCGCCGGGTGGCGACGCCCGAGGAGTGCGCGGTGTTGCTCCAGGACCGGTTGCCGGCCTATATCACTTGGGCGCAATTCGAACGCAATCAGGCACAACTGGCGGCCAACCAAACCGCTCACCTCGGCCCGGTCCGCGCGGGGCCGTCGTTGCTGTCGGGCTTGGTGATCTGTGGCCGGTGCGGGTTGCGCATGGCAGCGGTCTATAACAACAGCGGCGGCCGGCTGCGGTATGACTGTAGCCGGATGGCGGTGGACTATGGCGAGCCGCGCTGCCAGTCGCTGGTCGGCCGGGTGTTGGATGATTGGGCGAGCGCCCAGGTGCTGCGGGCGCTGGAACCGGCCGCCCTGGAGATCAGCCTGCAGGTCGCCGCCGATCTGGAGGGGGAACGGCAGCACCTGCACCAGCATTGGCGGCAGCGGCTGGAGCGCGCCCGCTACCAGGTCGAACGGGCCGCCCGCCAATACCAGGCGGTCGAACCCGAGCATCGACTGGTGGCCCGGACTCTGGAACGCCAGTGGGAGGAAGCGCTGGCCACCGAAGCGGCCCTGCAGGCTGACTACGCCCGTTTCCAAGCCGAGCAACCACCCGTCCTGACCGCCGAGGAGCGGGCCGCGATCCGGCGGCTCGCCACCGAAATCCCGGCCCTCTGGCAGGCACCGACCACCACGGCGGTGGATCGTCAGGCGATCGTCCGACAACTGGTCGAGCGGGTGGTGGTCACGGTGCAGGGTGAGAGCGAGCGAGTCGACGTTCAGATGCATTGGTTCGGCGGCCACGGCACCCAGGCGACCCTGAGCCGACCGGTCGCCCGGCTGGACCAGTTGAGTTACTACCCGCAACTCACGGCCCGGGTGATGGCGCTGCACGCCGACGGCTGCGGCCCGGCGGCGATCGCGCGGCAACTGAACGCCAAGGGCTGGCATCCGGCCAAACGCTGCGAGACCTTCAACGCCGCCATGGTTGGCGACCTCCAGGTTCGCCTGGGGCTGCGCACCCCACCCCCGGCGACGACGGTTCTCCAGCGTGGCCCCGACGAGTGGACCCTCGCCGAGTTGGCCTACCATCTGGACATGCCGCAGCCGACCTTGTTTGCCTGGCTGCGGCGGGGGCGGCTGCGGGGTCGCCAGGCCCCCCATGCGGCCCGTTCGCTCTGGTTGATCCACGCCGACGCCCAGGATCTGGCACAGCTCCAGGCGTGGCGCGCCGCCGTTCGGGCCGAGCGCCATCCCATTCCTCGCTAATAAATGGCTCTTATGGAGGTTGTATGGCTGGTCGATTTCCACCCGCCAGCGCTGGCGATACAGGGCCACCGCATGGACGGTCGGCAGGCGGGCGAAGTCCAAGGCGTTGGTCAGATAGCGGTAGAGCGTGCCGTGGGCTTGGACCTCGATCAAGCGGACCTGCTGGCGCGCCGTGCCCTCGCCGATCCAGACGATCCGGTCCCGCACCGCCGAGGTCTGCACCAGGACCTGGACCACTTCGTACTTCAGATTCTGTTTCGCCCGGGTCAACCAGGTCACCCGGCGGGCGGTCAGGGTCGCCCACCGGACAAAATCGGTGAAGCCCAAGTCGAAGACGACCAGCGCGCCGGTCGGAATGGTCGCCACCAACCGATCCCAAAATCGGGCATCGTGGCCGTGGGGGTCGGCGTCGTACCAGACCCGCCGAGGCAGGCGCGAGGCCAAATCCAGCACGGCCAGCATCCGCCCCGCCAACGGGGCCTTCACCGCGTCCCGCAGCAAGCCGACCTTCCGCAGCAGGACGTCCAAGGTCGACCCATCCGCAATCAGGACCGCCGTAAAGTGGACCTGGGCCCAGGCCACCGCCGGCGGCAGGGGGCGCTGCCGGGCTTGCCAGCGGCTCTGCAAGACCGGCAAGATCGCGGTCAACACCCGACCGAACAGCACCGCCGGCAAGGTCCGCAGGCGTTGGGCCAGGGCTTGCTGGGTCAGGTCGCGCAACGGCCGCACCCACCACACCGCCTCGGTGCGAACGACCCGCACCAGCTCGTTGATACTGCCGATCTGCCGCCACAACAGGCTCAGGACCAAGGCCACCATCACCGGCAAGGTCAACAGGCGGGCGCGCAACCCCAAGCCGTGAAAATAACTCACTTGAGCCAAGGTCGCCGGATGGACGATCTCGGTCAGGCGTGCGACTACCGCTTCGGCCGGCAGCGCCCCAAGCGGGCGTTGGGTCCGGTCGCGCTGGATGGCGCGGGTATGACGGACCGAACTCCGTTTCTGGGGCTTCGCCTCCTCCGACTTCGGGGCCGTCGATGGCGATTCCCCCGGCTTCGCTGCCGCCCCTACAGGGTCTGTCGTCAGGGTCTCCATCAGTCAAATCCCAATCCAACAAAGGGGCTTGACAGCTTCTCAAAGTCCCTAACTTGTAAGCAATGGAGTTAGCGATGAACGCGATGGAACCAGCCGTTCGGAACGACCGCCTCACGCGTTTGGCCTGGCTGCCCGTTCCCTTGCTGCTATTTGCCACGATCATCCTGTGGATCGCGGATTCGCCCGCTGTCTACGAACCGCCTCGTTTGGTGGCCATTCTCAATTTGTTTTTCATGTTGCCGGCCGCTTTGCTCATCGCTTATCAGACCGGACGCGGTTTCCTCCTGCGCGGCAATCCGAGACTACTCTGGTTTGGTTGCGGCATGTTGTTCTGGGGCAGCGCCGGTCCCGTGGGCGGGGCATTGCTCTCCCACGGTCCCAACGTGGTCGTCACGGTCCACAATACCTTGATCTGGCTGTCGGCCGCCTGCCACTTGGCGGGATTGGTCCTCGCGCCCTGGCAACGAGCCGTTCGCTGGCCGGAACCGTGGCTGGCGGGGGCCTATGCCGGTGCCGCGACGCTGGGCGTGGCTGTCGTTCTGGAGACCCTCGTGGGCGAGATGCCAACCTTCTTTATCCAGGGCGAAGGCGGCACTCTATTGAGACAAATCGTGCTCGGTTCGGCAATTGCCATGTTCGTGCTCGCCGCGATCCTGCTGAAGGGGAACCGCAGCAATCCCTCGTCCGCATTTCGGAACTGGTACGCCCTCGCCTTGTCGCTCATCGCGGCCGGATTGTTCGGCGTGATGGTCCAGTCGAGCGTTGGCAGCCCCGTCGGTTGGGCCGGTCGCATCGCCCAGTATCTCGGCGGCGCTTACCTGCTGGTGGCCGCCGTCATCAGCATGCGCGAAACCCGCGATTTGGGATACTCACTGGAGATCGCTTTGGGGGAGGTCAGACAGCGGTTCGAGGAACTGTTCAACTTGGCCGCCGACGGCATCGTCATGCACGAATTGATGAGCAAGACCACTCACGGCAATTTTCTCCAAGCCAACCCGGCCATCTGCGCGCTGCTGGGCTATACGCCGCAGGAGATGAGCGAGCTAACTCCCTTGGACATCACGCTCCTCGAAGATCGTGAGCAGACGTCCAGGGATGTCCAGGCAATGGAGCGGAAAGGGCTGTTGCGCCACGAGAAAATCTTGATTGCCAAGGATGGCCGGCGCATCCCAGTGGAGATCAGCACGCGGCAATACCAGCAACGGAATCGCAAGATGGTCATCTCGCTGATCCGTGACATCACCGAGCGCAAGCGGGTGGAGGAGTCTTTGCGGGCGGAGCGAGATCGTTTCGCCAAGATTGTCGTTACGGTGCCTGGCGTGATCTGCTCTTTCCGCCTGCGGCCGGACGGGAGTGCCTGTTTCCCCTATGCCAGTCCGGCCATCGAGAATTTGTACGGCCTGCGCGCCGAGGAACTGGCCGAATCCGCCGCACCATTGTGGGCGATGGTTCACCCCGACGATCTTGGCCATCTGGACGCGAGCATCGCAGCTTCCGCCCACGCCATGATCCCTTGGCGGGACGAGTTCCGGGTACGGCATCCGACCAAGGGGGAAATCTGGATAGAAGGCCACTCCATGCCGGTCTACGAGCCGGACGGCAGCATTCTCTGGCACGGCTACGTGCAAGATGTCACCGACCGCAAGCGGGCCGAGACGGCATTGCGGGCGGCACTAGCAGAAAAAGAGGTGTTGCTGCGCGAAGTCCACCATCGGGTCAAGAACAACCTCGCCGCCATCGTCCACATGTTGGAGTTGCAGGGCGAGGCGGTAGCGGAGGCACCGACGGCTTCCCTGCTGGTGGAACTGAGCTACCGCATCCGATCCATGGCGCTGATCCACGAGATGCTTTATCGGTCGGAGAGCTTCCGTCAGATCGATTTTCGCGGCTATTTGCAGGAACTGGTCGCGCATCTGCACGCATTTCTCGACCCGCAAAACACGATTCGACTGGAGGTGGTCGCGCCGGAAATCTGGATGGATCTCGATACTGCGATTCCTTGCGGACTGATCGTCAACGAACTGGTGACCAACGCCTTCAAGCATGCTTTCCCCGATTCGCGCTCCTGGCCGGAATCTGGCATCCGTAAAATCGTCGTCGCAGCCGATCAGAACGGAGCCCGTTATACTCTGACCGTCGCCGACAACGGTGCGGGGCTGTCGGCCCAACTGGACTGGAGGACCACGCGCACGCTTGGGCTGCGGCTGGTGCGCATGTTGGGGCAACACCAACTGCGCGGCCAGATCGAACTCGACAGCACCGATGGGACCCGTTTTTCACTGCGATTCGGCGACCGGCAAGAACTGAAGGTGAACCCGCATGATCGGTAAGACCATCTTGATCGTCGAGGATGACGGTATCATCGCTGCGCGCCTGCACGATATTTTGACTCGTTTTGGCTATACCGTGCCCGACCCGGTGGCCTCTGGCGAAGACGCCGTGGCCATCGTAGCGGCCGCGCCGCCCGATCTGGTGTTGATGGACATCCAACTGGCCGGCGTTATAAACGGCACCACCGCGGCTCAACACATCTGCGGAGATTTCGATGTCCCGATCGTTTACCTGACCGCATATTCCCAAGCCGAACAACTACAACGAGCCAAGTCGACCGCCCCCTACGGCTACCTGGTCAAGCCGGTGGCCGAACGCGAACTGTTGGCGACTTTAGAAATGGCGCTGCGCCGCCACGAGCTGGATCGCCAGCTGAAGGAAAACGAGGAACGATTGGCGTTGGCGCTGTGGGGCGCCGATCTGGGCCTGTGGGACTGGGATGCTCGCACCGACACGATCACCTGCAAGGGGCCTCGGGCCGATCTCGTGGGTTGTCGGTTGGGCGAGACGCACCTTTCGTTCGGCGACTGGGAAAAACAAATCCATCCCCAGGATTTGCCTGCCGTCCGGGACGCGTTGCGTACGCACCTGGAAAACCGCGCGCCATTTTTCGAAAGTGAGTATCGCCTGCGGTACAAAAACGAAGCCTGGAACTGGGTGTTGATTCGCGGCAAGGTGATCGAACGCGATCGGCGCGGTCAGTTCAGCCGCGCTTGCGGCATCGTCATGGACATCGGCCAACGAAAAAAACTGGAAGCGAACCTGCGCCGCCTCGCCACCACCGACCCGCTCACCGGTGCGTTCAACCGACGCTACCTGTTGCAGATCATGGAGACGGAGATCAGTCGCTCCCAGCGTTACGCTCGGCCGCTCTCCCTGATCATGTTCGATCTCGATCATTTCAAGCGCATCAACGACAGCTTCGGTCACGACCAGGGCGATAAGGTGTTGAAAGGCGTTGCGGCGCTTGCGCGGCAACGCCTGCGCCACAGCGATATCATGGCGCGCTGGGGCGGCGAGGAATTCATGATTCTCGCGCCTGAAACGGCGTTGCCGCAAGCCATCGTGCTGGCCGAAACCCTGCGGGCCGCATTGCGCCAATCGCCTTTCCCCGACATCGGCCCGATCACGGCCAGTTTCGGCGTGGCTGGATACCGTCCAGACGAAACCATAGAGCAGTGGCTAAAACGGGTGGACGATCTGGTCTACCAAGTCAAACGAGAAGGCCGTGACCAAATCAGCCATCGGCTGTAGCGCGACCCGCTCAGCTCATGGTTCCCGGGGACCGCGCCCAGTGTGTTTTGAATATCGGCGCGTTTGTGGCAGGTAGCCGAGTAGCCGAGACGTGGTCGAGAAGGTTATAGAGCGTTTTTAACGATACACGGCTGCTCTCGGCAGAGAGGAGGCCAGCTGTCGAGAGTTTTCCAAGCGATCGAATGCGCCTCAGTACGGCGGGGCGTCATCCTCGTCATAGTAAGCCGGTGGCGGTTCGTCATCGCGGTAGTAGCGCCGTGGGGGCCGCTGTTCCCGCCAATACGGTGCGTTATCCTGATAATCCATCTGGCTACCGACCGCGCCTCCGATCAGCGCGCCGGCCAAGCCGCCCGCCACGGCGCCATTATTGTGATCGAGTTGGTGGCCAATCACCGCGCCAGCGGTTGCCCCTGCCAATGCGCCGTTCTGGGTATGATGGTAGGGTGCGCCGGGTGGAGCACAGGCTGCGGTCGAACCCAAGCCGACAGCGAGTATGGCGATCTTTAACGGTGTGTTCATCGGAACTTCTCCAGATCATCTTAACGATGGGATCGAAGCAAAAAGCTGACGGCGGCCACTAACAGTATCAAAATACTAATGGTGGCGCCGTCATTAACACCCACATGCACCCACACTGTGAAACGCAGTATCGCGCTGACAGTCTGAATATTGCCTGAATGCGATACGCGGATTCGGAGGAGGTGGAAGGTGCGGAGTGTCGGGACGAGGGTTTAAGCGTCGCTGTCGAACGGGAGCCGTCCCAATAATTCCCGACCGATGAGGATCGCCCGCCAGCCGTGGAGCAGCCGGGAGTCTTCGCCGGCCAGCAAGCGTTCCACGTCGCGTCGGCCAGCAATTTCGGACGGGGAAATACCATATTGGCTGGCTCGGCTCTCGATCAGTTTTAGCAGGCCGTCTACTCGCGCGGCCTGCCGCGATGAGAGCCGTGGTTGACGCAGTTGGGTTGGCCACCGTTCCGGTGGCGCGGCGCGGGCGGCCGCGATGCGAGCTAGCAAGACTTCGCCATGTCGTTGCCGGGTCGCGGGAGGCAGCTCGCGAATACTGTTCAACTGCTCCGGTGTTGCGGGCATTTGCCGGACCAGTTCGAGCAGCGCGGCATCGTCCAGAATCCAGCGGCGCGGCCGGTCATGCTTGCTGGCTTGTTCCTCGCGCCAGGCCGCCAGCGCTTGCAGCACCGCTCGTTGCATGCCACCCAATCGCTGATGCTCACGGACCCGCTGCCAAGCGTTTTCCGGTTGCAGCCGATAGCGGTTTGGATCGGTCAATGCCTGAAAATCTTCGGTCAGCGCTTCCAGCCAGCCACGCTCCCGTAGCACTGCAAGCTGCCGATGGTAAATTTCTCCTAGATAGCGCACGTCGTCCGCCGCGTAGACCAGCCATTCCGAAGCAAGCGGCCGACGCCGCCAGTTCGCGCGGGTGTGCGCTTTGGCGAGGGTGACGCCGAGTTGTTGTTGCACTAAGGCCGCGTAGCCAATCTGGCTGCCGCTGCCCAACACTGTGGCTGCCAGTTGAGTGTCGAAGATGGGAGCCGGCACAGCATCACGTAGGTGAAAAAATAGCTCCAGATCCTGATGGGCGGCGTGCAACACCTTGATAATGGCTGGGTTGTAGAGAAGATCTAACAACGGATCCAGCGAAGGCAGGGCCAGCGGATCAATGCAGGCGACTTGGCCGGGAACGGCGATTTGAATCAGACAGAGTTGTGGATAGAAGGTCTGTTCACGGATGAATTCCGTGTCCAGAGCCAGCCAGGTGGCATCGCGTAATCCGGCGCAAAAATCGGTGAGCGCGGGTTGATCAACGATGTAAAGATCACTCATGGCCGCCGCCAGGCGCCTGATTTTCCCCCGCTCTTTTCCAGAAGGCGAATCTCCGTCATCGTCATGCCCCGGTCCACTGCCTTGCACATATCGTAGATCGTCAGCAGCGCCACCTGGACCGCCGTCAGCGCCTCCATTTCCACACCGGTCCGCCCCTGCGTTTCCACGGTAGCCTGGCAGCGAACGGCGTTGTGTTCCGGTTGTGGTTCCAGATCCACCGATACCCGGGTCAGGGCCAGCGGATGACAAAGCGGGATCAGTTCGGCGGTGCGCTTGGCACCCATGATGCCGGCGATGCGGGCAATGCCGAGCACGTCGCCCTTGGCGTGCGCACCGGCCACGATCCGATCCAGCGTGCCCGGTTGCATGTGAATCCAGCCTTCGGCGATCGCCACTCGGCGAGTGACATCCTTGTCGCCCACATCCACCATGTGGGCCTCGCCAGCGGCGTCGAAGTGGCTCAGTTCGGCCACGGATCCTACTTCATCGCCACCAGTAGCGGGACGATGAGCAACGCGACGATATTGATGATTTTAATCAGCGGATTGACTGCCGGACCGGCGGTATCCTTGTAGGGATCGCCGACGGTGTCGCCGGTCACCGCTGCCTTGTGCGCCTCGGAACCTTTGCCGCCGTGATGACCGTCTTCGATGTGCTTTTTGGCGTTATCCCAGGCACCGCCGCCGGCGGTCATGGAGATCGCCACGAACAGGCCGGTGACGATGGTGCCCATCAGCAAGCCACCGAGCGCCTTCGGCCCTGCGTCGTGACCCATCAGCCACGCCATGCCGAACGCGACCACGATCGGAGTCAGCACTGGCAGCAGCGAGGGCACGATCATTTCCTTGATCGCCGCCTTGGTCAGCAAGTCCACCGCCCGCGAATAGTCCGGTTTGGTGGTGCCTTCCATGATGCCGGCGATTTCCTGGAATTGCCGGCGCACTTCGCGCACCACCGCACCGGCGGCCCGGCCGACCGCTTCCATCGCCATCGCCCCGAACAAGAACGGGATCATGCCGCCGATGAACAGGCCGATGATCACCACCGGATCGGTCAGGGAGAAATCGACCTTGATGTGAGCGAGCTCCAGCTTGTGCTCGAAGTCGGCGAACAGCACCAGCGCGGCCAGCCCGGCCGAACCGATAGCGTAGCCCTTGGTGACCGCCTTGGTGGTGTTGCCCACCGCGTCCAGCGGGTCGGTGATGCCGCGAATCTTCTCGTCCATTTCCGCCATTTCGGCGATGCCGCCGGCGTTGTCGGTGATCGGCCCGTAGGCGTCCAGGGCGACGATGATGCCGGCCATCGACAGCATGGCGGTGGCAGCGATGGCGATGCCGTACAAGCCCGCCCAAGAGTAGGCGAGGCCGATGCTGAGGCACACGGCGAGCACAGGCAGGGCGGTGGCCTTCATCGATACCGCCAGACCGGCGATGATGTTGGTGGCGTGGCCGGTGGTGCAGGCTTCGGCCAACTTGCGTACCGGGCTATATTCGGTCGCCGTGTAGTACTCGGTAACGACTACCATGGCGGCGGTCAAACCCAGTCCGACCAATGCCGAACCCCAGAGACCCCAAGTGTGTTCGCCACCCATCAAGATCCAGATGACGGGTAGAAAAGCCGCAGCGGAAATCCCGCCGGCCACCGCCAGTCCGCGGTACAGCGCGTTCATGATCTTCTCGCCTTCCCGGGCCTTGACGAAACCGCAGCCGATAATCGAGGCGATGATCGACACACCGCCCATCACCAGCGGCAAGGCAACAGCGTTCTGGATCAATTCTCCGGTGAACACTAGGCTGCCTACCAACATGGTGGCGATGATGGTCACGGCATAGGTTTCGAACAGGTCGGCGGCCATGCCGGCGCAGTCGCCCACGTTGTCACCCACGTTGTCGGCGATGACGGCCGGGTTGCGCGGATCGTCCTCGGGAATGCCGGCTTCGACCTTGCCGACCAGATCGGCGCCGACATCCGCGCCCTTGGTGAAGATACCGCCGCCCAGACGGGCGAAGATCGAAATCAGCGAGCTGCCGAAGGCCAGGCCGACCAGCGGGCCGAGATCGGGAACGGCGCCGGCGGAGGCATAGAGCAACGCGTAATAACCGGCCACGCCGAGCAGACCGAGGCCAACCACTAACAGGCCGGTGATCGCGCCGCCGCGAAACGCGACTTCCAGCGCAGCGTTCAGTCCTTCGTGAGCAGCCTGGGCGGTGCGGACGTTGGCGCGCACCGAGACATACATGCCGATGTAACCGGCGATACCCGAGCAGGCCGCGCCGATCACGAAGCCAACGGCCGACAGCGTGCCCAAGGTGAATAGAATAATCACGCCGACGGCCACGCCGACGATAGCGATGGTGGTATATTGCCGATTTAGGTAGGCGCGGGCACCTTCCTGGACGGCGGCGGCGATTTCTTGCATCCGGGCATTGCCGGCGTCTTTCGCCAGCACCCAGTTGACCGATTGGACACCGTAAATCAGTGCTCCGACAGCGCAAAGTAACGCCAGGATTAAGCCTATCGTCGCCATGATGGATTTCCTCCACAGATTGATAGCATATTTTTTCTCCGAGTTATTGTGTGATGTTCATGAGATGGGTGTTCTCATGACCAGGATGGCCGATCCCGGTCCAAGTCCTAATCGGGTGCCACCTCCGAATCGCCGGGCCTAAAAACCCGAACCAGCATACCACGCTCCCTACTGAGAAGGGTCAAGAATGACCCCAGCAACTGGCGAGTTATTAGAAACCGCCAACCTCCCCGGGGAAATAACCAACCGTGCGGGTCCGGGGAAACCGCGCAAGGCTTAAATCGTCATTGGCCGTGCCAAGCCGGCCATATAAGTTTATTGTTGATTGTTGTACCGTTCCACGCTTCGCAAGATTTCGGCCTTGGCTTCTTCCAAACCGGCCCATCCGTGCAGTTCCACCCACTTGCCGGTATCGAGATCCTTGTAGTGTTGGAAGAAGTGAGCGATTTGATTCAGTTGCGCCTTGGCCATCTGTTCAACAGACTCAATATGGTCGTACAGGGCGCATTCCTGCTTAACAGGCACCGCCAGTAGCTTGGCGTCGCCACCGCCTTCGTCAGTCATTTTCAGTAATCCCAGCGGTCGGCAGCGCACCACGCAACCGCTGATTACTGGCAAGGGAGCAACCACCAGCACGTCCAGCGGGTCGCCGTCCTCGCACAGAGTCTGCGGGATATAACCGTAATTGCAGGGATAGTGCATCGCAGTGTTCATGAAGCGGTCCACGAACAGCGCCCCGGTCTCTTTGTCCACCTCGTACTTGACCGGGTCGGCGTGAGCCGGGATTTCGATAATGACGTTGAATTCGTCGGGGAGGAAGTGACCGGCACCTACTCGATCCAGAATCATGTTATGGCCCTTGATGCAGCGGTTAGGGAAGGGGTCTGTCGTCAGCGTGTCTATACTACAACAAGGCCGAACGCTTGACAGCGTGGCTCGTACACGCTGGCGCGATCGGTTCGCTGTTTGTTGCGGATACCGGGGGTTTGTGCAAAATTTATTTGACCACCACCGGGTTTTTGATCTTTTCCCACTTCACCCATCATTGAGAGTGATACCAATTATGAGAATCGTTCTGTTAGGTGCCCCCGGCTCAGGCAAGGGAACCCAAACCGACTCCATTATCGAACGTCACGGTCTCTCCACGGTCGCCACCGGGGATTTGCTGCGTGCCGAGGTCGCCGCCGGCACCGAGCTTGGCCAGCGCGCCAAGCCATACATGGACGCCGGCGAGCTGGTGCCGTTCGACATCGTCCTGGGCATGATCGAAAACGGGCTGCGGACCCTTGCCAAGACCAACCCCAAGGGCTTCATGATGGACGGCTTCCCGCGCGATCTGGCCCAGGCCGAGGCGCTGGACAAATTGCTGGCTAAGATCAACCAGCCACTCGACCTGGTACTGTTCTTCGAGGTGGATTACGAGGAGATCGTTAAGCGTCTGCTGGGGCGTGGCCGCGCCGATGACAACGAAGACACCATCCGCAACCGGCTACGGGTTTTCGAGGAGAAAACCGCACCGTTGATTGACTACTACACCAAGAAGGGCCTGCTGCGCACCGTCAAGGGAACCGGTACCATCGAAGAAATCGGTCAGCGGATTCGGGCGGTGCTCGACGAGATCGCTTGAACATAGCTCAATTTCCTGCGCACTACGCCCCGAATCACTTCTTCATGGTTGGAGATGATTCGGGGCTATGAATCGTGTTGGGAGATGGAGCTCGGCAATCTCCATACCAGCCGTTCCAGCCCGATGCACGCGACGGCGTGCATGTGCAGTCGACTACCGAGAAGTTCAGCTTGAGGATAAAAGCAGTTGTGTAGCAGAGTCTGGTTCTGGCCGATCTTCACTTTTCCAAACAGTCGATCAAAATCAGCCGCCCGCACCAGGTCGTAGTAGTTCTCCAGGGTGGACAGTCATAGACTCTTGCCGAACCGTTGCGGGTACAGGAACAGCAGTTGTTTACCAGTGTCCTCGATCAGTGGGATGCAAATCGGCGCGGTCGGCGTAAAAGTAGCCTTCATCGCTGATCGCCCGAAAGTCGGCCATGCCGTAGGGAAAACGCATGAGTCAACGATCCTCATGAACACGGGTTGTTCGTTACAGATGACTCATGCACCTTTAGAATCGCCTTTGTCTGGAATAATCCACCCTGCCATACCATGTTTGTGTCGGATACTATTATCGCTGGCCACAATACCAGTAAGTTGGATAGTCCGCGTTCAGCGGTTCGATGATGATATTGGCGCCCCGCAATTTTCCGATCTGTCGCGCCACGTCGTGGTCGAAAGGAAAGTCGGGCCGCGCCCCGGACGCTGTACCCCAGTAGCCGAAGCCCTGATCCAAACGGATCGACCAATGTTCGCCGTTGCTCCAAGTCAACGCGAGTTCCCGAGCGTGGGGCAACGCGCGGGGAGTCGCCTCATGCCACGTGAAGGTCGGCCAGCTTTGCTGGAACCACTGTTCGACCACCTGCTGGCGGTCGTTGCTGTCCCTCCAGTCGTGGAATATTCGTCGGGGCTGCTCGGTTCCTGAATGATTCAGCGTAGCGGTTTCCACTCGCACTTCGGTCGTCGGTGTCAAACCGCCGGAATAGCAGGCCAAACCCCGCAACAAACCGTGAAGCAGCAGCAGGGCGAGCGGCGAACGCAAATAGCGGTCGGTATAGCGCACGGACTTGAGAGGGGTGGCGGTATGCAGGCGCTCGGCCATGCGAGGCGACAGACGCTCGAACAACGTCCAGGCACGTTCGCCAAAATCCGCCGATGGGCCATCGAGTTCGCGGGTTATAGACAGGGCGATGAGGCCCGGCGTGGCTTGGCGTAAGTCGGCCAGGGCAAGTGGTCGCCAGGTATCGGGCAGGGATGGCAGCGGTTGCGCTTCAGCGACGCGCATGAAGGGGCCGCCGTGCTCTCCTCCGCCCCAAGCCGGGCAGGGAATCAGCGCGGTAGAATCGCGCGCTGCCCAGCGCACCCGCCGATTCGTGCTGCCCAGTTCCAGAATCAGCGGCAAATTCGAGGCTGCTACCGGATTCGAATCAGGAATGCGGTAAAGATCAGCGCCGGTATAGGCGGTTAGCGCCGCCAATTCATCGCGCTGGCTGGCGTTCAGAGCTTCCAAGGTGGCTGCCGGGGTCACTAGGCGCACGCAGGTTCCGGCCTGTTTCCATCGCGTCAGATCGTCGCGCAACCGCCAGGCCAGCAGTTCCCAGTCCCGCGCCTCGCCGCCCAGGTAAACCCGCAGTTCGGTAGCATCTAGCGATTGCCCTTGACGGTTCAGCGCCAAGAGCAACGGTTCCATTTCCAGTTGGCTGTTGGCTCCGAAAGCCCGTAGCTCCTCTGGCAATTTCAAGGCAGCCAGCAAATCATCCGCCAGCAAGGCGATGGCGGCATGGCGGTCGAGATGTTCCCGGTGATGTTGGGTGTCGTGGGTTAGCAGGCAGCTTTGACAGGCGGCGTCGCAGTCGCGTGGGCATTCCAGCAACGCGCGGGCTTGGCGCAGCAGTTCGGGCAGGCGAGGGGCAGTTTGGCTGACATAGCCCGCGCCGCCGGTGGCCGTGTCGTAAAGATACAAGGAGTACATCGCTTCCTGGTTCTTCACGGCGCGGCTGGGCGCCGCCACTACCCCTACCTCGGCTTCCTCAATCCCCAGCGTCATGCACAAGGCGCGGCGCAATACCACCGCCAGAGTGTAAGCGGTTGTTTGGTCAATCGGCTTGCCGGCAAGGTCGCGGGGTTGCAATTCAAATACTTCGGTATGAGTTGCGATGCCCAGCCGCACTTCGCGCTGAATAGCCCAACTTGCCTCACGATTGCCAGGGCAGAGTTGTTCCTGATCATTGAGACGCCCACCGCGCAGGCGCTTGTGAATCAGCGACTTTTGCTTTTCCACGTTCTCGACAAATGTCGTGGGCAACCGTCCATCGGGTAGCATTGAATCGGCCCGCCCACAACGCAGACACAGCGCGTAGCCCTTGCCATGCAAGCCATCGCTGTAGTGGAACAGCGAACCCCGCGCGGTCGTTCGATAGTAGCCCAGGACTGAATTGGGCAAGGGCATCCAGTCCGCGCCTTCGAGCGAAATCAGCGGATCGCGGACCGGGATATACTGCGGGAGAGTGATGTCGTTGTGGGGCTTGTCGCGGAGGTCCACGGCGAAACCGGCCGGCTGGATGTAGCGATAGCGGGCGAGCTTGCCAACCGCGCCGCAATGCGGACAGCGCTCTGGCAGGGTGAGCCGCGTTCCGTTGTGGCCGCACTTTCGGCAGCGCCAAGCCCAGCGTAGATTCTGAATTTCCGGTTCGGCCTCGGCTTCAGCCGGCATTTGCCAGTTCAAGGTCACACCGCCGCTGCGATAAACCCGCCCATCCAGCACGGTGTCGGTGCCCGGCGCGTAGTCGCGGATGGCGATGGTGAGGTGGCGACTGGGGTAACCCGCCCGGCGCGAGCGGTTGTCTTCGCGCTCGTTGCCACTGCTCTTCCGCTTCAAGTCCTCTATCGTCGTGGTGACGAACGGTACGACATCGGTGGGAAAGCCGTAGCCGGGCAGGAATCCCAGATTGGCCAATTCGCCCAGCAGATATTCGCCGCGCAGGCGCTGCAACTGAATAGCAATGGCCTGTTCGGGCTTGCTGTTGCCCTCGCGGGTCGCAACGGCCCTCTGCTGATCCAGCAGCGCATCCAGTTCCCGCCGCCAGCGTTCGGCAACCCGGCGCATGGCCTGGGCGGTGCGGGCCAGAAGGTACGCGGCAGACCGGCCCGCCAGCACGGTGCGATGGATCAGGGCGGCCAGCCCTTCGGCCATTGGGTCAGCGGATGGCGCTTCCTCACACCAGCCAGTGAAACGTTCCCAAGGTGCTGAAGTGGCTGCATCGGTGGATTCAAAGAACCAGCCGGTGTGCAGGCGGCGAATATCGGGCGTGCGGTCGCGCAGAAAAGCAGCCAGCGCCAGGGCGTTGAGGTGGCGTTGCACGATGGGTTCGCTTTGCAGGGCGACGCGCGGCAGACTGAGCCGGCTGACGAACGGCCAAAGCGGATTTTGGAACACCGCTTCCCCTTGGGGAGTGGCCTTGCACAGGGTAAAACTCAGGGCAGCGGTTTCACCCCGGCGTCCGGCGCGGCCGGCCCGTTGCAGGAAATTGGCGGGATGTGGTGGTACATTGTTCATGGCGACAGCGGTCAGGCCGCCGATGTCCACGCCCATCTCCATCGTGGTGGAACAGCTCAGCAGATTGATTTGGCCGGCCTTGAACGCCGTTTCGCGGCGGGTCAGGTTCACGCCGGCAATTTGCGCCGAGTGTTCCATGACGCGAATGTAGCGGCGATGCCGGGCCAGGCGGTCGCTGAGATCGGGCCACGCGCCCAGCGCCCGCAGTGCTCGCACCTTTGGATCGGATTCCAGCCAGGTATCCGCTTCTTCAGGATCGCAACCCAGCCAGAACGGATGTGGAACGCGGGGCATCGTCACCCGCTGGCAGCGCCCCAGCGCATCGGGTACAGGCTGCGCCGGCAGATAAGGGGTAGTCTCGCGGAACGCTGCCGGCAGCAGTCGGCGGGTCATCGGACAGAACCAGGCTTCGCGCACTTCGGTCAGCACGGCCTGCTTGTCCAGTTCCAACTGAAACCCGTTTTCGGTCTGGGAAAGCAGTGGACGGATGCTGTCCCAGATGGCGATGAGCATTTCGTCAATCTGGCCGCGCTGTTCCGCATCGTCAATATCCAGGCGGAACACATGACCGAGCAGCCGAATCAGGCGGTTGCGTTTGGCCCAACGGGAATTGGCTGAAGGCCAGGCACGTTGAATTTTCCGATTGACCACTGGCACACCTGGTGTCAGCAGAAAATTAGGCCAACCGGGATAACCAAGCCAACGAGTCACATCCGGCGGCGCTTGAACGGTCGGTTTTCCGCTGCGCAGAAAGTAATCGACCGCGACTTGCAGCAACGCCCGCCATTCTTCGGGTTTGACGCCGCGCTGCTTCATCACCGCTGGCGTATCAGCCTTTTCCAAAGCTGGGTAGCACAATTGCGCCAGTCCCAGGCCCTCCAGTGAAAACTGCCGTCTGGGGCGCAGGAAGAATTCCCGCAACAAGCAGAGCTTGACCAATAAACGGTCAGATAACAGGTCGAAGGTCAGGTCCTTGAACGCCGGCAACAACCAGCGATGGAAGTCGTCCGCACCGAGTAGCTTGTTCTCAGCTTCTTCCCACGTCAGGCGGCCCAGCGGTGGCGCTTCCAGTTTCGCCATATCCTGACGTTTTTGCTCCAGTATGCCGCTCAAAGCCGGGTTAGCGGGAGCCAGCCGCTCCAGTGCCTTGATTTCCGATTGAATCTTTTTGACTTGTGCGGAGTCGGCAGGCTGGGCGCTGGCGATCAGGGAGTGGTAAAGCAGACTTCGCACATAATCGCGTTCGCTTTCCTGCTGCAATTTGGCGGCAAAGCGGGCGGTGCCCTGGCGGCTGTCGGTGAAAGTGATCAGCCGCCGCCCATCGAGCGGCCGGGGTTCCTGTCCCTCGGTTAACGGCGGCATGGCTTCCAGCAGGGTCGGAATCGCCGTGCCCAACAGGAATGGCGCCCCGATCCGAACGGGCCGGAACAGTTGCTTCTTGCGTTCCTTTTCCCTGCATATCGGGCATTCCAGGCCGTCATCCTTGGAAGCCGGGACGCGCAGCAAATGGATGGAAATCCCGACCTTGCCTGACGGATCAAGGCGGCCATCAACTCTCAACCCCCAGTTGTGTCCTGTGGCCTGATCATATCGGGTCAAGAAGCGAGGGTGTTTTGCCGTTAGCTCGGTTGGCGTTTCGGTTTCATCCTCGCTCTCGTCATCGCTGATCGGTTCCAGTTCCTGCTGAAACTCGTCCTCATTCAGATCGTACTCACGCGGAACCAGCCAGTCGTGACCATTCTTATGCTTTTCAGTGGCGGCCAGATATTCCGCCCCGCATTCTCCACATTGCACCAGTTCAAAAACGGGATTTCCGCAATGCCGACAATGTTCCCGCCGCTCCAGAAACACTGCGCCGAACGGCCAGCCCGGTTGATCCAGCGCCATGCCCGTTCGCCCCGAACAGCCGCTGTTGGCGCAGGCCCATAAGCCACTGACGGTGCGTTGGAACAGGTGGCCGCGCAACGGCAGAAACGGTTCGTCCTGATCGTTCACCGCCTGGGTGCAGAGGTCCAGCCATTGCAGAGTCTCGCGTCGCGCCGGGGCATCGGTACGGCCTTTCAGAATTTCGGCAAGCTGACTCAACAAGCTGGGCTTTGTGACCAGTTGGGCGCGCACGGCGCGCATTCGCCCGTCGCTCGCCAGAGCCAGGAAACGCTCCTGTGGGGATCGCATACGCAACGTTTCCAGCGCGGGGCAAGGCCGGTTGCTGTCGAGCAATGATTCCGGCAGGGCGGGAATTTCGCGCTGGCCTTCGATGACCCGTACCCGATCTACCGACACGCCGGCCACGTCGGCCAAAAATTCCGCCAAGTGTTGTCGGGATGCTGCGCTGGCGTCGCCGAGCGTGGCGGAGGTAGCGATAAAGCGCACATCGCCGGGGCGACAGCCAAAGGTGTGCAAAACCCGCCGCAACAACAGAGTCAATTCCGCTGCCTGGGAACCGACATAGGTATGCGCCTCGTCAATCACGATCCAGCGCAGCCGACCCTGGGATTGTTCGATGATGGGTCGGTCTTCGTTGCGCACCAGCAGGTACTCCAGCATGGTCGCATTGGTGACCAGCAACGGTGGCGGATCGGCGCGCAAAGTCCGACGGTCGGCCACTTCACATTGCCAGTCGCTTTTGGCCTGCTCCAGTGTGTCGCCGTTGTAGAGGCAGAAACGGATGCCGCCATCGAACGGCTCCGACCAGGCGACCAGCCGATCCTTCTGGCTTTTGATCAGTGCGTTGAGTGGATAGAGAAACAACGCCCGCACGCCGGTCAGCGGCGTGTTCTGACGTTGTTCGAGTTCAGCCGCTAGATCGTTGAGGATCGGAATCAGGAAACATTCGGTTTTGCCAGAGCCGGTGCCACTGGTGACCAATACCGAACGTGGCGGCTGACCTTGAATCAGGGCTTGCCAGGCTTCCAACTGATGACGGTACGGCCGCCGCCGGGCGGGAAAACTGTAGTCCTCGTTCAGCCCCCTTTTCTGGGGCTCGCGCAAGGCCCGCACCAAGCCGGGATGCAACAGTTTACCTTCGAGCCAGCCCAAGGTCCGTTCCGCCGGTTGCCAGCCAAAACCAGCCTCGAACACCGGATCGGCCAGAAACGCGCCCGGGGTTCCTGCTTCCCGATCAAACAGCGCGCGCAAGTATTCCCGCAGGGCGTCGTTGCGAAACCCGCACAAACCCAGAACAGCGCGCGTCGCGCGGCGGCCCAGTTGTTCGACCAGCGTGTTGTAAAATTGCGTGCGTTCCATGATTCAGGCTTCCAGTGGTCGTTGTGCCAGACCCAGCGTTAAGGCGATAGCATAGATGTTGTCAAACCACTCCCGGTCGAAGGCGCGTAGCAGGCGTAGCTCGTAGATCAATCGCTCGTTGGGAGTGATACCGTTCAGGCTCAGATGCGCGGCTATGAAGGGCGCGCATCGCACTGGCTGGTAAAAGGGATCAAGATGGGCATAGCGGTATTTTGGAGCGATGTCCTGTCGCCGACTCATCATTTCAAAGCTTTCGGGCCATTTTTCGCCGGATACATGCCGTCCCTGAAGTTCCTGCTCCATCAATGCAATCTGCTGTTCCAAGCATGACGGATAGCAGCGCGCCATACTCAGTTCGCTGTTTTTCAGCGGCTGTTCGGGAAATAACAACTCCTGAAGCCAGTCGCATAGCGGTCGCCAATAAGAACGACGGGCGCTGGCGCGTTCGCGGAAACTCTGGAACAGTTCAAAAACAAACTTGCTGTCTGTGCCCACCTCGGCCAGCGTAACCTGAAGCCCTCCGAAATAGGCGGTCGCCGCTTCCCGCCAATCGTTGGCCGCCAGCAAAACCCATAAGAACGGCATTTGCCGAGAGAGCGACCAAACTGACTCAAAGGTTTCATCATCGGCCTTGAATAAGGTGACCGCCAACGTGCGTGGATACGCCGGTAACCCGCGCAGCACGTCCAGCGAGCTGGGCGGGAATTCCCGCGCCAATCGCACGTAGTCGAACAACAACAGCCAGTCGGGGTGATCGGGATTTTGTCCCAGTTCCCCAAGCAGGGCGTTTAATCGCTGTTCCCGTTGATCGCGGTCGGCTTCCCGAATGGCGCCAGCTAGTGAGAGATCAGCGCCTTCGGCGGGCAGTCCCTCTTTCGTGGTGGCAACCCACAGCAAGGGTCGAAACCTTGCCCAGTCGCCATCGTACCCCACAATCCACCAGGGCCCGGCTTCCAGATCGGCGGGAATGTCCCAGCAGGCGGTTTGGCTGGGGCTGGCATGTAAAACCACCGGCGGCTCCGCTGGCGCCCACAGCCGGATCATTTCCAGGCGGACGCGCGTTTCCCAGGCTGGGCCGAGGCGGGCCAGAACGGATTCGGGAATGCGCGCCTGTCCCACCGCCTTCTCTGGTTCGAACAGGGCATCGAAGCGAGTGACCCGAATCAGGGCCAGGCGCTGGTTCTGCGTGGTCTCGATCACCAGCCGTACCTGGGCTTCCAGATCGTGGCTGCTGGCCAGCAGCGAGGCAATCCGATCCTGCCAGGGAAACAAGGCCATTTCCAGCCGGCCCCGGTCGAGTGGGGGCAGGCGATCATGGAAACATTGGCGAAAGCGTGGCCCAGGCTCGTTTTCATGCGCGATCAGTTCGCCCTCCAGCCAGAAGCGCTGACCACCTGTCGGGTCCTGCACCACGAGATGCAGTCCGCCCAGCCGATCCAGAGGAATCCAGCCATTATTGGGCAGTGGTCGCCCGGCCTGCTGGAAAAATGCGCCGCGCTGGGGATAGGGCAAATCCAGCGTGATCGGTTCCGAACCTGACCAATGCAATAGCAGGCTGAGCGGCGACGGTAGAGCGCCCGGTGTGGACGGACAGACCAGCCGAGCCTGCTCGGTCGTGGCGTCCAGGGAAACGCCTGCGGGGCTGTCCGGACCGATTTGGACGCGCGCCTCGGCCAGTCCACTCAAGCGCACGACCCCAGCCTGATTGCCAGTCCCGATATCGGCCTCGATGTGGAAATCGTGGGGCGCCACATCGATCTGCCGCCGGCAGCGCTCCGCACCACTGGCGTCGATCAGCCGTACCCAGACCCGACCCCGCGCCGCCTCGTGGATTTCCCGCCAGGGTGAACTGTCGCCGACCGGCCGCCACTGAATACGCCCCACCGACGATTGTCGCCGAGCTTCCCGATCCAGCGTCTGAATGCGCGGAAGGCCGCGATACAACGGACGTTGTTGAAGGGATTGCGGAACGAGATCGCCGCTGACGAGGAAACTTTCCTCGGATTCCGATTCCGCGCGACAGGTAATGCGATAGCGATCTTGCTGCGCCGTGAGGAAATCCACTTCACCGCTGATCTGATACACCATGCGGCCGAGTTCGGCGACGATTCCAACGCATTCATAAGCGCCATTCACCACCCGTGGGGCAAGTTCTGGCGTCACCGCCACCCAGACCGATTCCGCGCGGGTCCGGGCTGAGCCTTCGGTTAGCCATTCCCGCTCTCCCGTTGCACCCCGTCCGACAAATACCCATGGGGAAGCGCCCCATGATTCGCTGCCGCGCACCGATAATGGATGATCCCGTTGACCGTCATGCAGACTCAGCCGGTACGGTTGCTCGACTGCCATGCCGGCGAGCACTAATCCGCCGCGCCGCAGCCATTCCCGGCGATAGCGCGCGGACGGCCCCGTGCCCTCGGCCAGCGTCAACCACGCAGCGGCTTCCATCCCGGCGGGCGTATGCAACAAGAGTCGCCAACGCGGATGATTCCTGTCGGATGCGCCGATCCATTCCACGATCTGTTGAGCGGTCGGCTGTTCGGGTAATTCCAAACGCTTCTCCACGATCCACCCGCCGTTACCGGCTTCGCGCAACCATCCCCGCCAGCGCAGTTGCGCCGTCGCTTCACGAGCCAGTTCCCCGGAACGGCGCACCAGACCAGTCAACAGGGTTTCCGCTACCCCGTCATCCAACCGTAACGGCAAATCCCGCCGCCAGTCCGATCCCTGCTGATCGAGCGCCGCAATCGGGTCCGTCGCTTCGCCGACGCACGCTTGCAACTCGCCGATTTTGGCAATCAGTTTGGTGGTCAGGTAAAACACCGGCTCTTGGCGTAGACTGCGAGGTAAGCGGTGGGCCTGTTGCCGGGCGATGATTTTGGCATGCTGCTCGCCGCCCTGGCCGGACCGGTAATAGCCTTCCAGGACGGTACGGAAAAACTGCGTAAGGTGAGCGTTTTCCTGTTGCAACAACCGCAGAGGTAATCCACCCTCACAAGCAATCGTCATCAAAAAAAGACGGCTACCGCTGGCACTGCGCAGCAAGGGGCGTCGCCACCATTTCAAACCTTTTTCTACCCACTCCGTAATTCGCTGATGGGAAGGGATGTCCATGTTGAGTGGCCTGAAGATGGTCTCCCAAGCCCAGGGGCCTTCGGTATGTTCCCGGCGGAAGGTTTCAGCGGCATACAGACAGAAGATCGGAGCAAAGCGGGGGGCCAACCTGCCCTGTGCATCCAAGAGGATGATTTGATGGAAATGGTCCCGTAAATCCATGTAGGTGGTGTCGCTCATTTTGTACGCATACAGCAGACGACCATCTGGCACCGTCTGGCGGGGGGTATGGATGAAGAGAAATTTTGTAAGCCAGTTCATGACATTGAGTTGTGACTGCCAAACACAAACAAAATATATCAATTGTGATACGATATGTACAATATAAGAAATAAATGTTACTATATAATAACATTTCCTGCTAGGTATTGATCTTTCGCTAGAGCGGATTTAGCCTCTTCTTCAATTGGTTATCGCAGAAAAACGACCTCCCACAAATCGGGATTTGGTATTAAGTTCTCCCGGTCGATCTCGGTACGAAGCTTTGAAGTGATCGACGACGTGCTCACCCGCCCAGATACGCTTTCCTAACTTCGTCGTTGGCCAGCAGATTGGCGCCGGTATCGGCCAGCACGATGCGGCCGTTTTCCAGCACGTAGCCCCGGTCAGCGAGTTGCAAGGCGCGGTGGGCGTTTTGTTCGACCAGGAAGATCGTGACGCCCTCTTCGCGGATTTCCTTCAAGATCTGAAAAATCTGGGCGATGATGATCGGTGCCAGCCCCAGCGACGGTTCGTCCAGCAACAGCAGGTTGGGCCGGCCCATCAAGGCTCGACCGATGGCGAGCATTTGCTGCTCGCCGCCGGATAGGGTGCCGCCGCGCTGTCCGCGCCGTTCCTTGAGGCGCGGAAACAGGGTGAACACCCGCTCCAGATCGGTTTCCAGTCGCGCCTTGTCGGCGAAAAAACCGCCCATTTGCAGATTTTCCTGCACGGTCAAGCCGGGGAAAATGCGCCGTCCCTCCGGCACCAGCGCTAACCCGCATTGCATGATGACATGGGTCGGCTTGTGGGTGATGTCCTGTCCCTCGAACAGGATGGCGCCTTTGCTGGCGTGCGGCGAGCCGCAGATCGTCATCAATAAGGTGCTCTTGCCGGCGCCGTTGGCCCCGATCAGGGTGACGATCTCACCGGGATGCACGTCCAGCGACACACCTTTAAGCGCTTCAATTTGACCGTAGAAAGTATGGACGTTCTCCAGCTTCAGCATCATCACTCCTCTCCCAGATAAGCCTTGATGACGCGCGGATCGCTGCGGATGGCAGCGGGGTCGCCGGTGGCGATGGGTCGGCCATACTCCATGACCAAAATCTCGTCGGAGATGCCCATCACCAAGCTCATGTCGTGCTCGATCAGCAACACTGCCACGTCGTGCGCGGCGCGCAGTTCGTTGATGAGCCGGTCCAGGTCGCGGGTTTCCTGCGGGTTGAGACCAGCCGCCGGCTCGTCCAGCATCAGCAGTTTGGGATGGGTGATCATGCAGCGGGCGATTTCCAGCCGTCGTTGCTGACCGTAGGCGAGATTGCCGGCTTCGCGATTGGCCACGGGCAGCAAGCCAACCTTTTCCAGCCAGAACGCGGCCCGCTCCAGCGCCTCGGCTTCGGCGCGGCGATATCGCGGCGTTTTGAACAAACCGGGCAGCAATCGCGTTTCCAACTGGACGTGTTGCGAAACCAGCAGGTTCTCGACGGCGGTCATGGTTTTGAAGAGCCGCACGTTCTGGAACGTGCGCACCAACCCGAGCCGGGCGATGCGATGGCTGGGTAAATGATCGATCGCTTGGCCATCCAGCGCCACGGTACCGGTGGTGGGTCGATAGAAACCGCCAACGCAGTTGAACACCGTGGTTTTGCCGGCGCCGTTGGGACCGATGATGGCAAATATTTGGCCACGACAGACATCGAAATGGACGTTGTCCACCGCCAGCAGGCCGCCGAAGCGCATGCTCAAGTTACGCACTTCCAGCAAGGACCGACTGGCCGATTCAGTGACAAGCGCCTGGTTCGGTTCGAGGCTCATCGCGAAGCCTCCGAACGTTCTGGCATTTCCAGCCGGGGTCGCGCGGCGGGCACCAAACCCTGCGGCCGCCAGATCATCATCAACACCATGACCAATCCAAATGCCAGCATCCGGTACTCGTTGAATTCGCGCGCTAGTTCCGGCAGGGCAGTGATAGCGATGGCCGCCAGCACCACCCCGATTTGCGAACCCATCCCCCCCAGCACGACGATGGCCAGCACCATGGCCGATTCGATGAAGGTGAACGATTCGGGGTTAATGTAGCCCTGGCGAGCGGCGAAGAAGGCGCCGGCGAAACCGGCGAAGGCGGCACTCAGCGTCAGCGCCGACAGTTTGATGACGGTCGGACTCAAACCCAGCGAACGACAGGCGATCTCGTCCTCGCGCAACGCTTCCCAAGCCCGGCCCAGCGGCATTCGCAGCAGGCGGTCGATGATGAACAGGGTCGCCAGCACCAGCATCAAGCCGAGCAGATACAGGAAGATCACCGTGTAATCGCCGCTGTAATCGAGGCCGAAGAATTCGTAAAACGTGGTGCCGCCCTCGCTGGCCCGACGACTGAATTCCAGCCCGAACAGGGTGGGGCGCGGGATATTGCCGATGCCGTCCGGGCCGCCGGTGATGGAATTGAGATTGTTCAGCAGCAACCGGGTGATCTCGCCGAAACCCAGCGTCACGATGGCTAGATAGTCGCCCCGCAGCCGCAGTACCGGCAGGCCGAGCAGGAAGCCGGTCAGTGCTGCCAACGCCCCGGCGATGGGCAAGCACAGCCAGAACGACAGGCCATATTGCTGGGCCAGGTAAGCGTAGGCGTAAGCACCGACCGCGTAGAACGCGGCGTAGCCGAGCACCAGCAGACCGGCGAAGCCGACCACGATGTTCAAGCCCAAGCCCAGCATGACGTAAATCAGCGCCAGCGTCGCCACATCCACCGCGCCGCGCGAGGCAGTGAACGGCCAGATGACGGCGGCGGCCAGCAACAGCAACCACAGCGCCAGCCGATAGCGTGGTTGTTGCGTGGCGCGATTCCAGATGTCAGCGAGGGAGTTTTGGCGCCAGGAATTCGGAATCTGGAGCTTGGCCCATGCCTGTTGCAGCGGTTGGCGAAACAGCCGTAGCAGGAAGACCACCACGACCGCGACGATCACCGGCATCGGTGTGCGGTGCAACGAAACGTTGATCCCGTCCACATGGATGCGCAAACCGAAAATGGGGATGAGCAACACGGCGGTCAACACCGCCGCTAGCAGGGCATCGGAGAACGTGCGACGCATTACACCTTCTCCACGTCCGGGCGGCCCAGCAGGCCGGTGGGACGGAACAATAGCACCAGAATCAGCAAGGCGAACGCCACCACGTCCTTGTATTCGGTTTGCAGATAGGCCGAGGCAAAGCTTTCGGCCAGTCCCAGCACCACGCCGCCCAGCATCGCGCCGGGAATGCTGCCGATGCCGCCCAGCACCGCCGCCGTGAACGCCTTCAGCCCGGCGATGAAACCGATAAAAGGATTGACCAAGCCGTAGTACATGCTGACCAGCACGCCGGCCACCGCCGCCAGCGCCGCGCCCAGGACGAAAGTCACGGCGATGACCCGGTCGGTGTCGATGCCGAGCAGGTTGGCCATGGCCCGATCCTCGGAGCAGGCGCGGCAGGCGCGGCCCATCCGCGAGCGGCCGATGAACAAAGTCAGGCCCGTCATGAAGGCTCACGGTCACGACCGCGATCAGCACTTGCATGTAAGACAGATAGACCTGAAACCCATCGGCTGGCCCAAAACGCCAACCGCCGGTCAGCACCGGCTGCATCGATACGTCGCGGGCACCCTGACCGAGCTGGACGTAGTTCTGTAAAAAGATCGACACGCCGATTGCCGAAATCAACGGCACCAGCCGGGGGCTGCCGCGCAGCGGTCGGTACGCCAACCGCTCCACGGTCCAACCGTAGGAGCCCGTCACCAGGATGCTGATGGCCAGCGTCACCAACAGGATCGCCGGGATACTTTCCACGCCGAACAGCCCCAGCGCGGTGATCGTGAGCAGGCCGACGTAGGCGCCGATCATGTAGATTTCGCCATGGGCGAAGTTGATCATGCCGATGATGCCGTACACCATGGTGTAGCCGATGGCGATCAGGGCATAGATGCTACCGAGGGTCAGACCATTGATGATCTGCTGGAGGAATTCGAGAATCGAGAAACCGGACATGACCGCCGCGCTGAAGTGGTAAAAGGCGAAGCGCGAGTAAGGCGCTATGAAAAGCGAAGGGCGGGGTTTTTAGTCCTCGCCCTTGGCGGTCGTCAGTTCATTTGATCGGGGTCTTGGTCGCGTCGGCGTGCCAAGTGAAGATCACGAACTCGAATTCCTTCAGGTCGCCGTTGTCCTTGAAGGCCACTTTGCCAATGGGCGTCTGGAAGCTGTTCTTGTGGATGTAGTCGGCCAGCTTGACCGCGTCCTCGGTCTTGGCGCCCTTGATCGCGTCGGCGATGATCTGCACTGCCGAGTAGGCCGGCATCACGAACGGGCCGGTCGGGTCTTGATTCTTGTCCTTGAACGCCTTAACCAGTGCGGCGTTAGCGGGATTGGTACTGAAGTCGGCCGGCAGGGTCACCAGCAGCCCTTCCGAAGCCGGGCCGGCGATGGCGCTGATGTCCTTGTTACCGACGCCCTCCGGCCCCATGTACTGGGCATCGAAGCCCTGCTCGCGCGATTGCCGCAGCAACAGGCCCAGTTCCGGGTGATAACCGCCGTAGTAGACGAAATCGACCCCGTCCTTCTTCATCTTGGTGATCAGGGCGGAGAAGTCGGTCTGGCCCTTGTTGATCCCTTCGAACAGTACGGGCGTGATGCCGGCGGCCTTGGCGGTCTTATCCACTTCCTTGGCGATGCCCTCGCCGTATTGCTGCTTGTCGTGGATGATCGCCAGCTTTTTGGGTTTGATCTTGGTGGCGATGTACTTGCCGGCGGTCGGTCCCTGTTGGTCGTCGGTGCCAATGGTGCGGAACACCATCTTGTAACCTTGCTGGGTGATGGCGGGGTTGGTGGCTGCCGGAGTGATCATCAAAACGCCTTCCTCCTCGTACAGCTTGGAGGCGGGTTGGGTCGAGCCGGAGCAGAGATGGCCGACCACGTACTTGATCTTTTGGTTGACGATCTGGTTGGCGATGGCAACCGCCTGTTTGGGTTCGCACACGTCGTCCATCAGGACCGCTTCCAGTTTCTTGCCGTCGACGCCGCCCTTGGCGTTGATTTGCTCGACCGCCATCTTGGCGCCGCTCATCTGCATGTCGCCGTACTGGGCGACCGAGCCGGTGATCGGGCCGGCCACGGCGATTTTGATGGTGCCCTCGGCGTGCGCCAATCCACAGAGACTTAGGATGGCCGCGCCAACGGCGGCGCTCAGGATGTTGCGGCTAATCTTGTTCATTAAGCGACTCCTCTCCTCTGACGATGGCCGAAATTGGGCAAATGCGCCCAACTGCATGTTAGTCGCTAACAATTAGCCGAAATTACCGCATAGAACAAGTCAGATATCGAAAAAACGGCTATATGCGGAATGTTGGGAAAGGGATGCTGGCACGCCGGTGTTTTCCGGGACGCGTAACGGCGATGAACGACCAAGGGCGATGACCTTTGCGGAGCATCGCCCTTGGCTGGTTGGCTCGAATGAACGGATGGTCAGGTTATTACGGCTTCTCGGTTGGCGGAGCCGGAGGCGTCGGAGCACTCTCCTGTCCACGCATCATCCGATGCATCGGTCGATTGGTGAAGAAGTCATCCATCACTTTTTTCTGGGTCGAATCGAGTGAGGTATACAGCGCGCCAGCGGCTTTGGCGACAGCTTTCATGCCAGTCAGTGCCTGCTCCATACCCTGGATGTGCTCTTCCATCTGGGCCAGGGCGGTCTCTTCCTTGTCGCGCATTTCCTGCCGGAATTTCATCATTTCGGCGTGGCGGGCATCCTGTGCGCTACGGAACGTCTTCCAGGCGGCTTCCTGTTCGGGCTTCAGCTTCAGTCGCGCTTCCAACAGCTCCATCCGTTCGGCGTGAAACTGCTGCATCATCGCCATTCGCTGCTCCGGATCGCCACCCATCCGGCCCTGCCCTCTCCCTGGACCACCTCCTGCCATCGGACAATCCTCCATGCCACCGCCCCCCATCGGGCCATGTCCACCCCAAGGGCCGGCGATGACGATGGTGGTGAGTCCCAGGCTCGCGACCGCGGCGGCGGTCAACAGTTTTTTGTGTAACGGTTTCATGGTCGACTCCTCGTTGTTCGGTTGCTTCGGGGACTATTAGACGCCGCGCATGTAACCGGGATTTTTCCAGGAAGGGAGTTTTGTAACGATTTGTGTCAGCTCCAGTGGGTTCGGATCAAACGGCACGACGGCGAAGGACGGCGCGGGATGGGGTGATCAGAAAATCCTGAGTCTGCCGGAACTCGCCTTTTCCGAGCAGTCTACAATCCCATCATTCCTTATAGGATGCGATACCGAATTATGAGCGATCATCTGCTCGTCGTGGACGACGATGGGGGTTTGCGCGAGCTGCTGACCGACTATCTGAGCCGCAACGGTTTTCGAGTGACCGGTGTGGCCGACGGTCGCGGATTGTGGGCTGCGCTGGAGCGGGAGCCGGTGGACTTGGTCATCCTCGATCTGATGCTGCCCGGCGATGATGGCCTGGTGCTGTGCCGCAATCTGCGCGCCCGTTCGCAAATCCCGATCATCATGCTGACCGCTCGCAGCGACGATACCGACCGCATCGTCGGTCTGGAGATGGGTGCCGACGATTATCTGCCCAAGCCATTCAATCCGCGCGAGTTGCTGGCCCGGATCAAAAGCATCCTGCGGCGTGCCCGCAATGCGCCCGCCGATCCGGGCGAGGCGAAACGGTTTCACTTCGCCGGTTGGACGCTGGATGCGGACGCCCGGCAACTCGTCGCGCCAGATGGCGTGCTGGTACCACTGGGCGCCAGCGAATACCGCTTGCTACGGATATTTCTCGATCATCCGCAGCGGATACTGAATCGGGATCAGTTATTGGACTTGACGCAAGGCCGCGAGGCCACGCCGTTCGACCGCAGCATCGACGTGCAGGTGAGCCGGTTACGGCGGCGCTTGCGTGACGATCCGCGCGAGTCCGCCATCATCAAGACGGTTCGCAACGAAGGTTATCTGCTGGCGGCTCACGTCAATCGGGAATTCTGATGCGCCGCCTGTTGCCGCAATCCTTGTTCGGCCGGCTGCTGTTGTTTTTGACCGGCGGCCTGGTGGTCGCTCAATTGTTGAGCGCCGCGATTCTGCTACAAGATCGCGATCAGGCGCTTTATCACGCCATCGGCGGCCATGTCGCCCAGCGTATCGCAGCCATCGTCAACCTCCTCGACGATTTAGAGGCTGCCGACCGCCATCGACTGGTGACGGCGCTGGATCTCCCACCGACCCGCATCAGTCTCGATCTGCCTTGGGAAACCATCGAGCCGGACGAGCGCTATCACTCGGTCCTCTTTCGGGGGTTGTTGAAGCGCCAGTTGGGACCGGATCGACCGTTTCAGTTGGAGATCAACGACGATCTGCCACCGCCGCCACCGCTGGCGGAACGGCCGCGCTGGTTCGATTCCGATCCGCCGCCGCGACCGCCTGAACGGGCCGACCGGCCGCCGCGTTGGCGAATGCACGCCATGATGATGGGGTTGCGCAATTTCGTGGTGCAGGTGCGTTTGCACGATGGGGCGGTGGTGACGTTTCAGCAGATCTTGCCGGAGGAGATCATCGCCTGGCCGACGCGATTGTTGCTGATATTGCTGGTGTTGCTGGTCTCGGTCGCGGTGTTGGCGGCGCTGGCGGTGCGGGCATTGACCCGGCCGCTCGCGGTACTGGCCGACGCCGCTGGCGAACTCGGTCGCGACATCCGCCGCCTGCCGCTGGATGAAAAAGGGCCGCTGGAGGTCCAGCGCGCCGCCCGTGCCTTCAATACCATGCAGGAGCGGTTGATCCGTTATATCGAGGATCGCAACCGGATTCTCGCCGCGATCTCCCATGATCTGAAAACGCCGATCACTCGGCTGCGACTGCGCACCGAACTGCTGGACGACGCGCCGCTAAAGGAGAAATTCTTGTTGGATCTCGATGACATGCAGCGGATGGCGCAAGCGTCGCTGGATTTTCTGCGCGGCGGCGAGGACAGCGAACCCATCGCGCCGATGGATCTCAACGCTCTGTTGGAATCCTTGCAGGAAGATGCCGAGGATGTCGGCCACGCGGTGAGCATCAGTGGAGCTGCTAGCCAGCCGTTGCGCTGCCGGCCGCTGGCTCTCAAGCGTTGTCTGACCAATCTGGTGGACAATGCCCTAAAATATGGTCAAAGCGCTGAAATCGCGGTTGCGGATGCAGCGACCCGGTTGCGGTTGATCGTTCGGGATCGCGGCCCCGGCATTCCGGCGGCGGAACTGGAGCGCGTGTTCGAGCCGTTCTACCGGTTGGAAGGCTCGCGCAGCCGCGATACCGGCGGCACGGGACTGGGCTTGAGCATCGCCCGTAACATTGCCCGCGCCCACGGCGGTGAATTGAGCTTGCGGAATCATCCGCAGGGCGGGTTGGAAGCGGTGTTGGAACTGCCGCGCTGACCCCTTGATATCGGTATTCCCTCTACCAAAACCCCGATAGGAGGATCAATGGATACCACGCCGCATAATTTGAGCACGCTGTTCGATCAGTTGGGACTGCCGTCCGACGCTGCCGCCATCAAGACCTTCATCCACTGGCACCGGCCGCTCGATCCGAGAGTTCCGCTTCAGCAGGCCTCATGGTGGACGCCGACGCAGGCGGAGTTTTTAGCGCAGGCTATCGAGGAGGATTCGGATTGGGCCGAGCAGGTGGACGAACTTGACGCCTCGCTACGGCTGGCGCGAGAGGTAGCCTGAATCGATCTAAAAATGTCCAGGGGGCTTCGCCCTCTGGGCCCTCGAAAAGGGTAACAGCATAAAGGTCAAATGGTTTAGAGTACTCTGGCGAGACGAAGGCCCAGACCGTTGTTCGCTCCATCAGGGGCGTGCCTGGCACGGTAGGCCGACCGGACGAGCACCGGTTCGAAGTACCAGCTACCGCCCCGGAGCACGCGCCGGGCGTCGGAATTGGGATCATCGACTATACGCAACTCGGCGCCGCCGTAGCCTTCGGCATATTCGGAGCCGGTCCATTCCCAGACATTGCCGTGCAAGTCGTACAGTCCCCAAGCGTTGGCTGGAAACTGGCCAACCTCGACGGTCTTTTCTCGATACACGCCCTCTTGTCCCCCACCATAGGTGAAATTGCCATTGTAGTTGGCTTGCTTGGTACTGATCGTGGTCCCGAAATAGAACGGCGTCGTCGTCCCCGCTCGCGCCGCATATTCCCATTCGGCTTCGGTCGGTAAACGATAGATCCGGCCGGTTTGCTGCGATAGCCACTCAACATAAGCTACTGCATCGAACCAAGTGACGTTGATGACCGGCCGCTGCCCCCGGCCCCAATCAGAATCTGACGGCTTCTCACGCTTGGTCGCTGTAGCAAAACGGTCGTATTCCTCGAAGGTCACGGCATACTTGCCCAGCGCAAACGGCGCGATTTCAACCTCATGCTGGCGTTCATCGTCGCTTCGCAGCGGCTCGTCCGGTGGCGAACCCATCAGGAAGCGTCCACCGGGAATCACCACCATCACCGGTCCTTGACTACCGTCCTTGAGAGCGTCTTGGAATTCCACCGGTGTTTTCAATACCCGGGCGGTTTGTTGTTGTAGGGCCTGTACCTTCTGCGTCGACCAGCCGTGGATATTCTGGATGGCGAGGGGAGAGGAAAGTTTTGCCGCTGTCTTGTCCGCCGCTGTCTTGTCCGCCGCTGTCTTGTCCGCCGCTGTCTTGTCCGCCGCTGTCTTGTCCGCCGCTGCCAGCCTCTCGGCCTCTAATTTGGTCGAGTAGTAATACGAACCATAGCCACCCCGGACCAGGACACCCAACACGAGAATAGCCAGGAATACCAGGAATATTCTGAGTGAGGCTTTTGCCTTACGGGCTTCCTCTTTACAGGCTTCCTCGGCCTGGCGGCGAGCTTCCTCAGCTTTGCGGGTTTTTTCGGCTTTGCGGGCCTCTTCGGCCTGACGCGCTGCTTCGGTCTGGCGCCGGACTCCCTCGGCTTCGCGGGCAGCTTCTGCCTCTTTCTCGGCATGTGCTTTCAAAATCTCAGCCACCACGGCCCGAACCTTTTGGCTGTCATCCTCCGCCATGCCCTGCAACGCAGCTTGCGCGGCAGCGGCCAAACCTTTGTTGCCGTTCTGTAGCAAATCGCCAAGGTGATGGGCGGCGCCCTCGCGCACCCAAGGACGCGGGTCATCGATGGACTGCTGCAATTCGATCGGCAACGCGACTGGTTTTATAATCGGACGGGGATTGCGAGCAATGATGATGTCCCCTTCGGCAGCAAACGCCCACTTTCGAGGTTTCTGTTGTGGCACCCGGTCCGCGATGCGCTCGCAAAGGTAGCGATAAAGCTCATCGCAAGAGATCGCTCCATCGCCGTCCAAATCGGCCTCGCCAGTTTCCAGCCCCTGCACCAGCGTATCGGTGAAGACCGAGCGTAGACCTTCGCCACTCACCGTATCGCCTTCGAAGGCGTATTGCATCGCGTCGGAAGCGGTCAACACGAACTGCCCGCGTCCTTGCCCGAAATACTCGCCGATATCGACCGCTTGGCTGGCCTTGTGATGCGTTTTGCCGCGGGCAAAGGCGCCGCTGTAGCAACAATCCAGGAGCAGCACTTGGCGCCGCGAGTTGCAATCATTCATCAGATCGTGCAGCAAGGCCGCCGAAACGGCGGTGCTCCGAAGAAACCTGCGGTCGGTGTCGGTCGTGGCAAAGTAAAGCCGTCCCGTTTCATCCTTGAGGCCGTGACCGGAAAAATAGAGCAGCAGCAAATCGTCCTTGGCACCACTGGCGAAGAACGCTTCGATTTCCCGGTTAACCTGATACGAAGGCTGGTTCAGCAGGGTCTTGACCGCAAAGCCGCCGATGGTCATATCTCCCAAAACCCGCGCCAAAGCTTCGGCGTCTTGGGGTGGGGCCACCAGCTTCCGTAAACCCGCATCCTGGTACTCGGAAACGGCGACGATGAGGGCCGAGCGATTTTCGGCCATCGGCGCTCACTCCGGCCGGTGGCGATGCAAAAAAGCTTTGACGAGCTGCTGCTGTTCGGGCGAGGGATTGCCGGTGATCTGTAGCTTATCGCCGCCTATTTCTGTGATTATGGTGGCTGGTTGATTGCGATTCGTCAGCCAAGCTTGGATCGCGTTGATGAGCGCGGTGATCACCCCACCCGAAGCTGCCAAGGTCAACAGCAAGGTACCCCACTCGATGACGTCGCCGGCTTTGGTGTTGGCTGGTGCTGACCCGCCGGTCACCAAATCGGCCTGTACGTCCAGCTCCGAAAGCTCATCCCGCAGTTGTCGGGTCAGCCGTTCCAGATCCTCGGCATCGGTATCGGGTTTGGCGTCGAGAGTTACAGTCAATTGGATGTTGTTCCCGGACACGAAAATCTCCCAAAAGCATCAACTTGTAAGGTAGCAAATAGCTGCCGTGCGGGTAGATTTTAAAGCGAGCGATCCGCTACGGCTGACGGAAAGTGTAGCCGCGCGATTGCGGTCAATGCTAGACGCGCCAGCAGGTTAAGATCGAGCTGTGGCGCTTATCGTGCGGGGTTGGTAGCGTCTATCAGCCAATCGCGCGGTTTGAGAAAAGCCTCGTACAACCGCGCTTCCGGGCTGCCTGGTTCCGGTCGCCAGTCGTATTCCCAGCGCACGCGCGGCGGCAGCGACATCAAAATCGATTCGGTGCGCCCGCCGGATTGCAAACCGAACAACGTGCCCCGGTCGTGGACCAGGTTGAATTCCACGTAACGCCCGCGCCGGTAAAGCTGAAATTCCCGCTCGCGTTCGCCGTAGGGTAGCGCTCGCCGCCGCTCCACGATGGGGAGATAAGCGGGTAGAAAATGGTCTCCGACGCTGCGCAGAAACGCGAAACAGCGCTCGAAACCCCACTCGTTCAGATCATCGAAAAACAACCCGCCGATACCACGCGGTTCGTTGCGGTGTTTGATGAAGAAATAGTCGTCGCACCACTGTTTGAAACGGGGGTGTGCGTCCGGGCCAAACGGTTCGCAAGCGTCACGGGCGGTGCGATGCCAATGAATGCAGTCGTCCTCGAAACCGTAATACGGCGTCAGGTCGAAACCGCCGCCGAACCACCACACCGGCTCGGCATCGTCCCGGACGGCTTCGAAAAAGCGGATGTTAGCGTGTGAAGTGGGGATGTAGGGATTGCGCGGATGCACCACCAGCGACACGCCCATCGCCTCGAAACCGCGTCCCGCCAATTCGGGCCGCTGGGCGGTGGCAGAGGGCGGTAACTGGCTTCCGGTGACGTGGGAAAAGTTGATGCCGGCTTGCTCGAACACGGCACCCTCGCGCAGTACGCGAGTCCGCCCACCGCCGGCGATGGTTCCTCCGGTCGCGGGGCGTTCCCAGGCATCTTCCCGGAACGTCGCCGCGCCGTCGGCGGCTTCCAGGGCGCGAGTCAGCCGGTCTTGCAACTCCTGCAGATAGGCGTGGACGGTGGCGACATCGGGACGGTCGGACATGGAGTTCTTCGCCGACGAGATCGAAATAAGAGGAGGGGGCAACTGCTGGATAAATCTGGTGCCGGGAGAGAGACTCGAACTCTCACGGTATCACTACCGGTGGATTTTGAGTCCAGCCGGAATTAGTGCAGCACAGTAAAAACAATAAATTATCGCAGTTCATCGCTGAATCTTCGGGCAAAAAAGAGCATTTTGTGGCTATAGTGAAAGCGTAGCGTACTCCAATCTGGCATAAGTCGCACTCGTTGCCCGGCCCGACGACCGGGCGCAAGACGTTCTGGTTGTACCATAAAATATCAAGGATCCCTACCGTTGGTCGGGCGCCGATTGAACCGATGCGAAACCCGGCCATAGCCGCTCTTTCTGATCCACCTTCACGAGACCCAAATCCCGCAATCGGCGCAAATCGCGCTGGCGGGTCTTGTCGGTTAATTTCAAATACAAGGTCCGATACCAAGGCGCTCGCCGTATTTCCGCCAGAGGTAAAGGCCCACCGGCTGCCAATAACTGACTGACGATCGTGTATTGCCGAGCATTCAATTGTTTTTCATCATGCAACTGATGAATTTGGGTCTGAAATAACAGCACTTTTACGATTTGGTTCACTCGGTCGTGCAGGCGATTGATGCTGACGCGCATTCCTTCCAGATGGAACTGGATAAACGGGGTACAGGGATGCGCGACGTTCTTCTCCGCATCGCGGCGACAGCGATTGAATAGGGTGAAGTACTCGTCGATATTCTCCAGGTAATAACGCGCCAAGGCGAAGGGCGCATACTGAAACCCGCCCGCTTGCAACAGGGCCGCTTCCAGAACCCGCCCCACGCGCCCGTTGCCATCCCAAAACGGGTGAATCAGCTCGTAGTAATAATGGACGAGCGGCGCCCGAATCAGCGCCGGAATCTGGCGTTCTTCCAATCCCTGATGCCAGCTTACCAACGCCTGCATCAGCGTTTCGATGTCGTGGCCGTGCTGAGGCGGTTGATATCGACCGCCATGCGCCGGACTACCCACATGGGTTTTGATCGCCTTGGGGTTATCGCGGAAAACGCCGGGCTGGTTGTAGGCGTGGGTCAATCGTTGCGTGATCGCGGCATGCACCTCCTGAATAAACGGTATATCCAACTGCCAACCCGGTGTCGGCGCGGCCTGTTGCGCCACGTCGTAGGCCGCCTTGAGATTTACGGCCCGGAGTTGTTCTTCTTCCTGCACCTGGGTCGGGTCCAGCTCCAAGACCATCTGGGTTTCTTCTTCGGTCAGTGTCCCACCCTCGATGGAGTTCGTGCCAAAAATGCTGCTGGCGACGACCTCTCGCTCCAGTTGGCGGGCGACCTGGGAAAGGGGCGATGCGCTAAACCGCTCGTGGGCATCCAGAACCCGCTGATACAGCGGTGCCAACACCGTTCCGTCCACGTCCAGACGGAACGTGAATGGCCCAAAGCGGCGGGTTTCGATCCGCATTTCCACTTCGGAAAGCGAACTCAGAGCATTTTCGATATCCAGCAAAATGTCCACCAGAAAAACGAAGTTTCTTCATCGATTATAATTATTTATCTTGGTGATGAATGAAGCGTTGTCCAAGAAAATGTCCGGTCTGACTGTGTTGCCCGGACTCCATCCCGAAGGTCCAGGTCATGGCTCGTCGCCAGGGCAAATAACCGCCGCTAACGTTCTGAGGGACTGATCGGGGCTGCGCCCTCGAACACTCCCCCTTTGCAAAAAGGGGGATGGAGGGGATTTCGTCAGGCGGGCGAATCGGCAGCGGTCGAGATTTGATCGATGATTAATCCCACGCCCCGCAACTCTTCGTGGTCGGCCAAGGCGCGCACTCTTAATGTGCAAGCCTTGTCCAAATGAAGCGGCGAAAACGCAAGAAGAAATTGAGGCATCTGCACCCGCAACCGGCGCTCTTCGTCGCTCAATTCTACGAGAACCTTCGAAGCGGACACCAATTGTTCTTTGTCGAAAACGATTTCTTGCAGAATCTCGTCGTCTTTCAGCACGCGCAGCGTCAGCGAGCGCAGCGGCTCGTTCGCTGGGGTCACGATCTTGACCGATATGCAGAGCTTGGGCAGCGTGACGGGGAATACAGGGACGAACAACGTCCCCGAATAGACGCCGATATAAGATAGTTTCCCATTGATTTCGTGACGGATGTCGTCGCAGAATAGGATTTCGACATGGCGCGCGATCATGTCCGCTTTGCCCGTGCAATAGCTTCTTGGCGTCTGAGCGCCAGGTCCAGCGCGTTCATATCGACTCCTAGCGCGTCGCACAGCTTACGGCAGGTTTCCAGTGCAAGGTTTTCCGTGCCGCGCTCGATGCGTGCGACATGAGATTGACTGGTTCCCAACGCCTCGGCCAAGCGGTTTTGCGACCATCCCTTGCGCAACCGTAGGGTACGCACCGTGTCGTCATCCTCGGCATAAAATTGGTCCGCTATCCAATGACGAGCCTCCGCCATCGCTGCGTGCCATTCCTCATCTTGTTCCCATTCGCTCATCAACTGCTCGATGGTTTGATGCCGAGCAGGGGCAGGTGGCGGGGGTGTTGTGTAGTCTTCAAAAACAAAAACCGGACGGCGAGTGGGAGTCGTAGTCCCGACAGCCACGCCGGGCTGGCCGAAGGTTCGTTCAAAGCGATGTGTGGGCGCGGAGGATACGTCGGCTGATCGGGTGGTTGGAGTCATAATCGAACTCCTGTGGTGCAATGGCCAAGCACGCCCCATGTGCTCTGGCATACCTGCGCGTCCTGGCTCGCGCAGAGGGGGTGTCGCTTATCTCGTGTGAGCGATGCTTGGGCACAGCACGATTGCTGTTACGGAGTGATACACACACCTGGCGCCCGATCACCTGCGAGAGTGCGTAGCTGTACTATCGAGTGTTGACATCGCGAAAGGGGGTTCGGCGTAAACCCAGCCTAGCGTTCGTGGGGTGGCGCTTGAGATAGCCGGGGACTTCGGCATAAGACATTAGTTTTATTGGTGCCGGGAGAGAGACTCGAACTCTCACGGTATCACTACCGGTGGATTTTGAGTCCACTGCGTCTACCATTCCGCCATCCCGGCTGGGAGAGAGAAGCGTAAGTATAAGGATTTTCCGCCGCCGGGCAAGCGCATTGGTTATTCCGATGGCAATCGTTCGTTCATGAACCGCTTCCACCAACCGGCCGACCCTGCCGATGTCGGGCAAGTCCTGTATGATGCACTTCGATTTTTTCTCGACCCGCCACCCCATCGTCATGGAGATCGCCATCGAACGCTCGGGTAGGCCTAACCCAAGCCATCGATTATGACGACCTTCAAGGCACTGAAAGCGGAATTGTTGCTATTGTTAGCGGCGGTGATTTGGGGCTTTGCTTTCGTCGCCCAGCGCATCGGCATGGAATACGTCGGTCCGTTCACCTACAACGGTGTCCGTTTCATCCTGGGAGCGCTGTCGTTGTTGCCGTTGCTGCTGCTCGGTCGCCGATCGGGGAACGTCCATTCAGACGGTTGGTGGCCGACGCTGACCGGTGGCTTACTGGCCGGGCTTCTGCTATTCGCCGGTGCCTCGCTCCAGCAGGTCGGCATCGTTTATACCACAGCCGGCAAGGCGGGATTCATTACCGGGCTGTACGTCGTCGTCGTGCCATTGCTGGGCCTGTTGTGGGGCCAGCGCACGCCTTGGGGTACCTGGGCCGGTGCCGCGTTCGCCGTCGCAGGATTGTATTTGTTGACCGTGACCGACGATTTGACCTTGGCCGAAGGTGACAGTTTGGTGCTGATCGGTGCTTTCTTCTGGGCCGGCCACGTCTTGGTCATCGGCTGGTTGTCAGGTCGATACATCGAACCGGTGTTGCTGGCCTGCCAGCAATTCGTGGTTTGCGCGGTGTTGAGCTTGGCGGTGGCAGTGGTGATCGAGCCTATCACTTTGGCCGCATTGAAAGGAGCAGCAGTGCCGATTCTGTACGGCGGCCTGCTGTCGGTGGGGGTCGCTTACACCCTGCAAGTCGTTGCCCAGCGTGACGCGCCGCCCGCCCACGCTGCGATCATTCTCAGCCTGGAAACCGTCTTCGCCACGTTGGCCGGCTGGTGGCTGCTGCAAGAAACGCTCTCGGGACGGGGACTGATCGGCTGTGCGCTGATGTTCGCCGGCATGTTGCTTTCGCAGCTGGGCAGAGGCCGATCCGCGTCACCCACCGGACCGGTGGCGGCCACTGCGTCATCGCTGGTGGCGGATGAAGGCGATCACAGCTGATCGGCTCGAAGCGGTTCGCCTTGTACCGCATTGATTATGTTTCAGGCGAGGGCTTTGGATCGGGGGCCGGGTGCGGGACCGGTTCGGCGCCGTTTTCGGCGGGTACCCCGTCATCGCTCAGCCGCTCCTGGTACCAGCATCGATAGCAAAGCCGCAAGCCGTTCTTGCTCAAGAAACTGGCCGGCGGACCAAACTGCCCGCATTCGTCACAGATTAGGTAGCTGCCGACCATCGTTACCTCCTTCCGCGCCGCTTCCGAGACAGGGTTATGGTATACCGAATCTTTCATGCCGGAGGCCGTTATGACGCTTCCCGCTGGCTGTGAAGCCCGTTGTCCAGCCTGTGCCCATCGGACTTGGCGTGCCGCCGACAGCGAAGCGCAAAAAACGGAGTGGCTGAATCGACAACTCGCGCCCTGGGCGGATCGGTTGCGACCCTTGCGGACGGTTGTGGGCGATGCTCGTTGGGGCTATCGGCACAAGGTCTGTTTGTCGGTGGTTTGGAGCGAAACGGCTGGCTGGCAATTCGGCTTGTGGCGACGCGACGAGCTGATTCCGATTCCCGACTGTCCGATTCACGCTGAATCGGTGCGGGTGCTCGTGCGTGGATTGATGCGAGCATTACCGCCGGCACCGCCGTTTCCCTTGGCTTTTTTTGTCCAATCTGGTGCGCAGGTGACGTTGATCTTGAAAACGCATCGAATGCCGCCGCTCGATTGGCTGGACGGAGCTGCGAAAGAGGCATTGGTCGCAATCGGACTGGAGGGTTTGTGGCTGCACTTGCATCCTGCCGCCGGTCGCCGGTTGTTTGCCCGAAGCGGCTGGCATTTGTTGTGGGGTCAGCCGCGCTCGCGGGATGCGTTCGGGTTACTGTACGGCCCAACCGCCTTCCAACAATTGATTCCCGAACTCTATCGCCAGGCTTTAGACACGGCGGAGGAGTTTCTGGCACCGCAACCGGGCGACAAGCTCGCCGATCTCTACTGCGGTATCGGTGCCAGTCTGGCGCGCTGGGTTGCTCGCAAGGCACAGGTGATCGGCGTGGAATTGGGCGGCGAGGCGGTGGAATGCGCCCGGTCAAATGCGCCACAGGCGGAGATACTGCGCGGTAAGTGTGCCGACCGCATCCCGCAATTGCGGGAGTGGGCGAAAATATCTGGAGTCCGCTTGTTGTACGTCAATCCGCCCCGCACCGGTTTGGAACCGGAAATTCTGACGTGGGCGACAGATGAGTGTCGTCCCGAGCGACTGGCCTATCTGTCTTGTAGTGCCGGCACGCTGAGCCGGGATTTACGGGCGCTGACAGTGGCGGGGTACAAGGTCGAGGCTTTGGTTCCCTACGACTTTTTCCCGCAAACCCATCATGTCGAGACACTGGCGTTGCTGCGACAGATGTTTTAGGCGCCTTGCGGGAAAGCCCCTCTCCTATTCAGGAGAAGGGCCGGGTTGAGGGTTATAAAGTGCTTTTCTAGGAGAGGGTAGATCAAAGGTTAATGCGCTGCCGCGCCGGCTGCACCGAAGCCCGTTTGAGCGCGCACGTACTGATCGTTGAACGCCTCTTTTTCCTGGGCCGCGCGGGCACTGCTGTCCGTCACCGAACCCAGCCAAGCCATGAAGAACGCGATTGGCATGGAGAAAATCGCCGGCTGCTCGTAGGGGAAAATGGGGTCTTTGTTGCCGAGCACGACGACCCAAACCGCTTTTGACAACACCACGATCGACACCGCCGATATCAGGCCGGCGATGCTGCCCCAGATCGCGCCCCGCGTGGTCAGTCCTTTCCAATACATGGACAGAATCAGGACCGGGAAATTACAGGAGGCGGCAACGCCAAAGGCCAAGCCGACCATGAACGCCACGTTCTGCTTTTCGAAGGCGATGCCGAGCAACACGGCGACCACGCCCAACGCCAGCGAGGACGACTTGGAAACGCGGATTTCCTCCGCTTCGGTCGCCTGGCCCTTGCGGATCACGTTGGCGTAGAGGTCGTGCGAGATCGCGGATGCGCCGGCCAACGCCAATCCCGCCACCACCGCCAGAATCGTAGCGAAGGCGACCGCGGACAGGAAACCGAGCAGCAAATTACCGCCGACCGCGTGCGCCAGGTGCATGGCCGGCATGTTATTGCCGCCGATCAGCTTGCCACCGATTTGACCACCCTCGAAATACTGGGGGTTGGTGCCGATGATGGTGATCGCAGCCAAGCCCATGATCGCCACGACGGTAAAGAAGAAACCAACGCACAGCGTGGCGATAAAGACGCTTTTGCGCGCCTCCTTGGCGTTAGGGACGGTGAAAAAGCGCATCAAGATATGCGGCAAGCCAGCGGTGCCGAACATGAGGCCGAGCGACAGGGAAACCGCCGTGATCGGATCCGCGAGCAGAGCGCCCGGTCCCATCAGTGCCATGCCTTTCTTGGAGTTCTCGACCGCCTTGGACGCTAGCGTCTCGAGGCTGAAGCCGAATTGGGAAAATGCCAGCAGCATCACCAGTGTGCCGCCGCCGAGCAGCAGGCAGGCTTTGATGATCTGTACCCAGGTCGTGGCGATCATACCGCCAAAGGTGACGTAGACCACCATCAGTACCCCGACGATGACCACCGCGATCCAATAGTCCAGGCCGAACAGCAGTTTGATCAGCTGACCGGCGCCGACCATCTGCGCGATCAGGTAGAACACCACCACGGTCAGCGAGCCGATGGCCGCGACGGTGCGGACTTGCCGCTGATCCAGACGGTAGGAGGTGATGTCAGCGAAGGTGAATTTGCCGAGGTTGCGCAGCCGCTCCGCCATGATGAACATGATGAACGGCCAGCCAACGTAGAAGCAGATGCAGTAGATATAGCCGTCGAAGCCCTGGAAATAAGTCAAGCTGGTCAGCCCGAGCAGAGTGGCCGCCGACATGTAGTCACCCGCAATGGCCAGGCCGTTCTGCGTGCCCGTGATGCCGCCGCCCGCCGAATAGTAATCGCTGGCCGATTTGGTGCGTTGGGCCGCCCAATAGGTGATGCCCAGCGTCATCAGCACGAAAATAAAGAACATCACGATGGCGTGGATATTGAGCGCCTGCTTTTGCGCTTCCCCGACGTCCGGAGCGGCCACGGCCAAACCCATCCAGCCTGTTGCCAACGCGGTGGTGGCAAATTTCAGCATTGGATAAATCATTCGATGGCCTCCTTGATGATTTCCGAGTTGATGTTATCGAACTCTCCGTTCGCGCGTCGGATGTACAGGCCGGTCATCAACCAGAACAGCAGGATCATGCCCGCACCGATAGGCCAGGCAATGGAGGCCTTGCCGCCTTCCCAGATGGGTGTGGCCAACACGGTCGGATTGAACGCCACGACCATGATAAAGGCGAAGTAAACGCCCAGAACCATGACCGTCAATGTCCACGCGAGACGGCTGCGTTTACTGACCAATTCATCGAATTTCGGATTTTTTCTAATCCGATCATAGACTTCGGATGACATTTTTATCATTTCTCCTCGGGTTTGGTGGGTAATGTTGCGAGTACCGCCTACATACGGTTGACAAGCTCTTAAAATGTATAAGGCACTTACGGTGTTGTCTATGTAGTCTGAACTGTCATTACCAACTGCACAAAGCGCCATTCTTTGCTATAAAAATGGCATCAATGTTTAATGAGCATGTGAGCGACGAATACGAGATCTTTAATTCCATCTTTATTTGTTTTGAAATTCTTGCTGAATCACTCAAATGATGAAGCTCTTCCGATGAATGACAAGCTCCGATTCATTCTGGCGATAGCATCTTTTTTGTTGCTGGTGTCCGGTCTTGAGATTGTGGCGGGTTACGCTGTTTACAGCGCTCTGGAGCCTGACCGGCAGCGGGATTTGGTCGAGATTCTGGCCCCCCATACGGAATTAATCGCCGAGTTAGGATTGCTGCTGCTCATGATTCTGGGCATCGTGTTCGCCGTCGCCTACCACGTCTACGTGAAAAGCCCACTGAGAATCGCGGAAGGGATACGCATCGTACTCAATGCCAACCGTTACCATCGGATCGTGCCCACCGGTCCGCCCGAAATCCAGCTTCTGGCACAGGCGGTGAATAATCTGGCGGAGCATGGCGAAGCCTTGGCGCGCGATCTCGAAGCCAAAGTCGCCCAAGCGAAATCCTCGGTTGAGGAAGAGAAGAATCGGCTGGCGGCGCTGATGTCCGAATTGACTCAAGGCGTGCTGGCCTGCAACGTCGATGGGCGAATCCTGCTTTACAACGAGCGAGCGCGCCAAGCGCTGTGCCCTCCAGACAACCCGCAAGATGGAACGGCGACATCGCTTGTCGGTCTCGGGCGATCCATTTTCGCCATCATCGACCGCAACCTGCTGGTGCATGCCTTGGAAGGCATGCGAGCGCGGCTGGAGAAGGACGAGGCCGACCCAAATGCACAGCTGGTGTTTACTAGCCGAACCGGCCAGTTGGTTCGCGCGCGACTAGCCCCAGTTCGGGCCGCCACACCGCCGACTCTCGACGAAGCCCAGCGCCATCCCCTCGACAGTGCTGCCGCGCTTTCCCGGATGGATGCGGGGAAAGATGCCTCGGTGTCGCAAAGTCCACAGGCTGCCGCGCCCGCCATCGGCGGATTCATCATGACACTGGAGAACATTACCCGCGTTTTCGAGCTGGACAGCACGCGCGACATGTTGTTGCAATCCTTCACCGAGGGGAGTCGCGCTGCGCTGGCAAACATCCGCGCGGCGGTGGAGACCTTGACCGATTATCCCGACTGCGAACGGACTCATCGCGACCGTTTTATTCAGGTGATCGGCGAAGAGGTCCGCCAACTCAGCGGTAAATTGGACAAGACCACCGCCGACCACGCCGATTCGCTCAAGACCCGCTGGCCACTTGAGGAAATGTTAGGTATCGACATCGTTGCGGCCGCTCGACGTCGGATCGAAAGCCGGCTCGGATTGCTTGTCCGATCGGACCGGCTCGACGATTCCCTCTGGATCAAGGCCGATAGCTATACCCTGATTCAGGCGTTAACCTACCTGGCCGGTCGGCTCAAAGACGAGCACGCCGTATGCGAGGTGTGTCTCAGCCTGACACGGCATGGGCGCATCGCAGAGCTCGACCTGACTTGGCCCGGTCCCTTGCTTTCGCAACAGACCCTTCAGGAATGGGAGATGGACACCCTGCGCGTCGGCGGGGAAGACAGCCTGCTGACGCTGTGGGACATTACCGAGCGCCACGGAGCGGAGGTCGTGTACATGGTCGAGAAGGCGCGGCAGCGGCCTTTTTTTCGCTTCCTGCTGCCCATGGCCAAGCCGGTGCGCTCCGTGTCCGGCGTCTCGATCCGCCACGGTGAGAGCCGTCCAGAATTCTACGATTTCGATCTGTTCCACCAGTCTGGGCAGACGCCTGAACTCGACGAACTGCTGCTTTCGGAGTTGAGTTACACGGTGTTCGACACCGAGACCACCGGTCTCGATCCCGCAGCCGGAGACGAGATCATCGCCATCGGGGCCGTGCGTATCGTGAACAACCGGCTACTTCGGTACGAAACCTACGAGCAACTGGTCGATCCCAGACGGCCGATCGCGTCCATGTCGCAGACGGTTCACGGCATTTCACACGACATGCTGCGCGGACAACCGACGGTCAACGAAGTGTTGCCGCAGTTTTATCAGTATTGCGACGAGACGGTACTGGTGGGTCACAACGCCGCGTTCGACATGCGCTTTTTACAAATGAAGGAGGCGCAAACCGGTGTCCGTTTCAATCGGCCAGTGCTCGACACGTTGTTGCTGTCGGAAGTATTGCATCCAAACCAGCAATCGCATGCTCTGGAGGCCATTGCGGAACGATTTGGCGTCGCCGTGGTCGCGCGCCATACTGCCTTGGGCGATGCGTTGGTCACGGGAGAGGTGTTCTTGCGTATGATCCCGCTGCTGGCCGCCTGCGGTATCCGTACCCTGCGTGATGCGCGCGAAGCAACTGGGAAAACCTTGTATGCCAGGATAGAGTATTAAGACAAGTAACTATTTAATATATTTTTATTTTTGTTCTAGAATCTCCGATAGCCCTGCAGGGCACCGAAAGCCTATTCAACAGTTTCCCGAATTGTGCTTCATCCGCCGCCCGCCAAGAGCAAGAAATGGCCTCAAAGTTGCTTGGTCTGGCGGGGACTCACAACACCCCTTCGTGTTCGGATAAGAAACGGAATCGCAACAATGCAAATCATTCGGCGGATACTCGCGTTTTTGCTTTCAAAACGAATTCGCGTTCCATCGGTCTTGTTGGTCGGACTGTTGATCGCGACTGCTGCACGTTCCCAAGAATGGCTGTATACCGTTCGACCAGGTGACACTTTATGGGATATAACCGCCGAGCATCTGACCAAGATGGACTATTGGCCGAGATTGCAAGTCTTAAATCAAGTTTCGGATCCGGAACACCTGCCGCCCGGCATGAAACTGCGTATCCCCGTTGCTTGGCTCAAGCGCTTGCCGGCAGCCGCCCGGGTATTAGAGGTGCACGGTCGAGTCGAAGCCGTGGTCGCGGCCACCGACCGAACGATTTCGGTTGGTCCCGGCCAGATCCTGGAAAGCGGCGATACCGTCCATACCAGTTCCGACGGCAACGTTACCCTTGAGTTTGGAGATGGCTCCCGGGCGTTGGTGCAAGCCAACAGCCAATTGAGCCTAAAAAGCCTGAGCGCTCGGGGTCAAACCAGCGTGGTGGATACGCTCTTACACCTCTTGCAAGGGCGTGTGGAAAACCAAGTCACCCCTCGACCGGAATCCGGTCCTCGCTATGAAGTATCCACGCCGGTCGCCACGTCGGCCGTGCGCGGCACCCGTTACCGTCTCGGGATGGACGATGACACCGCAACAGCGCGAACGGAGGTGTTGGAAGGCGGTGTCGCCTTTCAGAGCGGACGAAGGATTCGACAGGTCGCGAAAGGGTTTGGTGCCTTGGCCGAGGCGGGTAAACCGCTGACGTCGCCAGTGCCGCTGCTGGCTTTGCCCGATGTCGCCGCACTGCCACCGGTAGTGACGCGTGTGCCAATCCAGTTGGGTCTTCCACCCTTGAAGGGGGCGGTGGCCTATCGCGCTCAAATTGCGCCCGACGACCGGTTCGAAACGTTGTTGTTCGATGGTGTCGCGCCATCGCCGGCGGTTCGTGGACCGGATTTGCCCGACGGCGATTACGTGCTGCGGGTTCGCGGCATCGACGCCAAAGGTCTGGAAGGTCGCGACGCCTATCACGCTTTCCGCCTCCATGCCCGCCCCGAACCCCCGTTTCTGATCCGCCCTCCCCATCAGGGTGCCGTGCTTGAGCAGTCGCTGATCTTTGAGTGGGCGCAACCGGAAAACGCGAAAACCTATCATTTCCAGCTAGCGAAGGATGAGCATTTCACCGCGCCGTTGCTCGACGTGGCCGATTATGCCTCATCCACTCTGAAACCGGATCGATCGTTGGCGCCAGGACGCTATTACTGGCGGGTCGCCGTCCGTGACTCGACGGGGAGAGAAGGGCCGTTCGGCGATCCGCAGTCTTTCCTCTTGCAGCCGACGCCGCAGCTGCAACCACCCGAGGTTACGGCCGACTCCATGACGTTTCGCTGGAGTGCGGGACTTCCGGGGCAGCGCTATCAATTTCAACTCGCCAAGGATATCAATTTTGAGGATCTTGTCGTCTCTCGCGAAGTGTCCGAGCCGCAACTGACCGTTCCACGTCCTGAGTCTGGTTTTCATTATCTACGGATGCGCTCCATCGAGGCTGATGGTTACGTCGGACCCTATGGGCCCGTCCAACGGATCGATGTTCCGCCAGCCAGCTATTGGCCTGCGGGAGCGATAGTCTTTTTAACGCTCGTTTTGATGCTATGACTTTTCTCGGCCGATTCCGCTCCAAGCAGTTGAGAAGAATCGGTCTGTTCCTGTCTTTGCCGGTTTTCGCTTTTGTCCTGATCCAGGCCGATTGGCTGCATCGCTGGGATTTGCTGATCTACGATTGGTTCCTTGGCAGCGTGGTCCCGAGAGCCCGCGGACGACATCGTCATCGTTGCCATCGATGAGCAGAGTTTGAGGGACTTGGGCCGCTGGCCGTGGTCGCGCCATCTGCACGCGCGACTGGTCCGCAAGCTTAGTGCCGCCGGCGTCAAAGGCATCGCCCTGGACATCGTGTTCGCTGAGCCGGACATGAACGATCCGGCCGCCGACATCGAACTGACGGCCGCGCTGACGGCCAGCGGCCGGGTGGTGCTGCCAGTGTTTCCCGAGCAGAATCGAGCAGGCGGCCAACTGATGGAAACCTTGCCCATACCGGCCTTGGCGAAAGCGGCGGCGAGCATCGGGCACGTCGATGTCGAGTTGGACTCGGATGGCATTGTCCGAGGAGCCTATTTGAAAGCGGGATTAGGTTCGCCCTATTGGCCTACTCTAGCACTGGCCTTGTTGGAAACAGTCGATCCCGGCGCTTGGCAGGTGCTACCCGGTCAGCGACCGGCACAAATCCATGCCTCGTCGCCTTACGTCTGGCGGCGCGATTATCGGGTACTGGTTCCGTTCGCTGGCCCGCCGGGACATTTTCGCCACTATTCTTACGGCGCGGTGCTGAACGATACTGTCAGCACAATGTTGTTTCGCAATAAATACGTCCTGGTTGGTGCGACGGCCAGCGGCATGGACGATGCTCTGCCGACTCCGGTTTCCGGCTCGGCGCGACTGATGTCGGGCGTGGAATTCAACGCCAACGTACTCGATTCCCTCCAACGTGGCTTGACGATCCAGCCGATGGGTTCCACGGGAACGCTAGTGCTGACGGAGGCGCTGGTCTTGCTATCGCTGGTGTTGTATGCCGTTTTTCCACCGCGCTGGACGCCGCCGCTGGCGGGACTAGGAGTATTGGTAACCCTGATCGGCAGCGTCGTGCTACTGCACGAGTTTCACTGCTGGTTCCCGCCAGCAGCGGCGCTGCTGGTCCAGGGCCTGAGCTATCCACTGTGGGGTTGGGAACGCCTGCTGCACGCGATCCGTTCGCTGTTCGAGAAGGAAGAACTCGCCCGCGCCACCTTGCGTTCCATTGGCGATGCCGTGATCGTTACCGACCCGGAGGGTATCGTGCAATACCTGAATCCCGTGGCGGAATCCATGCTTGGTGGTTCGTCGATCGCCATGCGTGGACAGCCGCTCGGCACAATCGTCCGGGTGACCGAGGACCGAGACCGGCAATCGCCAGTCGATTGGGTCGCACTGTGCCTGGAAAAAGCCCAATCCATCGTGTTGTCAGAGCCGAACACTTTGGTGAACCGCGCCAATCTGGAATACGCCGTGCGTGTTTCGATTGCTCCGATGTGGGATCCACAAGGTCGGATTTCGGGCGTTGTGGTCGCGTTAGGTGATATCACCGAAAAGCGCCGCATGACGGAGCGGATGGCTTTTCAGGCGACCCACGATGCGTTGACCAATTTGCCCAATCAGGGGTTGCTGCAAGACCGGCTCGGGCACGCCATCGCCCGTGCCGGTCGCGATGACCATAATTTGGCGGTGTTGTATATCGGTTTGGACCACTTCAAAAAAGTGAATGAAAGTCTAGGTCGTACCGCCGGGGACACCTTGCTGCGGGAGGTGGTGGCGCGGTTGCTGGTTCAAGGACGCAAGGAAGACACGCTGGCCCGAGTGGGTGGCGACGAATTCGTCTATCTGTTGGAAGGTGTCCGCCAAGTGGAGAAGGTGGCCGATCTGGCTCGGAGGATTTTGCGGGTCTTGGAGTCGCCTTTTCGGGTTGTGGGTCACGAATGTTTCATCACCGCCAGCGTCGGCATCAGTCTATTTCCCAAGGATGGGAAGGAAGCGGAAAGTCTGTTGAAGAGCGCCGAAACGGCCATGTATCGTGCGAAGGATAAAGGCCGCGACAACTTTCAGATCTATGCTCACGATATGCACGTCCGTGCCTTGGAACGACTGAAGCTGGAGCAATATCTGCGTTATGCTCATGGCGCGGCAAGAGTTGGAGCTGTATTACCAGCCACAGGTCGATTTAACGGAGCACCGTATTGTGGGCGTCGAAGCTCTGCTGCGCTGGCGGCATCCCGAGCGCGGTTTGGTATCGCCGATGGAGTTCGTGCCGCTGGCCGAGGAAACCGGCCTGATCGAGACGATCGGCGAATGGGCGCTCAGGGCTGCTTGCCAGCAGGCGAAGGTCTGGCAGTGCCAGGGATTGCCGGCTTTGCGGGTGGCGGTCAACATGTCGCCTCGTCAGTTTTTGCGATCTGACATGGCGGACATAGTGGCTCGAATTTTGTTCGAAACGGGGTTAGAGCCTCAACATCTCGAATTAGAGATCACCGAAAGCTTGTTGATGAAGGATGTGGAGAGTGGTATCGCCACCATGCACGCGCTCAAGGCCATCGGTGTCCGCTTGTCCATCGACGACTTCGGCACCGGTTATTCCTCGCTGAATTATTTAAAGCAGTTTCCAATCGATCAATTAAAAATCGATAAGTCCTTCCTCCGCGGGATCGAGACCAACCGGGATGATTTGGCCATTACCTTGGCGGTGATCTCCATGGCGCACGGCATGGGGCTCACCGTGATCGCGGAGGGCGTGGAAAACGAAATGCAACTGGCCTTTCTACGCGCCAATCGCTGCGACGAGATTCAAGGCTATCATATAAGTCGTCCTGTGCCGGCGCACGAAATTTCGGCACTGCTTCAAAAAGATTTCTCCTGACGCCATGCCAACCGATCCGTATGTTTTGCCGAATGGGGTGGATAGCGGAAAACTCACCCACCGAATGCCGACGCTTAGCATCCATCTTAGCTTTCCTTCGTCCTTGCTGTTGGGTCTGCTGCGTTGGGGTTACTGGGGCATGGCGCCGTCGCACTGGCGGCCGATCCGCCCGATCCACCGATTCGGCCTGAACCACCTGGATTGCTGCTGCACGATTTCGAGCGAGCTACCGCCCCGCTTCCCGGTGTCACCATGAGCGGCTGGACCGCCGAGCCGGGCATCGATGCCGGCCGGGTTGGGTATGGGATCGAGCCGTCACAGCGAGCGGGTGGTGGGCGGGCGTTGCATCTGCGCTACCGTTTCGGTCCCGGTGCCACCGGCGACATCGGCTGGCGGCTCAGCCTGCCCGATCTCGATGCGTCGGCTTACGATCATCTCGAATTCTGGATTCGCGGCGATGCGGGCAGTGATAATGCCGAGGCCGTGAAGATCGAATTCAAGCAACCGCTGGTGGGCGGCCCGTTCGGCCTGCTGCGCAAGGGTAGTACCATCGTGACCGATATCGGCAGCGATTGGCGGCAAGTCCGGGTGCCACTGAACTTCATGAGCGGTATCGCCGACTGGAAACACTTGTCCCAGTTCGGGATCGTGTTCGAGCCGAGCCGTGTACCGTCGCTGTCGGGTGGCTATTGGTTGGACGATATCGCCTTGCTCAAGATCGGTCAGCCCGGCCCCAGCATTCGCGATCCGGTGATTCCGCCCTTGAAAACCGCGTGGGAGAACAGTCTGGGCGGCAAGGCGGCAGCTCAGCCGCATATCCGTGCCCGGCTGACTGGTTGGCCGGAACGATTGGTGGTCGATCCAGCCGAGTTGCCTGGCGATGATCGGGGCTTTCTGGAGCGGTTGGCGCGTGATACGTGGCGTGGATTGACAGCACTGAGCGATCGCGAGCACGGATTGCCGTTCGACACAGTGCGCCTCAATGGCTCGGTCGAACCCGAACGCGCGTGGTTGGGTGATTACACCAACGTCACCAACATCGGCCTCTATCTGATCGACATCGTCGCGGCGCGGGAACTGGGGTTGATCGACGCGGCGGAAACCAAAACCCGGTTAAGCCGTGTCCTGAACACCCTCGAACAGCTCGAAACCTACCGGGGATTTTTTTATAACTACTACGACACCACGACTCTCGAACGCACCAGCCATTTCGTCTCGTTCGTGGATTCGGCTTGGCTGAGCGCTGGCCTGATCGTAGTGCGCAACGCGGTTCCCGAATGGGCCGACCGTTGTAGCCGTTTGATCGAACGAGAGGATTACCGTTTCTTCTACGATCCGGTCGAGCGGTTGATGATGCACGGTTACTACGTCAACCTGCCGCAACGCTCTGAATACAGCTACGGCTTGCTCTACAGCGAGGCACGGTTGGGCAGCCTGATCGCCATCGGCAAGGGCGAGGCGCCGACGGAGCACTGGTATCGCATGGCGCGCACCTTCCCGGCCAGTTTCGACTGGCAATCGCAGTCGCCCAAGCACCGCATGGCGAAGACGGTTGGCGGCCATCGATTTTTCGGGGGCTACTATTCCTGGAAAGGATTGAAATACGTACCGTCGTGGGGGGGCAGCCTGTTCGAAGCATTGATGCCGCTGCTGGTATTGGACGAGCTACGTTACGCACCGGCCAGCTTGGGGAGGAATGCGTTGGCGCACGCGGGAATGCACCGCCGGTTTGCGTTGGAACAGCTGGGTTATCCGGTGTGGGGTTTGTCGCCCAGTTCAACGCCAGCCGGTAACGGTTACAGCGAATACGGGGTTCGCATTCTGGGGACGCTGGGTTATCGAGCCGGTGCCGTGACCCCGCATGCGGCGGCGCTGGCGTTGCTGGTCGACCCGGTCCCCGCCGTGGCTAACCTCCGACAACTGGCAGCACGCTATCCACTGTACGGCGACTTCGGTTTTTACGACGCAGTGGACCCGCGTACCGGACAAGTAGCGCACAATTACCTGGCGTTGGACCAGAGCATGATCTTGATCGCGTTGGCGAACTATCTGCGGAATGGAGTCATTCAACGTTATTTTGCCGCCGACCCGATCATTCAACCCGTGTTGCCGATGTTGGGTGCGGAGCGGTTCTTCGATTGATGGTTTCATCCGGGAGAGTGCACGAGAAACTCCCTCCCCGCGAAACCGGGTAAAATACCCCGGATTCCACTGTCTGTGAAATCCGGGGGCCGTCAATCATCCGGTCTTACGCCAAATACACCCGCTCCAACGCCCCGCGCGAGACGTTGCCCTTGCCGTCCTCGGCCTCAATGTAGTAGCGCACGTCGCCTGCACCGACCGGCAGTTTGGCGGTGAAGTAATGCGCGGTGATGGTCGCGCCGGTCTGCGACGGATACGGGCCGTTGTCGGTCATCGCCATGCGGGTTTCGCCCGTGGCAGCGCGCAGCACCAGCGTCACTCGCTTCAAGCCACTGATGTCATGGATGAAGGTATGCACCGTGCCCTCGCGCGGCGCATCGAGCAAACAGCCCTGACCCCAGCGCTTGCCGCCCGGATTTTCCGGCGTGACCCACGGGGCGAAAATGGTCGGGCCGGTGCGATCCTTGCCAGCGGAGAGCAGGGCGTCCACTTCGTTTTTGACCATGCCATACCCGACATTGGCGGCGTTGGTGACCTGCTGGTCCCAAACATGCTGCCCAGTCCAGTACCAGTAGCAACTGGTTTCGGCGGTCAACATCAGCCGGCTGATGTCGTCCAGCCACGGCTTGCCGGGCAGGGCGTCCTCCAGCGAGTGGACCACGTTCTGGAACGCCGTCAGCACCGCCCAGGAATTCAGGTCGGGCGAGTAAGGCTGATCATAGCGGCTGAACCACTTCATGAACTGCGGGTCGCCGTTGTCGGCGCCGCTCCAGGAACCCGGTTCGATGTGCGCGGCTTGCGCGGGATCAGGCGGGAAACGGTCCAGATAGTCGTGAACCGTGGTCAACTCGAAACGCGGATCGCCCTGTAACCACTGCACCAGTTGTCCGGTGTTGTGGTTGTAGTAGCTGTCCGCGCCGCCGCCGTGATTGTCGCCGTCGGAGTGCAGCAGGAAAAACGGCGGATGCTTGGGGTCGAAAGTGCCAGTATCGACGATCTGGTTATAGACCTGCCCTAGCACATCGGGATATTGCAACGCGCCGAAGCCACCCCGCGCGTCTTCGTTGCCGATGTAGCGCTCTGCCGGCACCGCGATGATTTTATGGATCTGGCCGTCTGGGTCTTCGTACTGCACATACTCCGGTTTGAGTAGGCTCGGCGAAATCCTCGATCCGGCCCAGATGTTGTGCAGTTGCAGCCAGTCGTTGACCGACGGGTTGACCTGCTCGGCGGGATTGGGCGGCAGCATGCCTTCGTTGATGCCGGCGTAGGGATAATCCTGGCACGCCCGAAAACGGTGGATGGAATCATAGATCACCGCCTTGACTCCGGCCTGGTTCAACGCCGGAATCATGCGGATGTGGAAAGCGGTCTCGGGTGGGAACATCACACTGGATGCCTCGATCCCGAATGCAGCGCGGATGATGCCGCGATGCCATTCCACCTGCTTGACGATGTTACGAGCCGGGGTCAGAGCCATCAGCGGATGGAAGAAGCCGAAGGCCACGAAATCCACGCGGGGATGGCCCAGCACCGTCTTTTCCTGGGCGACGGCGCGCAGTTCGTTGTTCCAGCCGCCGAAGCGCCCGCCACACAGCCCGTCGGTGGCGCAACGATCCAATTGTTCGATCAGCGAACCGCTCCAACTGGTGGACAGTCCGGCGTGCGGCAGACCGCCGCTGACGTATTGGCGCACAGCGGTCGGGATCAAATAGGTGTATGGGCCGCCGCGCGCACCGAAGATCGAATCCTTTTCGCCATCCCAGTACAGCCGGTCGGTGGCATTGTAGTAGGGCTGGTGCATGTGCTTGTGGATGCCGAAATACAGCTTGACCGGCGCATCGCCCGGTCCGGTCGCGACTCGGATGTCCGGTTTGACCCTGGCGTTCGGCGCGATCCGCAACGGGCGAAACTCCTTGATCCAGTCGCCGCCGCCGGACTGGCGGATGTCGGCCTTGCGACAGCCTTCGACCTGCACGTTGAGGGTGTTGGGCCACAGCAGTCCGGCCGGGACGCTGACAGTGTAGGTATATTCGCCGCCGCTGTCGGCGCTGGCTTGGATCGCGTCGCCCTTGATCAGATGTTGTCCGTCCGGCGCATGCAGGATCACTTGCGGAAACGGCACCGTTCCGTCGGTGACGAAGTGAATCGTAAAGGCCGGGTTCTTGCCCGATTCGTCGCATTGCAGCGCTTCAGGGAGATCGATTCGCAAAATACGGGTAAATACGTCAGTCATCGAAAATCCTCGCGTGGGTTCGTGCGTGCCCCTCGCTCCAGCAGGAGGAAGACTGGAGCGAAGCTAGCGGATTGCCGGTATCAGTTTAATCGGGCTGACGAGAATTGCCGCCCGAATTCCCGGTAAACGTAGTCAGCCGCGCAAACTACTTTGAGACCGCTGCCAGCATCCTTTACACTCTCTATACCCGCTATAAGAATAACCGATTGATTGTTTTGGTTTTAAGAACGGTTTTGACCGGGGGATATCCTCAGCATGGCGAAAATCATGAAGTTCACCAAGATTGTGGCGACACTAGGGCCGAATTCTAGGAATCCAGAAATAGTCGAAGGCTTGCTCAGGGAAGGCGCGGACGTGATTCGACTGAACTTTTCTCATGGCAATCACGAGGATCACGCCTTGTCGGTGCGGCTAGTGCGGGAAGCTGCGCAAAAGCTGAATCGATACATCGCTATCTTTCAGGATTTACAGGGCCCAAAAATTCGGCTTGGCCAGTTAGAGAGTGAATTTCTGGAGGTGGCGAGCGGCGAGACCCTGGTACTCACGACCGAGGATATGGTCGGCGGTGTCCACGATGGCATCAAAAAAATCGCTATTGACCATCGTGATCTACACGAGGAAGTCAAATCTGGCGACCGGATATTGATCGATGACGGTTTATTTGAATTGACGGTCGAGCGGGTCGAAGGCCGCGAGATTTTCACCCGAGTCGTCAATGGCGGTCGCTTGAAACCCCGCAAAGGGGTCAATCTGCCCAACATCAAGCTGAAGATCTCGGCGATCACCGACAAGGACCGTGCCGATTTGCAATTCGCCTACGATCACGGTCTGGATTACGTGGCGTTGTCGTTCGTGCGGGACGCCGACGATGTCAAGGAATTGATCGACACCATGCTGACCACCCACGGTCGCAAGATTCCGATCATTGCCAAGATCGAAAAACCGGAGGCATTTCGGCATATCGACGGCATCATTCATGTGGCCGATGCGATCATGGTGGCGCGCGGCGATCTGGGCGTGGAAACCTCGCCCCAGGATGTGCCGCTGATGCAGAAGACCATCATCCGCCTGTGCAACATCACCGGTAAACCGGTGATTACCGCTACTCAGATGCTGGAATCGATGATCAATAACCCTCGTCCAACCCGTGCCGAGGCCAACGATGTCGCCAATGCCATCCTGGACGGGACCGATGCGGTGATGCTGTCGGCGGAAACTGCCGCCGGCCAGTATCCGATCGCGGCGGTGCGGATGATGAAAAATATCGCCCTCAGCGTCGAGGCCAGCGACATTTTCAGAACATTGATGCGCAACAACGTATTGACCCAGGAAGAGTTGCTGGCCAAGGCTTGCCTACGGATCGAGGACGCTGTGCATTTCACCACCATGGATTTGGCCGATAAGGTGTGCGCCCGCTATATCGTTAGTTTTACCAACAGCGGATCCAGCGTGCTGGGTTTGGCTAAATGCCGGCCGTTGGCGCCGCTGATCGCCTTTAGCTCGAAACCGGCTACGCTGCGCAAGCTGGCACTGATCTGGGGGGTGACGCCATTGCAACTGGGTTCCGTGGTCACGTCGGTGGATGATTTGTTGACAGCGGCCACTGAGTTCCTCCTCAACAAAGGAATGGTGGAGGAGGGGGTCATCGTAGTGTTTAGCGCCGGCGTGCCGGTCGGCGTGTCCGGCGGCACGAATATGATCAAGGTGGTCAAGGTCGAACGGTCGGATTGAGGAGTCCATTTTAAAGATATTCAGTACTCATCCAATCAAAATGCCAGACGCCTTCTGGGTGAGTACTTGCTCGGGGTAGATACCAATGGGGTTTGGAGCTGGAAATTCCCGCAATATGGGACCAGCGGTATGAAAATGTTGAACAAGGCTTTGAGACAAGCCGTTGAATTAAAAGTAAGGTCTGAGAAGGAAGATCGTAGTATTCACCGCTGACGTATCGATCGGCGTGTCCGGCGGTGCCAACATGATCAAAGTGGTGAGGGTGGAGAGTGCTCTCCGCTCAGCCAATCCACCAACCGCCGGCCCCCAAACACCGTTTCCATCTCCACGAAGCTGTGGGCGTCGGCGACTACCCCGCCGATAGAGCCGCCTCCCGTCCTAGCGGATGAGCGCGCATGGCCGCGAGCAGCGCGTCCGCCATTTTGATAATGACCACTTGGCTGAAAGCTTAGAAGTGAGTGGTGGTGATTTGACTGAGGAACTATTCGCTCTTACTGCAGCGGTGATCTATCGCTTCTAGCAATGCGCAACCCCAAGCCCGCCCCAGTCGGCGGGCTTCTTCTTTGGAGAATAACGTATGGCTCGCAGGTACTGGATAATCGTGAGCGGGATGGCCTTGGCCTTCGGCATGCGAGGCGCCTTTTCTGGGGAAGCTTGGCTGGCGATTACCTCTGAGCCGCCGGGGGCCACGATTGCGGTGGACAACACCTATCGCGGCGTAACGCCCCAACATCCGGACGATACTCTGCGTATCTAGGTCTCCGAGGGAACACGAAAGATCGATGCTTACGTGCGAATCGATAGCCAGGATTACGCGGCTCAGAAAACCGTCAGGGCGCATGGGGCGAGGGAAACCACGGTAAAATTCTAGTTACATGCTGCATCCGCGCCAGCGTCAGGCGTTCCGGCCGCTCCCCCGGCTTATACCGGCAAACCATGGTGGGATGAATGGGGCTTTCTGCCTAATCATTTAGAAGTGCCGGGGCGGAATTTCTAGATCGCGACCATCGCAAGACGCAGCGACCAGAGACAGCCAAAATTCCAAGATAAAAGAAGCGATTGCTTCAGGAAACCGGTGGGGTCAGCACATCCAAACCAGGTACCCGCGCAAACTCGGCAGCATTGGTGGTGAGCACCACGCAATCATGAAGAAGCGCGGTAGCTGCGATGATCAGGTCGTGCGCCCCGATCATCTGGCCTTGCTGGCTCAGGGTGGCAAAGAGACCCGCATGGACGCGCGCCGTTTCCGTTGTGAAGTCCAGTGCCGGCAACTGCGCCAGAATCGCCTCGACGAAGGCTGAGCGGCGGGCGCGGCGGGCGTCGCTGTCGGCGCGATGCACGCCGACCAGCAACTCCGATACAGTGATCGCGCTGATGAAAGCGTCGCCATGGCTGGCCCAAGGCGAAAAATCCAGCGCTCCATGGCGTTCGGCGTGAATGAGAATGCAGGTATCCAGGACTAGGCCCATGGATCTTGCTCGGGTAACGCGGCCTTGCGGATAGCGTCAAGATCTTGGGCAAAGGACTGGGCGTCTTCGTTCAAACGGGGTAATGCGGCGAACAGGCGGTTAAGATCGCGCACCGCGACCCGGCGAGGCGTGGCAACCGGGCACAGTCTGGCGATTGCTTTATTGCCACGCTCCAATTCGAAACTGACGCCTTGATAAAATACCCTGTTGAGCAGATCGGAAAATTGCCGTGCTGCCTGAGTGACGTTGATTTTTTCCATGAACGCGTCGCTCCATCATAATGACCGATTATCTGATTATCTGATCATCTGATTATCTGATTATCAGATAATCATGGATGCAACGCAATACTTGATCCGCATTCAGCAAATCCTCGGCAACTGCTCTCCGCTCAGCCAATCCACCAACCGCCGGCCCCCGAACGCCGTTTCCATCTCCACGAAGCTGTGGGCGTCGGCGACCACCTCGCCGATGAGGGCGGCTTCCCGTCCCAGCGGATGAGCGCGCATCGCCGCCAGCAGCGCGTCCGCCGAATCCGCCGGACAAATCGCGATCAGTTTGCCTTCGTTGGCGACGTAGAGCGGATCCAGCCCCAGAAATTCGCACAGGGCCCGCACCGGTTCGCGCACCGGAATCGCCGCCTCGCGCAAGCCGCATCCCGACCCCGGCTTGCCGGGCGATTTCGTTCAGGGCGCTGGCCAAACCGCCGCGCGTGGGGTCGCGGAGACAATGGATGTCGGGGACCGTCGCGACCATCGCGGCGACCAGCTCGTGCAGCGCCGCCGTGTCGGACTGGATCGGCGCGTCGAAGCTCAGATGCTCCCGTTGCGCCAACACCGCTAGGCCATGATCGCCCAGCGAGCCGCTCAGCAAAACCGCATCGCCCGGTCGCGCCCGACTGGCGGAAATCGCCACGCCTTCCGGCACCACGCCGACGCCGGTGGTGGTGATGAACACCCCGTCGCCTTTGCCGCGCTCCACCACCTTGGTGTCGCCGGTGACGATGGGCACGCCTGCCCGTTGCGCCGCTCGCGCCATCGAGTCCACGATGCGCTTGAGGTCGGCGAGGGGGAAGCCTTCTTCCAGAATGAAACTGCTGGCGAGATAGAGCGGTCGCGCACCGGCCATCGCCACGTCGTTGATCGTACCGTGAACGGACAGACAGCCGATGTCGCCGCCGGGAAAGAACAGCGGGGAAACGACGTGGCTATCGGTTGCCATCACCAGCCGGCCGGAGGGAACGGCGAACTGGGCGCAATCGTCTTGTGCCCGCAGCCAGTCGTTGTCGAACGCGGCCAGGAACAGTTCCTCGATCAACTGGGCCATCGCCCGCCCGCCACCGCCGTGGCTCATCTCGACGCAACCGTGCGTCAGAGTCGAGACGGCGGGCGAAGATGTCGCGGCGACCGCTCACGACGCTGCCGCCTGTCGAAAGCGGCCGTAGTGGTAGTAGGCCGCGCACGCGCCCTCGGCGGACACCATGCAGGAACCGAGCGGGTGATCGGGCGTGCAGGCCGTGCCGAATACGGTGCAATCTTGTGGGCGTTTCACGCCTCGCAGCACCTCGCCGCAGGCGCAAGCTTTGTGGTCGGCAGCCCGAATCGCGGGAATGTCGAAGCGATGCTCGGCGTCCCATTCGGCGAATTCCGGTCGAATCGCCAAAGCGCTGTTCGGCAGCCAACCCAGCCCGCGCCATTCGAAGGTCGGGCGCAGCGCGAACACCTCGGCCATCAACCGCTGGGCCTTGCGGTTGCCTTCGGCACCGACGGCGCGGGTGTATTCGTTCTCCACCTCGGCCTTGCCGGCGTTGATCTGCCGGATCAGCATGGAAATCGCTTGCAGCACGTCCAGCGGCTCGAAGCCGGCGATGACCAGCGGGCGGCGGTAGTCGGCGGCGACGAACGCGTAAGGCTGGCTGCCGATGATGGTGCTGACGTGGGCAGGGCCGATGAAGCCGTCAACGGATTCCTGCACCCTCGTCCCTGATTTCTCTTTTGCGAGGGGAGAGGGGAGAACGGGGGGAGGAGGGGTGATTCCCAGCAACGCCCGTAAGGCCGGTGGAGTGAGAACGTGGTTGCAGTACACGCTGAAATTGCCCAATTCTTCCCGTTGGGCTTGCCAGATGGCGACGGCGGTCGGCGGGGTGGTGGTCTCGAAGCCGATGGCGAAGAACACGACTTGACGCTCGGGTTCGGCCCGGGCGATGTCCAGCGCGTCGCTGATCGAATACACCATCCGCACGTCCGCGCCGCGCGCCTTGGCTTTGAGCAGGGTATCGCCGTGGGCGCCGGGCACCCGCAACAGGTCGCCATAGCTACACAAGACCACCCGTTCCCGTTCCACCAGACTCGATGGCCGCTTGCAGGCGTCCGCTTGGCAGCACGCACACCGGGCAGCCGGGACCGTGGATCAGGCGCACGTTATCCGGCAGCAGGTCTTCGATCCCGTAGCGGCAGATGGCGTGGGTGTGACCGCCGCAGAACTCCATCAGGGCGTAGCGGCGGTTCGGCTCGACTTCCTGGCGGATGCGGGCGGCGATTCCTCGCGCCAGTGCGCTGTCGCGAAATTCGTCAAGGTATTTCATCGCTGATTACCTCGGCCATTTCGGCGAACAATTTGAGCGTCTCCGCCGCTTCTTCGGGGTCCAGGCGGCTGAGGGCAAAACCGACGTGCACGATGACGTAATCGCCCACGGCCACCTCGTCCAGCAGCGCAGTGGAAATCGGCTTGCGCACGCCACCCGTGTCCACGATGGCTTGTTCCTGTTCCAGAATCTCGACGACCAGGGCGGGAATGGCGAGGCACATGATGGTTGACCTCTCGTTGCAGTGTTCGAGCGGGAGTAGCTTGCCTAATGGTAGGCGATCCGAGCCAGTTCGGCTCGCGAATAACACCTGAAGGTTTAGACCGATTCGGCTAGCATCGCGATCCAGGCTTGCCCCAGGCTGAGGCCGCCATCGTTGGGCGGCGCCTGTCGAGCGGTGAGTACCTGCCAGCCCAGCGTCTCCAGTCGGGATCGGAGCTGTGCCGTCAATAGCCGATTGAGGAAACAGCCGCCGCCCAGGGCGACATGTCGGATGCCGGTTCGTTCGCCCGCCCAACGCAACCATTCGCTCAGAGCTAAGGCGAGGGTGGCGTGAAAGCAGGCCGCGCCTGCACCCGGTTCCGCTCCATCAGCTAACCGAGCTAGCAGCGGCAGCAAATCCAGCACGCCGTCGCTGCGCAGATGAAACCCGTCGGCTAGCGGCGATACCGGTCCGTGCCGGTGCGCCAGCGCTTCCAACTCCATCGCTGCTTGCCCTTCGTAATCGCTGGTCTCGCGCACGCTGAGCAGAGCGGCAGCGGCGTCGAACAGACGGCCGGCGCTGCTCGTTTCGGGGGTGTTGATCCGCTGTTCCAGCATTTGCCGAATGATGTTCGCTCTCGGGCCGAAGCGGTGGGAAATTTCATCGTTCCGTCCCAATAGATGTAGCGTCCCCGCTGCCAGTCGCCAAGGTTCGCGAGCAGCTCGGTCGCCGCCAGGCAGAGGCAGCGGTCGCAAATGACCGAGGCGCTCGAAATGCGCGCCGTCCACTCGCAGCAGTTCGCCGCCCCAGATACCGCCATCCGCGCCGAGTCCGACACCATCCAACGCCAGTCCCAATACCGGTTCCCGTAGACCGTGTTCCGCCACGACTGCCGCGATGTGGGCGTGGTGGTGTTGCACGGCGATGCAAGGTAAGCCGCGTTCCGTCGCATAGGCCGTCGCCAGCCGGCTGCTGGGGAAATCGGGATGGAGATCGCAGGCGATCCGCTCCGGCGCGATGCGCAGGATGGACTGCAAATGCTCGACCGCTTCTTCCAGCGCCCGGCAGGTTTCGGCATTGTCGAGGCTGCCGATATGTGGCGAGAGATAGGCCCGGTCGTCGCGGGTCAAGCACAACGTGTTTTTGAGATATCCGCCCAGCGCCAGGACCGAGGGGCCGGCTTGGGGCAGGCGGATGGCTTGCGGAGTGTAGCCACGGGCACGGCGAACGAACACGCCATCGGCGATGACGCTATCATCGCAGCGCGCCAGGATGGCCCGGTCGTGGGTGACGAAACCGTCGGCGATGCCGTGCAATCGTCGCCCGGCTTCCTCGTCGTCGATCACCAGCGGTTCGCCGCCGGGATTGGCGCTGGTCATCACCAGCAGGAGCGAATGCGGCTGATCCAGCCAGGCTGTGCCCGCCGGTCGGCCGATTGCCTCGTGGAACAGCAGGTAGTGCAGCGGTGTGTAAGGCAGCATGACGCCGAGATGCGCGAGGCCCGGTGCGATGCTGGGGAGGGATTCGTTCGCCCTCACCCCTAGCCCCTCTCCCGAAGGGCGAGGGGAATGCAACAACACGATGGGTCGTTGCGGCGATTCCAGCAATCGCCGTTCGGCTTTGCCGACTTCGACCCAGAGTGCCAGCGACGCGATGTTGGCCGCCATGATCGCGAAGGGCTTGGCGTCGCGCTGCTTGCGCAGGCGCAGGCGAGCCACGGCGGCGATGTTTTGGGCATCGCAAACGAGATGAAACCCGCCGAGCCCCTTGATTGCCAGAATGTGGCCGGCGAGGAGGCGTTCCAGCGTGGTGGCGATTACATCATCCACTACGACCGGCGTACCGTCGGCGTCGCGCAGAGTCAGGCGGGGACCACAGATCGCGCAGGCGTTCGGCTGGGCGTGAAAGCGGCGGTCGCTAGGGTCGCGGTATTCCCGCGCGCAGTCCGGGCATAGCGCGAAACCGGCCATGCTGGTGTTGGGGCGGTCGTAGGGCAGGGCGGCGGTGAGGGTATAGCGAGGACCGCAGTCGGTGCAGTTAATGAAGGGGTAACGGTAGCGACGGTCGTGCGGATCGAATAGCTCTGCCAGACAATTCGCGCAGATCGCGGTATCTGGAGTGACGTCTGCCGTTACCGTGCCGCTGCCAGTTTCAGCGATGACGAAAGTCCCTTCATCTGGCGAATGTGGTGGCAAATCGTTGGTGAACAGCGTGTCGATACGCGCCAGCGGCGGCGGTCGGCGCAAATCCTTTAGAAAATCGTTCAGCGCCGCCGCCGAACCCTGAACCTCGATTTCCACGCCCGCGCCGTCGTTGCGGACGAAGCCACTTAAACCGCGCTGCGTCGCCAGCCGGTAAACGAACGGCCGAAAACCGACACCTTGAACTTGGCCGCGTATCCGAATGGCTTGGCGTTGCAGCGTGGCTATACCCGATGGCCGGTCTCGTGGAGACGGTGCGATCCCGGTCAACCGCCGCGTAGTGTCAAGCGTATTCGCGTAGTTGCCAGATGAGTTTCCAGGTGACTGGCCTGCTGCGCTAGCACGGCGCGCTGTTCCCGTCGTACCCAGTCCAGCCACGCTTCCATGCCATCGCCGGTACGAGCGGATAGCCGCAAGATTGCCATGTCGGGATTAACCCGCCGCGCGTGTTCCAGGCAATGGCCCACGTCGAAATCAACATGGGGTAACAAGTCGGTCTTGTTGAGTAGCATCAGGCCGGAAGCCGCGAACATGTTAGGGTATTTCAGCGGCTTGTCCTCGCCCTCGGTCACCGATAGGACGACGACCTTGTGCGCCTCGCCAAGATCGAAATCGGCCGGACAAACCAGATTGCCGACGTTTTCGATGAACAGCACGCCACCTTCCGGTAGCGGCAAACGCTCCAGAGCGTGGCCGACGCCGTGAGCGTCCAGATGGCAGCCCTTGCCGGTGTTAATCTGCACGGCTGGCGCCCCAGCGGCCAGGATGCGTTCGGCGTCGTTGGCGGTTTGCTGGTCGCCGCCGATCACCGCGACCGGAAATTCGTCGCGTAGCGCTCGGACCGTCTGAGCCAGCAGCGTGGTCTTGCCAGAACCGGGACTGGAGACCAGATTCAAGACAAGGATGCCGCGCTCCGCGAATAGTCGCCGGTTATTGGCGGCAAATTCAGCGTTCTTCGCTAAAATGTCTCGTTCGAGACGGATAAGCCGCGCTCCGCTGTGGGCATGGCTATGCCCATGTTCGTGAGGATGATCGTGAGGATAGTCACAAGAGTGGGTGACCGGTTCGCTTTCGCCACAACCACAGGTAACGCACATTACTCCACCTCCATCTCAGTGATCCGCAATTCGTTGCCGCCAGTCAGCCGCCATTGATAGCCGCCGCACAGGGGGCATGGATCGAAAAATTGATTAATGTTCACCTCTTGTCCGCAGTCCAGGCACCAAGCCCGTCCCGGTAGGGTGATAATGTCCAGTTCCGCTGTCGCCGCCACCGTGTTCTGACGCACGATCTCAAAGGCGAAACGCAGAGCATCCAGCTCAACATTGGCCAGTGCGCCGATTTCCAGCCATACCCGCCGAACCTGCGTAAAACCCTGTTGGCGGGTTTGGGTGGTAAGGGTTTCGACGATGCTTTCGCACAGTGAAAACTCGTGCATCGTTGCCGAGGATCATGTCTCCCGTCAACCCTCCCTGTTGCGCGTAGGAAGGTTTGATGGGAGAAGAGGTTAGCCGACCAGCAGCAACGCGCCGCCGGCCGCGATGGCCGCGCCGCCGAACCGTAACAGTCGCGCTGACACGCCATGCTGTGCTGCCAGGCCGACGCCAATCCCCACGCCGTGCAGTGCGGCGGTCGCCAGCATAAAGCCTAAGCCATACCACAGAGCGCTGGGCTCGATTGCCATTTCCGCGCCGTGGGCGTAGCCGTGGAAGATGGCGAACAGGCCGACCAGTGCCATGCTTGCGGCAAGGGGCAACCGCGAGGCCAGCGCGACCAGTGCACCGAGGATCAGCACCGAACCGGCAATGCCCGTTTCGACCATCGGCAGCGGAATGCCCAGAAAGCCGAGCGAGCCACCCACCGCCATCGTCAGCACGAAGGTCAGCGGTACCAACCACAGAGCGCGGCCGCCCAACTGCGTCGCCCAAAGGCCGACCGCCACCATTGCCAGCACATGATCCAAGCCGCCGAGGGGGTGGCCGAACCCGCTCGCGAAATCCATGTGAGGCAATCCCAGTGTGTGAGCCTGAGTGACACCGCTCAGTCCCAGTAACCCCAAAGCAAGCAACCCGTGTTTAGCGGACAGCGTTTGCCTCATAAGCGATCTCCCAAAACGATTGCATAACGATTGTCAAAGAATCGATGGATAATTTGCCGAGTATACGCTGATTGAAAGCGTTTTTCGGCACGAGAAGGTGGCATTTGGAATAGCCATAACCTTTCATGCGTGCCTTAGGCGCACCGACGATACTCCAGGGATTGGATGCAACTCGCATTGGCCCATCCTTTTCCAGGCTGTGGCAGACTACGTATCGCCCGGCGGGCTCTGCCAAACTAATCAGTTTTGCTGGATAATGGCATTCCTCTTTCGCGGAAGTCGGAGCCATAAGAGAGGAAAGATCGTCGGTAGGATCGATCACCCACAGCAAACCGATCCAAGCCAACAGGCCGATAATGATCGCCAGAGTGGGTTGTAATAGGCGTTTCTTTCCAGGGAGCGCTACAAAGCGAGGCACCTGATCGAGAACTTCTTCCGCAGACTCAAATAGTTCCGTCCTATCGCCACGCGTTATGACAAGATCGCCCGCAACTTCCCGGCAGCCATTTGTTTGGCGTCCACCGCTATCTGGCTTAATTGAGGACACGCTCTAACACGCCTCCAAGATTCCCAGGAGCGGCTCAATACCTTTAAGGGGGGCGGTCATATCATTAACTGCCATGAACTTTACCTGACCTGACTCTTAATAAAACGCCATGACTCATTTTGCGCAACCGCTTCCCAGCCGGATAGCCCTACTGCTGATGTCGCTCATTTTGCTTGGCGGTTTGACTGTGTCCACCTGTTGGGCATGGCCGGCCAGCGAACCGATGGAACCTCTGCCTGCGGTGTTGCCGGACCACCATCCCCCTGTCATTCCCTACCAGCGGCGGTTACGTCGGCGCGCAAAGTTGCGCGGAATGCCATGCGACCGAATATCTGCACTGGAAAGATTCACAACATGCGAAGGCTATGCAGCCCGCCACCGAATCGAATGTGCTCGGCGATTTCCACGACGTATCTTTCACTTACGCCGGTGTCAGCTCTACTTTCTTTCGCCGTGACGGGAAATTTATGGTTCATACCGACGGACCGGATGGGAATCTTCAAGATTATGAAATCGCCTATACCTTTGGCGTGTATCCCCTGCAACAATATCTGATCGGTTTTCCCGACGGTCGCTATCAGGCATTGGGCATTGCCTGGGACAGTCGACCGAAGGAGCAAGGCGGACAGCGCTGGTTCCATCTTTATCCCGATCAAAACCTGACTCACAAAGATCCCTTGCACTGGACCGGTTTGCAGCAGAACTGGAATTACATGTGCGCTGAATGTCATTCCACGAATTTGCAAAAGAACTATGATCCAAAGCTCAACCGCTTCAATACCACTTGGTCCGAAATCAATGTCGCCTGCGAAGCCTGTCACGGTCCCGGCGCCAATCACCTCGCTTGGGCCAGGAAAGAAGGAGATTGGCAAAAGCTGAATTCCACCAAGGGCCTGGCTATCACCCTCGACGAGCGACGCCGCCTGCAGTTTCAGATGCGCTCGCTCGCCATGCAAGGGCTGGATCTAGCGACCCCCTTCTTGAATCCGAAGCCCAGTACCCTCTGGGTAGCCGCCACGCAGGCGGCTGCGAGCGGCGCTTCGGCAGGCACACCGCGTCTGCCCAACCGCGAACAGGAATTATGCGCCCGCTGTCACTCGCGGCGTGGGCAATTCTGGGAGGATTACATCTTTGGCCAATCGTTGCTGGACACGCACCGTTTGTCGCTGCTGACGCCGGACCTCTACTACCCCGACGGCCAGATGAAGGATGAAGTGTTCAATCATAGCTCCTTCCTACAAAGCAAAATGCAAGCGAAAGGGGTGAGTTGCGGCGACTGCCATGAACCGCACAGCGGCAAATTACGCGCGACCGGCAGTAAGGTCTGTTTGCAATGTCATTTGGCGGCGAAATACGAGTCGCCACAACACCATTTTCACCCGATCGATGCCAAGGGCGTGGACTGCGTCGCTTGTCACGCACCGACCACCACCTACATGGTGGTGGACCCGCGCCACGATCACAGCTTCCGGATTCCTCGCCCGGATTTAACCGTAAAACTGGGTATTCCCAACGCCTGCAATCGCTGTCATAAAGATCAGTCACCACAGTGGGCGGTGGAGCAGGTCAAGAAATGGTACGCCCAACCTTTACCCGGTCATCAACAGTTCGCCGAGGCGCTCCATGCCGGACAGATTGAGGCAGCCGGGGCACGGGAGTTACTGCTGGCCCTGATCAAAAATCCGGAGCAACCCAATATCGCCCGCGCTAGCGGAGCGGTGTTGCTGGGCGAGCGCCTCAATTCCACTGGGTTCGAGGCGCTCCGCCCGCTGTTGACCGATCCCGATCCATTGTTGCGGAGTGCAGCGGTACGAGCGCTGGTGACATTGCCACCGGAGTTGAAAGTTCAACACCTGATCCCGTTGTTGGATGACCCCGTGCGGTTGGTTCGAATCGATGCCGCGATGGCCTTGGCCAACGTGCCTAAGGAAACGCTCACCGAGAACCAGCACCAGGCGATCCAGCGGGGTGTGGCGGAATACATCGCCGCCGAAATGACCAACGCCAGCCGTCCAGAGTCGTATCTCAACATCGGGCTGATCCGCGTCGATCAGGGCGAGCTCGACCAGGCGGAAACCGCCTACCGCTCCGCTCTCAATCTACAACCCACTTTCACCCAGGCGGCGGTCAATCTCGCCGACTTATACCGGATTCAGGGCCGTGATGAGGATGGCGAAAAAACTTTGCGCCAAGCCTTGGAGCGCGATCCACAGAATGCCGCCGCGCACCATGCACTGGGTTTGTTACTGATCCGTCAAAAGAAATTGTCTGAAGCCATGATCGAGCTGGCGGAGGCCGCCCGGCTGGGTAGCGACAATCCCCGCTACGGCTATGTGTATGCGGTGGCGTTGAACGGCACCGGTCAAGGACCCAAGGCGATTCAGGAACTGGAAACAGTGCTGACGAAACATCCCAATGACCGCAGTGCGCTCGCGGCGCTGGCAATGTTCCAACACGGTGCTGGAAATTTTGATGCGGCACGCCGCACCGCGCACAGATTGGCGGAACTGGAACCGGACGATCCTGAGGTGCGGGCGCTGCTCCAGCAAACGGAAGCAACGCGATAAAATCCAGGGTGTGTCATCAATTAAGCCAGACGGCGGCGAGCGTCACGGTTCGATATTCAGTTAAGTTGGTCGTCCTTCCAGTACTTGGTACCCTGGACGCTACCCTTGGCCATCAAGCCGGCCTTCGTGAACTGATAGACCGTGATGCCTTGTGGCGATTCGAGTTCGCCGGCCTCGCTGCCCTTACCTTCCACGGTGGCGGCTGCGGCCGTTTCGCCGCCAAAGGTCCAGCCCCTGTCGAGAAATTCTTTTAAAACAGACCGTTTCTTAAAAATCAATACCGTGCGAGTATCTTCGAAGCCAATACCGAGCCCTCCGGCCACGGCGCCCATTCTCATATAGGTGTCGCGGCCGTTCAGGTTGTCGCGCACTACACCCCGACCGCCGCTGCCGCCAACGAACAGGATGTGTACGCCCGCAACGCCAAACACGCCATAACCCGCCGCACTGCGTACTTGCGTCCTGGCATTGGGGATTTTCTTATAAAGCTGGTCCAGGGTTTCCTCGCGCATCTGTCGCAGTGCGTCTCGGACTGCGGCGTTATCCTCGGCTGTGCCTGCGGTAGGCAAGCCGAGTATGCAACAGGCAAAACTTAGGGCAGCCAACAGTCGATCAACGCGACGCATCACTCTTTTCCTCCGAAAGCATCCGCCGACCGAAGTGTTCGGTCAGGATGGGGCCGAGAACTGCGGTCAATACCATCAGCACGATCACGGCGTTGAGCACCGACTCGGTGATCAGCCGGTCACCTTCGGCGTTCACTGCATCGTAGGCCGCTATCGCCGCTGCCAGCGTCGCTGCCACCTGTGGCAACGACAAGGACCACATGGTTAGGGTCGCTGGCCAATCGTAACCGTAGAGCCAACGCGTTGCTGCGGCAGCCAGGAACTTGCCAACGAACAAAGCAGCAGTAATCGCAACGACAAACCAGAGACTATTCAGCAGAGTCGCCCCAAATACCGGCAGGTTGAGACGGACGCCGATGGCTAGGAAAAACAGGGGCACGAACAGGCCTTCACCCATCATGGTGACCTTATCTCGGACTGGCGAGTGTTCGAGCAGGCGGTTGACAGCGATGCCCGCGAGGAAAGCGCCGACGATGTCTTCGAGATGGATGAAATGCGCGCCTGCGGCCGCAACCATCACGATGAGGAAAGTAAAGACAAACAGTGCCTGCTCATTCTTGTGATAATGGCGAAAATAAGCGCGCCCGAGCAGGGGTAGTCCCCGCAAGATGATGACCGCGAACACGGCCAGCTCGGCCAACTGGGTACCGAGACCCAGCAGCGAAAAGCCTCCTTCGTGAATCGAGATACAGACGGCGAGGACGAGCAACGAAGCAATGTCGGTGAAGATCGTCGCGCCCACTGTCACCGCCACTGGCTCACTCTTACCAAGACCCAATTTGTTGATGATTGGAAAACCGAGCAGCGTGTGCGACGCGATGAGCGATCCGATCAGCAGGGCTGCAACCCACCCAAAACCGAAGAACAGCGCAACGAGGACGCCGCCCAGTAGCGGTAAGGCAAAGGTTATGGCGCCAAACCCCATCGATCGTTGCCGGGTCGCGTTGAAGACCTGCATGTCGATCTCGAGCCCCGCGATAAACATCAGAAAAACCCGGCCAACGCTCGCGAACAGCTCGACGGCCGGTGCATCTGGCGGGACGATGGCAGAGGCGTAGGGACCCACCAGCACGCCGCCGAGCAACAGTCCCACCACCCCCGGTAGCCGCAGCCGCTCGAACAGCGGCGGTAGCAGCAGCACCAGAAACAAAACCAGGGTGAATTTCTCGAACGGGGAAGCATGATGACGAAAGTACGCGACCACTGCTCCCGGGTACCACATGCCGGCTAGAGCAACGACCGTTCCCATCATGGTCGCAATGAGGAGCCAATGCCGGCTAAGAGAAGGCCACAAGCCTTGCGGAAGTCGAGGAGTAGTGTTCACCATGGCGCCTAGACTCTCCTACGTGCAAACGACCTTTTCCAAATAGCGTGGTTCGTGCAACAACGGCAGCGGCAAAACCAACCCGCTTAGAACATTTCAACAATGCTACACCACATCAACACATTTAGGGCAGCTGGCGAGAAGGCTTTCGTCCTTCTCCAAATCAATTGAGAAATTGCATGTTAAAGCCAAAGAATATTTGCCACTGTGGCTGCCCCGGCCCATCGTCTGCAACGGAAAACTGAGGTTCCACAAAAACATTATAAACGGTTTTACCCTCTTTTATGACTTGGCCAATACCGACACCCAGCGGCACGCTGTAAGCGTCGGTTTTCAGATTATATGCCCAGATCGGTGCGGCACGAAGGTAGGTGCCACCGCCTAGCTGATAGAAGGCAAACGGTTGAAAAGCGAAGATATTCACGAATTCTCTATCATTGTCACCGGCAAAACTCTCCTGCCAAGTCAGCAGGTAACCGTATTGAAACCGGGGTGAACTCGCGTTGAACAACACGTTTGCAAAACCGGCCGACCACTTTCCGCTGCCCAATTCATCCTTACTGGCAGTCGGTGCCGTAATTTGTGGGCCAAAACCGAAGCTAACAGCCGGGTTGCCCGTATCGATCAAGTAAGCTGCAAATACATTAAAATCACCGATACCGGTTTTCTTATCACCATCCGGGGAAGTGGGAAAGGTATTGACAGGTAATGAGGCCCGAAATAGCCAGTTGGTGTCTGATACGGAAAACGGCTTGGCAAAACGGAACCAAGCTTGATTCGCTGAATCGTCTGACTCGGTCAGATCACCAATGTAATAGTCTTGAATATTGAAAGCCGTCATATTGGCCAATGGATTATTGGCTTGAGCAGCTGCATTCGATTGATCCTGGGCAAATGCCTTACTGTCCAGCAATAAGGCTAATACTACTAATTTCAGAAGCGCGCCCACCGTTTTGGTGCTCATATACCTTTACTCTGCCGACTATGGGATTTTAAACTCTATTTGATTTTTCTGGAAAACGGTCTATCAATTCAGGAAATTGGGTGGTGATTCAATTTGGAATGTCAACGTAGTCGAAGCCATGGCGATGGATGAAAAGATGGGCAACTCATGCACGGCAGGGATGTCATTTGAAAAATAAAGATACATCATAGGAACTGCCAGCCGCGTTACAACTGGCAGTTTTTATCGAGTACCTAATCAGGCTACTCCATGGTGACCGTAATACCACTGGAGGACCCGACATTCAGCTGCAGTCCTTTGGTTCGCGACTCCAGACGCATGATCACGCCA
>JBAOHI010000015.1:0-20368 GCA_037045535.1 Candidatus Competibacter sp.
GCGGGAAGCGGGCGAGTTCAGGCGGATGCGGCTTTAAGAGGCGTTCAGAGGTGACTGAAATAGCCTCTTGAAAAACGAGGTAGCCTTTCTAGGCTCAGCTTATGGGATTTGGAATGAACCGACTAAGAACCGATCACTAACTGAATGAGAATCGGAAAAGCCCGCCGAAGCTGTGGGAGCGGACGCGGGCTTTTCCGAGTGTCCTAAAACATCCGGAAACCCCCGGACTCCTTCAACAGGAGGGTTGCTCCATGTTGTATCCGACTCCATCGTATCGAAATTGGTTCCCGTTTTCCAGTGCCGAAACCGTTGACGGCCCTTGCATCCGCCAAGGAGAGCCGTCATGAGGCCCGCCACAGCCCGCGCCGCCAACGTCAAGCCGACCGACACGTTGGGTTCGCGGCAGCTGGTACGCCTGCTCGACCGGCCCATCGCCTTTCATCGCTGCTTTGTCGATCCCACCGGCTCCATCACTGCCGCCTTGATGCTCAGCCAGGCGCTTTATTGGCAACAGCGCACCAAAGACCCCGATGGCTGGTGGTACAAAACGCGGGAGGAGTGGCGGGAAGAAACCGGGATGAGCCGGTGGGAACAGGAAGAAGCGCGCAAGCGGCTGCGGCGCGTGGGGGTCCTGCGGGAGGAGCGGCGTGGAATCCCTGCCCGGCTCTGGTATCGGGTCGATGAAGGGCAACTATGGGCATTGTTGACCAAGACGGATCCACCCACCGAGCCAGATGCTGGCCCGGAAGGCTTAGACCCCGCTGCCCGCCAGATGGAGGGAAAACCGCCAACTGGTCGGTTAGAAGCCAGCCCGCCAGATGGAGGGAAAACCGCCAACTGGTCGGTCAGTCCGCCACCAACTATTACAGAGACTACAGCAGAGACTACAACAGAGACTACCACCACCACCCCAAACCCCTCCGCCTCCACGGAACACGCGGCGGAACCAGAAGCAGTCGAGCGTGGTGGTCGTGGTGTTCAAGACCAAAATCTGAAATTCCAGGGCAGCGACCAAGAACTCGTCACGCTGGCAACGACCGAGCAAAACCCGGTTAGCCAAGAAGAGATTCCAGCGGTAGCGACCACGGAAGAGAGCAGCGAGACCACTAGCGAAAATCAAAATCCGGTCGCCAGTACGGAGGAAGTCGAAGCGCGGCAGCCAGAACTCTCTTATCCGGCGAAACTGACCGAGCGGGAGCGGGAAGACATCACCGCCCAAATTGGCACATTGCCGCCAAAGACGGCACAGCAGATGCTCGATGTGGTAGAGGCGAAAATCAGCGCCGGTCAGATCAGGACCAACCCCGCCGCCGTGCTACGGGGCATCGTGCGCAAATACCGGGCTGATCCGTCCACGTTCGATCCATCGCCCGGATTCGGGAATGCCGAGGTTCGCCACCGCCGCGCCGAGTTCGAAGCACGGCAGCGAGCGGAAGCGGAACGGCGGGAACGAGAGCGCGAAGCTTCACGGATCACACCCGCCGCCCGCGAAGTGGCCCACCGCTCACTAGCGGCGATGAAGCAATTACTGAGGGGCCCTGCATGAGAATAAAAATTTTAGAAATTTTTTTAGAGAAGTATTCGTGTGTCCGGTGCTTTAAGCCTTATGCATAGGGCATTTTGGGCGGAAACTGCCTATACTTTCGGAATGACAATTGAAGTTTCGCTGGATCAAATCGCCCTTTGAGAAAGTTCGAAAACGGGGTTTTGATGAATCGTGTTTCCAAAAGCGGGGTGGAGTGAAACCGACATGTTTGATCGGGAATTATTCGACGACGCCCGTAGGGAGTTTCTTTCGCATCTGCTGTACGCCAAGGGCCACAGCAAAACGACGTGCTACAACTACAACTCCGACCTGGGCATCTGGGCGGATTGGCTGATCGAAGCGGGGAAGGATTGGCAAGCCTGCCGCTACCCGGACGTGGAGCAGTTCGCGGCGTGGCAGTTGCGCGACCGCAAGATCAGCGCCCATATCACCAACCGGCGGCTCTCGACGCTCTCGACGTTCTACAAGTGGCTGATGCGTTCCGGCGTGGTCGATCACGATCCGGTGGCGCTGGCCGAGAAGCCGAAACGACCGTTGCGGATTCCGCTCTGGCTGGAGCGGGAGGAGCAATCCCGCTTCGAGGCGACGCTGAAAGATCGGCGCAATATCCCGATCAACATTTTCGGCAATAACAAAACCCGGATGACCGAGACGCGCCGCCGCTACGAGCTGCTGTTCGGCCTGTTGCTGAACTCGGGGCTGCGCATCTCGGAAGCCCTCGCGCTCAGGGCCTCAGACGTGCGAATTTTGGACGGCACGGCGAAATCGGTACGGGTGATCGGGAAGGGCGACAAGGAGCGCCTGGTGCCCCTCCCAGGGGCCTTTGGCGCGGTGTTTGGGTTCTGGTTGAAGGACCGCAACCGGACGGAGCCGGTTTTCGCCAAGGCGGACGGCAAAGCGGTGTCGCCGCAGGCGGCGCGCGGCTATCTGCGGCTGATGCTGAAGAAGGCGGGCATCGAGAAGAAGATTTCCCCGCACAAGCTGCGCCACACCTACGCCACGAACCTGCTCAACGCCGGGGCGGAACTGGTGGACATCAAGGCCCTGCTGGGCCATAAGAGCATCAGCACCACCCAGATTTACACCAACGTGGGGCAGGAGCGGATGGAACAGGTGGTGGGAAGGTTGTGAGTATCATTAAGGAGTTAGATATGAACAGCTTGCAAAAACAGGTTATCTTTCTAGCGCTACCGATAACTCTTTCCTGGACCGCGAACGCGGAAACTGTGAGCGGCGCAATCACCGGCGAAGTGGTGGATTTCTACGACAGCTCCCAAGTTTGCGCTCTCCTAATCATTAACGGGAACTATCAGACTTACTCATGCACGACCGATGGCACCAATGCAGGTGCACCATTTACACTGCATTACAATTATTTTACCAACAGCAGCGACACATCGGCCAATAAGTTACTCATTTTCGCCGATGGATATAAAAACGAAACGCTTCAAATAACACAACCTGATGAATCAGTTTTTATTCATATGAAAAAGACTGATAATTCGTTTGTCGGCGAATGGATTATTGGAGTTTTCAATGGAAACGGTTTCTCGCTGCGAAATGACCCTAATACGTCCTGCGGGTATGCTAACTGTAATCTCTTCATAATTGGAAAAGATAATGGCTTAACCGTGAAAGGTGGTTGGTCGATACCCGCTCCCCACGGCTACGGGGATGTCTATAGCCTGACCGCAATTTACAAGGACAGCGATACACTGCAATGGACCATCGACAAAAGCTCGGCTTTGCGTGTCGGGCTCCCTCCGGACTGCACGGACACTGGCACGATGCGGCGCATAGGCTACAGCTTTATCATTGTTTCTAACGAGACCCGACAATGCTGGAGTACGGCTAGCACCGAATACTGGATCAGGTATAGTCATTAGCCGCGCTCGATCCGTCGCCGACGCTCCTGAACCGAAGACCCGACGAGTCGGCACAGGGATGTGCCGGCGAGGCAGGGTCCCCCCAGCGCTCCACAGGGACGTTCTCGCCCGCCCAAGCCGGGGTGGGAGCCCAAGCCAGTGAACATAAACATATAGAGCATTCAAAATCGCTTTGGTGTAACAGGGAGTTGCGAACGGCATTGTAATCTCTACCGATTACATTGTAATCTCTACCGATTACAATTGGTAAGGGAGGGCAGGGAGTGAAAAGCAAGAAGTTGGTGGGGTACATTGACGATCAAGGGGAAATTCACGATAACGTCGTCGCGGTATTCGTCGGACACAAGATTCATAGCCCCTACGGTTACAGTTGGATGCAAATCAACCAGGATTTCCTTAAGGAGTTCGCCGCACGTCGAGACCTCGGTAACGAGGTCCTGCGGGTTTTTCTGTACCTCAACGCACGGCTGGATTTCGAGAACATCATTCAGGTTCCGCAGGTCGAAATCGCGACCGAGCTTGGGATGCAGCGCCAGAACGTGAATCGCGCTATCAAGCAGCTTGAAGAGCTGGGCATCATCATCCGAGGTCCCAAGGTTGGCCGGTCGAGCAGTTGGCGGCTCAACCCACAAGCCGGCTGGAAGGGCAAGGTCGTCAACCTCCGGGAAGCCCAGCGCCGGCACCTCGAACCGGTCAAATGATCCCGACTAGGATCGAGCGGGTGGACATCAAGGCGCTGCTCGGCCGCGAGTCCATCGCCACCACCCAGATTTACACCAACGTCGGGCAGGAGCGGATGGAGCAGGTGGTGGGGAGATTGTAAGGGATTTTCTGGTCGCTTCGTTGTCTAGGGCCGCCACCACCAGTCTAAAAGGTTTATGAGTTACGCAGTTGCTGGTAACGTGTAGAGTGGATGAGTCAAATAGGCCCGGATGGCGGGGCGGATGATCGCGGTTTTGGCCTCGAACCAACTGACCCCGGCACGATAGCAATGCCATTCCAGGCGCAGGAAAGCGCGTAGCGCCAGACCGATGTGATTGCGCTGGGCGCGGGCGGCGCGGACCTGAGCGCGTTCGACGCCGCAATGCTGTTTGATCCCCCGATGATAGTTTTCAATCGTCCAGGCATACCCGGCGAAGCGGACGCGGGTGAGTGACGTCATTTTTAGGTCGCTGGTGGCCCAGTATTCCCTGTCGCCGTCTGGGGCGACGATCAAGAATAAACGGATCAGGCCATACCCTTTCAAATGGACGATCACGCCTCAGGCGTCGGTTTCGATCCGTGCCACCGGGCGCAGGCCGGTGCGGTCGGGGTTGACCAGCCGGTTGGCTTTCAAGCGAGTCAGCCACGCCCAGCCGAAGCTCCGAATCCGTTTGAGATTCTCCAAGCTACTGTACCAACTATCAAAAACAACGCATTCCGGCACGAAACCGCGTTCGTGGGCCGCGTCCACCAGCGCCCGGAAATGATGGTTCTTGGTCAGGGCATCCCCGGTTTTATCGTACACCCGGTAGTCCATTGGCACATGCCGGTCGCCGTCTGTCCACAAGAGGGTGATGAGGTTGATCCCCTCCACTACCGCGTGATGTTTGCCCGACCAATGACGCTGCACCAGGGCTATCTTCTCCGCATAGGGCTTGTCCAGCGTCGAGTCGTCCACCACCAGCACGCCCCCACGCCGCTCTATTTGGGTAGCCGCCTCTTGCCACAGCGTCGCAGCGTCCGGCTCCAGTCGGTGCAACAACCGGGTAAACGCATCATGCGCCGGGGCTTTGGCTTCGTCCGGTTGGACGCGCGCCGCTTCCGTCGCGCTGCACACTTTCGGCGTCGCAATCAGAAAATTAATGTAATCTTCTTCAGTCACCTTCGGTCGGTTCATTCCGCCCTTTTACTCCATTGCTCCCAACTGCGTAACTCCTAAGGTTATTACTGGGTGTTAAGCGCCGACGCATTGACGTACACATTATCGAAGAAAGCACTCATAAAACCGGTTGGCCGAGGCTGAGCGGTACAATTAGCCATCCATGACCCGACCTCTAAACGCTTGGATTGCGCGCCAGGAGATGAGCTATCCTGTACGTAGTATGGTATTAATATTTCTGGTTGAGAATCACGCTGAACGATAAATTGATGATTATTTTTGTCCAATTCAAGTCGCAGAGTAACTTTTTGACCTACCGACGCCGTACCCAAATTGGTTTCATTTAGTGACTCGAATTGAAGGCAAGAAGAATCGAGACAGCGAGCGATATTCGCAATCACTTGCAAGGTGCTAGGCGAATCGGTTGTTTCTATCTGACGTATAAGCGCAATGTTTGCGACTACATCATTCATAGGACTACCTGGTATCGGGACACCAGCGTTAAAAAAATTCCCATGGATTCTCGCCCTAACTCGGCTAGTTGTATCACCATTACTGCAGCCTTTTAATTCATAACCAACAACGCGGATACTTGTTTTGATTGCCGTGATAGAACTTGGATCGATAAAACCTAGCCCTTGATTGTTATAAGAATCCCCATCGTCTGTTGTAGCATTCGCGTAAGTGCGGGTGAGTAAATTCAGATTTCCCAATATAATAAACCGCACTTCGTCTAGTGTTTGAAGGCCAGCTCCTGCCCCGCCTGTTCGCCCAAACCACTTGTTTGGGTTAATAAAATTAGAATTGAAATTATCATATAATGCTAACGGCTCTCCAGCCCAGACAGAGCTTATCAAAGCAGTGATGAAAAAGACTCCAGAAACAAGCCTCATGATCGCGGTTTTCATTTTTGGCTCTCCACTTTTCCGCTAAAATATCAGCAGCTCGATCTTTCCAAAAACAAAAAAACGAACCGCCCCTTGTGGCTATTACGCTAGTCACTGTCGGCAGTCCGGCTTTCCTGGGATCGTTCAGGACCCGCGACTTTCTGCCCCTACCTCACGGCAGGTTTGGCTTTAAAAACACAGCTCCCCTTAACACAAAAATAACCATAAATAAAGTAAGTAAAATGGTTGGGAATTATCTGCTTCTCAGGCTTGGCAACTATGCCTCACTACCCTCTCACAAAAACCTCTTCAACCCCTCCGGAACCGGATCTTCCGGCAGTTCGTTCCCCACCTCGAACGCCGCCGCCGTCTCCCCAGGCCTCAGCCAGAACTGCACGAAGATTTCGCCCTTGGCCGCCACCCAATCCAGCCACGGCCCCAGTTCCTGAGCGCGGGCATAGCGCAGCGTCATGGTCTGGCCGGAGTAGATCACGGGTTGGTAGCGGTCGATGTCGGCCACCGGCTCAATCTTCGCGGTCTGAATCTCCCCGCTGAGGTAATACACCCGCCGCTGATCGATCTTTCCCAACAGCCAGCGCAAGGAGCGGCCCCGCATCTCGACCTTCACCGCCTGCACCGTCAGCGGCTCGCCCTCGATCAGCCGGGCGCTGATCGGCAGCAGGTTGTGAAAGCTCTCGCTTTTCCCAACCGCTCTTGGATGCTCATCGGCCAGAATCACGAAGCCACCCTTCCACGTCCCGATGATCGGAAAGCGGCCCTCGATCCGCGCCAGCGTCAAGTTGTCCGACGCCACCAACTCCAGGTCGTACCAGTGCGTGCCGAGTTGCCGTTGATATTGCTCCACCGAAATATCAAAGCTCCGCACCACCGCTTGCAGCGCATCGCGAAAACCCAAATGACTGAGCGGATAGAGCGCCACGGCCAGCGCGAGCAGCACCGAGAGCAACATCATTTCCGCCTTGCTGCCCACCTCCAGCCGCCAATTCCGATTGCCCGGCGCGACGACGCGAATCGGCGACGGCCAAAACAAATCCGCGCCTCGCACGTTCAACATATCGATCCAGACGTGCGACCAGGTGCCGCCCAGCACGCACCAAAAGTAGAGCGGCCGAACCCACCACAAGGGCGCCGCGACCAGCGCCACGACCAGCAGGCCCACGGCGGAATGGGTGATCGTGCGATGGCCAAAGCGCCGCTCCAGCGGCACGGAGAGCCAGAACAACAACCGCCCGACCTTGGAGGTGGGCAAATCCACATCCGGCCCCAGCGAGGCCGCCGCCACGAGCAGCCAGCCGATCCCATCCGGCGGGTAGCCAAACAGTGTCGCCCCACCCAGATACAGCACCGAGGCAAAGGCGACGTGCGTCCCAAACGTCAATTGGCCTTCCCCGCGCCCTTGAACAGAAACACCCGCAGCGAGATGACCACCGCCGCGACCATGCCGGCGAAGATATACAGCTCGGTGTCGCCGGTGCCGATGGCCAGATAGCGCGCCCCGACAATGGACGCCAGCGCCACGATCATCACCGGCGTGAAATCGAAGTACCGCACCCCCGCCGCGTGGCGCATTTCTCGAATGCGCTGCTTATCGACCAGCCGTTCCTTGCTCGAATCCTCCAGCATGTCCGCGATGGCCTGCGGATTGCCACCGCTCTGCTTGACGACGTGGCCGATAAACAGGCCCGGCGACTCGATCAACATCCCTTGGCGGGTGATGTAGGTTTCCACGATCTGCCGTGTCGCCTCCGGCGGCAGCGGTGGAATCTCGATCTCGGTCATCTTCCACCACAGCTTGTTGAGGTTCGCTTTCTTGGCGCTGGCGCAGCCGATCACCTGGGCGGCGTCGAACACCGCCAACCAGAACGCCACGAGTGTCGGCGTGACGCTGGTCAGGTCATCGACCGCGATGATGACCTGGCCGTGGTGATCGTGTAGCGCTGGAATGATCGCCGCCGTCAGGTCGCGCATACTCAGGCGCGAAACCTGCCGCCGGATTTTGGCCCACGGGATTTGCTCCGGCGGCAGGTCTTGATACTGCTCCGGTAGTTCCAAGGCCAACGGATCGAGCAAGCCGACTTCCAGCAACTTACGGGCGATGCAAATAAACTGGGCTTTCGGCTGGTGGTCGCTGATGTAGATCACCGTCCGCGTTCGCCGCTGCCGCTGGCTGGGTCGGCCGGTGTTCGGCTCCGTGTTGGGTTCGCTCAGCGGGTCGTCCGTTTCCACATCGACCGGAGCGCGTTCACTCTGACGCCGCTCCAGACGCTCCAGAACCGCGTTTAAGACGCTGGATTTGCCGACCCCGACCTTGCCCGTCAAAATGACGTGGCGGCCCTTGCGGACCTCCTGAGCGGCTTTTTCGACCAGTGCGTCACGACCGATCAGCCCGGTGATGTCGCGCATGGCTTAGCTCTCCGGTAATGCCCTGAGTTTACCGCTCAGGTAATCGAGCAAGGGCCGCCAGTGTTCGCCCGCGTGGTGGGCGATTTGGCGGCGCTGGGCGTCGAGGAGTAAATCCAGCCGCTTGACCGCCGCCGCTTCGGCGTTCTGCTCTCTCGGAGAAGATAGGTTGCGTGCGGCAGGGAGGTCATTACGGCTGGCATTGAGTGGGAAGATAGAGGTTGTCCACCGTTGTAGCATCGGGGTTGCTAACCAGCGGGAATTGGGGCTCAGGCGCTCTGCCACAGCGCCACTCTACAATGGATCCGTCGGAATACAGCGTCAGCGAAAGCACTTTGCCTGTGATCTGCGTATTGGCCCCATTGCCGTAGGTTATATCGATTCGGCCACTGGAAATCTCTACCGACTTGACATAGGAGCCGGAGATGGGATTTGGGTAGACCTCTTCCAGACCCGAGGGCACTTTGCCAGTGGTTTGAAAATACTCCGCCACCGCCATTCGCACCAGACCTGCCAAGCTGAGGCCGGAGATAACTTGGTCACGGATCGCACTGCTTTGTGAGGCCGGCATGGCGCTCGCTGTAAGGTGGCCGCGCACCGGCCATCCGTAGTGAACGCTAGATTTAGTTTCGGTGAGGACTGTGCCCGCTTGGAGATCGGCGGCCCAGGCGGTGTCCGGACGGTCGGCGTTTGTGGAGGACGACCAGTACAAAGCGGCTTGTACCCCCGTGAAAAGCGTGGATTCCAGTCCGCTCAGAGGGCTGAGCGTGGTCCGCCATTCGGCCTCCGTCGGCAACCGCCAGTCCCCTTTGCTGGATCCGTCCCGCAGTCCGCACCGTCGCTCCTGCAACGTGGCAGCTACGCGGTTGGCGGCAGCGTAGTCCTTGGCTTCCAAGCAATCGGCCTGCTTGAGCCAAATCAGCCCGGTGACAGTGTCCGTGATGGTGCCGTTACGGCAATCGACATAGCGATTGTCGTTGTCGAAGCACGGTGGATCGGCGTTGGTGGACGCGGCTGCCACGCCCTGGCTCAGAACACCGCTCGACAGAAAAGCAAGGGCGGCAACGAATCTAATTAGGTCATGAGAGTAGCTATTCATATGGAGTCCTCCCTAATAGCAATCAGGATTGCGCGGCTTCGGAAGTCCGGTGACGTCCGCTCCCTACGGCGAGATGCGGAGGGGAATACTGCGTGTCGATTGTCACTTAATAAAATCGACAATAACAATTATGATAAGATTTTAGGGGAATACAAGTGTGGATTTAAGCGGGGGATCAGGCTTATAACGAGCTGTGTCATCGAGCGGCGTGGGGTGGGTCGTCGGATTCGGCATCGACCGGAGCGCGTTCACTCTGACGCCGCTCCAGGCGCTCTAAAACGGCCGCCAGGACCGCCGACTTGCCGACCCCGACCTTGCCCGTCAAGATGACATGGCGGCCCTTGCGGACCTCCTGAGCGGCTTTTTCGACCAGTGCGTCACGACCGATCAGCCCGGTGATGTCGCGCATGGTTTAGCCCTCCGGTAATGCCTTGAGTTTACCGCTCAGGTAATCGAGCAAGGGCCGCCAGTGTTCGCCGGCGTGATGGGCCACTTGGCGGCGCTGGGCGTCGAGGAGTAAATCCAGCCGCTTGAGGCTGGCGGCTTCCGCGTTCTGCTGTTGGGCGGAACTCCAAAGCTTTTCGACATCGCCTTCGTAGCCTTTCTTGAGCCGATCCTGTACCCAGTCGGCCTTGGCTTTCTGGAAGTCCAGCCGCTCGCGCACGGCGGCGCGCTCGGCTTCCAGTTCGCGCAATTTGGCGAGATCGGTCAAGGCCCGGCTGCGAACTTCGTCGATGCGGGTGGCTTCGGCCAAGGCGTGCTGGGCGTATTCTCGTTGTTCGCGGGGTGAAGCGAGCGGGATGTTGACTTGAATCCCGACCGTGACCGGCTCGCTGGTGGTGGTGTCGCCGGTTTCCGATACCGTGCTGGACGTGCCAGACGCGGCGCGCACGAACACCGAGGTGTGTTCCAGCACGCGGCGGCCGATGCCGGGCTGTTGGTAGGACGCGACGACGGCGTGTTGGGCTTGCAGCAGCGGGCTGTGGGCGACGATGAACGACAGCGCCGGTTCTTCCTCCCACGCCACCGCCAGCGCCGGCCACAGCAACGCCAGACTCAGGCCGCGTTTCATGGCGGTTCCGCCTCCGCGCCAGGCCAGCCGGCGACGCTCACCCGAAACTCATTCAGCCCTGCCCCGGATAGACAGCGGGCCACGGCATCGAGCGTGGCGAACACTCGCAGCCCACCGCGTTGCCGCTCCAGCGCCTCGCGCCGTTCGCCGCCGCGCGTGGCGTGGACGATCCACACCGCCCAGCCCTCTCCGTCCGGCAGCGCTTCCGCCTCCCGCACCGCGCCCGCTTCAACCAGTACCTTCAACTTGGGAAGTTGCATTGATTAATTTTGCATTTTTGAAATATCAATTATACAAAATTGATAGAGTCGGTCTGAATGATCCACTGTTTCTGTGGATAAAGAGGGATGGTGAATTGGGGTTCATGCGGCGGCTGTTTTAGGCTTTAATTTTAGGCTTAACGAATATTTATATATTTAATAACATATATTATATAAGATATAATCTTGTTTATGCATGGCAAACAAGTCATCAAAATCCTGCAAGCGGCGGGCTGGTCGATCACCCGAATCAACGGTAGCCATCACATGCTCAAAAAAGGCAATGTGACGGTTCCTGTTCCCGTTCACGGCACCCAGGATTTAGGAATCGGTTTGCTCAAAAAGATCGAGAGGCAAACGGGAGTTAAACTGGTATGAATACCGCCTATCCCTACAGACTCGAACAGCAAGAAGGCGGCTATGTGGTGCAGTTTGTGGATTTCGAGGAAGCCTTTACCGAAGGCGCCACCGAAGAGGAAGCCGCTTTTAATGCGGCAGAAGTGCTTTCGCTGGTGATCGAGCAACGTTTGGCGGACGGTCAATCGATTCCGTGGCCATCGCCCAGTGAAGGTCGGCCCGTGGCCTCTCCACAAGCGCGCGTCCAGGTGGCCTTGCTGCTGCGCAAGGCCCGCGAGGAACAAGGCCGGACACTGGCCGAAATGGCCCGCGCTCTGCAAACCTCTTGGCCTTCAGCACAGCGTTTGGAACAAGCGACGGCGAATCCTACCCTCAAGCAATTAGAGCGCGCGGCGGCGGCGTTGGGTAAACGCCTGTCGATCACTTTAGATTGACCTTCCAGCAGGTGCCGGTCGCACTGTAGCGGATACTGCGGTGGCCTTGATGGCGGCGCTTTCGGTCGCAAACCACACCTCTCGCCCCGTGGCTGTTTCCGCTGACGGACCCGCGCTACCGCTTTCGGTGGATTCACCTGCGCCGGCAAGCGGTATTGCCGAGAAATGAAGAGTTGCGAGGAAGCAAAGTTTTACCTAACCCGGTGTGGCGTCGGTTCGCTGGACGGGGACAAAGATGGCGTGCCGTGCGAGACGCTGTGCCGGTAATCAAGATTTTTGACACAAACTTTCATCCCTGCTAAATCAACGGCTTAGCTGTGCCATAAATCAGGGACAAAACAGGTTCATGAAGATCGGCTATACACGGGTCTCGACCGAAGACCAAAATCCCGATTTGCAGCGGGCCGCCTTGAAGAAAGCGGGGTGCGAGCGCATCTTCACGGACAAGGCGACCGGGGCGCACGTTCAGCGGCCCGAACTCAAAAAATGTTTGAGGGCGCTCACCGAAGGCGACACGCTCACCGTCTGGAAGCTCGACCGTCTAGGCCGATCGCTGCGGGACTTGATCGGCCTGTTGGACGATCTGCAAGCGCGGGGCGTGGCTTTCCGCTCATTGACGGAAGCTATAGACACCACCACACCCACGGGCCGGGCGATGTGGCAAATGGTCGGTATACTGGCAGAACTGGAACGTTCCTTGATTCGGGAACGCGCCACGGCGGGCCGCTTAGCGGCGGTCGCCCGTGGGGTGAAAATGGGCCGCAAGGCTCTGCTTTCCCCGCAACAGGTCGCCCATGCCCGAAAGCTGATCGAGCAGGGGGAACCTCACGACACGGTAGCACAATCACTCAACGTGTCACGGCGAACGCTTTACCGGGTGTTGCAGGGATAAGCGGGCGGCGATAGCCGCCCCTCGTCATTTTGTTCGCTGTTCTAGACCTACGGAAGGAATCCAATGTTAGCCTTGTATAAGGCATCACTCATTTCCTTATTTACAAAAGTTCATGAACTTCATGCGAATTCTTGTAACCTGGCGCTTTGTCTTGAGATTCAGGAAACTCTGATCCGAAGAATCATCTATATAGAAAGAAGGATTCACATTCTCAAGCGTAGAATTGCAGATAATAAGAACAGGCTCAGAACAGTTCGTCAAGTCCGCTTAACTAAAGAAGAGTCTAGAGAAATAAAGGAGCACACCGAGTATTACAAATGCTCAATTAACAAGTACAAATACTTGCTACGCATATTCAGGGACATTGGCGATGCCATTGCGTTCATTTATATTGATAAATGGGATATTAAACCAATGGCGTTCAAACAACCTACAGGATTCATAACTGGTAAAGAAGGAACCCGCTTAGAACGCAAGATACTCAGAGGTGTATTTAGATTGGGTCGAGTTGCGATCCTAAATGATCTCACCAACTGTTTGCGTTATGGCGATATTACAGTTCCAGCACATGACAAGTTCCTAATCATTGAAGCGAAGTCAAGTAAGAATCGCAATACAAATAAGCGTACAGACAGGCAGCTTGAAGGAATTCAGAAAGTCTGTAAGTATTTACATACTAATTGTACTGACAATCTGTATGATAAAGAAGGCTTGTTTATGCGCGTTGAGATGCAGACAACAGAAAAGAATTATATAGATGAACTCAACGAGATTGTTGCTAATGCTATGGAAAATGGTATTAGCCACGCCGAGGTTGAGCATGGTCTTTTTTATTGTGCTATGACCAAATTCAACGAAGACCAGCTCAATGAATTGGTAAAGAGTTGCGATAATAAGCCAATTATCCAGTTCTTAAGTTTAATTGATAACACTGGCTATTATCCATTTACTCTGTCTATACGTAGCCCTGTAGCTCTGTACAGATTATACAATAGTGAACTTAATATCATTGTTTTCGTTAATGCGAAAACGCTTCAAGAAAAATGTAAACTTAGAGGATGCAGTGTGGAACTATTTGTTAATGAGGATTTTGCTTTTAAACTCACACATTTTAAGTGGACGGAGTACGAAAATAATTCTATTGGTGTTGGTCATCACGTCTTTGGGCGCGTATTTGCTGAGTTTTTGAGCCTTGAGTGGTTTTTGAATGAAATGATAGACATGCCGTCAAGAAGCCAAGTTTCTGATAATGTCGGATGAATAGATATGATATTGATTTTTCAATGCTCATAGAAACAAATGAGGTCTAAAATAAGGCTTTGCAGCCGACCGCTTCCAGCAGCGGCTGAAACCTAGCGTTAGCTTTTGACGCTGACTAGACTTTTCGCTACGGTCTGTCTCATCGCGGATTCTGCTTTTCCGCCGGGCTGCGCCGCACTAGGTTGACCGGACGGTACAGGCTAGGAAGCCCGTGACCGCCCGAAGTCATGATGAAAAGTCGCCTTGGGCAGCTTTCCACGCACTCAGTTGCACTGCCCGGCATTCCGGGAACCGCCAACACCCGGTGGCCACGTTTTTCCTTCTGCTGCCGAACCTTCGCGCCCGCCTCGATGGCGGCGCTTTCGGTCTCAAACCACGTTTCCCGCACCGCGCCGGGCTGCCCGATCCGGCCCCATTCCCGCGCGACCGCCCAGTCGTCAAACAGGGTCCGGGTCACGGCGATAGTGTAGAACCGCAGCCGGTTATGCGCGGGTTCGCGCCGCGCCAGGCGGATCGGGGTCATCCGCCCAGTGGCCAGTAGGCGCTGGTGCGGGTCCAGACCAAGGCGGCGACGGCCAGGGCCATGATCGCCAGCAACCACCCCAGTCGATGATGGCGGCGTGGTGGCGGTTCCGGTAGCGGCGGTGGGGGCAGGAGCTTTTGTTCGAGGTCGCGGCGGGTCTGCTGCTCGGCTTCCAGCAAAGCCAACAGCCGCGCCTCGCGCTCCCGACCTTCCCGCTCCCGTTCCAGCGCCTGCTGCTCCCGCTCACGGGCTTGATTTTCGCGTTCCTTGGCGTTCTGCAACTGTTCTTTCAGCAGTTCTACCAAGGCGTTTTCTGGGGTACTGAATCGTTCTAAATCGTTCTTTTTCCCGTTCTCCGGACCGTTCTGCGGCGAGAACACCCTGAACAGTTCGCTAGGGTCGATCTCCCACTCACCCTTGCCGTTTCGAACCCCACTCAAGCGGCCTGATTTCAATGCGTTCGAGATGACCGACTTGCTCTTACCCGTCTCTCGTGCAGCCTGTCCAAGACTGAGGTACATGGCGTTCCGATACCCGTTCTACAAACGTTCTTTATAACCGTAGCAGAATCGTTCTGGAAGTACGGGTTACGGCGGGCAAGCGACTGCGCTGGATGTTGCCCTATCGGATTGCCTCCTCCATCGACGCTATCAAGGGGCGTCTGGATCGGCCTGGATCACGGAAGCGCACGCACTGAACCCAACGGCCGGTGGCGGCTCCGCGCCCCGCACGCCCGCACCGCTGCTGTTCTGTGGCCCCTCGCTGGCCGGGCGCAAGGCGGCGCGGGCTATCCTGCCCGCGCTGGGCGGTCGGGCGCATCCTTGCGCCCGCCTCGGCCTTGCCCCCGTCTGCGCTGCGGGGCTGCGCTGGTCGCCATGCGGTTGCGGGCGCGCGGTGGGGCGCGTCGCTCCGGGTCTCGGCGGGTCTTCCGGGCGGGTGTGTGGGGTGTGTCGTGGTTTCGTTCTCGGTTTTGGGTTCGCGTGCGCGGGTGGTTTCCCGTGGTTCGCTGGTGTCGCCGCTGTCGGCGCCGTGGTGGCGTCGGCTGGTCGGGTTCGCCCTGGCCGCTGGGGCTTGCCGGTGGCGGCTGCGGGCCTCGGCGCGGTCGTTCTCGGCGGCGGTGGTCGTGGTCGGCTTTTCCTCGCCTGCCGCCGCGTCGGCCTTCGCTGGCGCTTGGTCGGGCTGGGTCGGCTTCCCGCTCGCCGTTCGCCGCTTTGCTGGCGCGGCGGGTCCGGTCTGGGGCGTCTCGGTGCCGGTGGCCGTGCCGCCATCTGTCCGGCTGTCGCCGCCTCCGGCGCTGCCTGCGCCCGCTTGGGTTTCTGGCGGTTAGGGTGGCGGTTCCTCTCGCCGCCCTGGCGGGCGGCGCGGCGTGTCGGTTACAGCGCCAGTTCTCCCACCGGCAGTTCAAACCGCTGCCGGGCTGCCGCTTTCGCCGGGATGAAATTCATCAGCAGCGGGTCATCGTCCGGCACGGCCGGTTCGGCTTCCGGCCATTCGTTTGCCCGCCAACACGCATCGAACCGCACCAAGGCGGTTTGCCACTGCGCTTGTCCGGCCTGTAGCTGCTGGCGCTCCATCGGTATGACCGCCACCTCGAACGGCTCGCGGGTCTGCACGAACACGAACACCGTGCTTTGACCGCGCACCACATCCCGATAGAACGCGGCGGATAGCGGATAGCGATACCGTTCCATCGTCGCCTGAGCGGCGGTGAGGTTCCAGGTGGTCTTGAATTCCACCACTTGCCGCTTGGCTTCGTGGTGGATGTCCAACCGGGCCTTGAGCGGGAGCAAGCCGCGCGCCCTGGGCTGGATGATCGTCCGTTCCTTCTTGCCGCCGTGTAGCAGCTTCCGAGATTCCGGGCTGGCGTGCAGGGCGGCGACGATGGCGCGGGCCTGGTCGAGTTCGGCGGGCTTCACCACGGTCAAACCGCTTTGTTGCATCGCAGCATAACGGGCTTTCCCGGCCACGCTGCGCCGCTCGTAATCCGCAACCAAAAACTCGCGCTCGAACTGGCACGGGGTCAACGCCAGACAGTGAACCAGCGTTCCCAACCGCATCGCGTCGGTCTGTTCCGACGCGGGCCGCCGGGGATCGAGGTACTTCCGCCAGCAGGCGGCGGGGCTGTTCAACATCTCGATCAACCAGTGAGACGAGATACCCGGTAAATTCTGGTAGTCGTGGTTGTTCATCGGTGGTTCCTTCAAGGTTGCGCCATCCTTGGCGCGAGGGCGGTCACTTCTTCTTGCTGTTGGCATTCTCGGTGTTGCCGTTGCCGTTGCCGTTATCGGCGGGTTTCGACTCGATCAGCCGGATAAACTCCGGCGTGTAATGAAGCTGTCGGAATTGCGCGATGGCTTCGGCATATCTGCCATCGCTGACCACTTCAAACTCCACCGCGAAATAGCCGTTGCCGTTGGCGCGGCTGGCGCGCTTGCACATGTGCGCCCGGATGGTTTTACCTAGCAGCGACTCGCCTTTTAAGCGATAGGAGCGGCGCAATTCATCGAACTGGTCAAGGCTCTCGGTCTTGAACAAAACAGAGGAAAGGACGCCATCGGGATCAATAAACAAAATGGCAAGCCATTTCTGCAACGGATAGCCGAAATACTCACCCTCCGAAATCTGAGCGCCCACCAATTCCATGTCGAGCTTGGAACCGCGAAAATGGCTGGAACCGATTTTGAACTGTCCGGCTTGACAGTCACTCCTCCACTGTCTTACCGAATCCGCCAGGATTTGGCCGGATTCGAGCTTGGTCACATCATCAAGACTAATCTCGTTCATGTTGCCCATGTTATAAACCCGCCCTTTTGGGCGGGTGCCTCGTCGGGTCAAAGGGATTGGATCGGGGCAATTTCGAGGGCGCGTTGCCGAATGTTCCAGCGCAAGCGGAAACCGCTTAAACGCAGGAAATACACAGCAGCCACCCAGGTCATGCGGGGATGTCGGCGGATCATGGCGCGTTTCCCCTGGTCGGCGTTTCCCAGCACCAGCCGGTATCCTGTTCGGGCCGGCCATACGGGTAGCGGCGGGCTTCCTCTGTTTTCGCCAACGTATCGAAATAGACTTGTTCGTCGGCGTCCCTCCAAGCCTGATAGGCGAGATCGGTGGCAAGCCGGGCTTGCCAGTCGGGTTGTGTGGCGATTAGCATGTTTTCACCTCGTTCGTCGCTGTTCGGGGTTGCAGTGGGGCGCTCGCGTTGTTGGTAGCAACGCAAGCGCCTTTTTTCAGGCCGCTTCCTGCTCGCGTTCCCATTCCTTCCTGACGACTGCCCGAATATAGTTGTTGAGCAGTTCCCACAGGCTTTCCCTTGCTTCTTGGTTGTCATTCGAGCAATACCATGTAAACAAGGCATACTCGAACCGTTCGCAATCTTTGTCGTTGCAATACAGATCATTTAACGCGGTATTCATAGTTTCGAGAATTTCCTTTTTCTCTTTGTCTCGTTCGCGATTACCATAAAGATTGATGTGCCACCACTCGAATTCCTTGTTAAAAGACGCTTCTTTCGCCTCCCGTTTCAAGTCTTCGAGGTCTTCGCGTTCGCGTTCCCAATCGTGCAAGCTGGGGCCAATCGCGTAAGCATGTGCAGCGAGTTTCATTCTGTTTCCTCCTGCGCTTGGGTTTGCGGCTCGGGTATCCAGTGAATGTCATAGGACAGTGAACACAGTTCGCGGAAACTCTCCTGTCCCATCAGCATGTGAATTTCATTTCCTTGGTTGTCCCTAATACAAATGGCCGACCGTTGCGGTTCTTTGCATTCGCCAACGCTCAAAACCGAGTTATCGAGACCATCAATTTGAAAAATCTTACGCATCGTTTTAACTCCAAAATGGGTTGATTCGCGCTTGTCCGCAAGCGACGAACAAATGATTCTTCCCGGTTTCTCCATTTAACGCGCCCGAGCCTACCGGGAAAGAACGCGCTACATCCTTTTAGTCCATATCCTTGTAATAAAATTTTATTACAAAAGTGTCTGCGTGTCTATAGCCGTTGTAATAAAATATGTTTATCAATCGACAAAGAGGGTAAAAAAATAGATTACAGACAAGGGGCAATACGCAGACTATCAGATAGATTCCCAGCTAATCAGGAGAATTTTTCCGAGAAAACAATAACGGATTTTGCGAAAGCGATAAAACTCTGGCGAGAGGAGAAAAAAGGAGAACTGCCGGAAAGATGGACGATAGAGAAGTTTGGAGGATAAAAAATAAACCCCGCTGGGGCGGGGTTTATTATTGACGCCGTGCCGCTAAAAAAGCTGGCCCTGGGCGAAAGAAACCGCGCGCCCTGGGCGAGCAGAAGCGGGCGACCGAGACCGCCCGCCGCGCGGCGGCACCGGCAGCGGCACGCCGAGCAGCGCCGGCGGAGCCGCGAGCGCCAGCGGCCCGGACAGCCGGACGGCCAGCGCTGAAGGCCCGCGCGGGCGCGCGGCCGGGAGCAGCACGAGCAACCCGCGCCGACCGGCGTGGACGGGCGGAAGCCCGAACGCGCGGGCGCGGCGGCACACCAGCGCCGCGACGGCCGCCGACGGGCAGCGCACGGCCAGCGCGCGGCGGGAGCCGCGCGAGAGCCAGCGCGACCGGCAGCCCGCTACGCGGGCGACCAACAGCGGCAGCGGCGGGAGCCGCATGGCTAAGCCCGCACAAAGCCGAGCGGAGCCGGGAGCGCGGCGGGAGCCGCGAGCCGCAGCGACGGCGGCACGGCCACCGGCACAGAAACACCCCAGACCGGCCCACAGCGGCCGGCGAACCGCCGGACAGCGACCGGAAAGCCAACCCAACCCGACCAAGCCGCAGCAAAAGCCCGCGCCGCCGCAGCACAGCCGAAACCGGCGACGACCACAGCGCCGGAAAACGAGCGCACAGACCGCCGGACACGCCAGCGGCAAGCACCCGCAGCCAGCGCGGAGCCAACGAGCGAGCGCCACCACGGCGCGGCCAGCGAAGCCACCAGCGAACCGCGCGACACGACCAGCGCACGAGAACCAACCAACGAGAACGAAGCCACGACACACCCCCACACAACCAGCCGAGAGACCCGCCGAGCACCAGACCCGGCCACCAGCGGCGGGGACCACACCCCCCCGCCACGCCCACGGCGACCAGCGCAGCGCGGCCACGGCCCACGGCGCAAGGCCGAGGCGGGCGCATGGATGCGCCCGACCGCCCAGCGCGGGTATGGAAAGCCCGCGCCGCCTTGCGCCGGGGGACGGGACGCGCGACAACGTGCGGGCGGCAGCGGGGGGTGTGCCCGACGCACCAGCCGAACGGTGGGGATGGACGTGCAAAAAGGCGGGATGACACGGTTTCGGGAGACGATCCGCGATAACTGTTGACGCTGCCATCAGTCATAACTATGATGTAATAAAATATTATTACGGAGATTGGATATGAGCAGCGATGTTGGACACGCAATCGTAGTCAGACGGGCCATGCTGAAAATGACTCAAGGCCGGTTGGCACGAGCTGTTGGAATCAACCAGAGTTATATCAGTTTGCTTGAAAACGGCGAACGCCCGCTAACCGACGATCTGCTACAGAAAATCTCCGCCGCCCTCGGCTGCAAGCCGGAAGACCTTACGAAATGGCAGCAAGCGGCCTAGCGGTCGGATTCGAGTGGACGCCGTTTAATCACGGATTCGTCTACTGGGAATATCTCGACCGTGAACACCTGCCGCCGCCAGACGAAGCCGGACAGCGCGAGTGGTTGGAGGGATTTTTACAGGCTCATGCGGATAGTCCGAGCGATCCACGCGAATGGATCGATCCCAGCCTCAACGAAGGCGCACACACGGCGCTTAGACGGGTGTTGGCAGGTCGATGTGATGTGGACGCACTATTGGCACTGCTGGATCGGATGCTGATCGA
>JBAOHI010000016.1:0-3393 GCA_037045535.1 Candidatus Competibacter sp.
TGGCGGAGGTGGTGTAGCGCTTCAGGCAGTCGTAAAAGAATAGGATTGGTCACGCTATGCAAGGCACGTTGAAGGACTGGAAAGAAACCCGTCTATATCAGCAGATTCAGGCGCGTGCGTCGGCTTCTGAAAAGCAGGATTCTGTATGTGTGGCCGCACAACAAGCGCTTGATCTTGTTATGCCTGACATCCAAGCAGTCCTGCAACAAGGCGGTACTGCGGCCACCGACTTCACTCTCCACGATGCCCAGCACGGTTTCCGGGTCGCCGAGCGCATGGCTGAGATCGCCGACGGCTTACTGGGGAGCCTGTCCGGCTACGAGTTGGCACTGCTGCTACTGTCCGCCTACCTGCACGACATCGGTATGACACCCGAGAAATGCCGAGTCACCGACCTATATCGCTACCTGTTGACGAGGGAGAAAAGCAACCTAGATCTCGGGGCGATCGAGCGATTCCAACACTGGCTTGATGTCCACGGTGGAGATGCAACATTGCCTCTGGCGCAACAGGGCTTGACCGGAAAGACCCTTGATGAGGCGGAGTGGCTCATCACCCATTATTGCCGCGAGCGCCACAACGATTGGAGCGGCGAATGGATCGCGACTTACTTCACCGATAAGAAGTTCGGTCACTACACTGAATGGGCGCACGATCTGATCGCCTTGTGCAAAAGCCATCACTATGGTTTCGAGGAACTAGTCGGACCACGCTTCAATCCTGTCGAAGTCGGCTCCACTGTGGTTCACTTGCGCTATCTGGCTGCAGTGCTGCGGCTTGCCGACGTCATGGAAATCGATCCAGAGCGAACCCTGGAGGTCGTGCTACGCCAACGCGATGTCGATCCGTCCAGTTTGATCTACTGGTCGAAAGACCACGGTATCTCCCTGAAACGAGATGGTAAGAACTATCGACTCGCCGCACGACCTCGTTCCGCCTTATTTCACAAAGCTGTCGCCGACACTGCGAACCAGATTGAACAGGAGCTGCTGGTCTGCCGACGCCTCGCCGACGAAACGGATTTTGGCTTCCTGCCGGGAAGCAGCACACGCTTACCCCACAGATGGGATCTCTCAGCGGCTCTAGTCAAGCGCATTGAGCCGTTTAATAACGCCTACGAGTACATAGACGGCACCTTCCGCCCCGACGTGCGGCGCCTGTTAAAGCTTCTGTCTGGCATCGAACTGTATGGGAATGAGTTGGCCGCCGTGAGAGAGCTTCTGCAGAACGCTTTCGATGCGGTGCGCGAGCGTATCGCTCGGGAACGGCTGGCGAATCCGACTGACCCCAACCGCGCAGAGCTGCTCGGCAGACTCTACCAGGTGATATTGGGACTGGAGCAACAAGGAGATGCCTACTGGCTCGTTTGTCGGGACCAAGGAGCGGGAATGTCCAAGGGTATCATCCGTGACCACCTGCTCGTGAGTGGGGCAAGCCGACGGGATGACCTCCTGCGGCTACAACGCCAATGCGAGGAAGCGGGATTCCGGCTGGAACGCACGGCTCGGTTCGGTATCGGTGTGCTCAGCTATTTCATGATCGCCGATGAGGTGCATATCCGCACCCGACGCTGCCAATCCGCCACTCATGGGGAGGACACCGGCTGGTCTTTTGTCACCGATAGCCTGAACGGTTTCGGCGAGCTCAAGCGCGATCCTGACTTCATCGAAGGGACGGAGGTCAGGCTGCGTGTCAAGCGGACGCTGATTGGAAATGATCCCGCCATTCTCTGGCAGCGAATTGTTGCCTACGTGAGGGAGGCTCTAACCCATATTCCGTGTCAGTTGCATGTCAGTTGTACTCAATTCCCTGAGAGTAACTGGTCGGTCGGTGCTTCTGGTTGGGTCCGTGATCCGGCGGTATATGCTGAGCAGTCTCTTTCGGTGCTGACACCCAATCTGCAACCGCCGACACAGTTTGCGAATCTGGCGGACCATTTAGGGGATTTGGTTCCAGGGGAACGTTTCAGTACTTGGCGGCGAGCCAAGGATAGATCCCAGACGCTCCATGACATGGCTCATAGATGTCTGCGGTGGTCCGAGCCGGTTGTCGGAAATTTACCGGATGGTCTCGGCCGTTATCGGTTTTTCTTTCCATGGTTTGAGCTTGAGGGCGGTCCTTGCCTTCATTTCTTCGAGATTGAGGAAATCGGAGGGACTATGGTTGCTCAAGCCAGTAGCCGTTCCGACAACATTGCCTGGGCTCCTTGGTGTCCGGGGATCTTCTCATGGTTTGGAGTTAGCACAGATCACAAATTAGAGCAGCTTGAAAGATACCGTTCTCCTGGCGTCATCGAGATCGACTGGACCTCCGAAGCCGCTGGGAAAATTGAAGTTAGCCGCAATCGAATCATCCTCAGTGAAAAAGCCGAGCAGGTGATCGAAGAAGTGGTTGTCAGTCTGAAGAAAGCGATACAAGTCTTTGCCGAGCAACATACGCAGTCATACTTTGCCTTGTATAATTGCGCTCTGACCGACGGAAAACCGCCGTCCCCAGAACGCTGGCATTGGCTCTGCCAGCATGAGCGAAAACCACGCCTGGAATGGCGACAGCTACGCTTCCCCGTCGTTGCGCCCTTCTATCGTGACGACTCAAAGCTCATGCGCAATGACAGCTATCGCTGGCGTGATCAAGATATCCCACGCTTTTGCGGCATCAGTGGCTCGGCGCGGCTATGTTATGATCTATCAACCGAATCTGATAGCGTCTTCGCTAGACGCTACAGTGATTACGGAATGAACGAAACTTGGTACTCACCTAGACTCGTGCCTGACCGGGTTGTTTTGATTCGCTCCGAAACGCCATGGGGTCTGAGCGAAACTCATCACTTCGGTATGCTTTGGGAGTGTGCGCCGATTGACCAAGATCCCCGCGTGGTCTATCCGGAGGCCCAGTTTCCGCCGGAGTGGGCCAGCCTGTGTCTGTTCATGGATCCTCCGCACGTCATCTGGAACCGTGACCACAGACTTGTGCGGGCTGCGTCGCGCCATGGGTGGAAGGCCCTGATGGCAGGTCCTTGCAAAGGCGGCGATCCGCGCCCATTCGCGTCGGAGTTGAGTTCCGATTCCGAGTTAGCCGCTGCATGGCTCCTGTTTTGTCTATCGAATGGTTTGAGAGATCTTGTGAAGGGCGTAGCCGAACACTCACCCGATCTCATCCAAGGCATTTGGCAACGGGCGTTCGGTGCGGAGCCGCCGGATAGAGTTTGGGCGCATATCGCGGACGGTAACGGACATCGCTTGGTATCGATCAGTCCTCGTGGTTGGGATGACTATGAGAACAATCGCGAAAATGCTGCTATTTATAAGGAACGGCTGGCAGTTCCAGATGATGACTGGTGCGTGTACAGCATACATCAAGAGAATTCGGATACTTGATATGTTGGCTAGCCTT
>JBAOHI010000017.1:0-5854 GCA_037045535.1 Candidatus Competibacter sp.
GATCGGTTTCCAACGCTCAGTTTGAAACCGCCAGTTGATCTCGTCGGCTAGAGCTTCCAATTCGTTGATGTAATTGCGGTAACGAGGGATGTGCGTCCGGCTCGGTGCGCCCAGTTGCACGAAGGTGAAGCGTTCCCGGTATTGCGGGCAGCGCTCGAAAAATCGGGCGACAGCGCGAAACCGTTCCGCTAAACCCTTGGTGTAGTCGATGCGATCCACGCCGACCGCGATGCGCGCGTCCTCCAGCTCGTATCGCTCTCTGAGGTCGGCAATGTGCTGGAGCAGCGCATCACCGGTTAGCGCGTGGCGCTCGTCCCAGCTTTCGACGCTGATCGGGAACGGCCGTACCCGCGAGGCATGGCCTTGCAACTCGGCGGCGAAGTGGTCCCAATCCAGTCGGGCTTCGATCATCCGGTCCACGGTGTCGAGGAAATTGTTGCAGTGCTGCTGGAGATGGAAGCCGATCAGATCGGCGCCCAACATGCCGCGCAGCAGATCGGGACCCCAAGGGCAGATGCGAAAAGCTTCCGGGTTGGGCCAGGGAATATGCCAGAAAATGCCGACCGCCAGATCGGGACGGACCTCCTTCAGAAAGCGGGGGACTAATGCCATCTGATAGTCTTGTACCAGCACCACTGCCGGACCGGAGCCTGCCTCTTCCAGCGCTGCTTCGGCGAAGCGGCGGTTGGCGCGCACGTAATGTTCCCAGTCGCCCGCCCGGAAAGTCGGTCGCTCGTGGGCCAGATGGCAGAGCGGCCACAAGCCCTCGTTGGCGAAGCCGTAGTAATAACCCTGTTCTTCCTCCCGACTCAGCCATACCCGTCGCAGGGTATAGGTGGGATCGTCCGGCGGTACTGCCAGCCGGCCCTTGGCATCTACCATCCTTCGGTCGGCTTCGCCAGAACCGTGCGCGACCCAGACCCCGCCGCAGGCTTGCAAGACAGGGTCGAGCGCGGTGACCAATCCTCCGGCCGGCGTGATCAGGTGCGGTTTGCCATCGCGCAATTCGTGCATGTACGGCTCACGGTTACTGACGACCAGCAGTTGCCCGCCCCGCAGGCAATCCACGACATGAGCGCGTAGTCGGTCCCGGGTCCAGGCGTTAGTGGCGTGCATGACAGCGCGTGCTTGCGTCTGCTGCGCCAAGCGGGCGGTTCGCAGCGAAGTGGCCAGCCGATCACTTTCATTAGCCAGGCGTGTGATCGACAGCTCGGTCGGTGGCGCCGCGGCGATATCGCCGGTCCGCACCTGCTGCATCCATTCCGCCAGCCGGTTGAGTGGGCGATCGTAAAAAGCCCAGGCCCCAGCCACGACCAGAATCAGCAACAACAAGACGATCAGACCCAGCCAGAAGCTGATCTGATACAGGCGACTGGTCGCGCGCTCATCCAGTTGGAGCAGATCGTGGACCACTACCAGCACGCCTTCCGTCTGGCCTTGGGGTGAGCGGATCAACGAGGCGAGAACATGGATGTGAGCATCGGCCACTTGCTGGATCTCCACGAGATCCTTCGAGCTTTCGAGCGCCTGGGTCGCGATTTTTTGCACTGTGTCGGTGAAATCGCTGACGCCTTTACCGGCAGCGATGAGGCGACCGTCGGGCCGGTAGACGGCTAGGCCGACCAGTCGTCGGTACCCTTCCAGAGCGGAACCCAGGGCGACTGCCGCTTCTTTGTCCGGCAGTTGGAGCGCGGTGCGAATCGAGTAGACCATCTGATGGGCGATGACGTAAGCGCGCCGATCCATCTCTTCCAGATCGGCGCTACGTTCCTGTTCGACCTGAATCCAGGCTAGGGCAGCGATCAGCAAACCGACCAACAAGGCGATCAGAAGCGCCATGCGTAGCGAGTTGGGGAGATAGGACAGAGGCTTCGATTTCATGGTTGCTTCTCTCGGTCAGATGTCCTTTCGACGTGTTGGGCCATGTAGCGGCTACTGTCTTCAGAGTGCCGACGGGCAGGTTTCACTATTCGATCTCCATCGTGATCGAACGATTCAGTCAGTCGATTACAGCGTATCGCGATCTGGGGATCCATGCCGATCCATGATCGGTATGTGATTCAATGGCTTATCGTTGGCGCGCGGGTTCCTGTGGATCGGGGATTCAGTATCATTAGGTCACAGTTGACAGCCTCGGTGACGGAGTTCGATCAGCATGGATTTGACGCTAATCGTGCGGCCAGTCGTGCCGTTATTCGATAGATGACAGCTCCAAGGTGCGAAAGTATTTTGTGGAAGGCTTTATTGACTCTCCCTGTCTTCCTCTTTGAGAGTCTTGGATTCACTGTCTGGTTTGTAAGTCGCTAATTCTCGGATTAAAATAAATGATTCTCAAAATTTCCCAATCTGGCATTCTAGGTCTTTTCAGAAAGTCGAATACGTCGGGTCTCACATTATCACAACATTCACTATAAATGATCTTTGGTGAGGTTTGATAGCCTTGATGGGCGGTTTTGGCTTTCGGATCAGCGCATAATGTTGGGATGAAGATTCGCTGTCCGAATTGATTCATTCAGCATAAGTGTCTGAGTAGTATCTAACTTATTAATTAAGTTGATAGTTTTTCTGTTTGCACGGATCGGGACTCCATTCTTAAACTCTCCGGACATCGTTTCTCCAGATGCTATCTTGTCGAAAGATTGTTTGGCATCTTCGTAATTTTTTCGCATGGATTCGGTGGTTTATTCGATAGTCGAAAGTCAGTTGGAGCGATCGGCTATGATTAAGTTCGGCACTGATTATTCCACAGCAGTGAGATTCTTCTGATCAAGACCCGCATTCCCTTCGACTCTCGAAGAGAAATCTTGAGCTATTCTTTGGTATAGACTTACCGCATACGAAGCGCTATCGCCATCATCTCCTCGCGTTTCGGTTTGTGTTTCGCAACTTGTTTGTCTTAGATGCCTGTGCATCATTATCTGGCCCATCCAAGCCGTCAGCCGATACGAGGGTTACAAAACTACTGGGGTTATGATTTGTTGAATTTCTTTGCTTCTTAAATCCGCGAATAGTCGAGGGGCAGCGGATGATCCACCGCTCGTCGCGATACTTGTGAGGCTAGAATCCCATGAACGATTTTGCTTTGGGCGCCCGTTATCTCGGCGACCGTCAATGCACCTTTACTCTATGGGCGCCCTTGTTGAAGCAGGCAGCCGTCCATCTGGTCGCGCCCCAAGACCGCTTGATTCCCATGACCCGCGACGAGCAGGGCTACTGGCGGGCCACGGTCACCGGCATCGAACTCGGTGCGCTCTACTTCTACCGGTGGGATGGCGAAACCGATCGCCCCGATCCTGCTTCCCACAGCCAACCGCAGGGCGTCCACGGACCATCCCGGATAGTCGATCACGCTTTCGCTTGGACCGACACCCGCTGGCGACCGCCGCCGCTGGAACAATGGGTCATGTACGAACTGCACGTCGGAACGTTCACCGCCGAGGGCACTTTCGACGCGATCATTCCCCGCCTGCCGGAATTGCGGGAACTGGGCGTGAACGCGTTGGAGCTGCTGCCCGTCGCCCAGTTCCCTGGCGAGCGCAACTGGGGTTATGACGGCGTTTATCCCTGGGCGGCCCAGCACTCCTACGGTGGGGTCGAGGGCCTAAAGCGGCTGGTGGATGCCTGCCACCGCGAGGGTCTGGCAGTGATCATGGATGTGGTCTACAACCACCTCGGTCCCGAAGGGAATTATCTATGGGGATTGGGCACCTACTTTACCAACCACTACCGTACGCCGTGGGGCGATGCCGTCAATTACGATGGTCCACACAGCCCCGGCGTGCGTGAATACGTGGTTGGTAATGCGCTGTATTGGTTGGAAACTTGCCATTGCGACGCCTTGCGGCTGGATGCGGTGCATGCCATCTACGATTTTGGCGCGCGGCATATTCTGGCGGAACTGGCCGAAACAGTTGCTGCTTGTGGACAGCGCCAGAGCCGGCCTTTCTATCTCATCGCCGAAAGCGATCTCAACGACCCGCGATTGATCCGTCAGTCTGCGGTTGGCGGTTATGGGCTGGACGCGCAATGGAGCGACGATTTTCACCACGCTTTGCATACCGTCCTGACCGGGGAGCGGCACGGCTACTATGAGGATTTCGGCGCTCTGGAGCAGTTGGCGCAAGCCTACCGCCAGCCCTTCGTTTATGCCTGGGATTATTCCCGGCACCGCCAGCGTTTCCACGGCGACGATCCCGGCGACTGTCCGGCCTGGCGCTTCGCGGTGTGCAGCCAGAACCACGATCAGATCGGCAACCGGGCGCTGGGCGAGCGGCTATCGGGCCTGCTGCCGTTTCCGGCGCTGAAGCTGGCGGCAGCGGCGGTGCTGCTGTCGCCTTACGTGCCGCTGCTGTTCATGGGCGAGGAATACGGCGAACCCCGGCCGTTTCTGTATTTCATCAGCCACGGCGACCCGGCGTTGATCGAAGGGGTACGCGAGGGCCGCAGGAAAGAATTCGCCGCCTTTCATGCCGAGGGCGAGGCGCCCGATCCACAGGCCGAGGCGACGTTCGAAGCGTCTAAGCTGCAATGGGATCTAGGTAAGGCGGGCCGGCACGGTCAACTGCGTGCCTTTTACCGCGAGCTGTTGCGGCTGCGGCGCGAGTTGCCGGCGTTGGCCCGATTGGATAACGCCAGTTTGACCGCGACCTTGATCGCGCCGGCCGTGCTGGAATTGCGGCGCTGGTGCGATAGCAACCGAACCATCGTTTGGATGAACTTTGCCGCTGAACCGGCGACCGTGACCGTCGCACTGGATGCCGGTTCGTGGTCCAAACAACTGGACGCCAACGATGTTGCATGGGGCGGCGATGGTTCCAGCCTGCCGATGCAATGGGCCGATGGCGCTCTCTCGAACTCGTTGGTTTTGCCTCCTTACGCTGTGGTGGTCTACGCCGCTGGCGTTCCCACCTGAATGACGAATACGAGGATCATCCTATGATGCGCGTTCCCGTCGCGACTTATCGCCTGCAATTTACCCCTGGTTTCGACTTCGATGCCGCCGCTGCCATCGCTGCCTATCTGGCCGAGCTGGGGATATCCGATCTCTACGCCTCGCCGATTCTCACGCCGCGTCATGGCAGTCAGCACGGTTATGACGTGGTGGACGCGAACACCATCAATCCCGAATTGGGTGGCATGGAACGGTTCGAAATGCTCAATCAGGTGCTGAAAGGTCATGAGATCGGTTGGGTGCAGGACATTGTGCCCAACCACATGGCCTTCGATAGCCAGAATCGGATGCTGGTGGATGTGTTGGAAAATGGCCCAGATTCGCGCTATCACGATTTCTTCGACATCAACTGGAACCATCTTTACGAGGGGATTCGTGGCCGGGTGCTGGCGCCTTTCCTCGGCAAGTTTTACGGCGATTGCCTGGAAAGCGGCGAATTGCGGTTGCGCTACAGCAAACAGGGGCTCGCTGTTTACTATTATGAATTCCGCTTTCCGATCCGCATCGAGTCCTATTATCGGGTTCTGACCTACGATCTGGGGCGGTTGCGTGCTCGGCTGGAGCGCGGCCACCCTCACTTCGTCAAGTTTTTGGGGGTGCTTTACCTGCTCAAATATATTCCTTCCGGCGAGGAAGGACGCGAACGTTACGACCAGATTTCCTTTCTCAAACAAATGCTCTGGGAGCTGTGGAGCGACAGTCACGAAGTGCGCGAATTTATCGAAGAGAATATCCGCATTTTCAACGGCGAAGTCGGCAAACCCGAAAGTTTCGATTTGCTCGACAGCCTGCTCGACGAGCAATTTTTCCGGTTATCTTATTGGAAAGTCGGCAACGAAGAGCTGAATTACCGCCGCTTTTTCACCATCAACGACCTGATCTCGCTGCGCATTGAAGACGCTA
>JBAOHI010000018.1:0-4567 GCA_037045535.1 Candidatus Competibacter sp.
ACGGCACCACCACCACGATTACTCGCTGATCAACCGTAAAATTCAGATATTCGTCTATCGGAGCCGGGTGGAAATCCGGTCGCCGGGCCGATTGCCGAATACCTTGAATTTGGAGAAGATCCGCTATGGCAATTCAGCGCCGCGCAATCTGTTTATCCTCAAGTACCTGGATAACTTGCGCTACGTGGACGGTTTGGGGCGCGGGATTCCGATGATTTTACGGGAAATGAACGAACGAGCACGGTTCGAGGAAATTGGTGAATTGTTCGTATTGACCTTGGCTTATTGAGAGAGCGATGGTTGGTTTGGCGGTTCAACACACCCCTGTTTTTTGGAACCGATAAAAGAGGACTAGATTGTGAACGCTATCAAATTGGCTTTATTGCTGTTTGCGCTGCCTGCAACAGTAGCAGCGGCTGAGAGTGAGTGTTTCTGCCTGCAAAACAAAGATGATCACTTTCGCCATAGCTGCGAGATGCAGCAGCAGGGTCCCCGCCTAGTCGCGCAGTGCCGGGACGATGCAGGCAATCCTTATAAAATCGATGATCTGACCGGCTGGACCCGGATCGCCGATGGACAAGGTCGTTGCAAACCATGCAAGCAGACGATCAACACCAGAGGCGGCGATATTCGCGGCAATAACGATCAACAGTCCAAGGACGCCCCCAAATGAGCGCGCCGGGTGATCGAACTGCCGGCCCCTTGCTGCTCGATCTCGCCACGGTGATGGTGCTGATCACCGCCCTGGTGTACTTCACCGGCTGGACTTACGCTTATCACTACTTTGGTCATTTCAAGTTGGGCCTGCTGACGCTGGAGATTCCCGCCGAGTATTTTTTCGTGTACGGCTTTTGGGTCTTCAAGATGTGGTGGTGGCTGGTAATTCCCTACGGACTTGGAATCGTGCTGCTGGCGTTTTACGAACCTCGCCTGTCGCCCCGTCTGGATTGGATCAAGACGCAACGACCTCGATTGCTCAGGCAGTTGCAGATCTTCGCGGTGTTGCTGGCGTTCCTGGTGGCGTGGGGGTTGGCATCGGTCAGCGCGGGGTGGTTTTACCAGGAACAGCAGGGCAAAGGATTTACAGCGTATCCGCTCGTGCGGGTGTGGCCGAACCCACCGCCGCCGGAAGATGCCACCTTGAAAGCGTTGTACGAGGAGTTACCCAGCGGTGTCTATCGCTTGCTGTTGGAGAACAAGGAAACCCTGTTTTTGTTCAAGTTGCCGACCGACGGCAAACCGGCCCGACTGCCGATCAACGAACTGCCGCTGAAAGAGGTGAAACTGCTGCGGGTGTTGCCTTGACGGGGGAATCCCCCGATGAATTTCATGCTATCGTATTATCATGCGGCATGATTTTAACGGGTATGAGGTGCAAGATGGCAGTGATCAAGACGGTCGGACAAAGCGGGCAAATCGCCTTGGGCAAGGCTTATGCGGGCCGACATGTGCTCATGGATGAGCTGGAACCGGGCGTCTGGCTAGTGAAGCTGGGCGAGTTCATTCCCGATAGCGAGCGATGGCTGCACGCGCCGGATGTGAAGGCCGATCTCGATGAAGCCATCGCTTGGGCGGAATCGCATCCGGCGCTGGAAACCGATCTCGATGCGTTGGCAAAGCACTTGCCATGAGTCCTTCCACAAGCGAGCCGGAGCAGGTCCGGCTCGATCTCAACAATCCAGTGTTTCAGCGACAGCTTTTCGCGTTACAAAAACCTCAGCAGCTCGGCGTGCTGGCGACGTTGCGGAAATTGGCGGATTTGCGTTGGCCACAGGTGTACCAGGATCGCGGGTTGAAGTGGGAGTTAATTCATTCCCGCAGCGGGCCAGATGGCCGTCGCTTATACAGTTTGCGGATCAGTCAGGAGTTTCGGGCAGTGGCCTATCGCGATGAAGGGGGATGGCTTCGCTTGCTGTCGCTACATCCCGACCACGATTCGGCGTATCGATAATTGTCTCAGCGTCGTCTTTGGCGGACGGGAGGTGTTCGTATGCAGCATTACGGCTATTGTCTCATTGCGGGGTTGTTGTGCTGGGGCGCTGTCGCTTATGCTCAATGGCAGGAAATAGACCATATACAGGGCATCACCGCCTATCTTCAAGAGAAAACCGGCAAAGCGCCGCAACCGCAAGAAATCGTCGATGCACTGAATAGGGTTGTGGTTGGGCTGCTTAATAAAGGCGACTATCGAATATGCGAGTCGGTTGCCGAACAGACTTACCGGTTCTCCGAGCAGAAGTTCGGTCCGGAGCACCCGGCTACCTTGACCAGCGTCAACAACCTCGCGGGTTTATATCAAGTCCAAGGACGCTACGGGGAAGCAGAGCCGCTGTACTGGCGGGCGCTGGCGGCGAGCGAGAAGGTGCTGGGTCCCGAGCACCCGGCTACCCTGCGTAGCGTCAACAATCTTGCGGCCTTATATAAGTCCCAAGGGCGGTACGGGGAAGCGGAACCGCTGTACTGGCGAGCGCTGATGGGTTGGGAGAAGGTGCTGGGTCCCGAGCACCCGGATACCCTGATCAGCGTCAACAACCTCGCGGTTTTATATAAATCCCAAGGGCGGTACGGAGAAGCGGAACCGCTCCGTCGGCGGGCGCTGGCAGGCTTTGAGAAAGTACTTGGCCCAGAGCACCCGTCTACCCTAATCAGCGTCGACAGCCTCGCGTTTTTATATCAATCCCAAGGGCGCTACGGAGAAGCGGAACCGCTGATTCGGCGGGCGCTGGCAGGCTTTGAGAAAGTGCTCGGCCCGGAGCACCCGGATACCTTGCAAAGCGTTAACAACCTCGCGTTATTATATCAATCCCAGGGGCGGTACGGGGAAGCGGAACCGCTCCGTCGGCGGGCGCTGGCAGGCTTTGAGAAAGTACTTGGCCCAGAGCACCCGTCTACCCTAATCAGCGTCGACAACCTCGCGTTTTTATATCAATCCCAAGGGCGCTACGGAGAAGCGGAACCGCTGTATCGACGGGCGCTGGCAGGCTTTGAGAAAGTGCTCGGCCCGGAGCACCCGGATACCTTGCAAAGCGTTAACAACCTCGCGTTATTATATCAATCCCAGGGGCGGTACGGGGAAGCGGAACCGCTCCGTCGGCGGGCGCTGGCAGGCTTTGAGAAAGTGCTCGGCCCGGAACACCCGTCTACCCTGAGCAGCGTCAACAACCTCGCGGGTTTATATCAATCCCAAGGGCGGTACGGGGAGGCGGAACCGCTGTACCGACGGGCGCTGGCAGGCTTTGAGAAAGTACTCGGCCCGGAGCACCCGGATACCCTGAGTACACAGCTCAATTACACAGTCAACTTGGTCAATCTCAAGCAGCCGAAGCGTGCGCTGCAACTGCTGGAGCGCATGGAGCCGCGCCTGTTGGAACTTGCCGCCTTGCAGTTGCGCCACACCCAGCAGGAGAGTGTCCGGCGGCTGTTTCTCTGGAGCCAGTCGAACTTTCAGAATGTGGTGCTCACCTTGGCGCTGAGCCATCCCGAACCGGAGTATCTCGATCTCGCCGCCAAAGTCATGCTGCGCTGGAAGCAGATTCAGGGCGAGGAAGAAGCTTTCTTGGCGCGGCTGGTGCGCCGCCGCAGTGGGGCAGATTCGGAGATACGCGAACTGGCCCGGCAAATCGCCGATCTGCGGCGCGACCTCAGCCATCTCGCGAATCTGCCGGAGCCGGATGCAGACCTACAGCACAAGAAGCTGAACGAACTGGAAGCCCAGGAAATCCGGCTGGCCCAGATCAGCCGTGAATTCAATCGCCATTTGCAGGTGCGCAGCGCGAATGTGGACGATGTGCGCCACTACCTCCCGCGCGATGGCGGCGCGCTGCTGGAACTGCGAATCTATCAGCCGGCTGACTTCAAAACCGGAAAACTGGGCGAGCCCCATTGGGCAGCGTTGCTGCTACCGGCAGCGGGCGAACTGTCCTTGCACGATCTGGGGCCGGTGGCAGCAACACAGGAGTTAGTGCAAAAACTGCGCGCTACCCATGCGCGTGCGGATGCTACTGCCCTGTACAGTAACCTATTCGGCGCGCTGGACGACAAGCTGAAACGCTACGACCCGCTCTACATCGCGCCGGATGGTGTTCTCAGCTTGCTGGCCTTCGCCGAACTGGTGACGCCGGACGGCCAATACTGGCTTCAACGCCAGACCGTGCGCCAGGTTGCCACCGGACGCCATCTGATCGCCGGCTACGACCGTGATCTGGACAAACCCAAAGGGCTGTTGGCCTTGGGCGGGGTGAATTACGAAGGATTCGGCGCGGCGAAGGAACCGATGCCGCAAAAGCCAAAACCGATCGATCAAAACCTGACGGTCGCCCTGCGCGCCGTGTCCAATGAGATCGGTTATTTCAAGAAGCTCGATGAAACCGGCAATGAAGCCCAAGAGGTGGCCAATGCGTACTGGAGCTACTGGAACATCCCCACGCAAGTCTGGCTTGGCGCGGACGCCTCCGAATATCGCTTGAAAACCCTCGCCACGCCGCCGCGCGTGTTGCATCTGGCGACGCACGGCTTTTACCTCAGCGAAAAAAGCGGGATTGTGGACCGACCGATGGTGCTGTCCGGT
>JBAOHI010000019.1:0-5110 GCA_037045535.1 Candidatus Competibacter sp.
GCGTCGGGCAGGTTCGTTTCCAATCTTTTTACTTATTTTACGCGATGTTCGACTTTTCCGATGATCGAGGATGGGATGGCGGCGCGGCATGGCGGTGTGAGATACGCTGAGAGGAGCCAACCATCGCAACGCTCCGGGAACGCCGTCATGCCGCTCGAAGACTTTATCATCACCGTATTTTGCTGGATAGAAGAACACTGGAGTCCGATGATGGGGGGTCAGCGTCTGCGCCAGCGAGGGTTTGCCCCGAAGTTGACGGATAGTGAAGTCATCACGATGGAAGTGGTCGGCGAGTTTTTGGGTTTGGAAACCGATGTGGGTCTCTGGACCTACTTTCACCACCATTGGCGGTCGTGGTTTCCCGCCCTCGGCTCGCGCACGGCCTTTGCTCAACAGGCCGCCAATCTCTGGGCGATCAAACAAGTTCTTCATCGGTGCTTAGTCATTGACCTGGGCGCGGCGACGGATCCGATTCGGATGGTGGACGGCTGTCCCCTCCCGCTGTGTGTCCTCACCCGCGCCCCACGCTGCCGGTTGTTTGCCGGGGAGGCTGATTACGGCTACGGCGCGGCCAAAAAACAGCCTTATTATGGATTTCATGGACACCTGATGATCACGGTTGAGGGCGTCATCACGGGCTGGACGGTGACCGCCGCCTCTGGCGATGAACGCGAGGCGCTGTGGGATCTGACGGATGGGGTTCAGGGTTTGGTCATGGGCGATAAAGGCTATATCAGTGCCTCCCTGAAGGCCGAACTCGCCCTCACCGGGGTTGACCTGCAAACCCCGCTGCGGGCGAACATGACCGATACCCGGAACCCATGCGTCGTCCGGCAATTGACTACGACCCGCCGCCTCGTGGAAACCGTCATTGGCCAATGAGCAGAGCGGTTTCATTTGGAAAAAATCCGAGCGCGGGATCGTTGGCACTTGACGAGCCGGATGGCACGAAAGGTTTTGGCGCATACCTTGTGCATTTTCGTGAACCGGTTGCTCGGTCGGTCAGACCTCCAGTTTGAGGGACTGATCGCCTGAAAAGTCGAACATCGCGTTATTTTATTTACGGATATTTCGTGCTACGTTTGAAATGGCTCCTTGCGAACCGACAGACTCGGCCAGATTCCAGACGCCGTTAGCAGGCTCCACGGGATCTTCGCTGGAGGTGTCTGGCGCAAAACCCAAACTGACCGAGCGCGGGGCGGCCGATTTGAGAGGGCTTCGAGATTTTCTCATCATTGGCTGAATGGAGGATCGCAAAATGAACGCTACCAACCCCAGCTACCCGATGAACTGATTGCCCTACGCGAAACCGGATTTGCCCGTTGGGCCACCGATGCAGCCCCAGCGGCAAATTTTCGGCAACGGTTCGACCAACCACGCATGCCAGTGGTCGGCATCCGGCACGACACCCTAACCCACCCACGGCTGAGACAGACGGGCCGGCCTTTCTGGCCGCACAAGGACCATAGATCATTTTAAGTAACATATGGCCCAATATAAACCGTTACCGCGCCAGACCAATCCAAACAGACCCGTCCATTTCTAAACTCAATGACTGTCGGATTCGGCGAAATCGCATTGAGAGCATTACATCGCCATCGAGTCGACATGAAAAAACCGCCTGGAGGCGGTTTTCCGTCAGCGAGGAAATCCCCGGACCGCAGGCATGGCCCGGGGACACCGTGGTTACTTGATCACGTCCTTCACTGTGCTACTCGCCTTATCTTTCGCCATGTCGGTCGCTTTATCCTTAGCCACATCCGTCGCCTGATCCTTGACCGTCCCGGTCACTCCCTCAGTTGCCTTCTTCATTGTGGTATTACCGGAAACCATCCCAGCCGCACTTCCCGCTTTCCCGCCAGCAGCATCCTTAACCGATTTCGTGGCATCGACCGTACCCGATGCTGGGATAGCACCGGTCGTGGGCAACATCTTGTTAGCGTGGCCTTTGACAGTGCCAGTCGCTTGATCCTTAGCGGTTTCGACCGCCTGATTCTTGGCCGCATCGACCGCCATCGTCTGGACATCCGCCGTCCAGGCAGAGCTGGATAGCACCAAGCTCATGACGGTACCAGCGGCTAAAGCCATGGATTTCAGAGTCATACTTTTACTCCTATCGGTTGCGACAGTTCGCTCAAATATGTCTTTTTAAAAACGCCATAAACGAGAACAACATTTCACCCTGGCGGGTGACTTCCAAACCGAATTTAAACGGACTCGTCGGCACAATCGGCGATCCCGAAATAAACCTCCGAAGGGGTGGTAGTCGAGAGCCATACGCTCGATCTAGGCGGCGGCATGTTGTCCAATGCTCAAGCACTTTACGCCGCTGCTGGCATATACCGTGCATAACGTAGCCACAGAAATCGCCGGATTGCACTCCGCAGATTAATCAAGACACATCAAAACGTCTACGGTCGGTAGAGAACCTTACGAGGAAAATTGCACAATTATGGGTACAGCAGTCATTTCAGTTAAAGACGGGACAGCCGATGTTTGGGGGAATCAATTTGTCGCAGTATTCGCCAAGCGGCCGCAAAAGGTCGCCATGGGCGGCACCATCACCCCCGTAACGCCCCGTTTCAACGTCATCATGCCCTCGTTCCCCTCGCCGGAAACCGTAATCGCCACGGTCAAAAAAGCGGTTCAACAAGCGGGAGTCGGCGGCACGGTGATCTTTAACGTCGGCCATGGCGCCACAGTCGCCAATTCGAGCGTCGATGGCATGGTCGAACTGGCACCCAACGGGAAGTTCAAGTTGGGTGGCCTCAATGCTGACCCGGATTCAGTTTTCCTGTCCGTCTTTTATGACCTCGATCCCGACGGTTCAGGTCCCAATAAATCGCAATTGGAAAATGATCGTCTGTTCAATAAGGGAACTAACCGCTTGACGCACTGGACGCACTACAAGAACCTTTCCGACACCATCAAAGCAGGCCAACTGCGCAAAGTGGTTTTCCTCACCTGCCGAGTCGGTGGCTCGACCGATTTCCTGAAGAAAATAGCGCTCGACTGGAAGGTGATTATCCAAGCCTATAAGCGCCGCGTGGTGCTAGCCCCTCAACCCAACCGCCGGGTGCGGATTCATCTGGAAGGGGACAGCCCCGGTAAATTGACCAATGTACCCGCCAGCGAAGAACACTTATTCAGCGATGTCGTTCAGATCAGCGACACGGTTCTGGTCGGTCCTCCCCACTAATCACCCCGCAGGGTCGGTCCCGAAAAATCCGCAGAGGAAGATATTTTTCTGGCGAATATTTCGGGCTACGCAAGCCTGTTGCGCCGTTCGCCTTACCGAGCAACCGCTTTCATGGCTTGCGCCAACGTCGCGAGCGGGCGCAGCACCTCATCCACTGACCGCGCGGCGCGAGCATCCTTGAGCGCGCCGTTCTCGTCGAAGGCTTCGTGAGCGCGGCCCAAGGCGAACTGTTGAGGCACCACGATCATCGAAAACGCCATCTGCAAATATTGACGTAGGAAGTTCATCGATCGCAGCGCGCCACCGGGTCCCGGAGACGCCGACAACAAACCCGCCGGTTTGCTCATCGTGACCGCCAAACCGGCGGGCCGGTCTTCGCTGGCGGCGATGCGCGACAACCAGTCGAAGGCGTTGATCACCAATGGGCTCGGAAAACCGTTATATTCAGGTGTGACCAACAACACGCCGTCGCTTTCCATAAAGGCTTGTTGCAACTGAAACGCGCCTTGTGGTACGCCCGACGCCGCTTCCAGATCACCGTCGTAAATCGGCAAATCCAGCGCTCGCAGGTCGAATAGCTTGGCGCTGTGACCCGCCGCCGTCGCGCGTTCGGCGGCAAACGCGGCCAGCGCCCGATTCAACGAACCCGTGCGAGCGCTACCGGGAATGATCAGTAACTGTAGAGTGCTCATACTCACTTGCTCTCCGGTTGTGGAACGGGTAAGGCGCTTATCGTTCAAAATTATAGAACACTGGCCAAAATGCCGGTGATTATCACCGTATCGGTGTTACAAGGCCCAATGTGGTTCCTGATTTGAGGTCGCACCGGGTTCAAATTGGACGGTTGGCAACCGTAGGCTGACCAAAATGGCGGTTTCCGCCATCAAACCGATGGCTCTGGCGCTCGACCAAACCGCTTTAAGCATCACCATCTTCGAACCGGCACCCCAAAACCGCCCGGAGGCAGTTTCACACGCGTCGGGAAGTTCCCAAACCGTGTGGGACGATCCGGGATCATCCGGTTTTCAGTCGAATTCATTTGATTACATCCTTAACGACGCTGCTGGCTTTGTCCTTGGTCATAAACCCTTGCCATCGGCACGAATCGTGCTAACACATCAAGCACGAACTCGAAGCCGGCCCTGCGGAGAAAAAATATCTCAATATTTTGAAAATAAAATAAAAATTGCATATTTTCATCCAAAAACAGTCCCGGCTGGCCGTTTTCCAAGCTCAACCGAATGCTATTTGAAGGAGAACAGTGATGGCAATCAAACTGGATGTCCCGCTGCTGGCGCAGGAAAAGCCGAACTGCTGCTGGCACACCGCCGCGATGATGATCTGGCTGTATCATCAGCAGCAGACCCGTCGCCAAGGACCGATGAACACGGTGCCCGAGGCTTATGCACGGGCGGACACGGCACCACTCTACTGGGCCGAATTCATCACGCTGGCCAAGAACGTCGGCATGATCGGCCTGCCGATGGCCAACAACTACACGGAGGCCAGCCTCACCCAACTGCTGACCAAATCTGGCCCGCTCTGGTGTTGCGGGCTGTGGTACGGCGTCTGCCACGTCATCGTGCTCACCGGCGTGGAACCCGGCATCGTCTATCTCAACGATCCCGATCGGGGCGTCAAAAAGACCGGTACGATCAATTGGTTCAACGAAAAGCTCTACAGCTCCGCGAGCTGTTCGATCATGGTGAAAGACCCGGCGAGATATTGAGCGCCACTGGGAATAGAGGGTCAGAATTGCGGAGTTGAGGACTCGGCCCATGACGGTGCCGGAATACCCCGGCACCGCTGAAAAACCGAAATAGCGGCGGGCCGTGCGCCCACCGCGCCAGTAAGTGAAGGGAACGCGTGACGACTAGGCTATCAACGGCAACCGCCCGATGATTTCGTCCG
>JBAOHI010000020.1:0-6100 GCA_037045535.1 Candidatus Competibacter sp.
TTTAGAGTTGGCGCGGCGGCAGCGTAAACAGCAGTTAGCGGATTGCAGGACTCATTGCAGAGAGCCCCAGCGTGCTACCGCCGGTTCCGCGACCGCCCATTTCCAGGCGTTGTCCTGTCGGCAGGCGGTCACGACGAACCACTGGCGCGTTCGTTTGCCGCCCTCATCGCTGACGACGGAAAACAGGGCTTCCTTGCACAGGGCCAGCGGCGAGGACAAAACGCGGACCATCTCGACCTCGCCGTGTTCGTTCTCGTAGGGAACCGGGTGCTGGATTTTCCAACGCTCGATGACGCCCGGTTTCAGTCGTCCGATCTGAGCGGCGATTTGGTCCTGCTCAGCCTGATGCCAGGTGCGGAAGATGTATTTGCTGGTAGCGTCGACGGCGACCGCAACCCCGACGCTGACGCCATAGCCCACGGCGGGGTTGGTCGTTGCCGTGCCACTGGCGATGCCGGCGGCGGCCCCGGCAAACCCGCCGACGGTGTTGCAACCAACAAGGCCAACAGCCAGCAGGCTGGCGATCAATAGCGTGCTCGGGTTGGTTTCCATGGTCGATCCGGTCAGCTTGCGCCGCCGGATCATTGCAGCGCACCCCAGCGCTCGGTGGCGGGTTCGGCGGAGGCCCATTTCCAGCGGGTGGCGTCGCGGCAAATGGTCGCCACATAAAAGTCGCTTTGTGGCTTGCGGTTGGCTTCGGCGGCGGTGTCGACCGAAAACACGATTTCCTTGCAGATTAGATTTTGCCCGCTGATGATCCGGCTGACCGTGACCCGGCCTCGCTCGTCATCCTCGATAGGAACTTTATGGCTCACTTGCCAGGTCGCTACCGCACCGGGTTCCAGTTTGCCGGCGATCTGGGCGATCAGATCCTGCTGCTGATGCGTCTTGCGCTGCGCGTACTGGAGGCCGGCCATAGCCGCCGAGCGCACGCCCAGCCCGATACCGGTGGCGACTGCCGCATTGTCGGTGACGCTGTCCGCGACCGCTACGCCACCGACGCCGGCGAGATCGGCCGTGCCCTCGCGCAGAAAGGAGCTGCACCCGCACACGCCGGTGGCGGTCCATATCAACAAAAGCGCGACTGAATGGCGGTTTCTCATCAATGATTCAGATGTCTATCAATCGAAGGCGGCACTAGTGTAGCCGATCAGTGGTGATGTGGCTTGGATTCGCAGTTTCAACGGTGCCGGTTTTTCCTCGCGTCACTCCAACCGTTCCCTGACGATGCGGATGCTTTCCCAAGCGGGCAGATTGCCTTTGCGGCGTTCGTCGATCAGGAGGAAAAAAGCGTAAAGGTTGAGTGCTGCATCCAGTCCTTGTGATATGCCACGCGTGACATTAGTTTCAGTTCGTTTTGACCAGAGCCGCTTGTACCAAGCAGGTTTTGGATTGGAGTAGTGATCTAATGCCCACAAGAAGATCGAGGTACAGCATAGGCTGCGCAGAGCGGAAAGATCCTTAGAGCATTGCTTACAAGTTAGGGACTTTGAGAAGCTGTCAAGCCCCTTTGTTGGATTGGGATTTGACTGATGGAGACCCTGACGACAGACCCTGTAGGGGCGGCAGCGAAGCCGGGGGAATCGCCATCGACGGCCCCGAAGTCGGAGGAGGCGAAGCCCCAGAAACGGAGTTCGGTCCGTCATACCCGCGCCATCCAGCGCGACCGGACCCAACGCCCGCTTGGGGCGCTGCCGGCCGAAGCGGTAGTCGCACGCCTGACCGAGATCGTCCATCCGGCGACCTTGGCTCAAGTGAGTTATTTTCACGGCTTGGGGTTGCGCGCCCGCCTGTTGACCTTGCCGGTGATGGTGGCCTTGGTCCTGAGCCTGTTGTGGCGGCAGATCGGCAGTATCAACGAGCTGGTGCGGGTCGTTCGCACCGAGGCGGTGTGGTGGGTGCGGCCGTTGCGCGACCTGACCCAGCAAGCCCTGGCCCAACGCCTGCGGACCTTGCCGGCGGTGCTGTTCGGTCGGGTGTTGACCGCGATCTTGCCGGTCTTGCAGAGCCGCTGGCAAGCCCGGCAGCGCCCCCTGCCGCCGGCGGTGGCCTGGGCCCAGGTCCACTTTACGGCGGTCCTGATTGCGGATGGGTCGACCTTGGACGTCCTGCTGCGGAAGGTCGGCTTGCTGCGGGACGCGGTGAAGGCCCCGTTGGCGGGGCGGATGCTGGCCGTGCTGGATTTGGCCTCGCGCCTGCCTCGGCGGGTCTGGTACGACGCCGACCCCCACGGCCACGATGCCCGATTTTGGGATCGGTTGGTGGCGACCATTCCGACCGGCGCGCTGGTCGTCTTCGACTTGGGCTTCACCGATTTTGTCCGGTGGGCGACCCTGACCGCCCGCCGGGTGACCTGGTTGACCCGGGCGAAACAGAATCTGAAGTACGAAGTGGTCCAGGTCCTGGTGCAGACCTCGGCGGTGCGGGACCGGATCGTCTGGATCGGCGAGGGCACGGCGCGCCAGCAGGTCCGCTTGATCGAGGTCCAAGCCCACGGCACGCTCTACCGCTATCTGACCAACGCCTTGGACTTCGCCCGCCTGCCGACCGTCCATGCGGTGGCCCTGTATCGCCAGCGCTGGCGGGTGGAAGAGGCCTTCGCCATCGTCAAGCGGTTGTTGGGATTGGCCTATTTCTACTGCGGCGCCGAAAACGCCGTCGAAATGCAAGTGTGGGCCACCTGGCTGTTGTACGCCGTGTTGATCGACTTGACCGACGCCGTCGCCGAAGCGCTGGCGCGGCCGTTCGCGGAGGTCTCCGTGGCCATGGTCTACCGCAGTCTGTATTTCGTGACGAACGCGGTCGCGCAAAACCCTGCCACCGACCCGGTCCGGTATTTGGCCGACCGCGCCCGCGAGTTGGGCATCCTCAAACGACCCCGCAAAAAAACACCTCGTGAACGTCCTCCAACAACGTCCAAACCCCTCCAGTTTACCCCTTGACAATCAACTAAATGGCTTAACTTGTAAGTAATGTCCTTAGAAGTAAAAGGGCGGGCGAGGGCGAGGGCGAGGTCGCGGGCGAGGGCGAGGGCGAGGTCGCGGGCGAGGGCGAGGTCGCGGGCGAGGGCGCGGGCGCGGGCGGTAAGGATATGGCTCCAGTCACTATTCAGCGCATTAAGGAAAAACTCTTTCCATTGAGAGAGGTTAAGGCCACAAACAAACCGCTTTTCCCCTACTGCACACCAGCAACCAATTTCTCTTTCAATGATCGTTGGATGGTCGGAGATTTCTTCTGGCGCGGGCAAACGGTAGTGGAATTTGTTGCCTTGCCGCTGGCTTAACCACTTACAAAACTGGCTGGCATCTTGTCCGCGAACCCCCAAAATCGGTTCTTGGGCTTGCCCTTTCGGAAACTGCTCATCATTCCAGTGATCCGGCTGGCAATACTCACTTTGTACGCGTTTTTCATCCAGAAACAGTTGATATTCCGCGCAGGTAATAAAATCCGCCGAGATTTCCCGTCGTTCATCAATCTGATACCAGCTCATGACGATAATCGCCGGTGTAGCTTTACTTCCGCCGCCAGTGTGCGCCGTGCCGGGTCATCCGACTCCAAGTCGGCGATCAGTTTTTGCTCCAACGCTTGTCGCACATCGACATCGAGTTGTCTTGCTTCATCCAAACAATCGGCGGCCAAGCTTAGAGCAGATACCGTGTCTTTGGCTAAACACGCCCGCACCAGGGTAGTAGCGTTGCTTTGGGCCGCATAGAGCCGCAAGACTTCATGCCACCAACTGTCATCCACCCATTCGGCGAAGTGCAGCTCCTCGCCATGTTCCGAAAAGTGCGCAGCGGTTAGATATTCCTGAAAGGTGAGATGAGCAAAGCGCCATTCGCCTAATTCGCTCTCTTGCAACAACCCGCTGCTGGCTTGCACATCTGGCAAAAAGCTGGCGGCGTCTTCCCCTGTCACGTTCACGCTTTGCAGCGGTTCCGCCATGATCGCCATCGCTTCCTTCGTGCCGATTTGCCGCAACCGTCTTTTCATCATGGTGGCAGCCAACGGTTGCAGGGCCACGCGCTTCTGGACGGCGGTGAGGCTATCCTGAATGCCCTTGGCTTTGCGCCAATGCCCCAGCAACACGTCGCAGATTTCGGCATAAAGTTCGATTCGCCGTCCCGGCAATTGGCCCCGATAGCGATGCACCATTGCGATCATGGTCAGCAGCAAGGGATTGACGGTGAGATCGTTCAGGGCGGGCAGTCCGCGCAAACGTTCCAGTAGGTCTTGCGCGCCGTGCTCGGCTTGCTGGCGCACGCCGAGATCGTCCTTGCCGGTACTCAGGATTTCGTTTTCCAAATACCAGGCATAAACGAAGCGCTTGACTTGCTCATAGCTGAAAGGCTGCACGCTCAGTACATGCACTTTATCCAAGGGCGCGCTGTCATAACCCTGGGGGCGTGAGGTGAGGATGAAGGGACAACGCGGATAAAGGCGAATTTGCTCGCTGACCCAGGCGGAGACTTTTTCCCGCTGATTTTGCCGCGCCACTTCGTCCAACCCATCCAGCATGACCAGGCACCGCCCGCGCCGCAGTTGCGCCGCAAACCAGCCCGGCGGTGGTTTGAGATCGGGATAGCGTTTGTGATTGGCAAAGTGCGTTTGCACCAATTCCGCCAAATGCGGCGGTCCCTTGCCGGCGATGGTTTTGATGTGCTCACGCAGAAACAACAGCACCGGCACGTAGGCAGGCAGTTTCAACTTACGCTGGCGATTTTGCGCGAACGCCAAGGCCAGATGTTGCAGCAAGGTAGTCTTGCCGCAGCCGGGTGCGCCGATCACGGCAAAAGCGGGCGCGGTTTCCGGCTCCTTGCGTCGCACCACGCGCAGAAAATCCCAAATGGGCACCTCGAAAAACCTTGTTATGAGAAAATAGGGTTGTTGATCCCCGCCAAGAGCCCGGATATCCGATGATCAAAGAAAGCCTGTTTGCCGCCCAGGAACGGGAAGCCAAATTGGATCGTCTGGGCGATGTGCTGCAAGTCATGGAGCAGCAGGTTGACTTCAAGGCGCTGGCGGCGGAGATGGACCGGGTAGCGCCACGACCCGGACGGGCACGTGGGGGGCGTCCACCGTTTCCCACCGAGTTGATGGTACGTGCCCTGGTTCTTCAGGATTTATATGGACTGAGTGACGAACAGATGGAATACCAAGTGCTGGATCGACTGAGCTTCCAGCGTTTCCTGGGCCTGCGGCACAGTAGTCAGATACCCGATCGCACCACATTCTGGACCTTCCGCGAGCGGTTGACGGTGGCGAAGGCGGGAGACGCGCTGTTTGAGGCGGTGCATCGTCAACTGGCCCAGCAGGGTTATATTGCTCGTGGTGGGCAGATGGTGGACGCCAGTCTGGTTCCCGTTCCTCGCCAGCACGTCACGGAAAAAGAACGGGAATTGCTGAAAGCGTCGGCGATGCCGGTGGACTGGAAGCCGGCCCAGCGCCGGCAGAAGGACATGGAGGCCACCTGGACGAAGAAGCACGGCAAATCCTACTTCGGTTACAAGGTCTCGGTCAGCGCCGACCGACGCTACAAGCTGATCCGCCAGGTCAAGGTCAGCACCGCTGCGGAGAACGACACCCTGCACCTGGAAGATGTCCTGGATCACGCGAATACCGGCCGTGATCTTTATGGCGACAAGGGCTATGTTGATGGTGAACGTGAGCGGCGCCTCAAGACCCAGGGTTGGCGAGTACACATCCAGCGCAAGGCAAAGAAAGGCAAACCGCTGTCCGCCTGCCAGGCGCGCCGCAACACCCGCATTGCCCGGGTTCGGGCGCGGGTCGAACACGTCTTCGCCGCTATGGAGCAGATGGGCGGAAAACTCCTACGATGTATCGGTCTGGATCGAGCGACCTTCCAACTCACGGGGAAGGCAGCGGTCTACAACCTACGTCGCCTGTGCATTCTCAAGGCATACGGTGTGGTCGCTTTCTAACGCCCAAGTGCGATCCCGGTACGACCGGGATGGTGATTTCGGGCGGGGATGAACCCTTCGGGCCGGGGCACAAACCAAAGATATTGTGAGGCTCACGCCTCAGGCACCTTGCTTTGCCCATTTTGCCGGCTTCATGTCCGGTTTTTCGAGGTGCCCAAATG
>JBAOHI010000021.1:0-114719 GCA_037045535.1 Candidatus Competibacter sp.
TCGAGATGGCATCTGTTCAACTGAGATTTGGCCACTACTGGTTGACGATACGCAGGCAGTAAGCGGATTTCTCCATGCTTTAGTTCAGCTTGATCGTTTCATTGAGGCAGCAAGTATTTCCTATGGAACTCACATGCCACGCGCAGACTGGGACGTAATCAAAAACTTTGATGTCCGGTTACCCCTACACGAAGAACAAACCGCCATCGCCGCCGTCCTCTCCGACATGGACGCCGAAATCGCCGCTCTCGAAGCCCGCCGCGACAAAACCCACGCCCTCAAGCAAGGCATGATGCAGGAACTGCTCACTGGAAGGATTCGCCTGGTCGATCCTTCTATTCCCAAGCTATCTGAAGGAGAATCCGATGCCAGTACAGCGACAGGTCATTGATGTCACTTCCCGTCAGGTAGTCATTGATTTGCCGGAATCTTTCGTCAATCATCGGGTGGAATTGATCGCCTTGACTCTGGATGGTGCGCCTGTCGATGCGGTTCCGAAACGCCGCAAGCCGCATCCTGAGATCGCCGGAAAGGGGCGCACGCTCGGCGATCTGATTGAACCGCTGGTGGCAGAAAATGATTAGGAGTGTTTGAAATGATCGTACTGGACAGCCATATCTGGTACTGGTGGATCAACCTCGAACATGAACGCCTCTCCTCGGCATCGAAATAGAGGTTCAGAAATCCATGTCAGCCCGCATCGACGATCAGACCAATCAGGCTATGCAGCTTTTCAGCCGCCGATTGGCAAGCCGCTATGACGTACTGAACATCATCCTGTTCGGCAGCCGTGCCCGCCGTGAGCAACGTTCCGACAGCGATACCGATGTTGCGGTGTTACTGCGGGGGCAGCGCGGTTCGCGGGTCGAGATCTCTTTGCAGCTTGCTGACATCGCCTTCGACGTAATGCTGGAAACTGGCACCCTGATCGAAGCCATCCCCTTCTGGGAAGATGAATGGGCGCACCCTGAGCGCTTCGCCAATCCCGCGCTGATCGAAAATATCCGTCGCGAAGGCGTGCCACTATGACGCTGGAACAATATCTGCTCAAGGCCAGACGGGCGTTGGCCTCGGCGCGTCTATTGCTTGAGAACGGAGATATTGAAGGGTCATGCAATCGTGCCTACTACGCCATGTTCGATGCAGCCCATGCGGCGTTACTGCGGCATCAGCCAGGGATCAATCCAGCAGAAACACGCACGCATAACGGGCTTATCACGGCTTTCGGCAAGCACTTGATTAAGACGGGACTCATGACACCGGAACTAGGCCGCGTGCTCAACCAGGTGGAGCGGATACGATTGCTTGCCGACTACACCGGCGAGGAAATCGAACCGGATAAGGCAGCTTGGGCAGTCGAACAAGCCACAGTGTTTGTGGAGACCATTCAGAACAGCATCCGCCCGAAAACGCTATCAGATTAAATAGATTGATAAAACTGGATACCGCAATAGTGCACACACTGTGTGCCGAATCGGAATTGATTACTTCCGAGCAAGCCCGACAACGCGTGCAGAACCCCAAGGATGCCGCCTGATGCCCACACGCCCCCGCTCCGAGCGTGAAACCCAAAACCGCGTCGTCGCCCTGTTCACCGACCCGGCGCGGGCCGACAATCTCGGCTACCGCTACCTCGGCAACTGGCAGCAGCGCCAAAACAAGCGATCCATCATAGGCTGGTACACATAAACTGTGTTGTCATAGTCTGTAAGACCGTTTCAATGCCGGAGAAACCGCGATGAATATCACCCTATCCGTAGACGAGCGCGTGGCCGAGGGCGCACGGAAAACAGCCCAAGCCATGGGTAAAAGCCTGAACCAAATGGTGCGCGATTATCTGGAGCAATTAGCGGGACAAGCCCAACTTGAAACCGAGTTGGAGGAACTGCGCGCTTTATCGGGGCAGGGCGATTCCGGAGGCACGCCATTTTCGCGCGAAGCGACCTATACGGAACGGCTGGATCGGCAGCATGGCGCGTAGCTTCATCGACACGAATATTCTGTTGTATGCCGATGATCGCTTTGATGTCCGTAAGCAGCGCATCGCCATCGAGCTGCTGGTCGAACTACGACGCCGGCGTGAAGGGGTCCTCTCCATTCAAGTGCTCAGTGAATACTACGTCAATGCGGTCCGCAAGCTCGGACTGGAACCCGACTTTGCGCGACGACGAATCGAACAGTTCGGGCGTTTCGAAATCGTGCAACCGAACCTGGAGATGGTCTTAGCCGCCATCGATTTATATCGTCTCCAAGGACTGTCTTATTGGGACGCGATGATCATGCAAGCGGCCATTGCCAGTGGTTGTACCCAGCTACTGTCCGAGGATTTCCAGGAAGGGCGCAGCCTTTCCGGTGTGCGGATCGTCAATCCCTTCGCGTAATACGCGCCTATCCGGAATTTTGCGTTTGTGAGCCACTGAAAGAGCAATTATTGAAGAACTTAAGGATGCCGCCTGATGCCCACACGCCCCCGCTCCGAGCGTGAAACCCAAAACCGCGTCGTCGCCCTGTTCACCGACCCGACACGGGCCGACAATCTCGGCTACCGCTACCTCGGCAACTGGCAGCAGCGCGCAAATAATCGCCCTATCGAAACCGAACGGCTACGCGCCAACCTGACCGCCCGCGGCTACTCCCCCGCCCACATCGCCGCCGCTCTGCAAAAGCTGGAAACCGCCGCTGACGCCACCGGCATCACCCTCTACCAAGCCAATCTACGCACCTATCAGCGGTTACGCTACGGCGTGCCGGTGCAGATCGCCGCCGGTCAACCGCACGAAACGGTACACCTGATCGACTGGGAGCATCCCGAAAACAACGACTTCGCCCTGGCCGAGGAGGTGACGCTCAAAGGCGGCTTCGAGCGCCGCCCGGACCTCGTGCTGTATCTGAACGGGCTGGCCGTCGTCGTCATCGAACTCAAGCGCAGCTCGGTGGACATCACCGACGGCATTCGCCAGCTCATCACCAATCAGGAAACCCTGTTCAACCTCGGCTTCTTCACCACCGTGCAGCTTGTACTGGCCGGCAGCGACGCGCAGGGGCTGCGCTACGGCACCACCGGCACGCCGGAACAACTTTTCGTCGAGTGGAAAGACGAAAACCAGAACAACGCGGACGCGCCGCTGGCCGTCGGGGCGCTGCTCGACCGGCCGCTGGCGCAACTGTGCGACAAGGCGCGGCTGCTGGATCTGATGCGCCACTTCATCATCTTCGACGGCGGCCACAAGAAAGTGCCGCGCCAACATCAACACCAAGGCGTCAAAGCCGCCCAGGCGCGCATCGCCCAGCGCGAGGGCGGCGTCATTTGGCACACCCAAGGCAGCGGCAAAAGCATCCTGATGGTGCTGCTGGCCAAGTGGCTGCTGGAGCACGATCCCGACGCCCGCATCCTGGTCATCACCGACCGCGACGAACTGGACCAACAAATCCTCGGCGTGATGCGCAACGCCGGCGTAATCGGCGAGAACGCTCCCTCACCCCGCATCAGCTCGCGCCAACAATTCATCGACAAGCTGGGAGCGACCACGCCGCGCCTGCTCTGCGCCTTGATCCACAAATTCGACACCGCCGACCTCAAGGGTCCGCCGCCGCCGGTGCAGGGCCGCTTCTACGTCTTCGTGGACGAATACCACCGCACTCAGGGCGGCGACATGAACCGGCAGATGAAACGCTGGTTGACGGGGGCCATCTTCATCGGCTTCACCGGCACGCCGCTGCTGCGCCGCGACAAGCCGATGACGCGGGACGTGTTCGGCACCACCATCCATACCTACAAATTCCATCAGGCCGTGGCCGATCAGGTGGTGCTCGATCTCAAGTACGAAGCCCGAGACGTGCCGCAGCGGATGACCTCGCGGCAAAAGATCGATCAATGGTTCGAGCAAAAGACCAAGAATCTCAACCAGTTCCAGAAGGCGATCCTGCGCAAGCGCTGGGCGACGATGGAGGAATTGATGAGTTCCGCCGAGCGCAAGCAGCGCATCATCGCCAGCATCATCCACGATTTCGGCGTGAAGCCACGGCTGAACAACGACCGGGGCACGGCGCTCTTGGTGGCGGCCTCGATCTACGACGCCTGCCATTACTTCCGCCTGTTCCAGAACACCCCGTTCGGGCCTTACTGCGGTGTTGTGACTTCCTATCAGCCCAACAACGCCAATGCCATCTCCAAGGAACCGCCCAACAGCGACGAACGTTACAAATACGACACCTACACCCAGCACGCCCTGAAAAACTTCCAGACCACTGAACAATACGAGACAGAAATCAAGCGCCGCTTTATCGAAGAGCCGGCGAACACCAAGCTGCTGATCGTCGTTAGCAAGCTGCTCACTGGTTTCGACGCGCCCAGTTGCACCTACATCTATCTGGATAACGAGCTGCACGATCACAACTTGTTCCAAGCCATCTGTCGCACCAACCGGCTGGATGGCGATGACAAGGATTTCGGTTATATCGTCGATTTCAAGGCGCTTGTTCGCCGACGTGCAGGAAGCGGTTGCCGTCTACAACTCGGACGAACTGGACACCGACGAGGGCAGCGAGGCGGAGAACAACGTCCACCTCAAGGACTGGCGGCAAGAAGGCCGCAAGCAATTGGACGACCGCTCGCGAAGCCTTGCGATACTTGTGCGAGCCGGTGCCGTTGCCGCGCGAGATAGAGCAGTTCCTGCGCTACTTCTGCGGCGACGCGGCCCAGGCCGATGCCCTGAATCGAGACCGAAGCATTGCGAGTGTCGTACTACCAGGCGGTGGCGCGCTTCGCCCGTGCCTATGCCAACCTGGCCCAGCATCTGGACGAAGCCGATTATAGCGTAGCCGAAGCCACGGCCTTACAGCAGGAACGTGAGGTTCCATATGGACATCCGGGCGGCGATCAAGCAGCACGCCGGTGAGGAACTGGACATCAAACCCTACGAGGCGGACATGCGCCACCTCATCAACACCTACATCCAGGCCGATGTGGCGGAGGAATTGGGCGAATTGAGCCGGTTGTCGCTGACCGATCTCATCATCAAGACCGGCATCCACGACGCCATTGCCCGGCAGCTCAACGCCAAGGGCAAGCTCTCGAACAACGCGGTGGCCGAAGCGATCATCAACAACGTCCGCAAAACGATCATCCGCGAGCAGCTTACCGATCCGAAGTTCTACACGCAGATGTCCAAACTGCTGGACGATCTCATCCAGCAAAGCCGGGAAGACACGGCAGCCTACGAGGATTTTTTGCGCAGGGCCGAAGATCTGGTGAGGAAGCTGGCGGCCAAACAGCCCGACGCGGGCGTTCCGGCGGTGCTGCATGGCAGGCACGAAGCCCTTGTGCTGTTCAACAACCTGGGCTCGATTGCCGCGACGACATTCCAGTGCCCCCCGGACGATGAGGAAAAGGCGATACTGGCCTTGGACATTGACCGCACCCTGCGCGAGCACGCGCCCGCCGGCTGGAAGGGCGATCCCACCCGCGAGGCGCAGGTGCTGAATGCCCTGTTTCCGCTGCTCGACCGCGACCGGGCGGCGACTCTGGCGCTGTTCGAGATCATCAAGCAGCAACCGGGTTACCAATGACCGAGATTCTCCAGCTTGGCGAGGTGGAGATTGTCGTCACCCGCAAAACGGTGAAGAACGTACACCTCTCGGTGCATCCGCCGGCCGGCCATGTCACCTTGGTCACCCCCACCAATACCCGGCTGGAGGTGGCTCGCGCTTACGCCATTTCCAAACTCGGCTGGATTCGCGAACAGCAGGCCACGCTGCGGGCGCAAGCGCGAGAAACGCCACGTCAGTATATTGAGCGGGAAAGCCATGACCTGTGGGGACGGCGCTATCTGCTCACGGTCGTCGAGCAGGATGGAAAACCCTCGGTGCAAATCGATCACCGCCGCATCGTGTTAAGCGTGCGGCCGGGCAGCGCCTTGGCGAAGCGCGAGGAAATCATGCACCGATGGCAGCGGTCGCTCTTGCATGCGGCCGTGCCGGCACTGATCCAGAAATGGGAAACGAAGCTCAGCGTGCGGGTCGCCGCTTACTTCCTCCAACGCATGAAGACCCAGTGGGGTGGCTGCAACCACCGTGCTGGGAACATCCGCCTGAATACCGAGCTGGTGAAAAAGCCCAAGGATTTGCTGGAATATGTCGTCGTGCATGAGATGCTGCACTTGATCGAGCCAACACACGGCGAGCGCTTCGTGGCACTGCTGGACCGGCACTATCCCACTTGGCGGGAAGCGCGGGCTGAATTGAATGAATTGCCGCTGGCGGCGGAGGTGTGGAAGGAATGACCGCCCAAGGACATGTCGAGGCATTGAAAACCAACTAAAAAGCCCGCCGGTGACGCGGACTTTAGGATGATTTTGGACGCTACTGGTTGTTGAGATGGTGGAGGCGGGGGGAATCGAACCCCCGTCCGCAAATCCTCTGCCCTTGGCCCTACATGCTTAGCCTGGTCTTTGCTTTAACCTTTCGCAATCCGACTGGCAGGACGGCGAACGGCGGTTCCGGTTAGTTTTAGCGCCTCACCCCCGGACAGGATTGGCACGAGCTTGCGTTGGGTCGACCCCTGAGCGCCCCGAAAGGCTCCGGACCTCACAAGCAAGTTCCGGTCAGAGGCTAGCGGGCTTTAGGCCGCCAGTGCGTAGCTGTCGTCGTTGGCAACTATGATTTGCAGCCTGATTAACGAGGCGAGCTGCATCCTCGGCATGCGCCTCAGGTTTTGCAATCCACGTCGAAACCGGATCGCCCCCTGTGTCTCGTCTTATGATAGCGCGGCGATGGGAAAGTTCCCAGCATGTTATCGCTCCCGCATCAGCCGCTGCTTGTCGCGTTCCCAGTCGCGATCCTTCTCGGTCGCCCGCTTGTCGTGTTCTTTCTTGCCACGCGCCAGACCGATATCGAGCTTGGCGCGGTTGTGCTTCCAGTACATCGACAGCGGGATCAGCGTATAGCCCTTGCGCTCGACCAAGCCGATCAGCCGGCCAATTTCTTCCTTATGCAGCAGCAGCTTGCGAGTGCGAGTCGGGTCGGCCTGAACGTGGGTGGAGGCCGAGGTCAGCGGTGAGATATGACAGCCGAACAGGAATGCCTCGCCGCCGCGCAGCAGCACGTAGCTTTCCTTGAGGTGGGCCCGGCTAGCGCGTAGGCTTTTGACTTCCCAGCCTTGCAAGGCCAAGCCCGCCTCGTAGTGTTCCTCGATGAAGTATTCGTGATACGCCTTTTTGTTATTGGCGATCTGGTGATTCGTGGTTGGTTTCTTGCTCATGATGAAGTCTGTTGAGAGCCAGGATCGAAGGGTTAGCGCGCGACGCTTGAGGAAGCGAGCGGATTCAACCAAACTTGCCCGGCTGGAGTCCAATAACAAATCGATAATCCCGCAACGGAGAACGCATCGTGGCGACCGTCAAAAAAAGCGCCCTGGTTCTGTATTCGGCCGCGGAAATGTATGCCTTGGTCGGCGACATCGAAGCCTATCCACGATTTTTGCCCTGGTGTCGGTCCAGCCGCGTCTTGAGCAGCAACGACGACGAGGTGCGGGCGACCATCGAAATGGTCAAGGGCGGGATCCATAAATCGTTCACGACCTGCAACCGGATGCAAAGACATAAGATGATCGACATTCGCCTGCTGGAAGGCCCTTTTAAGCGTCTGGAAGGCTACTGGCGCTTCGAGCCCTTGCGTGCCGACGCTTCCAAGGTCTCCCTCGACATGGAGTTCGAATTCGCCAATCATTTGTTGCGGATGGCGGTCGAACCGGTATTCAAGCAAATCGCCAACTCGCTCGTGGATGCTTTCTGCAAGCGCGCGGTGGATCTCTATGGCAAACGCTGATTCCAAGCCGACTACGGTTCGGGTTGAAATCGCCTATGCCCGACCCGACGAACAGGCCATCATTCCGGTTGAGGTGCCGGCAGACGCGACCTTGGAGCAAGCCATCGTCCAGTCGGGCATTTTGGAACGCTTTCCGGAAATCCAGCTTCAGACCGCCAAGGTCGGCGTATTCGGTAAGCTCGGCAAGCTGTCGGCTGCCGTGCGTCCCGGCGACCGCGTGGAAATCTATCGGCCGCTGCTTGCCGATCCCAAGGCGGTGCGCAAGAAACGGGCCGCCGAAGGCAAGCGGATGCGCAAGGGTGGCGGTGATCTGGAATCCGATTCCGCCTAGTTTTTTGAGGCATCGTCGTTTTTTGGCCCATCATCAATACGGTCGAGGGTGTCACCGTTGAAAAACAGCGTGATGTGACGCTGCTCGCTGATCTTATTGCCCTTGCCGTATTGATAATAATAGTCCCAGCGATTCTGATGGAACGGATCGGTGATCAACGAACTGCCCAGGATGCGTTGCACCTGCTGTTTAGTCATGCCGGGATGTAACTGAGCGATGGTCTCCCGATCGAAGTAGTTACCTTGGCGCACGGGCGGGGTATAGAAGCTGGGAATGGATAAACCGCAGCCGGCCGTCAGAACCAGCAGCGACAAGATGCCGGCGGCGCGTGGGAATATATGAGGCATGGAAGGCAAGGTCCGGGTTGCTTGTTAATCTTGACCACATCATAGCGTACAACGACAACCCGTGGGTAAGCGCAACCCATCCCGGAGGGTGCCAAGTGGGCTCTAAAGAACTCAAGAAGGCTGGCTTGAAGGTCACGCTGCCACGCATGAAGATTCTCGACATGTTGCAGCATCAGGACAGCGCGCATTTAACCGCCGAAGCTATTTATCGGGCGCTGGTCGATTCCGGCGAAGAGATTGGATTAGCCACCGTGTATCGAGTCTTGACGCAGTTCGAATCGGCTGGCTTGGTCAAACGCCATCATTTCGAAAGCGGTCACTCGGTCTTTGAACTGAACCAGGGGGATCATCATGACCATATCCTGTGTTTGGAGTGCGGACGGATCGAGGAATTCTGCGACGAACAAATCGAGCAGCGACAACAGGTTATTGCTCGGAAGCTCGGGTTCGAGCTGGCCGAGCATTGTCTGATTCTCTATTGCCATTGTAGCCGCGCCGACTGTCCCCACCGTCCAACGGACGAGGAGGGAGAGCCACAAATGGAGGACTGATGAGGGTTCGATACGGGGGCGAACCGGTGACGGTTCAGGAGCGAAATAACCGCGAATACTGAGTTTCGTGCAGTGCTCCGGCCAACGCCAGCCCCGGCGCGGCGGCGCCGATCTCCTCATCCGGCAGAGCCAAACCGTGGGCTACCGCTGCGGCAATGGCCGGGACCGGCGGCGACCAGCAGCCGTTGACTGGCGGTCTGGCCGAGCGGAATCAACCGGGTGGCAGCGGTTACTTGATTTTCGGTCCAGGCCCAGGCGTAGCCGGTCGTGGTTTCCAGCAGCGGAATGTCCCACCTGGCCGCCGCCAGGCTGAACAGAGTGGCGAAACAGCCGCGCGGCGTATTCCGCCACGCCGCCGCTTCATCGAGACCAAGATCGGCCAGTAACCGCGCTAGGGCCGCGCCGAGTTGCTGGTCTTCCCGCTGCAATTCCGCCGCCTCACGCGAGGCGTGCAGCCGGGCGTTCCAGTGCCGCGCGGCATCCGCGTCGCGCTCCCGCCAGGCTCGATACAGCCGAGCCAGAATCGGGATATCCAGCCATCGCACGTTATGGTCGAGCAAGCCCAGAATCCAGTCGCTCGCGCTGGCTTCGTCCCGCACCCAGCCGCGTTCGACCGCGCATTCCAATCCTTGCGAATAGGCGTAAGCGCCGACTGGCAGCGCTGGGCTGCACAGTTGCAACAGCCGGCACAGGACGATGGAATTAATGCGCGTGTCCGTGGTGATCGCCGTCGCCGTAAGCGCCCGTCTCCGGCTCGAACGGTGCTTGTTCACTGGCGACGCGCAACCCCAGTTTTTCCACCATCCGGTCCAATACGTGGTCGTGCGGATAACGCAGCCAGCCGGAACCGAGTTGCAGTGCGATGTGGCGATTACCGAGGTGATAGGCGGCGCGGGCCAGCAGTAGCGAATCGTCGGTATGGGCGATGGAGACGACTTCCGGCGCGGCCCGCACCTCGACGACCAGCCCTTCGGTGGTACGCAACCGGTCGCCGTGACGCAGAATCGTGCCACGCGGTAGAAAGACTCCCACATCTTCACCGCTGTCCAACCGAACTCGCAACCGGCTTTTTCGGCGCAGTTCGAACGGCAAGGTCATCGTCGCCTGAGCCGGCAGATTTTCGCTCAGGCGTTCGACGATTTGCATTTCGATCGGTTCGATATCTTCGGTGCCTTCGGCATCTTTGATAGGGTCCATGAGCAGCCTCAAAACAGGAAATAACGCTGCGCGAGAGGTAAGGTTTGGGCTGGCTCGCAAGCGAGCAATACTCCGTCAGCCCTGACCTCATAGGTTTGGGGATCGACTTCGATCCGTGGCAGATGGTCATTGTGGATCAGGTCGCGCTTGTTGATGGCGCGAGTATTTTGCACCGCCACCAGCGTCCGGCGCAGGCCCAGCGCATCCAGCGCCCCGCTGTTCAGCGCCGCCTTGGAGACGAAGGTCAGACAGGTGGCGGCCAACGCCCCGCCGAAGGCGCCGAACATCGGCCGGTAATGCACCGGCTGCGGGGTGGGAATCGAGGCATTGGGGTCGCCCATCGGCGCGGCGACGATGAACCCCCCCTTGATGATCAGCGACGGTTTGACGCCGAAGAAAGCCGGTCGCCACAGCACGATGTCGGCCAGCTTGCCGATTTCCAGCGAACCGACCAGATGGCCGATGCCGTGGGTGATGGCCGGATTGATGGTGTATTTGGCGAGGTAGCGCTTGACCCGGAAGTTGTCGGCGCGATGACTCTCCTCGCCCTCCGGGAGAGGGGTTGGGGGTGAGGGTAGGAGATGGCCGCGCTGCACTTTCATTTTGTGGGCGGTTTGCCAAGTTCTGGTGATGACTTCGCCGACCCGGCCCATCGCCTGGGAATCGGAGGAAATCATCGAGAACGCGCCCAGATCGTGCAGGATGTCCTCGGCGGCGATGGTCTCGCGGCGGATACGCGAATCGGCGAAGGCCACGTCCTCGGGAATACCAGGATCGAGGTGGTGGCAGACCATCAGCATGTCGAGATGCTCGTCCACCGTGTTGACCGTGTAGGGCCGAGTCGGGATTGGTGGAGGAGGGCAGCACGTTCGATTCGCCGCAGGCGCGGATGATGTCCGGCGCGTGGCCGCCGCCGGCACCTTCGGTGTGATAGGTGTGGATGGCGCGACCTTTGAACGCCGCCAGGGTGTCCTCGACGAAACCGGATTCGTTCAGGGTATCGGTGTGGATTGCCACCTGCACGTCGTAGCGTTCGGCGACTGCCAGGCAGTTATCGATGGCCGCCGGCGTGGTGCCCCAATCTTCGTGCAATTTCAGCCCCATCGCGCCGGCTTCGATCTGTTCCTCCAACGCCGCTGGCCGACCGGCGTTGCCTTTGCCGAGAAAACCGAGATTCATCGGCAGTCCCTCGGCGGCTTGCAGCATCCGCCGCAGGTTCCAGGGACCGGGGGTGCAGGTCGTCGCGTTCGTCCCCGTGGCCGGGCCGGTGCCGCCCCCGATCATGGTGGTCACGCCCGACATCAGCGCTTCCTCGACCTGTTGCGGGCAGATGAAATGAATGTGGGAATCGATGCCGCCGGCGGTGGCGATCAGCCCTTCGCCGGCGATGGCTTCGGTGCCGGGACCGATGATGATGGTCACGCCCGGTTGCACGTCGGGGTTGCCGGCCTTGCCGATGCCGCTGATGCGGCCGTCCTTGATGCCGATGTCGGCTTTGACGATGCCCCAGTGATCGACGATCAGCGCGTTGGTGATCACGGTGTCCACCGCACCCTCGGCTTGAGTCCGCTGCGACTGGCCCATGCCGTCGCGGATCACCTTGCCGCCGCCAAATTTCACTTCTTCGCCGTGGATCGCGAAATCGCGTTCGACCTCGATCCACAGTTCGGTGTCGCCCAGCCGGACCCGGTCGCCGACGGTGGGGCCGTACATGTCCGCGTAAGCGCGACGGTCGATGCGGCTCATGGCTTGCTTCTCCAGCGGTCCCATGATCGCGGCGCGGAAGCCGTACACTGCTCGCGCCCCAGCGTACTCGACCAGATCCACTTCACGTTCCTGACCGGGTTCGAAGCGCACGGCCGTGCCGGCGGGAATGTCGAGCCGGCAACCGCGCGCTTGCGCGCGGTCGAAGCGCAGGGCGGGATTGGTTTCGAAAAAGTGATAATGCGAACCGACCTGAATCGGCCGGTCGCCCGTGTTGGCCACGGTCAACCGCGTGACGCGGCGACCGGCGTTGAGTTCGAGGTCACCGTCACCGGTGACGATTTCGCCGGGGATCATGGGCATTTCCTCAGGGAATCGGATGGTGCACGGTGACCAGCTTGGTGCCGTCCGGGAAGGTGGCCTCGATCTGGACTTCGGGGATCATTTCCGGGATACCTTCCATCACGTCGTCCCGGCTCAGCAAGGTGCGGCCGTGGCTCATCAGGTCGGCCACAGTTCGACCTTCCCGAGCGCCTTCCAGCAGAGCACAAGAAATGTAGGCGATAGCTTCGGGATAATTGAGTTTCAAGCCCTTAGCCTTGCGCCGTTCCGCCAGCAGGCCGGCGGTGAACAACAGCAACTTGTCTTTTTCGCGGGGCGTTAGCTCCATGATCATTCTCGCAATGGTGATCAGGTGTTCCAGAATCGGGAAGGGCAGGGCGGTCGACCGAATAGCGCCGGCCTCAGCAAGCCCCATGCCGATACAAAAAACTGTTTGGCGCGCGCCGTGGACGGCCCCAGATAACGACAGATTAGCACACCGTTCAGCTGGCTAACGGTCGCGAGCTCGCCGTTGCCTATCGGTTGCAATTTTTCCCAACCCGCGCGGATGAGACGAACCCCATCCGGTGGCGAACCGGCGCAAACCAGGGTGGCGCAAACCGGTTGGCCGCGCAAGCCCCACGGAGCACCCATGACGGGATCGCCGCCAGCATAGCGACCCCGTTCGAGGTAGAGCGGTTCACCGTCGCGCCAGATCTGGAAATCTTGCCGGTATTCCCCGGCGATGAAGACCTCGCCGGCTGCTGGTCGGCCTAGACAGAAGGTTTCCCAGCCCAGGAATCGCGCATCGCCTTCAAGATCGATCCGAGTGAGTGCGCGGACTCGGGCACCGTTGTAAAGAATGTTTTCCTGTGGCAGCCATTCCAAAGTGGCGCCGGGTGCGACTCGTAGCGTTTGGACTTGATCGGCGATGGGGCCGGCGCTTCGGTAGAATTTGCCGGCGGCCGGCGTTGTCACAAGCGCGTCGGCGGCGGTGGCTAGCGTGACCTCGATGCGTAATTGGTCGCCGCCGACGACGCCGCCGGGAGGGTGCAGGATGGCGATATGGCAGACGCTCTCGCCTTCGGGATAGAACGGCCGTTGCACCCGAAGGGGGCCTCGGTGCGCGCACTGTTCGAGAACGGTGCGCGTGTTTCGGCGGTGCAATCCGAGGCCCAGCCAGGCTTGCCAGCCGTCGGGCGATGCGGCACTGCTGATCATCTGCGGCACTGCCCGCGAACGCGAATGCGGGCCGGTGATCGTGGTGGAAGTCTCTCCGTCATGGTTTGACTCGGCTCGCAAGCGGTTTACCCATTAGCAAGGCGTGGAGCTTATCGGCCAACTCCGCTTTCCGGTAGGGTTTGCTAAGGAAATCGCTTCCCTCCGGGCGGCCTCTGAAATGTGCCAGATGGGTTTCGGCATAACCCGAGGTGAACAATACCATCAAGTCGGGGCGTCGCTGGAGTGCCTGTTGGGCAAGTTCGACCCCACTTTTCCCGCCCGGCAATACCACATCGGTGAACAACACCACGACTCTCGGCGTAGCCTCCAGAGCGACCAGTGCAGTCGCTGCGGTATCGGCCTCGATGGTCTCATAGCCCAAGTCACGCAACATGTGGACCGCCAGTCGACGCACCTGGATTTCGTCCTCTACCACCAGGATCGTTTGACCTTGTCCGGGGCGCGGGGCGATCTCGCTGGCGATTGCCTCAAGTGGCAGACCGGTTTCCGCCATCGTCGCTGGCAGAAAGATGCGGATGGAGGTGCCTCGGTTCACTTCGCTGAAAATCTGGATATGGCCGCCCGATTGCTTGACCAGGCCGTAAACCATGCTCAGGCCAAGCCCGCTACCTTGGCCTACCCCCTTGGTGGTGAAAAACGGCTCGAAAGCGTGTTCGAGGATTTCGGGAGACATGCCGCAGCCGGTATCGCTTACCGCCAGCATGATGTACCGACCCGGTTCCACATGGAAACTTTGCTGACGGGACTCGTTTTCATCCAGCCAACGATTGGCCGTTTCCAAGGTCAGCCGTCCACCGTTGGGCATGGCATCTCGTGCGTTGACCGCTAGATTCAACAGGGCTGCCTCGAATTCGCCGGGATCGATCGAGGTCGGAAGAAGATCGTGAGCCAGCTCGGTCTTAATTTCGATCGTTTCACCCAAGCTCCGTTGCAGCAAGTCACTGATGCCGGTGACCAGCGTATTCAGGTTGATAGCTACCGGTTGTAGCGGCTGTTGGCGGGAGAAGGCCAACAAGCGCCGGATGAGGGTAGAGCCGCGCTCCACCGCGCTCAAGGCCCGCTGTACCAGTTCCGCTTGGGCCGGATCGGTCAGCGCCTCCGCCAATAGCTCCAAATTACCGAGAATGACGGCCAGCAAGTTGTTAAAGTCGTGGGCCACGCCGCCGGTCAGCTGGCCGACGGCTTCCATCTTCTGGGCGTGGCGCAAACTGGCCTCGGTCGAGCGGTGCTGGGTGATATCCCGCGCCAGCAGGACCACGGCTGGCTTGCCGAGCGGTAAACCGTCCAGGGGAGCGGTTCGTGCTTCGAAATTACGTTTGCCGAGTTTGCGGATGGACAATTCGTACTCGAAGCTTTGCGGTTCGCGGGTTGTCAACGTCTGGCGGATGATTTGCAAGGCGTGATCGGCGACTTCCACCGGCAGCAATTCGCCGATCAACCGGCCCTTGAGGAGGGTCGGGTCGGTGTAGAGCAACTGGGGCTGGGCGAGAACTTCCAGATAGCGGCCGTCTTCGTCCACGACCAGCAGCACGTCGGGAACGGCGTCGACGATAGCGCGCAGCCGAGCCTCGCTTTCCTGGAGCGCCAGTTCGTCACGTCTGCGCTCGGTGATATCACGCATGAAGAACACGGCGCCGACCCGCTTACCCTTGTTCTCCAGCAGCGCGTTGGAACAGGCCATGGTGAGCGTCGAGCCGTCCTTGCGGAAGAAAACGTCCTCGATATCTCGAACGGTTTCCCCGGTAAGATGGATGCGCCCCAGGCGGCATTCGCGCTGTGGGAGCGGCCGTCCGTCCGGATAATGGTGATGGATCGAATCGTGCAGGTTTTTACCGATCAGATCCTCTGGGGTCACGCCGAATACTTTACGAGCTTCGGGATTGCAGAAAGTCACCAGGCCGTTCGCATCGGTCACGAAAATCGAGTCCGTGGCGCTGTCGGTAATGCTTTGTGTCAGTCGGAGCTGGTAGATCAGTTTTTCCTCTACCCGTTTCCGTTCGGTGATGTCGGAGAAAATGGCGACCGCACCGATGATCTTCTGCTCGGCGTTACGGATGGGGGCAGCACTAATCAGGACATCGTAGTGACTGCCGTCGGGCCGCACGACCCGCGCTTCCGCGCCAGCGGTGGTATTGCCACGCAGGGCTTGTTGCAGGGGCCACGCTTGCAGAGGTATAGGGTGACCGTCGGGGTAATACGCTTTTCCCCAGAGGAACTTGGGGCTGGCCTCGGTGTGGTCTCGGCTGTCGCCCAACGCTAGCCGGCGGGCGGCGGCATTGATCAGAATCGGGTTGTCCTGGCCGTCGCATACCACGATGGCCTCGGCGGCCTGTTGCAGGATGATTTCCAGCAGATCCTTCTGAGCCGCCAGTTTAGCTTCCGCCTGTTTGCGCTCGGTGATGTCGATCGCCGTGCCCATGTAGGTTTCGTTGCCGCGCTCGTCGATGGCTTTCTGCACGGACATGAGCGCTTCAAACGTTGAACCATCCTTGCGGCGGGCGGTGAATTCCAAGGTGGATTGTCCACGCCGCCCGACCGCTTCGACGATCCGGGCTGGGATAGAAGGATCGGTACAATGATGGATGACGGATGTACCGACGACTTCATTCAGGCTGTCGTATCCCCATAGCTTGAGATAGGTACGATTGGCGTAAACGAGTTGACCTTTGGGACTGATAATGCCAAAGGCGGTGAGCGAGTTTTCCAATGCGTCGCTTTTTAGCCGTAATTGCCGCTCTATCGATTCCTGATCGGTGAGATTGCGCAGGACGATGGTCAGATTGGCGCTTCCGGTTGACCGTAACCGGGAGATTGAGATTTCAGCAGGGAATTCGCTGCCATTGCGGCGTACGCCGACGATAGGGTTGCGCGCCGCCACGCGCCGCTTGCCCGGCGATGGAAGCCGGCTTTCAGCGGCGAGTCGACGATATTCGCTGTGGTAGCGAGCAGCGAGCAAGCGATCAAAGGGTTCGCCGAGGATTTCGGCGCTGTCGTATCCAAATGTCTCCTGGGCGCCGTCGTTGAAAAAGACGATACGCTGCGATTCATCCACCACGATGATTGGATCGTCGAAAATTCGGACGATTTCAGCCAAATCGGCGGAAGTCGGTGGGTCGATCACTCGATCTCCGTCTTTGTCGTCCGCATCTAGGTTTCGATTCACCATGACCTCTTTCCTGCCGCAATAGGCGCAGGCGTGACGGAAAAATGGTTCTGTTGAGTGGTTTGGGAGATCGTCGAAAGTGAACGAGCGATAAATTTTGAGATCATTTCAAATTTAATCAGCATCATAACCGAAAAATGCCAGCTATTATTAAGCTCGTGGCGCCAACCTTTGGAAACTCACATAGTTAGGATAGTGAAATTCTTGTTGGTTTGAGTTAGTCACTATACTGAGTCCATTCTCTATGGCCGAGTGACTGAGCGGTGCGACGATGTGGCGTCGCTGAGCAGTTGTACGCTGGATTGCCGATGCGTTTGCAGTGAGTTCGTCTTTGCGACATTTCCCGATAGCCTCTCGGGGTAGTTTCAGAGCCAAATGAGAAACGACGGCCGCGTCAGCCATGATTCCCGATAAGCCGGTTTTCACCGATGGGGGCCTGCGCCTGCCAGCCGAGCTGGAACGGCTGCCCGCGTTTCTCGCTTATGTCCGGCGCATGGCCGAGACCGCCGGATTGTCCCCTGCCCAGGCATCGCGGTTGGAATTGGCGGTCGAAGAGGCTCTGGTGAACGTCTGCGGTCATGCGTATGTCGGTCAGCCGCAAGCAGGCATGGTGTTTTGTCGGGTCGCAATTCGATCGGAGGGCTTGACGGTGAGTATTGTGGATGAAGGCTTGCCGTTCGATCCGCTGACTCAGCCTGATCCTGAAAGGGTGCTTGATCTCGATCAGCGCGAGCCGGGCGGCCTGGGTATCCTGCTCATCAAAAGCTTGGCGAGCGAGGTGACTTACCGTCGAGAAGGCGACCGGAACGTCTTGATGATCGAAATCCGGAAATAGCTCCAGGTTTTAGAGAGAAGAATGCGTCAGATGGTCCGATCAACGCGGACCGCGCGTGCAGACAGGGCAGAGGAGGATTCCGATGGACTTCATCACCCGCTACCGCCAACCCAGCCTTGTCGAGGCCCAGGCCAGCCTCGTGCTGGTCTTCATGGCGTCCACCGAATTGGTCGATGATCGGCAGACCGCCGCCGCCCTACCCGCCATTTTCTCCGGCCAGATCGCCCAACCGTTGGTCTTTCGCAATATGCTGCTCGGCTTGTGGCAGACGGTGGAATCACGTTTCTACCGGCCCGATCTGTGGCGCTTGCTGGACCCGGTCATCACCTCGGGTCAGCGACTGTTGCGGCTGGAATGTTTCTCCAGTTGCGCCAGCGTTTACGCCCGCGCCGATTTCACCGAAAACGCCTTCGCGGATGGGGCGTTCGATCGCAGCGGCACCACCAACGTCGATTTCAACGGCGCTTTTCTCAATCATCTGGCGCAATTGCGGCCTGGCAAGCCGGCCCATTTCGAAATGGGTGAACAGTCGATCAAGCTCCAGTCGCAGCAGGGCGAGGCGGTCGAGCACAAGGTCAAATTGCCGGAGCGCTGGATCAAGGGTTTTCTGCAGGTGCAGGCGGTGCATCGCCAGGCGCAACCGCTGTTCGAGCTGGATCGCCTGACCGCCGGCCAGTTGTTGATCCAAATTCCCGCCAGCACCCGAGGCGCGCTGTTTCTGGTGCCGAAGCGCCACAAGCCGGAGATCCTTCATCGCCGGCCCGCCGGCCAGGGTGGTTTCATCGCGGTGACCGATGGCCATCGGCTGCGGTTGCTGCAAGCCATCCTGCCGGATTTGCAAGACGCTGCGCGTTTACCAGACCGAGGCGACCGGCGCCTCGCTGTGGGTGGCGGACACCGGCGCGGCCCAGTTCACGCTGGGGCTGTCGGGCGCGGCGGCGCACGGTTTCTCCGGCGACGGCGACGCGCTGCGCCAGTTGAGCGCGGCGGACATCGACGAAGTCGATCTGGCGCTGGCTCGCGTCGCTGCCCACGGCCTCAACCAGTTCACCATCGCCGATCTAGCGCAGCATCAGGATCTGCCGCTGCCTCGCGCCACGGAAATCGTGGACCGGCTGGCCCAGCAGGGCTTGCTCGGCTTCGACCGGGATCGCGACCACTACTTCTACCGTCAGTTGCCATTTCTAGTGGGCTCGAAACATCAACCCGGTCGGCTGCAAGGTTCCCAGGACCTTGTTGGCGAAGCAGTCGGTCGAGATCGAGCATCGCGAGCGGCGCGACGGCGAGTTGATCGCCAACGGTTGGGTACGCGGAGAAAGCGGTTATTACCAGGTCGCGCTACGGGTGGACGGGCAGGGCTATTTGCGAGAGGGCCGCTGTACCTGCCCCTGGATCGAGCGGCACGAACTGCGGCGTGGTCCCTGCAAGCACCTGTTGGCGCTACGATTCGCGGCGGAGCAGGCGTTTTGAGCGACGAGCTGTTTCAAACGCTGCTGCGCGAACTGTTTGAGGGGGACGACGACCGACTGCGCGACGTACTGCGACCGCTGACCGCCGAGCAGCGCAAGGCGCTGTTCGAGCAGTTCGGCGAATTGCTCAAAGTGTTAAATCGGGCCTGCCGTTACGAGCCGGCAGCGCGGCCCGCCAAGCTCGCTGACCTGTATCGGGCCATTCGGGAAGATCCGGTCGAATTTCTGCGGGATCGAGCGACGTCGCTGGCCGCGCCGGGCGCGCTCAACAATCCGCAAACGTTGCAGGGAGGCTTGTTTCAGCAGCGCGCTTACGGCGCCTTGATGGCGTTCTACAGTCGTTTGAATCTGTTGCTGGCGGGATTAGCCGGCAAGGGTGGCGTGGCGGGCGCGTTCAAGACCTCTTCTCGACAGCCGGTGCGGACACAGAAGTTCGTCCTGTACGCGGGTCGGGTCTTGCTGGATCGGCCGGAACCCTGGATCGGCGACGCTCTGGCACGGGTGTTCGAGCGGGTGTTGAGCCGGGCGCGGTTCGCCGGCGGTGATCAAGGCGTGGCGCGGTTGATGTTGGAAGCGCGCCAGCAGCGTCCCGAATGGGCAGACGCGTTGGCGCCTTGGCTCGGCATGGCGATGCGCCGTGACGGTTTTTTCAGCCACGCGCTGGAAGGCTTCGACTCCGCCATGATCCTGGCCGGGCTGGATTACGATCCGCCCGCGCAGGAAGGCTTTTTCGAGCCGTTGCTGGACGCGAGAGTGGTCGATACGCTGATCCGCCGGCTTACCGAAGGCAACCTGCCACGCGCTGATTTTCTGACGCTGATTTTGCGCAAGCTGCAAAGCCCCCTGCGGCCCGGTATCGCCAAGTGCTGGATCGGCTTGTTTGATCGTCTGGCGCCGACCGACACCGAAATCCGGCTTCATGCCGGGGAATGGATAACCCTGCTCAACGCGCCCGCGCCGGCGGCTAGCAAGCTGGCGTTCGGCATCGTGGAACGGCATTTTTTGGAGGAAGCCGACCCGGCGGAACTGGTTGGGGCCCTGGGTTATGCCTTGCAAAACCCGGTGCAGGCACTTGCCAAAGCAGCCCTGCGCCTGCTCAAAAAACAGGTCAAGGCCAAGCCTGAACTGCTTGAATCCGTTTTGAACGCGGTCGTGAATGGTTTGAGCAGCCCTCATGCCGCGTTGCGCGCCGATCTGTTGCGCTGGCTCGGGACGTTTCAACCACAGCGTTTCGACGAAGAGATGTTGCGACGATTGCGGGAGACGGCGGCGGTATTGCCTCCAGCCGAACTTGCTCCCATCGCCCACTGGCTCGCCGAATATCCTGCAGCGGCGTCGGATAGTGTAGAAGAGCAAAATCCAGATCGACGTTCCGAGCTGTCGGCGGCGGTGGACGCGCTCCGGCGTCGGATGGAAGCGGATCCCGCCGATTCGTTGTCGTGTCGCCGGCTGGCGTTTCTGGAGCATTATCTCGCAACCGGTCAATGTGGCGAGCTCGCCGCAACCGTTCCCGATCATTCGTCCGCGCTGTTGCCGCCTGATTTCGCCTTGCACGAAACGGCGGAAGCCTTGGCGCTCGACATTGCGCGGACTCGGGATCGTGTTTTCACCCAGGCCGACTACGACCGCATCCTTGCGAGCATTCTGCGGTTTGCCAAGCAAGCTCGCGCCGAGCGGGTTAGTGCTATCCTTGCGCCGGTGCTGGATAAGTTGGGTGAGTGGCAGCAAAAATCGCTGGAAGGGTCCGCGTGGTGGGGGCGGGGTGGGGAGCTGCCGGCGCTGTTTTTAGCGCGGACTTGGCGCCGGGAGGCGTTGCCGAATTTTCCCAAGAACAGCCGGGGCGGGCAGTTGCTCGACAGTCAACTCAAACCGGCTCAGCAGCAGCGCTTAAAACATCTGTCGGCTTTGATCGCCGCCGGCCACGATGCGCTATTGTCCACGCCGACCCATGCGGTGGGCTGGTTGACGCCGGCGGTGTTCGTCGACCGTTTCAGCGCGCTCCCGCCACGTTTGCTCGATGCTGATGAACTTGGCGCGGCGCTGTATCGCCTGCCGATGTTGCCCGAACAGCGGGCCGACGCCTGGAATCGGCTGGCGCCGGCTATCGGCAAACTCGATATGCTATTTGCCGATGCGCTGGTTCTAGCCTTGGCGCCCGCCGCCGAAGCGGAAGCCGCGCTCGAACGGTGGTTGCGCGACTTCGAGAAACACCCGCCGACCGAGCCGTTGTGCCACGCCCCGTCCGACGGTTTTGCGGGCGGCGGTCTGGTGGAGACTGTCCGCGTCAAAATCTTCCACCATGATTTCAACGCCGCCGAGAACGTGGCGTTCCGGCTATTCAACGCCGCGTTGCGCTGCCGGTTTGCTTTGGGCGATGTGGGCATCGCTGGCCGTGCGCCCCGCTTGTTGGAGCGGTTGTCCTCGGCGCATGGCTGGTTCAATAGGATGTTTCACGAGTCTCAACTGAAGGCCACCCTGCTGACGGGGTTGTTGTTCGCGCCCCTGCCGGTGACCGATACGCTGGTCGAGCAATTGCATGCCAATTTTCCGTCCAATCTGGGTCAGGAGCCGTCCCATCCAGTCCTGTGGCCGTACCTGCTGGCCGATACCCACTATTTCGCAGTTCCCAATCGGGTCGTGGATCAGGTCTTCCGGTTTCCGCCGCTGGCGCAACGCCTGTTCGAAGCCGGACTATGCCGCCAAAGCCGCAAGGAAGATTTCTACCGCGACGTGACGTTGAGCCTGGTGACGCAGGGCAAGCTGCCGCAGGTGGATATCCGCCCGTATCTGGATCGGGTAACGCGAGGGCTGCTGGCGACGCAAACCCCGCAGCGGGAAGGGTGCGTCGATGTGCTCGCGCAAGGACTGCGCGATGGCCGCATGACCCCTTCGGATCTGGCCGATGCATTGGCCGGCCGAATCGGGAGCACGGAGCAGGGTTTCGCGCAATTAGATCAGGCGTTGGCGTCGCTAGGCGCGACCGGTGAAGCGGGACGGGCGGCGGTGTGGCGGGCGTTGGAGCAGGTTATTGGCGGCGGCGTGGCGACATTTTCGCCTCGCAAGCTGTCGCTGGTGTTGGACCGATTGACTGGCATCGTGGACGAAATGTGCCAGGGCGTACACGATGCGGCGGCCCGGCGCGAGCTGGAACAACTGGCGGCGGCCAAGAAAAAATCCGTCGCCCGTGACAAGGCGAGCGCGTTGATTACCCGATCCGGCGCGACCGATCGACTGCCGCCGCAGGTTGTGGCCGTGGTGGCGTTGGCGATTGGATAAGCCGGAGTGCCGATATCAGAACGGGGAGACGGTGAATGACCGCCCTGTGAATTTCGTATTTCCAGCGGTTGCCGACGGGTGGTTTATTTCGCCATTGCCGCGATTTGACGATAAAATTTTAGTGTGGGTTGGGCGGATCGCCGCAACCTAGCAAGGGGGAACGCGATGGATATTCGGGAACAACGCCAGGACCATGCGGTCGTGCTGAGTCCGGCGGGCCGGTTGGATAGCCTGAGTTGCCGTGAGTTCGAAGGCTGTTTGTTGCGGGTGTTGGACGAGGGCGACGCCGTGGTTGTGGATTGCGCGGCGATGGATTACATCAGCAGCGCCGGTTTGCGAGTGTTGCTGGTGGCAGCCAAGCGCGCCCGCGCCGCCGATAAACGCCTGGTCTTGGCAGCCTTACGAGATAATGTCCGCGAAGTGTTCGACATCAGCGGATTTTCGACTGTCTTTGCCATCCATCCCTCGGTCGCGGCGGCAGTGGCCTCGCTCGCCTAGTCCTGGATAACGTTGCCTCCACGACGGGGTGTTGCGTGATGACGCGAGCGGGTCAGATCGTCGGCTGCTATCACCTCGAATCGATGCTTGGACGGGGTGCCATGGGTGTGGTCTACCAAGGCACCGATACCCGCGACGGTACCACGGTCGCTATCAAAACCTTGCGCCCCGAACTGCTGGTGGGTTCGGAGCGGGCCGCGCTGCTGATGCGTTTCCAGCGAGAAGCGGAAATCGGCGCGCGCTTGCGTCATCCGCGCATCGTCCAGATACGCGATTACGGCGATCAGGACGATGTGATTTTTCTGGCGATGGAATTCGTGGCCGGCCAGGAGCTTGGAAAATTGCTGGAATGCCAGCCGGAATTACCGCTGGCCATGAATCTGGCGATCCTGCTGCAATTGCTAAACGCTTTGGGCTACGCGCACGCTCGCGGCGTGATTCACCGAGATGTTAAACCGGCCAACATTCTGGTGCGTTCGGACTACACCATCGCCTTGGCCGATTTCGGCATCGCCCATCTTGGCGGTTCCGACCTGACGCATACCGGCGATTTGTTGGGCTCTCCGATGTACATGGCTCCCGAACAGTTGCGCGGCGAGACGGTGGATGGCCGGGCCGACCTGTTCGCGGCGGGCGTCGTGTTCTATTACCTGTTGACTCGGCGTAAGCCGTTCGTTGCCGATTCGCTGGCAGCCTTGATGCATCAGGTCTTGCACGAAGAACCACCGCTACCTTCGGTCGTCAATCACGCGTTGCCGACAGTTTTCGACAGTGTGTTGCGCCGCGCGCTGGCCAAGGATCGGAGACGGCGCTTTGCTAGCGCGCTGGAATTCGCGTCGGCTCTGCGCCGTGCGCGGACCGAGATGGCGGAAGTGGCGCTGGGTTCAACCGTGGTCGTGTCCGGACCACGGCGCGGCCGACCATCGACGACCCGTTCAGACTATCTCTCAAACCCGGCTGCGTTGGATGAGTTAGCCAATCGCATTGGCGAGTTGTTACGGGATTGCATCAACGAGCAGGCCACCCCGCGACGCTTTCATGAGCTGTCCGAGTGTTTGGTGTCCTGGTTTGCGCGGATCGAGCAGCTTGCCGGGTTCCCCGATTCAGTCGCTGGCCAACGGGAACGGTTGCGGGCCTTGTGTGCCGGCGAGTCGTTTTCGGCACTTGTGGATTTGATCCAGCGCGATGCCCCCTTGCCGGGACGAGTCGCCCGCCAGGCGCGTGGCGACTGGCTGGAATTGGTTCGATTGTTCGTCCGCGTGCAAGATGTTGCGTGCCGTCTGGACAAAGGCCAGCAAGCGGATCAGGCGCGCGCCGAGCTGGTTCGGGAATGGGCCGGGGCTTTTTTGAATTATGCCGGTTCGTTAAATCGGCTGTTGTTCAGCGACGATAATCCGCAACTGGTGCGCATTTCCGCCGACTTCATGCGGTTGGACCTGTTGCAATTGGCCTTGGAGGAATTGGGCGCGGTAGCCGAAGTGAACCAAGCGCGGCAGACGCTGCTTTTGTTCGCTGGCCAAGTCATGAGCAAGGTCAATGCGATGATCCGACAATTCCTGGAGCGCCGCGATCCGCTGGCTCGATACGAGGTTGCCAGCCTGCTGGTGGAGGTGGAGGAGTTGATCGTGCTGGCGGATCGGCTTCTGGAAGGCGAGGCCGAAACCACCGTGGCGGAAAGAGTCGGGCCGGGTCGGGCGGCGATCACCGAGTTTGTCGGTAACGCGCGTGAGCTGGCCGGTTTGATCGCCCAGGAATTGTCCGAGCAGGTCGATGACCGGCCGCCGTCCGGTTCGGGCACAAAGACCGCCGATGTGGGACAGACGCTTTTCGTCGGTCGGTTGCGACAGTTGGGTTTGCTGTATCGGTTCGTTACTCATCTGGAAGCCGAGGGGCAAACGGCGTTGATGCGGGATTTGGCGGGCAACGTTCACACATTCCTGGAGCGCTTGACCGAGCAGTTGTTGAGGACGTTATCGGCGTTAGCGGTCGAGGAGCAAGCGGAGGGGTTGGCCGAGCGTCTTTGGGTTCGGTTGTCGATCATCGCCGAACTGGCTGAACAGTTCGGCTGGCTGGAATTGCTACAGCGAATTTTGATCGCCACCCGCAATCGGGTGGTTGCCGCTCGGGAAGCCGAATGACCAGGATCGGTGAGAGAGGTGACTCGCGGCGTGCCCCTGGGTTGCATGGCGATGAATCGCTGGCGCTTGAGAGGGTGCCAGCGTTCGTAATCGGGCCCTGCCCGTTCCTGAGGATCTGAAAGCCGTTGAAAAGCCAATGCCAGATGCGGTTTTACGAGGAGCTAAACGACTTTTTGCCGTCTGCTCGACGCAAGATCCGCTTTATTCATGAGTTCCAGCGGCGAGCCTCCATCAAGGATATGATCGAAGCGCTCGGCGTGCCGCACACTGAAGTCGATTTGATCTTGGTGAACGGCCAATCGGTGGATTTTAATCATATCGTTCGGGATGGCGACCATATCAGCGTTTATCCCACGTTTGAATCTTTCGACATTCAACCGCTGGTTCGGGTCCGACCCCGACCGTTGCGGGTCAGTCGCTTCGCGCTCGATGTGCATCTGGGCAAGCTGGCGCGTTATCTGCGGCTGCTCGGCTTCGACACGCTGTATCGCAACGATTACGACGATGCCGAGCTGGCAGCGCTGGCCAGTACGGATGGGCGGATTCTGCTGACGCGTGATCGCGATCTTTTGAAGCGGTCGGTGGTGACGCATGGCTACTATGTGCGTGCAACCGATCCGCGTCGGCAGGTCGAGGAGGTGATGGACCGACTGGATCTTTATGGGGCGATCCGACCGCTTCAGCGTTGCGCCCGTTGCAATGGCCTGCTGGCGACAGTATCGAAAAGTGAGATTTGGGAGCGCCTGCCGCACGAGACCGGTCGCCAAATCGAGGTTTTCTGGGAATGCGGCGCCTGCAAGCAGCTGTACTGGGAAGGGAGTCACATGCCGCGCATTCGGCGGTTCATCGAAAATCTGCGGGCGCGCGCCGACGCGCCGACGACTGGACAAATTGCCGGCGCTGGGAAATGATGCGTTGTGCGCGCAGGTCCGCGCGACCGGCTGGATCCGGACCGATCAACCAACCTTTCCGAAGGATTTACCCATGCGCTTGCGGTTGTTGGTGCCGTTGCTGCTGCTGTCGAATTTGAGTTTGGCCCAGGAAACGCCCAATCCAGCCGGATTGGAGCCTATCCCGGACGGTCCCCCTGAAAGCGGTGCGAGTCAAAACGCCCCGGCCCCGGCCGTGACGATTCGCCAACTCGGCGAGCGGGGCAGCGTCGAGGAGTACCGGGTCGGGGGCGTGCTGTACATGATCAAGGTCGTACCGGCCAAGGGCGTTCCCTATTATTTGGTGGATACCGATGGGGATGGCAATTTGGAGACCCGCTACAGCCAGCTGCAGGACGGGATGTTGATCCCGGCTTGGGTGTTGTTGCGCTGGTAGCAGCAGGACGCCGGCCCGGCGGTGCGTGACGATCCATCCCGTCCGTCAGTGGGGTGGTCGCCATGCGGCGGTTTCCCGCTTGAGTCGCAGGCGGGCCTCGGCGCGTTCCGCCGTTTTGGATTTCTGGTGAGCGCCGCCCTTGCGCAGGATCGGCGCGGCGGCGATGGGATTGCGGCGTTGGCGCATTGTCATATTCTCCTGAAGGTATCCCCTCGCCGCCGCATTAGGCGGGAGGGGGTTGGGTTCCGCATCGATCCGGTTTAGCCTTTCACGCAGACGATCTGCTTGAGGGTATGGACCACCTCGACCAGATCCGCCTGATTGGCCATGACCTCGTCGATGTCCTTGTAAGCGCCTGGAATTTCATCCAGCACTCCAGCGTCCTTGCGGCACTCCACACCCGTGGTCTGGGCGATCAGATCTTGAGGGTTGAACTTCTTCTTGGCTTGGCCTCGGCTCATCCGTCGTCCTGCGCCGTGCGAGCAGGAACAGAAGGACTGCGGTTCGCCCTTGCCGCGCACGATGTAGGATTTGGCGCCCATGCTACCGGGAATGATCCCCAGGTCGCCTTCGCCGGCGCGGATGGCGCCCTTGCGGGTGATGAATAAATTCTCTCCGAAGTGCCGCTCCACCGCGACGTAGTTGTGGTGGCAGTTGATCGCCTCCCCGGTTAGGGTGAAGGGCGTCATTTGCCGGGCCAGGGCGTCCAGGATTAAGCGCATCATCTCGCGGCGGTTGGTCATGGCGTAATCCTGTGCCCAATGGACCGCTGCCACGTAGTCGTCAAAGTGTTGCGCACCCTCTTGCAGGTAGGCCAGATCGCGGTCGGGCAGGTTGGCGAGGTGCTTGCCCATGTCCTTGCGCGCCAGGTCGATGAAGTAGCGGCCGATGATGTTGCCGATGCCGCGGCTCCCGGAATGCAGCATCACCCACACGTCCTGGTTCTCATCCAGGCAGAGTTCGATGAAGTGGTTGCCACCGCCCAGCGTGCCCAACTGCTGTGCCCAGATCCGTTCGACGTGCTTTTGCATCTTGAGGATGCCGGGATGCTTGCCGACGATGCGATCCAGTCCACCGTCCAGGGCGCGGACCGTGGAGGCCGGAACGCCAGGCTTGCCTTCGTGCATGGCGAAACCGACCGGTACCGCCGTTTCGATGGCGGTGCGTAACGGCCGCAGGTTATCCGGCAACTGACTGGCCTTGAGGCTAAGCCGGACGGCGTTCATGCCGCAGCCGATATCGACTCCGACCGCCGCCGGAATGATGGCGTCCTTGGTCGGGATGACCGCGCCCACGGTGGCACCGATGCCGACGTGAACGTCCGGCATGGCCGCCACATGGCTGTGGATGAATGGCAGTTGGGCGATGTTGGTCAACTGCGTCAGCGCTTGGGGGTCGACGTCATCGGTATAAATTTTGACGGGCACCTTACCCTTGGTGATGATCCGTTTGATTGGCATAGCATGTTGCTCGCTGCATGGGAGAATTGGGAATCCCGCTTCCCAATAACAAAAAAACCCTGGATGACCGGTTGTCGTCCAGGGTTTTGCAATGCGGGAAGCAAGTTCGGAAGACAACCAGAGCCTTCCGAAATATCGCCCGGAAGGCGTTACATGGCGGCGAATTCTGATTTGAGCATGGAGTCACCTTCCGGTCGAGAGCAGGTATTGAAACATCGAGCGTGTGGAATTATTCAAATTTGATGGGGTAAAGTCAAATGGTAAGGGCACGGGTGTTTGGGATGGCGGGTTAATTTTTATTCTCGAACACCAAAGATAACAATTGCTTGGCAATATTGGGGAAGGGAGTATCAGAAATGGCAGAAGCGTTACACAATTCTATCACTGACGTGCATTGTCTGCGTCCCACTTTTACTCGCAATCTCATTCACACGCTGTTGGAGCGCAGACGCTCGGTCAATCTGATCGGACCACCAGGCTGCGGAAAGCGGCGACTTCTGGAAGACGTGCGCGACTGCAAACTGCCTGATACCCTGGTGCTGCTGCTCGATCTGCGTGCCCATAAGCAAAGCTACACGGGGTTTCTGGATGAATTGTGGCGGCAGTGTCCGCACTCCGGCGGCAAAGTCGTCCCAAGACCTTGGCAAGCTGGTCACCAAACTGGAGAACAGCGGCCAACGGGTGTTGCTGCTGCTCGATCACTTCGACGCCTTGCTCGACAATCCCGACATCGATCCCAAGTTCGACGCGCGGTTTCACGACCACCTCAACAGCTCTCAAGAATCACCCACGCATGGCGTTGGCGTGCGTCACCGTCGAACCGCATGACCGTTCCGTCATTTTCGTGCGGCGGTCAGCCGTGCGGCACGTCCTGGCTGGATTTGGAACAAGCGCGTTCTGCCGCCGCTGAGCGGTCCGGAAGTGCGCGCCGAAATCCTGCGACAACAACCCAAACCGGACGCGGAGACAGCGAGCAGCCATCTTCGAAACCGTCTATAGCCACCACGGAGCGCAGCTACGCGCTACTCAACTGAAATTCTGAACAAATGGGCCAACCGGGAAAACGCTGACTTACCCCTGCGCAAAAGACTGGAGGCATGGCGCAGACAATTTGAAGCAGCCGCGAACGGCGTTTACATCGGCGACCTGCATCGTAGACGGAGAACTTTTCGAGCGTGGTGGGCGACGGCGGGACTACCCAACCCGAAACAACTGGCGAAGGCGCTCGGCAGCCCGTTGGGCGCGCTGGGTCGCCTGATTGAACGATTGGGCAAAGGCGGGGGAGATAAACCGTGACCGCCAACATCATCCGCCGCGCCGTCGCCTTCTCCCTCCGCGCCTGAACCTTGGCCCAGCGGGCTGACCCTGCTGCGCTGGGCCATCTTCGATCCGCCGTGGCTTGAGGCGTTCTCCGAGAAATCTGACCCGCTGGCAAGGACTGGGCTTGTTCCTTAAAGCCTACCCCTGGGTGATTGCGCTGACGCTGCTTGCTGTACGCCACCGGGATCGCGCTCACCGTCGCGTTCGAACTGCCGCTGCGATTCCCAGATATTTATAAACTCGACATTAACAGCAGCTTTTCAGAAGCGCTCCCGAGCAGGTGGGCGCAGGCTGTCGCTTTGGTTTCCGCAACTCATAAAAGATGTCGCATATTAGGCCTCGCTGGAGGCACTCGCTTTAGGCCTCGCTGGAGGCCTCGCTTTGTGCCTCGCTGGAGGCCTCGCTGGTGGGCCTCGCTTTAGGCCTCGCTGTGAGGCCTCGCTGGGTGGCCTCGCTGGTGGGCCTCGCTGAGAGGCCTCGCTGGAGGCCTCGCTGTGTGGCCTCGCGTTTGGCCTCGCTTTTGGGCCTCGCTGTGGGCCTCGCTCTTGGGCCTCGCGGGTGGCCTCGCTTTTTTGGTTGCAAAGGGCCTCGCCTTGGGTCCCTACTTGGGCTTTGGCATGGGCCTTAGCTGTGGGCCTCGCATGGAGGCCTGCGCGGGGTCTTGCAGGGGGCCTCGGCGTAGTAATGGGATTTTATTTCGGTTTTTTCAGACTCCCATTTTACCCCTGGCATCTCCTAGGTCGGTCTTGGGGTGGCTGGATTTCGTCTGCAACCCCTACCGGCGCGACGCCGTGATCTGGTTGCCGCTATGGGGCGTGCCAGGCCGACTTGCCGCCCTCGCTCAGCAACAACCCGAAGCCGCCCGCGAGTTCGTGGAGTTTCTGCTCGCGCGTCGGCCGCTCCAGCGCGGGCTGGCCATGCGTCTGGCGCATGCCGCCACCGCTGGAACCTGGCGGCAACGGCCGCTACAAGCTGACATCTTGCTTTCCCCGCCCACCGTCGCGGAAGAACCCCGGTTCGCGCCCGCCGATGAATGGCGGCGTCAACTTGGGAACGCTGCGGTCCGAGCTGATCAGCAGTCAATTACAAAATCAAATCAGCCTCAAGCAAGCGGCGTTCGCGCGCTTCCAAACGGCGCTTGAGGAATTTTACCAGCAAACGCTGCGAGAGCCGCCGCGCTGGGGTCAGTATTACCTCGAAGCGCTGGCTATTTGGCAAGGCGAAGCGCAGCAGGAACGCGCCCGGCTCGATCTCGAAGCGGAACGACTGGAACCGATCACGCGCAACGTGTACCGCTCCGGCGAAGCGCTCCGCCCCGAAACGGATCAGAGCCCTGTTTCTGGGCCGGGACGATCTGCGCGACCGCTTGGCGCGGGAGATCCTGACCGCGCCGAATCTGCCGCTGCTGCTGATTCAGGGGCAGCGGCGAGTGGGCAAAACCAGCTTGCTGAACTTTTTGCCGTCATTGTTGGGCGCGAGTTTCAAGGTGGTCTATCAGGACTTGCAGGATGCGCGCGTCGCCTCGGTTCCGGCATGGCTGGAAGACTTGCGCCGCCGCGTCGCGGACGTGCTCGGCTGGTCCGAAGCGCCGGAGCCCACGCCAACGGACGATTGGGTCAGCGCTTGGCGGTGGTTCGAAAACGCCTTCGCCGGGGTTCTGCAACAGCGCGATTTCAAACTCATCCTGGCCCTGGACGAATACGAGGTTCTGCACGGCTATCTGCGTCAGGAACCCTGCCGCCGGCGCGCACCTGCTCGCCGCCATTCGCAGTTTCTCGCAGCGCCAAAATCAGGTGGTGTTGCTGTTTGTCGGCGCCGCGCTACTCTCCGAACTGGACGCCCCCGACTGGAGCCGCTATTTCGTGCAAACGCAGCGCTTTCAGGTTGACTATCTCGACCGGAAAGCCGCCGAGCGTTTGATCACCGAGCCGGTCAAGTTGCGTTATCCGCCCGCCGTGCGGGAGCGCCTGTTCGACCTCACTCAAGGTCATCCCGCCCTGCTGCAACTGCTGTGCAAGACGCTGGTGGACATCGCCAACCGCAACCAGAAAGCCGATATGAGCATGGCCGACCTGGATTTGGCCCTTCAGGAAGCCATTGGGCGGGAGACTTACCCCATGCTGGTGTTCTGGAAGCAGTTTTGCGCCACGCCAGCCCTGCCGGCAGACCGTGGAGCATATCCTGCGCGGCGAACCGCCTGCCGACGCCGCCAGCCGGATGCGACTGGAAGAACACGGTTTCATCGTCGAGCGGGATAGCGTTTGGCGGATGCGTGTGCCGTTGTTCGAGAGCTGGCTGCGCCAGTACAAGGATGCCTACCCGCTGAATTCGACTTACTAACTCAACTCGGTCTTCTGCTTACTTTGACCAAAACGGAGCGTTCATCCAATTCAAATTGCGCGGGCGGGTTGCCGTTGGCTTCAAGCAGGGCTTGCGCCCGTTGCACGCCATAGCCGAAGCGGTTGACAAAACCCATGATCTTCATGGCTTCCGCGATGATGGGATTACGATAGCTATTGCGAGTGGGAAAATTTTCCCGCGTGGCTTCCCCATACAGGCCACCAGGACTCATGATTTCAACGTGATCGCCGAAGACATAAAATCGAATCGGCGTATTGCTTTCATAATTTCGATGCATGACCGCATTCATCAACAGTTCGCGCAGCGCCCATTCTGGATAATCGGGAACTATTTTTTCTTGGAAACCTGAGATTGGTTTAAGACCCCTTTGAATCAATACCTTAGTTCTTAATTCCAGTTCACGCAGAACGGTTCGTAAGTCACCAAAAATTTCCGCCTGATCTTCTGGAATTTCAGTAATGTCGTTACCGGGAAATCTTAGGTACTGTACATAGGCGCCGGGTAGAAAATAACGGGGATTTTTCCCGAAAAGCAGGATGCCAGCATAAGTTGGACAGCCCCGTTCAGGATTGAAAAAGTGCAAGGAACCAACTTGTTGTTCGATGGATCGTTGGTTGGCGGCAATAGTTTCAGGATCAATGGCTTCGTGGCGATAGGCTTCGAATTGCGCCAAGGATAAATCGCTTAAGGTGCTTTCCAAACATGGGCGAGCGTCGAAAGATCGGGCCAGCGCAACGCGTCGTTCGGTCAGGATGCGCTCTTCCTGTTCGTTGGCGATACCCCTGCGTGGTCCGACTCGAATCCATACCCGTCCCTTGTAGCGCACGGGCGGCAGATCGGACGGCAAAACTTCGATCACGGCCACATCGCCGTCGTCGAAGCTGAAACGATCTACATTCATTGCTGGTTGCGGTAGCACGTTTCCATCGGAGCGGATGGCGCCGAGATTTTTCAGCAATTCGTCCGTGACTTTCAATCCAGACCGTTGACCGTTATCCCTTACGCCAACCAGCAGATAACCGGGTTGGCGATGATTGGGCAAATCGTTGGCAAAGGCGCAGATCGCTTCGCCGAATTTGTCGGTGTCCTTGGTCGAAATGGTTCTCTCGACACGATCCAGTTCCAGATCAGAAAGCAGAACGGAAAGTTGGTCGTGCGTTAGCATAGCATTTGGACTCTCCGCTGGATCAATCAAAAACCTTCCCCGGATTCATGATCCCGTTCGGGTCGAACGCCTGCTTGATCGCCCGCAGATAGCCGATTTCGGTCTCGTCGCGGGTGTAGTGCAGATACGGCTTCTTGGTCAGGCCGACGCCATGTTCGGCGGAAATACTGCCGCCGTGGCGTTGTAGCACCGCGAATAGATGCTCGCTCACCGCGCCGCACTGTTTCGCGAACGCTGCCGATTCCAGGTCCGCCGGCTTGAGGATGTTGATGTGCAAATTGCCGTCGCCGATGTGGCCATACCACAGCACCTCGAAAGCGGGATATTCCCGCGCCAATAGTTCGTCGATTTCCGCCAGCAGCGCCGGCACCCGCGAAATCCGTACCGCAATGTCGTTCTTGTAGGGCTGGTGCTCGGCAATCGACTCGCTAATATCCTCGCGCAACCGCCACAGTTCCTTGGCCTGGGTTTCGTTTTGACTGATGACGCCATCAACCAGCCAACCCTGTTCGGCGCTGTGTTCGAACAAGGCGAGTGCTTCGTCGGTCTGCAATCCTTCTGGATTCTCGAATTCGACTAGCACGTAGTAGGGCGTTTCGGTATCGAACGGACGGTGCAAGCCCTTTTTCAAAACATGGCGCAGCGCCAGCTCCGAGAAAAACTCGAAGGCGCTCAATTCCAGTTTGCTGCGCAACAGCCCGTAAATCGCCATGATGCCGTTCAAATCTGGCACGCCCAGCACCATCACACTCGGCTCGCGCAAGGGCCGGGTCAATTTCAAGGTGGCTTCGACGATGATGCCCAGCGTGCCTTCGCTGCCGACGAACAGATGCCGTAGGTCGTAGCCGCTGGCGTTCTTGATCAATCCTCGGTTGAGATCGAGTAGGTCGCCGCGTCCCGTCACCACCTTCAAGCCCGTCACCCAGTCGCGGGTCAGACCGTAGCGGATGACTTTGATGCCACCGGCGTTGGTGGCGATGTTGCCGCCGATCTGGCTGGAGCCACGCGACGCGAAATCGACCGGATAGTACAAACCGTGCTCGCGAGCAAAGTTCTGCAAGACTTCAGTGATGATGCCCGCCTGACATGTGACGCTGCGGTCGATGGGGTCGAAATCCAGAATCCGATTCATCCGTTCCAGTGAGACGACCAGCTCGCCGCGACAAGCCACCGCCGCGCCGCTCAAGCCGGTGCGCCCGCCGGAAGGTACCAGCGACAAACGCCGTTCGTTGGCGTAACGGACCAGTCGTTGTACTTGCTCGACGTTGCCCGGCAACACCACCGCCAGCGGATTCGGCGCATAGAGCCGGGTCCAGTCGCGGCCGTAATTCAAGCAACTGTCTGGATCGGCGCGAACGTGCGCCGGTTCGATGAAAGTGCGGATGTCGTCGAGCAGGGTGGCGGTTTCGCTTGCGGTGTGCATGGTCATCGGCAAAGGTCGCTTCGAGAGAAAAGGGGATGGTTGCCAGCCCCGGCCGGAGAGATAATATCCAACTTCATTCTATCACCGGCGAAGCGGGCGTACTCATGAGCAAGACCTCACTTGACAAGAGCAAGATCAAGATCCTGCTGCTGGAGGGGATTCACCCCAGCGCCGTGGAATCCTTCCAGGCGGATGGTTACACCAATATCGAGTCCCATCCCAAGGCGCTATCCGAATCGAAATTGTTGGAGGCGATCGCCGACAGCTATTTCGTCGGCATCCGCTCCGCCACTCAGTTGACCGCTCGAATCTTCGAACATGCGCCTCGCCTGATTGGAGTTGGCTGCTTTTGCATCGGCACCAATCAGGTCGATCTCGACGCTGCCCAGGAACGGGGCGTGCCGGTGTTCAACGCACCGTTTTCTAATACCCGCAGCGTGGCCGAACTAGTACTGGCGGAAATTGTGCTGCTGATGCGCGGCATTCCCGAGCGTAACGCCCTGGCTCATCGCGGCGGTTGGGTGAAAACCGCCACCGGCTCCCACGAGGCGCGCGGCAAGTGCTTGGGCATCGTCGGTTACGGCCACATCGGCACACAGGTCGGGCTGCTGGCCGAGGCGCTGGGCATGCGGGTGGTGTACTACGACATCGAAACCAAACTGATGCTGGGCAACGCCCAACCCCTGCCATCGCTCGATGCGCTGCTGGAGATGGCCGACGTGGTGACGTTACACGTCCCAGAAACTCCGCAGACTTACCGCATGATCGGAGCCGAGCAACTGGCACGGATGAAGCCGGGCGCCCGACTAATCAATGCCGCTCGCGGCACGGTCATGGATATCGACGCCTTGGTGGACGCCCTGGAATCCAAACGTCTGGCGGGAGCGGCTATCGACGTGTTCCCGAGCCGAGCCGAAGGGCAACGACGACGAGTTCATGTCGCCGCTGCGGCGCTTCGACAACGTGTTGCTCACGCCCCACGTCGGCGGTAGCACCGAGGAAGCCCAGCAGAACATCGGCCTGGAAGTCGCCAACAAGCTGCTGAAATACAGCAACAACGGCTCGACCGTCAGCTCGGTCAACTTCCCGGAGGTTACCCTGCCCGAACACCCTGGCAAGCATCGCCTGCTGCACATCCATCGTAATCAGCCCGGCGTACTGTCCCGGATCAACGCCATTTTCTCCGAGCTGCACATCAACATTGCCGGCCAATACTTGCAGACCAATCCCCAGATCGGTTACGTGGTGATCGACGTGGACGGTGGCGAACGCACCGAAACCCGCGAAATCAGGCGACGGCTGAACGAAGTGGCCGGCACGATTCGCACCCGGATTTTGTACTGAAAGCGCCAGAACGCGAGGTGATTGAGCATGTCGTTGCGGGATGAGTTGTTGAAAGCCGGGCTGGTGTCGGCGGATAAAATCAAGCAGCTGGAGTCGGACACGCGCAACCAGCAGCACCAGCGCAAGAAGAGCAAGACGTTGGCAGCAGAGGAAACGGCACGACAGGCGGAAGCCCGGCGACGGGCCGAAGCCGAAGCTGCCCGCAAGCGCGAGCAAGACCGACAGTTGAATCAAAAGCGCGCGGCGGAAAAACAGCGCCGAGAAGAGGCCGCCCGCGCTCGCCAATTGATCGATGGTCATCGCCTGAACGAGCCGGAAGCCGAGCAGCGCTACAATTTTCAAGACGGTCGTTTCGTCCGCTCGATTCGGGTGACTGCTGCTCAACGCAAAGCACTGGCGCTGGGTCGATTAGCCATCGTTCAGGGAGATCGCAGCGAGTTTGATTTTGCGCTGATTCCGCGCGAGATTGCGCTAAAGCTGGCCGAGTTTGTGCCTGAACGCGTATTACTATTGTATTCCGAAAGCAGTGGCGACGAGACCGAAGACGAGTGGGGCGATTGGTGAAGGGCTAGGTGGGTTGCGGCTGATCGGGTGTGAAAGAACAAGCGTTACTCGCGTATTTATATCATCATCTTTCATTTCCTGATCCCTTCTCTCAAAAGGAGCAAGCAATCACCGAGAGTGGGAGATATCGGACGTGCTCGGGTCCAGCCGCTCTAACAAGCGTTGCCGATAATGATCTTCCAGCAACAAGTTGATTGGCTGGCGGCGGCTGGCGGCTAGCCGCAGTTGTAGCAGTTCCAAACGGGCACGGGCGCGACTGCGCTCGCTTTCCGGTAACTGATGCAACAGATGTTCGGCTTCGCGCAGCTCCTTGCGTAATTGCAGTTCCGGCGGTAGAAAACCAGCGTTTTTCAGAATCCGATAGGCGGCGCGCAACTCCTCGGGGATGGCCGAGTCATCGTCCAACTGGAGCGGCTTGCCTTCACCGGGCAGACCGCGCAACTCACCTCGGTCAACAGCTTCCTGAATCCGGGCTTCGGCGATCTGGTCAAGCAAGTTCATAACGGCAGGTTTCGGCGGGTCTTGAGGGCTCCGACTATCGGACAGTCACGGGATCGTTCAGATTCCGTCACCGTCGCCATGCCAGTGTGTCATCGGCGGCGTGGCTCTTGAATCCTCTTGCAAGAATACCCGCAGCTGACGGGGCTTAACGAACACTAAATCGCCAGTTTGCAGTGGATCGGCGGCGAAGCGCTCGCGGGTCATTTCCACCTCGGCGATTTCGCCGCTCAATGTTTGGAGTAATTCCAGCCGGACCAGCGAGCCCAAGATGGAAATCCGGTTGACGGTGGCCGCTAGGGTGGTATCGCTATCCTCGGGCTCGCGCAGCAGATCGATATCGTGTGGCCGGACATAAGCCATCGCAGGGGCGTGCTGGGCGTCCCGATACTCCGGTGCTTGCAATCGCAGCCCGCCCAGCCGCACCCAGCCAGAATGCGCCCGACCGTGAAACAGATTGATGTTGCCGAGAAATTCATAGATGAACGGGGTGGCCGGCGCGTCGTAAACTTCTTCCGGCGTGCCAATTTGCTCGATGCGCCCGTGATTCATCACCACGATCCGGTCGGACACCTCCAGGGCTTCCTCTTGATCGTGGGTGACGAATACGCTGGTGATGTGTAGCTCGTCGTGCAAACGGCGCAGCCAACGGCGTAGTTCCTTGCGCACCTTGGTATCCAGCGCGCCGAACGGCTCATCAAGCAGCAGCACCCTTGGCTCCACCGCCAGGGCGCGAGCCAAGGCAATGCGCTGGCGCTGGCCGCCAGACAGTTGCGAGGGATAGCGCCCCGCCAACCATTCCAGTTGCACCAAGCCGAGCAGTTCGTTCACCTTGGCGCGGATTTGCGCTTCAGTCGGTCGGCTGGCGCGAGGCCGCACTCGCAACCCAAATGCGATGTTCTCGAAAACCGTCATATGCTGGAACAGGGCGTAATGCTGGAACACGAAACCCACTTGCCGGTCACGGACGTTCCGGTTGGCGGTCTCCTCGCCGTCAAACAGGATATCCCCTTGGTCGGCCCGCTCCAGACCGGCGATGATCCGTAGTAGAGTCGTTTTGCCGCAACCGGACGGACCAAGCAGGGCGACCAATTGGCCCGGTGGAATGCTCAGGTTGATATCGGCGAGCGCGACGAAGTCGCCGAAACGTTTGTGCAGTCCTTGAATCTCGATGCTCATGCGCGCTCTCCGGAGGCCGGGCTCCGCCGTTTCGCAACTGTGTGGCGCTCGATCAGTGTCTTGATCGCCAGGATGATCAGCGCGAACAGCGTTAGTAGCGAAGCACAGGCAAATGCCGCAGCGAACTGATATTCGTTGTAAAGAATTTCGATGTGCAGCGGCAAGGTGTTGGTCAGGCCGCGAATATGGCCGGACACCACCGACACCGCACCGAACTCGCCCAAGGCACGGGCCGTGCAGAGCACCACACCGTAGAGCAGACCCCATTTAATATTGGGCAGGGTGACGCGCCAGAATGTGACCCAGCCGCTGGCGCCGAGTACCAGCGCTGCCTCTTCTTCCTCGCTGCCCTGCGCTTGCATCAGGGGAATCAACTCGCGGGCGATGAACGGTACAGTGACGAAAATCGTAGCGAGGACGATGCCGGGCGTGGCGAAAATCACCTTGATCCCGTGGGCGCTCAACCACGGTCCCAGCCAACCGTGCGCGCCAAACAGCAGCACGTAGATGAGACCGGCGATGACCGGCGACACAGCGAAGGGCAGATCAATTAGGGTGATCAGCACGCTCTTGCCACGAAACTCGAACTTGGCGATGGCCCAGGCCGCTGCCACGCCGAACAGCATGTTCAGGGGGACAGCAAACGCGACGCTAGACAGCGTCAGGCGAATCGCGGACAGCGCGTAGGGGTCGGTGATAGCGGCTAGATAGACGCCAACACCTTTGCGCAGCGCCTCGTAAAACACTGCCGCTAGCGGCGCGAACAAAAATAAGATCAGGAAAGCGAAGGCCGTTCCAAGTAGCAGACCGCGTACCAGCGGCGGTTCGGTGACGGTGGCCGGAGGTGTCGGGCGCGACGGATCATTCATGGCGTTTCTCAGGTGCGTCGCAAGCGGCTCCAGCGCTGGAGCAAGTTGATCAGAAGTAGGAGGATGAAGGAAATCACCAGCATGACCACCGAAACCGCCGCCGCTCCCGCATAGTCATACTGTTCCAATTTGCCGACGATGAGCAGGGGGGTGATCTCCGAGACCATCGGTAAGTTGCCAGCAATGAAGATTACCGAACCGTATTCGCCGATCGCGCGGGCGAAAGCCAAGGTGAATCCGGTCAGCAGTGCCGGACGGATCGCCGGAAAAATGATCCGCTGAAAAATTTGCCAGCGATCCGCCCCCAGACTAGCGGCTGCTTCCTCGACTTCCGCTTCGAGATCCTCCAGCACGGGCTGGACAGTACGCACTACGAACGGTAGCCCGATGAAGATCAAGGCGACCGCAATCCCTAATGGAGTGAATGCCACCTTGATGCCAAGCAGCTTAAGATATTGACCGATCCAGCCATTGCCGGAATAGAGCGTGGTCAGGGTAATGCCCGCTACAGCGGTCGGCAGGGCGAACGGCAAATCGACCAAAGCATCGACCAGTCGCTTACCGGGAAACTGGTAGCGGACCAAAACCCAAGCGACGATGAGACCGAAAATCGCGTTGATGGCGGCAGCTAAGAAGGCGGTGCCGAAGGTCAACCGATACGAAGCCAGAACCCGAGGCGCTAGCACGATCTTCCAGAATTCTGCCCCGTTTAGTTGCAACGCCTGAAAGAAGGCCATCGCCAAAGGAATCAGCACGATCAAGCCCAGATATCCCAGTGTGAAACCAAGCGTCAGACCAAAGCCCGGCAGAACGCTGGGTTGACGGAGTCGCCACATCATCCGAAAAGTTCCAAGGGATTAGCGGGCAGGGCAGGGAAAAGTCCCGACACCGTCGGGGACCGTCGGGGAGTGATATTGAGTCAAACGCACGCTGGGGGCTCCGCGAGGAGAGGCGGTTGGAATAGACCAGTCGCGACCGGCCAAAATCGGAAGGCCGCGACTATAACCCCAAAGTTAAAGAAGAAAAAAGAATATTTAATGATATTTATATAATGAATTGCAGCAGAAGGTTCCCCTCAATCGGGATCCTCCCCCGCAAGAGCAAATACGGTCACCGACCAGCTCTCAAGTTGAAAATCGTCACCGGCCTTAATTGAAAGCTCGCCGGCGGCCAATCGTGGCCGCGAAGTGTCCAGCAAGCAACGCCAGTGGCTGGCTCCGTTGATGACAGGCATACGAAACGGCAAGGCGGTTGGACCGGCATTCAAGATGATGAGCAGAGTGTCATCGGTTTCCAAATAGCCGTCCGGCGTGAAGTATTCGCCAGCGTCACCAGCCAGCAGCATACCGAAGCAGTGCGCTTGGGGTTCTTGCCAATGGTAGTCGCTCAAGGTACCGCCGCCGGGGCTGATCCAGTCGATGTCGCGTAATTGATTTGTTTTTGAGACATGATTGCCGTGCAGGAACTGAGGACGGCGTAATACTGGATGCTCGTGGCGCAAATTGATCAAACGACGAACGAAATCTAAAAATTCTTGTTCCTCGGGTGGGATATTTTGCCAATTCAACCAGTTGATCTCGTTGTCTTGACAGTAAGCGTTATTATTGCCTCGTTGAGTGCGGCCTATTTCGTCACCGGCGAGCAGCATGGGTGTGCCTTGCGACAACAACAAAGTCGCTAACATGTTACGCCGCTGACGCAAGCGGATTTGCCGAATGGCTGGATCGTCGGTCGGCCCTTCCACGCCGTGGTTGTTGCTAAAATTGGAGGGGTGGCCGTCCCGATTATTTTCGCCATTGGCCTCGTTGTGGCGCTCGTTATAACTGACCAGATCGGCCAAGGTGAAACCATCGTGGCTGGCGATGTAGTTGATCGTGCTCCAGGAGCGTCGAAAGTCGTGCTCGAACAGATCACTAGACGCTAACAGGTTGGGTGCCAGCTTCGCTAGCATCCCATCGTCGCCGCGCCAAAATCGGCGGACACTGTCTCGAAAACGATCATTCCATTCAGCGGTGCCGGCTGGAAAACCGCCAAGCTGATAGCCACCAGGACCGATATCCCAGGGTTCGGCGATCACCTTGACCTGCGAGAGGGCGGGATCTTGGCGGATCGCGTCGAAGAAGCCGCCTCTACGGTCGTAGCCGTATTCCTCGCGGGCCAAGGTGACCGCCAGATCGAAGCGAAAACCGTCCACATGCATCTCGTCGACCCAGTAACGCAGACTGTCCATCACCATCTGTAAGACCCGGGGGTGTATCAGATTGAGGGTGTTGCCGCAGCCGGTGTCGTTGATGTAGTAGCGACGATTGTCCGGTTGGAGTCGGTAGTAAGACGCGTTGTCGATACCCTTGAAGCTGAGCGTCGGTCCCATCTGATCGCCTTCGGCGGTATGGTTATAGACCACGTCGAGCAGAACTTCGATGCCGGCATCGTGCAAGCGCTTGATCATCGTCTTAAATTCAGCCAGATCCCCGCTACTCAGGTAGCGGGGTTCCGGTGCGAAAAAACAGAGGGTGCTATAGCCCCAGTAATTGTGCAGCTTGCGATCGATCAGAAATCGGTCGTTCACAAAGGCGTGTACCGGCATCAGTTCCACAGCCGTGACGCCAAGCGATTTGAGATATTTAATGATTTCCGGGTGGGCGAGGCCAGCGAAGGTGCCGCGTAAGTGGTGAGGCAAGCCTTCGTGACAAATGGTGTAGCCTCGCACATGAGTTTCGTAGATTAGGGTTTGCCGCCAGGGGATTTCAGGCGGACGGTCCCCCTCCCAGTTAAAACTGGTATCGACCACCACGCATTTCAGCATCTCGCGGGCGTTGTCGCGCGTATCGAAAGACAAGTCGGCACTCGAGTGGCCAACTTGGTAGCCGCAATGTTCGTCACGTAGGTGCAAGGTTCCATAGAACTGCTTGGCGTAGGGGTCAAGCAGCAGCTTATGGTGGTTGAAACGATGGCCAATTTGGGGTTCGTAAGGACCGGAAACCCGATAACCATAAAGGGTTCCTGGCCATAAACCTGGAACGTAGCCGTGCCAAACTTGATCGGTGTTTTCAGGCAACGTCAGTCGCTCGATCTCGCGCTGGCCCGAGGAATCGAATAGGCACAGTTCGACTTTTTCGGCGTGGGCGGAAAAAAGTGCAAAGTTAACCCCTTTGCCGTCCCAAACCGCACCGAGCGGATACGATTTACCTGGCCATACCCGAGCGCGCGATGACATAAATTAGAGTCTCCCAATTTAGTTAGGGTAAAAACGAAACTCAAAATATAGCCGGTAAAATCAAGAATAGAGGGTATCCAGTGGATATTGGCAACCCTCTAAAGCAATTTTATATCATCATCTTCCAGATGGTATCGATACGGGGGAGCATAACGATACACATGTATCGAAGGCAATAAAGGTTCATCCTCAATCTTGACATCTGCCCGTCGCAAACGCGGGTTGACCGGCGGCCCAGACGCAACCGGCACAAACTCAGGTAAACATTCACCAGGCTGTAGTGGTATCAGAATCGGCAAGGGGGCTTGCATGAGCCGACGTTGAGGGCCATGCCTATTCGGGTTTTCGGCAAAAACTATGTTGGCACGCACATGAGGACAGATGCCACGAACACGAGCTAGTATTTCATCATCGCGAATTTCCGCCAAACGCTGCAACTCAAAACGAACCTGAGGGGTCTCGACCCGCTGCTCCAATAGCCGCCGGGCTGCTGCCATGCTGGTACGCTGAATCACTCGACCTTGTTTCGACCAGGTAAATCCGATCTTTAGAGGGCGCTGTTCAAGCAGGGGGATATGCCGATACACTTGCTTCAGGTTCAATCGAGCCGCGCCCATGCGCCGCATTGCGCTCGCAATGGTCTCCTGGCGTTGGTGCAAATCCGCCATGGCCGCATTGGTTTCGATCCGCCCCAAAGCCTTTAAAGCTAATACGGCTGCTTTAAAAGTGTCCTTGGCAGCGTTACAGGCCTGCGCCGCAGCTAATGTGTTTGGACTGGCACCTACAATACCCGGGCAGGTGATGGTTTCTCGACCATCTTGGTCATTCTCATACCAAAGCGCGCGATAGAGTTGGATGACCTTGGCACGGATATCAGATCCGTCAGACAGTTCTTCCCAAGCGAGTGATACCCAAGCGGGTAATATCACGTCTTGGCGAATATGTGCGCAGCATATATCCAGACAGTGGAGCACGTTTTCAAAACTGGCCACTAGCTGGGTTCTTAAGGCAATTACTGACAGGGACACAGGCATAAAACCTCCTGAAAACCCATCAAATATATCATCATCTTCGAAACCAAACTAAACTAAAGAACAGGCAAATCCACCCCTTCAAACAAAACCATCACCTCCTCCGCCCCCAGCCTCTCAGCGGCCCGAACCCGTTCAGGCTGCAAATGGCCCGCGAACAACTGTATAAAATCATACATATAGCTACGCAAAAACATACCACGCCTAAAACCGATCTTAGTCACATTCGTCGCGAATAAATGGCTGGCATCCAGCCGAACCAAATCCTGATCTTGTTGCGGGTCATAAGCCATGCGCGCAACAATCCCAACACCCATCCCTAGACGAACATAAGTTTTAATTACATCAGCATCTGTCGCAGTGAAAGCCACAATCGGTTTAAGCTGCGCACCACGAAAAGCGTCGTCCAACTGCGAGTGACCTGTAAAATTGAATACATAAGTCACTAATGGATATTGGGCGATATCATGTAGCGTCAAATAATCCAACTTAACCAATGGATGATCGAAAGGCACCAACACACAGCGATGCCAGACATAGCATGGCATCATCACTAGATCTTCGAACAACTCCAATGACTCAGTCGCAATTGCAAAATCTACCTCACCAGACAACACCAGCTCAGCAATTTGGGCAGGCGAACCTTGATGTACCTGTAGAGTAACCGCAGGGTAACGCTCTCGAAATGCTTTAATTACAGAAGGCAACACGTAACGAGTTTGGGTATGTGTCGTAGCAATGGACAAACTGCCACGCCGATCATCTCGATATTCCTCAGCCAACATCTGAATATTGTTTACTTCACGGAGAATACTCTCCGCTTTCATAATAATCTGCTGCCCAACAGGAGTAATCTCGGTCAGATGCTTACCATTACGAGCAAACAGTTCAACACCCAATTCCTCCTCTAACAAACGAAGTTGCTTACTAATACCCGGCTGAGACGTATAAAGGCTATCCGCAGCAGCAGAAATATTCAGGTTATTCCGAACTATCGCGGTGAGATAACGCAGCTGCTGCAGCTTCACAACTCTCTCCAGTTTGGATTAGGATAGGCTAGGTCCAATCCAAGCATCAGCAGATCCTTCAGCTAGGATAATCAACATCAAGTACCAGCACCACTCCAGTCAAAGGCGGTAGATCCATCAACAAAGAATAGGGTTGACCCATATGGTAAACCGGCAGTGCACAGATATCTCCAACTACCCCACCATCACCACAATACTGAACAGCGTTAGAATTCAAAACTTCCCGATACGTCCCCAGTAATGGAACTCCCACCTGATAGCCATTCCGCGCAATAGCTGCAAAATTTAAAATAATCAACACAATACGCTGATTATTATCACGACGCAGGTAAACAATAATAGATCGAGCTGGATCATGACAATCCAACCATTCAAAACTATCCTGTGCAAACTCATTAATGTGTAAGCTTGGCACAGAACGATATAAATTATTCAGATCCCGAAGTAAGGAAAAAATGCCGAAACACTCTGGTTGAGCAAGCAAATCCCAATCCAACGAGCTAGCAAAGTTCCACTCCTGTCCTTGAGCAAACTCATTACCCATAAAAATAATTTTTTTTCCAGGGTAAGTCCACATATAGACGTAGAGGAGACGTAAATTAGCAAAACGCTGACGTCGATCCCCCGACATCTTCGCTAACAACGACCCCTTACCATGAACAACTTCATCATGAGACAGGGACAACATAAAGTTTTCTGTGAAAGCATAAAGCAATCCAAAAGTTAAAAGTTCCTGATGATGACACCGCAAAGCTGGATCAAGTGCTAAATACTCCAATGTATCGTGCATCCACCCCATATTCCATTTCATGGTGAATCCTAATCCTCCCATCCAAGAGGGTCGGGTCACCAACGGCCAAGCAGTCGACTCCTCGGCAATTATCAACACACCTGGAAAGCGGCGGCTAATAATATCGTTCAACTCACGAAAAAACGCGACGGCTTCCAAATTCTCATTGCCACCGAAAGGATTAGGTGCCCACTCACCCGAATCCCGTGCATAGTCCAGATACAACATGGAGGAAACAGCATCTACACGCAGCCCGTCCAAATGGCATTCCTCAAGCCAAAAACAAGCGCTGGCCAGCAAAAAGTTTTTTACCTGGTTACGACCATAATTAAACACCAAAGTACCCCAACCACGGTGCTCGCGACGGGTAGGGTCTTCATACTCGTAGAGATATGTGCCATCAAAACTAGCTAAGCCGTGAACATCCTTGGGAAAATGACCAGGTACCCAATCCAGAATCACACCAATGCCAGCCTGATGACAATAGTCGACAAACCAGCGAAAATCATTCACAGTCCCATAGCGACTCGTCGGCGCGAAATAACCTGTTGTCTGATACCCCCAAGAGGCGTCCAAAGGATGCTCGGTGATAGGCATCAACTCGATATGGGTAAAGCCCAGCGAGCCTACATAAGCCACTAATCGCCGGGCCAAATCCCGATACGACAAGTAATCTCCAGCAGCATCCCGTTGCCAAGAACCCAAATGAACCTCATAAACAGACAATGGCACTCCTGACCAATTCTGGCGCCGACGCCGCGCCATCCAAACATCATCACGCCAAGAATAAGCAGTATTATCAGCCACGATGGAGCAAACCGCTGGCCGACGCTCGAAACAACGGCCATAAGGGTCACTCTTACGCAACAACTCGCCGGTCTCCCTGACCCGAATCTCAAATTGATATCGCATCCCTATCGTGACGCCTGGCACAAACAGTTCCCAAACATGGCCACGCCGGCGCAATGGATGGCAAAAGCCATTCCAGCCATTGAAGTCTCCCACCCAGCTGACTCGCTCCGCGTTCGGTGCCCAAACGGAAAACAGGACTCCAGCGATACCATCGATCAGCCGTGGATGCGCACCCAGTAGCCGATAAGCATGCAGATGGCGGCCTTCGTTGAACAAATGCAAATCATAAAGGCTCAATTGCGGCGGGAAGCTGTATGGATCATGCACTGTAAATTCACGGCCGTCGGCATCGACCCACGCGAGCCGATAATAAGATGGCAACGCTTTCGCAACTCCTTGCCATTCGAAAAGATCGGTGTTGGCCAGCCTCCGCAGTGGCTGACCCATGTCAGCCAGATAAACTTGCCGGGCATTAGGCCAAAATGCCCGGATAGTGACCTGCTCACCGCAATCATGACGACCGAGTACCGCAAAGGGATCGGGATGCCGTCCCTCACTTAGTAAGACCGCATCGAGTATGATTCGATTGTCATCATTATCAAGGTGCATCATCAAGCGTCGATCATTCTGGTCACTAAAATATCGTTCTCACCCACCAAGGCATCATAAGTGACACTGGGCCACCCCTGAAACCTACTACTATATATATCCAGATCCATCAGAGATGCCATAGTCACAAGCGGCTCGCCACCTAGGCCGCTTGAATACCCGAAACATCGGGGAATCATAACAGAGAGGGATATTAAACGCATGAGCGCTGCCATTACCTCGCGTTTCGTCAGTCGCCTGACCCGGCAAACCCTCGCACTGGTTCTCGCCGGAGGCCGTGGCAGCCGACTCAAGCAACTTACACTGTGGCGTGCCAAACCAGCAACGCCATTCGGCGGAAAATACCGGATCATCGACTTTCCGTTATCCAACTGTATCAATTCTGGGATCCGGCGGATTTGCGTGTTGACTCAATACAAAGCGCACTCTCTAATCCAACATATCCAGCGCGGCTGGGGATTTCTACGAGGCGAGTTTGGCGAATTCGTGGAGCTGTTGCCGGCCCAACAACGGATCGATGAATCATCCTGGTACCGAGGTACCGCCGATGCGGTCTACCAAAACCTAGATATCATCCGTACCCACGAACCCGATTTCGTGTTAATTCTGGCGGGTGATCACATCTACAAGATGGACTATGGACCGATGTTGGCTCACCATGTGGAAAGCAAGGCAGATGTCACCGTTGGCAGCGTCGAAGTCCCGCGCGAGCGTGCTTGCGAGTTCGGTGTACTGACGGTCAACGAACAAAACGAGGTAATCCGGTTCACGGAAAAACCTAAGGAACCGGAGACTTTGCCAGGGCGGGAAAATATGGCGCTCGCCTCGATGGGTATTTACGTGTTCAACACGCAATTCCTTTTCGAGAGGTTGATCGAGGATGCGGATTTGCAAACCTCTAACCACGATTTTGCCAAGGATATTCTCCCTCGCCTACTGGGACAGCATCGTGTCGTGAGTTATCCATTTCGCGATGTGCAAACCAAGGCACAGAGTTATTGGCGCGATGTGGGCACGGTGGATGCGTTTTGGGAAGCGAACATGGAGCTGGTTGGGATCGATCCCGAACTAAACTTGTACGATGAGCACTGGCCGATTTGGACCTATCTGGATCAGTCGCCTCCCGCTAAGTTCGTGTTCGACGACGATGGTCGGCGCGGCATGGCGGTTGATTCAATGGTAGCGGACGGTTGCATCATTTCAGGTGGTTACGTGAACCACTCGCTACTTTTTTCCGGCGTGCAAGTCCATTCCTACGTGAAGTTGCGGGATGCGGTGGTGTTGCCAGGCGTCGATATCGGCCGCTATTGTCAGCTTGATCGAGTGATCATCGACCGGGCGTGCATTATTCCACCGGGTACAGTCGTCGGCGCGAATCCCGAAGAGGACGCACGACGCTTTTACCGCACTGAGAAGGGGGTAGTCCTCATCACGCGGGAAATGTTGGGCCAGGAATCGCCGCGCGTGCGTTAAAGTACGCGATATCAACCTTGAGATAATGAATAAATAAACACCTCATCTTAGGAGAGTCTCTCATGAGCCAAGGCTCGCCATTCGACAGGCGGCGCGCAGGACTGTTGTTGCATCCAACCTCGCTACCCGGTGGTAGCGGCAGCGGTGATCTAGGACCGGATGCTTATCGGTTCGTGGATTTCATGGTCGCTTGCGGGTTCAGCGTTTGGCAAACGCTGCCGCTAGGACCGCCACACGACGATCTATCTCCCTATTCGGCCCAATCGGCCCATGCCGGTAACCCACGCCTGATCGCGTTGGAGCCATTGATCGAGGCTGGCTGGCTAAAACCGGATGGGGGGCCTGGCATCAACGAAGATGGTTGGACTTATCGACAACGACGCCTGATCGAAGCCCGGCAGGGCTTCGAAAAAGCGGGCCGGATACGAGGAGAATACGAAGCGTTTTTGGATCAACATCAATCCTGGCTGGATGATTTTGCTCTATACCAAGCCATTCGCGCCGCGCAAGGCCAGTCCGCTTGGACCGACTGGCCACCCGAATTGCGAGATCGCCATCCAGAGGCGCTGGCGGCGATGCGCCAGCAGCTCGACAAGAGCCTTGCGCAATGCCGGTTCGAACAATTCCTGTTTCATCGACAGTGGACGGCAATCAAAAAGTATGCAAATGAGCGAGGTATTCTGATTTTTGGCGACATTCCGCTGTTCGTCGGTTACGACAGCGCCGATGTGTGGGCGCGGCGGGATTGTTTCTTGCTAGACGATGAGGGACGACCGAAAGTGGTTGCTGGCGTACCACCCGACTACTTTTCGGCCACCGGCCAGCTATGGGGTAACCCACACTATGCATGGGAATCGATGCGGGCCGACGGGTTTCAGTGGTGGAAAGACCGTATCCATACGCAGTTGACCCAGTTCGATCTATTGCGGATCGATCATTTCCGGGGACTGGAGGCGTACTGGGAAATTCCGGCCGGTGCCGAAACGGCCGTGTCCGGACGCTGGCAGCTGGCTCCGGGCGATGAATTATTCCGGACCCTGCGCGCTAAATTTGGCCGGTTGCCGCTGGTGGCCGAGGATCTCGGCATCATCACCCCAGAAGTCGAGACGCTGCGGGACAACCACGGTTTACCGGGCATGAAAGTGCTGCACTTTGCCTTCGGGGGTGGGGCCGATAATCCGTATCTGCCACATAACCACGTCCTGAATTCGGTCGTCTATACCGGCACTCATGACAATAATACAACGCTGGGCTGGTTCGAGGAATTAGACGAGCAAACCCGTGCTCATCTATTCGATTATCTTGGCGGTCACCCGGCGTCGATACCGGAACTGCTGGTACGCTGCGCGTTCGCCTCGGTAGCGCGACTGGCGGTGGTGCCAATGCAGGATATTCTATCGCTCGGCGGTGAGGACCGTATGAATCGGCCTGGCGTGGCCAAAGGCAACTGGCGCTGGCGGTTTCGCTGGGATCAGGTCAGTTCCGGTGTAGCGGCACACTACCGGCACTTGCTGGAACTGTACGGACGGGTGTGAATGCACATTGAAGCCGACCTGAAACTGGGATTCAAAGACGTTCTGATTCGGCCTAAACGCTCGACGCTGAGCAGCCGCGCCCAAGTCAGTTTGGAACGCACTTTCAAGTTTCGCCACACAGGTCGGGCTTGGACAGGCATTCCGATCATGGCGGCCAACATGGACACCGTCGGTACCTTCGCGATGGCCACAATGCTGTCCAGGCAGGGACTATTCACGGCCGTGCATAAGCACTATTCGGTGGCAGAGTGGGACGCCTTCGCAAAGCACTCGCAAAGCGGCGACGGCCCACGACTGCCGCATGTCGCAGTGAGCACAGGCATTCTCGACGACGATCTGACCAAACTCTATCGTATCCTGGAATGTCATCCTGAGTTGGCGTTCGTCTGCATGGACGTAGCGAACGGCTACTCGGAGTATTTCGTGGATCAGATCAGCAAGGTGCGAGCACGATATCCAGACAGAATCATCATGGCTGGGAACGTCGTCACCGGGGAGATGGTGGAACAATTGCTGTTGTCAGGCGCCGATATGGTCAAGGTCGGCATTGGGCCTGGCTCGGTCTGCACCACGCGGGTCAAGACGGGCGTGGGGTATCCACAATTGTCGGCGATCATCGAATGTGCCGACGCAGCCCACGGCCTGTCGGGCCAGATTATCTCGGACGGTGGTTGCACCTGTGCCGGCGATGTCGCCAAGGCGTTCGGGGCAGGAGCGGATTTCGTGATGTTGGGCGGCATGCTGGCCGGGCACGACGAGGGGGGTGGCACCCTGCTGGAACGGGACGGCCAGCGGTTCGTCGAATTCTATGGAATGAGTTCAAGGACAGCCATGGAGAAGTACAGCGGTGGCGTCGCCGAATACCGCGCCTCCGAGGGTAAAACCGTCACCGTACCCTATCGGGGACCGGTGGCGGAGACGATCAAGGATATTCTGGGCGGACTGCGCTCGACCTGCACTTACGTCGGCGCTAGTCAGTTGAAGGAATTGACCAAGCGCACCACCTTCGTGCGGGTGGCGGAACAACAAAATCCCATTTTCGATTCCTAAACACGCATGACTGTACCTGCTAACGTCATCTGGAAACTACTGACCGCCATCCGCGAACAACAGCCACTGGTGCACAACATCACCAATTTCGTCGTGATGAACAACACGGCAAACGCGCTGTTGGCCTTGGGTGCTTCACCGGCAATGATCCACTCCAGCGACGAGGTAGAGGATTTCGTCACACTCAGCCAAGCGTTAGTGATCAATATCGGTACGCTTTATTCGGAGCAGCTGGCGGCTTGCAAGTTGGCGGCCCGACGGGCACGGACGGCGGGTGTACCGTGGATTCTCGATCCGGTTGGGGTGGGAGCGACGCCGTACCGGCGAGCGGCGGTGAGTGCTCTGGCACGGTTGCAACCCAATGTTATCCGAGGCAATGGTTCGGAAATCATCACTCTGGCGGAGCAGACACCGGCAGGGCAGGGCAGGGGAGTCGATAGCCTGCATGGTTCAAAGATCGCACTGGACGGAGCACGACACCTGGCGGTGGATATCGATGCCGTGGTGGCGATAACGGGTGCGATCGACTACGTGACCAACGGCCGCCAAGTCGTAGCCATCGAGAACGGCCATCCTTTGATGGCGCGGGTCACCGGCTTGGGTTGCTCGGCGACAGCGGTTATCGGAGCATTCCTGGCAGTGGAGCGGGATACGTTCGCGGCAACCGTAGCGGCACTGGCGGTGTTTGGAGTGGCAGGCGAGATTGCAGCGGAACGGTCACCGGGACCAGGAAGCTTGCAGGTGATGTTACTGGATACTTTGTACGCGCTTGATGAGGCAACGCTGAGCGCAAAGCTACGGGTAAGCACAGCGAGTTAGTTGGAGAAGAGGCGCGAGGGTTGCAATGACCTCGCGCCTCGCGGTCCTAGACCGGCAGCTCGGAGCTGCCCATCAAATACTCATCGACTGCTCGGGCGCACTGCCGCCCTTCGCGAATCGCCCAGACTACCAGCGATTGTCCGCGTCGCATGTCGCCAGCCGAGAAGATTTTATTGACCGAGGTCTGATAATCGTTGGTACTGGCGGCAATATTGCCGCGCTCGTCCAAGGCCACGCCCAGATCCTGCAACATGCCGGCATGAACCGGATGGACGAAACCCATCGCCAGCAGCACGAGCTCAGCCTTGATCTCGAATTCGCTGCCCGATACTTCGGCCATGCTCTGCCGGCCGTTATTTTCGCGCCACTCCAGCCGTACGACCTGGATCGCTCCGACTTGGCCGTCTTGGCCGAGGAAGCGCTTGGTGGCGACCGCCCAATCTCGTTCGCAACCCTCCTCGTGAGAGCTTGAAGTCCGCAGCTTCAACGGCCAGTTTGGCCAGGTCAGCAGCTTATCTTCGTTCAGCGGCGGCTTGGGCATGATTTCCAACTGAGTCACCGACCGCGCGCCTTGGCGGATCGAGGTGCCGACGCAATCGGAGCCGGTGTCGCCACCGCCGATGACCACCACATCCTTGCCGGTGGCCAGAATCTCCTCGGCAGCGATTTTTTGTCCGGCCACTCGGTGATTCTGCTGGGTCAGGAAATCCATCGCGAAATGGATGCCGTGGAGTTCACGACCCGGCACGTTCAGGTCGCGCGGTTGCTCGGAACCACCTGTCAGCACTACGGCATCGAACTCCGCCAACAATGCTCGGGCGGGAATATCAGTACCCACATGGCTATTGGGTCGGAATTCGATACCTTCGGCCTGTAATTGCCCCAATCGGCGGTCGATCAACCAGGATTCCAGCTTGAAATCAGGAATACCGTAGCGAAGCAGCCCACCGATCCGGTCATTTTTCTCGAATACCACCACGACATGACCGGCCCGCGCTAGTTGCTGGGCGCAAGCCAAGCCAGCGGGACCGGAGCCAATCACGGCAACCCGTTTGCCGGTACGGTGGGCAGCGATCTGCGGCTGGACCCAGCCTTCCGCCCAACCTTTATCGATAATGGCACATTCAATATCCTTGATCGTCACTGGCGAATCGTTGAAGTTCAATGTGCAGGAGGCTTCGCAGGGCGCCGGACAAATCCGCCCGGTGAATTCCGGGAAGTTGTTCGTGGAGTGGAGCACCTCCAAAGCCTCGCGCCAATTGCCGCGATATACCAGATCGTTCCAATCGGGAATGATGTTATGCACCGGACAGCCGCGATGGCAGTACGGTATGCCGCAATCCATACAGCGGGCGGCCTGTTCGCGAACAGCAGGTTCCGGCAGCGCCGCAACGAAATCGCGAAAGTGCGTGATCCGCTCCGCGACCGGCGCATAGCCGTGCTCGTGACGGACGATTTCCAGAAAACCGGTTGGCTTACCCATCTTCAAGCTCCCACGGCCAGACCGGCCTTCTCGTCGTGACGGGCGGCACGGACTTTAGCCTGCATGTCCTGCAACGCGCGTCGATAATCCAGTGGCATGATCTTCACGAACTTCGGCAATAACTCCCGCCAGTGTTCCAGCACTCGATGAGCGGGCTCGCTGCCTGTATGCAAGTAATGGCGGGCGATTAGGACTTGCAGGCGTTTGGCATCGTGACGCAACATGTCTTCCGGTAATTCGGCTTGAGCCAACCCGCTCCAGTCATCGCGTAGAACCCGGACGTTGAGGGTTTCCTCGGTGTCATTCAACGGTTCAAGCGCAACCATGGCTTTATTGGCGCGGAGAGCGAAATCACCGGTTTCATCCAGCACGTAGGCGACACCGCCGCTCATGCCGGCGGCAAAATTGCGGCCGGTTGGTCCCAGCACCACCACCACGCCGCCGGTCATGTATTCGCAACCGTGGTCGCCGGTGCCTTCCACGACGGCGACAGCTCCGGAGTTGCGGACAGCGAACCGCTCGCCGGCTACGCCCCGGAAGTAGCATTCGCCGGCGATGGCGCCATACAGCACGGTGTTGCCAACGATGATATTTTCCTCGGCGCGCAGGCGGCTGTCCGGGGAGGGTCGGACGATGATCCGACCGCCAGAGAGTCCCTTGCCAACGTAGTCGTTAGCCTCCCCAGTCAGTTCCAGGGTTACCCCGTGGGCCAGGAAAGTGCCGAAGCTCTGTCCGGCCGTACCATGCAAACGGATGTGGATGGTATCGTTCGGCAAGCCGGCGTGGCCATAGCGACGTGCAACCTGACCGGAAAGCATGGCGCCAGTGGTGCGATCGGTATTGCGGATCGGCGTTTCGATCCGCACCGGCTGGCGGGACTCCAAAGCCGGCTGGGCCTGGGCGATCAAGCGGTGATCCAGCACGCCACTCAAGCCATGATCCTGTTTCTCACGGTGATGGGTAGCAACGCCGGCAGGAGCGGGTGGCATGGCCAGCAAGCGGGTGAAATCCAACCCGCGTGCCTTCCAATGGTGAATGGCGCGGCGCATGTCGAGCCGGTCGGCGCGGCCGATCATCTCGTCGAAGGTGCGGAAGCCCAGTTGGGCCATCAACTCGCGGACTTCCTGGACCAGGAAAGTGAAGAAGTTGATGATATGAGCGGGCTGGCCAGGGAAGCGCTTGCGCAATTCCGCATCCTGGGTGGCGACGCCGACCGGGCAGGTGTTGAGATGGCACTTGCGCATCATCACGCAGCCAGCGGCGATCAGCGCGCCGGTGCCGAAGCCGAACTCGTCGGCACCCAGCAGAGCACCGATCACGATGTCACGGCCGGTGCGCAGACCACCGTCCACTTGGACGGCGATACGGCCGCGCAGGTGGTTACGCACCAGGGTCTGATGGGTCTCGGCCAAGCCGATTTCCCAAGGTGAGCCGGCGTTCTGGATCGAGGTCAGCGGGCTAGCGCCAGTACCGCCGTCTTCCCCGGAAATGGTGACATGGTCAGCGTGAGCCTTGGCCACACCGGCGGCTACCGTACCGACACCGATCTCGGAAACCAGCTTGACGCTGATGTCCGCCTGCGGGTTGGCATTTTTCAGATCGAAAATCAGTTGGGCCAAATCCTCGATCGAGTAAATATCATGGTGTGGCGGCGGCGAGATCAAGCCGACGCCGGGGGTGGAATGACGGACCCGGGCGATCCAGTCGTTGACCTTGTGACCGGGCAGTTGCCCCCCCTCGCCGGGCTTGGCACCTTGCGCCATCTTGATCTGAAGCGCGTCGGCGTTGACCAAATATTCGGCGGTGACGCCGAAACGGCCGGAGGCGACTTGCTTAATCGCCGAGCGAATGGAGTCGCCATTTTCCAGCGGTTGATAGCGGATCGGATCTTCGCCGCCCTCACCGGTGTTGGACTTGGCACCCAGCCGGTTCATGGCGAGTGGCCAGCGTCGTGTGGGCTTCCCAGGAGATCGAGCCGAAGGACATCGCACCGGTGGCCATCCGCTTGACGATTTCGCTGGCCGGCTCCACCTCGTCCAAGGGCAAGGACTGGGAGGTAAGTCGAAATTCAAACAGGCCGCGCAAGTTGCGGAGATGATCGCGTTGATCGTTCATCACTTGGCTGTACTGCTTGAACTGTCGATAGTCGCCGGAGCGTACCGCGTGCTGGAGCAGGGCAATGGTTTCCGGCGTCCAGGCGTGTTCTTCGCCACGAATGCGGAACGCGAGCTCGCCGCCTACGTCCAGGGCATTGCGATACAGTGGCGCATCGCCAAAGGCCAACCGGTGGCGACGGACCGTTTCCTGAGAGATTTCCTCCAGTTCGACGCCCTCGATCACGCCTTGGGTGCCCGTGAAGTAGTGGTCGACGAACTCGCCGGCCAATCCGACCGCCTCGAAAATCTGCGCGCCGCAGTAAGATTGGTAGGTGGAAATGCCCATCTTGGACATGACCTTGAGGATACCCTTGGAAATAGCCTTGGTATAGTGCTCGTGCGCTTCAGTTTCGGTCAGCTTCTGCTGCAAGCCCGGGAGCATCGAGGATAGGGTATCGAAGGCTAGATAAGGGTTGATGGCTTCGGCACCGTAGCCGGCTAGCAGGCAGAAATCGTGAACCCGCTTGGCTTCGCCGGTTTCGACCACTAGCCCAACCTCGGTGCGCAGACCGGTGCGGATCAGGTGATGATGAACGGCAGCGGTAGCGAGCAAGGCGGGAATGGCAATGTGGTCGGCATCCATGCTCCGGTCGGAGAGGATGATGATGTTGTTGCCGTGACGTACCACGTCAGCTGCTTCGCGGCAGAGATCTTCCAAGGCACGCGCCATGCCATCGGCACCACGCTCCACCGGGTAGCAGATGCTCAACGTCTTGGTACGGAATGCTTTATCGACGTGATACTCAATACGGCGGATGCGTTCCAGATCCTCGTTATCGAGAATCGGCCGCTTGACTTCCAGACGCTTGTGGGTACCGCCGCTGCCGAGATCCAGCAGATTGGGCCGAGGACCGACGAACGATACCAGCGACATCACCAGCTCCTCACGGATCGGATCGATCGGGGGATTAGTGACCTGTGCAAATTTTTGCTTGAAGTAGTCGTACAGCAGCTTGGGTCGGCCGGACAACACGGCGGGAGGAATGTCGCGACCCATGGAGCCGATCGGGTCTTCGCCATTCACCGCCATCGGCACTAGAAAAGCGCGGACGTCTTCCTGCGTGTAGCCAAAAGCTTGCTGGCGGCGCAGGAGGGTACCTGTATCGGGAGCCATTGGCCCCACTTCGACTGGCAAATCGCGCAAGTGGATTTGCGTGGCGTCCAGCCAGGCTTGATAGGGGTGAGTGGACGCGAGCTGTTCCTTGATTTCGTCGTCGTCAATGATGCGGCCCTGTTCCAGGTCGATCAGTAGCATCTTGCCGGGTTGCAATCGCCACTTCTTAACGATTTTTTCCTCTGGAACCGGCAGCACACCCATTTCCGAGGCCATGATCACCTGATCGTCGTCGGTGACGAGATAGCGGGCAGGGCGCAGGCCGTTCCGATCGAGGGTGGCACCGATTTGTCGACCATCGGTGAAAGCGATCGCGGCCGGTCCGTCCCATGGCTCCATCAGCGCGGCGTGATATTCGTAGAAGGCGCGGCGCTTGGGGTCCATCAATGGATTGTCGGACCAAGCCTCTGGCACCATCAGCATCATGGCGTGGGGCAGGGAATAACCGCCGGCAAGCAGTAGTTCGAGGGCGTTATCGAAGGTGGCCGAGTCGGAAGCACCGTCGCCGATCAGCGGCCAGAGCTTGTCCAAGTCAGCGCCAAGCCGTTCGGATTTCATGTTATGGCGGCGGGCCAGCATCCAGTTGATATTGCCGCGCAAGGTGTTGATTTCGCCGTTATGGCACAGGTAACGGAACGGGTGTGCCAGCGCCCAGGATGGGAAGGTGTTGGTGGAAAATCGCTGGTGAACCAATGCCAGCGCTGATTCCAGGCGGGTATCGCGCAAATCGGGATAGTACACGCCGATGTTACGGGACAGGATCATGCCCTTGTAGACGAGGGTGCGCGAGGATAGTGACGCGACATAGAACTGCTGACGGCTGGGTAAGTCCCGACTCCAAATAATATGATGGGTTTGCTTACGGATGACGAATAGCTTGCGCTCGAAGGCATCACCATCGGGGCAGTTGGCGCCGCGTTGGATGAAGATTTGGCGAATCACCGGTTCGGTGGGACGAACGCTGTGGCCTAGACAAGAATTGTCGGTTGGAACATCGCGCCAGCCCAACACTGTTTGTCCTTCAGTAGCCACACACGTTTCCAGCGCGGCCTCACTTTGGGCACGGGCGGCCGGATCGCGTGGCAAGAAAATCATCCCGACCGCGTAATCGCCCGGCTGCGGCAGGTGGATGCCGAGATTAGCGCATTCGGCCCGTAAGAAGGCGTCGGGAAGTTGCACTAGGATACCGGCGCCATCGCCGGCCAAGGGGTCGGCGCCCACTGCGCCGCGATGGCTTAGGTTAGCCAGGATTTCCAGACCTTGACGAACGGGCTGGTGACTTTTGCGATTCTTGATATCGACGACGAATCCGATACCACAGGAATCGTGCTCGTTGCGTGGGTCGTAGAGCCCTTCAGAGGCAGGCAGGCGGGTCACACTCATGGTCATTCCTCAAATAACAGCGGCTGACGGCCTCCTTGCTCGGACGGTTTTTCCAGCCAATGGTTAGGCCCAAAACCGCAATAATCCCAAAATACATACTACCGACCCCACGACCGTTCACGCAACAGCCGCTGAGGAATAGCGTCGGTTAAACAGTCGAATCGACCCATTCTGTAACGCGGAAATAGCCATTCAATCCTTGAGCCGATGCCGTTCCATGGTTTCGTGCCACTCCTTTTCCTCGGCGTGCAGGTACAGGCCAGTAGTATCGATGCGGGCGTGGCGAGCGTTGCGTTGCAAGGAATTGAATGTCGATGCCGGCATCGGCCTGGTGGGTGATACTGGTGTGGCGAAACCAGTGGGTCGAAGCGCGGCGCAACTTGTCGGCCTGATGGGGATCGTCCGCTTCCAGCCGAGCCGCTGCCTTAGCGACCAAGTCCTTGATGATCCGGTAGATCATGTTATCGCCGATACCGCCGGTTCCTTTGAGGTTAAGCACCAGCGGAGTGGTTTCATCCGGCGCGGGGAGGGGTGGTAAACCGTAAAAGCGCCGGTAGTCGCGTAGCGCTTGTAGCATATCCTGATTGACGGGAACTTGGGCCTCTTTGCGACCTTTACCGATCACGCGCCACCACCAGCGCCCACGAACTTGGATAAAGCTGCTCATGGTGTGACCGGCGACTTCGCTAACCCGTGGCCCCAGCAGGTAAAGCAGGGCCGTCAGATACTTGGCACGGGCGTGGTGCTGGCGGTCACGCTCGCTGTCGCAGGGCAGGTCATCGACCGTAGTCAGCAGAGCCTGCCATTGGTCGTGTTCGAGAAAGCGTTCCACTTGGCGCATGGGTTGATGGCCACGACTCCGGCGGCGGGCCAGCGCCAACGGGTTGCCGGCGAGATAGCCAGCCTTGACCAAATAACTAAACAGAGAATTGATGATCAGCACGGCGACTTTACGGCTGGCAGGATTGAGCGGGCCAAGAAACGGTCGCCAGCGGGGGCTGAAGCGTGGCGCCTTGGTGCCGCACCAGCGCTCGCGCGGTTGTGGATCGGCGAGGAAAAGCTTCGTACTGAAGACAATCCTCGCGGGTCAAGCTGGACAAGGGCTTACCTCGTTCCAGCAAGGCCCACAACAGCAGGCGCTCGGCCTCCTTGCGATAGTTGCGCAAGGTCTGCGGGCGAATCGTGAAATTCGGCCAGCCAAGCCTGGATTGCCTCAAGATCGTTGCTGGCGGCTAACTGACAAACGATATCCGGTCCGGCCCGGTTGCCGCCCGCCGCGTCCGTCGAAAGCTTCCGGTACGCGCAGGCGTTCCAGAGGCAGAGGAGGGGCGTCGGGCACGGTGCTTCCATCATCTTGGACGAGAGAAACCAATGGTGAAGAAGGCAGGTCGTTCATGTCCAGGCACGCTCGAAGTGAAGGCATGGCGTCAAGGAACCTTACGATGCGTGACTTTATCAGATAGGTCTTGAAGCGGCTCGGTTATCATCATATCTTTTTGATTAAAATATGAAATATACGCTATGATACCACCATGCACGTCACTTTGAAGCAATTGCGCGTGTTTGTGAGCATTACCCAGGCGGGGACTCTGACCGCAGCCGCCGAGCGGCTGAATCTGACTAAACCGGCGATCAGTATGGCCTTGCGTGAATTGGAAAGCCACTTGGGTCATCCGCTCTTTGATCGTTTTCGCAATCGCTTGCTGCTGAACGCGTACGGCGAGCAATTGCTGCCGTGGGCCGATGAATTGCTGACCCGCGAAACCATGCTGCCGCGAGTGCTGGACGGTCCGCTGGCCGGCGGAACGTTGACGATCGGTGCCAGTCGCACCATCGGTACCTATCTGCTGCCGGCGTTGATCGCGGCATTCCGCAAGGAGACCGGACACCGTGATCAACGTGTGTGGATCTCTCACACCGCAGCGGTTTGCACGGCGCTGACCCGGTTCGAACTGGATCTGGGACTGGTGGAAGGCGAGGTCGCTCAGCAGGCATTGGAGCCGTCACCTTGGCTGGACGATCCGCTGTGTGTATTGGCGCCGGTGGGCCATTCGCTGGTCGGGCGCGGCGTCCTGAAATTAGCGGAGTTGGAAGGAGAAGCCTGGCTGATTCGTGAGCCGGGTTCCGGCAGCCGCGAACAGTTTTTCGCCCTGATCGGTTCACGGTTACGCCATTGCCCGGTGTCGTTGGAGTTAAACAGCACGGAGGCGTTGCTTCAAGCCGTGGCGGCGGGACTGGGTTTAGCCTGCTTGTCCCGTCTCGCCGCCGCCGATGCGCTTGCCCACGGCCGGGTCAAGGAACTGCCTTTGACGGTCCCTTTGGATCGCCGTTTCCATATCGTCCTGCACCGTGACAAATATCGCGGTCCGCTGCTCGAACGTTTCATCCTGCACTGTCAGTCCTTCAACCCACCAGCGCGTTGATCGCCTGAGTCAGGCCGACGCCTCCGATCACCAGCCAGCCAAACAATAGCAACGCCAGTAGCAGCGGACGGAGTCCCACGCCGCGCAACTTACCGATGTGGCTTTCCAGGCCTAGCGCCGCCATTGCCATGGTCAATACGAAGCTGTCGAAGGTGTTGATGGTAGGCACTATTCCCACCGGAACCACCGCGAGGGAATTCACCCCGACCATGACCACGAAGAGCAGGGCGAACCACGGTATGGCGATGGCGGGACGTCCTTCCTGTCCGGGATGGCGACGTTGCAGAAATAGGCTGAGCACGATCAGGAATGGCGCCAGCATCATCACTCGGGTCAACTTGGTGATGACGGCGGCGCCGACCACGGCGCCATTCATGGCGTTGCCGGCGGCGACCACTTGCGCGACCTCGTGGATGGTAGCGCCGGTGTAGATGCCCATCAAACGATCCGGCCAGTGCAGCATCCCTTGCAACAGCGGATAAAGAAACATACCCAGCGTGCCGAATAGCACCACGGTCGCCACGGCCATGGCGGTTTGATGCGGTTTGCCACGAACCACCGGTTCGGTGGCCAACACCGCCGCCGCTCCGCAGATGGAAGCGCCGACAGCTGTGAGCATCGCGGTTTCCTGGTCGATTTTCAGCCAGCGGGTACCGATCAGATAGCCGCCAACGAAGGTGCTTGTAATGACGGCAAGGTCCGTCAATAGACCCGTCAAGCCGACGTCGGCGACCTGCTGAAAAGAGAGCCGAAATCCGTAAAAGATGATGCCGAGCCGCAGCAAACGATTTTGGGCGAAATGAATGCCCGGCTTCCATGAAACTGGGATAAACCTCTGTCCCAGATTGCCCGCCGCCATACCTAGCAGGATAGCCAGGGTTAACGATGACAATTGGTAGTGTTGCATCCAGGCGGTATTGGCAAGACCGGTCGCCGCCAGCGCGATAAACAGCGGTAGTGCCAATCCGGGCAGAACGATGTACCTCATGGTTGACCCTCGAAGCGATGAGCGATGAGCGATGGAGCAACCATTGTGAGAGACCTATAGGTTTAATGATATTTGAATATTTATTCTTAATAGTAAATAAAAATTGAACCTTTTTGCATATTTTGATTATTCGGGGTAGACCCAACAGTCGTGTCATAGTCCGCCAAATCGGTCAATCGAGGAGTAGCCGGGTCTCCATATCCAGTTCGAAGCAGCCATAGGGATTGATGTGATCCCAGAACAGCGGTGTCAGCGCACTCAGATCCCTCGTGCTGAGCCGTCCCGCCCAGTGCGGCTGCGCCAGCACCCGCTGCAGCAACAGGGTATTGATGTAGATCAGGCAGTTCTGGAGTAGATGCAGGGCCAGCATGCTGACTTCATGATCCTCCCGGCGGTTGCTCGCCAACTCGCCCCGGCGGGCGAAGAAGACGAAGTCGGTGGCGCCATTCCAGTGCTCCACGACGTTCAGCCCGGCATTGATTTCCCGACGCAGGGCCTCGCTGTGCAGGTACCGGCACAGGAAGAGGGTCTTCACCGCCTTTCCCAGTTGGGTGAAAGCCTTGTAGGTCGGATGCCGAACGTTGTTCTTGATAAAGCGCCGGAGGATGGCCTCGGTCTCGGCGGTGCCGAGACGGACCGCAGTGACTCGGTTTCCTTGATCATGTCGAGCAGGCCGGTCATCGGCCAGGTGGCGGCGATCTCCGCCTTGAGGGCGACGACATTGGGCGGTTCGGGAAGCGGATCGAAGGGCGTGACGGTGATCCGGCCACCCTGCGCCTCGCCGATCCGGACCAGACGGTTGTTGGGGAGTCCGCGATCGAGGGTCCGCAGGGCTTCCTTCATTTCGGCCTGGAGTGTGGCGATGAACATATCGGCGTCCAGCGCCTTGCGAAACCCGAACCAGTCCCGGATTTCGGACCGGTACCGCTCCAAAGTCCGATGCGATAGCGCGATGGCTTGGGGACCGTCATCTGAAAGGCCGATCTGACGGGCTACAACTTCCGTCTTCACTGGATTGATGTCACTCAGTTGGTGGGGGAACCGGCAGTGCTGACGGAAGAACAACAGCAGCAACGCAAAGCTCAACCGATTGGTTGGATGCCTGGCCCGAACAAAATCCAGTTCGGCGGGTGTTAGCCACCACTCTTCGGGGGGGATAGCATCGGGCGGCGCATTTTTCATAACGGAGTTCCAGCGCCGGCGAGCAATGGCCGACTTTTAACAAAATCTGTATCTTGTAAAAAGTTGGCTACCCTTGCGATAGGTAAATCAAGGGATTCCGATGGACAAGAACCCTCCTCTCAACCGGCCAAGTGTAAAAAGAGATGTCTGCGAGGCTACAGATGCCCATGAGCGTGGCAAGGATTTCCTGAGCGAGGAGGAACTCGGCGCCTTGCTGACAGCGGCCAAGGCGGGGCGGCATGGGATTCGTGATTACCTGCTGGTACTGACGATGTTTCGCCACGGTCTCCGTGTCAGCGAAGCTATTGGCCTCCGTCGCGATGAAGTCGATCTCGATCGCGCCCGGCTATGGGTACGGCGCCTCAAGAACGGCCTGGCCGTGGAACATCCGATCGCCGGCGATGAGCTGCGGGCCATCAAACGTTATCTCGCCCTGCGCGGCGATGCCCTGCCCTGGTTGTTCGTGTCGGAACGGGGCCAACCGTTCACCCGCCAGTCGGTGAACTATCTGATCGCCGCCGCCGCGGAGCGCGCCCAGTTGCCGCCGGTGCATCCGCACATGCTGCGCCATTCCTGTGGCTTTTATCTCGCGAACAAGGGCTACGATCTCCGCCTGATCCAGGATTACCTGGGCCATCGCGACCCAAAACACACGGTCCGCTATACCCGGGTGGTGGGCCGTCGGTTCGAGGGGTTATGGCGGTGAGAGGAAACGCTCCTGTGGGGGGTAAATCGATTTGGCGGTTTATGGCACGACTGTTGGGTCTACCCCTATTCATGATTATGGGAATAATCTTGAATTTTTAGTCTAAAAAACATGTAAAAATACGTGTTATGTAATTATCCGTTTGTTATTATCCGTGCATCTTCAATCCTCACTGAGTGATTTGCCCCGTTATGGCTCGCACTGGAATCAGTTATGAAGATGTTCGGAATGCAGCAGAAACATTACTCGGACGTGGCCTGAATCCCACTATCCAACGCATTCGCGAATTGCTCGGCACTGGCAGCAACACCACCATCAGCGAACACCTGAAAAGCTGGCAACAACAACTGTCCGAAACAACCAAAATCGTTTTGCCACCCACCGTCCCTGAAGCAGTTAGGACGGCCTTGGAAGTGTTTTGGAAAATTGCGGTACAACAAGCTGAAGCCGTGTTCGAGGATCAACGGCTCGCAGCCACGCAGGCAGTCGCTGATGCCGAACAGTCGCGGAATTCAGCTCTCGCGGATTTGCACAAAGAGCAAACTGCCGCAAGCGATTTTCGCCTGCAACTCGAAGCCTCCCAGACCACCGCCCGCACGCTAGCTGACCGCCTGTTGGTGGAACAGGAGCGTCGTGCCGCCGCTGAAACGGCTGTTGAATCTGCCGAACAGCGTGCCCTAACTGCTGCTGAAACCGTCGCGCAAATTCGCACCGAAACCGAAGCGCGGGTTGCGCAACTGGAAACCCTGCTCCAGCAATTGCGGGAGGATTTAAAACGACAAGAAGCGGAAGCCCACCGTCAGTTGGAAATAGAGCGTCAGCGTGGTGAGACAAACGAAATTCGTCTCACCCAAATCCTCGACCAAAACCGCGCGGAATGGGCTGCCGAGCGCCAAGCGTTGATAACGGATAGAAATGACTGGAAAAATAGAGAAGCTGCTTGGCTCGAACGATTGGAAAAACAAGAGCGAGAGAACGCTTCGAATCGCGAAGCGCTAGCCGTTGCCAATGAACGCTTGCGCGGTTTAACCGTCGATGCTCAACAACTGAGAGACAGTCTGCGGGAAAGCGAGGCTCGCAATCTGGAAATCCTGCGCGTCACCGAGAATCTCCGTGGCGAGTTAAAAGCAGCATTCGATACTCAACAACACCTGCAAAAACAACTAGATCGGGAACGACGGGAACGGACCAAGCACAAACTCATACCCGACTCAAAATAGCATTTTGAATATCTTCTATTCCCTGGTTAGAGCCGCGGAGAGTCGCTAAAATTTAAATCTCATGCACAGCATGGAAATTCGAGCGTTTTGCTCAAGATCTGCCAGCCGATCACTGGCATCCGCCATCGAATAAATAAAACCCGAGGTCCGCACACCCATGAATACAGTGGTACACGCCCAGACCGAAAGCCGTCATCTGCTCTCCGGCAACGAGGCCGTGGCGCGTGCCGCCTGGGAGGCCGGGGTCCGGGTCGCTGCCGCCTACCCTGGCACACCCGCCACCGAAATCCTCGAAAATATCGCCCTTTACCCCAATATCTACTCCGAATGGTCCGTCAATGAAAAAGTGGCGGTGGAAGTTGCCATCGGTGCCTCGCTGGCAGGATCACGCGCCCTGGCTGCCATGAAGCACGTCGGTATGAACGTCGCTTCCGATGCATTCATGACTCAATCACTGGCTGGCGTGGTCGGCGGGTTGGTCATCGTGGTAGCCGACGACGTGGGACTGTCTTCGTCGCAAAACGAACAGGATTCGCGCTACTGGGGCCGCTTCGGCCACATGCCGATTCTAGAGCCGGCTGACTCGCAAGAAGCCTATGAGATGGTCAAGCGGGCTTTCCCTCTGTCCGAAGAGTACGAAACGCCGGTTATCGTCCGCATGACCACCCGTGTTTGCCACGTCAAGGCCATGGTGACCGTTGAGAGCCAACGGATCGAGCATCGCGCCGCTGGGTTCCAGAAAAACCCCCAACGCTGGGTGATGACCCCAGCCAATGCCAAACCGCGCCTGCCGTTACTGCACGAACGCGATCGGAAATTACGGGAGTTGAGCGAAAGAGTCGATCTCAACGCCATCTTCCCCGGCGGTGATCGGCGCATCGGCTTCGTCACCGCCGGGCCTGCCTTCATGCACGTTCGCGAAACCTTCCTGAACGCTCCGGTACTCAAGCTCGGTTTCAGTTGTCCGCCGCCGCTGGCCAAAATCCGCGACTTTGCCAGCCAAGTGGAAACCCTCGTCGTGGTCGAGGAAACTGAACCGCTGTTGGAAATCGAAATCCGCGCTGCCGGTCTAGACGTGCACGGCAAGGATATCCTGCCCCGCTTCGGCGAACTGGCACCTAGTGTGCTGCGTCCGGCCGTCAAACGCCTGTTGGGCGAACCTTATGAGGTGCCAAAACGGCCGGGCGTCAATGTCTTCCCTCGCCCGCCAACCATGTGTGCCTCCTGCCCACATCTTGGCCCCTACTTTGCGCTCTCCCACATTCGCAACCTCAACATCGTCGGCGATATCGGCTGCTATACCCTCGGTGCTGGTCACCCCTGGAACGCGCTGGACACCTGCACCTGCATGGGCGCCTCGCTCAGCATGGCCCATGGCATGGACAAAGGTCGGGGCGAATCCGACGAAAAGAAAAGTATCGTTGCGGTCATCGGCGATTCCACTTTCCTGCACATGGGGATGCAGGGTCTGCTGAACATGATCTACAACCGGGGCAACGTCACCGTGCTCCTGCTGGATAACCGCTCAGTCGGTATGACCGGCGGCCAAGAAAATCCCGGCACCGGCCAAGATTTGCACGGGCTGCCCGCGCCGCGCGTGGATTTCGCCAAGCTGGCCGAAGCCTTGGGAGTTCGGCCCGAACGCATCCGCATGGTCGATCCCTACGAGTTGCCGACCATCGTCAAGCTGGTACGCGAAGAGATCAAGATGGAGGAGCCATCGATTATCATCACGAACCGCCCCTGCTCGCTCACCGACCGTTTCGAGCGCCTCCAGCCCTACACGGTCATCGATGACAAATGCACGGGCTGCGGCAACTGCATCGATCTTGGATGCCCCGCGATTTCCGTCGCCCGCCGTGAAACGGTGATTGCCAAGAGCGGTAAAAGCAAGGAGCTCGTATTCGCCCACATCGATGCCAACACCTGCACCGGCTGCCATATGTGCGTTGGAACCTGCGCGCCCGAAGCCATCAGCCAGCCACAACCGCAAAACCGAACCATCTGGATTCAACCCCATGCATGACGGCATCATCAACATTCTTGTCGTGGGTATCGGCGGTCAAGGGGTGATGACCGCTGCTGAAATGTTAGCTCGCACTGCCTTAAGCCAAGGCTATGATGTTAAGAAAACCGAGGTGGCCGGCATGGCCCAGCGCGGCGGGGTTGTCTCTTCGCACGTTCGTTTCGGCCCCAAGGTCTACTCGCCGCAAATCGATGCCGGCGAGGCCGACTTGCTGGTCGGTTTCGAAGCAGCCGAAAGCCTACGCTGGCTGCCCCAACTTCGCCCGACTGGCGTGGCAATGGTCAACACGCTACGCATCGCACCACCGGTGGTTTCGGCCGGACTGTACGACTATCCCGTCGATCCCATTAGCGAACTGGCAGCAGCGGGAATCGAAGTACATGCTTTCGATGCCGGGGCCATCGCCGAAGAATTGGGTAACGCTAAGCTGATCAATACCATCATGTTGGGAGCGATCAGCGACCATCTCCCCTTCCTCGCCGAGGTTCTCAAAACAAATATCGTCGAAGGCTTTCGCGCCCACAAGCCAAAGCTTGCGGATATCAACGCCAGAGCATTCGACGCAGGGCGAGAAGCAGGTCATGTCAGGGCCTTTTCCCAACGGCCAGCAGCGTAAACTGCACAAAGTTTCATAGGGTACGAACATATACGACTGCGAATGAACCACCCAGCCTAGAGCTGGCGCCCGATAATCACTAAACCACAGGGGGACACAATGAAAACGGTTTCTTGGAAAGGCATCATCGCGGCAGCACTGCTTGCAGTGGGCAGCCTGGCCAACGGCGCCGAACCGATCAAGATCGGCTCTTTTCTCACGGTGACCGGTCCGGCCTCGTTCCTGGGCGATCCCGAACTCAAGACGCTTCAAATGTACGTCGAGGACATAAATGCCAAGGGCGGTATCAAAGGCCACAAGCTCGAATTCATTCATTACGATACCGGCGGCAAGGCTCAGGACGCGGTCAGCTTCGTCAAGCGTCTAATTCAGAATGACAAAGTGGACATTATCGTCGGCGGCACCACCTCGGGTGACACCCTGGCGGTCATCCCGGAAGTCGAAAAAGCAGGCATTCCGCTGATCTCCCTGGCCGGTGGAATCGAGATTATCGAACCTGTCAAGGAATGGGTATTTAAAGTTGCCCACACCGACCGCATGGCCGCTGCCAAGATTTTCGAGGATTTACGCAAGCGCAACCTGACCAAGGTCGCCTTAATCACCGGGGATGGCGGCTTTGACAAATCCGGCCGCGAGCAGGTTTTGAAGTTGGCGCCCCAGTACGGCATCACCATCGTCGCTGACGAGTCCTACGGCAATAAGGACACCGATATGACGACCCAATTGACCAAGATTCGCGGAGCGGACGCTCAGGCCATCATCAACTTCGGCTTCGGCCAAGCCCCAGCGATCGTCACTAAGAACATCAAGCAACTTGGCATCACCCTGCCCCTCTACCAATCCCATGGCGTAGCTTCCAAGACCTTCATCGAGCTAGCCGGTGATGCCGGCGAGGGTGTCCGCCTGCCGGCCGCTGCTTTAGTTGTCGCTGAGCAATTGCCGGATACCGATCCCCAGAAACCGGTATTGCTTGCTTACAAAAAACAATACGAGGCCAAATACGGTCCCGTATCCACCTTCGGCGGTCACGCCTACGATGGCTTTCATATCGCCGTGGCTGCAATCCAACGGGCGGGTAGCGCTACCGATAAAGCCAAGGTACGCGACGAGATCGAGAAGACCACGGGTTTCATCGGCACGGCCGGCGTCTTTAACATGAGTCCGGAAGACCACATGGGTCTAAATCTGGACGCCTTTAAGATGGTAGAAATCCGCAACGGCGCCTGGAAAATCATCGAATAGCCCCAAACTGATGTTTGACCAGTTATTCCAGTTCCTGGTCACCGGCATTACGGTCGGCTCCATCTACGCCCTGGTGGGTCTGGGTTTTGCCCTGATCTACAACGCTTCCGACGTAGTGAATTTCGCTCAGGGTGAATTTGTGATGCTGGGCGCCATGACCGCGATAGCTTTGTTGGCCGCTGGCTTGCCGTTGCCGCTGGCGGCTATCGCTGCAACCCTGATCACGATCTTGGTTGGTCTGTTGCTGGAACGATTTGCCATTGAACCTGCCTTGGGCGCATCGGTGGTGACCACCATCATCATCACGATCGGCGCGGCAATTTTCTTGCGCGGCGTCGCCATGCTGTTATGGGGCAAGGATTTTCACTCATTGCCTGCTTTTTCCGGCGACGTGCCCATCCGAATCGGCGAAGCAACGCTATTACCGCAGAGCCTCTGGGTACTCGGCGTCACCGTGGTGCTGGTCGCGTTGGTTCGCTTCTTTTTCAGCCGCACCCTAGTCGGCAAGGCACTGCTGGCGTGTTCGTTCAATCGCACCGCTGCGCAACTGGTCGGCATCAATGTCCGGATGATGCTGCGGTTAGCCTACGGTCTTTCCGCCGGTCTGGGCGCATTGGCCGGTATTCTCGTCGCCCCTATCACCTTTAGCTCCTACGAGGCCGGTGTAATGCTCGGCCTTAAGGGTTTTTCGGCCGCTATCGTCGGGGGAATCGGTAATCCAATGGGTGCGGTCGCGGGGGGGCTGTTGCTAGGTGTACTGGAATCGCTCGGTGCTGGGTTGATTTCATCGGGTTACAAAGATGCTATCGCTTTTCTGTTCGTGTTGATGGTGTTGTTTTTCGAGCCGACCGGTCTGTTCGGCCACAAGATCGCTGAGCGGGTTTGATCGATGCGGCTGATCGGTTTCTACATTTTTGCGGCCACGGTTGCTTTGCTCCCGATGCTGTTCCCAGACAATTATTTCGTGACGGTCGTGGGTATTTCCGCTGGCCTGCATGCCATCCTTGCGGTCGGCCTCAATCTGTTAATGGGATACGCCGGCCAAATTTCTCTCGGCCACGCCGCGTTCTTTGGTATGGGTGCTTACGCTTCCGGTATTCTGACCACCCGTTACGCGTGGCCGGTCCCCTTGGCCATGTTCACCGGCCTCGCAGTCGCTGGCTTGATCGCTTGGCTCCTTGCCCGGCCGATCCTGCGCCTGCGCGGCCATTATCTGGCCATGGCTACTTTGGGATTCGGCATGATCATCCACGTCATCATGGTCCAGGCCACTCGCTGGACCGGTGGCCCAGACGGGTTAACTGGCATCCCCCATCTGAACCTCTTCGGCTGGTCGGTTGACAATGACCTGCGCTGGTATGGCGTGATAGCGGTCGCCATGTTGATTGCGATCTGGTTATCGCTCAACCTCATCGACTCACGAATCGGCCGCGCCCTACGCGCTGTCCATGGTTCTGAATTCGCCGCGCAGATGCTCGGCATCGACACCGGCCGTGCCAAAACCCAGGTCTTTGTAGTCTCAGCACTGTTCGCCGCGTTTGCCGGTAGCTTGTTCGCCCACCAACAGGGATTCATCAGCCCGGACTCTTTCAGCCTGACCGTTTCCGTCGAACTGGTTACCATGGTCGTTCTCGGCGGTATGGCCTCAACCTTCGGAGCGGTTTGCGGCGCCATTGCCTTGACTCTGCTGCACGCTGGGTTGGTTGTATTCGAAGATTATGAAATGTTGATTCACGGAGCATTGTTGATGGCCGTGATGATCTTCATGCCGCAAGGCTTATTCGTCGGCTTGAATCAAGGCATACGGCGGTTGTGGGCCGCTGTGCAACACCAAATTCATGTTGGTTAAACAATCCTTTTCCCCGGTCCCTTCGCTCTCCTCCACTGCCTTGCTCGCGGTCGAGGGTTTGGAGCAAAATTTCGGCGGCATCATGGCCCTCGCCGGCGTTAGCTTTCAGGTTGCGCCGGGTCTGATCTATGCCGTGATCGGTCCCAACGGCGCTGGCAAAACTACTCTCTTCAATGCCTTGTGCGGTTTCTACCAGCCCTCCGCTGGTTCCATTCGGTTCGATGGCCACGAGTTACTCGGTCTGCCACCTCATCGGATTGCCGCTCAAGGCATTGCCCGAACTTTTCAAAATCTGCAACTGTTCTTCAATATGACGGTGCTGGAGAACGTCATGGCCGGTTGCTACCTTCGCGCCCATTCCAGTCTACTGACGGCCGCCCTACGGCTCCCCAAAGTACGGCGTGAGGAGCAGCAATTGCGTGAATGGGCACGCGAAGCCCTGGAATTGTGCGAACTGACGGATCGAATCGAACAGCCGGCAGGTACCCTACCCTACGGCCTGATGAAGCGGGTTGAAATCGCCCGCGCCCTGGCGGCTAAGCCCCGGCTGTTGCTGCTGGACGAGCCGGCTGCTGGTCTCAATGACACGGAATCTCTGGCCTTGCGCGACCTGATCGATCGCATCCGCGCCAGTGGGATAACCGTGCTGTTGGTCGAGCATCACATGCCCCTGGTGATGAGCGTCTCCGACCGCCTGCTGGTGCTGGACTATGGCAGTGTGCTGGCCGAGGGTACACCGGCTGAAATCCAAGCGGATCCTCGGGTTGCCGCCGCTTATTTGGGAGGCGCGGTCCGATATGCTGTCTGATTCCACCTCTCCCGATGGCTCTCAAGATCCACTGCTGGAAGTAGTGGGTCTCCGTAGTGACTACGGCCCTGTTCGGGCGGTTCATCAAGCCGATCTACACATTCATGCCGGTGAACTGATCGCCATCGTCGGGGGCAATGGTGCGGGTAAAACCACTCTGCTCCACACTCTCTCTGGCCTCCACCCCGCCAGCAGTGGTCATGTCCGTTTCACCGGCCAGGATATCACCCGCTGGCCGCCGCACCGTATCGTCGCCGCCGGCATCTGCCAAGTTCCCGAGGGCCGCCTGGTCTTTGCCCCGTTGAGCGTCGAGGACAATCTACGGCTGGGCGCTTTCCGTCAGCGGCATCATCAGGACTGGATTCGGCAGGAAATGGAGCGGGTCTATGCTTTGTTCCCAATCCTGGCTGAACGTCGACACCAATTGGCCGGTACCCTGTCCGGCGGCCAACAGCAAATGCTCGCTATTGGCCGTGCCCTGCTCGGCCGACCACGCCTGCTGCTATTGGATGAACCTTCGATGGGGTTGGCACCGCTGTTGGTCGAAGAAATTTTTCGGGTGATCGTCGAGCTTAACTCGCAAGGCGTAACGGTTCTGCTGGTGGAACAAAACGCTCGGGCTGCTCTCGCTATCGCTGGGCGCGGCTATATTTTGGAAACGGGGCGTATCGCCCAGACCGCATCGGCAGCGGAATTGCTAGCCGACGATGCCGTACGCCGGGCTTACCTGGGTTATTAGCGGGAGTTCCGAAAGGAAAACTCGATATCCTTCCTCATGTCGCCGGAGATAAACGATGTACGTGGACCGGATCATGACCCGCAACGTTTTGCAAGTCGCTGAAGACGCTCGCGTGACGCAACTGGCGGCATTGATGCGCGACCATCACATCCGCCATCTGCCAGTCGTGCGCGATGGCCAACTCATTGGGTTAGTAACTTCGCACGATCTGGAACGAGTTTCCCCTTCTCCAGTGACTACCTTGTCGGTCGGCGAAGCCAACTACCTACTTGGGAAACTCGATGCTGGCCGGGTCATGCGTTCCAAAGTCGTCACCTGCTCACCCGATACCTTAGTCGAGGAAGCCGCCCGTCTCTTGCGCCAGGAAAAAATTGGCTGCCTGCCGGTGGTCGAAAATGGCGGTAAGCTGGTCGGCATCCTCACTCACGAGGATTTACTGGATTTTTTCCTGGATATCACCGGTTGCCTGATGGAGGACACCACCCGCATCGCCGTGCATCTGCCCGATACCATCGGCCAATTGGGGCGACTGCTGACCGCAATCAATGATGCGGGTGGCTACATCGCCACCGTGGTTTCCCCGCTGCACTCCGATCAAACCGGCCTGCGCGTGGCAGTGGTGCGCTATCGCGCCGAAAATCCACACGCTTTGAACCAGCACTTACGCGATATGGGTTACGATTTACTCACCGAAACATTTCCCACCGCCACTGCTGGCGCTTGACCATCACCCCAAAAAACATGAGAACACCCCATGATTCTCGACATCGAACAAGAAACTCTACCCCGTGAGGAATTACAGGAACTGCAACTGCGCCGGCTACGCGCAACTGTCGAACGCTGTTATCAGACTGTCAAATATTACCGGGATGCCATGGACGAACTCGGCGTCAAACCGCGCCATATCCAGTCTGTAGCCGACGTTCGCTTGCTCCCGTTCACCAAGAAAGAAAATCTGCGTGAAAATTATCCCTTCGGCATGTTTGCCGTACCGACCGACCAAGTGGTCCGCATTCACGCTTCCAGCGGCACCACCGGCAAACCGACTGTCGTCGGCTACACGCGCCGCGATGTAAAGACCTGGGCACGGGTCATGGCCCGCAGTCTGGCCGCGGCCGGTCTTCGGCCCGGCGACCGCCTGCACAATGCTTATGGCTATGGTCTGTTCACCGGTGGTCTAGGACTACATTATGGTGCCGAAGAATTGGGGGTCATGGTCACGCCGATTTCCGGTGGTCAGACCCAACGCCAGATCATGCTGATCCAAGACTTCGAGCCGACCGGTCTGTCCTGTACCCCCTCCTACGCGCTCAATATCGCGGAGGCGGCCGAGGACATGAACGTAGATTTGCGCAAGCTGCCGCTTAAGGTCGGCATTTTCGGTGCCGAACCCTGGACCGAGGGCATGCGCTACGAACTAGAATCCCGGCTTGGCATCGACGCAGTGGATATTTACGGCCTGTCCGAGGTGATCGGCCCAGGCGTGGCCATCGAATGCATCGAGGCCAAAAATGGCTTGCACGTCTTTGAGGACCACTTCTTGGTCGAGGCCGTGGATGTCAACACCGGTCAGCCGATCCCCTACGGCGAAGCCGGCGAGATCGTCATCACCTCGTTGACCAAGGAAGCCTTCCCGGTCATCCGCTACCGTACCCGCGATGTATCGGTGCTCGACCCTGCCCCCTGCCGCTGCGGTCGCACCCACGTCCGCATGAAGCGCGTTACCGGCCGCACCGACGACATGCTGATCATTCGTGGCGTTAACGTTTTCCCGTCACAGGTCGAAGCCATTCTCATGCAGACCGAAACGTTGTCGCCGTTCTATCAGTTGGAAGTCTTTCGCGAGGGCAATCTCGATATGCTCACGGTCAATGTCGAAGGCAGCCCACCCCTGGTGGCCCAGGGCCAGGAAGCCATGGACCGGGTTGCGCACAAGGCTCAGAAGGATATCAAGGATTTCATCGGTGTGACCGCCAAGATCATAGTGCGGCGGACCGGCGAGCTACCCCGCTCCGAGGGCAAGGCGGTACGGGTGATCGACCATCGCAAGCAGCAGAAGTAATCCCGTTTTGCCGACGACAGTAAAAATCTCCTGAGGACGGCCGGACGGATCAATCCGGCCATTTTGCTTTGCAGTACACTGTAAACGTGGCGCGGGAATCCACCCTTGCGAGTCGCGGAGATCGCGCCGCGAACCTCTCATGTCCGGGTATCCGGAGGTGTACAGTCATGCAAGAATCCAATGAAACCCTCCCGGTCGATGCTCAAGTCGGCCCAGCATCTGAACGGACCTCCTCTCGGCAGGCGCCTGCGTCCAAAGCACTGCCCCGTTCCTGGCGCGATCCATCCGGCCAAACGTCTTCAACCCATCGCACCTATGGCCTGGAACGGACCCTGCTCGGCACGCATATTCCCGAAACCATCGACCGCATGGTCAATGCCAACCTGGCGCGCGGTACTGGCGGTATTTCTCCGGCAGTACTGACCATGGCCTATCTTGACTGGCTAGTACATCTCGGTCTGGCACCTGGCAAGCAGGCGCTGCTGAATGAAAAAGCGCTTCGCAAAATGGTGCGCTTAACTCTGTACGCTATCAAATCAAGCCAAAATCCTGATACGCCACCCTGTATCGAACCCTTGCCCCAAGACCATCGTTTCGATAACGAAGGTTGGAGACAATGGCCTTACAATCTGATTTATCAATCGTTCTTGCTCACTCAGCAATGGTGGTACAACGCGACGACCCGTAACCGAGGTGTCAACAAACAGAACGAAGCTATCGTCTCGTTCGTAACCCGGCAAATTCTCGATATGTTCTCGCCGTCGAACTCGCCGCTGACCAACCCCGAAATACTCAAGGCTACCCTGGAGGAAGGCGGCCAAAATCTGGTACGCGGCTGGACCAACTTCATGGCCGACATGGAAGCCGCCGTGGCCGGTAAACACTTGGATGTTAAGAGTGAACAATTCGTAGTGGGCCGTGATGTGGCGATCACGCCAGGCAAAGTGATTTTCCGCAACAACTTGATCGAACTGATTCAATATCAACCGGCGACTCCACAGGTCTTCGCCGAGCCGATCCTGATCGTATCCGCCTGGATTATGAAGTATTACATCCTGGACCTGTCGCCCCATAACTCCATGGTCAAGTATCTGGTGGAGAAAGGGCATACTGTCTTCGTGGTTTCCTGGAAGAATCCCACCGCCGAAGATCGTGATACCGGCATGGAGGATTACCTTGAGGAAGGGATGATGGCAGCGCTGGATGCGATTTCCACGATCCTGCCGAGGCGAAAAATCCACACGGTCGGCTATTGTCTAGGCGGTACCTTGTTGACCATCGCCGCCGCCGCTATGGCCCGTGATGGGGATAACCGCATCAAGACGATCACGCTGTTCGCGGCCCAAACCGACTTTACCGAAGCAGGCGAGTTGCTATTGTTCATTAACGAAAGCCAAGTCGCTTTTCTGGAAGATATGATGTGGGACCAAGGCTATCTGGACACCGATCAAATGGTGGGCGCGTTCCAGTTGCTGCGTTCCAACGACCTGATCTGGTCGCGGCTGGTCCACGACTATCTGCTCGGCAAGCGTCAGCCGCTCAACGATTTGATGGCCTGGAACACCGATCAAACCCGAATGCCCTACCGGATGCACTCCGAATATCTGCGCCATATTTTCCTCGGCAATGAGCTGTCTACCGGTCATTACAAGGTTAACGACCGCCCTATTGCCATTACCGATATCCGCGCACCGATCTTCATGGTAGCCACCGAACAGGATCATGTCGCACCCTGGCGCTCGGTCTACAAGATCAATCTGCTGGCGGATGCCGATGCAGTGACATTTCTTCTGGCGAGCGGCGGCCATAACGCTGGAATCGTCAGCGAGCCGGGCCATCGTCACCGCAGTTATCAGATGGCATGTCGCACTGACCAAGATCGCTATATCGACCCCGACACCTGGCAGGCAACCATACCCAGGCGAGAGGGTTCTTGGTGGCTAGCTTGGCAGGCATGGCTGGTCGAGCACTCGACTGAGCAGCAAGTCTCTCCTCCAACGTTAGGGGCTCCAGAGAAGGGACTGTATCCGATCTGCGATGCGCCAGGCACCTACGTTTTGCAAAGGTGATCGAGAAATCCTCGTGTGAGACAAGATAGCCGGGAGATATTGTTGTGGCAATTTCGCTGGCCTAAATAGAAAAGGCTGAAATTAACGATCATTGATCGTGACTCCCGGCATCTACAAACGAGCAAAATAGCAAACTTTCATACCTTCAGAACAAAACCATTGATGGTCCGGGATCCGATAGATAGAAATTCTCCCGAATAAAAAAGATTGGAATTCCGGCAAAGGAAATCAAGTGCCATCCGAGTTATTCAACTTGACACAGAATGAAACTACTCACTGTATCGACAAAATAAGAGCATTATGGAAAAAACGCCAAATCGGTATTGAGGCTCCCTATTTCTCTCTTACCGATTTGGCGAGCCTAGATCATCACCTGAACGAGCAACTAGATACCCTGCGCCAGGACAGTGCCCGATACTGGGCAACGCTAGAGCAGCGATTCAACGGCCCCCAATACCAATCGAGCGACATCTTCCCTGCTGCGGTTCTCGCCTTCAACGAAAGTGCCTCGCTAAATTGGCGCGATTTTCTACTAGAGTTAATCGGCTCTGAAGAGCAGCTCATCACTACTCTGATCGAGACCTTGAGCTGGCTACCGTTGAACAGCATCAAGGAACACCTGCTGCATTTTCTGGCAACGAAAAACCCGCTGCATCAACGCATCGCCTTCACTATTTGCACCCACCACCGTGCTGATGCGGGCGACTATCTGATCGCTGCCCTGCAAAGCGATGATACTGAACTCCGCGCCTGCGCCCTCAGAGCGGCTGGGGAAATCGGTCGGCCCGACCTGTTACCCTCTCTACGCCAACATCTGACTGAACAAGTGCCCGAGTGGCGCTTCTGGGCTGCTTGGTCTGCCATTCGCGTCGGAGAACGTGGGCAAGCAACCACTGAAATCCTTGGTGAGTTTTCCTTAGCCGACTCTCCTCTACGTCAACACGCTTTGTTTCTTCTCCCTCGCGTCTTAGATGCCGCGCAGTGGCAATGCTGGCGAGAGACAATCAAAGATCAAGCCCCCAACTCCCGTGATCCCATCATCAGTATCGGCGCAGCCGGTGATCCTTGGCAAATTCCTTGGCTGATCGAGCAAATGTCAAATCCCGAACTGATGCGGGCGGCCGGTGAAGCCTTTACCCTGATCACTGGTCTCGATTTGGTCGAACATCAGCTTGACCGATCCACCGAATCGAACTCTATTAACGATAAAACTCCCATGCGGGGTCTTCCTTGGCCCGATCCGGATGCAATCACCGCTTGGTGGCAAACTCACCAAACCTGCTTCCAACGGGGAATCCGTTACCTGCTCGGTCATCCCATCGCCTCTGACCACTGTTTGCATGTTCTGGTGAATGGTTATCAGCGCCAGCGCGCCGCTGCCGCAATGGAATTGGCACTGATCCAGACCGGGATGCCGCTGTTCGCCACCCACACCTTGGCCACCGAACAACAATCGCTGCTCAATATTCAGGATATTCTCCAAACCTGCGTTGAAACCGCCGCTCAACTCTGGGTGGAACGGGATCAAGCGGCACATGCTCCGATGACCACCCTCCCCGCTCTGACCGAACTCGACAGCCGGCTCGAACAACAACTGACTCTGCTGCGCGAAGCCGGTGATCTGGGCTGGAAATGCTGCTGGGACAATCTTGCCAGCCAGAAACCAGGTTATATCTTCGTTGCCTCTGCCACCGCGGTTTGCCATCCTGATGGAGCGCCCTTCAGGCAACTAACCGACCACGTCAATACTATCCCCGACACCGTCCGCGAGCTGACCGCCGCTCTCGGTTGGGTTACTCCCCAGCGGTTACGAGGGCGGATCCACGATCTATTGGCTTCGACCTCGCCGCTGCTACGTCACGCTGGCATTACCGCCTGCGTTATGCATCACGTCGATCCGGGCCAATACATGGACGCGGCCCTTAAAGACTCCGGCCTTCGCTTGCGCGCCCGGGCTCTGCGGGCAGTTGGGGAACTCCGGTTGCAACGCTATCTGCCCATCCTGCGACAACACCTGACCCACGCCAACGAAACCTGGCGGTTCTGGGCCGCCTGGTCAGCGGGTTTGCTCGCCGATAGCGGGGGGTTGGATGTGCTGCAACAAATGGTCGAGCGCGGTATCGAACCCTCCCTCTCCCACCAGCAACGCGCGGTCGAACTGATCGCACGCGCGGTCGGTCTTGAATCTGCACGGCTTTGGATTCGACAACTGCTTCTAGATGAGCGCTTCATCCCGCTTGTGATTCATGGTCTGGGTGTTCTGGGCGATACCTCGGCCGTCCCCTGGTTGATCCGCCACATGAGCGGTACAGCCATATCAGCCAGCTTGGCTGGTGCAGCATTTAGCCTCATCACTGGCTTCGATCTGATTGAAGAAAAATTGACTCTTGATCACGCTGAGCAAACTGAACCCACAGATCAGGTAAAGCTGGTCAATTCGTTACTTTTTCCCCGTCCCGACTTAAAAGCGGTGGCAGACTGGTGGACCCAACACAGCCGTCGCTTCAAGAAAAATCGCTGTTATCTGATGGGGTTTCCACTCAATTTTGAAGTTTGCTGGCAGGTACTGGTTCACGGCCGACAATTCCAGCGTGCCGCCGCCACGCTGGAATTGGCCCTGCTGGAACCGCAGACCGCTTTTTTTGCCATTGAAGCGCCTGGCTTTCGGCAATGGGAATGGTTGAGCGCGGTTGGAACCGCCAAGCTGGCTAGCAACGATACAAAGAGCACCGTACCCCGCCAACATAGATCTCAGCCCCGCTCTGACGCCCGAGAAGATCTCTCGCCGCCTGGGATACCAGGTTCCAGTGTGGAAATGTCAACCCGGCCGTATCTTTCACGAAAATCGAAACACCCGCAGATCGACCTGACCATGGTGGGTGCTAGAGATGCGCTAGCAGGGATCATTCGACCCATCGAACAGAATTGGCTGTTCAGGAGAAAGTTGCTAGCCACCTCTCCGCAGATCATGGCTACTTCGTCAATTGAAGGCGATCCATGCGATTCCAGAATGCTGCTTCAGGAAGAAACAGAAGTTATTCCGCTTCCAGAACCAACTTCAGCTACCATCCTAATCGCACGTAATCTCCTATCATCCAAGAATACTCAACCATCCGCTGAAAAACCTCAATTCCAGCGTACCCGCCTCAGCAAATCGTCAAGGCGGGGAAAAGCTGGCATCACAACTTGGCCAGAATCTGGAGGAAGCCCTTCACCGATTATTTTGTCGCCCGTTACTTTCGACTGGTACTTTGAACGAATTGCTGAAGTTTGGCGGATGCGACATAATTTAGCGACTGCTCGTTATTCTCTATTCAGTCATCTTTGTGAAGCAGATAATTATCTCAAATCTTATCTGGAATACCTTCCAGAAATTGATAAAGATCTTTGGAAAAAAGTAAAAAACCTGCCGGATAGCCAATGGAAAGCAGGTCATCTTTTTGCAGCAACTTTTATCGCAATAAAAAACAATCAAATTCAACAATTGCGTAAGGTAGTTAATATTGCTCTTGCTGAACCAAAGATCGACCAAGGTTTTGTATCAGCATTTGGTTGGGCGCCACCGGCAATGGCGAAACACATAGTACACCTATTGTTAAATTCCAAATTCGTCAAATGGCGTCGCTTGGGGATTATAACCGCTGTAGCTAATCACATTGACTGTGAAAATTTCCTGGAAAAACTGATTAATGACGTCGATATTGATCTTAATGCGCTCGCGCTTAAGGCTATCGGTAAATTGGGTTACCAGAATTTAATGCCCATCTTGCTGCGCAACCTGCGCTTAGCACATCGAGACCATCGTTTCTGGGCAGCATGGTCAGCAGTCTTGCTGGGCAATCGGCAGGCAGCTTTGGAAACCCTAACAGGGTTTGCGTTGGCTCCATTGCCTTTGTTGCAAAAACACGCCCTACAATTAATTCTGCGGGTGGCCGATCCTCAGGATTTCGCACGCTGGACGACAATTGTGGCGAAACATAACCACTCTCTTCAATCGATCATAGGCGGAGCTGGCGCCTGTCAGAATACTTTATGGGTTCCGTGGCTCATTGAATCGATGGGTATTCCAGAACACGCAAATCTGGCTGGAGAGGCTTTTACACTCCTCACTGGAACCGATTTAATCGACGCAGGCTTGATGCGCCCGAGAGTCATCCATCCTTCCGAGAGTCAGATGATAAACTCGATAGAGATGGCGCAATTGCTGCTGCCTGATGTCAAAGCGGTTCAGGCTTGGTGGTCCAACAACCAGAATCGTTATCAACAAACCACCCGCTATTTGCTCGGCCGGGAAATCACTATCGAGAATTGTCTAGGAATACTAAAAACTGGCCGCCAATATCAACGGATTATAGCTGCCTTGGAACTTGGTTTGCTCAAGGACAAATTTCCGTTGCTTGAGACTCAAGCAACGAGCTTCCAGCAACGGTCCTGGATGGGCGGTCTGGAAGAACAAGCTCGATAATCGGGCATAAAAACGCGGCTTTCAAAGCTGGCCAGCTTTGTGGTGTTCTACCAACCTCTGTCGTTTTTCGTAGCACTCCCGCGCGGCTGCGACATCCTCTAAAAACCAGCCCAACTCGCTCAATAGCATGGCTTGCGGACCGTCTACCAGCGCCTTTGTCGGGGCTGGATGAAAATCCACCAGTACCATGTTGGCGCCGGATACCACGCCCTGCGCCGTGGCGTGCATCAGATCGTACAAGCCATCGGGAGAGCGCTCGCGGGATCCTACCGAATGAGAGGGATCGACGCACACCGGCATCCGCGTCAGCCGCTTCAGCACTGGTACATGGCTGAAATCCACCAGGTTGCGGTGTGGATCACCCATATTGGTCTTCACCCCACGCAAACAGAACACCACTCGGGAATTGCCTTCGCTAGCTAGATACTCGGCGGCGTTCAGCGACTCATTCAGCGTGATGCCGAAGCCTCGCTTGAACAGTACCGGGAATTCTGGCTGACGGCCAACCGCTTTCAACAACTCGAAATTTTGGGTATTACGGGTACCGATTTGCAGCATCACCCCGGTGGGTCGGCCTGTCTGCTCCAAACACTCATGGATTTCATCAACCTGACTTTCGTGGGTCACCTCCATCGCGATGACCTTGATACCGTACTGGCCGGCCAGTTCGAAAACGTAAGGCAGACAGGCCTTACCGTGGCCTTGAAACGAATAGGGATTGGTGCGGGGCTTGTAGGCACCCATCCGAGTGCAAGTCTGCCCATGATCCCGCAATGCTTTCAGCATCAGATCGACATGTTCGCGAGTATCCACCGCGCACAGGCCGGCAAACACGTTGAGATTATCTTGGTTAAATAGTACCCCGTTGTACTCGAAACCGCTGACTCGCTGTTCATCACGGTGCCGGCCGAGAATGCGGTATTCTTCGGAGACCCGAATCACCCGCTCCACGCCCGGCAGGGCGTGAATGTCCTCGACCGATAGCGTTTTGGTATCGCCGATTAAATAGATTTCGGCCAACATCTGCTGAGTACCCTGGACCTTGTGGGCCCGGATGGCGATGCCCGGTAGCCGGGACAGGTAACCGAACGTGAGCTGGTACTCTTCGGAATGCTCTGTGATACCGGAACTGAGAAGGACAATCATAGCTTTATCCGGTGAAGGGGTTGTCGCAGGGAGCGCCATACTAGTAGAAAAACTACATCTCCATGACCAATCGCTGTCCGTGATAACGGATACCGATGCTGATCATGGTGGTTGCTTACTAGCTGATCGCTTTCCCGCTCGGCTGGTCATTGGGGATTTATTGGAGATTCGGGCCAGCTGGATTTTGGATAGGGTTGATCGCTGGCCTGTTCTCAACTGCTGTATTGTTGAATCTCCGCTTCTGGCGACTCAGCGCCCGTCTGGCACAATGTGATCCAGCCCACCCAAATAAGGTTTGAGTGCCTCAGGGATCTGAATCCGACCACGCTCGTCTTGGTAGTTTTCCATCACCGCTACTAGGGTCCGTCCTACTGCTAACCCAGATCCGTTTAGGGTATGGACCAGTTCTGGTTTGCCGGTGACGGGGTTGCGCCAGCGCGCTTGCATTCTCCGTGCTTGGAAATCTTCGAAGTTGCTGCATGAGGAAATTTCCCGATACTTCTGTTGACCGGGTAGCCAGACCTCCAGATCGTAGGTTTTGGCCGAGGAAAAGCCGATATCTCCGGTGCAGAGTGCTACTACCCTGTAAGGCAGCTCCAGCCGCTGTAATACATGCTCGGCGTGGCCGGTAAGCTCTTCCAGAGCGGTATAGGAATCTTTAGGACGGACAATCTGTACCAGTTCTACCTTCTCGAACTGGTGTTGCCGGATCATGCCGCGCACGTCCTTACCGTAGGAACCGGCTTCGCTCCGAAAACAGGGTGTATGTGCGACGTAGCGCAGTGGTAGCTGGTCATTGTCCAGGATGCTATCTCGCGCCAGATTAGTGACGGGAACCTCGGCGGTCGGGATTAGGTAGTAGTTTAACTCACCGCTTAACTTGAATAAGTCAGCCTCGAATTTCGGTAATTGGCCAGTCCCCCGCAAGCTGTCGGTGTTGACCATGTAAGGCACGTAGACTTCGCGGTAGCCATGCTCTTGGGTATGTAGATCGAGCATGAATTGAGTCAGTGCCCGATGCAGTCGTGCTAGTTGGCCTCGGATGACCGTGAATCGAGTTCCGGTTAATTTGGTAGCTGCTTCGAAATCCAGGCCACCCTCCGCGCCTAGGTCTACGTGGTCCCGCGCTGTGAATTCGAATTGGCGTGGTTGGCCCCAGCGTCGGATCTCGACATTGTCGGTATCACTGTTACCGTCCGGGGTGCTGTCATGAGGTAGGTTAGGAATGCTCAGCTGTAAGGTAAGCAATTGGGTTTGAATGACTTCAAGATCGTTTTCAGTGCGTTTCAGCTGGTTACCGAAGTTAGCGACTTCGTCTAGTAAGGGTTGAATATTCTGTCCGCTAGCCTTGGCCTGACCGATGGCTTTGGAGCGGGTGTTGCGTTCGTTTTGTAATTCTTGAGCGCGGATTTGTAAGGTTTTGCGCTGTGATTCCAGGGCGCTAATTAATTCGATATCCAGAATGTGTCCACGTCGGGCAAGATTGGTAGCCGTCTGCTCCAGTTCGGTTCTTAGTAATTTTGGGTCAAGCATGAAGGATCTCGGGTTCCTTGGGTTGGGGTGATGGATTATATCGAAACTTTGGGTTTGGGGGGTGAATGGAAATAGGATGATGATATAAATTAAATTAGGGGTAAAAAAAGCGGCCCACCAGGGGCCGCTGGAATGCCTTCAAACAAGCATTAGATATCGCGCGTCCACAGCGAGGCCATGGCCGGACCGGTACCGACGCATAGCGAAGCACCGCCCGTGGTTTTACCCTGACGCTCTAATTCGTAGTACAGACTAACGATGATGCGCAAACCCGTCGAACCGACCGGATGCCCTAAAGCAATACCAGAACCATTGGCGTTACAGTTATCTGGAGTTAAGCTCATGCCTTGCTCCTTCAGCATCCGGCCAACACCGAGCCACTGGGCAGCAAATGCTTCGTTGACTTCCCAGTAATCAATGTCGCCAAACTTCATGCCGGCTTGCTTGAGAGCCTTGGGAATTGCCACTGCCGGACCAAGCCCCATAATCATTGGGTCAATACCCGCATTGCAAATGCTGACCAGCTTCAGCAGCGGCTTGATGCCCATCGCCTTCGCTTTGTCCAGGGACATCACTACCACGGCACTGGCGCCATCGTTGATACTCGAGGCATTGGCAGCAGTCACCACGCCATCTTTCCTGAAAGCGGCCGGCAGCTTCGCCATCTTTTCCATGCTGGCGTCGGGGATGAAGTTTTCATCAGCTTCGAAGAAAGTTGAACCTTTCTTGGATTTTAACTCAACAGGAACAATCTCGCGCTTAAATACACCTTCCTTGGTGGCGGTGGTGCAACGAGAATGGCTGATCAAGGCAAGCTCATCGCACTCCTGGCGGGTAATACCATATTTGGCTGCAACATTCTCCGCCGTCATGCCCATGTGCCCGGGCACCAGCTCGTCGAACAACCCGTCGTGAAGCATGCTATCTTCGATGTTACCCTGCCCCATCCGATACCCCATACGAGCCTTGGGCAGTAGATAAGGAGCATTGGTCATACTCTCAGTGCCTACCACTAAACCAATCTCGGTTTGACCGAGCATGATATTGTGGCAAGCAATCTCTAACGCGCGCATGCCGGAAGTACAATTCTGATTGACAGTGACAGCGCTGCTGCTATGTGGCAAACCAACCCGCATGCTCACCTGTCGAGCCGGCAGAGAGCCTTGCATGCCACCGAACAGTTGGCCCATGCAAATCTCGTCGATCTGGTCAGCCGGCACGCCGGACCGCTCGATTGCGGCTTTGGCGGCGGTGATCGCCAATTCGCGCCCCGATACATCCTTGAGAGTGCCCATGAATTTACCGATCGCCGTCCGGGCGCCGCTAACAATCACGACTTCTTTGAGTGCCATCAGTTACTCCTCAGAGTTATGTGGTTTTAGTGTTCATCATTGGTCTGGCTCGGTCGTCCGAGACCGGGGGCCGAACTCCCTGCCCTCATACTCCGCGTGCTTCCTAGACGGGTATGCATGGGTGGATTTTGGAAATTAAAGCTTATCTTCGGCGGATGTCAATCATTCGGATAAGATTTGTCCTGCCATCTTCTAAAATGCTTTAACCATTTAAATCAAAGTCTTATTTTTTACGATACACCTGTATTACAGTAAAGTTCAGATAAATAGCTGACTGTCTCGGTCAATAAATTTGGATTCTAATGCGCGCAAAAAAGTAATGATGATATAATATCATTATACTCAAAACACTTCAAGACTCTGAACCAAAGCTCGGCACAATACAGATTGCGAACCAGTCTGGATGCCCTACATCAAGTGCGTTATCGTTGCGCTTCGGGAAAGACTGCGGAATTTAGAATGACACTCAGCATGATAATGCATGATATCGATAAAAACCCACACGATGTGCGACTTTTCGACTTCGCTCATAATTTTTTCTAATATTTAATCTCATAAAAACAATCAGTTAGGTCAGAAACACGGCGTCGAAACCGAATTTGCGGTGACATCCTCATGACTCCCCCTCCAGCGGACCAAGACCCAGCAGGACAAGCGGGGCCAACTCTCATCGACACCGGTGATTTCGTCGACCTGATCGACAAACGCGCCTGCAAGCTATTATGGATCGCTCGATTTTTGACGATCCGGCGCGACAATCCAATCTCGCTTACCCGGCCTCTAGTCGCCGATCTATTATCCCACTCTATTCAGCTCGAAGAGCTGCTGGACAGCTATGGGGCACGGAACAACCAGCAGTGGTCCCGATTTCGATCGCTGGTCGCAACGATGAAGCTGTTTGCGGACGTGACCTATGAGTTGCTCCATATTGATCGCTTTCTACCCTCTTACCGATTGCTACCCATCGAACGCGACTTTGCCACTGCTACCGCCCAGACCCTAGATCTCGCCCACAACACGCTGGCCAGGACAGCGGACTGGCTGTTAGCGCAGGCTAACCGGCTCGGTTTGACGATTCCCACTGACGATCGTCGGATTGAAAGTTATACCGAGAACCTCCCATCAGGGCCGCCTGCCCCACAACCGCGCCATGCGAAAAATAAAAAATGCTTCTGAAACGGTCACCTATCTTGCAACAGCCTATCTGAATCTGGCTGCCGACAGCGAGCTGCTCAATATTGCCGAGAAAGTAGAACCGAAGGATTACGCGACCTGCTTCCCGAACCCGATCAGCGAAGACAACCTGCGGTATTTGAAAGTACGGTTTCACTGCATGCAATCCCTGTACGACACCTATGTCTCCGAGACCGAAATCGAATACCTGGATGAAGATTTACCGACCTTGCGCGGCCATATCAGCATCGTTTTTCATTTATTGGAGATAGCGACTTACTTGGTTCACTACTACGAGCGCCACCTCAACGTCCACACGGGAGATTCCAACCTGCGACGCAAGCCGGTGATCGCGGCCGGACCGCTTTTGGCCATGTTGATGAATTATTCGATCGCGTTCGCCGGGCTTTATCTGACTTATGGCCGATGCTTCTGCCAAGCGATGCTCAAGCGCTACGCGAAAATCGGCAAGATCGAGGTGCCGGTGCCATCGTATCGGGGTTTTCACGTTCGCCCCTCCACCCTGATTGCACGCATCGTGCGACACTACGGTAGTGACATCGTCATGAACCTGGGCGATCAATCCTACGATGCCAGTTCTCCGATGGATATTTTTCGGGCCAACGAAAAGATCAACGCACAAAAGCGCCGCTGGTTGGTTTCGGAAATCGGGCGCCTACCGTTCCCCGCCCGCGAGCTGAACGATAGTCAAATCAAAGCCATCGTCCTTGAGCTGGTCATGCAATTAGCCGAACAGGGTAAGCTGATCCTTTACCAGAATCCGCTTCATTTATCCGATGAATTCAACCCGGAGGGAATAGTGCTCGAAACGGTGACCAAGGAAATCGCCCGATTGCAGGCAACGGGTCAACTCGATATCAAAACAGAATTGCGCATTGCCTTCACTGGCGACAAGCGGGTTTTAAGCGACCTCGAACTACTGGCCAACTCGGGCTACGGTGAGGATCACCTCGGCAATAACATCGCCCTACCCAAGGAACTTGCCTACTTACACCGCTAGCGCGACGGCGACTTCCGGGTCTACCGAATCCGCCTTGCCCCAAGATCGAATCCGGCTGGTACGAACCGGCTAGCGGTATCGTTGCCGGTCACTGCGCCGATCCAGCTCCCGCAACCGATCCAGCTTTTCGCTGATCCGTCCTTCCAAACCGTTGTTGGTCGGTTGGTAATAGCGGGCATCCTTGAGCGTCTCGGGAAAATAACTTTCGCCGGCTGCGTAAGTATTCGGCTCGTCATGGGCATAGCGATAACCCACGCTGTGTCCCTGCTCTCGCGCCAAAGCGGTGGGCGCGTTGCGCAAATGCGGAGGCACCTCCAAGGTACCATAGCGCCCGACATCGCCTCGGGCAGCTTCAAAGGCGGTATAGACAGCATTGCTTTTAGGCGCGACCGCCAGGTAGACAACAGCCTGAGCGATTGCCAATTCGCCTTCGGGGCTACCCATTCGCTCCTGGGCCTCCCAAGCATTCAGCGCCAGTTGCAGGCCGCGCGGATCGGCGTTGCCGATGTCCTCGCTGGCCATCCGGGCCACTCGTCTAGCGATGTACAGCGGATCGCAGCCTCCATCGAGCATCCGGGCTAGCCAGTACAGCGCCGCGTCTGGGCTACTGCCGCGCACGGCTTTATGCAACGCGGAAATCTGGTCGTAGAACAGATCGCCACCCCGGTCGAAGCGCCGCCCTGCTCCCTCGCTCATCACCGCTGGCAAGGCGACTTCCAGCGTCAGACCCTGGGCGACCGCCAGTTCCGCCGCCAGTTCCAACCAGATCAGGGCACGGCGAGCATCGCCATCGGCGGCCTGGGCCAACTGTTTCCGCGCCATTTCAGTCAACGACCAGCGCCCACCTAATCCTCGCTCCACATCACTCAAGGCCCGTTCCAAGACTTGGTCGATGGCAGCCGTGTCAAGACCGGTCAACACATACACCCGCACTCGCGACAACAAAGCATTCGTGAGGGTAAAGCTGGGGTTTTCGGTAGTGGCGCCAACGAAGATCAGGGTGCCGTCTTCGACATAGGGCAAGAATGCGTCCTGCTGGGCTTTGTTGAAGCGATGCACCTCGTCCATGAACAGCACGGTGCGCCGCCGTTCATGACGCCACAGCGCCTGCGCCCGCTCCACCGCCGTGCGCACGTCGCGCACCCCCGCCATCACTGCCGACAGCCGGATAAATTCGGCCTGGCAAGCGCCGGCCAGCAGTTCCGCCAGCGTGGTCTTTCCGGTACCGGGCGGCCCCCACAGCACCATCGAATGAGGCTGGCCTCCCTCAATGGCCATCCGCAACGGCTTGTCCGGAGCCAGCAAATGGAATTGACCGACAAACTCGTCCAGACAGCGGGGTCGCAAGCGATCAGCCAGCGGCCGTGGCCAATCGGTGATGGCTCGCTCAGCCAGCATCGCCCACCACATCCACGCCGGGGGGTGGGGTAAATTTTAGCAGGGCAGGATCGAGCGTTGGATTACGCTCAAGTTTCTGAAAATCCAGCCGGGTGCGTTGGCCAAAACCGTCTTCTAGCTCCAGACTGACCAAAAGATCGCCTTTAAACGTAACCCGAAGCAACCGAAATTCCTGTTGCGGCTGCCTCGGCGTCAGCTCGTACCAAGTCAGCCCATCCTGATTACGCGCACTGCCGACAGTGAAAGTCTCTTCAATTGGAGCCGCGCCGCTTAGCAGCGCCAAGGGGGTCGAACTCAACGCCTTATCCAACTTGCGAACCGTAACCTGGGCAAGATCGACATCGTAGGCCCATAGCCGGTCGCCGTCAGCGACGATGATCTGTTCAGCGGGCGTCTGATAATTCCAGCGGAACTTGCCAGGTTTCTGCATGAGCATGCGACCGCTGGAGCTCTGCACGACTCGCGAACGTTCGTCGTACACCCGTTGGACAAAATCGGCCCGCAACGACTGGAGATCCTGGAAATAGCGCTGCACCTGCGATGGCGACGCCCAAACCGGCGACGCCAAGAGTAGGCTCAGGATGAAAAATCGCGTTTGGCGTATCAACGTGCGCTCCCTACAGTAGTTTAAGGTTCCCAAATAGACCACGCTATGCCAAGTCGTTCACGCGGAATAGGCGGCATCAAAACCGCTTTGTTGGATTTGAGGGTCAGCGGGCCAAGGTGACTGGTCTGATTGGCAGTTCCGCCACCCAGGCTCGGGCCGCCGCCGCCGCTTCGCGGACCCGGTTCGGCGCGGTGCCACCCAGCACATCGCGGGCGGCAACCGAACCCGCCAGCGACAACGCCCCGAACACATCGTTTTCGATCAGCGGCGAAAACCGTTGCAATTCCGCCAAGCTCATGTCCGCTAAATCCCGACCCGTTTCCACGCCCAGCCGTACTGCCTTACCGACAACTTCATGAGCATCGCGGAATGGAACGCCCTTTCGCACCAGATAATCAGCCAGATCGGTAGCGGTGGCAAAACCCTGCCGGGCGGCTTGCAGCATCTTGTCCCGCTTGGGACGCAGCGCCGGAACCATGTCGGCGAAGGCACGCAGGCAGCCCAGCACGGTATCCACCGTGTCGAACAACGGTTCCTTATCCTCCTGATTGTCCTTGTTATAGGCCAGCGGCTGGCTTTTCATCAGGGTCAACAGCGCGATCAAGTGACCGTTGACCCGACCGACCTTACCGCGCACCAGTTCCGGCACGTCGGGATTCTTCTTCTGCGGCATGATGGAGGAGCCGGTGCAAAACCGATCAGGCAAATCGACGAAGTCGAACTGGGCCGAAGACCACAACACCAGTTCCTCGGCCATCCGCGACAAGTGGGTCATTAAAATCGCGGCGCCAGCAGCGAATTCGATGGCGAAATCCCGGTCGCTGACCGCATCCAGCGAATTGGCGCACGGCGCGGCGAATTCGAGCAACTGAGCGGTGTAGTGGCGATCCAGCGGGTAACTGGTTCCAGCCAGCGCCGCCGCACCCAGTGGCATGACATTCACTCGCTTGCGACAATCCATCAATCGCTCGCAATCACGCTTGAGCATCTCGAACCAGGCCAGTAGATGATGGCCGAAGGTCACCGGCTGCGCGACCTGCAAGTGAGTGAAACCGGGCATAATGGTTTCGGCCTCGCGTGCCGCCAACTCCACCAACCCGCCCTGCAATCGCTTGAGTTCGCTCAAAATCGCATCGATGGCGTCCCGCAAATAAAGACGAATATCGGTGGCGACCTGATCGTTGCGTGAGCGGCCAGTATGCAGGCGCTTGCCAGCGTCGCCGATGCGCTCGGTCAGCCGCGCCTCGATGTTCATGTGCACGTCTTCCAGCGCCATCGACCATTCGAACTCGCCGCGCTCAATCTCGGCCCGAATCGCTTCAAGGCCATGGACGACCACCGCGCAATCCTCCAGCGTCAGCACCCCCACCCGTGCCAGCATCCGGGCATGCGCGATGGAACCTTCGATATCTTGCCGGTACATGCGCTGGTCGAACTCCACGGAAGCGGTGAACGCCGCCACGAAAGCGTCGGTGTTCTCGGTAAACCGTCCGCCCCAAGTTTTGTTGGTTTGCGTGTCGCTCATAAACTATTCTGTTAGGTTGCTGAATTAAGGATGCCATAGCTTACCAAAACCATGACCTCCGACACCCTGCGCATCGCTACCCGTAAAAGCGCCCTCGCCCTCTGGCAAGCCGAACACGTTGCTGAACGTTTACGCCAAGCGCATCCCGGCCTCAAAATTGAACGGGTCGGCATGGTCACGCGCGGTGACAAAATTCTCGATAGCCCATTGTCCAAGATCGGCGGCAAAGGGTTGTTCGTCAAGGAATTGGAGCAGGGCCTGCTGGAAAACCGCGCCGATCTTGCCGTCCATTCCATGAAGGATGTGCCGGTCGATTTTCCCGACGGACTCGGCCTGACGGCCATTCTGGCGCGCGAGGATCCGCGCGACGCGTTCATCTCCAATCGCTATTCCCAGCCCGATGCCTTGCCCCATGGCGCCCGGGTTGGTACCTCCAGCCTGCGCCGCCAATGCCAGCTGGCCGCTCGCTATCCAAACTGGGAGATTCGCAGCCTGCGCGGCAACGTCAACAGCCGGCTGGCCAAATTGGATGCCGGCGAATACGAAGCCATCATCCTGGCTGCCGCCGGACTCAAACGCCTTGGGCTCGCTGGGCGAATCACCCACTTGTTAGAACCCGAATTTAGCTTGCCGGCCATTGGCCAAGGGGCCATCGGTTTGGAATGCCGTCTAGACGACACCCGCACACGGGAGCTGATCGCGGCGCTCGACGATCCCGTGACTCACCTCAGAGTTACGGCGGAACGGGCTTTCAACGCCCGCTTGCAGGGCGGCTGCCAAGTACCCATCGCCGGTTACGCAGTGCTGGAACGCGATCAATTATGGCTGCGCGGCTTGGTCGGCGAACCCGACGGCAGCCGGATCGTGGCTGGCGAAATTCGCGGCCCCTCAACCTCGGCAGCAACGCTCGGCATATCCTTGGCTGAGGATTTGCTCGGGCGCGGCGCGGATGCCATCTTGCAGCGGCTGCTGGAGTCGGGCTAAACATGCGCCACTCGCCCTCGCCACCCGCTGCCTTTCCACAAGCGAGGTGGGAAACGCAGCCTGAACGGCTTGGGCGTGTTAGTCACCCGCCCGGAACATCAAGCCGGTCCGCTTTGCCGATTGATCGAACATCACGGGGGAATCCGCCATTCGCTGTCCCACCCTGGTGATCCGCGAACCGCGCGACTGGGCACCGGCGCTCGTCGTTTTCGACCGACTGGCGAGTTACGATCTGGCGATCTTCACCAGCCTCAACGCGGCGGAGCGGGCGTTGCCACCGATCCAAGCACGCGGCGGCATCCCACCCTCGTTGGAAATCGCCGCCATCGGCAAGTCAACCGCTCGAAAGTTGGCTGGATCGGGCATCGCCGACTGTCTACAACCCGAAACCGACTTTACCAGCGAAGGGCTACTGGCGCTGCCCCGCCTGCAAAACGTAGCCGGACAAGCTATCGTCATCATCCAGGGCGAGGGTGGTCGCGCCCTGCTGGCCGACAAGCTGACCGAACGCGGCGCCCGTGTCGATCACGCCGCGGTCTACCGGCGCGACCGGCCGCTAGCAGATACAGCAACGCTGTTGGATAGATGGACGCGCGGCGAAATCGGCGCGGTGGTGATCACCAGCGTCGAGAGCCTGCTGAATCTATTTGATATGCTAGGCAAAGCCGGGCAAGATTATCTGCGCGACACGCCACTGATCGCGATCAGCGCCCGTATCCGACAGATCGCTGCGGAACACGGTTGCCGCCGTATCCTGGTCGCCAGGGAAGCCAGCGACGACGCCATCGCCGTCGTACTGCTTGGCCTGACGGCGAATTCTCCTCCAGTTCAGATCGGTAACGCGACATGACAGACCAAAAATCGGACAACGAGCACACCCAGACCACTTCGGTCCCCGCCGCCGCGCCAATTCCGCCATCCCCAGTCAACGATCTGGCGAAACCATCCCCCGCGACCATGCCCAAGAGCGGTCGGGGTTTGGCCGGTTTCGCGCTGCTGATAGCCTTAGGCGCGGCAGGCGGTAGCGGCTACCTCTGGTACCTGTGGCAACAGGAACAAGCGACTCAAGCCAGCCGACTGGACGCTGCGATCAAGCAAGCGATCAGCCAGCGCGACCCCGAATTCCAGGCCCTAAAAACGCAAGTGCAACAGCTGCAAGGTTTTAAGGCGACCATTGATCAGCTCCGCGCTGAAAATCAAGAGATCAAGAGCCAAATTCTTGGCGTGACCGGCGACGTTCAACCGCTCAAAAACACCATGGAACTCCAAAAGGGTGAAAGTGAGCTTCTCAAGAGCGAAATGAAGCTGCTAAGGGAAAGCCATGACACTCACAAGGCATTGACTCAAAAACAGAAAGAGGAAATGGATGCACGACTGGAGGAACAGCTCGGCCACCTCATCAAGCTGGACGAACGCTACAAGGATCTCCAGTTGACTAACAACGGGTTGTCGGAAAGTTTGGACACGCTGAAGGTCGCCGTCACGAAGGGCGGCGACGTGAATGCCTTCCCACTAGCGGAAGTAGACTATCTGCTGCGGCTGGCCGATTCCAAACTGAAGCTCGAACGCAACGTGGCTGCGGCTCGCTTGGCCTTGGACACTGCCCAACAACGACTGAAAGCCGTCGGCGAAAATTCTCTGGCTTCGGTGCAAACCATGCTCGGCGAAGCGATCGGCAGCTTGCGCGGCGTGCAACTTCCAGATTTCTCCGGTCTGGCTCACAAGCTGATCGACATGGAAAAGCAGATCGGCACCCTGCCCGTCAAAATCGACTCCGGAGTGCCGGATATCAAGAGCCGGGTCAAGCCGACCGCCAACGCCGCTGTCAGCGAAAACGCCGAGCAACCCTGGTGGGATCGAACCGGGGAAGCCGTCTGGAATCAGTTTAAAGACATCGTGGTGATCCGTCGGGTACGCAGCGACGCACCACCGCTAATTGCCCTGGAAGAAGAATATTTCTTGCGGCAAAACCTCCAGCTTGAACTGGAAAGCACGCGGGCGGCACTGTTGCGTGGTGACGCCCAGTCTTATCAAGATTCCCTGGATCTCGCCACGACCTGGGTGAGTACCTATTTCGACACCGAGGCCCCCAGTGTTGCCGCCTTCCAAAACGAATTGAAGGCGCTGCGCACCGTGCAATTCAACACTTATATCCCGGATCTGACCGGTCTCAATCAAGCGTTTCAAGAGGCCCTCGCCCGCCGACAACCGATTCGCGCCGTGCGGAAACCGCCGATGGTAACCACCGAACCGCAAGCGACTGGTCAGGAGGCGAACCCATGAAGCTGCTGATCGGCGTCATCGTCACCCTCTTTGCCTCGACTTGGCTGGCGCTACTCCTCAGCCAGGATCCCGGCTACGCCATGTTCAGCTTCGGCGAATGGACCGTTGAGACCAGTTTCGCGTTTTTGCTCATCTTTCTGACTTTCCTGTTCATCGCGTTCTATTTTTTGGTCCGACTGGCAATTCGGCTATGGCGGTCACCCGCGCAAACCTTGGCGGCCAACCGGCGACGCTTGCAAAGGAGAGCGCGGCGACTATTCAATCTGGGCAGCCGGCAGATGGCGGCCGGGCAATGGGCAGCGGCCGAGAAAACGCTGCTCAAGGGTGTGGAGTACAGTGAAACACCCGCCCTGCACTATTTGAACGCCGCACGGGCCGTTCATCACCTCAATGGCGTGAAATGGCGTCGAGACCTGCATTTGCGCAAGGCCGAAGACTCACCCGACGCCGACAAACTGACAGTGCAACTGGCGAAAGTGGAATTCCTGCTGGACGACGGGCAAGCCGAGCAGGCTCGTCCGATCCTCGAATCGATGCGCACCCTCAACCCGCGCCATCCTGGCGTGCTGCAATGGTTGGCCAAAACCTATCAGCAACTACAGGCGTGGGAACCGTTGAAAGACTTGCTGCCGGACCTGCAGAAACAAAAAGTGTTCGGTTCGGAAGCATTCGCCGATCTTGAAGAGCAGACCTTCCGAGCGTTGTTGCAAAGCGCCGCGGCCAGTGGCTCGCTTGATCGGTTACGGGCGCTGTGGAAACAAGCACCGGCGGCACTGCGCGAAACGGATGAAGCCTTTCTGATCGACTACGCGACCGCGCTCCGCGATAACGAAGCCATCGACGACGCGGAAGCACTGTTGCGTGAAGCGATCAACCGACGCTGGAACTCAAAGCTGGTGGTCGGCTACGGCATGCTCGGTCGCGGCAACGCCGCCGCGCAACTCGCCACCGCCGAGGGCTGGTTAGCCCAGCACGGCGACGATCCGTATCTGCTGCTAACGCTTGGTCGTCTCGCCAAGCGCTGCCAACAAAACGACAAGGCCCGCGACTACCTGGAACGAAGCATCAAACGAATGCCAACCCCTGATGCCTATCAGGAATTGGGCGAACTGGCGGAATCGCTGCACGAATTGACCTACGCCGGCCAATGCTTTCACTCTGGATTGCGACTGCTGATCGGCAAGCCGACGGAGAAACAGGGCACGATGCTGCCGGCTACCGATGCAACGCGCTTGCAGGGACCGGGTGGGCAACCGCCTGCTCCAGCCGCAGCGACCTAAACTTCCCCGATCTCGGCACCCCGCGTCTTTTGCTCGCTCCTCCAAAGCCTGCCAGGGCGCATTCGCGAATTCGGCTCGCGCGTTTTCGATTGGTTTGGGACAGATGAAATCGCGCGAAGCTCTGATAGAGTTTGAGTGACAGTCGATGATCCGCTCTGGATTGTCGGGATGTCGCCTTAAAACTTTATTTGGAGGAGAACATGCAGCGTCGCGAATTTATGAAGAAAGCCGGGCTGGGTTTGGCCACCGCTGCCGGTGCGGGGTTAGCGCCCACCGTTATCGCGCAGTCGCAAACTCAACCGTCCGCCCAACCCGCTTCTCCGCCTCCGAGCACCGGGCTGCCGACGATCAAGTGGCGCCTGGCATCGAGCTTTCCTAAGAGTCTGGACACCATTTACGGCGGGGCCGAGGTGTTGGCCAAGCGGATCGCCGAATTGACCGACGGTAAATTCGAGATTCGAGTGTTCGCCGGCGGTGAAATCGTGCCACCGTTTGGGGTGCTCGATGCCGTGCAGCAGAATACGGTGGAGTGCTGCCATACCTGCGGCTATTACTTCCACGGCAAGAACAAAGCCTTCTCCATCGATACCGCCATTCCGTTCGGCTTGAACGCGCGGCAGATGAACGCTTGGTACTATTACGGCGATGGCCTGACCCTGGCCCGCGAATTCTTTGCCAAATACAATGTCATCAACTTCCCCGGCGGCAACACCGGCACCCAAATGGGTGGCTGGTTCCGGAAGGAAGTCAAGTCATTGGAAGACTTGAAGGGTTTGAAAATGCGAATTCCCGGTTTCGGCGCGGAAGTATTCTTGGCGCTGGGAGCCGTGCCACAAGCTCTACCTGGCGGAGAGATTTACCCGGCACTGGAGCGGGGCGCCATCGACGCTGCTGAGTGGGTGGGACCTTACGATGATGAGAAACTGGGTTTCTACAAGGTAGCCAAGTTCTACTACTACCCCGGTTGGTGGGAATCTGGCCCGCAGATCAGCTTTTTCATCAACAAGGAGCAATGGGAAAAGCTGCCCAAGACCTATCAAGCAGCGTTGGAGGCGGCCTCTTTCGAAGCCAACCTGCGGATGATGGCCGCCTACGACGCCAAAAATCCAGTGGCCATCCAGCGGTTGGTGCAAAACGGCACCGAGCTGCGGCGCTATCCAGATGACGTACTGAAAGCGGCTTACGAGGCGGCTCAGAAACTATACGCCGAGGAATCGAGCAAAAACCCGGATTTCAAAAAACTCTACGATTCGCTACATGCCTTCCAACAAATCTCCGACATCTGGATGGGACTTCCCGAAGGCACGCTGGCGAACTTCATGCAAGCGCAGCTACGCGCGAAGAAGTAACCCTGTCAAGCAACTCGCCATCCCTTTCTCCGGGCAGGAAAGGGATGGCCGTGGCGAGAGGCGCCGATCCTATCGCTAGGGTTTGGGTGCCAACCGTTTGAACAGGTCGGCGGCGTCGTCCGGCGGCCTTTCGGTCCCAGTACCGCCGCCTGGCGGCACTACCAGCACTCGCACCGGAACCGGCTCGTTGGAATGAACCGGGCGGTCCAAGCCGACCGTTACCAACGCCGGGAACGCGATGATCAACGTTACCATGATGACCTGGATCACCACGAAAGGCACTGCCCCCCAGTAGATATCGGTGGTGCGCACCACCGGCGGTGCGACACTGCGCAGGTAGAACAGGGCGAAACCGAACGGCGGGTGCATGAACGAGGTCTGCATGTTCACGCCTATCAGAATGCCGAACCAGACCAAGTCGATGCCGAGCTTTTCCGCCACCGGCGCCAGCAGCGGCAGGATGATGAAACTGATCTCGAAGAAATCTAGAAAGAACGCGAGCAGGAATACCAAGATGTTGACCACAATCAGGAAACCCATCTGACCACCGGGTAGGTTAAGCAGCAGATGCTCTACCCACAAGTCGCCGTTGACGCCCCGAAATACCAGGCTGAACACGCTGGCACCGATCAGGATAAAAATTACAAAACTGGTGATCTTGGCGGTGGCATGCATCGCCTCAACCAGCATTTTTTGGTTTAGCTTGCCCTTGATCAAGGCTAGCAGCATCGCACCCACCCCGCCCAACGCGCCGCCCTCGGTGGGCGTGGCCCAGCCGATGAAGATGCTACCTAGCACCAGAAAGATCAAAACCAACGGCGGCATCATCGCCACAGCCGCCCGCCGGGCCAGCGCCCAGCCGCGTAAGGTGCGCGCTTCTGGTGGCAGGGCTGGAACGGCGTGAGGACGAAACAGGGTGTTCAGGAATATCCAGCCAACATACAACCCGGTCAGCACGAAGCCGGGAATAAAGGCGCCCTTGTACATATCACCGACCGAGCGACCCAACACATCGGCCATCACGATCAGCACCAGCGAGGGGGGGATAATTTGCGCCAGAGTGCCAGCGGCCGCAATCACACCGGAAGCGATGGCTCTTGTCGTAGTTGTAACGCAGCATGATCGGTAGCGAGATCAGGCCCATGGCGATCACCGAAGCGGCAACCACGCCGGTAGTGGCGGCCAGCAGGGCACCGACAAAGATCACGGCATAGGCCAGCCCGCCCCGGATCGTGCCGAACAACTGGCCGATGGTGTCAAGCAGATCCTCGGCCATGCCGCTGCGCTCTAGCACCAACCCCATGAAGGTGAAAAACGGGAATCGCCAGCAAGATTTCGTTCTTCATAATACCGAACACGCGATCCGGGAATGCTTGCAGGAGGTTCGGGGTGAGCAAGCCCAGTTCGATGCCGATCAAGCCGAACGTCATGCCGACCGCCGCCAGCGAGAAGGCCACCGGATAACCGATCAGCAGAAACACCAGGAGCGCGGAGAACATGATCGGCGCCATATTGGCGATCAGAAATGCAGCCATCTCAATGGCTCCCCATGAACTCGGGTATAGGCCGGTGCCCCGTCAGCACCGCGACGCTCTTGATGATCTCGGACAAACCTTGCAAGCTGAGCAAGGTGAACGCCACGGGGATCGCGAATTTGATCGGCCACCACAGCAGGCCGCCGGGATTCGACGAACCTTCGTTGGTCCGATAGGCGATCAGAAAAAAATTCCAGGAATCGACGACGATCAGCATGCAAACCGGCAGTAGGAACAGCAAGCCGCCCAGGATATCGATCCATATCCGAGTTTTTGGCGCCAACCGGGAGGACAGCACGTCGATGCGGACATGGCCACCTTCGCGCAAGGTCCAGGACGAGCAGAACAGAAATACCAAGCCGAACATGAACCACTGCGATTCTAGTAGTGCGTTGGAACCCCAATCGAACACGTAGCGCAGGGTGGCGGTAAGGGCGCTGATTAACGTGCAAAACAGGATCAGCCAAGTCATCCAGCGGCCGATCATCGTATTGAGGGCATCGATGCAAGCCGCGATACGGAGCAGAAACTTCATGTCGTCTCCTGGGGGTACGATGCGAAACAAGCAATAGGATGGAGGAAACAGTATTGCTTGCCGGATGTTCTACCGGGCGAAGGGTTTCGCGCTCGATCGAATTTCAGTCTAGTTGCTCGAATCGGATATGCCACCGCTGGAAGACGCTCCGCACTCAGGCCGCTTCGACAAAGGACTCGTAACCTCGGCACAGCGAAGGTAGCGAAAATTTTGACATTCCAGTTTTTCCTGCCATCCTCCAAACGCTTTATACAAAGCATGGCTACCGAATAAGCTCCCCTCCAAGCGCATCCGGTTACCCAAACGCGATGAGCCCGAACCTGCGAGACGCGATGATGCATTACAAGGATTTACGCGATTTCATAGCCCAATTAGAGCGGCTCGGCGAACTGAAGCGCGTTCGGGCACCCGTCGATCCGAAGCTGGAAATGACCGAGATTTGTGACCGAGTGTTGCGCGCCGGCGGACCGGCGATCCTGTTCGAAAATCCTAAAGGCCATGGGATTCCAGTGCTCGGCAATCTGTTCGGTACACCGCGCCGGGTAGCGTTGGGCATGGGCGCCGACGATGTCGATGCACTACGCGAAGTCGGTAAGCTGCTGGCCTTTCTCAAGGAACCGGAACCGCCCAAAGGCATGCGCGATGCCTGGGAGAAACTGCCGATTTTCAAGAAAGTGCTGGACATGGCACCCAAGAAAGTGAGCCGGCCACCGTGTCAGGAACGGGTGATTGAAGGATCGGAGGTCGATCTGGCGCAGCTACCGGTGCAATTCTGCTGGCCGGATGACGCTGGACCGTTGATTACCTGGGGCTTGGTCGTCACCCGCGGACCGAACAAGCCGCGCCAAAACCTGGGCATTTATCGGCAACAAGTCATCGGCCGTAATAAGGTCATCATGCGTTGGCTGGCGCATCGAGGCGGAGCGCTGGATTTTCGCGACTGGCAGCAAACCTATCCCGGCGAGCCGTTTCCCATCGCTGTGGCGTTGGGCGCCGACCCGGCCACCATTCTCGCGGCGGTGACACCAGTACCAGACACACTGTCGGAATATGCCTTTGCCGGATTGTTGCGCGGGTCGCGGACCGAGTTGGCCCAGTGTCTGGGCAACGAGCTGCAAATCCCGGCTTCCGCCGAGTTTGTGTTGGAGGGTCATATCGCGCCCGGCGAAACCGCGCTGGAAGGGCCGTTCGGCGACCATACCGGCTACTACAACGAAGTCGATCGCTTCCCCGTGTTCACCATTGACCGGATCACTCACCGCGAAAATCCCATTTATCACAGCACCTACACCGGCCGGCCACCAGACGAACCAGCCATACTCGGGGTGGCGCTAAACGAGGTGTTCGTGCCAATCCTGCAAAAGCAGTTTCCTGAAATCGTGGATTTTTACCTGCCACCGGAGGGCTGTTCCTATCGGCTGGCAGTGGTGACCATGCGCAAGCAGTATCCAGGACATGCCAAACGGGTGATGCTGGGCGTATGGTCGTTTCTACGCCAGTTCATGTACACCAAGTTCGTGATCGTCGTGGACGAGGGAGTGAACGCTCGCGACTGGAAAGATGTCATCTGGGCCATGACCACACGCATGGATCCAGCGCGGGACACGGTCATGATCGAGAACACGCCGATTGATTACCTGGATTTTGCCTCGCCAGTGTCCGGGTTGGGTTCGAAAATCGGCTTCGACGCCACCAATAAATGGCCGGGCGAGACCACGCGGGAATGGGGTCGGCCCCTGGTGATGAGCGAAGCGGTAAAACAGCGAGTGGATGGGCTATGGAACGAATTGGATTTGTGATGCCGACGAACATCCGTGAGCGCATCCATTTCTGATCGGCCAGGGCCAATTTCAAGCGAGGAGCCAATCGATCATGCCCTACCACATCACATTGCAACCGAGCGGCCACGAGTTTCAAGTCGTGGACGACGAGCCGGTCCTGAGCGCTGCTCTTCGCGAGAAAGGCAACGTATTACCTTACAATTGCCGCAACGGTACTTGCGGTTCCTGCATGGGCACCATTCTGTCCGGCCAGGTCATCTACCCAGACGGCCGTCCGCCGGGTTTGAGCGAGTCAGAGGAAGCCGAAGGCAAGGCGCTGCTGTGCCAGGCCAGACCGCGCTCCGATCTGGTGATTCAAGTCCGTGAGGTCAAGACCGGTGGCGACATCCCGGTCAAAATTCTGCCGTGCCGGGTGGAAAGGCACGAGTTGCTAGCGTCGGATGTGATGCGGCTGTACCTGAAGCTGCCCAGTACCGAGCGCCTGCAATTTCTGGCTGGTCAATACATCGATATCCTGCTGGCTGACGGGCGACGACGCAGCTTTTCCCTGGCCAATCCGCCTCACGCCAACGAATTACTGGAACTTCATGTCCGACATGTGCCGGAAGGATTTTTTACCGGTTACGTGTTCGACAAGATGAAAGAAAAGGCACTGCTGCGTTTTCAAGGGCCGTTAGGAACCTTCTTCTTGCGCGAGGATGCGTCGTGGCCGATCATCCTGATCGGTGGCGGGACCGGCTTCGCCCCGCTGAAAGGCATGTTAGAGCATGCCTTTCACATCGGGTTGGATCGCTCCCTACATCTGTATTGGGGCGCTCGGGCGAAGGGAGATCTCTATTTGGACGAACTCCCGCGCCGATGGACGAAAGAGCATTCGAATTTCCGCTACACACCGGTACTTTCCGAGCCGCGCCCAGAAGAGGCTTGGGACGGACGCACCGGCTGGGTCCACGAAGCGGTTGCCGCCGATTATCCCGATCTGAGCGGTCACGAGGTTTACATGAGCGGCCCACCACCGATGATCGAGGCCGCCAGACCCGCCTTCGCTGCCCGAGGCTTACCGGCCGACCAATTGTTTTACGACTCTTTCGAGTTCGCATCGGACACGGCCAGTCGAACGCGCGGTTAATCCGTCCAGCAACCGGCGACCAGATCATTAATGGTCATCGGATGGCCCAGCGACTACCCCGAACACCCGTGCCCGTTCCAGCACGCCCTCCGCCCAACGCCGGTGAGTGGCTGGCTCGCAAAACGAATCGCGCAGCCTGAACACCGCCGCTGCGTCCGGCGCCAGTATTGCCGCCGCCGTTTCATAGTCCTCGCGCGGCACCCGGTAACATGACTCGATCACCGGAATCTGCGCGGGATGGATCGCCGTTTTGCCGACCAAACCATGCTGCAAATCGGCTTCCACCTCCCGAATCAATACCTCCGGCGTGTCCAGATAATCGAACACCGGCGCGCTCAAGCGATAGCCTGCCGGATTGAAAACCCGAACCAGATCGGCGATAGCGCCGCGCAAGGGCGTATCGTAAATTGTCGCGCCCCGCCGCCGGCGAATGCCGAGCAAGTTCAACAAATCGTTGCCACCGATCCGCAAGCACACGATGTGGGCTTTCAACCCATAATCCTCCAGCCGATCCCGCATGATTTCCATCTTGCGATGATCAAAAACCTCCGCGGTTTCCAGGATCGGCAATAGACGATGCCCCTTGCTGTCGTCCCACACGCGCAGCCAGTCCCCCAAGGTATGCGGCCCGAACTTGGGCAGCGCAAACCCCTGAACCCGCTCGATGCCGTCCAACTGCAACAGCCGCCACAATACCGTCGGATTACGCGGTCGAATGAACCGCAACAAAGGTCCGGTTTCCAGTTTCGGTAACAGCGCCGCCAAATTGTCCAGCGCTCGCTCCAGATCCCGTCCGCTCACCGCGTCCTCGGTGCAAAAAATCACCGAGCGCAGCCCGGGTAACTTCTGGCTGTTGGCGATCATCATCAGATCCGGCCGAGTGGCCGGTAGGTACAACGAGGCGCCCAACGCTACCGCTGACAAAGGGGATGCAGATACATACGACTCGTCACCCCCGTGCTGGAGCACTCTTTGCGGCGCGACGCGATGGTTGACACAAAGGGCAATCATCCGGCTCCGGTGCCACGAACGCCCCGAGTCATCAAGGTGGGAGCCATCGCCCTCCTTCCGAAACAAGTTGAAAGTTCGCATATTCGTATCATGATTGCAGTATAAAGTCGGTTCATGTCGATTATCTAACAGCGTCATTCCGAACGTGTTACTGACTTTAGTTGTATCGAACCCACGACTTCAAGGCAACCCGACAGCCCGAGGACACCATGCCCACGTTTACCGTCACCGGCGACATCGACCCTTTCTTGCATGTTTCCCTGTGCAAGGGTGAAAAAATTTACTGCGAATCCGACGCAATGGTGATGATGGAAGCCACGCTCGACCTGCAAGGCAAAATGACCGGTGGCCTCGGGGGTGCCCTGATGCGCCGCCTGGCCGGTGGCGAATCCTTTTTCCAGCAACACATCGAAGCAACGCGCGGCGACGGTGACTGCCTGCTGTCACCCATGCTACCTGGCGCTATTCAGATCCTGGAAATCGGACCGCAGCGATACACCCTCAATGATGGCGCTTTCGTGGCCGCCACCGCCGAGGTCGAACTCAAAACCCGTACCCAGAATCTCGGTAACGCCTTGTTCGCCCAAAGTGGTGGTTTTTTCGTGTTGGAAGCAACCGGCAAGGGACAACTGGCCGCTTCGGGCTTCGGTTCGATCTTCATGCTGGACGTGGAGCCAGGCAAGGACGTTATCATCGACAACGCCCACGTCGTCGCCTGGGACAGTAGCCTACGATACGAAATCTCCGTGACGACCGCCAACGCCGGCTCCGGGCTGCTGGGCAACCTGATCAACAGCGTGACCAGCGGTGAGGGGGTCGTGCTGCGGTTTTCGGGGACAGGTAAAGTGCTGATCTGTTCTCGTAATCGAGACACTTTCCTCGCGTGGACCCGCAAGGGAGCCGCTAGCTAACCGATCCAATACCCTCTCCTGCGTGTCAAGACAAATCCTTGATCAGGGCGGTGGCTTGGATCGGCATGGCGGGGTCGACAACCACGGCAACCCGTTTCTGATCCGCCAGCAGCCGCAAATGCGCGACATCGGGTGCGTCGGGATCACGCAGCAATAACAGGTCGGGCAAACGGCGCAGTAGCACGCGCGTCGCTTCGGCTACGCCCGGCTTGATGAAATTACGGTCTCCGATCCGATAACGCGTGTGGAGGCGTTCCAGGAAAGTGTTCATCGCTTCTCGCCGCGCCTTGCGCCGCCCATCATCGCCGCTTAGCGACGCTAGCGCGACATCGGCGAACCGATTGGTTACTTGATCAAGAAACCAAGTCGAGCGGTCGTGCGGAGCAAAATCGGCGTAGAACACACAGCCGTGAAAATCGTGCGGGCCGATGGCGGTATTGAGGATTGAGCGACTGGTTAATCCCGAGACCGTCGCGTTCAAGATACCGCTAGGGAATAGCGTAATCGTCGTCAGTTGCCGCCACATCAGCCACCCCACCGATGTCGGACACGACGTGTAGCGCCTCGTCTAGCCGCTCGGGCTGGTGGGTGTTCCAACGCGCCAACGCCCGCCGCAATTCCTCGCCGATCACGCCCTTGGCGGTCCAACCATCCACGAATGCCAGCCCGGCCGGCTCGCGCCCCTCCTGATGCAGGATGTGGCGCAAAGCATTTTCGTCGATGCCCCGGTCACGGATGATCGAAATCGAGTAATGTTTCGCGTCCGCTCGACCAAGTCGCCGCAAGGCGCGCACTAGCAAGAGCGCCGATCGGCGTACCGGCACGCGCCAGCGATACCAGGGTAATTTCGCGCGGCCGGCTCGCCGCCAAATACCCCGCCAATGCCAGAATTTCCGCCGCCAGTCGCCCAGCATAGCGGTCGGTTAGCGCCTCGAACAAAGCCCGATAATGCGAGTCTGGTGCCCGCTCCGGCGCCAGCATTTCGCTGTAGTGGCGCTGACCAGACTGGATCAAGCGTTCCTTGGTCGTCACGTCCACCATATCCAGCCGCATCGGTTTCAGCAGAAAGATGGCGTCTTCCGCTCGATAGCTGCCGGTGAAAGGCGTCATCAGGAATATTGACTCCAGGTATTCCATTGAATCTGGCTATCTTTCGGCACCAGGGCGAAATCGCAGGCGCGCAGAAACGGAATATCGGTCAGGCTATCGCCAGCCCCGATGGTGAGGATAGGACCGGCCTGCTCTAGTTCCCGCGTCACCCGGCGCACCGCATCGTGCTTTTGCGTCCCGTTCACCATCAGCGCAAAATTGTTGCCGTTATGGTGCAGAGCCAGTTCCGGCGGCAGTCCGATCGCTTCCAGCCGCGTCCGTACCCGGGTCAGGGCTGCTCCATCGTCGTCGGATTTGATCGAGACATACGTCAGCCGCTCCTCGACCGAATGGTAGTTCACCCGATAACCGTCCGTCGGTGCGTCCTCGCTCAACCGGGCAGCGACCTCCCGAAGACTCGCTTCCGCCGCAGCCAGAAGAGGACACACTTCGTCATGCCACCACGGCGGCAAGCAGCCATCGGGCTGCCGAATCACCGCCCCGTGATGGGTGATCCGCCACGACCGAAACTCGATCATCACCCGCGCCAAGGCGTCGTCGGTGCGGCCCGTCACCGGAATCACCTCGCTCCGCTCTCGCCAAAACTCCAGTAAGCGCCGCTGGGCACGGGTCATGAACGACAGCGCCCGGCCGGCGCGATCCACCGCCGCTGGCTCGACCGGCTCACCGGGCGGGCACTTGGGAGCGGTCTGCAAAATCGTATCGTCGAGATCCAGAAAGATCACGATGCGCGGCATGACTCCTCCGTCACCAGCGCCAAGCCGCCGATCACATCGGGCAAGGAATGCGCGGCGGGCATGGCAGGATGTTCGTAGCAGATGATCGGCAAGCGTTGCGAATCGAGGTTATAGAGGTAATTGGGAATGCCGTCGCCGTAGTTGTCCGGAAACTCCCGGCGGCTGGTGATGGCGTCGCCAACCAGGATCGGAGAGCGCGTGGTAGATTGAAAACGCACATCATAACCTCGCTCTTCCAGCGCTAAAGCGATGCGAAATGGAGTGTAAGCGTACTCACCGGTACCGACGATGGCTAAAGACCGATCGCGTGGCAAGTCAGGTAAGCGGGGCATCGTCCAACGCCCGGCGATCAACCCAATCCGTGCCGGATCGGTTACCACTCCATCATGCCCGCGATCAACGTCAGCGACGACCGTCGGCAAATCGGGCGGCGGAAACTCCGGGGCGGGATCGAAGGTGAAATCGCCCTCGATGAGCGCTGGGAATAGCAGCGGCCTTTGCAGCGCCTCGATCAATTCCTGGCGCCGGGCCTCGCTCAGCCAGTTCGTGATACAAGCCAGCGCCACACACTCGATTTGCGGATTACACTGAAAATAAGCACGGGCCAATTCGACGAGTGTCCGCCCAGTAGAGATTTCGTCATCCACCAACACCAGCGTCCGCGCCGCGCGAAACAGGGGCTGCAAAACCGGATCAGGTAGATAAACCGCATGATCGGGAGCATGACTGTGGCACTCATCGAACCCGAACGCCAGCGGGCGCGACAACCGATAGCGGGTGGTCTGCGAATACAAAATATCGTCCCGTCCGCTGCACGACGCCGCCTCCTCGGCGACACCCCGACCCAGAGCGGTGGCAGTTTCCGCCATCCCGATCACCAGCATCGGCCCCGGCAAGGTCGCGATTTTATCAGCCAGCCGACGCTGAACATCGCGCATCACGCAGGGCCGCACCGGCCAGTGTTTGCCCAGTACCTTGCTGACAAAGAGATACAGTCGCCGGGGATTCTGGCGGGTAGCGCAAGCCACGCAATTTTCCAGCGGCAGCTCTTCGCGCCGAATGCTCATCGTCAACCGCCCGGCCTGAATCGGTGTCGTCAAGGTTCGCAATACACGCTCCATTACGATGCAATCCGCTTATCGTCCGTTTCAATCGGCGTTTATTCAGGGATCCAAATGGCTCAGAATGACCTTCAGTCGATGGACATAGGTATGTTCGGCCAGCACCCGCCGTCGCCCTTCGTGCCCCACGCTGGACCCGAAGGAGGGATCCCGCCGCAACCGGGCCACCAGATCGTTGAGTTCCTCGATATCCCGATACACCAGGATTTCCCGGCCAGGTTCGAAACACAGCGGCAGATCGGGAAGATCGTCGTTCAATACCGGCGTGCCGCAGGCCAGTGGCTCGAAACTGCGCTGGTTGAGACCGTGTTCCACGTTCACCTCGTTGCGGGCGTTGAGCACCGCGAAATGGCGCCGATAGAGCCAGATCAGATGCGGACGCCTGATTTTACGGTTCCGGACATGATGAAAGCCTTCGTGTGTCAACGCGCTCCAGTCGGTTCCGACGATCCGGGCAGGAAAAGTCAAGCCTCGCACCACGGTTTCGCGGAATTCCGTGCGGCTGGCCACAAACAAAAGTTCGGCGCGACGTGACTCGGAACCTGGCTGGAACAGTTCCGGGTCCACCGCCAGCGGCAAATAGCAACCGGGCGTGGCAAACCCCGCGTCTTCAGCATCCCGAATAAAACTGGTGTCGGTGAAATAGAGTCGATCACAGCAGTTGGCCTGCTCCCATCCACTCGCCGAAAACCGATCCCCGACCAAGCCAGCGATCATCGGCCGGTGGGAAAGCCCCTGCAAGATCCGATAATACTCAATCGGCACCCCGAACACCCCTGCCACGATCACCAAATTCGGGCGAAATCCGGCCAATACTCTTTCGAAACGCGCTAGCATCCAGCGGGTATTGGCCGAACCGTATCCTTGCCATTTAACACGTAGCCGCGACATCATGCTATCGCCGTTGATGGCGAACACGCGGGCAAGATGTCCCAGCCGAGTGCATGCGCGCTGCATGTTTTCCAGCCAAAGCACCAAGCTGCCGCGTTTGCCCAGCAGCAAAATCCTCAGTGACGCCGCACCGGCGGATTCCATGCCTTTCATCGCAAGATCACGGCTTGTTCAATCTGGGCGACAGGTACGCCCCCAAACCGAACTGGCAGGTGGCCAGTATGCCCATCGCAACGGCCGATAATGATTGAATCGCAGTCATACAGGACATTGTTAAATTCAAAGCGGCAACACTTATTGTTTTCGTTATCGTCCAACGAATACTAATATGTTTCAATCACGCCTATCGAGAGGAGATATTGCATGCAAGGGTTCAAAACCGCCGCCGCTGTTGTATTGTCGCTGACCGCCAGTTGGGCCTACGCCGGCACCACATTGAACGCCATCAAGGAACACGGCTTTATCAAGTGCGGCATCAGCGACGGCCTGCCGGGCTTTTCCTTCGCCGATGAGAAAGGCAACTACAACGGCATCGACGTGGACGTTTGCCGTGCCGTCGCCGCCGCCGTGTTCGGCGACCCCACCAAGGTCAAATTTACTCCGCTGACCGCCAAGGAGCGCTTCACCGCCCTGCAATCGGGCGAGATCGACGTACTGTCCCGCAACACCACCTTGACCTCCAGCCGTGACTCCGCCATGGGTCTGCACTTCACCGGCGTCACCTATTACGACGGTCAGGGGTTCCTGGTCAACAAAAAACTCGGCGTCAAGAGCGCTAAGGAACTTAATGGCGCCACCGTGTGCGTGCAGGCCGGCACGACCACCGAGTTGAATCTGAGCGACTATTTTCGCGCCAACAAAATGAAGTTTACCCCCATCACCTACGACAAATCCGACGAAAGCGCCAAATCGCTAGAGGCGGGGCGTTGTGACGTACTGACGTCGGATCAGTCGCAGTTGTACGCTCAGCGCATCAAGCTGGCCAAGCCGGACGAGTACGTGGTGCTGCCCGAAGTCATCTCCAAAGAGCCCCTTGGCCCAATGGTCCGTCATGGCGACGACGACTGGTTCGATATCGTCAAGTGGACCCTCTTCGTCATGGTCAACGCTGAGGAATTGGGCGTCAACTCCAAAAACGTCGAGGAAATGAAAAAATCCACCAATCCTGACGTGAAACGGCTGCTCGGTGTTGAAGGCGATAAAGGCAAGGATTTCGGTCTAGCCAACGACTGGATGGCGGTCGTGATCAAGCAGGTCGGCAATTACGGTGAAATCTTCGAGCGCAACGTCGGCCTGGGCAGTCCGCTGAAGATCCAACGCGGTTTGAACGCGCTGTGGAATCAGGGAGGTTTGCAATACGCGCCGCCAGTACGTTGAGCGCTCGACTGTCCTTCTCGCCAATCGCTCTCGCTCGCTAACGGGCGAGAGAGTTCCGCAAGCCCCTGACGAATTTCCGGACATCCCATGACCGAACCGATCCCTACCCCGGTCAAACCGCCGTTCTGGAACAACCCGCAAACCCGAGCCATCGCCTTCCAGGTGATTGCCCTTGTGGTCACCGTTGCTTTCGGTTGGTCCATATTTGAAAACACCCAAGCCAACTTGCGCCGGCTAGGGATCGCGTCAGGCTTCGACTTTCTATCCTCGCCCGCCGGTTTCGACATTATCCAGACGCTGATCCCCTACTCCCCCACCTCCAGCTATGGCCGGGTGTTTTGGGTCGGATTGCTCAACACGCTGCTGGTCTCGGCACTGGGTGTCGTTCTGGCCACGCTGCTCGGCTTTGTCATCGGCATCGCCCGGTTGTCTAAAAACTGGCTGATTTCCCGGCTGGCGCTGGTCTACATCGAAACCTTCCGCAACATCCCGCTCCTGCTGCAAATCTTTTTTTGGTATTTCGCCGTACTGCGAGCGGTACCGGCCCCGCGCCAGAGTTTGAGTCTGGGTGACGTGATTTTTCTCAACATCCGAGGACTCTATCTACCGGCTCCCCAGTTTCAACCCGGCTTTGGTTGGGTAATCGCCGCGTTCGGCGGCGCGGTAGCGGCGAGTTGGCTACTGGTGCGATGGGCGCGTAGTCGACAATTGGTGACCGGCCAGCAATTCCCCGCGTTGTCGGTCTCGCTGGCGCTGCTGTTCGGCTTGCCGCTGGTGACGTTCTGGCTGGCCGGGTCACCTTTGGAGTGGCAAATTCCGAAATTGGGGGGCTTCAACTTTCAAGGCGGTTGGGTGGTGATCCCCGAAATGGCCTCGCTATTGCTGGCACTGACCATTTACACCGCCGCCTTCATCGCCGAAATTGTCCGGGCCGGCATTCAAGCAGTCAGTCATGGCCAGACCGAAGCGTCGTTCTCCCTGGGTCTGAATTCCGGTATGACCTTGCGGCTGATCATCCTGCCGCAAGCGCTACGGGTGATTATTCCGCCCCTGACCAATCAGTATCTCAATTTGACCAAGAATTCATCGCTGGCTGCCGCCATCGGTTATCCCGATTTGGTTTCGGCCTTTGCCGGCACCACATTGAATCAGACCGGCCAAGCCATCGAGTGCATCGCCATTACCATGACCGTTTACCTGACCATCAGCCTGCTGATCTCGCTGGCGATGAATCAGTATAACCGCCGGGTGGCGCTGGTGGAGCGATAACCATGGCCGAAACCCACATTCCTCACCCCATCCTGCCACCGCCCTCCAACTCTGTCGGTGTTCTCGGCTGGCTGCGGCGCAATCTGTTCTCATCGCCGTTGAATATCGCTCTGACCCTACTGGCGCTGTATTTGCTCTACACACTCATCCCTCCCTTGCTCCGTTGGGCGCTGCTGGACGCCACCTGGACCGGCGACAACCGGGAAGCCTGCTCGGCGCACAGTGGCGCTTGCTGGGTGTTCATCCGGGTTCATTTCGAACAGTTCCTTTATGGTTTCTACCCGGACGATCAGCGCTGGCGAGTCAACCTTGCCGCCATTCTACTCGTGCTCGGCGCTGCGCCGCTGTTTATCCGGGCCGTGCCCGATCGCACCAAAATTCGGCTAGGACTGAGTTTGCTGATCGGCTATCCGATCGTCGCATTCGTGCTGTTCAAAGGTGGCAGACTCGGTCTATCCGCAGTGGACACCAGCAGTTGGGGTGGCCTGCTATTGACCTTGGTGATCGCAGGCGTGGGCATGATCGCCGCTCTACCGCTGGGTATACTGCTGGCGCTGGGTCGGCGGTCACAAATGCCAGCCATTCAAACGCTATGCGTGACCTTCATCGAATTCTGGCGTGGTGTCCCCTTGATCACCGTGCTGTTCATGTCCTCGGTGATGCTGCCTTTGTTTTTACCGGCCGGCATGAATTTCGACAAGTTATTGCGAGCGCTGATCGGCGTCACGCTGTTCCAGGCAGCTTATATGGCCGAGGTGGTGCGCGGCGGCTTACAGGCCATTCCAAAGGGCCAGTTCGAGGCCGCTGCCGCACTGGGGCTGGGTTATTGGAAAACCATGGCCTTGATCGTGCTTCCTCAAGCTCTGAAGCTGGTCATTCCCGGCATCGTCAATACTTTTATCGCCCTCTTCAAGGACACCTCGCTGGTGCTGATCATTGGTCTGTTCGACTTGATGAATATCGTCCACAACGCCACCACCAACCCGGAGTGGCTGGGCTTTTCGACGGAGGGTTACGTTTTTACCGCTACCGTCTACTGGCTGTTCTGCTTCGGCATGTCCCGCTATAGCCAAAATCTGGAAAAACGCCTCCACACCGGCCACAAACGCTAGGACCCCCCCGATGCCCGAATTACCTCCTGCATCCGCCCACGCGCCGCTCTCCGATCAGGTCATGATCGAGATGCAAAGCGTCCATAAATGGTACGGCGCCTTTCACGTTCTCAAAGAAATCAATCTGACTGTCCGCAAGGGCGAACGCATCGTGGTTTGCGGCCCCTCCGGCTCCGGCAAATCCACCACGATTCGTTGCATCAACCGTCTGGAGGAATATCAGCGCGGTCGGATCGTGGTGGATGGACAGGAACTGAGCAATGACGTGAGACAGATCGAGCGCATCCGCCGTGAGGTCGGCATGGTGTTCCAGCATTTCAACCTGTTTCCGCATCTGACGGTGCTGGAAAACTGCGTGCTAGCGCCGATTTGGGTCCGCAAGTTACCGCGCAAACAGGCGGAGGACATTGCAATGCGCTATCTGGAACGGGTCAAGATTCCCGAGCAAGCGGGCAAATATCCGGGACAGCTATCCGGTGGCCAACAGCAACGGGTCGCCATCGCTCGCAGCCTGTGTATGAATCCCAAGATCATGTTGTTCGACGAGCCAACTTCGGCGCTGGACCCGGAGATGATCAAGGAGGTACTGGACACCATGGTCACACTGGCCGAGGACGGTATGACCATGATCTGCGTCACCCACGAGATGGGGTTCGCCAAAACCGTCGCCCATCGAGTGATTTTCATGGACGGCGGGGAAATCATCGAGCAGAATTCGCCGGCGGAATTTTTCACCCATCCACAATCGGACCGGACCAAGTTATTCCTAAGCCAGATTTTGCATCATTAACATCTGGCTACGACAGGTAAAATTTCAGATTCTTGGCGCACCTCGCTGTTCCATCCGCTGCTCTCTGAACGCTACCGGCCAAAAGCTCCCACATGGCGCAGATCGGCCGGCGTGTCGATGTCCGCGACGATGCCGGGATCTTCGCAAGCCAGCCACCGCACCTGCTCGGCATGGTCACGCAGGATCGACCGGGCGCCTTCATCGCCGGTCAGTTGCGTTAGCCGCTCGAAATACGCTTGGCCAAACCCGACCGGATGCCCTCGCCGCCCGTGAAACACGGGAGCCGCCAGCGTCATAGGCCGTTCAATGGCATCGGCGACTTGGGTGATGGTTTCGGATCGAATGAAAGGCATGTCGGCCAGCGCGACGACCCAAGCGGACGCTTGTGGAACCTGGCGCACCGCCCAGGCAAGACTGGTTCCCATGCCATCTTCCGCCCGAGGACAGACCGTGACCAGAAACCCGTCCTCGGCTAACAATTGGGCCAGCAACGGATCGCCGGGATTGACGACCGCCAGCACGTTGGGCACGGCGGCACGCAAATGGCGAGCGGCGATCAGCGCCATGGGAATGCCATCGGCCAACGGCTGCAACAATTTGTTCGTGCCGAAACGCCGAGAAAAGCCCGCTGCGAGCAGAATGCCCTGCTTCACGATGTAGCGACGCCACTGGTCATCGTGATGGCGGATCGGGGTCGAACCGGTGCCAGTTCAATGCCGTGGCGCAGCGCGGTCAGTTCGGCCAGGATAGAAATCGCGATCTCCGGTGGGGTGCGACTACCGATCGGCAGACCGACCGGACCGTGCAGGCGAGCCAGCTCCTCGGGCGTCACGTCAAGTAGCGCCAGACGTTCGCGGCGTCGCGCCGTGGTAGTCGCCGAACCGAGCGCGCCGACGTAGAACGCATCGGTTTTCAGTGCCTCCATTAAAGCCATGTCGTCCAATCTCGGATCGTGAGTGAGAGCGACGATGGCAGTGCGCCGGTCGGGCACGATGGCGCGCACCACGTCGTCGGGCATCCCCGGCAGCAGTTCCGCGCCGGCCACGGTCCACTCCCGCACGTACTCGGCGCGCGGATCGCAGACCAGCACCCGGTAATCGAGCGCCTGCGCCATAGACGCCAGATAAAACGAAATCTGGCCAGCACCGATAAGCAGCAGACGCCAGCGCGGGCCAAAAATTTGGGTCAGCACCGCGCCGTCGAAGATCGGCGAATCCTCCGGCGTCGCCGGTTGGAAACTCGTCGCGCCGTCGGCGAGCCGCACCCGCCGCGCCAGCAATTCGCCGCGCTCCAGCGCCGTCAGCGCCGGTCGCAGGGACTCGACGCTGGCCAGCGGCTCCACCACCAGTTGCAGTGTCCCGCCGCAGGGCAGGCCGAAGCGGCGCGCATCCTCGGCCGTCACCCCGTATTTCACCACCTCGCAAGCGGCTGGGAAAGCGGGCGCGAATGCCGGGCGGCAAGATCGTCCTCGACGCAGCCGCCCGACACCGAACCGCAGGGTTGGCCGTCCTCATCGAGCGCCAACAACGCCCCGACCGGACGCGGCGCCGAACCCCAGGTGGCGACCACCGTGACCAGCGCGACGCCGCCGCCCCGCTTCCAGCCAATCGATAGCCCGCCGTAAGACGGCGATATCCAGACTGTCCACGGTTTCAGGCTTTGAGCGCAGTCGGGTCGATGGGCAGGTCGCGCACCCGCTTGCCGGTGGCGGCATACAGTGCGTTAACTACCGCCGGCGCAATCGGCGGCACGCCCGGTTCGCCCACGCCGGTGGGGTGCGCTTCGCTCGGCACGATGTGGACCTCGATCTTTGGCATCTCCCCGATACGCAATAGCGGGTAGTCGGCGTAGTTGCTTTGCTCCACCCGGCCGTCCTTGAGGGTGATTTTGCCGTGCAGCGCCGCCGCCAGCCCGAAGCCGATGCCGCCCTGCATCTGGGCCTCGATCACGTTCGGGTTGACCGCGACCCCGCAATCCACGGCGCAGACCACGCGATCCACCTTGAAGCTCCCGTCCGGCTGCACGGTCACTTCGGCGACCTCAGCGACGAAGGAGTCGAACGATTCGTGCACGGCGATGCCCCGACCCCGACCTTTGGGCAGCGGCGTACCCCAACCGGCTTTTTCGGCCGCCAGTTCCAATACTGCCCGATGGCGAGGGTGGTCGGCCAGCAACGCACGGCGATATTCGTAAGGATCCTGACCGGCGGCAGCAGCCAGCTCGTCGATGAAGACTTCGACGGCGAAAGCGGTATGCGTGTGGCCGACGCTGCGCCACCACAAGACCGGAATGCCGTTTTGAGTGGTATGCAGTTCCACGCGCAGGTTAGAAACGGCGTAGGACAAGTTGGACGCGCCTTCGACCGATGTGAAGTCGATCCCATCCTTTATCATCCCCCCGAACGGCGTGCCGGCCAGAATGGATTGACCAACGATACGTTGCAGCCAAGCCGCTGGCTTGCCCTGGGCGTCCAAGCCAGCGACGATGCGATGCACGAACAAGGGTCGATAGTAGCCGCCTTTGATATCATCCTCGCGCGTCCACATCAGTCGGATCGGCGCGTTCAACTCGCGGGCCGCCTTGGCGGTCGCCACCGCTTCGGCAATGTAATCCGAGGTGGGATTGGCGTGGCGGCCGAAGCTACCACCAGCCAAGGTAGTATGAATCGTAACCTGCTCCGGCTGGAGGCCGGCGATTTTCGCGGCGATGGCTTGATCGAGCGTCTGCGACTGGGACCCTCGCCCAAATCTCGCAGGCATCGTCCTTCAGTTGTACCACGCAGACCAGCGGTTCCATTGGGGCGTGGGCGAGATAGGGAAATGAGAAGGTGGCTTCCAGCATCTTCGCCGCTTTGCTCAGCGCTTGCGCGGCATCGCCGTGATCGGCAGCGACTTTACCCGCCGTCTTGGCGAGCGTGAGATACTGCTCACGCAAGGCGTCGCTCGATACCTTGGCCGCGTCGGTTTCGTCCCATTCGATGATCAGGGCGTCCCGCCCTTTCTTCGCCGCCCAAAAATCGCGGGCGACCACCGCTACGCCTTGCGGAATCTGCACCACCGCCTTGACACCTGGCACCGCGCGGGCGGTGTCGGCCTTGATGCTTTTCACCTTGGCGCCAAACAGCGGAGGACGGGCTACCAGCGCCGTCAACAGGCCCGGCAATTTAAGGTCCCCGGCAAACTGGGCTTGTCCGACAGCCTTTGCTTGACCATCCTTACGCGGCAAGCTTTTGCCGATGATCTTCCAGTCGGCGGGTGCTTTCAGCTTCACGCTTTGCGGTGGCGTCAATTCGGCGGCCTTGGCGACCAGTTCGCCATACGTGGCTCGGCGTTGGGATTGGAGATGGACAACACTGCCGCTCTCGGCCTTGAGCGCAGCGGGTGCCACCTGCCACAGCGCGGCGGCAGCAGCGATCAGCATCTCGCGCGCGGTGGCGCCCGCTTGGCGCAACTGGTCCCAAGAATTGGTCAGGCTGGTGCTACCGCCGGTACCCTGCGCGGTCCCGCCCCAAGCCAGAGTTGCCGTAGAGCTTCGCGTCGGCCGGTGCGGATTCGACCCGAATCTGCTCCCACGGTACTTCCAGTTCCTCGGCGACCAGCATCGGCAGGCCGGTGTAGACGCCTTGCCCCATTTCCAGATGTTTCACCAGCACGGTGACGGTGTTGTCCGGCGCGATGCGCAGAAAAGCGTTGGGCGCGAATGAGGTGGCCGTGGCGGCAGCAGCTTGCTGGGCAGCGCGGCCGGGCGACAGATAAAAACCGAGGGTCAGTCCGGCGCCGAGCGCAGCGCCGGCTTTCAGAAAAGTCCGGCGGCCAGGATTGTCGATCGCGTGCATGGCTCAGGCTCCCAAGGTTTTGGCCGCGTCGTGAACGGTGGCGCGAATCCGGGCGTAGGTGGCGCAACGGCACAGGTTGCCGGACAACGCCGCATCGATGTCGGCATCGGTCGGGCGCGGGTTGCTGGCCAACAGCGCCGCCGCGCTCAAGATCTGACCCGGCTGGCAATAGCCACACTGGGATACTTCGCGTTCGACCCACGCCTGTTGCAGAGTTCGGACAATGCGATGATCGGCGGTTTCGATGGTGGTGATCTGGCTGCCGGCAACCGCCGAGATCGGCAGCACGCAGGAACGCATCGCGTTGCCGTTGACATGGACGGTGCAGGCGCCGCAGACGGCCATGCCGCAGCCGTATTTGGTTCCGGTGAACCCCAAGGTGTCGCGCAGCACCCACAGCAACGGCGTGTCGGGGGGGACATCGACTTCGTGTTTCTGGCCATTCACGATGAGTGCAATCATGTCGGTTTCCTCTCCGTACAAGATGGTTGTGTTGCATTAATTTTTGACGAGCAGGGTTAGCTAGTCTCTAAGCGGAGTTAGGCCGCTAAGGAATGGAATTGTTCGGCGGCGGACAACGCTTA
>JBAOHI010000022.1:0-43291 GCA_037045535.1 Candidatus Competibacter sp.
ATGGGAACTTCGCCGATAAAACGCAGATCCCAATTTCCTTCCCAAGGCGCTAGCGGTCCGCGCGCTTGAGACGAGTGGGGATAGTAGAAATTCACTACCAACGATAGGCCGTGGCCGCGTTCCCAGGCGGTTTGAATGAAAGGGTTATCCTGGCCTCGCAAGGCCGTTTGTGCGGCTTCCCAAGCCCGCCGCCAACTGGCTAAGTCTTGCGGGCACAAAAAATCCCGTGAGAACGGCGAACGGATCGAGAGGGCCGGATTAAACTGCCCCTTGCGGAAGATTGTGCCGACAATGCCCGCACCGTAGCGACGGCGCGCTGCACTGGAGACTTCGCCCAAGCGTACCCGGTTCATGATGCCCCAAGCAATCGCTTGATAGACGCGGACGTCCTCGGCGAAGCTGGTGGAGCGGCCTTCGGCATGAACCAGCCGAGCCAGTAGTTCTATCGGAGGCGGCGAGGTTTTCATAACGGTAGCCTGGATTGTTTCCCGCTCACTGGTCGCGAGGCAGGGTGGCAGCGGTTCGCTGATCGCCGGTGGCGTTGGGATCAGCGCGGCAGCGGTCATGAGCAGCAACGCAGCAATTCGTGCCTGGTCGATGCTATTGTTTCCTGGAGTTCGGTACATGGGAGGCATCTTTAGTGAGTGAAGCGAGTAAACAAACGAGCAGCTTCGACGCTGCGCTCAAAGCCGTTCGCCGTTATCTGATGGAGAAGGGTAACCGTTTCGACTGCGGTCCCTCCTACGAGGGTGACGGCAAAGTGCTCGGCAGTGTCAGACAGACAGCGCAAATGTACGAAGGCATGGGTTACACAAAGCTCATGGAATTCGGCGATCCGCCTGCCTACGCAGTGCTGGAACGCGGTCACCGCGAAGTCCATATTTTTCAGCCGCAGGATCCTAAAATGCGTGAGTGGTTGGAGAACCACGAAGCCACTCTAAGCGATCCCGCCGTTCGCGCCTACATGCTGGAAAAATCCGGCTTGAGCGAAAGCGATTTACCGATCGCCGACAAGCCTCGCCGTTTCCATATCAATGAGGTGGACGACGTATTCATCGCTACCACCGACGATCCAGATTGAACCGAAGCCCGGAAAAAATCGGGAATTCAATCTCGCGCCTAACCAGCGAACGGTTTGCGGTCACATGCGGGGCTGCCTTGCCTATTTCCTTGGCGATCAAGGCACGATTCAGCGATGCCAACGGGTCGGTTCGTATCCAAACTACGGCAATGCATGAATACACATGGCAATGTTTAATAGCCAGTAGAGCATTTTTGAAGAAGCACGTAAAACCGTTTCCGCCTTAAGTTTTCCTTAAGCAAGGTCGTCCACACTAGCGTGCAATGGGGGATCGGGTCGGTTCCGATCCCGATGAAATTGACATTGCGAAAGAGATGACGACCATGCAAGTTCCTAGCAAGCTCAAAAAACTCGTGGTGGCGGTGGCGCTGGCCGCCGGAGGGGCGGTATTGGCGACCGGCATATTGCCGCCGGCGCTGGCGGCTGATGCTGCCCCGCCGGTCCAGGTGGAAATGACCGTCCCTGATTTCAGCGCGCTGGTCCAGCAGAACGCGGCGGCGGTGGTGAACATCACGGTTACCGGCAAGAGTCAACCGGCCTTGGCTTGGCAGGGTATTCCGAATCTGAATGACGACGACAATCCCTTCGGCGAATTTTTCAAGCATTTCCCCATGCCACCCATGCCGAAAGGTGGAAGAGGCATGCCAGTTCAAGGCCTAGGGTCCGGTTTCATCATTTCCACCGACGGTTATATCATCACCAACCGACATGTGGTGAACGAGGCGGACAAAATCACTGTCAGGCTGAACGACAAGCGCGAGTTTCCAGCCAAGGTGATTGGCAGCGATTCGCAGTCCGATATTGCGTTGCTGAAAATCGACGCCAAAAATTTGCCAACCGTCACGATCGGCAATGCCGGCGCTCTCAAGGTTGGGCAATGGGTGTTCGCCATCGGTGCGCCGTTTGGGTTGGAGCGCACCGCGACCAAGGGCATCGTCAGCGCCTTGGGTCGGTCCTTGCCGAACGATACCTATGTCCCGTTCATTCAGACCGATGTGCCGATCAACCCCGGTAACTCTGGCGGGCCGCTGTTCGACCTGACCGGCAAGGTCGTGGGCATCAACTCGCAAATTTTCAGCCGCAGCGGCGGTTACATGGGGCTGTCGTTCGCCATTCCGGTCGATGTGGCGATGGACGTGGTCGCGCAACTCAAGGCTGACGGTCACGTAACGCGAGGGTGGATGGGCATCACCTTGCAGGAGGTAACGCAAGATCTGGCCCGCTCATTTAATCTCGATCAACCGCACGGTGCGCTGATCGCGGAAGTCGGCCAGGACAGCCCCGCCGCCAAAGCGGGACTTAAAGCAGGCGACATCATCGTTGCTTATGCCGACAAACCGATCAACGACAGCGCCGATCTACCACCCCTGGTGGGTTCGACCAAACCGGGCACCAGCAAAGCATTAACCGTGATTCGCGACGGTAAGGAGCGAGAAATCGCCGTCACGCTCGGACAACTGCCTGACAAGGACCAACGGGAACTGGCGCTGAACGATGTTCCGGACGATGGCTCGCCCCGCCTGAACGTGGTGGTCGCCGATTTGCCGGCTGGCCAGCGCGGCGCCGGCGAGGGCGTACTGGTGCAACAAGTCGGGCCGGGCGCCGCCGCCGAGGCGGGTGTGCAACCGGGGGACATCCTGCTGAGCCTGAACAACCAAAAGATCAAGGACGCTGCACACCTGCGGCAACTGGTCAGGGAATTGCCGCGTGGCAAGCGGGTACCGCTGTTGGTGAAGCGCGACCAGGGATCGTTATATCTGGCGGTGGAAATTCCCGCTGCCGGCAAGCAGCCAGGTTAGGAAATTCGTTAAAATCCCCTTCTCCAAAGGAGAGGGGGTTGAGGCAGGGTTTTGCAAAGCTCGGTTTCCGCTCCAAAGTTGATGTAAATACTGAGGTTCGTCCAGAGTTAGGGCGAAAACCTCGTATCTTTCTGATTTTAGAGGAGCGGCCTCATGACGAAAGCAGCAGGATTTCTCACCTTATTATTATGGACCCTGCCGGCTTTGGCCGACCACGGTGGACCGCCGGTTGCCGGCCAGCCACTGGTCGTGGATGTGCGCACCGAGGGCGAATACCGGCAAGAGCACGTTCGGGAAGCGGTCAATATTCCCTATGACCAAATCGCCCAGCGCATCGCTGCCTTCGCTCCGGACCACGAATCACGCATTGTGCTCTATTGTCGCAGCGGTGGGCGTGCTGGCATCGCCGAACAGACGTTGCACCAGTTGGGATATCACCAAGTCGAGAATAAAGGTGGTTTGGATGCCATGCGGCGCAATGGTTATCGAATCGACTGACTTCTATCCAGGTAGAGCCAACGTATGAGCAAGATCCGTATCGATACGAATCCCGATCCTGAGCGATTGCGAGAACTGAACGTCGAAAGCTGGCCAATCTGGACGAAGGAGGCGTCTGAATTTCCTTGGGAATACGATGCCGAGGAAACTTGCTATGTACTGGAAGGCCGCGTGACCGTCACACCTGAAGGCAGCGAGCCGGTCGAAATCGGGCGGGGCGATTTGGTGACCTTTCCCAAGGGAATGCGCTGTACATGGCGGGTCGATGTGCCGATCCGCAAGCACTACTCATTTTCCTAGGCGGCGCTCACTGTGTTGGATGAGCCTCGGTCGCCAGCGCGGGGAGTGGTTCCAGGCCGGAGAAGGTGGGAGTGCCGTCGTACCGGAAGGGTTCCGGCAAGGGTTCAACCGCGACCGGATAGCCCAATAGTCGGCCCATCACTTGAGCGGTTCGTTCCAGCGGGCCGCTGGTCCAGTAGCGGGTATCGCCTATTGCGAGGCTGTTCGCCAATACACTCGCTGCTTCCAGTCGCCGACGCAACTGTCGGGCCACCGCCGCACTAGGATCAAGGATGACAACGTCCGGACCGACCAACTGTTGGATCAGCGGAATCAGGAACGGGTAATGCGTGCAACCCAGCACCAGGGTATCCGCACCCTGCGCCAGTAACGGTTCCAGGAATTTTTCCAGCAGAGCGCGAGGATGGGAACCGTGCAATTCACCACGTTCCACGCAATCGGCCAAGCCAGGACAAGGTTGCACCATGACCCGTGCCCGGTGGCCATGTTGGTCGAGGAGGGCAGCGAATTTGTTGCTGCGCACCGTGTTGCCAGTGGCGAGGAGGCCAACCACGCCGGAGCGGGTCGCGGCCACGGCTGGCTTAATGGCGGGTTCAATGCCGATGATCGGCACATGGAATCGATTGCGCAGCTGGGCAATCGCCGCTGCCGTGGCCGTGTTGCAGGCCACCACCACCGCCTTGGCGCGGTGTTCCAGCAAGAATTCGGTAATGGCGACCGAGCGCCGCGCGATGAATTCGTTCGGTTTGTTGCCGTAGGGCGCATGACCGGAATCAGCGACGTATAGCAGCGTTTCGTGGGAGAGATCGGTTTGGATCCGTCGCAACACCGACAAACCTCCTACCCCGGAATCGAATACGCCGATGGGTTGGTCGGTAGGTCGCTTGGAAAAGGTCACCGGACGGTCCGCGTTGAAAGGAGAGAGCGTTGGACGAACGGCGCCGATTCTAGCGCGACCGGCCGCTTGGCGACAGAGTTGGTTACCTTTGCCGAGCGGCCAACTCCACTGAGCGTACGGCAAGCGGCGAGTAAGGCTCATGAACGACAAAATACTAACCGCAGCGGACTTGAATAGTCTGGCTTGAAGCGGCCGCTTCTGGCTGGCTCCCTAATCAGTCTGGTGGGTTCGATGTGGGCAATCGCTCGACAGCGCCAACTCATGTCATGATCATCCCGTAGGATCCTTGGTAATTTTTGCCACCCAACCGGCAGCGACCGAAAATACACGGACAATGAGGCATGAACGACATCATTGAAAACAAGACGTTCGATGAAATTCAGATCGGTGATCAAGCCAGCCTGACGTGGGCACTGGATCGGGATAGCGTCGAAGCGCTGGGAATCATCACCGGCAACTTCAACTTGATCGACTTGGATCCCGGCCCGGCCGACACTTCGATGTTCGGGCAGGGTGGAGGGCAAACTGGCTGGTCGGCGGCGCTATTCGCGTCGCTGGCTGGTACTCGATTGCCCGGCTTAGGCTCGGTGGCCCAGCGCATTGACGTTCGTCTGCGCCGGCCGGTGGCGATTGGCGTGCCGGTGACCGCGACCGCGATAGTCAAGGAAAAACAGCCGGCCACCGGTACCGTGCTGCTTGAATGTCGAGCAGTCGATCCGACGGGCGAAGAAGTTGCGACCGGTTGGATCGAGGTTTTAGTGCCCAGGGAGAAAATCCGGCACGAGCTGTTGAATTTGCCAAAAGTACAGTTGCGGCGTGATAACCGCTACCTAGAGTTGTTGAAAGCTTGCGAGGGGCTTCCCGCCTTGAGTTGCGCGGTTGTCCATCCCTGTAGTCCTGATTCGTTGCGCGGCGCGGTCGAGGCGGCCGAACACAATTTGATTACGCCGATCCTGATCGGTCCGGAAGAGAGAATCAAAGCCATCGCCGCGCAACAGAATCTGGATATTTCGCGCTATCGGCTGGTGGCGTCGGAGCACAGCCATCATTCCGCTGAGCTGGCGGTTGCCCTGGTGTTGGCCGGCGAGGCGCAGACCTTGATGAAGGGCAGCCTGCACACCGACGAATTGTTAGCCGAGGTGGTTAAGAAAGAGAATGGCCTGCGCACCGAGCGGCGGATCAGCCATTGTTTTTTGATGGCAGTGCCCACCTATCCGCGCCCGATCATCATCACCGACGCTGCCATCAATATTTCGCCGACCCTGGAGGACAAGCACGACATTATCCAAAACGCCATCGAACTTGCTCATGCCATCGGCATTGCAGAGCCTAAGGTCGCGATTCTGTCGGCGGTGGAGACAGTAACCCACAAGATACCTTCTACCCTGGAAGCAGGTGCGCTGTGCAAGATGGCGGATCGTGGTCAGATCGTCGGTGGCATCCTGGATGGCCCGCTGGCGTTCGATAACGCTATCGACGAGCAGGCGGCACGGACCAAGGGCATCAAATCGCCGGTGGCGGGCAAGGCCGACATCCTGGTGGTGCCCGATTTGGAAGCCGGCAATATGCTGGCTAAGCAACTGACCTTCATGGCCGGGGCGGAGGCGGCTGGCATCGTGCTCGGCGCCCGCGCGCCTATCGTGCTGACCAGCCGCGCCGACGGTCCCCAAGCCCGCTTGGCCTCCTGCGCGGTCGCTGTACTATTTGCCGAGGCCCAGCGTAAGGGTGCGGCCTTGCTGAAAGCGGGAGGATAAGGTTCATGAGACAAGGGATTTAGTGATCAACACCGGCTCGTCCAGCATCAAATTCGCCGTTTTCACCAGCGGCGGCCCAATCCAGAGTTGCAGTTGCTGCTCAAGGGTCAGATGAAAATTTGGGCAATGGTCCGAGCTCTTTCAGACCAAAGAGGTGGCCGACTAGAAGCTTGTTATCTCTGTCCCATCCTTGTTAACAAGTTTTCTCCTTGATCAGCAATTGAAAGCTCATCTTCGATTCACATTGATGTAGCAAACTTTTTATAAAATCCATGGTTCAGTACGGTCCGTGTCTTATGTCTGGACAACCGTTTCTACGTCGGCACGAAGATCCGTTGCTCATAAAAATAGTGTTCCCTACCAAGGGGGAGGAACCCATGGTGTTAAAACCTGTCGCACGATCCGTTTTGTGGTTGGTGGCGGCGGTGCTCCCGGCAGCCGGGGCATTGGCCGAGGATGCCGAGCTTGTGGGAAGTGGCTCTCTTAAACTCGATCACCAACCGAAATGCTCCAACCTCGTCCTTCCTACGATCCTGCCCACGGGTAAGACCATCACGCCAACGGCGGCGCCTTGTTCCACCTTCCAGCAACTGAAAACGGACCTGCGTTCGGATGGCACCGCCGATGCCAACAGTGCGGTTGCCGCGACCCTGAGCCCAGATGGTAAGACCCTGCTGGTGTTGACGAGCGGCTACAACCAAGGCTTCAAAAACGAAACCACCGACGAGCCATTTTCCTACGCCGTACTCGATCCCATCACCGGCAAGCCGACTGAAACGAAAGTCGAGAAATCCGAGTGGGTATTTGTTTACGAGGTCGGGAGCGGGACACCGAGCAAGCGCCAACAGATCAGTATCCCCAATACGTTCGTCGGGTTGGCGTGGGCGCCCGATGGCGAACGTTTCTACGTGTCGGGTGGCATTGATGATCGCGTTTTGGTTTATCGTCGGACCGCGGACGAATTTGCTCCCGATGCGCCCTTCATCCTCTTGCAGCACAACTCCGAGCAGACCGCACCTCTGCCCAAATACGATGGCGGCCTGCTCAAGAACACGCCTGCGAAGCTAGCCACCACCGGCGCGGTTGTCGCTGGAATGGCCCTCAGTGGAGACGGTAAGACGCTAGTAGCGGCGAACTTCGAAAACGACTCCATCTCCATCGTCAATACCGAGACCCGCCAAGTGGTCAAGGAAGTCGAGTTTTTCAAACCAGGTCAATCGGAAGCGACCGGGGAATACCCTTTCGATATCGCGATCTTGAGCGACAAGAACACTGGCGTGGGGTTGAAGACGTTCGTTACCAGCCAGCGCGACGATGAAGTCATGGTGGTCGACCTTCAGAGCTTCGCGGTTTCCAGCATTACCGTAGGCGTTTTGCCCACGCATTTGTTGCTTTCCACCGATGGGCGGCAACTGTTCGTCGCCAACAGCGAAAGCGATTCCATTTCCGTCATCGATACCGCGCAAGGGCGGGTGCTGCGAACGATTGCGCTGGCGCGGAAGAACTATCCCTACACCGGCTCGATGCCGAACGCGATGGCCCTGTCGCCGGACGGCAGCACGCTTTACGTCACTTTGGCCGGCGAGAACGCCGTGGCGCTGGTCGATCTGAAAAACGACCGGGTGGTGGGCCGAATTCCCACCGCTTGGTATCCGAACGCGGTCGTCGCCAGTCAGGACGGTAAGACGCTCTATGTGGTAAATGCCAAGAGTCTGCCCGGTCCGAATCCATCGGGTGGTCGAACGACGGACGCCGGCCAGGCTGAAAACCAGACTTTCCGAAACGATTATGTGCTGGCTTTGATCAAATCCGGCATTACGACCGTTCCGCTGCCAGGATCGGGCGATTTGAATAAACTCTCGCAGCTGGTCGATCACAACAACGGTTTCGACAAATGGCGGCAGACCAATCCCGTTATGAAGAAGCTGGCGAAGAACATCGAGCACGTTCTTTACATCATCAAGGAGAACCGCACCTACGATCAGGTGCTCGGCGATTTACCTCTCGGCAATGGCGATCCCGCGCTCACGCTATTTCCGGAGGCAGTTAGCCCCAATCATCACCAACTCGCCAAGGATTTTGTGGTGCTCGATAATTTTTATGTCAGCGGCTCGGTGAGCGGCGATGGCTGGGGCTGGTCTACTTTCGCCCGAACCACCGATTACACCGAAAAAACAGTCCCGGTCCTTTACGGCAATGCTGGATGGAATGGGTTGACTTATGATTACGAGGGCAACAACCGCTTCATGATGCTGTCCTTGCCACAAGAACCGCCAGCCGGTCAGACGCCGCACCCGCTCAACACGCGATTGACGACCGTGCTCGATCCAACCGGCCAGTCGTCGATTCTGCCTGGCCCGCGCGACATGTCGGCGCCCGCCGGCAACAGCGAGATCGAACCCAAGGATTCCGGCGGCTATCTGTGGGATTCCGTACTGCGGGCCGGCAAAACGGTGCGCGCCTACGGCGTCCTGATGGACTTGTCGGACGTCTATTACGCCACCAGCAGCGATCCTTTCAAGCCGGACCCGAACAACCCGCTGTATATTCCGCTGTCGGCGACGCCTTTCGCCGACCAGATCCCGCAAGCCGTGGCCAGCAAAGTTTCGCTGGAAGGTCGCACCGATCTCTATTTTCGCGGTTACGATCAGAAATACACCGATATCTGGTCGTTCAACGAATGGAAGCGCGATCTTGAAGCGTATATTGCCCAGCACGGCACGATGCCCAATCTCATGGTCATGGCGCTCGACCATGATCATTTCGGCAGCTTCTCGCAAGCGGCCGCTGGTGTGAATACGCCCGAACTCCAGATGGCGGACAATGACTACGCCTTGGGGCGTATTGTCGAATATCTCAGCCAGCGGCCAGAGTGGGCCAAGACGGCCATCTTTGTGCTCGAAGACGATGCGCAGAATGGCCCCGATCATGTGGACGCGCAGCGCACCGTCGCCTACATCATTTCGCCTTACACCCGCAAGGGCGGCGTGGTGGTCAGCACGCATTACAACACGGTCAGCATGATACGGACCATGGTTGACCTACTGGGCGTCGATTATCTGGGAATGAATGATGCAAACGCCGAAGCCATGTCGGATGCTTTCAAACTGCGTCCCGATTTGACGCCATACACCGCGATTGTACCGGGCAGTTTGTGCAATTCTCCGGTCGATACCCAACTACTATTAGGCGCCAACAACGCTTGCGACGATCCTGCGGCCAAGCGCAGCGTGGTGGTAAAACCCCTGCGCGATGCTGCGTGGTGGGCCGAGGCGATGGAAGATTTCGATTTCGAAGAGATCGACCATTTAGGCGATCCGGAAGCCTTCAATCGGGTGTTATGGGCTGGGATCAAAGGCGAAAACGTGCCCTATCCTAGCCAACGCAGCAAAGCCAACCTCCGCGACAACCGGGAACAATTGCTGGCGAAGTCGCCATAAAGCAACGAAATGGCGCCGCCCCTCCATCGGGATCGGCGCCAATCTTTCATCCAATCCTATCTATTTCAAGGGCCAGACGCGAAATTATGGCGCTCGTCGCTTAAAAAATGGGGGTCGGCCTAGCGGCTAACCCCATCCACGGAACCCTTTCTTTCGGCGACGGTGTCGGGCGTTTCCGGCAACACGATGACGGATCCCCCGTAGGACGCATTCGCTTCGAAAAGTGTTGGGGAGTTACCAGATACCCGAGCCGAGATCATGCAGTTAGGCCATGATTGCCCGCAAGTACTCGCGTCGGCGCAAGCTCGCCGAACTCTTCGACTTCCAATTCTAAGGCGTCGCGAGCGAAAACCATCCCCAAGGGTCGACCGTTTTCCACCACGGGAACATGGCGGAAGCCGTTCTCGTACATCAGATGCGGAGCATACCCGAAGGGCTGATTTGCATTTAAGCTCTCCAATAGAACTGATGTCTTGAGTCGAACGGGGTATGATTAAGAATATCACGCAGAAGCTTTATTCAGATATTCCACAAGAGATCTTGTATCATTATACGTCATTTAAAGGCTTGCTCGGTATTGTGGATAGCGGCGTGTTGTGGGCAAGCGATGTCCGATACATGAATGACTCGGCAGAGATGAAGCATACCGCCGATCTCATTCGGGCGGAAATCGTTAGCCGAATAGCGGGTGGACACGATAATCAAAAATTGCTCAATCAATTTATGGATTGGGTATCCTATCGAATTACCAACGGCCACATGCTATTCGGTGCCTCGTTCCGATCAAATGGTAATTTATTGAGCCAATGGAGAAGCTATAGCTCCTTAGGCAAGGGCGTTAGCTTGGGCTTTAACCCGGATCATATTTTGCAGTGCGCTAAAAGCCAATCGTTTCAGGTTGGCAAGTGTATCTATGAGCCAGAGGATCAGCTGAAGCTCATTAAACAAATCGTCGATGCCGTCGAGATTTTAGCCGAAGAGGATGGAGAAAATAACGATCTATCCAATAAACAGCCATCGCAATCTTACCATGACGTTTTCGAGAAGGTCGAGAGCGATCTTCTCCGTATCGCAGTGATCTTGAAACATCCATCTTTCCAGGAAGAGGAGGAATGGCGAATCGTATCACCGGTCATAACCGATTACTTGACTTCTCCTGTCTTATTTCGAGAAGGCACCTCGATGCTTGTACCATATTTCGAGTTCAATTTGAAATTATGCCAAAATGATTCTGTCGCCTTGGAACATATTTTTCTTGGCCCTACCCCTAACATCAACCTTTCTATGAATTCGCTTACCCTGTACTTGACTAAAAAAGGGATCAGGCCGAAGGCGGGGATCAACTATTGCCAGATTCCGTATCGGCAGTGGTAGGCAGACTGAGTTCCACCGCCGCAGCCACATATTTCGGATGCGAGCCCCATCAAGTTTGGCGTGCGTTCGCCGAGCGAAGGACGGAATTTTCGGTGGCTGAGCTTGAGTCGCTCCAGCGCTAAGGGTCTGCTTCGGGCCGATCGCTCGAAAATTACGTCGCCAGTAACATAACTAATTGCGTAACGAGTGACGTAACGTTATTATTGGCGCTTCGAACCTTCCTTCCGAGAGCGTATCCGCATGAAATCGCCAAAAGAACGTCAACGCGCCTACCGCGAGCGGCGGAAGGAGCAAAAAAATGCTGGTCTGACCAAACTAAAAATCCTGGTGAGTGCCACTGTGGTCAAGAGGTTGGAGATCCTCAGCGAAATCGATAGAGCTGACATGGACACCCTGCTTGGTCAAGCCGTCGAATGGCTCTGGGCTCAACGCTTTGGCAACTCCGAAGTCGTACCAGAAAGTGTGACCAAGCCAGAAAAAGTGAAGGTCGCGAAAGCCGAACGTGGGAAGCCGGAAAAGGAGAAAGCGGTGAAATCAGATAAATCCAAGAAAAAGCCGGTAAAGTCCAAGAGTGAAGTCGAATCGGGAAGCGCGGCGCTGCCTGTTGAAGGTTAAAGGGTATGACAGCAGCCACGAGAACCGCACGGCATTGAATTTCCTTGTAACTTTATGACCAGTTTTCGCGGGACCAGACGACGCATGAAATTGACCACACCTTATTACCTGATCGACGAAAACAAGCTGGAAAAAAACCTGAAGATCATTCAGCAGGTGCGCGACATTTCGGGCGCAAAATCGGTGTTGGCGCTGAAATGTTTTTCAACTTGGAGCGTATTCGATCTGATACAGCAATATTTGGACGGGACCACGAGCAGCTCCTTGTTCGAAGCACGTCTTGGCCGCGAAAAATTTGGCAAGGAAGTGCATGCCTACAGCGTGGGATTTTCTGAAAAAGACGTTAAAGCGGTCACGAAATTTGCCGATAAAGTGATCTTTAACTCGATATCACAATTAAATCGATACCGTGGCCATGTCGGCGAAATCAAGCTGGGATTGAGAGTCAATCCGGGCATCAGCTACTCGCATTTCGACCTTGCCAATCCGGCGAGAAAATATTCGAGGCTGGGCGTTTCCAATAAAGACGATATCACGAAGGTTGCCTCCCTTTTAAGTGGAGTCATGTTTCATTTTAATTGTGAAAATGACGATTTCGAAAACATCTCTGCGGCTATCGACTATATCGGCGAACATTATGGATCCTTGCTCGAAAAATTGGAGTGGGTTAGTCTTGGCGGTGGGCTTTATTTTACCAAGGAAGGTTATCCCGTGGATCGGTTCTGCGAGAAATTAAAAAGCTTCTCTGAAAAATTCGGCATTCAAGTCTATTTGGAACCCGGAGAGGCGACCATCACGAATTGTGCCGAGCTGGTGACCACGGTACTGGACGTCATCCATAACGAAATCGATGTCGCCATCGTCGATGCCTCGGTCGAGGCGCACATGCTGGATCATCTGATTTATTGTACGACCGCGAGGATTTCTCATCCAGAACCGGGGCGTTATCGGGTTATGGTTGCAGGTCGGACGTGTCTAGCCGGTGATGTATTTGGGGAATACAAATTCAAAAGCAAGTTGAAGGTCGGCAGCGAAATTCGCATCGCGGATGCCGCCGGTTACACGATGGTCAAGAAAAATTGGTTTAATGGACTTCCCATGCCATCCATTGTGGTGCGGAGGTTGGATGGGACCATGGATGTGGTCCGCAAATTCCGATACAAAGATTTCAAACGCAGTCTTTCCTGAATTGATGGAGACCTATCGACATGAAGAAAAACGTGCTGATCGTGGGTGCCGGTGGTGTTGCCCATGTGGCGGCTCACAAAGCCGCGATGAACAACGAACTGCTGGGGGACATCTGCATCGCATCGCGAACTCTGTCGAAGTGCGACGAGATTATCGAGAGCGTTAAACGCAAAGGGCATATCCAAAATCCTGCCAACAAGCTGTATTCGCGGCAAATCGACGCGCTCGATATTCCGGCGATGGTCAAATTGATCAAGGAAACGAACTCTGCAATCGTGGTCAATCTCGGGCAGGCATTTCTGAATATGTCGATTCTGGAAGCCTGTCTGGAGACGGGCGCAGCCTATATCGATACCGCGATTCACGAGGAACCGGACAAGGTTTGCGAAAATCCGCCTTGGTATGCCAACTATGAATGGAAGCGCAAGGATCGCTGCACGGAAAAGGGATTAACCGCGATTCTGGGTGCGGGATTCGATCCGGGCGTGGTCAATGCCTATTGCGCCTTGGCGGTAAAGCGCTATTTCGACAAGATCGATACCATCGACATTCTGGACGTTAATGCTGGCAGTCATGGGCGGTATTTCGCGACCAATTTCGATCCGGAAATCAATTTCCGCGAATTTATCAAGGTCTGGACCTGGATCGATCGGCAATGGAAAGAATATCCGACGCATTCCGTGAAGCGCGTTTACGATTTCCCGGTTGTCGGTTCGTGCCCGATTTACTTGAATGGACACGATGAACTGCACTCGCTCTCGAAAAATATCGATGCGAACAGCATCCGATTCTGGATGGGTTTTGGCGATCACTACATCAACGTCTTCACCGTGTTGCGCACCCTTGGATTCCTGTCCCATTTGCCGGTGACCTTGGCCACTGGCCAGGAGGTCGTGCCGCTTAAGGTTGTCAAGGCGTTATTGCCCGATCCACAGACCCTTGCGCCAGGCTATACCGGTAAGACCTGCATCGGCAATTTCGTCAAGGGCTGGAAGGACGGAAAAGCGCGGGAAGTGTTCATCTATCAGGTTTCCGACCACAAAAAGTGCTACGAAGAGGTCGAGTCACAGGGCATCAGCTATACCGCTGGCGTCCCGCCGGTTGCGGCCGCCATGCTGGTGGCGCAAGGCATCTGGGATGTGAAAACGATGGTGAACGTCGAAGAGCTCGATCCAGAGCCGTTCATCGCGATACTGGATCGGATCGGTCTTCCGACCGATGTTCAGGAGATCGATCCGGGTAGCAAGGCTTCGTTCGAGGGTACGGTTCGGGATTTGGAAACCGAATTGGCGGAGTCCACCGCCACGGTCACGGTTTCGGCAGCCAACCCGATGATCGCATTGAAGCCAAGGCCGGTAGCAAAGTCTTAAAAGAGCAACCGCTCAACAGTAACCGGGCGCGTGGCGGTCAGGCCAAGCGCCCGGTTTCGTCGCTCTGGACGTATCACGATCCTTGTTGCTGAAACATCCGTCGATCCACAAGGGCAGCGCTTAGTCGACCTGAATGGCGATCTTGCGCGGTTTGGCGTGTTCGGCCTTGGGAATCCGCAGCGTCAAAAGACCCTGCTTGAACTCGGCCGATACCCGAGTGGTATCCAATTCACGGGAAAGGGTGAACGTGCGGCGGTAGCCCGGTAGGCTGACCTCGGCATGCCCGACCTCCAATCCCTCCGGTGTCGCCATGCTCAAGCGGCCCTCGATGGTCAGCGTATTGGCTTCCACATGAATGCCGAGCGCGTTCTTGGAGACGCCCGGCAGATCCGCGTATAACGTGATGCCCGTACCGTCCTCGACGACATCCACTGGCGGTAGCAAAGTGGCCTCCGACCGAGCGGCCTGATTTTCCGGGGCAACGGTTGTAGTGTCGCTCATGATGATTTCTCCTCGAAATTACTGAATGCTGATACGGCGAGGCTGGGCCGATTCCCGGCGTTTAGCGCTGATGTGCAGCACACCATCTCGGTAATCGGCGGTTACAGCGTTGGGATCGATATCGTCGGGCAAGCTCACCACCCGGCGGAAACGGCCGGCGAACCGTTCGTTGATGTGCACCGCTACTTTCTCAACCGGCGCGGGCAACGTGGCCGGTCGTTCGCCGGCAATACTGAGCACGCCGCGTTCGAGGTCGATTTCCAGAGTGGCAGGGTCCAGCCCTGGCGCGAAAGCGTAAATCTCCACCGATTGTGGCGTGCGTCCCACATTCAGTGCCGGAAACCCGTTCCGACTGATGCCACGAATGCTGGGAGAGAATTCAAAGGTCTGTTGCAGCTCGCGCTGCAAGCGATTCAGTTCGGCGAAGACATCGCGAGGTAATAGGGAACGATACATGTCAGGTCTCCATTCAGGTTATCTCATGTCGCTGAAAATGGGGGCATTCCGCTGGATTTCAAGGGCTTGAACTGTGTCGTTCGCGTCCCCATATCATTCCGACGACACCACCCTAAACCCGATTAGAGGAGAGCCAGCGTGGAGTTCAAGGACTACTACCAGACCTTGGGCGTGGCCCACGACGCTACGGCGGAGGACATCAAAAAGGCCTTTCGCAAGCTGGCGCGTAAATATCACCCCGATGTCTCAAAAGAGCCGGATGCCGAAGCACGCATGCAGGCGGTCAATGAAGCCTACGCCGTGCTCTCGGACCCGGAGAAGCGGGCCGCTTACGACCAACTCGGACAAGGCTATCAATCCGGCCAGGATTTCCGGCCACCGCCGGATTGGGACGCTGGCTTCGAATTCTCGAAGCACGGTTTTTCCAACGCCGAAGCGGCGGATTTCAGCGATTTCTTCGCGCAACTGTTCGGCCATGGAGGTGGCGGGCGGCACACGGGTTTTCATGCGGGCGGTCTCCATGCCGCCGGTGAAGATCACTACGCCAAGATTCTGTTGGATTTGGACGACGCGTTCCACGGTGCCACGCGCCAGATCAGTTTGCGGGTACCGAAGCTGGATGCCAACGGGCGGATGGCGTTGGAAACCCGCACGCTCAATGTGCAGATTCCCAAGGGCGTGCGCGAAGGGCAGATGATTCGGCTGGCCGGACAGGGGACGCCGGCACAAGGCGAGGGGCAAGCGGGCGATTTGTTACTGGAAGTCCATTTCAAACCGCATCCACGCTATCGTGTGGCGGGTCGTGATGTGCATTTGACCTTGCCGGTAGCGCCTTGGGAAGCAGCGCTGGGCGCCGTGGTCATGGTGGAACTGCCCGATGGCGCGCTCAAGGTGCGTATTCCCGAGGGCGCCCAGAACGGTCGCCAACTACGTGTGCGCGGCAAAGGAATCCCCGCGACGCCGCCCGGCGATCTGCTGTTGCATATTGAGGTCGTGTTGCCTCCGGCCGTCACCCCGAAAGCGCGGGAAGTCTATGAAACCATGGCGCGGGAACTGGCGTTCGATCCACGCGCGGAAACGAGGGTTTAAGCCATGCGCGAGAACGACATCCTAAGCGGCAGCCTGTTGGAGGAAACCTGGCTCACCCTGGAGCAAGTCGCGGCAGCCTGTGCCGTGGAGCCGGAATGGCTCGCCCACCATTTGGAATGGGAACTTTTCCCTCATGTTGCCAGCGTTGCGGGCACTTGGCGGTTTTCCAGCGCCCATCTGACGCGAGCCCGGCGTATGTGGCAACTGGAGCGGGATTTCGAAGCCGTGCCGGAATTGGCGGCTCTGGTGGCGGATCTGCTGGAAGAAGTGGATGAACTGCGAGCGCAGATGCGCCAGGCCGGACTGGATTAGACAGACAGGGCGCTTTTTTCGAGATATTGAGGAGATTGTTTATGAATGATTCATTGCATTTGGTTTGTCCGCATTGCCATGCGACCAACCGTATGCCAGCGGCACGATTGACCGAGCAACCCCGTTGTGGCCAATGCCATCGCCCGCTGTTCGTCGCCCACCCGGTGGAATTGACCGCTGCCGACTTCGAGAAGCATCTCGGTCACAACGATATCCCGATGCTGGTGGATTTTTGGGCGCCGTGGTGCGGTCCTTGTCGGATGATGGCGCCAGCCTATGAGCAGGCAGCGGCTCAATTAGAACCCTATGTGCGTCTGGCCAAGGTCAATACCGAGGAGGAACAGGCATTGGCTGCGCGGTTTTGGATTCGGAGCATTCCGACGTTGGTTCTATTTCGCCAGGGCCGCGAGGTCGCGCGACAAGCGGGCGCGATGGGCATGGCGGATATCGTGCAGTGGGCGCGAGCGCACGGTTGAAAATAATGTTAGGATTTACGTAGTTGCTTACGGATAGTGTGCAAAAGCGGCCTGAATCCACATAGCTCTGGGTCAATTCCGCCGCCAAGCGTGGAAACGCTCCACCCAGGCCAACAATTTCCGAGGGGCATGGGCCTTTTTCCAAACGCCCGCCGCGTACTTGTTGGCTTCGGCCAAGGTCGGGTAGATGTGGATGGTGCCGAGAATCTTATTCAGGCCAATGCCGTGGCGCATGGCCATGACGTATTCGGCCAGCAGGTCGCCGGCGTGCTCGCCGACGATGGTCGCGCCGAGAATCTTGTCTTTGCCGGGCGCGGTCAGCACTTTGACGAAACCGTGGGCTTCCCCGTCGGCGATGGCGCGATCCAGATCATCGATGCCGTACACCGTCACCTCGTGGGGGATACCTTGCGCCTTCGCCTCCTGTTCGTTCAAACCCACCCGCGCCACTTCGGGATCGACGAAAGTGGACCAGGGAATAACCGAATAGTCGGCTTTGAACGTCTTGAACGGACCGAACAGGGCGTTGACCGAGGCATACCAGGCTTGATGCGCGGCGGTGTGGGTGAACTGGAACGGTCCAGCCACATCGCCGGCGGCGTAAATGTTGGGGTAAAGCGTTTGCAGATACTCGTTAGTCTCCACGGTGCGGGCGCGAGTGGTCGGAATCCCCAATCCTTCCAGTCCGTAGCCAGCGGTGTTGGCTACCCGCCCGACCGCGACCAGCACGGCATCGAAGGGTATCCGTACATCGACGCCATCGTGTTCGGCGATCAGGATTTTTTCGCCGTTCTCCACCGCGAACCGCTTGGCTTGGTGATCGATGAGTACTCGGATGCCCTCCTGGCGAAAGCGCGCGGTCACCCGCTCGGAAACCTCCGGGTCTTCCCGGATCAGAATGCGCGGAGCCATTTCCACCTGCGTGACCTGACTGCCGAAGCGAGCAAAGGTCTGGGTCAACTCCGAACCAATGGGGCCACCACCGAGCACTACCAACCGTTTCGGCAATTCGCGAAGGTGCCAAACCGTGTCCGATGTGAGATAGCCGACCTCCTCCAGTCCCGGAATCGGTGGTACGAACGGCCGGGCGCCGGCGGCGATCACGATGGCGCGGGTGGTCAGGGTTCGCGTGCCTGCCGCCGTGGTGACCGCCACCGTCCAAGGCGAAGTGATTTTCGCCGTGCCCTCGATCACTTCCACCCCCAAACCGGTGTAGCGCTCCACCGAATCGTGCGGCGCGACCTCTCGAATCACCCGCTGCACTCGTTCCATCACCTCGGCGAAGTCGAAATCGGCTTCGGCTTTACGGATACCGAATTCTGGAGATCGCCGGATGTGAGAGAGCAACTTGGCCGAGCGGATCAGCGCCTTGGACGGTACGCAACCGGTGTTCAGACAATCGCCACCCATCCGGTGCTGTTCGATCAGCGTCACCTTGGCCTTGACCGCCGCCGCGATGTAGGCGGTTACCAGCCCGGCGGAACCGGCGCCGATCACCACCAGATTCCGGTCGAAGCGCTGCGGCTTTTGCCATTTCGCGTACACCTTTCGTGCCTTGACCGCCGCCACGATTTTTTGGGCGATCAACGGGAAAATGCCCAGCAGCGCGAAGGAGGCCAGCAAGCCAGGCGACAGGATGCCCTTGAGCGAGTCGATTTGCGCCAGTTGGGTACCGGCGTTCACGTAGACCAAGGTGCCGGCCAACATGCCGATCTGGCTGACCCAGTAAAAGGTCCAGGTGTGGATTGCCGTCAAGCCCATCGCGAGATTGATGACGAAGAACGGAAAGATCGGAATCAGTCGCAAAGTGAACAGGTAGAAACCGCCTTCCCGTTCGATGCCAGCATCGAACGCTTTTAACCGTTCGCCGAAGGAGTTCCGCACCCAGTCGCGCAGTACGAAACGGGCGGCGAGAAAAGCCAGGGTAGCGCCGAGGGTCGAGGCAAAGGAAACGAGCACCGTGCCCCATAACAGGCCGAAGATCGCACCCCCGACTAAGGTGAGAATTGCCGCCCACGGCAGCGACAGGGCGGTTACTGTCGTGTAAACGACCAAGAAGATTCCCGCCGTCAAACCGGGATGCGCCGCCCGATAGGTTTCGATGACCGCCTGCTGGGATTTGAAGTAATCCAAGCTGAGATAGCGGCCCAAATCGAACGCGAGGAAGGCGCCGGTCAGGGCGGCGAGCGCCAAAACCAGCGACAGCTTGCGAAAATTCACGGGCGATCGGCTCCGGTCGACTGCTGGAGCAGGGCGTCCAATCGACCGGCGCGATCCAGCGCGGCCAGGTCGTCGTATCCGCCGACGTGTGTGTCGCCGATGAAGATTTGCGGCACGGAGCGGCGTCCGGTACGGGCGATCATGATGTCCATCTGGTCGGGTTCGAGATCGACCCGGATTTTTTTCAAATCGTCGATGCCTTTGCTCTTCAACAGTTGTTCCGCGCGCCGGCAGAACGGGCAGAGTTGAGTACCGTACATGGTGACTTCGGTCATGGTGCGTGACTCCAGAAAATCAAGAGAGATGGGCGGGTTCGGTCGCATCGGGCGCCGAAGCCTTGATCGGGTCAGGGTCGCAGCGCTTCGACGAGGAACGGCGGTCCGTACTCGTTCGATGGCGTCGTCGGGTTCCTCGGCAATCCGCTTGCCGTACAGCCCCGATGACGTACAAGGCTTCCGCTTTATCTGGCGCAGCGGCCGGCGCCACTGTACCGTAGCGATAACGGAGCGGACAAATCCGACCCGGCGACTCGCTCACGCCGATTCGCTCCGAACCACGGCTAACCCGCGCCACCGGCGCACGATCTCGGGCAGCAGAAAACCCGCCGTACAGATCGCCAGACCATAGAGATTCGTACCCAACAGCAGAGCGTATTGGCCTTCGCCGATGGCCCAGGCGGCGGGAATCCAGCCGACCGCCAGCAGAATGCCGAACAGCAAGCCGGGCCAGAAGCTCAGATGGAAGCTCCACGGCGCATAGCCCACCCAGCGTTGCAGCAGAAACACCGGCGCCAAGCCCATGACCATGGTGCCGCTCAAAGTCGTGGCGGCGAGAATTTCGGCGCCGGCGATCATCGGCAAGTTGCCGAGCACGGCGATGGCGATCATCGCCACCGTTCCATAACGCAGAGGCGGTTGCCGGCGGTTGCCGTCCGGCGACGGCGGGCAGCTCCTGCGCCACGACTTTGGAGAGCGAAGCGAAGGTCGAATCCAGAGTCGATCCGGCCGCTGCGATCATGAGCACGGTCATGATGAACAGCGCGCCGACGCCCAACGCTTGTGCCGCCGCCGCCGGGGCGTTGCCGCCGACCGCCAGCCCGCTCAATCGGGCGTCGATACCGACGAAGCTGAACGCCAGGATGGCGAAAAAACCGCCCACGCCGGCCAAGATGAACGCTTTGAGCATGGCCTTTTCCTCGGTGATGAACCCCCGATCCGTCAACACCGGGTCGTGAAAGGGATAGCTCAGAATTTGCAGGCCGGCGACCCACAGCAAATCGACGCCCGCCGTGAGCTTGAAGTCGCCCGTGTTCAACAGGGTAGCAACGCCGTGCTTGGGCAACACCAGCAGCAGGACGGCGGCCAGGAACACCACGAAGACGGCGGCTTGAATGATGTCGGTGATGATGGAACCGCGCAGGCCACCCTTGATGCTGTAGAACAGGGTCGCGGCGGTAAACAGCAAGGCGGCGCCAATGAATGCCGGGCTGCCGGCCGGACCGTAGTAGCCACCGACCACGGCGGTGTTGCTCCACACCTCGTTGTAGAGGCGGATCAAAATAGCGGCGGTGAACGCCAGTGCCGCCGACCGGCCGTATTTGCCGATCAGGAAACCCACCAGACTGGTGGCGCCGGCATGGCGCCGCAGATGGTAGATCACGAATCCCGCCAGCGGGATCGACAGCCAGTAGGTCGCGTAGGCCAGCCCGCCGACGATGCCATAGCTCGCGCCCAGGTTGGCGGCGTTGGTGACCGACTTGGCGAAAATCCAGGAAATGAAGATGCTGGCGGTCAGCGCCCATTGGCTGGCCATCCGGCCGCTGTTGTCCTCACCCCGGAAGAACGCGCCAACCGTGCGGGCGTTCGGGGTGATGACGTAGAGCGCCGCGCCGTAGAAGATCAAAAAGCCCCAGAAGGTCAGGCCAAAAATCGCGGACTGCATGACATGAATTCCTTTAACGCTGGATTCCGTAGTGCCGGGCGATCCAGTGATCGAGGGAAATCGCTCCCGGTCCCTTCGCCACCAGATACAAGAGTACCGCCGCCCAGACCCCATGGGTCGGATAGGCATCCGGATACACGAATACCTGGATCACCAGCGTCATGATCAGTAAGGCCAGGGCCGAGAAGCGGGTGGCGAGGCCGATCAGAATCAGAACGGGAAAGAGATGCTCCGCGAAAGCGGCCAGCGGCGCCGCAAGTTCCGTTGGGATCACCGGCAGCCGGTATTCGTCTTGGAACAGGGCCACGGCGGATTCGGACAGTCTCGGCAGTCCCAGGGTGAAAGTCCCGTCGATGACGTCGATGGCCAGACCTTCGATCTTAGTTTGCCCGGATTTCCAGAACACGGCGGCGATGGAGAATCGGCCGATGAAGGCGATAAGGGAATCGGGAATCCGCTGGAACAGGGCAATGACCGACAGAACGAAGCCCGTCCAAGGCGGTAATGCTGGCGTAGCGGAGGCGGGTGCGGACCAGGTTGAAGTGGGTGTCGTCATGGCAAGGTTTCCACAGGCAGAGTGAGAGCAGTCAGGGCACCCGCCCGCAATAGCAAGGCGAGATGGGCGGTTAGATCGAAATCTTCACGGGCGGCCAGGGCCAGGGCCGCTGCCTGGCCAAGCGGTAACCCGTCGACCAAACTCACCACCAGCGTATCGCCGCCCGGCGGCAGGGCGAGGACCTGGACGTCCAGCCCAACGCGAACGATCAGGGCGCTTTCCGGGACGAAGGGATCGACTTGGGTCAGATCGCCGTGTCCTTGATGCGCCGCCCACAGCGACACCACCGCATAATCCGAGCGCAGGACACCCAGCGAGGGGTGACAAGTCGCGCAAAGCGTCGGCAATTGTTCCGGATCCGCCAGCGCGCGGACGATCCGCGTCGGGGATATCGGGTCGGCGTCGGCGGCATGAAACGCCCGGATGCGCAGCCGCTCCAACCGGGCCACGTCGGCCAGGTAGGGCACGCTTCGGGCTGGCTCGAACCGTTCGATGAAGGCTGGAAATCCTTCCCCGTACTCCGCCAGCAGGACGGAATCGGGTGGCGCGGCCCGCACGAAAAGTCCGGCCATCGCCCGGAAAAATGCCTCTCCCACCAGTTCCAACGTCACGGGAAAGGTGTCGGCCAGCGCATCGATCAGGGAGACTACAACATTGTTGCGATAAATGGCGAAGCGCCGGGCTGGATCGGAGCCGTTCCAGGTGGTCAATCCCGCCGGGCAGGGCGCGTCGGGATCGAGCAGGGCGGCGGCGAAAAACCGTTGATCGCTCACGCCGAAATCTCCAGCCGGTCGCGTTGCGCGGATCCGATCCACCGTTCGGCGCACTGGGCTTCGGCGAGCAGGACGGACAGCGGCGGAATGTCGTGATCGCGCTCGATCAAAGTGGGCGTCGGCCCGAGGCGTTCCAATGCGAAAGCGTAGAGTTCCCACACCGCCGCCGCGATGGCCGCACCATGCGTGTCGATCAGCAAGGGCGCGCCGGCGGCGTCGCGATCCTCGGCGAAACCCGCCAGATGGATCTCCCCAACTTCGGACAATGGCAGGGCGGCGATAAATGCTTGCGGGTCGCGGCGGTGGTTGATGCCGGACACATACGCATTGTTCACGTCGAGCAATAGCCCGCAGCCGGTGCGGTGGACGATCTCGGTGATGAATGCCGCCTCATCCAGCGTGGAGGCCGCGAACTCGATATAAGTAGCGGGATTTTCCAACAACATCCGCCGGCGCAGGCGCTCCTGAACCTGGTCGATGTGGTCGCAAACGCGGTCCAGCGTGACGCGGTTGTAGGGTAACGGTAGCAAGTCGTTAAAAAACGTGCCACCGTGGGTGGACCACGCTAGATGTTCCGAGAAGGATTGCGGTTGGTAACGGTCGAGCAACGCGGCCAAGCGGTCAAGATGAGTGGTATCGAGCGGCCCTTCCGCGCCGATGGATAGCCCCACGCCGTGGATCGAAAGCGGGTAGTGGTCGCGAATCTGGCGCAAGTAGTGATGAAAAGGGCCGCCAGCGACCAGGTAGTTTTCGGCGTGAATCTCGAAGAAACCGAGATCCGGCTCGGTGGCCAGAATCTCGGCAAAGTGCTGGGGTTTGAGACCCAGGCCCGCCCGGTCGGGCAAGCCATCGGAGTGCGTTCGCCGGGCCGGAACGCCGCGCGCGCAAGGATTGCGGGAGGATGGCATTGTCATCGCGGGCGCTCCAGCCAAGTTAGCGGTTACGTTAGGCCTTCTTTTCCTTGAATGCCGCCAACTGACCGAAGCCGGTCGGCGAGCTCGGCGAGGCGGTCTTCTCGCAACTGCCCTTCGGCACGTATTTCCAGGCACCGCCCTGATGGTCGACCTTGGAAGTGCCGGCGCAGGTGGTGCCCGGTCCGGCGGCGCAGTCGTTCTTGCCCTTCAAAGCAACGCCGTAGCATTTTTCGTTCTCGTCGGCGGCGGACGCCGGCGCGGTGGACAGGGTCAGCGCCGTGCCCAGGGCCAGGGCCAGCGCGGTCGAGGACAGGGCGGTCGAAGTCAGGCTTTTGCTCATGGTGCATTCCTCATCGTCAGTCGTAGGTCAAGCTCAAAAAATCTCCTCCGTTAGCGGAGGAGCCAAGGGCGAACGTGCGAGCCACGTTCTAAAGGGGGTTAGTCGAATCCGTCGAGCGGGTCTTAAACGCCAGCGGCGAAAAATTAGCAGTTCGAGAACGAGCTGCTCTCGTTGAAACCGAGGCGCGGGGTCAAGTCACAGCCCGTACCGACTGCCAGGGCGGTGCGTTCCGGACTTGCCGGGGCGTAGCGGACGGTGTCGGCATGATGGCTCCGCTGGTTGAAGCCGTGAACCACCGGGATACGGCTTAAATCCTGTTGGCGGGCCTGGGTGGAAACGGCGATGCTGGGGATTGCGCTCTGGTCGTTGAAGCCGGTGGCGTGAGCGGTGGACAAACCGGATAGGGTGGCGATCAGGGCGAAGCTAGCGACAGCGAAGGTGGGTTTCATAATTGCACTCCTTGAGTAGATTGAAGGTTTGGGATTCCGCATTTTCGGCGGGTTCAGAAACGTTTACGCAGTCCGGGCGGCGTTGGATGCAGCCCCCGTAAAAATTTTTGAATTGGAAGGAGCGCGGCGCAGAGGGTTATTGTTCGGGCGTGATAAAAACGTGATTTCCATTGCCGACAATTGTCCTTGCATCATTCGAAACCGGTACTGAGTTGAAAACGATGGCGCGTCAGGTACTGCTCGTCGAGGACGACCGCGAGATCGCCGAACTGGTCAAACTGCATCTCTGCGATATTCACTGCGCGGCGGATATCGCCGGCAGCGGACAGGAGGCCTTGGCGCGTCTCGCCCAGCGTCGCTACGATCTGATGATCCTGGATTTGATGCTGCCCGATGTGGATGGGTTGACGATCTGCCAGCGGCTGCGCGCCAGCGGCGATTACCTGCCGATTTTGATGCTGACCGCCAAATCCTCGGAACTCGACCGGGTGTTGGGCCTGGAACTGGGTGCCGACGATTATCTGGTGAAACCGTTTAGTTTTCCGGAACTGCTCGCTCGGGTGAAGGCACTGCTGCGACGAGCCGAAGCCCTGAGCAATCTAGCCGGAGCGGTTCCAGACGAGGCTCGCATCACGCGCGGTCCCCTCGTCATCGAGGCGAGCAAGCGCCGGGTTTTCCTGGCGGACCGGGAGTTGACGCTGACCGCCAAGGAATTCGATCTGCTGCTCCATTTCGCCTGCCAGCCTGGCCGGGTGTTCAGCCGCAGCCAATTGCTGGATCAGGTTTGGGGTTACGGCCACGAAGGCTACGAGCATACGGTCAATTCGCACATCAACCGCTTGCGCGCCAAGCTGGAGCCGAATCCGGCGGAGCCTCGCTATCTGCTGACCGTCTGGGGCGTCGGCTACAAGTTCGCCGAGTCATGCTGAACACCCTGTACGGCAAGCTGGCCGTGGCGCTGATGGCGTTGCTGGGCGCCATCGGCCTGAGCTACGGTCTGATCAGCCACGCCCTGACCCAGCGTTATCTCCAGGCAGCGCAGCAAAGCTTCAATCGTGATCTGGCCCGCAACCTGGTCGCCGACCAGCGGTTGATCGCCGACGGTCGGCTCGACGCCAAAGCGCTGAAAGCCACTTTCGAACGTTACATGACCATCAATCCCAGCATCGAAATCTATTGGCTGGATGCTCAAGGCACGATTCTCGCGTACTCCGCCGAGCCGGCGGCGGTCAAACGCGACCGGGTGGCGCTGGAACCGATCCGGGCATTCCTGAGCGGCGCCGAGCTGCCGATCTTCGGCGACGATCCGCGCAGCCACGATGCCCGCAAAAGTTTCTCGGTCACGCCCATTCCGGCGACCGAACCGCCCGAAGGCTATCTGTACGTGGTGTTGCGCGGCGAGATGTACGAGTCCTTCGAGCGCCTGTACCGGGACAGCCTGCTGCTGCGGCTCAGCGCCTGGGTGCTGGCCGGTAGTTTGCTGGCCGGTCTGCTGGCCGGCCTGTTGCTGTTCCGGCTGCTGACCCGGCGGCTGCGGCGGCTGGCGGCGGTGGTCGATGCTTTCCAACAAAGCGAGTTTGCGACCTGGGCGCCCTATCGCGGCGCCGGCGTCCAGGGCGACGAAATCGAACAGCTCGGCCTGCATTTCGACCGGATGGCCGAGCGCCTGCAAGCGCTGATCGGCACCTTGCGGGAGCGCGATACGTTGCGGCGCGAACTGGTCAACCACGTTTCGCACGATTTGCGCACGCCGCTGGCCGCGCTGCACGGCTATCTGGAAACGCTGCAATTGAAAGCCGGCCGCTCGTCGCCCGCCGAACGGCAAGCCTATCTCGACGCCGCTTTGCGCCACTCGCGGCGATTGAGCAGGCTGGTGGGCGACCTGTTCGAGCTGGCCAAACTCGACGCCCATGCCATCCAGCCGCGCCGCGAGCGTTTTCCCGCCGCAGAGCTGTTGCAGGATATCGCTCAAAAATACCAGATTGCCGCGCAGGAGCACCGGATCGAGATCGATCTGCGTCTGCCGCTGGCAGCGCTGTTCGTCGAGGCGGATATCGGCATGATCGAACGGTTGCTGGATAACTTGATCCTCAACGCGCTGCATCACACGCCGCCCAACGGCCGGATCGTCCTCGAACTCGGCACGCGGGACGAAATCGGTCGCCTTTGCCGTCACCGATACCGGCCACGGCATCGCGCCCGAGGAGTTGCCGTTCGTATTCGACCGGTTTTACCGGGGGGCGCGCCGGACGAAGAACGACGGCGACCATTTGGGGCTGGGGCTGGCCATCGCCCGCCGTATCGCCGAATTGCATGGCGGCGAACTGCAAGTAAGCAGCGAGTTGGGGCGGGGCACGCGGTTTGACTTCGATCTGCCGGTTCGCGCATTCCAAGTCAATGGTCCCGGAATCGAGGCGACGGATCGGCGAACCGGCGGCGCCGTGATAGAAAAGTGAGGATTTCGTGAGCACGCCGTGAAGTCGGGACGGCACAGTGCGTCTCGGTCACCTCCAAGGGTTTCCGAACTTTCGCCAACGCACTATTGGAGCATTCTGATGATGAAACTGTTAACCGCCTTAACCGCATCCCTGTTGTTGGCCGTCCCATTGAGCAGCATCCAAGCACGATCCGACAACGGTGTGATGTATGAAGTCACAATCACCAACCTCACTCGGGGCTCGCTCTTCACGCCGATCCTGGTGGCCAGCCATCGCTCTGGTGTAAGCCTATTCACGTTAGGAGAGCCGGCCAGCGCGGAACTGGCGATGGTGGCTGAGGGCGGCAACGTCGAGCCCCTGGCGCAAGCGTTGCGCGCCGACAGCCGCGTGGTCGATGTTGCGAACTCCGGCGGGCCGCTGGAATCAGGTCAGTCGGTTACGGTGCAAGTGGTCGCGCGAGGTGCCGATCACGTCAGCCTCGCCGCGATGATCGTGCCCACCAACGACGGTTTCATTGCGCTGAATGGGGTCGAGGCTCCGCATTCTGGAAGCGAGACTTATTGGGTGCCGGGTTATGACGCCGGTTCTGAACCGAACGACGAACGTTGCGCATCCATTCCCGGTCCGCAATGCGGCGGCGAAGGCGTTTCGCCCTCGGCGAGCGGCGAAGGTTTCGTGCATGTACACGCCGGGATTCACGGCATCGGCGACCTGAAAGCCGAAGAGTACGACTGGCGGAATCCCGTGGCGGCTGTCACGATCAAAAAGACCGCTCAGTAACGAAGCGCGCGGGTGGCGGTCTCGCGACTGCCACGATGACCGATTAGTGAAGACGTGGAGCGCGACATGATTCGGTTCGGCGAAAACGGTGGGAAACGAGATCGCGGCAAGCGGACAAGCCTGCTGCTGGGTTTGGCGATGGCGGGATCGCTGCTGTTTTCCGCACCCGCCGCCGCAAGCTGTCGGGCGCAAAGCGGACCGGGACAGGCCGCCCTGGTCGAGCTGTACACCTCCGAGGGATGTAGTAGTTGTCCACCGGCGGATCGCTGGCTGGCGGATCTGGCGGCGGAACCTTCGCTGAAGGGCAAGGTGGTGCCGCTGGCTCTGCACGTCGATTACTGGGACGATTTGGGCTGGCGCGACCGCTTCGCCCAGCCGGATTTCAGCGCCCGACAACGCGCGCTAACCGCCGCGCAGGGCAGCAAGACCGTGTTTACCCCGCAGGTGATGATCAACGGCCGCACCACCTTGGATTGGGGCGACGATGCAGCATTTCGCCAGTACATCGTCACGCTCGACACCCGACCGGCCGAGGCCGAGCTTAACCTGGAAATTGTTCCCGCCGCCGATACCTGGCTGATCCAAGTTCGGGGTCGGTTACAGTCTCGGGTCGCCACCGCCCACACCAGCGTGTTCGTGGCGTTGTACCAGGACGGCTTGAGCAGTCAGGTCACCGCCGGCGAGAACGCGGCACGGCGGCTACGTCACGAGCGGGTGACGCGGGAACTGGTCGGGCCATTGCCAGTGGCGGCAGATGGAAGCTTTGCCCATCCGCACCGTTTTCATCTGCCCGTGGACGCTCGCCCCCGCGATCTCGGCGTCGCGGCGTTCGTCCAAGATCGAACCGACGGCCGGGTTTGGCAGGCGCTGGCGCTGGCCGCTTGTCTGGAGTGACGCGCATTCGGGCGTCCGGCGCCAGGCTTCGTATCGATTGGATGCCTTCACGCGGCTGCTTTGGCCGGAGGCATCGACGCAGCGTCGAGCGCTCCGCCGCAACTGCTGCCCTGTCCGGCGGTGCAACCGTAGCAGTGATCGGCGACCCGAATGCGGGCACCGGCCAACTCCCGGTCCAGCAGCGCGGACAGGTGCGTGCGACTCGACTCCTCGGCACCGAGCGGCAGTTTCAGCATCTGGTTGAAATCGCAGTCGTAGACGTAGCCCTGCCAGTCCACCGAAATCAGGTTTCGACACATCACCGCCGCAAGATTTTCGTCGCGGTGCGACGATTTGAGCAGGTCTATATAGGGCGCGAACTGTCCTTTGGAAACGAGCTGGCTACCGAACCGCTGAATCGGCATGTTGGCTAGGGCCAGCAAACGATTGAAGGCGATCCCGTAACGGGTGGCCAACTCGTTTTTGTAGGCGGTTTCCAGGCCGGTTTGTTCGGGCGGCAGCACCGGACCGAGCGGGTTGTAAACCAGGTTCAAGATCAGCTTGCTACCGGGTCGGCCGTAGCCCAAGGCGTTGAGTTGCCGCAAGCTGGTCAGACTGGACTCGAACACTCCCTTGCCACGCTGCTGATCGACGTTCTCCTCTAAATAACAAGGCAGGGAGGCAGTGATTTCGACCGCGTGGCTGGCCAGAAAGGCGGCCAGATCCTCTTGGCCCGGTTCCTTGAGAATGGTCAAGTTGCAGCGGTCGATGACCCGAACGCCCCGTTCGCGGGCGCGGGCGACGAGCTCGCGAAAATGGGGATTCAGCTCCGGGGCGCCGCCGGTCAGGTCCAGCGTCGCGATACCTCGCGCCAAGAGGTAGCGCAGTAACAATTCCATCGTGTCTCGACTCATTTCCTCGGTCCGTTGAGGACCGGCCGCAACGTGGCAATGGGTGCAAGACTGGTTGCAGCGGTAGCCCAAGTTGGCTTGCAACGTGTCGGTGCGGTCGCGGTAGATAGCGGGAAAGTCGGTTTTCGCGAGCAGGGGAAACGTGTCGTGCATACGGCTTAGCTCGTTGGGTGGTTCGTGCCTATTTGGATTCGAAACCGCGCCGGACGTTTTCCCACGGGCGCAGAAAATGTCAATCCAGTTGCGGGCAATGTTGGGTCGGAAAATCGATGTTCAGATTCGGTATCAGGATAGACCGTGATAAACCGGAGCGGCAAAAATCCGGATGGGTTCTACCACCCACCCCGGCTGCGTTTTAATAGGATATTCCTCATCCAGTTCGCATGAGAAAGACGCGAGGAAGGTGATATAAGATTCCGTCACCATGATGAGGCGGTGCAATATTCTAGACTTGATTGTGCCGATAGCATCCGTTGACCCTCGGAACCGAAAGATCTTGGGGTTAAACCTCAATGGCTTCATGCGGAAAACCCGTGCAACGAGTTTGTCGGGAGCGTTATTGATGAATCCAATCGCTGACTTGCTGAATCGGTTTCCAGTTCTAATCCTAGATGGGGCCATGGCCACCGAGCTGGAACGTCGAGGTTGCGATTTGCGCGACCCGCTTTGGTCGGCCAAGGTGCTGCTCGAAGCTCCCGAATTGATCTGGCGCGTTCACTCGGACTACTTTTGTGCCGGCGCTGACATCGCGATCACTGCCAGCTATCAAGCTACCGTGGATGGTTTCATGCGGCGGGGTTTGGGGCGCGAGGAAAGCCTCGATCTGTTGCGGCGGTCGGTGCGGCTGGCGCTGGAAGCTCGCGATGCATTCTGGCGGGAACCAGCGAATCGGATCGGCCGGCCGCGGCCATTGGTGGCGGCTTCGGTAGGGCCTTACGGCGCGTTTCTGGCCGACGGCTCGGAATATCGGGGCGACTACGGCTTGAGCGAGACCGAGTTGATGGATTTTCACCGTCCGCGAATGACCACCTTGCTCGAAGCCGGCCCTGATCTATTGGCTTGCGAAACCTTGCCCTGCTTTGTCGAGGCGCGGGCGCTGGTTCGACTGCTAGCTGAGTTTCCCGACGTGAGCGCCTGGATCAGTTTCAGCGCCCGCGACGACTCTCATATCTGCCATGGCGAATCCTTAGCCGAGTGTGCGGCGTGGTTGGACAAACAGCCGCAAGTCGTCGCCGTAGGCGTGAACTGCACCGCTCCGCGCTACATTCCCACTCTGGTCCGGACCATTCGTTCTGCCACCAGCAAGCCTATCGTGGTATATCCGAATTCCGGTGAAATCTACAACCCCGACCGTCGTTGCTGGGAGGGAACGGCCACCAGCGTCGAGTTCGCCGCTGAAGCCGAGTGCTGGTATGCTAGCGGTGCCCGGCTGATCGGTGGTTGCTGCCGCACGACGCCTGACTACATCACGGCGCTGGTCAACTGGGCTCGCCGCTTACCTTTCCCGCCACTTTGACAGGGTTCCAAAGTCGACTTGAACCGTCACTCCATTTTCAGTTGGTTCATGTCAGCTTCAGTTTGCGGATCGATAATGGTTTCTAAATCTTGACTTGGTCCATCCGGACTACATCAGCTCAATCTGGACCGTGCCATTTTAGCCTGAGCCCCAAGTGATGCTGTGTCCTTGGTTCTTCCGGCGAGGGTAGGCGTCTCTGATTGGCTGGCTATCCCAGCGATGCGTGATCTCTAAATTGGCGGAATTTTTGTTGGCACTAAAAATGCTTTAATTTTCGATATCGTGCGGGGCGGAACCGTGATGAATGATCCAATGCATTGGTTATGAGGTCGTAACTCCTTAATATCCATGTTAGAAACACTCGACCGTTTGCGATAATGCACCCAATTGATCTAGCGCTCTTCGAGAGATATGTTTCATTAAAATCAAACTTTATGCGGCCTTGTGGTTCTGATAAGGCCCGTATGTAACAGGGAAGCACAAGTAGTTTTTAGAGACGTAAACGATTATAATCTTGAGTAAATTGGTAGGTTTTTCAGCTGGATCGAGCATGGTAGAGAGGAGGTGATTTGTATGCTTTCAACCGCATTTAGACATGAGTCGCACGAGCTGCAAGAGTCGCACGAGCTGATAGAGTACGCCAAGACGCGGCTGGAGGATCTCGAACGCCTGCGCAATCTTGGATTGGTGTGTCGAAAGGGCGATTTCTTTCCGTCCGTCCATTATCCGCCGATTACCATGTATCCGCCGATGACCGACGACGAGCTGCTGGCCAGCTACACCATGCCCGAAGACGGTCGGCTCGATGTTTACGCGCACATTCCTTTTTGCCGGCAGCGATGTGTCTTTTGTCACTATCCGCTGAAGCTCGGTATCAACCAGGGCGATGAGAAGGACCGCTATCTTTCGGCGTTTGAAAAAGAGATGGACATCTACATGTCCAAGCTCGGCATCGACCGCATCATCGCCCGTTCCATTCTGGTCGGGGGCGGTACCCCCACGTACCTGTCCCTGAAGCAACAGAAGCGCTTCCTCGACATGATGGCTAACCGCATCGATATGTCGACCTGTCGCCAGTATACCTTCGATGTCGATCCCAACACCCTGCTAGGCGAAGAGGGCCGCGAGCGGCTCAGGATGTTGCGCGACTATGGCACCGATCGGCTGACCATCGGCATCCAATCGTTGGATGACGAGATTCTGCGGTTGATGAACCGACACCATAATGCCGCCCAAGCGATCGAATCCATCGAAGAGACGCACAAGGTGGGGATGACGGTGAACATCGAGTTCATCTTCGGCTTCCCTGGCCAGACCATCGAAGGTTGGGCCGACATGATCGAGCGCGCCTGCCAGCTCGATGTCGAGGAAATCCAGCTTTATCGCCTCAAGATCGACGCCTACGGCGACTATCAGGGGCCGGTCAAGAAACTGATCACCAAGCGGCCCGACCTAGTGCCGACCATCGAGCAGACCGTGATCATGAAGCAGGTGGCGATCGATATTCTGGCTCGGCATGGCTATACGGAAAATCTGCGCCGGGTATTTTCCAAGGAGTACAAGCATCACTCTCGCTACGCCCACAACCAATGCTGTCGCCTGCTCGATCAGATCGGTTTTGGCCTCACCGCATTCAGCAGCTTGCGCGACCGCTTCGCCTTGAACACCCAGCATTTCGACGAATACTATAGCCTCATTGAGTCGGGACATTTGCCCATCAATCGAGGGATCATTCGTAGTCCCGAAGAGCAAATGCGGTGGGCCATCATTCTGCCGCTTAAAAATCGCTCGGCACGCAAGAGCGATTTCCTGCGGGCTACCGGCAAACCGATGGAGCATTATTTCCGCGCCAAGATCGCCAAGCTTCAAGATGCCGGACTGGTCGTCGAAGACGAAGAGCGGTTAGTACTCACCAAGCTGGGCGCTTTCTTCGCCGACGAGGTCGTCCAACAATTCCAGCATCCCGACTATATACACTATCCGGTCGATCATTATGATGCCGGGCCGCTGCATCCTTGCAACGACTGCGCGCCCTAAGATTTTGTGTCATCTTCAGGAGGAAGCTACGTTATGACCGCTTTTGTTTTCCGGAGCATCATCGCGGTGTCCGTGTTATGGGCCTGCTTGATATCGCCGGCTTTCGTCCAGCCCATGCCACCGCCGGATAGTCGCCAGCAACTGCCAAACGACGAATTCACGGCACCCGGTGCGGGAATTGGCGATGCTCCCGGCGGGATGATGCCCGGAGCCGATCCCTTTATGCTGCTGGAGAACAGTCGCCAGGTTCAGGCCGATCTTGGGTTGAGTGAGGACCAAATCCGCCGCCTGGGTCACAGTGGACAGCTGTTTCGCACCCAACTCCAGGAACTTGCGCACGCAACCGATGAGTCTTCCAAGGCCGAGATGAAACGGCAGATCTGGACCAGCCGTGGCGCTATCGCCCACATTCTGAATCCAGAACAGCTTCAGCGGCTGCAACAAATCATGCTGCAAGTCGAAGGGCCGTGCCTGGCGATCAGCGACCCACGTTTCAGTCGAGATCTGGGCCTCGACGAGACGCAGTTACGCGAGATGACCACTGTCTGTCGCGAAATGGCCAAGGATATGCGCGACGCTTTTCGCCAGCCCGAGTCTGGTGAGGATCCCTGTGTTGCCTTGCGTGCCAACCGCGCCCGGATTGAGCGATTTCGAGCGGAAGGTCAAGCGCAGGTGATTGCGCTGCTGTCGGGTTCGCAGCAGCGCAGGCTGCAAGACATGCAGGGACGCAAGCTCGTCCTTGATCCCGTCATGCCGCCGCAATGCAATCTTTGAAGGAACATGCTGGCCGCCACTATTCACCGAGGAGTCCCCCATGGCCTTCGCTTGGAATGATTCGAATTTTATGAACGCGTATTGTGAATCCCGACCGGTCGTACCGCAGCCGATGGACAAGGAGGATATCCTGCGTCTGTTGACCTGCCAGGGCGAAGAACAGCAAGCGCTATTTCGCGCCGCCCGCGCCGTCCGCCAGGCCGCGGGTATGGATGTGGTCAAGCTGCGCGGTGTTATTGAGATCTCCAACTATTGTCAGAAGAGTTGCGACTATTGCGCCATCCGGCCGCAGAACAAGGAGATGGTGCGCTACCGGATGGACGTGGAAACCATTCTGGCCATCACGGAAGAGATCGTCGCCGAAGGTATTACCACCGTTTTTCTCCAGGCCGGTCAGGATCCCAAATCTGATGCTTTTGTTTACGAGGCAATCCCACGCATTCGTGCCCGGGGCGTCAATGTCCTACTCAACCTGGGTGAGAAACCCCGCGAAACATATGCCCGTTACGTAGCGGCGGGGGCTGATTCCTACATCCTGAAGTTTGAAACCTCCAACCCGGACCTCTATCAAGCGATCGTCGGTACGCCGTTGGCGAAGCGATTAGAATGCGCCCGGTGGATCAAAGAGGTGGGGATGAAGCTGGGGACTGGCAACATTATCGGCCTGCCGGGCCAGACTCTCGACACCCTTGTCGAAGACATCCTGCTGGCTCGGGAGATGCAGCCTGATTTCGTGAGTTCCTCGCCGTTCATTCCGAACGAAAATACGCCGCTGGAACACCTCGATGTCGGCGACCTACAACTGACTCTGAATTCCATCGCGATCTGCCGCCTGTTGTTTCCCTATGCCTTGATTCCAGCGGTCAGCGCTTTGGAGAAGATCAGCAAGGGTGGCCAACAGATGGGGCTGAACGCCGGTGCGAACGTGCTTACCATCAACTTCACGCCCAAGGATTTCCGCGATAAATACGCCATTTATTCGAAGGAACGTTTTGTCGTGAGCCTCGACCATGCGCGAGCAACCGTCGGCACTGCTGGGTTGCGAGTTCGTTAGCGGGCGTTGGTTGATTCGGCCGGATAACCATCGATATTTTTTTACACGAATGGCAATTTTCGCTCTAAAAAATCACCGATCCCGGCCGATAAGGTAGATAAGTACGCGGTACGGACAGCGCGTGCTACCAACGCCCACGCGCCGGGCGGTAGGATAGGCGCACTCTCCTCTAGTGGTTTGGGTTGACATCCTCCCAAGTGAGCTTGCCGCCGGTTATCCGGCGGCTTTTTTTGTCTCGTTGGTGCGAGACTGATCAGTAAGGCCGGACGCCAAACAAATAGGGATGCAACAGCAAAATGATCGCGAAAATGCCCAATCCCCATGCCGCTGGCCGGCGCAGTTCGCGCCAGGACCCTGTCTGACGACCACTGAGGAGTGCCGCGAACGGTACATAGGACGTGATGGCAGCAAAACGCTGCCAGCGTTCCCCCTGATCAGTCATCATCCGGCGGTCGAGATGCCAGGAACCCAGGATCGCGGTCAGTAAAAGTCCGCCGAAAAATAACAGCGAAGCCAGATCGCCGTTGGCGAGGATATGAACCGTCGCCCACAGTATGACGCCCCACATCACCGGGTGGCGGGTGATGCGCAACACGCCGTGAGCCGGTTGGGGTTGTGCGAGCGTCTCGGCCATGCCGACCGCCGAGGGGTTGGGGGCTAGCACCCCACCCACGACGAGGATCAACGCGATCGGCATCACCAGCAATGGCAGATGACGCAGGCCGTGACCCGGTACCCAAAGGAAATCGGTGTGGGATGCTTGGATGTAGCCGGTAATCATCATGCCCAGTGTCAGCAATGCAACCAGCGAATACAAACCCAAAAACCCTTTTTCGCCTAGGCGGCCGACCAGCTGGCTACGCACGGTGGTGCTGGACAGACCGAGATGACTGACGACAAAGGCGGTGCTAGCCAACCCGGTAACCCAAAGCGCGGCGCTCATGCTGATATCTCCTGATCGTGTGATGAATTCCTTTTAGGATAACACCAGCGCTATCTTCGGATTAGGCGGCAGCTTGCAATAAACGGGACTCACCGTTTCCCGATACCGACATTGAAAACCTCGCAGCTCTTTGCGAGGTTTTCAAAAGAAGCGTTTGTGGGGTGTATCGAGCGAAGAAAATAATTTGCTGACCGGCGCCCCGGCGCTGCCACGGCTCCGGGTTGGACAGTGCCTGCTCAGGCTGCTTTCCGTTCCAAGATATGGTGGCTAGCCTCGAAACGTTGCAATACTGCCTGCCAGTGCATGACTTCCAAAGGATGGTGATGCCGGTTCGCCGTTTCGATATCTTCGCGGATGATGCGATCGATGATCATCTCACCACCTGGTTGGTGGACTAAACAGCAGCCTAGTTCGGCGGCAACGATCTCCGGCATGTGCTCGTGTTGGGCGATGGCTTCGATGTCTTCTTCATCGAGGTCGGTCAGGCCGACGCAGTCTTCATAAGTCAACATGGTACACCTCCACACCTAACGATACCTCGTTCCAGCTTGGGCCGAAGTTCACGAGGCGTTAACCTGCGTTTTCAAATCTTCCCAACCTGAAAGCCGAATCGACGCTCTTGACCTTCACTCTGGTCAATCGCGGCAGTCCAGCTTTTCCAAGAAACAGGATCCGCGACTTTCCGTCCCGATCTCACGGTCGGTTTGGTCTTATTTAGATACCCCTTTCTTGTGTTAAGAATACCACAATTACCTTGATGTTGAAATGGATATAGATCCAATTTAGCCCCCTATCATTTTTCAGCCCGGCTTGGCACTTGGTCGAAAATTAAGTTTTTTTATAGGCTTACAGGGAGATTTGGTTCGTCAGGGAAAACCAAGCGGATCGGGGAAAACGTGATGCCCCGCAGCCTAGACTACAGGGTTATCATGTCTATTTTTCCCATCAGCCCCGAGGACACCATGGTCGATTTGTTGAGTTACGAGCACGGCATCCACGCCGTCGATTCCGGTTATGTCCGACCCCAACTGGCCGCCATCCATCTGATCGTCGAACACGGTCGGGTCGTTGTGGTGGATACTGCCAGTAATGCTTGCGTGCCACGGGTTTTGGAAGCGTTGCAGGCGCTGGGTTTATCGCCGGCCTGCGTTGCCTATGTCTTCCTGACTCATGTCCACCTGGATCACGCGGGCGGCGCCGGAGCGATGATGCGGGCCTTTCCCGAAGCCCAACTGGTGGTGCATCCGCGCGGGGCGCGGCACATGGCTGACCCCACCAAGCTGTTTGCTGCCGTCCAAGAGGTGTACGGTGTGGAAGAAACCCAGCGCCTGTACGGTGACCCGCTGCCGATAGCGGCGGATCGTATCCAGGAAGCCAGCGATGGTTTCAGTTTCGACTTGGCCGGCCGACCCCTGGTTTGTCTGGATACGCCCGGTCATGCCCGCCATCATCTTTGTCTGCTCGATTCTCGCAGTGGTTGCCTGTTCACTGGCGACATCTTTGGTATGTCCTTCCGCGAACTGGACGTAGAGGGTCGGCCATCAATCATCCCGACTTCTTCGCCAACCCAGTTCGAGCCCGAAGTGATGCACGCCTCCGTGGATCGCATTCTGACGTATCGACCGCCGGCGGTTTATTTAACGCACTTTGCTGAAGTCCGGGATGTGGCGCGGTTGGGTGGCGATCTGCATCGCTTGATCGACGCCTATGTGGCGGTCGCTGAGCGTGAACGGGACAGCGGCCTGGAGCGTGGCACACGGATACAGGATGGTTTGTGGGCGCTGATGGAGGCCGAGGCCGTGCGCCAGGGTTGGCGGTTGCCGGTCGATCAGTGGCGGGAGGTGGTGCGGATGGACATTGAAATCAATGCTCAAGGTTTGGATTACTGGCTGGATCAAGTGAAGCGATAACCTGAGACTTGCCAGAAGATGCCGCTGCCTGCGAATAGGCAGCGGCACCATTGGAACCTACATACGTTTGGCCAATACCTGGAAGAGCTGGACTGCCGAGCGAGTAACATCAGTCGCTGACTGCATTGGCGCATTGGCCAGTGCGTTCGAATTCGGCAAAATTGCCCAAGGTGGTTTCGGCGATGTTGCGCAAGGCGTGATCGGTCAGAAAGGCCATGTGCGAGGTCACCAGCACGTTGGGGAAGGTCAGCAACCGTGCCAGTTCGTCGTTGGTCGGCACCTTGTCCGATAAATCCTGGTAAAAATAATCGGCTTCTTCCTCGTACACGTCGATAGCGAGCATCCCGATCTTGCCGTTTTTCAGGAACTTGATCACCTTGTCCGTTTCCAGCAGAGCGCCGCGACTGGTATTGACGATAAATACGCCGTCTTTCAAATAAGGCAAGGTTTCCTCGTTGAGAATGTGGCGGGTTTCCGGGGTCAACGGACAATGGAGGGTGATGATGTCGGCCTCGCGGGCGAAAGTGGGGCCATCCACATAAGTGGCGTATTGTTTTACCGCTTCGTTGGGAAATTTGTCGTAAGCCAGAATCCGGCAGCCGAAACCGCTCAGGTTATTGATCACCATCTGGCCGATCTTGCCGGTGCCGAACACGCCGACCGTCTTGTCGCGCAACTCGAACCCTTCCAACCCGGCGATCTCGAAATTGAATTCGCGGCTGCGGTTATAGGCTTTGTGGGTTTTGCGTCCCAGGGTCAGGATGAGCGCCAGGGTGAATTCGGACACTGCGTTGGGCGAATAGGCTGGCACCCGTGCCACCGAGATTCCATGCCGCTTGGCCGCTGCCAGGTCGATCTGGTTGTAGCCGGCGCTGCGGGTGGCGACGAGTTGGGTGCCGTGTTGGGCGAGATCGGCGATCACGGCGGCGTTGCAGGCATCGTTGACGAAGATGCACACGCCGGGAAATCCACGCGCCAGCGCCATCGTTTCCGGCGACAGACGCGGCTCAAAGAATGTCAGGTCGTGGCCGAATTGGGCGTTGTAGCGTTCCAGAGAGTGGCGGTCGTAGGACTTGGTGCTGAACACGGCGACTTTCATCGGCATCACCTCGCTTGAATTCGACTATGCGTTGGCCTGCGTTTTCCGCCATGCGGCCGGCGGCATGCCAACCATCCGCTTGAATGCACGAGAAAACGCGGCTTCGGAATCGTAGCCGACATCGAGCGCGATCGTCGCGACGGTTCGATTCGATTCGCGCAACAGCCGGGCACTGAGTTGGATGCGCCAACTGGCCAGATATTGCATCGGCGGAAAGCCGAGGAAATTTACGAAGCGCTCGTGAAGGGCGGAACGCGACAAGCCGACCTCGTGGCCGAGATCATCGACAGTCCACGCGCGATCAGGACGTTCGTGCAGGAGCGCGAGCGCCTTGCCCACGAAACGGTCGCGGAGTCCGGCCAGCCAGCCGGTCGCGCCATCGGGCAAGCTGTCGAGGTAGCGGCGGGCAACATCGATGAACATCATCTCGGAAAGCCGTTCGAGTACGGCGTCGCCACCGGGCCGACGCTCGTTCGATTCCACGACCGCTTGATCGATCACCCGCGTGACCCAGCCGCCAGCGCGCGATGCCGGCAGGTGCAGGATGCGAGGCAACGCGGTGATCAGCGGATTGAACGGCTTGAGATCGCAACCGAGAAACCCGCACACCAGAACCGCGTCGGCGTCTTCGATCGGTATGCTGGTTTGATCGTCGACAACGCCGTGACGAATCGAGATCGGCAGGGGTTTCGGGTCGTTGCGCCGCGCGAAAACCCACTCGGGTTCACGCCGATTCGGCTCCAGGCCAGGCGCGCTCGAAATCACATGGCGGTCTCCTTGCGGAAACATCACGATGTCGCCGGCGGCGAGCCGGACCGGCGGCAAGCCGGACACTGCTGCCCAACCTTCACCCTTCGCGATCATGTGGTATTCCATCGCATGCTCGCAGCCAGGCATCACCGCCTCGGCAATCTCCCGCGCCGTCGACGCTTCGGCGGACCACTGGTCACGTAAGCTCACGTAGAAAAACACCGCGCCGCGCAGGCGCACGCTGCGCAACAGGTCGGAAAGCGTATCTCGACTCATAATTGGGACCGCAAAATATGAATGAGTAAATCAGTCGTTATTTTATGGCGACACTCGATCAAGTTTGGTGGACGCAGGGTGAAGCGTCAACACCGCTCTCCCGGAACAATAGGCACACCGGCAATCATCGACGGCGCAAGCGAGGGCAGCTCCCGCGCATCGCCGCCGTCAGAGTAACGGGCTGGTTTATTTCCATCCACCATCGGGAGAATTGACATGAGTTTTGAACCGACTGTTTGTGTACCGGCCGCGTCGGCGACGACCTCCACCACGACCGATACAGCCATCGATTTCGACGCGATCAAGCAACGCCAGCAGGCTACGTGGGCCAGTGGCGACTACGCCATCGTCGGTACCACGTTGCAGATCGTCGGCGAAATGCTGGCCGAGGCAACCGACGTGCGTGCCGGCGAGCGCGTCCTTGATGTCGCCGCCGGCAACGGCAACGCTACGCTGGCAGCAGCGCGTCGCTTCGCCAGCGTCACCTCGACCGACTACGTGCCGCATCTGCTCGACAAGGGTGCGGCGCGAGCAAAGGCCGAGGGACTGGACATCCGCTTCCAGGTGGAGGACGCCGAAGCCTTGTCGTTCACCGATGGCTCCTTCGACGTGGCGCTGTCCACCTTCGGCGCCATGTTTACGCCGGATCACACGCGGCCTGCGCGGGAAATGCTGCGTGTCGTCCGCTCCGGCGGCCGCATCGGCCTTGCCAACTGGACACCGGATGGCTTCATCGGCCAGCTCTTTCGCCTTATCGGCGCCTATGCTCCGCCGCCCGCCGGCATGAAGTCCCCGGCTCTTTGGGGCACGGAACCGCACATCATTGAACTGTTCGGCGCGCAAGCGGCAGACATCCGCACGGAGCGTAAGTTCTACAACTTCCGCTACCGTTCCGCCACGCACTGGATCGAGGTGTTCCGCAACTTCTACGGCCCGACCCACAAGGTGTACGCGGCGCTCGATCCCGGTCGCCATGCGAGTTTGACCGAAGACATTACCGCTCTGCTGGAACGCCTCAACGTGGGCGGGTCGAACTCGCTGGTCGTGCCCAGCGAATACCTTGAGGTCGTGATCGAAAAGAGCACTGCCTCGCTTGAACCTTGAAGATCGATGAAAAAATCCACGGACGGAGTCTGCGCCGTCCGTGGAAAGGCGTGGGACATTTTCCCACGTTGCACTACCCACCACTCAAGACGTTAACGTGCGCCGGCGGGATTCGGCTTCGCTTTGACTTCGACCGGCTTTTTTAGGAAGAACAGCGCGGCGGTCGTCACCAGTGTTCCCGCCACGATGGCGAGCAGATAGGGGCCGAGATGCGTCACTGCATTGGGAATCGGCAGCACGAACACGCCACCGTGCGGTACCCGCAACTCGCAGCCGGCCACCATCGCAATCGCGCCGGTGAGGGCCGAGCCGATCATCAGGGCGGGGATGACCCGCAGCGGGTCCTTGGCGGCGTAGGGAATGGCGCCTTCGGTGATGAAGGAGATGCCGAGCGCGGCGGTCGCGCCGGCCGCTTCCCGTTCGTCCAGCGAAAAGCGGTTCTTGAATAGCAGAGCGGCCAGCGCCAATCCCAGGGGCGGCGTCATGCCGGCCGCCATCACCGCCGCCATCGGTCCGTAGATGGGATCGGTCTGGCTGGTGATCAGGCCGGTGGCGAAAGCGTAAGCGGCTTTGTTGACCGGCCCCCCCATATCGAAGGCCATCATCGCGCCGAGCAACAGGCCGAGGAAAGCCGCGTTGGTGCCCTGCATGCTTTTAAGCCAACTTGTAATCGCCGCGAGCGCAGCAGCAACCGGTTCGCCCACCACGTAGTACATCAGCAAACCGACGATGGTGGTGCCGAGCAGAGGCAGGATCAAGACCGGCTTGAGACCGGCCAGCGTGCGTGGCAACGGCAGATTGTCGCTGAGAAACTTGACGATATAACCGGCGAGGAAGCCGGCGGCGATGCCACCGAGAAAACCGGAACCGATCGCGCTGGCAATCATGCCGCCGATCATACCGGGCGTGATACCTGGCCGGTCGGCGATGGAATAGGCGATGAAGCCCGCCAAAACCGGCACCATCAGCGCGAAACCCGCCTTCGCCCCGATCTGAAACAAGGTCCAGCCCAAGGTGCCCTTGTGAGCGTCGTCGTAGACGTTGATGCCGCCGAGCGCGAAGCTGATGGCGATGAGCAAACCGCCCGCCACCACGAAAGGCAGCATGTAAGACACGCCGGTCATCAAGTGCTTGTAAACGCCGGTACGAGCGGCGGCCTGCTGGGCCTTGGCCTGTTTGACCTGGTCCTCGATAGTGGCGCCAGCCGTCGCGCCGCCGGCGACCTTGGCTTCGGCGATGGCCTTGCGCACCAGCTCGGCGCCGTCGTGAATCGCCGCCTTGGTGCTGGCTTCGTAGATCCGCTTGCCGGCGAAGCGGCTTTTATCGACCTGCGTATCGGCGGCGATGATGACTAAATCCGCCGCCGCGATGTCTTCAGCGGTCAGGGTGTTCTTGGCACCGACCGAGCCTTGAGTTTCGATCTTGACGGCGTGGCCCTGGCTTTTCGCCCCCTGTTCCAAGCCTTCCGCCGCCATGAAGGTGTGGGCGATGCCGGTGGGGCAGGAGGTAATGCCGACGATCTTCAAGCTGGCCGCCGGTGCGGCAGCCGATGCCGAAACGCTGGCGAGCGCGGCCTCGATCACGGCGGCGCCGTTGCGGATCGCCGGCTCGGTGGCGGTTTCGTACAGCGGCTTGTCGACGAAGCGGGCGGTGTCCACTCGGGTATCGGCGGCGATGATGACCACGTCGGCGGCGGCGATGACCTCGTCGGACAGCGTATTGCGGGTTCCGACCGAGCCTTGGGTCTCTACTTGAATGTCGTGTTTGAGCGCCTTGGCGGCTTGTTCTAGCCCTTCGGCGGCCATGATGGTATGCGCGATGCCGGTTGGGCACGCGGTGACGGCGACGAGTTTAGCCATGTTCGGGTTCCTCTCAATTTCCAATCTAGTGAGTTCCCTCTCCCGGAGGGAGAGGGCTAGGGTGAGGGTGTCTTGCTTCAAGCGATGGGTAGCACGCCGATTTGCTGGGCGAGGGCGCGGACCTCGGCCGGGCGCGGCAGATGCGGGCCGAGTCGGGTCAGTTTGGCGGCGGCGAAGGCGGTCGCCAGCCGGGCGGTGTCGGCCAGCGACAGCCCTTCGAGTTGAGCGGCGACTAAGCCGGCCACCATGGCATCGCCGGCGCCGACGGTGCTGCTGACGTTTACCCGCGCCGGCAGCGCGCGCAACGCTTGTTTGCGGGTGAGAAACAGCGCGCCGTCTTCGCCCAACGACACCGCGACCAGATCGGGCGCGGGCGAGCCATTCAGCAGCTCTTGCCCGGTGGCGACCAAGGATTCCAGAGTGTCGAGCGGCCGACCGACCAGTTCCGCTAACTCGTGCCGGTTCGGTTTGACGATCTTGGGACCGGTCGCGAGCGCTGCTCGCAAGGGAGCGCCGCTGGTGTCGAGCAGGACCGCGCCGCCGGCCGCTTGCACTCGCTGGGTGATGATGGCGTAGGCGTCTTCAGGTATCCCTGGGGGCAGGCTGCCGGACAGCACGATCCA
>JBAOHI010000023.1:0-3131 GCA_037045535.1 Candidatus Competibacter sp.
GCTGCTCTTTCAAGGGGCCAGAGAGCGGGATATCAACGATGTTGGCGGCCAGATGAGCGGTGGGTCGGCGCTACGGCTTGTTGGATCAGCCGGCTGACAGGGTGTTGGGGCACAAGGCAAGCGAGAAACGCGTCGCTGATGTGGCAAAATAATCGTGGAGATTGTTTTAAGCCCATTTACTGAGCTTCCTTTTACTCGATAGCCCTTGATGACCCCGCAATTCTTCATCCAGAAATGGCGCCGTGCCGCGTTGACGGAGCGAGCCGCCGCGCAGTCGCACTTCAACGATTTGTGTGCGCTGTTGGGCGAACCGACGCCGACCGATGCCGATCCGGCGGGCGAGTGGTTCACGTTTGAGAAAGGTACTCGGAAAACCGGTGGCGGTCAGGGTTGGGCGGATGTGTGGAAAAAGGGTTGCTTCGCTTGGGAGTACAAGGGCAAGCATAAGGATTTGGGCGCGGCATTGCGGCAGTTGCAGCAATACGCCCTGGCGTTGGACAATCCGCCGCTGTTGATCGTCTGCGATCTCGAAACGATTGAAGTTCATACGAATTTCACCAATACCGTCCATATTGTCCACCGGCTGACGCTTGACGATCTGGCGGACGGGCAGCGGCGGCAATGGTTGAAATGGGCGTTCGCCGATCCTGATCGGCTGAAGCCCGAGCAGACCACGGCGGCGGTGACGGCCCAGGCCGCCGAAACCTTCGCGCAACTGGCGCAACGGTTGCGGGAACGGGGCTACGATCCGCATCGGGTCGCGCATTTCGTCAATCGTCTGCTGTTTTGCATGTTCGCCGAGGACATCGGCTTGTTGCCACGGGAGTTGTTCACCCGCTTGCTGGCGACGGCCTTGCCGCAACCCGAGCGTTTCGTCGGCATGGCGCAGCATTTATTTGCGGCGATGAGCACTGGCGGCGCGTTTGGCGTGGAGATCATCGCTTGGTTTAACGGCGGGCTGTTCAACGATGCCGACGTGATTCCGCTGGACGCTGAGGATTTGCGTATCGCCCACCGAGCGGCGTTGCTGGATTGGGCGGCGATTGAACCGGCGATTTTCGGCACGCTGTTCGAACGCGGTCTCGATCCCGACAAGCGCAGTCAATTGGGCGCGCACTACACGGATAGGGCATCCATCGAACGGCTAATCGCGCCGGTGATTCGCGAACCACTGTGGGCTGAATGGCAGCAGGTGAAGGTTGCCATCGCGGCACGGCTAGCAAAAAGTACGTCCAAGGCGCGTCAGCAAGCCGAGCAGATGTTACAGGCGTTTTTGGAGCAGCTGCGAACGTTTCGCGTGCTCGATCCGGCGTGCGGGTCGGGTAATTTTCTGTATCTGGCGCTGCAAACGCTCAAGGATGTGGAGCATCAGGTCATGCTGGAGGCGGAGCAACTCGGTTTGCAGCGCGGCTTTCCGCTGGTTGGCCCGGAAGCGGTGTCGGGCATCGAGATCAATCCCTATGCGGCGGAACTAGCGCGAGTGACGGTGTGGATCGGCGAAATTCAGTGGATGCTGTCGCGTGGTTATAGCTTGAACGACCAGCCGATTTTGAAGCCGCTGGATCAGATTTTTTGTCGGGATGCGTTGCTGAATGCGGATGGAACCGAAGCGGAATGGCCCAAAGTGGATGCCATCGTGGGCAATCCGCCGTTTTTGGGCGGCAGCAGAATTCTTGGCCTGCTCGGCGAGCAATACACCAACGTCTTGCGAACGGCTTATCGAGGCCGGGTACCGGGTGGGGCGGATTTGGTGTGCTATTGGTTCGAGAAAGCGCGAGCCTCGATCGAACAAGGCAAGACGCAACGCGCCGGTTTGGTTGCCACCAATTCCATTCGCGGCGGCACCAATCGTAAGGTGCTGGAACGGATTCTAAAAACCGGCACAATTTTTAATGCATGGAGCGATGAGGATTGGGTGAATGAAGGCGCGGCGGTGCGAGTGTCGCTGGTGTGTTTTGGCGCCGCGCTCCCCTCTCCCGCTGGGAGAGAGGTTGGGGGTGGGGGAGCAATGCTTGATGGTCAGCCGGTTGCAGAGATTTATACCGATTTGACCGGGCGGGTATCGGATGCCAACGGTGAGGCCGATTTAACCCAGGCGCAGACTTCACGACAAAGGGCGGGAGTGTGCTTTCGAGGTACGACCAAAAATGGTCCATTTGATATTCCCGGTGAACTCGCTCGCCAGTGGTTCAAATTACCAAACCCGCATGGAAAGCCTAACAGCGATGTACTACGACCTTGGGCGAATGGCTTAGATATTACCCGCAGACCGTCGGATAACTGGATTATTGACTTTGGCGTGGATATGCCAGAAATCGAAGCGGCGTTGTACGAAACACCATTTCAACATGTAGCGCAGTATGTTAAACCGATGCGGGTGAATAATCGGCGAGAGGCATATCGCGATAATTGGTGGATTTACGGTGAGAGTCGTCCAGGGTTGAGAACAGCAATCCGCGATTTGCCGCGCTATATTGCGACGCCCATGGTTGCTAAACACCGAGTTTTTGTTTGGTTGAACCACCATGTCTTGCCAGATCAGCAACTTGTTATTGTTGCCCGCGACGACGACATCACTTTCGGCATTCTGCACTCGCGTTTTCATGAATTATGGGCGCTGCGGACATGTACATGGCTCGGCAAAGGCAACGATCCCCGCTACACGCCTACCACTACCTTTGAAACCTTCCCGTTTCCCGAAGGTTTGCAACCGAACCGACCAAGCACCCTCACCCCAACCCCTCTCCCAAAGGGCGAGGGGCTTAATTCCCATGCTGACGCCATCGCCAACGCCGCCCGGCGTTTGGTTGAATTGCGCGACAACTGGTTGAATCCACTCGAGTGGGTTCGGCGTGTGCCGGAAGTCGTTCCCGGCTATCCCGACCGCTTGCTTCCAGTGGACGACCGCGCCGCCGCCGAACTGAAAAAACGCACGCTCACTCACCTTTACAACCAGCGCCCAACTTGGCTGGCAAACGCCCATCGCGCTTTGGATGAAGCCGTCGCGGCGGCTTACAGCTGGCCGGCGGATTTGAGCGATGAAGAAATTTTGCGGCGGTTGTTGGCGTTAAATCGAGAGCGGGCAAATACCCAGACCACATGATTTTTTGTTGAGCGGGAGGACATGCCAT
>JBAOHI010000024.1:0-7327 GCA_037045535.1 Candidatus Competibacter sp.
CCATCTTCATCTCCCACGCCAGCGTGGATAGTGCTTTTGTTAGACAATGTTGTGGGCTCAATAAAGCTTGGCATTGGTATGGAGTAGGATAGTTATGATCATCAAGGAATTTTCATCTTGACCTCACGCGCAGGTTCTCATGCTGGTCGAGGCTTCCGATACCAAGACGCTGTGGGGACGCGACTCATAGTCGGTGCCTGGGCTGGCGAGCTTCGTTATGGAGGACTCACCCCCGAAGGGCTCGACGATTTTGAGCTTGAAGGAAAAGCAGGTCATGTTTTCGTCCAGGCCAAGTCTCGCCGTGATCGACTTGGTCGTTTCTCGGCCAGCGAAGTTGCTAGTTTTGTGCGAGACCTCTGGAAACGGTGGAGTACGAGCGATAAAACTTGCTCTAAGTTACTCTTGGTGCTTGAGCGTGCGGTTGCCAAACTGCCCGTTGGGCTAGACTCAGGGAGTGGTATTCGTCTTTCACCCTCTGACTCCGTGGGACGACTGCTCGCGGATGATCCACGCGCTTCAACGTTGCTCGAACGAACGCAAGTCCTAGTGATGGGCGCTCCGATGGAAGAAGCCGTTCGTCTGATTTCAGAGAAGCTGGGTTGTCCTCCGCTCGCCGCTCGAATCCACTACGGTGCAATTGCCGATCAGGTGGGTGAATTATCCGATCACAACGGCGAACGCTCGCCCGGCAGTTTTCTCAGCTTGTCGCTCTCCGATATCGAGCGAATCATCGACCGATTAAGCGCCGCAATCTCACTGGACGATATGGAAGCGGCGTTCCGGCTAGGTTTGTGCGAGCCAGTCGATTTTCTTGAGCCGCTGAATGAACCGGATTTTTACAATGGCGTCGATGTGCAACCGGGGCATTTAGCCGCAGGTCTCTTCGCCGAACGGCCGAGGGCGCGCGGGCGCGTGCTGGATGCATTGATCCAACGCCGTAGTGCATTGATCGTCGGCCCTTCGGGTTCCGGCAAATCGGGACTGATGTGGGAAACGGCGCGTACCGCCAGACATACCGTGCGCTGGTTTCGGGTGCGCCGTGCAACTACTACCGATGTGCCTTCTTTACTACGACTGGCCGATACTTTCCGCGCTTCTATCCATGTGCCCGTGGGATATGTAATCGATGATGTTGGACGTGATCGGGCAGACCTTTGGGATATGGTGGTGCGAGAGGCGGCCGGACGACCGGATATCGTCGTCTTGGGATCCATCCGCGAGGAAGACATTTTTCTTCTCAGCGAACGCGCCCGTGTTCCCGAACTTCGTGAAAATCCAGACGAAGGATTGGCGAAACGCATCTGGACCGAACTCAAGGCTCGCGGCGAAACCCATTGGGCGGGTTGGGCGGAGGCGTGGGCTCATAGTTCGGGACTTCTACTCGAATACGTCCACCTACTCACCCAAGGTCGTCGACTGGTGGATGTCCTTCAAGAACAAGTGGATCGGCGTTTGCGCGAGGAGCGCGATTCCGAACTCCAGATTATCCGGTTGGCTTCTGCAGCCGGCCGCGCCGGCGCGGTGCTCGACGTCGAGCGGATGCAAGCTGCGCTATCCTTGAACGACGAACAAACAAGCCGAGCGCTTAGGCGGCTAATCGACGAACACCTGATACGCGAAACGGGAGAAGCGCGAATCGGCAGTCTTCATCAGATTCGCGCGACACACCTTTTCGAAATTGTGCATCGAATCCCACCACCGACCATTACCTCCACGATCAGCCGAACGGTGCAGTGCGTCGCCGCCGAGGATATCGAAAGCTATATTGCGCGGACACTTGCCTCGTGGCCGGCGTATAGGGCAAATCTTGTTCAAGCGCTGAAACAGCGTTTGCGAGAGCAACCGAACCTACGCGAGGTTACGAGCACTTTACGAAGTTTGGACAGAGGTCGCATCGCAACCGCAGTCGAGGAATGGTTGCCGGAGTTAGAGAGGCTTGGTGTTCCGACTACACAGGCGACCTCTGCGGTCTGGTTTGCGGTTGCAAAGACAGAAGAACTTGGCATTGATCAACTTAAGCCGTTATTGGACGCGGCCCAACTGCTCCGTGCCAAGTTTCACGGCGACGATCCTCGCCCATCGCTCATCCAAGAACTACGAACGGAATTAACGACCCTACTCGTGGCTGCATCTTGGGTGGACTTGACCGAATTTCTTGCTGCGCTGTCGGGCGCGAACATTCCGCAAGAGATCATTAACATCCTGAGTTCGCTACATCCCGATCTGCTGCATGGTGATCTGGCTGCGGTACAAGCTTTAGGGCACCTCGAAAAACCGGACATGAAGCCGGCAAAATGGGCAAAGCAAGGTGCCTGAGGCGTGAGCCTCACAATATCTTTGGTTTGTGCCCCGGCCCGAAGGGTTCATCCCCGCCCGAAATCACCATCCCGGTCGTACCGGGATCGCACTTGGGCGTTAGAAAGCGACCACACCGTATGCCTTGAGAATGCACAGGCGACGTAGGTTGTAGACCGCTGCCTTCCCCGTGAGTTGGAAGGTCGCTCGATCCAGACCGATACATCGTAGGAGTTTTCCGCCCATCTGCTCCATAGCGGCGAAGACGTGTTCGACCCGCGCCCGAACCCGGGCAATGCGGGTGTTGCGGCGCGCCTGGCAGGCGGACAGCGGTTTGCCTTTCTTTGCCTTGCGCTGGATGTGTACTCGCCAACCCTGGGTCTTGAGGCGCCGCTCACGTTCACCATCAACATAGCCCTTGTCGCCATAAAGATCACGGCCGGTATTCGCGTGATCCAGGACATCTTCCAGGTGCAGGGTGTCGTTCTCCGCAGCGGTGCTGACCTTGACCTGGCGGATCAGCTTGTAGCGTCGGTCGGCGCTGACCGAGACCTTGTAACCGAAGTAGGATTTGCCGTGCTTCTTCGTCCAGGTGGCCTCCATGTCCTTCTGCCGGCGCTGGGCCGGCTTCCAGTCCACCGGCATCGCCGACGCTTTCAGCAATTCCCGTTCTTTTTCCGTGACGTGCTGGCGAGGAACGGGAACCAGACTGGCGTCCACCATCTGCCCACCACGAGCAATATAACCCTGCTGGGCCAGTTGACGATGCACCGCCTCAAACAGCGCGTCTCCCGCCTTCGCCACCGTCAACCGCTCGCGGAAGGTCCAGAATGTGGTGCGATCGGGTATCTGACTACTGTGCCGCAGGCCCAGGAAACGCTGGAAGCTCAGTCGATCCAGCACTTGGTATTCCATCTGTTCGTCACTCAGTCCATATAAATCCTGAAGAACCAGGGCACGTACCATCAACTCGGTGGGAAACGGTGGACGCCCCCCACGTGCCCGTCCAATACTGTTGAATTAAGCGTTTGCCATTCGTTTGGCTTTATCGACCTGCCATTTGTTAATGGGTTTCTTGGAGACACGGGGTTGCGAGGGTCGTGGGATTTTGGGTCGGTAATAGCGCACCCGAGCTATCTCGTTCAGGAGTTCAGTGAATATCACCAGGGCCCGTTCAGGGCATTTTGGCGTCAGGACAAAGGCTTCTTGGGCTAGGGTGAGCACGGCATGTTTGAACTGGGGTTCGACTCCTGCAGGATGATCTGGATCGGTCATCAGGACAGTTAACAGCCGAGCGATGACCGCCACGATCAAAATGGCGAATAACTCTTGACGAATGCCGTTCTCGGTCTGGCTATGGAAGGTTTCGACGTCGAGGGAGGTTTTCTCGTCGCGATAATGGGTTTCCACTGCCCAGCGGCGAAAATAGAGCGCGGTGATGGCAGCGGTGGGAAAACGGACGGGATCCTCCAGGTTGGTAAGGAGGACGGAGCGTTCGCCATCGGGACTGTGCAGGCGCAGGGCGTGCAGCCGGATCGGTTCCGCCTGCGGGGGCTGGAGGGTGATCGTGGCCTCCGCCTGGCCGGAGCGCACGAAGGCTTCGACGGCGGGAAAGGTGGCCGACGCCGGACAGCGGATAAGCCAGTAGCCTTGGTAGTGGTGATGGAGATGGCTGATCAGTTCGTAGCTGGGATAGCCCCGATCCAACAGCAAGACCCCGCCGCCGGGAAGGTGCGGTAACAGGGCCTTGACCTCTTCCCGTTCGTTGGCGTGGGCCATCGGCTGGACGGTGCGGGCCACGGGCAGGCGGCGAAAGACATCGTAAGCCGTGGAGACCAAGCATTGGGGATAATGACCTTGGCCGGGGTGATCCAGCCCGCTATCGGGATCGAACACCGAACGCAAGGCGTCAGCGGCCGGGAGGTGGTATTTGGAGCCATCGATGGCAAACACCGACAGGCCCTGCCACGCGAACTCATCCCCCGTCGGCCAGACCTCGTAGGCGAGGCGCGCGACGTCACGATGGAGTTGTTCGAAAGCGGTCCAGGAGAGCTTGGCCCGGGCTTTGGTGACGGTGCTCCGGTGGACAGCTTCGGCGTCCGGCCACAAACCGCTCCGTCGCGCCAGGCGGAAAAAGGCCCCCACCTTGCCGTCGACGCCTTGACTCTTGCCACTGGCCGTCAGGGACAGCAAGAGGACGATCAGGCTGGGCAGCGCGAGCTTGCACCGGCGAACAAATGCCTGCGGTGAAAGCAGGAAGGTGGTTGACGACAGCCGGTGCGGGATCAACTGCAGAAAAGCGTCAAGAAGGGAGGAAAGGGGCATGGATTTTCAAACCAGAAATTTGTGCTATCGATGGGTCTTCTGGAATTAACATTCAACTAATTCAATATATTGTGTGCATAATCGTGTTAATTCAACAGTATTGACGTGCCCGTCCGGGTCGTGGCGCTACCCGGTCCATCTCCGCCGCCAGCGCCTTGAAGTCAACCTGCTGCTCCATGACTTGCAGCACATCGCCCAGACGATCCAATTTGGCTTCCCGTTCCTGGGCGGCAAACAGGCTTTCTTTGATCATCGGATATCCGGGCTCTTGGCGGGGATCAACAACCCTATTTTCTCATAACAAGGTTTTTCGAGGTGCCCTTTACTTGAAACGGCGCGTCACGTCAGTCCCGAGGTGGCTCGGAACTGGGTCGAGCACGTCGGCCAGGATGCGCTCTTGCACCGCGTGTCTGCCGAGACGCCTTGGGCGTCGAAACCAACACTCCGTCGTGAACCCGAAGGTTTTGCTGTAACCGCCGACATCTTCCATATCTCGGATCGATTACAACCCAATATTCACGATGAAGTTGTCGCGCTGTGCGAGCGATTGTTGGCGCTGGCTCCAAGCGCGGAACTTGTAATTTCCAGTGCAATAGACCCGGATGGAATTCCAAGCCGTGTTGGCGACTACACTCTTGCCAGTAAGCGTATTCCGCGTGCCAACCTGCCTCCGAAAGCACTTCCCCAAAGAAACCGACGATGGATAGCAGCGGTCGCTGAACGCGTAGGGGTACAGAGCGAAACCCACTATTTAGCGACTGGCAAAGATTTGCTTGACCGATTGATCAAGCCTTTGGAAGAGGTTATCGACGGAGTGCTCCGCGGCAAAGTGCAAAACTGGCGCAAACATCTCGACACGCTCGGATCGATTCATCAAGCAGCGAGGCTACTGGCCCGACCAGCGAATGCAGATCATCTAACCTCGACAGGGACAGCAGTCGCTAGCGTTTCCGATCTGCAAAATATCCTCTTCCAGTGCTCCACCGACTTGATTCGCAACCTCATCAATCTGCCCGAGCGTTGGGCAGCCTCCACTTGGAATTGCGACCAAATCATCGAGCAGATTGATCGTGCAACTCAAGAACCGTGGCACTTGATCAGCGGGGTGCCCCCCACTCTGGCGCGATTGCGTGGTCTTGTAGAGTCCTTGAGACTCGTAATTGGCGAGGCGGGCTCTCAAAACATCAAGGCAACCCAATTATTCAGCGAAATAGGCAAGAAAGCAGACCGGAAAAATGCGCTCCGACTTGTTGCGGCCAACGTCGAGGTATCAGTGGAATCCAAGCTGAAACAGTTACAGCGACGTCTTGAACGAGCAGCAGTAGCTACTGGTTTTTCAGCAAAAGCAAGCGTCCGACGAGTCAATAAAACATCGGGACCTTGGCCGTTCGCCGAAGTTTTGGTTGTGGTTTCAATCGATTCAGTATTCGATTGGATGAAGCGAGTGGGTATGTTACTCGAACTTCTGCGCAAAGTTTCTGGAGATGGTCGTCAACTTATCGTTGTGCCTGCGCGTGGTAATTTTGCCGTCTCGCCTCTATCTTTTTCAGGCGCATCTTCGTTTTTTCCGCTTCCATGCTCGGATGCTGAGTGGCTGGATTCCCTCGGTTTCTGCATTCTTGAAGGGAAATATTCAATACTATTTGAGCGTCTGGTGACAGCTCTAGCGGAAGTTTCCGCTATCCACGATTTCAATTGCGCAACGAGAAATAGGATACCAGTTGAACGCGAAGCCCTCAAATGCGCACTGGATGATCTCGAACATACCACCTCCGAATTTGAGATACTTTTTTCGGGCGAAGCTGCGAGATACTGGGAAGATTTCAAAATTTTGATGGGGAACATTCGCGAAGGAAAAATTCCTTTTGCTCGCATAGCCAGAAAATTGATGCGTGGCGAGGCACTGGCTGACGAAGTTGGGGAATTTTTGGCCATGCGTTTAATTGCTTTAGAGTTTGATGCGCTGACTGCGCTTGAAGCTTGAACGTTTCCTAATAACTCAGCAAAATCTCGTAAAGCCAAGTTCAAGACCCGCGCGCCCGCCGTGCGGTGACCGTCTCGCCGCCGATCCCCCAGTTGTCGGTCTCCACCTCGTCGATCACCACCACCGTCGTGGCTGGATTCTTGCCCAGCACCTCGCGCAGCAGTTCGGTCACGCCCGCGATCAATCGGGCTTTCTGCGCCGCCGTGGCACCTTCGCGGGTGATCTTGATGTTGACGTAAGGCATGTTGTTTTCCTCCACGAAAGGATTCAAGCCAAGCGCTCGACGCGCCGGGAAATTTCGAACAGGCCGGCGCCAAGCACGAGAGCGCCGGCCGCGAGCAACACCGGCACCGTCAGATCGTCGCCTCGGGCCAAGCCCGAAGTGGCCAGCGGACCGGCGATCTGGCCGACACCGTGCTTGTCGGTCGTGGCGATGAACTCGACGACGGCCCAGTCGGACACGAACCGCCGTCGCGCCCACTCGTAAGCCATGGCTTTGTTGGTTTCCAGGTTGAACGTACAAATCCTTGCCGAAATCGGTGTAGTCGGTCCATTTGAGCCTCGCGACCGAGGCGACCGACAGCGACGCCAGAATCATCGGCGTCAGATCGACGTCGACCAGCACGTCGGCGATCGACGAGCTCGTACCGTGATAATAGCGATTGAGCGAGCCCCGGCCGACCACGATCTGCGTGTCGGCCCAGAGCGCGCCGCCGCGACCGA
>JBAOHI010000025.1:0-9211 GCA_037045535.1 Candidatus Competibacter sp.
ACGCAGGAGGGGCAGGAAGAAGAAAAGCCCGAACCGCTCCCGCTTGTGGACGAGGAAGAGCTTGCAGCGATAGCCGACCCGCGCGAACGCGAGCGGGAGCGGCGCAAAAAACTCGATATTTACAGACAGTTTCCCAATGCGCTGGAACGCGCCAAAGAAAAAAGCGCCGCATTGATAAACGAACGCAACAAGGTCGTGGTACTGACCCCGTGGTCAGACGACAAACGCGCCGCGCCGAACGCCGTTTTTCGTTCCGCCCTGTTCCCGGCCCTTAACAACAAACAGAAAAGAAAGTTTATCAAGGAATATAGGGTTTATTCCGTTGGTGGCTTGGAGGTGACATTTACCGGCGAGCAGTTCGACCAGACGGATTTAGACGTTTATCTTGAGATTCTCAACTTCGCCAAAGCTGTCCCGCTCGGGCAGCCGGTCAGGTTCTCCGCTTATGCACTACTCAAGGCGCTTGGTTGGGGAACTGGCGGAAACCAACATAAACGCTTGCACTCGGTTTTAGTGCGTTTGTGTGGTGGTGTTATTGACGCGACAGACCACAAGACCCGTTATTTCGGGCAGCTGATTTTTGGCGGAATCCGCGACGAGATAACCAGCGACTACGAAATCACGATTAACCCCAATTTCGCCAAGCTGTTCGGATTCGGTTTATGGTCATCCATAGACCTTGAGCAGCGTCGCGCGCTTGTCAGGCACTCAACAGCCAAGGCGTTGCACGCCTACTATTCCACCCACGCCGCGCCCGGCCTGCACCGTTACGACACCCTAGCCGGTGTTGTCGGACTAGATAACAAGAACCGCCGAGAGTTAAAGGCAAGTCTTATCCGAGCGCATGAGGAGTTAACGCGAGTTGGGTTTCTGGTCAGCTATGACGCGAAGCCGAACGGCATCGAAGTTGTCATGAACATGACCGAAGGCCAGCAACAGCACGTCGTCAAGAAAATCGCCAAGTCGCGCAAAGCCCCCTAAGCCAAGCTCCGCGCCAGCCACACCAACGCCCCACCGACCGGAATCTGGTTTCCCAAAGCGGAAACCTAACAGGCCCGGAAAGGCGCGTGTTCAGACGGACGCTTTCGCGTGTTCAGACGGACGCTTTCGCGTGTTCAGACGGACGCTTTCGCGTGTTCAGACGGACGCTTTCGCGTGTTCAGACGGACGCTTTCGCGTGTTCAGACGGACGCTTTCGCGTGTTCAGACGGACGGCAAAAAGTCAGAAAATAGATTAAAAACAAACAGTTATGCCACAAAACGCCAGCCGATAACCTTTATATAACCTTATATAAAAAAGACGCGCGCGCGAGACGCAGCAGCGCCACCACAAACAGCCCCACAGTAACCAAGAACCAGCCGTACCGACACCCCCACCCGAAAAGCAAAAGACGGTCTCCAGAGGGGAGGGGAAGCCAAGGGCAGCAACCCAGAAGAGGAAGCAGTGACGATGAACGAGAGACAGAACCCGCCTATGTTCGGAACACTGGACGAGGCCCACGAACAGATAAATAAAGCCCTTCACGAACTCACAGAGCTTTACAACTTCGCTTTAGAGCAACTCAAAACTACCCCGCGCAGCAAAGTGGGAAAGCACATCAAGGAACTGGTGGAGAATGCAGGCACCCGCATGTTATTTGCGCGGAACAGCATAGACGAAGCCCGCCGAAAGGCGGGGCAGTAGGAAAAAGAAAAGCGCCAGCGGGAAGGGTGGAGAGACACCCAGCACTCGGAAGGCGGAAAGACCGGAAAGCTTGGCAAGGGAACGGTTAGGGCGACACCGACAGCGCCCCGCCCCTCACAGGCGCGCTAGGAGCCTCACAGAGAGGCGCTAGAGCTTTTCCGGTACATAACCCACCCCCAAGGCTTTTCCACCACTCCACGGCCCGGAAAATGGATATTGGGCAACGTGCGCGAGTGGCAGGGAGCGAACCCCCGCCCATTTTGCTTTTCTTGTACCAAGAATTATTATATGTTGGTATCTCGATTGACGGGAGCGACACCATGCAGAAAAACACCAGCGTATCCATTGGCCAACACTTCGAGAGCTTCATTGCGCAACAGGTTGCCGCAGGCCGCTACGGTTCGGCGAGCGAGGCGGTTAGGGCTGGCTTGCGATTGCTCGAAGAGCAGGAAATCAAGCTGGCCGCGTTGAGGCAGGCCCTCAAGGAAGGCGAGGAGAGCGGTAAGGCCGATTATTCCCTCAAGGGGTTGCTGGCCGAACTCGACAGCGAAAGCCCGAACTGATGGGCGGTTTCTACCTGACCCAAGCCGCCAAGGCCGACCTGAAAGAAATCGGCCGCTATACCAAGCGGGAATGGGGAACAGCGCAGCGGGACAAATACCTCGCGATGCTGGACGAGTGTTTCCATACGCTGGCCGCTCATCCACTCAGGGGAACGGATTGCAGCTACATCCGGGAGGGGTACCGAAAACATGGAGCCGGGAGCCACGTCATTTTTTACCGGCAGGTGGCCGCTACCATCGAGATAGTCCGCATCCTGCACGGCAGCATGGACACCGGACGGCACCTGTTGAACTCCTGAAACCAAACCGTCAGCAGGGAAAAAGGGGACTTGACCTATCCAGCAAGCCGGTTAACAGTCAGGAAACGGATAGGTTAACGATAGGAAACGACGTGTTATCCCTCAAAGACGCCGCTGAAGCTGTCGGCATGACCAAGCCCGCACTGTTCAAGGCCATTAAATCCGGCAGGCTGTCAGCGATACGAAACGACAAAGGGGAGTATCAACTAGACCCCGCCGAGCTGTTCCGCGTGTATCCGCCACCGAAAACCGAGCCAGTGACAAGGAACCCTGAAAGTTTACAACTGGAAATAGACGGTTTGCGCCGGGAAATGCAGCAGAGAGATGAGCGCATTAACGACATGCGCGCCCAAGTGGACGACCTCAAAGCCGACCGCGACCACTGGCGGCAACAGGCAACCGCGCTTTTAACCCACCAGCAGCAGCCCCCGACAGAGACGCCCCGGCCCTCGTTCTGGCGTCGCCTATTCGGCAGCCGATAACCCCCGCCCATCCCGTCGCACGTTGCCTGTATCCCGAGGGGGGTTGCAGGGGGGAGCAGCGCGCCCCCCTTGGTTACGTCCGCACTCATCACCACGACCAACAGCAGCGGCAACGCTTGCCCCTTAGCGCCGGCCCCGGTTACACTCCGCAGCATGGAAAAGCGACAGAGCAAGTGGGTGGCGGTAATACCGCCAACGGCCCCCGGCAAAGCCGGGAGCCTCTCACTTGGCAAGGGGTGGCGTTCCGTCCCCCCGTTGCATCCCCCCCGCAAGGCCCGCGCCGGACTGGCGCGGCGAAGGTGGCCGCTGTGAGCAGCAGCCAGACCCGGCAGCGGGCAAAGGTTTTGCAAGTTCGCCTCACCCCGGACGAGAGCGCCGCGATAGAGGCGAAGGCACACACAACCGGCTTGAGCCTGTCCGGGTATGCGCGGCAAACCTTGCTAGGGGAACCGACCCAGCGCACGCGCCGCGCGAAACCGTCGCCCGACGTGCAAGCCTTGGCTATCCTGTTGGGGCAGTTGGGCAAGGCCGGGTCAAACCTCAACCAGCTTGCCCGGCTGGGCAATCGCGGGCAGCCTATCCCCCTTCCCGAACTCATGGAGACTTTGGCCGCCGTTCGCGCCGCCGCCGAGAAAGTCCGGCAGGCTCTCAAATGATTATCAAGCCCAGCCGACCCGGACAGGGCGGCCCGGCTTTGGCGCGGTATCTTGTGACGGGGAAGAATGAACACGCCGAACTTTTGGAACTGCGGAACGTGGACGCCCCGAGCCTCAAGGCGGCCCTGTTCGATATGGACATGCTGGCGCGCGGGAGCGATTGCGAGAACCACGCCTTGCATGTCCAGATGCGCGCGGCTCCCGGTGAGCGGCTATCCGCTTCCCACTGGCGGGAAGCCGCCGACCGGGTAACAGCCCTGTTCGGGATGGAACAGCACCAAGCGGCCCTTGTGCTTCACCACCAGCAGGACGGCAGCACCCACGCGCACCTTGTCTTAAATCGCGTTCACCCCGTCACCCTGAAAGCCGCCGACCTGTGGCAGAGCAAAAAGAAGTGCATAGACCTTTCCCGCGAACTCGAACGGGAATGGGGTTTAAGGCAACTCAACAGCCAGAACAAACACCCCCAGCGGGACTATTCCAAAGCCGGGCAGCAGGAAACCGAGCAGGCCCGCCGCTTTGGCGAGAACGTTCACGACATCCGGGAGCATGTCCGTTGGCTATGGGAACAGAGCGAAAACGGGCAAGCGTTCGTTTTAGCCCTGAAAGAAGAAGGCTACGAACTGGCGAAGGGCGACCGCCGCGCCTATGTGGTGTTAGACCCGCACGGCGGGATTTACAGCTTGGGGCAACGCACCACGGGCGCGAAGGCGCGCGAGGTGCGGGAACGCTTAGGCGACCTTGACCCGGCGCACGTTCCCGACATCGAACAGGCTCGCCACCTGCTTATGGAGCGGCAGGCCGAGCAGAAGAAACAGCAGCGGCAGGGTAAGGGCAAGGGCGAAGCCCAGCGCCAGCCGCCGACACCCGAACCAACACCCGAACAGACCCCGACCCCCAAGCCCGCGCCGGAGTTAAGCCCCGCCGCCGCATGGTGGCAGACGGCCAGCCAACGCGCCGCCCTGCACACGCCCGCGCCCCGCTTTTACGCCAGCCCCCGCGCGGAACGGCGCGACCGTTGGGAGCAGGCCGCCGCGCAGCGGTTGCAACGCTTGCGGAACTGGCAAGCCTTGGAACGGGAGCAGCAGCAACGCCGGTTTACGGAGGCGGCGAAGCTGGAACGGGGGGAGGCGGTCAAGGCGTTTAACACTCAGCAGCGGCACGACCTCACGAACCTGCTTTACAAGGAGCAGGCCGAAGCCTTGGCGGCGGAACTGCAACGGCAGCAGGAGCGGCGGGAACGCTGGGACAAACCCACCCAGCGCCGGGAGCCGCGCCCGCGCACCTATCCGCCGCAGGGTTTCAAGGCGTGGCTGTCCGGCCTGTTCACGGCCAAGGCGGCGACGCCCGCGCCGACCCCACCACCGGCCCGGCCCTTGGCGGACGCCGAACCACAAGAACCCAAAACACCGGAGGAAAGCCTTTTGGAGAGCCTACGGAAGCAGGAGCAGGAACGGCGGGAGGTGAAGCGCCAGCACAAAGGGCGCGGACGCTCCCCTATGGGCGACCTGTTAGACGCCCATTTCAAGAAAAGCGACGGCCCGAGGTAGTGGGGTTGTGGAAAGATGGGAAGCGGGTTAAGTGGAAAGCCCCAGCTAAATAGCTGGGGCTTTTTACGGCTTGTGCCGGATAGGAAGCGAACATCCGTATGGGTATCTTCTCCCGTAGAACAGGGAAGCCACGCCTTGCGTTGCCTTACCGCGATAACACGGGGCCAAAAGGCCCGAAAGTCTTTAAGCGCCTATCTCGCAGGTTTTGCCCGGAGACCGTGTCACCCCGCGCTATGGGGTGTTTTCCGGGTCAGTCAAAAGTTTGGTCAACGGTAGACCTTCTTTGTTGCTGACATGCAAATAGTCATAAAAACACGGCGGCGTGTCAAGTTTCACCGTCAATGCCAAACTTTTTCTACTGACAAGGGTGTGATTTTATTGGTGAAAACTGCAAGAATCTTGTGTTATAACCAACGAAAGATTCAAAACATCCAAGCGATGGAGGGGAAAATGGAATTGGTTGCTTATAACGACGAAGCGGTAACGCTTCGGCTGAAGCGGAAAGAGTTAGGTGTGCTTTTAGCTATACTGCAAACTTTTGATGTAGAGTTTGAAAAGATAGATAAAGAGCTGCTTATGCTTCAAGAGCCAGAGAGTGATATTAAAGCCGTCATAGACGCTATTTTTGCCGTTTCTGAAAAAGCTCCTCTATCCGGTGAAAGGAATGTCATCAAATAACGATTCTGAGAAAGATGTATTCAGAGCGTGCGCGGAACATTCATGGCAAGCACACGGGCCGGGCGGTAGGGACGGCGAGGAAGGGAGGTATGCCAAGCATGACATAAACAGTGTTGAAGAACTGGAAGCCCACATAAGAGCCAGTGTTCAGGACGAGAAAACAAAGGGATTCGTGGCTTCCAATGACAGGGAAGTTTATATGAGTACGCCGAATGCGGATGGATATAGCACCGAGGTTATCCTTAACTACCAGCGCGATGAAAAAGGAAATATTATAGGCGGCACATGTGTATTAACTGACCGCCCGGAGTCGGAGTTAAAGCGGCTTCAGGAACGCGAAAAAGATATCAGCGGTAAAACACCAGAAATCAAACTGCAAAATGCTTATACGGAAATCCGTAAGGAGTTACCGAGAGACAACAAACAGAAAGCAAAGCAGGCCGAACCTGAAAAAGCCCTGACATGGTATGAGGTGTCGCAAAAAAGGTCGGCGCTACACACGCCAGCAGAAAATAAGCAGAGAGCGCCGACCCCACCACCGGCCCGGCCCTTGGCGGACGCCGAGCCACCGGAACAAAAAAAGACGCCGGAGGAAAGCCTTTTGGAGAGCCTGCGGAAGCAGGAGCAGGAACGGCAGGAGGCGAAGCGCCAGCACAAAGGGCGCGGAAGGTCACCTATGGGCGACCTGTTATCCAGTCACTTCAACAGGAAAAGCAAGAGATAGTGGGATTGTGAAAGCACCCACGCCAAAAAACAGAAAGGCCGGACTTATGCAGCCCGGCCCCCTTGTTCATGCGTTTTGGCGCACGTTGGCGGTCATCGCGTCCCCGCTGCACCGCAGAACGACCCTAGCGCCAAGCCTCTTGCCCGGCAAGGCCGAAACCCTCTAACTTGGCTCTTGCTCCTGTCCTACCGCTTCGCTAGTTGAGAACATGCCCTGCTACCGACCACCCGACGCCGCACCAGCGACCACCCCTTTCAACAAGCTAGCGTTGATACCCCGCCAGCTTGTGCGGCAGGCCCGCGCACCGAAGCGCAAGCGCCCACGCCGGAACCGCCGCACGAAAGCCCCGACCTGCACACGCGCCTAAGCCGCCGCTTGCGCGTCCTGCCCCTCTTTTGGCTCCTGTTTCTTTTCGTCAGGCCATTGGTAGCGGTCAACAAGCAGCGGGTTAGCGCCGTCCACCATGCACAGCAGCTTGCCCGGTGGCAGGTGCCGTATATCGGTTTCCGTCATGGCGTCGCCGGTTGCCGTCGCAAAGTAGCGGATAGTCTCGTTATCCTGCACCGCGAACACCAGCCGCAGCCCGGAGGACGAGACCCACCCGCCGACGCCGGAGCGCGGATAGCACCGCTCTATATCCTTGAGGTGTTGCCAGATGCCCCACAACTGCACCCCGTAGCCCGCCGAGAGCGTCAGGGCGCTTTCGATTTTCGAGAGGTTCCCAAGCTGGGCGACTTCATCCAGCACGAAGCGCACCGGCAAGGGCGGAGGGGCGAGGCGCTTGGTCAGGGCATCCAGCGCCGCTGCCACGACGAGGCGCAACCATTTGTCAAACGTGGCGAAGTAAGGCGCAGGCAGGCAGACATAAACCGACATGACGCCCGCGAGGTAATCCGCAAAATCAACTTGCGTTCCGCCGTCTTCCAGCACCGCGCACATTTCGGGCGAGTTCAGCCACTTGGTTTGCTCGATTGCGCTGTTTTTTATCCCTGACCATTCATCATCCGCCGTTGCTTTTCCCCACGCGCCTATATCGGCAATGATGGTTTTGACCTCAAGGCTTTCCGCCTTGTTTGTCACCATGCTTTCAAGTGTTGCTTTAAGATTCCGCATGAGCAGCCGCCGCACGGTAATCAAATCCCGCCCGACCGGCCCCCCGTAATCCGGCACCGTCAAAGCCGGTTCCGTCACCACATACAGCATGAGACCGACCAGCAGTTGCCGCGCCGAACTTGCAAAGTGGTCATCCCCGATAATCAGGGCATCCGCGAGGGTTTGAGCGTCGGTAATCATGGACGGCCCCACCAGATACCGCAGGGGATTGAACCGCGCCGAGGGAAGACCTGAGACGCCGAACGGGTCAATGGCGAAAACCGGGCCTAACTTTATCCTTTCGTGTTTTGTAAGTTGGGCATTTTCGCCTTTGGGGTCGAGGACGAACACCGAGCCTTTGTAAATCCAGAGATTGGGAATAATCAGAGAGCGGCCCTTGCCGCCGCGCGTTCCGGCGACAATCAAGACGTGCTTTTCCGTGGGATAATAAAAGCCAACTTTGTGCACTTCGTGGAAATACCCGACCAGCGTTTTAGCGCCCTTGTGCGGCTTCTGCACAAACTTCACAAACTCTTCAAGCCCCATCAACCGCGCCTTACCGTCAAAGCTTCTTTCTGGCGCATCACCCATGCCGAGCGCCGCCATCACGCCCCGTTCCTCTTTCTCCCGCTGGTCAGCTTCCCCGAACCAGCGGGCCAGCTTGCTGATGAACAGCGCCCGGCCACCGAACAGGACGACGAACGGCCCGAAGCCGACGAGAGCGACCGACCCGAGGAACAGGCCGAGCAGCCAGAGCGCCCCGCCCACGGTGAATACAATGACGAGGACGGGCGAGAGGACAACCGCAACAATAACAAGCGGCGCTCCCGCTCCCTTAAACACGACCCACGCCAAGGCCGTCAGGAAGCCGAGCCATCCCCCGGCCCTGAACGTCAGCCCTTGTGCCGTGAAAGAATGCGGCTCAAACAGCAAATCCCAAACGGCCAACCAAACCGTCATGCCAACAGCAAAGTAACAATACCACCCAATGATTTCGTTCCAGTTCTGGAGAATCCAGCGCAGCCAAGCGCGTTCCTTGAGCTTCCCCGCCAGCAGTCCGAACCACGACCACCACTTGTCACCCGCTTCCATACCGCCACCTTTTTGTTGTTAAGGGTGGGAGCGTGCCCGAACCGGAATCCGCCAGACAAGAGTTGCACGGCATGACACAGGCGGCCCGCGCCGGACAGGCGAAAAGCCAATTTCCCCCGGTGTCACGCTAACAACAGCCTTTTGTACTTTGAGCAACAGACTTTCAGGGCGCACCGTACCCGCGCGCCGCATTTTCCCGCTTTCGTGACACCTTGCAAATGTGCCAGAATCCGGCGAGTGTTGCCGAGGGGGAACCATGAACGCAGAACCGACTCGACCTGCCGACGAGGAACCACCGGACGCCGCCGCGCCCGCCGACCTGCCGTTGTTCGGCCCCCTTGGCGCAGCCTTGGCGAGCCTCAAAAAGACCATCGAGAAGCGGAGCGCCGAA
>JBAOHI010000026.1:0-156185 GCA_037045535.1 Candidatus Competibacter sp.
GAAAGGGCACCGCGATGAGAACGTCCATCCAGGGCAAATGGAATGGACGCCTCCCACCCTGTGAGGGCTGAACCCGGGTTAACCCCAAACGGTCGGTGTTGGTGACTGCGAGAGAGATGGACCCTCACGGGCCTACGGTATCAAGGTACCCAGGATGGAAGATATTAAAGATCTTCATTGGCAAACCGGAGGGTCCGAAATGAATACTAGCAAAACGGTCGTGGGCATTGATCTGGCCAAGCGGGTTTTTCAGTTACATTGGCTTGATGTGGAAACGGGTAAAACGGTGAGCGTGCAACTCAAGCGCGAACAGTTTCTAGAGCATTTTGCCAACCGGGCACCGTGTCGGATCGGCATGGAGGCGTGCGGGGGTGCACACCACTGGGCGCGGCAACTGGTGGCGCTGGGCTACGAGGTCAAGCTGCTGTCCGCGAAAGCAGTCCGGCCCTTTGTCGGAGGGAACAAGAGCGACGCGCACGATGCACGGGCTATTTGGACGGCGGTCCAGCAGCCTGACGTCAAGGCGGTGGCGGTCAAGACCGAAGACCAACAGGCGATTTTGGCGCTTCATCGCATGCGGCAGCAGTTGGTCAAGTTTCGTACCGCCCAGATCAATGGGCTGCGCGGGTTGTTGACCGAATACGGTGAGGTCATGCCAGGTGGCAAGCCCGGCATCCAACAAGGGATTGCCGAGGTGTTGCGGCGGCTCGCCGAGCGGCTGCCGGCCATGGTTATCGATACGTTGCGCGACCAGTGGGATCGAATCGGCCAGCTCGATGCCCAGATTGGCGAGATTGAGCGACGGTTGAAGGACTGGCAAAAGGCTAACCAGGACTGTCAGCGGTTGATGGCGATCCCCGGCGTGGGTCTGCTGATCGCGACGGCGGCGGTGGCAATGATGGGCGATCCCCGGGTGTTCCAATCTGGGCGGGAATTCGCGGCCTGGCTGGGGTTGGTACCGCGCCAGACCGGCAGTGGAGGCCGCGTGCGCCTATTGGGGATTAGCAAGCGCGGCGATACTTATCTTCGCACGCTGCTGATTCATGGATCCCGGGCGGCACTGACCCACGCCAAGGAGACCGAACCTTGGATTATGGCGTTGCGTCAACGCCGACCACTCAACGTGGCGGTCGTGGCTGTGGCTAACAAGATGGCCCGCACAATCTGGGCGTTGTTGGCTCATGACCGGACGTACCGGAAAGACTTTATAAAGCAGCCCGCATAGGCGCGTATCCATCACGTTGGAGCCGGGAGGGACTGCCATAAAGGTTGCGAAGGTTGATGAAGTGTGATGGCCAACAGGTCAGACCGTGGCCCGTTAAGCCTGGATAGCGCGTAGGACTTCGAGTCCTCAGGACAAATGAGGCACGGGTCAGCGGATTCCATCAGGGCCAGCAGGCGTTCGCCTGCACTACAGGCCGGATATAAAACTTGCAGCCTGTCTGTCCCAACACATTCACATCGTCCTTGGCAAGCGGGAGGCGTCCATATAATCGCGCTATGCGGTAGCCGGGATAGGGGCACCCAACAAGAGGCGCAACCGGTAATCATCATTGAGGGCGGCGCGCAGTTTGCGGCGACGGATACTGTCGCGCGGGGAGCCGTTATGACGCAGCACATTCAGGGCGATGCGGCGAATCAGGGCTAAGTTCTCGGCCGAGTGATCATGGCGTGCCCGACAAGCATCTTCCCCAAACTGGACATCCAACACCCAGTGCTGTTGGTTTTCGATGCCCCAGTGACCACGCACGCTGGCAGCAAACCGTTCTTGATCCGCGAACGAACTGAGAAAATAGCGACATTCGGTACTGATTTGATCGCCGATGATCCGGGTGGACTCCACCCGGCCGACCGCTTGCAGCCCCGCCCAGTCCGGTTTCGCGTTGAGCCAGTCGATGTGGCCGCTCAGGGCAGAGCGCCGAATCTCAATGCGGCCATGGTCTTTCTCGACCGTTTCCAGCGCGGTCAGGTGCCCGCGCGCCACTTCGGTATCGAGCCAGAGTTGGACCGCCTCGCAGAGGGTCGGATGATTCTCTTTGAGGGCGAACACATAATCCGCTCCCCCACTGACGATAGCCTGCGCGATGGTTTTCTGGCAACCCATCGCATCGGCGGACACCACCGCCCCTTGCAGATCGAGCAGGGCCAGCAGGTCGGGAATGGCCGTGATCTCGTTGGATTTCTCGGCGATGGCCTGTTGCGCCAGCACCCAGCGGGCCTGCCCCGCAAATGCGCTCACCAGATGCACCATCGGGTTCTCGCCGTCCCGACTCCCGCGCACGGCCTTGCCGTCCACGCAGACCTGCTCACCGGCTAAATCCGGGAGCGCCGCTGTCGCCCATGCCGTGAAAGCCGCGCGGAACGCCACCGGATCGATCCGTCCCAGCACGTCGCTTAAGGTGTCGTGCGAGGGAATGCCGTTGGGTAAATCTAAAAAGCCTCGCAGCCAGTCTTCCTTCTCCTCGGCAAAGTCCGCCATGCCCACCATAAGCGCTAAGATAAAAATTCCTCCAAGTTGTCGCCCTGATACCGCCGCCGTTTGCGGGGTGGCTCGCGTAGTGCGGCGGCAATATTGTTCCAGTCGCGCAGACCGTCGAGCAGAGTCAGTTGCGGGTTGACAGCGCGAGCGATGAGGAAGCGCATCATCGCCACCTCACGCCACCGACTGTGTCGGCCTTTGCTCTTGAAGCTGGAAGTAGCCCCAAGGGGAAAAACGCTCGCCAACCGCGATGAGTGTTTCGATCAGGGTGGCTACGAACAGTTTTCCTTGTAGCCAAGCCTTGGCGCCCACGAGGTCAGTCTTCTTCAGGTGGCCCAGATGCAGCAGTGACTTCAAGCGCTTAAATGCCAACTCGATTTGCCATCGGTGGCGGTACATCTCAAGGATCGGGTGCGCCGGCACGTTCGGCAGGGTCGTCAGCACGACGATGTATCCCGCCGCCTCCAGCGTGTCGGGTTGGAGATCGCGGCCCTTCTTGGATGCCACCTCGCGCAGCTTGGCCTGCGTCTTGCGGGTCTGTTCGGCGCTCTTCTTGATCGCGCAGACACGAACAGCGAGGGGGCCTTCGTCATCGCGTATCCATGCCGGCCAATCCCACGCTTGGCCGACCTTGAGCTTGCGCAATTTGGGCAGCAATGCCAGCGCTCGCGCTTTGTCGTCTTCCAACGGCACACTGACCATGTTCATGCGCACGATGACATCGCCCTGATGATTGACGACGTGGCGAATGCCGCGCCGATGCGCCAGTCCGCGATCGGCCATCACGACATCGTTGGCTTTGACGGCAAAGCGAGTCAGCGTCTCGCCCTCTTCAGGCAGCGTGACGAGCACCTGCTCACAAGCCAAAGTGCTCAGGTCGATCATGTAGTGCAGTCGCCACGTCGACCCTGTGGCACCGGGTTCACACACCACGCTGGCGTCGACCAGGCGCATTCGCTTGCCCGGCAGCACATACTCGGCCGTGGCCGACAGGCGCAGACTCATCTGCTCGACCATCCACCGGAACCACTCGCCGCTGCCGCGCAGCCGACCCAGCAACGCCACATCGGACACCTTGATCAAGCCGCCCGCATCGGCGCGAACGGCGGTCTCGCGTAGCGAGCAGCCGTCAACCAGGTGGATCAGCAGTACACGCAGCAGCGTGGCGGCATCCTTGAATCCGCGAGTGCGCCGCAGCGCGCCAGTACGCCGCGCCGCCTCCTGCCACCCATCGGGCAACACCCGCTCAATGACTTCCCAGTCTTCGCCCAATCCGGCGAACATCTCTTCCCAATCAACATCGTCGGCGAATTCGTTCATGTCACTGCCCAGTCTTCTGTTGTTGTCAACAGGCCAGAAGTATAGCGCAGCGGGGCAATTTTATCTTAGCGCTTATGGCCATGCCCACCCAGTCCTCCACCCCGCTCAACACCGCGCACAGGACAATCATCAGAATATCCTGGAGTTTATGGAGCTTGTTGCGCGTCTCGCGGCGAGGATCAGGCAGATCGGCGAAATACGGGCGCGGGTCCAGCCGTTGGGGCAGCATCAGTTCTCTCCAGTCGATGATCCGGATTCGGTTATCCCAGCAATCCGTCTCCTGTCAACCCCCCTCATAGCGCGATTATATGGACGCCTCCCGCTTGCCAAGGACGATGTGAATGTGTTGGGACAGACAGGCTGCAAGTTTTATATCCGGCCTGTAGTGCAGGCGAACGCCTGCTGGCCCTGATGGAATCCGCTGACCCGTGCCTCATTTGTCCTGAGGACTCGAAGTCCTACGCGCTATCCAGGCTTAACGGGCCACGGTCTGACCTGTTGGCCATCACACTTCATCAACCTTCGCAACCTTTATGGCAGTCCCTCCCGGCTCCAACGTGATGGATACGCGCCTATGCGGGCTGCTTTATAAAGTCTTTCCGGTACGTCCGGTCATGAGCCAACAACGCCCAGATTGTGCGGGCCATCTTGTTAGCCACAGCCACGACCGCCACGTTGAGTGGTCGGCGTTGACGCAACGCCATAATCCAAGGTTCGGTCTCCTTGGCGTGGGTCAGTGCCGCCCGGGATCCATGAATCAGCAGCGTGCGAAGATAAGTATCGCCGCGCTTGCTAATCCCCAATAGGGCACCTCGAAAAACCGGACATGAAGCCGGCAAAATGGGCAAAGCAAGGTGCCTGAGGCGTGAGCCTCACAATATCTTTGGTTTGTGCCCCGGCCCGAAGGGTTCATCCCCGCCCGAAATCACCATCCCGGTCGTACCGGGATCGCACTTGGGCGTTAGAAAGCGACCACACCGTATGCCTTGAGAATGCACAGGCGACGTAGGTTGTAGACCGCTGCCTTCCCCGTGAGTTGGAAGGTCGCTCGATCCAGACCGATACATCGTAGGAGTTTTCCGCCCATCTGCTCCATAGCGGCGAAGACGTGTTCGACCCGCGCCCGAACCCGGGCAATGCGGGTGTTGCGGCGCGCCTGGCAGGCGGACAGCGGTTTGCCTTTCTTTGCCTTGCGCTGGATGTGTACTCGCCAACCCTGGGTCTTGAGGCGCCGCTCACGTTCACCATCAACATAGCCCTTGTCGCCATAAAGATCACGGCCGGTATTCGCGTGATCCAGGACATCTTCCAGGTGCAGGGTGTCGTTCTCCGCAGCGGTGCTGACCTTGACCTGGCGGATCAGCTTGTAGCGTCGGTCGGCGCTGACCGAGACCTTGTAACCGAAGTAGGATTTGCCGTGCTTCTTCGTCCAGGTGGCCTCCATGTCCTTCTGCCGGCGCTGGGCCGGCTTCCAGTCCACCGGCATCGCCGACGCTTTCAGCAATTCCCGTTCTTTTTCCGTGACGTGCTGGCGAGGAACGGGAACCAGACTGGCGTCCACCATCTGCCCACCACGAGCAATATAACCCTGCTGGGCCAGTTGACGATGCACCGCCTCAAACAGCGCGTCTCCCGCCTTCGCCACCGTCAACCGCTCGCGGAAGGTCCAGAATGTGGTGCGATCGGGTATCTGACTACTGTGCCGCAGGCCCAGGAAACGCTGGAAGCTCAGTCGATCCAGCACTTGGTATTCCATCTGTTCGTCACTCAGTCCATATAAATCCTGAAGAACCAGGGCACGTACCATCAACTCGGTGGGAAACGGTGGACGCCCCCCACGTGCCCGTCCGGGTCGTGGCGCTACCCGGTCCATCTCCGCCGCCAGCGCCTTGAAGTCAACCTGCTGCTCCATGACTTGCAGCACATCGCCCAGACGATCCAATTTGGCTTCCCGTTCCTGGGCGGCAAACAGGCTTTCTTTGATCATCGGATATCCGGGCTCTTGGCGGGGATCAACAACCCTATTTTCTCATAACAAGGTTTTTCGAGGTGCCCTAGAGGCGCACGCGGCCTCCACTGCCGGTCTGGCGCGGTACCAACCCCAGCCAGGCCGCGAATTCCCGCCCAGATTGGAACACCCGGGGATCGCCCATCATTGCCACCGCCGCCGTCGCGATCAGCAGACCCACGCCGGGGATCGCCATCAACCGCTGACAGTCCTGGTTAGCCTTTTGCCAGTCCTTCAACCGTCGCTCAATCTCGCCAATCTGGGCATCGAGCTGGCCGATTCGATCCCACTGGTCGCGCAACGTATCGATAACCATGGCCGGCAGCCGCTCGGCGAGCCGCCGCAACACCTCGGCAATCCCTTGTTGGATGCCGGGCTTGCCACCTGGCATGACCTCACCGTATTCGGTCAACAACCCGCGCAGCCCATTGATCTGGGCGGTACGAAACTTGACCAACTGCTGCCGCATGCGATGAAGCGCCAAAATCGCCTGTTGGTCTTCGGTCTTGACCGCCACCGCCTTGACGTCAGGCTGCTGGACCGCCGTCCAAATAGCCCGTGCATCGTGCGCGTCGCTCTTGTTCCCTCCGACAAAGGGCCGGACTGCTTTCGCGGACAGCAGCTTGACCTCGTAGCCCAGCGCCACCAGTTGCCGCGCCCAGTGGTGTGCACCCCCGCACGCCTCCATGCCGATCCGACACGGTGCCCGGTTGGCAAAATGCTCTAGAAACTGTTCGCGCTTGAGTTGCACGCTCACCGTTTTACCCGTTTCCACATCAAGCCAATGTAACTGAAAAACCCGCTTGGCCAGATCAATGCCCACGACCGTTTTGCTAGTATTCATTTCGGACCCTCCGGTTTGCCAATGAAGATCTTTAATATCTTCACGCGATGTTCGACTTTTCAGGCGATCAGTCCCTCAAACTGGAGGTCTGACCGACCGAGCAACCGGTTCACGAAAATGCACAAGGTATGCGCCAAAACCTTTCGTGCCATCCGGCTCGTCAAGTGCCAACGATCCCGCGCTCGGATTTTTTCCAAATGAAACCGCTCTGCTCATTGGCCAATGACGGTTTCCACGAGGCGGCGGGTCGTAGTCAATTGCCGGACGACGCATGGGTTCCGGGTATCGGTCATGTTCGCCCGCAGCGGGGTTTGCAGGTCAACCCCGGTGAGGGCGAGTTCGGCCTTCAGGGAGGCACTGATATAGCCTTTATCGCCCATGACCAAACCCTGAACCCCATCCGTCAGATCCCACAGCGCCTCGCGTTCATCGCCAGAGGCGGCGGTCACCGTCCAGCCCGTGATGACGCCCTCAACCGTGATCATCAGGTGTCCATGAAATCCATAATAAGGCTGTTTTTTGGCCGCGCCGTAGCCGTAATCAGCCTCCCCAGCAAACAACCGGCAGCGTGGGGCGCGGGTGAGGACACACAGCGGGAGGGGACAGCCGTCCACCATCCGAATCGGATCCGTCGCCGCGCCCAGGTCAATGACTAAGCACCGATGAAGAACTTGTTTGATCGCCCAGAGATTGGCGGCCTGTTGAGCAAAGGCCGTGCGCGAGCCGAGGGCGGGAAACCACGACCGCCAATGGTGGTGAAAGTAGGTCCAGAGACCCACATCGGTTTCCAAACCCAAAAACTCGCCGACCACTTCCATCGTGATGACTTCACTATCCGTCAACTTCGGGGCAAACCCTCGCTGGCGCAGACGCTGACCCCCCATCATCGGACTCCAGTGTTCTTCTATCCAGCAAAATACGGTGATGATAAAGTCTTCGAGCGGCATGACGGCGTTCCCGGAGCGTTGCGATGGTTGGCTCCTCTCAGCGTATCTCACACCGCCATGCCGCGCCGCCATCCCATCCTCGATCATCGGAAAAGTCGAACATCGCGTATCTTCTATCCTGGGTACCTTGATACCGTAGGCCCGTGAGGGTCCATCTCTCTCGCAGTCACCAACACCGACCGTTTGGGGTTAACCCGGGTTCAGCCCTCACAGGGTGGGAGGCGTCCATTCCATTTGCCCTGAACGTCCATCTTTCATGACTCACGTCAAGGGGCTATTTTGAGTATCCTGATGGCAAGAAGTGCCAACACCCCCGAGAGAGCCCATGAGCCAGACCGACAAGCGGGCGGTCCACGCCGTCCACGCCCTCCTGATAAATCGCTTTCCCGAAGCGTTCCCGAAGGACTACGACGCCATCCGACCGCTGAAACTCGGCATCCACGCCGACCTGATCGCGCGAGCCCCCGACCTCGATCCGGTCCTGCTGCGTCGGGCGCTGGCCAACCACGCCCAGCGGGACGGCTACTGGCTGGCCCTGATCCACGGTCGGGGGGATCGCCGCTACGATCTGGACGGCAATCCGGTCAGCACCGTGACCCCGGAGGAACGAGCGGAAGCCCAGAAACGGCTCGAGGCGTCCACCCAGCGCGGCCAGGACAAGGCGGCGCGGGTGCGGGAGCACCAGGAGCGGGAGAAACAACGGAAAAAACAGCGTGAGATCGAGCGGAAAAACCGCGAGGCCAAGGCGGCGCGCAAGGCCGAGCACGCGCGCATCCAGCAAGAGATCGCGGCCCGCAAGGCGGCCCTGATCGCTCAAGGCATCACGCCGGAGTCCCGCTCCGAACGCAAGCGCCGCCTGGCCCACGAGGCGGCCGAGCACGCGGCGCGCCAGGCTCAGAGGTTGAAACCGGCGCCCAATCGGCCGGTAGGCCCAGGATGGCTGAGGCCCGCACCGAGGCCACCGAGGGACGTGACCGGGCCGGCCGAGCGCCCCGCCCGAGCACCGGATCGAGACGAGTCCGAGCCGGACCAGCCCCTGCCACCGGTGGAATTCAGGAAGAAACGCCGGGTCGTGCCGCCGCTGGATGAGAAGTGAGTCGCTTAGCCCGAAACCCGGTCCATGTGACACGGTTTCGGGAGAAACTACTAATATTTATTTTAAAATACAATTAGTTATTTCTTGAGTGGCCGCGCGGTCGTTTCGGCCGCCACCCGTCCGAATCGAGATTGTGACCGAGACAGACGCAGTTCGAGAACGGCGGCGGTCCTCGCCGCCGACCGGTGTGCCGGGCGCGATCAGCGAATATCATCATCGGGATCGGCGCCGGCCACGAGGCGATAGTGGCGTTGTCGCCGTCGCTTTAGGATGGCCGCAATCCGCGCCAAACCCTCGTCGCGCGAGCCGTACGGCGCCACCCGGATTTGGCCCAGCCGGGTACCCCGCCGGCCCCAGGCTTGTACGAGTAGCCACTCGCCCCACAGGTCCCGGCGCAGTTCGACCTCGTAGTAGCGCACGCCCAGCGCCGTCGCCTTCTCCCAACGTAGGTGGACGTCTTCGTTCAAACGGACCTACCCTTGCAGTTATTGCCACGTGGCAACAATATGTCTACAGTGCTTTGAAGGCGACACTTTGTTGTCTGGCTGATTCGCCACCTCTCGGTTGTCGGCACAATCGACAGTTGCTGGTAACCGCATTACCTTTATAAACTGGTATTAGTTGTGAAAGCCTCCACGACCTACGTTCGCTCAAGGAAAATATGACTCAAGTGATCGCAGTGGCCAATCAAAAAGGTGGCGTTGGAAAAACTACAGTGGCGGTAAACCTAGCACGAGCTCTACAGTTAATGGGGCAGCAAGTACTAATCGTGGATTCCGATCCACAAGGATCTGCCCGAGATTGGTATCAAGCCAGCCAAAACCAAAATTATGATATGCCAGTTGTGGTCGGTGTTGATCGACCTGTTCTGGAAACCAGTGTCCAGAAGTTACGAGGAACATTCGACACAATCCTGATCGACGGGGCCGCTAAGCTTCAAGATATGACCGTCTCAGCGATCAAGGCAGCCGATTTCGTACTTATCCCTGTACAGCCATCAGCTCTAGATATCTGGGCGGCAGAGGATTTGGTAGAGTTGATCAAAGCTAGGCAGTCTGTCACGGATGGCAAACCTAAAGCGGCTTTTTTAGTGAGCAGACAGATTATTGGTACCCGTTTGGCGAACGATGCTAACTGTGCGCTTGAAGCGCTAAATCTGCCAATTCTAACCGCACGAACTACCCAGCGTGTGGCCTATGCCGAATGCATGAGTACCGGTAGTACCGTCCTTGACTTAGAATCGAATGGCCCAGCAACGAGCGAAATCAAAGCAATCTTGCACGAATTACAAACTTTGATCGCACCTCCTCCGTTGGAAAGATAATTTTATGCCCAAGAAGCCCTCGTTGGCCGAAACGGCGACTCGGCCGATAGGCCGGAACCGTCCTGCATCAATGGAAGAACTAATTCGATCAATCCAGCAACCGGCACCTGAACAAACCGTACAGCCGCGAGTGATATCTATCGACAACCTGAAGCGAGGGCGGTATCAGCCACGACAAGCCACCGATGATCATGATGCGGAATTGTTAAAGCTTGCGGACAGTATCCGTGCATTGGGTCTTATCGAGCCGATTGCCGTCCGGCCACTACCGGAAGATGAAGGTTATTTTGAAATCCTCGCGGGTGATCGACGCTGGCGAGCAGCTCGATTAGCAGGTCTGTCTGAAGTGGCAGTAATTGTTCACACTGTAGACGACCAAACCGCTGCCGCCATGGCGCTGGTGGAAAATCTGCAGAGAGAAAATTTAAATCCTATGGAAGAGGCGGTTGCAATGCAGCGGCTTCGGGAGGAATTTAAGCTTTCCCAGGACCAACTGGGCCGGTTATTGGGCGTATCCAAGTCAGTGATCAGCAGGACTCTGGGTTTTTTATCCCTACCCGAAGAAGTGCAGATGCTGCTCAAGACCAATCGGTTGGATGCAGGCCACGCCAAAGTTTTGCTCAACTTGGCACCGGAAGAACAAATTAAATTGGCTAAACAATCAGTTACTAAGGGATGGTCGGTACGAGAACTCGAGAACCGTAAAGCCGCACTGGTCGTCCAAAAGGAACCATTCGGGCCTGACGCGCTTAAAGTATCCGTTGATCATGATCTTCGACGCTTAGAGTCTTTGATAGGCTCTTGGCTTGCAGCTCCAGTCCGGCTTACAACCCGTAAGACAGGGGAGGGTTATATCATGATCCGCTTTGCCAGCGCCGATGAGTGCACTGGTATCCTGCAGAAGATCGGGTTTAAATTAGAAGAATTCTAACCAGAACATTGTTGCCACGTGGCAACAATGATTTGTTGAACTTTTTTCCTTGATAGCGCTTGTTCGCAAGCCGTTCTGGCTATAACCATAGATCATGCCCGACCCGAACCCCGCCGTTGCCGAACCAACGCCCGCGCCAGCGCCCGAGTTGTTGCTGCTGCCGCTGGCCGAGCTATTCCCCGCCTGCTTCGATTGGGAACACCCCCGGCCCCTCAAGATCGGCATCCACAAGCACCTGATCCAGGCGGGCCACGACCGGGCGACCGTCCTGCGCAGCCTGAAGGCTTACTGCACCGCCTCACGCTATCGGGCGGCGTTGCAGGCCGGTGCCGCCCGGATCAACTTGCGCGGCCAGCCGGCCGGCGTCGTCACCGAGCGGGAAGCCGCCCACGCCCGCGAGGAGCCGACCCCGCGCGCCGAGCGCGCCGCTGCCGCCCGCAAATCGCTCCCCCCGATGCCACTCCCCTTCCGAAGGAGCATCTCGTGCCTGGCCGACTCGAACTCACCGCGAAATTCTCGGAACTGCCGCAACCGCTCCCAGTCCAGGGCGGCATCAAGATCGGCGTCCAGACAGCGGAGGGCACCGTCACCGCGATCCTGCCGCCCAAGGTCTGGCGGAAACTGGAACAGGCGGCCCAGAGCTATCCGCAGTGGGTGGCCGCGCTGAGCGGGTCGTTGGCGCGCTTCGCGGAGGGCGAGATCAGCTTGAAGCACCCGACCGTGCAGGTGTTCGAGCGGAAAGCCCGGCCGGAGGCTGCGACAGAGGCGAAGCCACCTAAACCGGATGCGTCGCCGGTCGAGGCGCTGGACGCGAAAGCACCCGACCCGAAGGCGCCGGATGCGTTGGCGCCGACGTCGGCCTATCCAAAACTTTCTCTGAAAGGGCGCGGCGCGACCGAGGCGAGTTGAGCCGACGGGCGCGATTGAGGATCCCGCGCCGGAGAAACCACGGGCGGTCGCGCCCTGCCCACGGTCGATCACCTGTTGATCGGCACCCTGCGCCTATTGGAACCCAAAGGCCAGCGCATCGGGTTGTTCAAGGAACCGGTAGGGCACCTCGAAAAACCTTGTTATGAGAAAATAGGGTTGTTGATCCCCGCCAAGAGCCCGGATATCCGATGATCAAAGAAAGCCTGTTTGCCGCCCAGGAACGGGAAGCCAAATTGGATCGTCTGGGCGATGTGCTGCAAGTCATGGAGCAGCAGGTTGACTTCAAGGCGCTGGCGGCGGAGATGGACCGGGTAGCGCCACGACCCGGACGGGCACGTGGGGGGCGTCCACCGTTTCCCACCGAGTTGATGGTACGTGCCCTGGTTCTTCAGGATTTATATGGACTGAGTGACGAACAGATGGAATACCAAGTGCTGGATCGACTGAGCTTCCAGCGTTTCCTGGGCCTGCGGCACAGTAGTCAGATACCCGATCGCACCACATTCTGGACCTTCCGCGAGCGGTTGACGGTGGCGAAGGCGGGAGACGCGCTGTTTGAGGCGGTGCATCGTCAACTGGCCCAGCAGGGTTATATTGCTCGTGGTGGGCAGATGGTGGACGCCAGTCTGGTTCCCGTTCCTCGCCAGCACGTCACGGAAAAAGAACGGGAATTGCTGAAAGCGTCGGCGATGCCGGTGGACTGGAAGCCGGCCCAGCGCCGGCAGAAGGACATGGAGGCCACCTGGACGAAGAAGCACGGCAAATCCTACTTCGGTTACAAGGTCTCGGTCAGCGCCGACCGACGCTACAAGCTGATCCGCCAGGTCAAGGTCAGCACCGCTGCGGAGAACGACACCCTGCACCTGGAAGATGTCCTGGATCACGCGAATACCGGCCGTGATCTTTATGGCGACAAGGGCTATGTTGATGGTGAACGTGAGCGGCGCCTCAAGACCCAGGGTTGGCGAGTACACATCCAGCGCAAGGCAAAGAAAGGCAAACCGCTGTCCGCCTGCCAGGCGCGCCGCAACACCCGCATTGCCCGGGTTCGGGCGCGGGTCGAACACGTCTTCGCCGCTATGGAGCAGATGGGCGGAAAACTCCTACGATGTATCGGTCTGGATCGAGCGACCTTCCAACTCACGGGGAAGGCAGCGGTCTACAACCTACGTCGCCTGTGCATTCTCAAGGCATACGGTGTGGTCGCTTTCTAACGCCCAAGTGCGATCCCGGTACGACCGGGATGGTGATTTCGGGCGGGGATGAACCCTTCGGGCCGGGGCACAAACCAAAGATATTGTGAGGCTCACGCCTCAGGCACCTTGCTTTGCCCATTTTGCCGGCTTCATGTCCGGTTTTTCGAGGTGCCCTGGATTGGAAGAGACCGACGGCGAGCAGGTGAAGGCCTAACAGGGCGCCAATGACGTTGGTGCGGCCCCGGGCGTGCCAATCCCAGCGGCCGTAACAGCGCTGCCCGATCGGGGCATCACCATGCCGGCGGGGCATCTCTTGAGCAAACCCGCTCTCGTCAATCCACACCAGCGTTCGCCCGGCCGCTTCATACGCCGCCCGTCGCTGTTGAAAGGCGCCCCGCGCGGCTTCGTCCGCGCGCGGATGTACGGGCGTTTTTTTTATAGGAAACGCCCAGTTTGTGCTTGAGTGCGTAGCAGATCGCATTCTGCGTGACCCCCAGTCGCGCTGCCCGCTCGTACTGGTAGGCATCCGGATACGTGCGCAGGTCTTGTGCCAGCGCCTCCATGTCAAGCTTTCGATGCCGAAATCCCGACGGCTTGCGCTCAATCCGTGTCAGCCAGCGCATCACGCTCGCTTTCCCCACCGCAAAGCGCTCCGCTACCTCAGCAATCGATAGCTGATCCCGTTCCCGAACATCCAATACCTTACGACGAAAATCTAGTGAGTAGGTCATCGTTTGATAATACTCAAATCTATTTGATTATGCTATATCAGTATCGACAGGTTCTGGCGCATCCGCGCCAGAACCTGTCGATACTGATACATCTCGAACCTCCGCTTACTCATGGCTCCTCCCGACAAAAAAGCCGGGAGCATAGCCGGTTCACGAAAGTTCGAACCCCCGAGGGTGGTTGCCAGGTGGCGCCTTTACGGCGAAAGTCCACTGGCTCCTTTACGCCGAAATCGAAATGGCTCCATTCCGCCGAAAGTTCACACTGGGCGTGGCAGCTGCGCAATCGGGTGGTGTTTTTAGCCGGGGCTGACCGATGGCGCTCCCGTACCGCCTAGCGGCCGACGCGGCGCTGCTCCATCCGGCGTCGTCCGGGTCTGTCAATTTTTTGTGACGGGATGGTCGCCTCTTCCCGAAACGGCATCGGAGCGTCAATGTGGAAAGGCGGTCAGTCCATGAACCCAAAGAGGCGACCGAGATGAGCATTACGACGTCGGGCGAATCGCCGGTCTTTCAGCAAGCGCGACAGCAGCTTGCCGTCGCCGCAGCCCAGATCGATCATCGTTTCCGTACCGGCGATTTCCAGTTCGGCTAGCACGGCCCGAATCCGCGCCTCGTCGCCGCGCGCCGGCGCGACCGGCAGATGCGCGGTCAGCGGCAGGGGGCGTGTTGCCAGTTCGGGTCGGACGGCGCAACGGCCGGCCAGCGCCGTCGAGAATACCTGGCCGATGGCGACCGAGAGGAAGGAAGACGCGGCATAGGGTCGATCGTTGACGTACTGGTCTGGCAGCCCGCCGGTTTTGGCTTTACCTCGCACCAGATCGATGGGATCGACCTCCACCAGCAGGCAGGCGGTGCAGCGCGCCTCGCCCGCTTCGGGATAGAAGACGTGCGCCGCGCCGAAACTCAGCGGATAGCGCTGCGCCCGATCGGGGTGTTTGTACAGCAGAAAGCCGAGATCGGTAGCGGGCGATGCGGTGTTGGTGAGCGCGAGCAGCATGGTGCGTCCCTTTGAAAGCGGTCCGGTGATTCCGCCAGCGATGATGCCCGAATTTTCGGCCCGATGGGCAGCCTCGTCCGAATCCGATGGCCTCGTAACCGGCTTCGCGCGACATTGAACCCGATCCGACGCAATCGGTCGGATACCGATTTTATAAAGTGTGACTGTCACTTACCACCCGAGGTGAAGGTTTCCCCATGATCCGCGTATTCGGTCACTACGTTTCGCCCGCGTTGCTGGGGTTGCTGGGCGCGGAAATTTTGTCGTCGTTCGGAGCGTTTGTTCTCGGTCCAATATGGTGGAAGGGGTGGAGTGAAGGGAATGTCGATCCCGCTTGGATCGCGATCCTGCCGAAGGCGCTGGTCAGCACGTTGGTACTGGTCGCGATCCTGATTGCGCTGGGGTTGTACGAGCGCCGGTTCTGGCGCGGTCGGGCCGACATGTTGCTGCGGGTCGGGGTCGGGTTCCTGTTCGGCTCGTTCGCGCTGGCCGTTCTCGGCTGGTGGGTTCCCGCGCTGGCGGCGGACCGAGGTGAGGCGAGTCTGGCATTCGGCCTCGCCGGCGCGGTCGTGCTGGTGTTGCGGTTCGGATTTCTGCAAGCCACCGGTCGAGCGGCGTTCGCGCGCCGGGTGCTGGTGGTGGGAGTAGGCGCGCAGGCGGCGCGGCTGGAGCGCTTACGGCCGGATGAAACGTGGGGTTGCCAGATTCTCGGCTATGTCCAGGCGCATGAGGACGAACCCGACCGCGTGTCACCGGAGCGCCGGCTACAGGTTACCCACCGGGTGATCGATCTGGCGGTGAAGCTGCAAATCGACGAGATCGTGGTGGCGCTGGACGACCAGCGGCGGGGTTTTCCGCTGGACGAGCTGCTGGAGTGCAAGCTGGCGGGTATCCGGATTTGCCCGGTGCTGACCTTCGCGGAGCGGGAGACTGGCCAGATTACGCTGGACGCATTGCGGCCAAGCAACGTCCTGTTCGCCGAGGGGTTTCCCGCGCTCTTTGACCGGCAGGCGTTGAAGCGTGGCCTCGATGTCATCGTCAGCTTCTTGCTGCTGGCGCTGACATGGCCGGTCATGCTGCTAGCCGCGTTGGCCATCGGCCTGGAGTGCCGATTTCAGGAGCCAATCCTGTACCGGCAAGTCCGGGTCGGCCAGCACGACCGGCCGTTCACCATTCTCAAGTTCCGCACCATGCGAGCGAATGCCGGGAGCGAGTTCGCCAAACCCGGCGATCCCCGCATCACGCGGGTCGGCCGACTGTTGCGGGAAACTCGTATCGACGAGCTGCCCCAATTGGTGAACGTACTGCGGGGCGAGATGAGCCTGGTCGGGCCGCGCCCGGAACAGCCGCAGTACGTGGCCCAATTGCGGGCGGCGATTCCGTTCTACGGGTTGCGTCATCTGGGCCGACCTGGCCTCACCGGCTGGGCGCAGATCTGCTATCCCTATGCCGATTCCGAGGAAAGTTCGCGGGAGAAACTGCAATATGACCTGTATTACTTGAAGAACGCCAGCCTCGGCTTCGATCTACTGATCCTGCTGCAAACGGTGCATGCCATCCTGTGGGGCAGCGGGGCACGGTAGGACGAATCGATCCCGTTTGACCGGCAGGCGATGCCCGCGCCGGCGAGTCGGTTTTCGGATCGGCCGTCGGTGAGCATCTCTCGAACCGTAAACCGTTATCATTTTTACACGTTCACAACATCATGACCGAATACAAGTTACCGTCCGAACAAGTGGCCTTGATCGGCTTGGGCCAACGGGGCTGCGAGCACGTCCGGATGCTGCTGCGGTCGATTCCGAGCCAAGAAGCAAAGCTGATGGCGTTCTTGATCGACCATCGTCTGGCGGCTCGACCGAACGATCCCGCGTCCGAGGGGATCGGGCTGGAAACGTCCGACGAGGTGCCCGATTTTCGAAGCTGCGAGCTGCTGGGTGTGGTGGTGGTCGGTGCCGAACACCGGGAGGCGTCCGAACGGCGCCGCCTCCTGCTCGGGTTGCGGAAGGATCGGCCGGCGCTACTGCTTGGGATCGTATTGCCGCCGCTGCCCGGCGAACCTGTCCAGCTCGATCCCGAACTGCTTGGGGAGCTGGACTGCATCGCCTATTGGCCGGGCGATCCGGCACAGCCCGAGTGGGGCGCCCTGCTGCAAGTGGCCGTACGCGACTGGGTGGCGACGGTCATGACTCCCGGCCTGTTCTGCATCGACATCAGCGAGCTGATCGCTCTGTTCTGCGGTGCCCGTCAGCCGTTGGTGGTCGCCAGCGCCAGCGCGCCGCTGGAACAGCCTCAAGCGGTGGTGCGGGCCGCGCTGGCTGGGTTGGAAGCCCGAGGTTTTCGGGCCGAGCACGCGACCGGCCTGCTGGCGGTCTTGCGGACGGGATTCGGTTTGACTGTCTGGCATTTCGAGACGGTCCGCGACGAGCTGAAGCGCTTGCCGTTCCCGGATGAGGCCAGATTGGCGATGGCCTCTCCCGTTCAAGCGGAATCGGTCGATACCCTGCGAATCACGCTGTTCGCGGCGGGGACTTTCGCCGCGCTGCCGTGGGCGTGATGCCGATGAGGTTCGCTGACCGCGAAATCCCGAACCGTTGCAGAAAGGGCGAACAATGAAAGTCGTCGTTTTTTCCCGGTCCCAGGCCGAGCGTTACACCCAAAAATCTCCGTGGGTGCATCTGTCCATCGCCGATCCTTTTTCGCACATTCTGCGTCCTCGTCGGGCCTGTCCCCGCAAAGTGGACATCCTGCGTTGGCAATTTTTGGACACGACGCCGGAGGAAATCGAAAACGATCCGCAACGCGAGGAGATCGCACTGTTCCTGTTCGGCGCGGACCAGGCCGAGCGGATCGTGGCCTTTTTGGATAAGCACAAACACGCGGCGGTGGACGTGGTGGTGAACTGCGAGATGGGCGTGTCGCGGTCGGCGGCGGTCGCCAATTTCGTTTTGGAATACTTCGGCTTGCGGCAGGCATCCTTTGCACCGCCGCGCCATGACCCGAACCCCTACGTGCTGGAGGTGCTGCGGGAGGTGGGTTCTCGGCGTCGTTCGGCCAAGCCGGGCGCTTGACGGGGTTTGGCCGGCGCTTCGACGGGGGCGTGACGATCAGGTGGTCGGTGGGTCTCGCCGGAGCGCGTTGAACGGGTTCGCCAAGACGTTCCGGCAACCCATCGAACGGTTGCGGGGTGGGTTTGTCGCCACAACCGTTGTGTCACATGCAGGCTAAAGTTACCGAAGGGCTGGCCGATATGGCTTTCCTATACAGATTGTGAAACGGTGGTGCTGCTGTAAATCTAAATCTGTTTGAAGTGCTTACGATAGGAGTTCAAATCATGGCAAGAAGATCAACTGAAATTTTGAGACGTGTTGAAGAGCAGAAAAAAAAAGAACAATTGGATAGAGAAACTCAATCAGTTTCAAAGAATTTAATTGATTTATATGAACGTCATAGAGGTGAAATTTTTGATATTAGATCAAGATGTAATGAAATTATGGAAGGGCCTTATTTAATTAATCCAAATAATAATTATCTTTCGTCTGGAACGAAAGTTGCTTTTGTAGGACAACAAACTAATGGGTGGCCTAGTAGTGATAATATTGCTGAACAAATGCAAGCATATCGTGAAGGTAATGTTGGCGAGATATATAATTCCCCATTCATTAATATAATTCGGATACTTGAGGAAAGGATAGGAGTAAGACGCTGTTCATCAGTTTTGTTAAATCTTAACCGATATGATGAGGGCAAACAAAGACCTTCAGAAGATAATCTAAAAATATTAGAAAAACTTGATCCCATATTTCTTGAGGAACTCAAGTTAATTGAACCGCATATTGTGATATTTTTTACTGGGCCAGATTTTAAAGACCGAGTCTGTAATTTGCTTCAAGGAGCCAAATCAACAGTCGCTGTCATTGACAGATTATTCAAAATCAATTCGCCTATTTTGAAAAGTCTGGTATTTTACGCTGATCACCCAAACTATCTTCGTCGAACTAGAAACGAACAAAGAGTTATCGATGCAATTTGTGCAGAGGTGGGAACGTAGACTGTAGGGCACCTCGAAAAACCTTGTTATGAGAAAATAGGGTTGTTGATCCCCGCCAAGAGCCCGGATATCCGATGATCAAAGAAAGCCTGTTTGCCGCCCAGGAACGGGAAGCCAAATTGGATCGTCTGGGCGATGTGCTGCAAGTCATGGAGCAGCAGGTTGACTTCAAGGCGCTGGCGGCGGAGATGGACCGGGTAGCGCCACGACCCGGACGGGCACGTGGGGGGCGTCCACCGTTTCCCACCGAGTTGATGGTACGTGCCCTGGTTCTTCAGGATTTATATGGACTGAGTGACGAACAGATGGAATACCAAGTGCTGGATCGACTGAGCTTCCAGCGTTTCCTGGGCCTGCGGCACAGTAGTCAGATACCCGATCGCACCACATTCTGGACCTTCCGCGAGCGGTTGACGGTGGCGAAGGCGGGAGACGCGCTGTTTGAGGCGGTGCATCGTCAACTGGCCCAGCAGGGTTATATTGCTCGTGGTGGGCAGATGGTGGACGCCAGTCTGGTTCCCGTTCCTCGCCAGCACGTCACGGAAAAAGAACGGGAATTGCTGAAAGCGTCGGCGATGCCGGTGGACTGGAAGCCGGCCCAGCGCCGGCAGAAGGACATGGAGGCCACCTGGACGAAGAAGCACGGCAAATCCTACTTCGGTTACAAGGTCTCGGTCAGCGCCGACCGACGCTACAAGCTGATCCGCCAGGTCAAGGTCAGCACCGCTGCGGAGAACGACACCCTGCACCTGGAAGATGTCCTGGATCACGCGAATACCGGCCGTGATCTTTATGGCGACAAGGGCTATGTTGATGGTGAACGTGAGCGGCGCCTCAAGACCCAGGGTTGGCGAGTACACATCCAGCGCAAGGCAAAGAAAGGCAAACCGCTGTCCGCCTGCCAGGCGCGCCGCAACACCCGCATTGCCCGGGTTCGGGCGCGGGTCGAACACGTCTTCGCCGCTATGGAGCAGATGGGCGGAAAACTCCTACGATGTATCGGTCTGGATCGAGCGACCTTCCAACTCACGGGGAAGGCAGCGGTCTACAACCTACGTCGCCTGTGCATTCTCAAGGCATACGGTGTGGTCGCTTTCTAACGCCCAAGTGCGATCCCGGTACGACCGGGATGGTGATTTCGGGCGGGGATGAACCCTTCGGGCCGGGGCACAAACCAAAGATATTGTGAGGCTCACGCCTCAGGCACCTTGCTTTGCCCATTTTGCCGGCTTCATGTCCGGTTTTTCGAGGTGCCCTGTAACGAATACCGCAGTGCTAGGATACGATTGGGTATGAACCACATCATTCGCAATTGATGCACTTCCTTCATCACTGCACCCTGCGGTGCAGGAGGAACCACGACGACCAAAACCGTGCTGACCGAAGAACAATTGATCCGCCAAGCCACCGACACCTTGATCGACAAGCTGGGCCTTATGGAAGCCACCCGCTTTTTGAGTCTCAAGTACCAGGGCCGTCTGGAATCCGTGGAACGGCATCGGTTATGGCAAAGCGGGCTGGATAAAGAGGAGTTCTTCGACGAAATTTTTGACTAGGAACGCCCATAAGCCACAGTGCCTCGTATCCGGCATGCGCAATTCTGGGCTGTCCAAGCATGGAATCCGTACATTGTGGATCAGCCAGCGACTGGCCGGCGAATGATCGCCTTGAACACGGTAGGTTATTTGATCGCGTAATGTTCCATATCAAAATCCTCGACAAGTTCGCTGACCAAATCCAGTAAACCGATCAATAGATGATCTTCTTGATCGCCGACCACATCCAGCAGGGAATTCAAATGAAAACCTTATGATCTTGGTAGCGAACTACCGTGATCACCCGATAATGATTACCTCCAGCTTCTCGATTCGCTGATCGACTATCTACTCGTTTCCCAGGATGCGCCCCGGATCGAGAGGTTCACCCGCTAGGAAAATAACGCTTGACTCTACGCGGAATTTCACGGGCTGGATGCGGTGGTCGAGATCGCATCCATCGGCTGTAGCCTGTTACCAGATTCCATCGGCTAATCATCCGTTTTCATCGGGCGGCTTACGGGCAATTCACATCGGGCGCGCCATCCAGTGGCGGATTCGGCCTTGCGTACATCCGATTCATCCAATAGGCGTTGTGGGCCATCGCCTCGCGCAGCCCTTCCGGCTCCAGCACCTCGACTTTGGAGCCGAACGACAGCAGCCACCAGCGCAGTTGTGCGGTATCGTCGACGGTGGCGGTCAGGCGGAAAAGGTCCGCGTCCGCATCCTCCACCACCTGATCGGCGGACAAACGGGTTTCCAGCAGATGCAGGCCGGCCCGTTTCCAGAAGCGGGCGACCAGCCGGATCGGCTCGCCGCCGCCCATGCCCTGGGCGCGCTGCACCTCCCGGTCCGGGTCGAAGTTGGCCGGTGAGCGGGCCTTGGCGTCCAGCGTGGTGGCCGTCAGCATCCGGTGCAGGGCCAACTGCCGCACGTCGGCGTAGTCGTCGATGGTGCAGAGCAGGTAAAAGGCCGGTCCACGCTGCAGGTAGACCAGCGGATGCACGGTCCAGATCGCCGGCTCGTCCCGCCAGAGCTGCCGGTACTCGATCCGGCACTGGCGATTCTCGAACAGGGCCGCCAACACGGTGTCGCGCACCGCGCGCTGGTCACGGTGCCATGCCTCGCGCTCGTCCTCCGACGCCAGCGGGATCGGTGGTTCCGGCGGTAGCAGCGGCTGGGCCGGCGGCACGACTCGCACCTTCGCCTCCCAGTTCTTGACCGGCGCCCAGAACAACATCCGGTCGATCTCATCGCGCGCGGTCTCGAAGTAGGGCCGCAGCGCCTGGTAGGACTCGCGGGGCAGCAGCGGTTTCAGGAACAGCTCCAGCAGCCGGAAGGCGAGGATCTCTTGATCGGACAACCGGGGCAGGGTCATGTACTTCCGGCCCTTGGGCCAGCGCCACTGCAAGGGCTTGGCGTCGGGATTCACCGCTTCCAGAAAACCGGCGTCGCTAAGCAAGGCCAGAGCGCGCTGCACCGAGCGCTCGTCCATCGCTTCGGCGGTGCCTTCCAATCGGTCGAAAATCATCCGCGTCGTGAGCGGTTCGCTGCCCTTGAACATCGCCAGGATGCGCAGGCGGCGATTGAAGGTGGTGATGGCGTCTTCTTTCATAGCGGATTCTCTGCTGAATTCCTTTTGGGCGGGGAACGGATCGGCGCGGGTGACCGTCGACACGCCCGGCCCGATCCGGCGACCGGCTAGCGTTGCCTGCCGCCGCTCCCTTCGTGGGGCTGGAAGCGGCGGCGGTCGGCGTGGTAGACCAGAAACTCGCGGTCGTCACCGCGCACCACGCCCACCAACAGATCGAGCGGTTCCTTGAAATAGGGCGAACCGGACTCGTCGCTAGGATTGATGATCGGCTCGTTGAGCAACGCGACCACCACCACCGGCTCGCCGTAGCGCGGGAAGCGGCGGTTCTTCAGGCCGGGCTTCCAGACCGCGAACATGCCGGGGCGCAGCGCCCGCTCGCGGCCGTTGTTCAGGCGTTCCAGCAGGATGCGCAGGTGTTCGGTAGCTTCCTCGGCCGGCTCGGCGAGCAGATCGTCGCCGCCGTCGAGGTCGAGGTTGTCCAGCAGGGCTTTCACTTTGGGGTCGAGCGTCGATTTGCGGGGCATGGGCAGGTTCTTCCGGTCGGTGGGTTAAGAGTGGCGGGCGGCCATCCTGTCGTTGGATAAGAATAGGCGATCGTCGCGACGAGTTGCGTCGGATCGAGCGCTCTCGGAGCGCCCTCGCGAAAGTCGGTTCGAATAGCTGGAGTCGACCGACGCATCGTGTCGGATGCACCCGCTAACATTCGCTCCATCGCTCGGTCCGATCGGAATTTGGCGAGATCGATTCCGAAGCCGGACCGAGCCCCAAAGAAATGCCGCCGCCAACGATGGAGCAAGCCGATGAAAGTGATCGTTCTGTCCAGCTTCGACGCCCGATTTTTCACCCAACCCTCCCCGTGGATCCACATCGCCATTACCGATCCCGCGCCAGGATATCATCATCCTCTCAACCGTTGCCCCCGCAAGGCGGACGTTTTGCGGTTGCGGTTCTCGGACGTGACCCCCCAAGATTTCGAGAGCAACCCGGCGTTCAAGCGGTTCGAGGCCGGTCTATTCAACGCGGATCAGGCCGGACAAATCATCGCTTTTTTGGACGAGTACAGAAACGCGGGGGTGGACGTGATGGTGAACTGCGGGGCGGGCATTTCGCGGTCGTCGGCCGTCGCCAATTTCGTTTTGGAGTACTTCGGCTCGCGGCAGGAGCCTTTCGCGCCACCGCACTATCATCCCAATCCCCATGTGCTCCAAGTGCTGCGCGAGGTGGCCGCCCGGCGCCGTTCGGGCGAGCCCGCGCTGGTCGATGGCTGACCGTTTGGAGTCGGGCGAACGATATGCGACTTTAGAGGGATGGCGGCGGGCGGTTCGGCGGTTGTGAAGCTGCCGGTCTCGCCCGGCGTGATCCGGGGCGGCGAGCGAGGTTGGGGACTAAAGATTTTTGGGAATATGCCGATAAAGTAGAGATTGGAGTTAATACCATTTTCCATGCTAGAAGCGGTTCAATTAGCTTAGGAGAAAAATCATGAGAGCAAGCGAAATAAATTTACTTCAATTTATTCGTAGAGCACCACAATTTGTTATACCGATCTACCAGCGCCACTATTCGTGGGGAAAAGTTCAATGGGAGCAACTATGGGAGGATGTTCTATATGCTGGACAAAATGAAGCTATCGATACCCACTTCATCGGCCCTATAGTTTATATTGCAAATAATGTGGCAATGGTTGCTCGCCCAGAAGCGCTATCAGTGATTGATGGGCAACAGCGGCTGGCTACGAGTACTCTGTTTATCGCTGCTCTAGCCCAGTATTTTAAAGAACATGAGCTAGACGAGTTGGTCGATGGTTTCTCGGCCCGAAAATTGCGTAACTTCTACTTAGTGAATCCGGAAGAAGAAGGTAGCGATCGCTACTACAAGCTAATCCTATCGCCAGATGATAAAGACACTTTGCTTGCGCTGCTCGGGCATGGGTTAATGCCTCAGAACGCTATATCTCTCCTCCAAAACGGCTTTAGATTCTTCAAAGAAAAAATCCAACAACATTCAGAAAACCTAGAGAGCATATGCAGGGGATTAGCCAAGCTGTCTATCGTCGAAGTCGCCTTGGATCGCGCGCACGATAAGCCCCAACTAATTTTTGAGAGTATGAATTCCACTGGATTAGATCTCAGTCAAGCAGATCTAATCCGCAACTACATTTTAATGGATTTAGAGCAAAATGAACAGAAACGCATTTATAAAAGATATTGGCGACCTATGGAGGAAGCTTTCGGCTCAGAAGCTTACGTTACCCACTTCGACCCCTTTATGCGCCATTATCTCACCGTAAAAATCGGTGATATTCCCAACAAGGGTGATGTCTATACTACATTTAAGCGCTATGTTCAAAACGCTCACAGTGAAGGACTCACAATACAAGACTTAGCTGCCGATATCCACCGTTACGCGACTTACTACCGTGCGATAGCTTTGGGAGCTGTGGAGGATATAAATCTTAAACGGGCTTTTAATGATCTGCACAAATTAAATGTGGGGGTAGCTTATCCATTTCTATTAAAAGTTTATCATGACTATGAACAGAAAAAATGCTAGAAACTGAAGAAATGGTAAAGATCGTAAGGCTTGTCGAAAGTTATGTTTTCCGCCGAGCTATCTGTGATTTCCCTACCAACTCGCATAATAAAGTATTTGCAGGATTAATCCGTACACTGAATCAAAGTCAAAATCAATACCTTGAAAGTATCCAAGCTGCCTTTCTACTATTGCAATCCTACCGCCGATTTCCTGGCGATGAAGAGTTCAAGCATCAACTTAAGGAACGCGATCTGTATAATAATCCTTTACGCCGTAGCTACTGGTTGCATCGGTTAGAAAATCACAACAGACTGTCAGAGTCTATTTCAGCCGAGGAATACAGCATTGAGCATATCATGCCGCAAAACAAAAATCTATCTCCTGAGTGGAAAAAAGAACTGGGACCTGAGTGGCAACGTATCCAGCAAACTTGGCTGCATACCTTGGGAAATCTTACGCTTACTGGTTATAACAGCAACTACAGTGATCGACCATTTTCTGTAAAACGTGATCTCAATCAAGGAGACAATACAATAGGTTTTTCCGCAAGTCCGCTCTGGCTAAATCGTGGATTAGGCCAAGTCCAAATATGGAATGAAGCAGCGATCCAGGAACGGGCTACAAGATTAGCAAATAAAGCGGTTGAGGTATGGCACCTTCCGTCATTGAAGCAGGATGTATTAGAAAGATATCGTCCTCAGCCAACTCAGGCTTACAGCATCGCTAACTTCCCACAATTGACTAACGGGAGTGCCACTGCTGAGCTATTTAAAGTATTGCGCCAAAAGATTATTAATCTCGATCCTGGTGTTGTTAATGAGGATTATCTTAAATACTATATTGCTTTCAGGGCCGAAACCAATTTTGTCGATGTAGTTCCTAGAGCTAAATTTCTACGCCTATTCTTGAATATGCCCTTTCAAGAAATCATAGACCCTGAAGGTTTTTGTAAAGATGTCTCATTAATTGGGAAATGGGGAAATGGCGATGTGGGAATCAAACTATCTTCTCAGGAAGAGATAACTTATGTAATGAGGTTTATTCGGCAGTCTTTTGACCGCCAGATGGGTAATGCTGCCGATTGAACTTGGTGAAGCAGTATAAAATTCCCGATGGGAAAGACGGGAACACTCTTGAGCGAGGCGAAACCGGTTAAAGACCTTCGGTTGTCGCTTTTCTCAAGAGTCCCCACGATAAGCTACAGACTTCAAGCTGACCCGACGCATCCCGTCGGAAGTCCCCGATAAAATAGGTTCCATTCGCCAACCCGACCGGAGCCCTTTATGACGCTACCCCGCTATCTGCAAGCCCGCCGCACCGCCTGCCCCGTCGCCCTGCAAGACGACACCGCCGCCTACCATCCCTTGCTGGCCCGCTGGCTGATCGACCTCGCCCTGCTGCTGGGCTGGGCGCGCGCCGGCCGCGACCATCCGCTCGACCCCTTCAGCCGCCGCCCCCACTGCTGGAAAAACGACGAGTTTCTGGCCCTGACCGGCCTGGCCGAGGACGACGAGGATGACGATGACGACGACGAGATCGACCGCCGCCGGCGTCACCGCGCCCGGACACCCGACCATTACACCCGGCTCCTGCGGCGGCGGCGGGCGGAACTGGCCCGGATCGAGCTGGATCCGGATCTGCCGCTGGTCCGCAACCTGGGCCTGCTCGCCGAGCTGCTGGAACTGAACGAGGCCGAACAGGCCACGCTCTGCTTCACCGCGCTGCTGGGGGCGGACCGCACGTTCAAGCGTGCCATCGCCGAACAGTCACAGCCGGTCGGCACCCAACTGTTCCACGAGCTGCTGGCTCGCCTGACCGACCTGGCGCCAGAAGCGATTCGCGCCGCGCTCGACCCCGAGGGTGCCTTGCGCGTCACCGGGCTGATCGAGGTGGAGGAAAAAACCGCCGATCTGGAAGACAAGATCGGAGCGCGATGGAACCTGTCGACCGTCCTGTTCGCGCCGCATGACGACGCCGAGGCGCTGATGGCCCACTTCCTGAAACGCTCGCCCCGGCGCACGCTGACCTTGGCCCACTTCCCGCACCTGAGCCGGGATACCGAAGCCGCCGTCGGCCTGCTGCGAGCGACGCTGCGGGACCACATCCCCGGCACCAACCTGCTGCTGTACGGCCCGCCCGGCGTGGGCAAGACCGAATACGCCGCCGCGCTGGCCGAGGCGGTCGGGGCGGAACTGTACGAAGTCGCCTGCGCCACCCGAGACGGTGACCCGATGCGGAGCGAGCATCGACTGGAGTCCTTCGTCCTATGCCAGCGCGTCCTGGCCCGGCGCGAAAACGCCCTGCTGCTGTTCGACGAGGTGGAGGACGTGTTCAAGAACGATCCGCTGACCGAGCTGTTCGGCGCGCGGGGCATATCGGCTGGCGGCAAGGCCTGGATGAACCGCGCCCTGGAAAACGACCCAGTGCCGGCGCTGTGGCTGACCAACAGCGTCAAATCGATGGACGGCGCCCACCTGCGCCGCTTCGACTACGCGATCCGCTTCGCGACGCCGCCGCACTCGGTGCGGCTGGAGATCGCCCGCCACCACTTGGGCGAATGGGCCGGCGAGGATGACTGGCTGGCGCGGATCGCTGCCCGCGAGCACCTGACCCCGGCGCAACTGGAGCGAGCCGCCAAACTGGCCCGGCACGCCGGCGGCGGCAATCTCGACGCCGGCCGGGCGCTGGCGCTACAAACCCTCGACCGCTCGGCGGCGCTGCTCGGCCAGAAGCGGGCACCGGCCCGCAACGTCGTGCCGACCGGCTACGACCTGCGCTTCCTCAACGTCGATCAGGACGTGCCGAAGCTGATCGCGGCGCTGCAACGCCGCCCGCACGGTGTGTTCTGCTTCCACGGCCCGGCCGGCACCGGCAAGTCGGAGCTGGCCCGCCATATCGCCGACCAACTGGAAAAACCGCTGCTGGTGAAGCGCGCCTCCGACCTGCTCGATATGTACGTCGGCCAGACGGAAAAGCGCATCGCCGCGATGTTCGACGATGCCCGCCAGCGCGACGCGGTACTGGTGCTGGACGAAGCCGATTCTTTCTTGCACGACCGGCGCAGCGCCCATCAATCGTGGGAGGTAACCCAGGTCAACGAGCTGCTGACCCAGATGGAGGCGTTCGACGGGATTTTCGTCTGCACCACCAATCTCATGGAAAGTCTGGACACGGCCAGCCTGCGCCGCTTCCCTTGGAAGATCCGCTTCGACTATCTGAAACCTGGCCAGCGCTGGGGGTTGTTCGTCCAGGAATTCGCCCGGCTGGGCGGCGATCTAGCCGAGGCGGCCGGGCTAAAAGAGCATGTGCTGCGGCTCGACCACCTGGCGCCGGGCGATTTCGCCGCTGTCGTGCGCCAGTACGAGCTGTGGGACGAGACTCCCACCGCCCGCGAGTTCTACCGCTGCCTGGCTGCCGAGGTGGTGGCCAAAGCCGACCGGGACGCGGCACCCGAGCCGGTGCGCCAGGATCGGTATTCCAATCAGGCGATGTACGGATAAAAGTCCGGTGGCCGGCCCGCGACGCAGGGGCCGGTGGCCGGTACTGCCCGTCCGAGACGAGACGAGAAACGATCACTCCGGGTCGCCGAGCGGATGAAAGCCCGCGCCCGGCACCCGCTTTACGAGAGAGGAAAACGATAGCATGAACAGACCGATCGAACAGTGCTACTGGGTCGTGCCGGGCCGATTGCTGGCCGGAGAATATCCCAGAAATAAGGACGAGGAATCGTCACCGGAGAAGATCGGCGCTCTGTTGCGCGCCGGCGTCACGACATTCATCGATTTAACCGAAGAGAACGAGTTGCACCCCTATTCGAGCTTGCTTGGTACAGCAGCGTCTCACCGGCGCTTTCCCGTCCGGGATAGATCGGTGCCGGAATCGTTGGAGATCACGGCGGCCGTTCTCGACGCGATCGATCACGGCATCGAGAGCGACGAACGGGTGTACGTCCATTGCTGGGGCGGCGTGGGGCGAACCGGCGTCATTGTAGGATGCTGGTTGGCACGGCACGGCTCTCCCGGGGAAGCGGCCTTGGCTCACCTGCGCGAGCTGTGGCAGCAATGCCCGAAGTCGTGCCGCCGGCGATCGCCGGATACGCAGGAGCAGGAACGGTACGTGCTGCGCTGGACGGAGGGTGGACAACCATGATGGGCGCGATCGCCGGCGATATCATCGGATCGGTGTATGAGCACCATCCGATCAAAACCACGGACTTTCCCCTGTTCCAACCGCGTAGCCGGTTTACCGACGACAGCGTGCTGACGGTGGCGGTGGCCGACGCCATCCTGAACGGTCAACCCTACCGGGACGCCGTTTTGGCGTGGGGCCGGCGTTATCCCAACGCCGGTTACGGCAGCACGTTCATCCGGTGGCTGCAAACCGACGATCCCGTGCCATACCACAGTTGGGGCAACGGATCGGCGATGCGGGTCGGGCCGGTGGGCTGGGCGTTCGATACGGAAGACGAGGTGCTGTACCAGGCCAAGCGCAGCGCCGAAATCACCCACAACCACCCCGAGGGTATCAAGGGCGCGCAGGCCACCGCGCTGGCGGTCTACCTGGCCCGGACTGGGGCGGCCAAGGCGACGATCCGAGAGCGGATAGAGGCCGAATTCGGCTACGACCTGGCGCGGACGGTCGAGTCGATCCGCCCCGCCTACCGGTTCGACGTGTCTTGCCAGGGCACCGTCCCGGAAGCCCTGATCGCCTTTCTGGACACCGAATTCTACGAAGACGCGGTGCGCGCCGCCGTTTCCCTGGGTGGCGACGCCGACACGCTGGCTTGCATCGCCGGGGCCGTTGCCGAGGCGTTCTACGGCGGCGTGCCCGATTCGATCCGGGCGGAAGTTCGCGCCCGCCTGACCCCTGAGTTGTGGGCGGTGGTCGAAGCGTTCGAGCGCCGCTAGCGCGGGTTGTCGGGGGGCGCCGCGCGTCGCGGCCGGTGGTCTGTTCCACCGCGCCGGCCGGTCACCCGATCGGCCGGCGGTGCTCAGAGATCGACGCGAGACAGGATATCGACGGCCCCGGGGTGACCTTTGAGGTAGCCAAATCCCGCCGGACCACTCAGCGCCGACTCCGAGTAACCCTTGACATTGCCGGCCGCTAGCAAGGTCAAGCCGTCGAGCGCCAGTTTGCGGTTGCAGTCGTCGAGCGCCAGTTTGCGGTTGCAGTCGTCGAGCGCGAACCGGTACGTTCCGGCGTCACCTTGGCTTTTGCCGACGACTTCTGTCGTTTCCGTTCTGATCGAAACGTAATATCCCCAAAACACTTCGCTTTTGCCGGTGACGAGGGTCCCTCGCTCGTAGTCGCCGGACAGGATGACATCGTCGCCAACCCTTTCGAGCGCGCACTGTCCAGACGCGCTGGGGTGAAAGCGCTCCCAGTTCGGGCTGCTCGCCCGGCTCGGCTCCCGGTTCGATGGCGGCTTCGGCGCGGTGGTGGGCGGCGCGTTTTTGATTTCCGCGAGCCAGGCTCGCGCCGCTTCGATCTCGCGCGTTCTTTTGGCGCGATACTCATCAAGATACTGCTGATACTTCTCTCTGAAAACTTCCGCTTCCGCGATGGTGGCTTCGAGGATTGCTCGCTCGTTCTCTGGGTTAGAATCGATGGCTGCGATGGCCCCCTCGGCCATCTCGCCATAAAACTCGTATTTGGTCATGTAATCGATTAAGGGCGACACGATTTGCCCCAACCGGGAAAAAAGCCAAGCCAGCGAACTGGCCAACGCATCGTCGCCCGTGACCACTTGCGCGTCGTCGGCGTGCGTCCATGCCAGTCTTTCGCGTGGTATGCGCTCGGGTGAGATGATGACGTCAGCGCCGCGCCAGTAGGGCCTGCTTTTTCCGATGTCGCCGCTACGGATCTGTTCCTGGAGCGACTTGATGCCGCTCTCGATCTCTTGCGACCGTGTGTATCGGTCCGCCAGCGCTTCCCGTTCTCGTTCGATGTGCCGTTCGGCGTGCGGGAGCATTTGCTGGAAAATTGCCGGGTACAATTGCTCGGCGATGCGCTTGCCGATCGAATGCAATTGCGAGCCGAGGTTCTCTATCGTTCCATCTCCGTATCGCTCGCGAACCGGATAGTTCGCCACTTCCGTTTCAATCAAGGACTTGATTTCGGGATTGAGATCGCCCAGATAAGGCTGGACCTGTTTCCCGAGATCGCGCTCCAGTGTTTGTTGGGCAAACTTCCTAATTTGTCGCTCGTATCGAATTTTCATGGCAGTGACCTTTTCATTTCGACGGGTTGGCGCCCGGACGGCGCTAGATTCGGAAAGGGGAAAGCCTCGACGGAACCCGCGCGGGGATCGTCCGGTAACCCATTGGGGCACCTCGAAAAACCGGACATGAAGCCGGCAAAATGGGCAAAGCAAGGTGCCTGAGGCGTGAGCCTCACAATATCTTTGGTTTGTGCCCCGGCCCGAAGGGTTCATCCCCGCCCGAAGTGCCGCAGGCCCAGGAAACGCTGGAAGCTCAGTCGATCCAGCACTTGGTATTCCATCTGTTCGTCACTCAGTCCATATAAATCCTGAAGAACCAGGGCACGTACCATCAACTCGGTGGGAAACGGTGGACGCCCCCCACGTGCCCGTCCGGGTCGTGGCGCTACCCGGTCCATCTCCGCCGCCAGCGCCTTGAAGTCAACCTGCTGCTCCATGACTTGCAGCACATCGCCCAGACGATCCAATTTGGCTTCCCGTTCCTGGGCGGCAAACAGGCTTTCTTTGATCATCGGATATCCGGGCTCTTGGCGGGGATCAACAGTAAGCGTCCGGTTTGACCGTCTTGACAGACGCAAACGGTCCAATCGGACGATGACCACGGTGAGAGGTGATCGACCGTTGATCGACTGAAAGCCCAGGTAGGGATGGCGACTTACTTTTTGGTGGGGAGGCGGTCGATGGTGGGGGTGAGGTCGCGCGGTTCCAGCGGACGAAGCCAGTGCGGCGAGACGTTCCACCGGTGCCCCGCAGTCAGCACGCTGACCGTTTTCCGGTGGTAACGCACCAACGTGCCGACCACGATCCAGCCCTCGTCCGTGGCGAACGTCACGCGGTCGCCGATGGAAAACGTCAGCAGGGTGGCGTGCGCTCGCAGCTGGTGAAGGACCCGCAGGCGCTCGACGATGCGTCGGTTCAGGTCGATCCATTCGGCGTCGGTCAGGCAATCGATATCGATGGCCAGGGTCGGCGCCGGTTCGGTGCTTCTTCGAAGCGCTGGCCGCACCGACGAGCGGGCGTGGGTGCGCGTCCGCGCACACTGTGCGCGGACACCTGCGAGCGTGGCAGCGCACGCATCACGCCGCCAAGGCAGGGAGTTCGGGCGCGGGTGGCGCGGCCAGCTTCCACGGTAGCAGCTCGTCGACCCGGTTGACCGGATGCTCGGCGATTTGGCTCAGCACCGTCCGCAGATAGGCTTCGGGGTCGAGGCCGTTCAGTTTGGCGGTGCCGATCAGGGTGTACATCGCGGCGGCCCGTTCGCCGCCGGCATCGGAGCCGGCGAAGAGAAAATTCTTCCTTCCAAGGGCCACCGGTCGCAACGAACGCTCCGCGGCATTGTTGTCGATCTCCAGCCGCCCGTCGTCGCGGTAGCGGGTCAAGGCCGTCCAGCGGGTCAGGGCGTAGCGGATCGCCTCGGCCAAGGCCGACTTTTGCGAGACCTGGGACAGGGTGGTTTGCAGCCACGCCCGGAACGTCTCCAGTTGCGGGCCGGCGCGGGCTTGCCGGCCTTTCGCTCGAACCTCGGCCGGCTGGCCTCGCAACTCGGCTTCGACGGCGTAGAGCGCCCCGATCCGCCAGAGTGCTTCCGCCGCCAGGGGACTGGCGTGGGCGTGATGGAGGTCGTAGAACCGGCGCCGGACGTGCGCCCAGCAGGCGACCTCGACGATGGAACCGGTTTCGTAGAGGCCGTTGAAGCCGGCGTAGCCGTCGGCGTGCAGTGCGCCTCGAAAACCGCGCAGGTGCTCGCGAGGGTGCCGGCCTTGCCGGTCCGGCGAGTAGGCGAACCAAACCGCCGGTGGGGTCGGATCGCCGCACGGGCGGCCGTCGCGGACGTAGGCCCACAGCCGGCCCTGCCGGGTCGAGCCCTTGCCCGGCGCGAGCACCGGCACCGGGGTGTCGTCGGCGTGGATCTGATCCGCGCGCAGGACGTGCCGGCGCACGGCCTCGACCAGCGGCCGCAGCAGGGCGGCGGCCTCACCCACCCAGCCGGCCAGGGTCGAACGCGGCAGATCGACCCCGGCGCGGGCGTAGATTTCGGATTGGCGGTACAGCGGCAGGTGATCCGCATATTTCGAGACCAACACGTGCGCCAACAGGCCGGGACCGGCCAATCCGCGCGCGATCGGCCGACTGGGCGCCGGGGCTTGGACGATCCGGTCGCAGCGGCCGCACGCCCGTTTGGGCCGGACGTGGCGGATGACGCGAAAGTGCGAGGGAACGTACTCCAGCCGCTCTGAAACGTCCTCGCCCAGCGGCTTGAGCGGGCCGCCGCAGCCGGGGCAAACGGCGGTGTCGGGCTGATGGGTATGGACCTCGCGCGGCAGGTGGGCCGGCAGCGCGCGGGATGTCGGTTCGGCCGGTCGCGGCCGGGCCGGCTCCAGCCGCACCGCCCGTTCGGCCGCGCCGACCTCCAGCTCCTCCAGGTGCAGTTCGAGTTGGCCGAGGAGGTTGTCCGCGCGCTCCGAGCGCCGGCCAAACTGTTGGCGGCGCAGCTTGGCGATCCACAGCTGGAGATGGGCAATTTCCGCCTGTTGGCGGGCGATCATCGCTTTCAGCGTCGGCACATCATCCGGCAGGGCATCGGTATCGGCCATAGTTTCAGTATAGGCGATCACGCCGCCCGCAGCGGCGCGGTCCGCGCCGGCCGCCGCCAGTCGATCCCTTCCAGCAGCATCGACAATTGGGCCGGAGTCAAGGCGATCACGCCGTCCATCGCCCGAGGCCAGACGAAGCGCCCCGACTCCAACCGTTTGGCGAACAGGCAGAGCCCGTCGCCATCCCACCACAGGATTTTGATCCGGTCCCCCCGCCGGCCCCGGAACACGAAGGCGTGACCGGAAAACGGGTCGGCGTCCAACCGGGTTTGCACCAGGGCCGCCAAGCCGTCGAAGCCCCGCCGAAGATCGGTGAAGCCGGCCGCGAGCCAAATCCGCGTCCCCGCAGGCGGCCCGATCATCGACGGTGGAGGTGATTGAGGACCATCTTTACCAGCGCCGGATCGACCGATCCGGTCACCCGCACCCGCGCCCGCCCCAGCGCGATCTCGATCTGGCCGGGCTCCGTAGGGAGCGATTCGGGTGCCCGTTCCGCCGGCGTATCGGCCGCCCTCGGTTCGACGAACGTTCGGCCGGCCGGCGCGACCACCACCGGCAACAGCGTCGCCTCCGGCGCCGGCTCCACCCCCGTCAGCCTCGGCTGGCGCAGGTACCACCGCCGCCATTTGAACAGCTGGTTGGTGTTGAGCTGATGCCGCAACGCGATCCCGGCGACCGAAACCCCCGGTTCCAGCGTCAATTCCGCCAGCCGCCGCTTGTACTCCACGCTGTACTGCCGCCGGCCCGAGCTGTCGATCCGGATCACCCCCGGCGGTAGAACGGCTTCATCCGCCATGACGGCCCCCCCTCTCGTCGCGCGGACACCCCGCGCATCCGCTCGCCGCAGTCTCAGCCCGCTCACTCAAATCGTCCAGACGGCCTGAAGCGGACGGTTACGATCAACAACCCTATTTTCTCATAACAAGGTTTTTCGAGGTGCCCATTGGCGCCGCGCTGGCGCAATGCAAGCCGAGCGCGAACTGCCCTGCGGGGCGCGAACCGGTCGGGGGTCTGGCAGCTTTACGGGAGCGGGGCGCTGGGCAGGGCGTCGGGGTCGAAGCCATGCTCGGCGTAGCCGTCCCGCAGGTGTCGCAGGTAGTTCGGGTCGGGGGTTTGATCCGGGATCACCCGCTCCGGGGCGGCGACGTAGACGTGGCCCAAACCGAGATGGCCGTCGGCTTTGGGAAACGGCAGCCCCAGACGAACGTAATGGTCGGGTTCGCCCTCGTAGACGTCGAGGAGATAGATATCGTCCAGGTCGAGACGATAAGCGACGAACGGGCAGCGGTGGCCGGTCCCCTGGTAGGCCAGGTTGGCGTAAACGCCGCCATCGCCGGCCCGTTTGTTGAACCGCAGCGCGTAGCCTTCCAGATGGCCGGTCTCGACCGGCCCGATGCGATCATGCCCGAGCCTCGCTCGCAAGCGCGCCGAACTCATGTTCGAACCGTAGGCGATGTACCACTGAGGTCCGTCCGATTGCTCCAGCCGGTAGCGCCGGTAATCCCCGCGCGGGATTGACCGTGTCAACCGGGATTGGGCGCGGTAAAAATAGCCGTGGGCGGCGACCGGGGGACCACCGTCGAGCGGCCGGACGTCAACTGGCCGGCGCAGGTACAGGGAGCCGGCCAGATCGCGGGGATCGAAGCCTTCGATGCGGTCCAGGCGAGCGAGCCGCGCCCGGTCGACAGCGTAGAGTTCGCCGTACACAGCGCCCATTCCCGCCTGTAGGCCCGGATAGCAGCCCAAATCGTACAGGACGCCATCGGCGCGGCCGTGTCCCAGGAAGGTCGCCCCCGCGAGGGCTTCGGACAGGGCCATCCCGCCGAGTAAGGTTCCATAGACGAAAACGATGGTGGGGGTACGGTGGGTCACGATGGATGCTCCGGTTCGAGTGGCTTTGCTATCGAACCATCGTAACACTCGAACCCGACGCGATACGCCGGATCGCCGAACGCCGCTATCGATCCGCCGGACGCGAAACGATCTCCGCGCGCCCGGCGGCCGCCGCTTGCGGCGGCCGGGACGCCCTCACGCCCGCCGGAATCCCACCAGCCGGCCGGCGGCCGGCGCTTCCGGCAGACTCAGCGAAAACGCGGCGGTCTGGCCGCCCGCCTGCGCGTACTCCACCAGCGCCTGCATGAACCCCAGTCCTTGGGCCGCCTCGTCATTTTGCAACACGTCCAGCGACGGCTCCAGCAGCGGGCGCGGCAGGAACACCACGCACTTGGCGCGAGCGCGGGTGACCGCCACGTTCAGCCGGTTCAGGCTGTAGAGGAACTCGCCCTCGCTCGCGGCAGTTTCCGGGTCGCTCACCCCGTAGCTGACGATCACCGCCTGCGACTCCTGGCCTTGCATCTTGTCCACCGTGTCCACGAACGGCGCGGCCCGCCAAGTGCGCCGCGTGTGGAGGGCTTGCCGGATGGCGTCGATCTGAGCGTGGTGGGGACTGACCACGAACAGACCCTCGCGCCAGAAGGCGCCGTCGCCCTCGGCGGTGTCGGGATAGGTCGCGTCGGCGCGGTTGTGCAGGCGGGCGCGCAGCGCCGCCGCCAGCCGCGCCACCAGCGCCGCCTCCACCCGGTTTTCCTGAGCGGCGCGCACGCCTTCCAGAACGCCGAGCGCCAGCGGGTACGCCGGATCGAGCAGCCACTCGACGAGGGCGTCGTCCGGGTCGCCGGTCGCGGGGGCGGGGGCGAGCGCGATCCGCTGGAGCCGGATCTCGTCCTTGGCCGGCCGGTAGCCGTCGCCGTACAGCGTTTGGGCGGGAAAGCGGCAGAGGGTGCCGTTCGCCCGCCAGTTCTCCAGCAGCGGCCAGGTGTAGGGCCGCTCCGCGTCGTCCCGCGCCCGCAGGTAGGCGAAGATCGAATCGTGCAGGCCCGGCTTGCCGTCCTCGCGTGCCGGGTAGCTGCCCTGGACAATCGGCGGCAACTGCAGGTCGTCTCCGGCCAGCACCAGCCGCCCGTCCGGCGCCAGGCTCGGCAGCACCAGGGCCAGCTCGCCGAATTTCATCTGCGAGGCCTCATCCACGATCAGCACGTCCAAGGGCGGCAGGCCGCCGTCCTCGCGGGCCTTGCGGAAGCTATAGACCGTGCCGCCGATGACGCCGGGCTCCCCGTCGAGCTGTCCGGCGACGGCCTTCTCCTCCACGGCTTCCAGCCCGAAATCCAGGCCGCGCTGGGTGCGCACGTCCTTCAGCTTGTAGAGCGCCACCCGGCCGAGACCGGCGGCCGGCCGCTCCTCGCCGATCTTCAGCAGCAGGTTCTCGATGGCGGCGTGGGTGAACGCGGCGATGCCGACCCGCAGGGGTTGGCCCGCCCGGGCGTGGGCCGCGATCAGGCGCAGCGTGGCCTGGGCCAGGAAATGGGTTTTGCCGGTGCCGGGTGGACCCCATACCAGAGTTAGCCGGCGGTCGCAGACTTGTCGAAAGGCCCGGTTTTGGCTCTCGGTCAAACCGGGGCGCTGCGCTTGCGCCTCCAAGGCCGTCTGGATCGGCTCGGTGGACGGTACGGGCCGGGCGAACCCGGCCGGATCGCGCAACAGCGCCAGCGGGCCGGAGTCCGGTTGGGTGTCCAACGCGGCGAGACACTGGGCGATGCGGTCGCTGGTGTAGTCGGTGAAGCGCCGGTGCAACACCATCTCGGTGCCGGACTCGAACGAGGAGTTGCCCAGCACGTTCAGCCGCAAGCGAACCGGGCCGGCCTCTTCCGCCGGCGCGTCCACTTCGGTCACCGCCGCCACCCAGCGGCCCTGGTTGGGTTGCGAGAAGGCGCGATTGCGGTTGGCGTAGTCGTCGTAGCCCATCTGGGCACGCTCGCCCGCCGCGCCGGCGCGGACCAGCAACCAGCCGGGAAACGGGCCGGGTTCGATCCGGTCCGCGTCGAGCGCGGACTCGATTTGCCAGCGGCCGTCCGCCAGCCGGCGCAGCGGGATGCTGGTTCCGGTCCGGACCCGCTCGTCCCACGACGCGGTGCGCGCTTCCCGGACTGCCTGGGCTTGCAAGAAGGATTCGTAGCGGGTGACGAAGGTCAGTTGCGACCATTCGGGATGCAGGAAAACCCTGGCTCCGGGAAACGCGAAGCGGGGCGGCCACGCGAACAGAGTTGGGCGCACGCGGGTGCGCAGCCCGTCCACGACCGCGCTGGCCGCCCATAGCCGCCGCTTCAGCTCGGCGCGCAACCCGTCCAGCGTTTCCTCCGGTCGCCGGCCGCTCCAGACATCGAACAGGGCGTCGCTCTTGAGGGTGTTGCTCAGCGCGAACCAGTAGCGGTCGCTCGGTTGCAAGCTGTAATTGAAGCCCGGCGCGGGCAGGGCCGCGAGCGCTTCGGGCAAGCGCAACGCCAGCGGCTGCGGCAGGGCCACCAGGCGGCGGATGACCCCGGTCAGCACCACGACCGGGTAGGGCACTTCGCCGTCGGGATGCGCCTCCTCGCCGGCCAGCCGCTCGTTCTGAAAATAGAACAGCAGTTGCAGGGCGCGAGGTGCCAGCGCGGGATCGGCGAGCGCCTCGATCAGCAACTGGGTCAGCAGGGTCTGCTCGTAGCCGTCGAACACGTAGACTTGCAGGGTTTTCCTGTCCTGCCATCGCTGCAAAGGCGCATTGTGGCGATGCAGCACGTCCAGCTCCGCGTACAGGGCGTCCACCAGCCAGGCTCCCGCTTCGGCGCACGCCTCGGGGGTCGGCGCGATCCAGGTTTGCAGGCGGGAGCCGTCGCCGTAGACGTCCCTCCCCTTGACCCGCAACAGGCCGGCGGCATAAATCTGGCCGCTGTGCGGATCGCTGTGCAGGGTCAGGACCATCTTGACGTGCTCGTTGACCGGCAGCGCCGGCGAGGAGCCGTCGTGAGCGACCACCGCCCGATCTTGCAGCGCAGCAACGGCGTTTTGCAAGTGCACGCGCCGGCCGCGCAGGCTGCCGCAGGCGTCCAGGTCGGCGTCGACCGTGGCCGGCGGGCGGGCGAGGAACGCGCCCAGCTCGTCCAGGGTGTGAATCGGCGCACCGCCCCAAGGTGCCTCGCGCAGGAAGCGGCGGCCGCCCACCGAGAGATAGGGCAGCAGCGACACCGAGCAGGTTGCCTCGGCTTCGCGCCGGCAATGGCCGAAGTACTCGCACCACTCGCAGCGGAAAAACAGATGCCAGGGCACTTCGGCCAGCGGACGCTCCAGGATCCCCGGCAGGTCCTCGCGCAGGAAGCGCTCCAGCAGGCGCACGGCGGCGCCGAGCGCAACGGGCTCCGGCGCGGGCCGGCCATACAGCCAGACGCCGCCCGTTTCCAGATCGACCGGCAGAGACGAGCCGGCGGCGGCCAGCACGTCGCGCAGCAGCAGCGCGTACAGCGCCACCTGGATCCGGTGGCTGGTTTTCAGGGCGTGGCTGGCCTTGACGTCGATCACTTGCAGCCGGCGTCCCTGCTCGTCTTCGACCAAGCGCAGCAGGTCGGGGCGGCAAGGGGGAAAGCGGCAGCGCGCCGGCTCCAGCCCGTAGCGGGCCAGGAACGCGGGCGGGGCGTCCAGCGTCGGCTGGTACAGATACTCGCCCGGCGGGCGCAGCGCCGTCAGCCAGCGCAGGGTTTCCGGGACGCCGTGCGCGCGCTCGTGCAGCGCGCCCGTTCCCGGCGCGACGTGGACGCTCGATTTCAGGTGATCCCGGACGACGGTCTCCTCCCAGGCGTAGCCGTCCGCCAGAATCGTTTCAGTGACCAGGCTAGGCCGGTCGGTGGGATCGGGCACGCCCTCGGCCGCCCGTGCGGCGCGCGGCGTGGCGTGGTAGCGCAGGTAGCGCTCGCACTCGTGATAGAAGTAGCGGGCAATCCGGGCGGGACCGAACAGGTAGGCGGTCGCGGGCGGTTCCCGGCGGGCATTCGAGGCGAGTGTCCGGCCCGGACGAGCCGGCTTCCGGGGAGGGGCCGAAAGACGAGCGCGTGCTTCGGGCGAGGGGTCGCCGGTTTCGGTCGTTCTTGTCATGGTTTCCATCAGAGGACGCTCACGGTAGGTTCGAGGATGGCGGTCGTTTCGCGCGCGCCGGGCGGGCGGCGGTCCCGGTGCGGAGCGGTGTCTTGGCCCGGCGCCGCCCGCCCGGGCCGGGGCCCGAGCGCGGCGTCGAGCGCGCTCCGGTTCCCGACCGCGTACAGCGCGGACTGGGCGCGGCTGATCCCGACGTACAGCAGCTCCCGCCGGTTCGCCGGGTCGAGCTCGTCCAGGCTCCACAGGAAGACGACGGGCGCTTCCAGGCCCTTGAACCGCGATACGGTGTCCAGCCGGACGTCGTGCTCGCCCGCCGGTCCGTCCTCGCTCTTGCGCCACCGCGCGGGCTGGGGCAGCGGCAGGCGCAGCAGCTCGTCGAAGTGCTCCTGTTTGCGCTCCGAGTCGGCCACCAGAACGACGATGCGGCCCGGTGTGACCGCTTCGCGGGCGATCAGGTCGACCACCCGGGCGTGGAGCCGCCGGGCTTGCGCGTCCCGGCCCGGCCCCTCGACGGTCGCGACCGCCGGCCCGGCGTTCCGGGGCGGATCGACCGGCTCGCCGTCGTAGTGGCGGTAGGCGGCTTCGTGGATCGGGACGGTGTTGCGGCAGTTGGTGGTGAGCGCGAAGGGCGCGGCGGCGACCGGAAGCCGGCCAGCGCCCGCGTAGAGGTTCTGGTTGTCGTCGTAAAACACGTAGAACGGGCCGCGTTCCGGGTCGCTCAGGACGAATTCCAGGGGCATCCAGTAGTCGTCCTTGAAATCCTGCCCCTCGTCGCAGACCACGGCGTCGTAGCGGTCCGGCACGACCAGCGCCGCCTGAGCCAGCGCTTCGGGCATGAGCACGTCGAAATAGTTCTGGCCGGGATAGCGCGCTTTCGCTTCCTCGATGGGATCGATACCGCCGGCTTGTTTGGCCCGCTCGATCATCCGGTAGCAGAGCTGGTGAAAGGTCAGCACGTCGAGGCCCGGCGTTTCCCGGCAGATCGCTTTCAGATGGTCGGCCAGGGGGCGGTTGTAGCAGGTCAGCAGGGTGCGAAAGCCCTCGGCGGCCAGGCGGCGGGCTTTTTCGGCGGCCAGGACGGTCTTGCCGGTGCCGGCGCCGCCGCTGACGGCCGCGCGCCGCTGGTGGCGGAGAAAATCCAAAACGCGCAGTTGGTCCCGGGTCAGTTGGAGGCGGCGGGTTTCCTGCTCTTCCAGGGCGGCGGCCACGAGCGGACGCGCCTCGAAGGAGCGGGCGAAGATTTCGCGAAAGGCCCGGATCCCTTCGCGCCCGATGGGCGTCTGACCGGCGTCTTCGTTGCGCCAGTGGGCGAAGGCGCCATCGACCCACGATCTGACGTGCTGGAGGGTGGCCAGGCCGCCGATCAGTTCGGCGGGCATGTCCGGCCGGGCCAGCGGCTTTGGGGTTGCCGATGTCCGGGAAGAACGCGGCGTGGCCCCGGATCGCGTTCCGGATGCCGAGATCCCGCCAGCGGGGCTGCTCGGCGAGCTTGGCGCGGATGGAGTACTTGGCGTGCAGCGCCTGAACGAAGGGGTTCTTGATCGGGTGGCGGCGGTTGGCGCGGTCGATGGAGTACCACTCGCCGGCGTCTGGCGTCGAAACCCACCCCGCCCCCTTTGACCTCGATGCAGAGATAGCCGGCGTCGGGGTGGCAGACGATGAAGTCGGCCTCGCCATCCTTGGCGTGCTCGTCTTCGCGGCGCAGGATCCAGCCGACCCGGAAAAAGACGGCGTAGTCGGCGGGAAGTTGGTCGCGCAGGGCGCGGTAGACCTTGGCTTCGGCGGCCGACTCCAGGGCGTCGAGCTGTTGTTCGGTCAGTTCGGGGATCGGGGTCGCCATGTCGTCGGGCTCCTGTCTCGAAACGGTTGCGGTGCGGGCGGGGTCGGCCGCAAAACGGTCATCGCGAATCGCCGGCGGGTGAGGGAGGTTCGAGCTGCCGGGACGCGCGCTCCGCGAGGGCATCGGCCGAGGGCGCGGCGGCGCAGGAGGCCGCGACGCTCACCTCGTGCTGCCGGCAGCCGTCGCGGATCAGCACCTCGATCATGTTCGACAGGCTGCGGTGTTCCCGCGCCGCGATGGCTTGCAGGCCCCGCTTGACGGCGGGATCGAGGCGGAGCATGAGGGTGGCGGTTTTCGCGGAGGACATGGCGCTAGCTGAAATTGTTTCATAAAAGTATTATATGTATTGCAATGATAAAGCAATGTGCGGGCGAAGTCGAGTCCGGCGGGGAGCAAAAATTCGATGATAGCCAGTATTATCTGTTCTAGTACAGATGGTTAAGATAAACGCGCTCGCGCTCGCGCCACCAGTATCGCCCGGTTGGCGCGCTGTCTCGAACAGTGGCGCTAAGAGAATAGATAGAATACAAATATCTGCATAATTGACCGTAATATGTCATTTTATATATACGATCATTGCTCCATTGGACGTTCGTTCGGCGTTTTTACCCGAAGCGCCTTCGGGTTCAACTCCACCAGCCTGGGCTCGCTGTACGAGGTTTTGTAACATAAAAATAGCATTTATTCGGAATATCCTGGGGCCGCAATCTCATCGAGAAGGCGTATCATCTCGCCCTTGACGAAATAGGTTTGATGCAAACGCATTGATGTGTTGTCGGACTGGTCGTCATGCGACGGATTGGAAGTCACCCAGTCGAGGAGGAAAGATGCCAAGAATATTCGACAATATCGAAAAGTCTCTGTTACCAACGCTTCAAGAGACGCTCAGGGTTGCTGAGCACGCGGATTTCTGCGTCGGGTACTTCAACCTGCGCGGCTGGCGTCATCTTTCCGGTCATATCGATCAGTGGGCCGGCGGCGACGGCCATTGTTGCCGATTGCTGGTGGGCATGCACGTCGCTCCGAGCGATGAACTCCGGCAGGCGCTAAGCGCTCGTGACGAAGATGAATTACTCGACAACCAGACGGCGTTACGGGAAAAGCGCCGCATCGCCGAAGAATTCCGCCAACAACTGACTTTTGGCGCTCCGACCAATGACGATGAGGCCGTACTGCGGCAGCTCTCCGTGCAAATCCGCGCCAAGAAGCTGGTCGTCAAGGTTTATCTGCGCCACCCGCTGCACGCCAAGCTCTACTTGCTGCATCGCCGGGACGCCAACAACCCGATCACCGGCTTTCTGGGCAGTTCCAATCTGACGCTCGCGGGCCTCGCCAAACAGGGCGAACTGAACGTCGATGTGTTGGAGCACGACGCCTGCAACAAGCTGGTTGATTGGTTTGAAGATCGCTGGCGCGACCGCTGGTGCATCGACATTTCCAAAGAACTGGCCGACATCATCGATGAGAGTTGGGCGGGCGAGCGCCTGGTACTGCCCTATCACGTCTATCTCAAGATGGCCTATCACCTGGCGCAGGAGGCGCGCGCCGGCCTTTCAGAATTCCGCATCCCCTCGGTTTTTGGCGACTCGCTTTTTGACTTCCAAGTCGCCGCCGTCAAGATCGCCGCGCACCACCTGAACAAGCGCGGCGGTGTGCTGATCGGCGACGTGGTTGGCCTGGGCAAGTCCATGATGGCTACTGCCCTGGCCAAGGTGTTCGAGGACGATTACCACACCGAAACGCTCATCATCTGCCCCAAGAACCTGGTTTCGATGTGGGAAGACTATGCCCACCGGTATCGCCTGCATGCCAAGGTGCTGCCGTTGTCCAGAGTGCTGACCGAACTCCCGGAGAAAACCCGGCGTTACCGGCTGGTGCTCATCGATGAATCGCACAACTTGCGCAACAAGGAAGGCAAGCGCTGGCGGGTCATCCGTGACTACATCGAGCACAATGAAAGCCTGACCGTTTTGCTTTCGGCCACGCCCTACAACAAGACCTATCTGGACCTTGCCGCGCAACTGGCTTTGTTCCTGAATGCAGACGCCGACATCGGCATCCGCCCTGAAAAGCTGTTGGCCGAGTTGGGTGGGGAGCACGAATTCATCCGTCGCCACCAATGCGGCGTGCGTTCGCTGGCCGCATTCGAGAAGAGCGAAATCCCCGATGACTGGCGCGATCTCATGCGCCTGTACATGGTGCGCCGCACGCGCGGCTTCATCATGCAGCACTATGCCCGCAAGGATGAGCGCGGCAAATACCTGTTGTTCTCGGACGGACGCAAGTCCTACTTCCCGAAGCGTCTGCCCAAGAATCTCCGCTTCAAGATCAACGATGCGAACCCGTCCGACCCCTACGCACGCTTCTACAGCGACCCGGTAGTCAATGCGATCAATGAACTGATCCTGCCGCGTTACGGCCTGGGCAATTACGTTGCCCCCAAACCCAAGACGCCGCCTACACCGCGCCAAGCCAAGATCATCGAAGGGCTTTCGCGCGCCGGCACGCGCCTGATGGGATTTTGCCGCACCAATCTCTTCAAGCGGCTGGAAAGCGCCGGCCCAGCGTTCATTCTGTCCATTGAACGCCACATTCTGCGTAACTTCATCGTTCTGCACGCCATCGAGAATGGGCTCGATATTCCATTGGGCACACAAGGGGCCGAACTGCTCGACACGCGCCATTACGACGAAGACCCCGATGGTCTGCTGGCCGATGACAATGACGATGACGACGTCACTGACCCCACCGCCACCAACGGCTTGCGTACCGAAGCCGACTATCGAACACGCGCCGCCAAGGCGTATGAAGCTTACAGCGGCTCCTTGAAAAATCGCTTCAAATGGCTTCCGGGAACTCTGTTCATCAAGGCGCTCGCCAAAGACCTGCTCGCGGATGCGCAATCTCTGCTGAGGGTGCTGGCCTTGTGCGGCGAATGGAAGAGCGAAAAGGATACGAAGCTGGATGCCCTGGTCGAGTTGATTCAAAAGCGCCACCCTAAAGACAAGCTCCTCGTCTTCACCCAGTTTGCCGATACGGCCCGCTATCTCAATACCCAATTGGCCGCCTGCGGCGTCAAGCAGGTGGAGGAAGCTACTGGACAAAGCGCCGACCCCACCTCGCTGGCCTGGCGTTTTTCGCCGGAATCGAACGGCAAGCGTGAGCAGATCAATCAAATCGACGAACTGCGCGTGCTGATTAGCACCGATGTGCTCTCCGAAGGGCAGAACCTGCAAGACGCGCACATCATCGTCAATTACGACCTGCCCTGGGCCATCATTCGCCTGATTCAGCGTGCCGGTCGGGTCGACCGTATCGGTCAACAGTCCGACACTATTCTGTGCTACTCCTTCGTGCCCGCCGATGGGGTGGAGCGGCTCATCAATCTGCGCGCCCGCGTCAAACAGCGCCTGATCGAAAATGCCGAGGTCGTAGGGTCCGACGAGAGCTTTTTCGACGACGACACGGATGAGACGCTGATTCGCGATCTCTACACCGAGAAAAACGGCATTCTCGATGACGACGGCGACACCGAGGTGGACCTCGCCTCCTACGCCTACCAGATCTGGAAGAATGCCACCGATGCCGATCCGTCGCTGGCAGCAAAGATCGAGGCTATGCCCAACGTGGTTTATGCCACCAAGGCGCACGAACACAACCCGGCATCGCCCAGAGGCGTGCTGGTCTACATGCGCACGGCGCAGGGCAATGATGCGCTCGCGTGGATGGATGAGACCGGCAAGCCGGTCACCCAGTCCCAGCTCACTATCCTGAAAGCGGCTGCCTGTGCAGCAGATACCCCGGCGCTGCCGCGTACCGAGCATCACCACACGCTGACCAGTGCCGGCCTGGCTCACATCGTCGAAGAAGAGAAATCCTTCGGCGGCGCCCTGGGCCGTCCCTCGGGCGCGCGCTTCAAAGCTTTCGAGCGGCTCAAGCGCTTCCGCGAAGGCTTGGGCGACAAACGCGATCTGTTCATCACCGACGAATACGTGCGCCGTATCGACCGCGTGATGGAAGAAATCTATCACTACCCGCTCTACCAATCAGCCACCGACAGCCTTAACCGCCAGATCAAGGCCGGCATCGGCGACCACTCATTGCTCGACCTCATTTTCTCCCTGCGGGAAGACGGCCGCCTGTGCGTGATCGACGACCAAGACCAGCAGAAAGAGCCAAAGCTTATCTGTTCGATGGGTTTGGCAACCGCAGCAGCGGATTGAATGGAAAAGCGAGCCATGATTACCAAATTGGAACTTTACGACTGGAAGAGCTACGCGACCGCAGAGTTGCATATAGATCCGCTTTCGATCCTCATCGGAACCAATGCGAGCGGAAAATCCAACGCCCTGGACGCATTGCTGTTACTCAACCGGGTTTCCTTCGGCGCGATGCTGACATCCGCGCTCAAGGGGGATAGCGCGCTATCCCCTGTCCGTGGCGGTATTGAATGGGCAGCGCGAAAGCCAGGTTCGGTATTTGCTGTGGGAATTGTCTGCTGCGGCGACGAATTCACGGATTATGAATATCGTCTGGAGGGCGAGATCGTTGAAAGCCGGTGCGATCTTTACTCCGAGCAACTAACGCGCACCAAATATCGTCCGGGCAAAGATAACAGGCGTAAATCCATCGCTGGCACGATAAAACTGGTGCGCACTGATCCATGCATCAAAGGATCACCGACAATCACCGCTCGTCTGTACAACGAGAAACAGGGCACCCGCCGCCAACTGAGCCGCACGCACCCGGTACTGTTTCAGCTCGTCGGCCAGAAATTGCGGCAGGAAATCCAGGATGGCGTGACTGCCGTTATCACCGCATTGCGCGACATCTTTATTCTCGATCCGATTCCTTCGCACATGCGCAACTTTTCGCCTTTGTCGGAGCGGCTCGAATCTGATGCGTCGAATATCGCCGGTGTTCTGGCGGGGTTGCCGCAAGACAAGCAAAAAGAGATCGAAAAAGTTCTAACTCAATACGCCGGCCAGTTGCCTGAACGCGACATCCGCCGCGTTTATGCGGAAACAGTGGGCAGGTTCAATTCCGACGCCATGTTGTACTGTGAAGAACATTGGCTTGACGGAGGGCCACCGCCCACCGTGGATGCGCGTGGGATGTCGGATGGAACATTGCGCTTTCTTGCCATCCTGACCGCTTTGCTTACACGCCCATCAGGCAGTCTACTGGTCATCGAGGAAGTGGATAACGGCCTGCATCCTTCGCGCGCGCGCTTGCTGCTGGATATGTTGCAAGCCGTGGGAGCGCAACGTGGCGTAGATGTACTGGTGACCACGCACAATCCGGCACTACTGGATGCTATGGGCACCGAGATGGTTCCTTTCATCACCGTCGCTCACCGAGATCCAGCCACCGGCTATAGTGTCCTGACCCTGCTGGAAGATATCGCGCAGTTGCCCAAGCTGCTGGCGCAAGGTCCGGTTGGGCGCTTGTCCAGCCAAGGTCTCATCGAGAAAAGCATTTCAAGCGCGTGGGATTCAGATACGTATGGGGAGGCCGCCGATGAGTAAGCGCGTCCTCATCCTGGACACGTCCGTGCTGTGCTGTTGGCTACAAATCCCCGGTAAAGAAGAGGCCGGTCCAATCCATGATCGATGGAATCATGAGCGCATCAACAGCCTGCTGGAGCAGGAACGCATCAAAAAAAGCACTTTTGTCCTGCCAATCGCCACGCTGATCGAAACCGGCAACCACATTGCCCAAGCACCCAGCCATCGATTCGAATGCGCCGGCAGACTGGCCACCTATTTGCGAGAGGCAGCGGACGCCCAATCACCCTGGGCAGCCTTTACCGAACAGTCGCCGTTGTGGCAAGCCGAAAACCTACGCAGGCTTGCCGATACCTGGCCCCGGTCGGCCAGTGGCGGCACCTCGATTGGCGACGCCACCATCAAGGATGTCGCCGAGTATTACGCCAAAGCGGGCTACTCCGTGGAGATACTCACCGGGGATGCCGGCTTGAAAGCCCATGAACCTGCCGCTCCTGTCGCTATTCCGCGCAGACGGCGCTAACAAGGAATGCCACGATCATGACGCTTGACGCCGCCCGCTTCCAGAAACTGCTCAGCGAATTCAAGCTCGGGCCACTGTTCAACGAACTCGGCTGGGATCGCCCCACTCTCAAGCCGCAAATCGTCACGGCCAATGGCGAGAGCTTCACGCTCACCCAACTGGCGCACAAGCGCGGCGTGGCCGTGTTCCGCTGCTCGCCGGACGGCGCTGACAAAGTACCCGCGCGCCCCGTGCTGCTCAAGATCGAGAAGGAAGCCGCCAAGCTCGCCTACGAGCATCTGCTGGTCTTCGCCGATACCAAGGAAACCATGCTCACTTGGTTGTGGGTATCGCGTGCGCCCGGCCAGCCCACGACCACCCGCACCCACACCTGGCACAAGGGGCAGAGTGGCGAATCCTTGCGGCAAAAGCTCTCCCAGATTATCTGGTCGCTGGAAGAAGAAGAGGCCGTCACGCTGACCGACGTGATCACCGGCTTGTGCAAGGCCTTTGATAAAGACAAGGTCTCCAAGACTTTCTACGACAAATTCAGAGCCGAACACGAAGCCTTCGCCAAATTCATCGAGGGCTTGAGCGTAACCAGCGACAAAGCCTGGTACGCCTCGCTGATGCTCAACCGGCTGATGTTCATCTACTTCATCCAGAAGAAGGGCTTTCTGGATGGCGACGAAAACTACCTCACCAACCGCATGGCCCAGGTGCAGGCGGCCGCCGGCAAGGGCAAGTTCCACAGTTTCTACCGCCAGTTCCTGCGTCGGCTGTTTCACGAAGGTCTCGGCCAGGCCAAGGGCGAGCGCAATGCCGACCTCACACGCCTGATCGGCGATGTGCCGTATCTCAACGGTGGTCTGTTCTCCCTGCACGAACTGGAAGAAGCCAACCCTGGCATCGACATCCCGGACGAGGCTTTCGAGCGCCTGTTTGCCTTCTTCGACGCCTGGGACTGGCACCTCGATGACCGGCCGCTTTCCAGCGGGAAAGAAATCAACCCCGATGTGCTCGGCTACATCTTCGAGAAGTACATCAACCAGAAGCAGATGGGGGCGTACTACACCAAGGAAGACATCACCGAGTACATCAGCAAGAACACCGTCATCCCGCACCTGATCGAACAGGCCCACGAACGCTGTAAGGTCGCCTTCGATGGCGAAGCCTCGGTATGGAACCTGCTCCGTGCCGACCCCGACCGCTATCTCTATCCAGCCATGAAAACCGGCGTCATCGACGATGCCGGAGATGTCGTGCCCGAATCCGCCTTGCCCGATTTCGTACAAACCGGCATGAAGGACGCCAAGGCGCGCATGTTCGAGCGCCGCTACAACCTGGGCGAAGCCGTGTTCCATACCGCTACCGGCGAGCGCGGCACGCTGCCCACCGAAACATGGCGGGAATACGTGGAGCGCCGCACCCGCTGCCTGGCCGTGCGCGACAAGCTGGCTAAGGGCGAAGTAAAAAGTGTCGATGATCTCATCACGCTGAATCTGGACCTCCGCCAGTTCATGCAGGACGTGATCGACACCTGCACTAGCCCCGACCTGTTGCGCGCTGTCTGGCAGGCCATCGTCGGGCGCGTGCCGGAAAAGGCGAACGAAAAATTCCGCCACGGCATCACCATCCTCGACCCGACTTGCGGTTCGGGCGCTTTCCTCTTTGCCGCGCTGGGCGTGTTAGAACCGCTCTATGAAGCCTGCCTGGAGCGTATGGAAGGTTTCGTGGAGGATGCGAAAAAGCTGGGCAAAGCCGGAGAAGCCGATTTCGCCAAGATCCTGGCCGAAGTGGACAAACACCCCTCGCGCCGCTACTACATCTTCAAGAGCATCATCCTGCACAACCTCTTCGGCGTGGACATCATGGCCGAGGCGGTGGAAATCTGTAAGCTGCGCCTCTTTCTCAAACTGGTATCGCAGGTGGATGCGGGGCGCGATCTAGAGCCGCTGCCCGACATCGATTTCAACATCCGTGCCGGCAATACCTTGGTCGGCTATGCCACCGAGGCCCAGTTCGACGTTGCCAATACGCTGGCAAGCGACCAGGTTCACCGCGACGAGATTAAGGCCAGTACCGCTGATCTAGCCGACCTCTTCGACCGCTTCCGCGAGCAGCAGACCGTACACGGTGGCAAGGTTACGGCGGAAGACAAGCGCAAGTTACGCGATAAGCTAAGCGCGCTGAGTCTGGAACTGGATCGGTATCTGGCCCGCGACTACGGCATCGACCCCGACAAGGCCAAACCCTTTACCGCCTGGCGCGCAAACCATCAGCCCTTTCACTGGTTCGCCGAGTTCTACGGCGTGATGCGCGAGGGCGGGTTCGACATTGTTATAGGGAACCCCCCATATGTAGAAATCCCGACCGAGTACAGCCGAACACTCCTTAAGTCGCTCTATCGAACCGCCTTGGAAAGATGGAGCCGAGACGAAGACTTATACACGCTAGTCACCGAGCGAGGCTTGTCGATACTAAAAACAACCGGAAAGCTTGGGCTGATATTGCCGCTCTCACTGGCATTCTCGACAAAACGGCCATTCATTCTGATGCGACAAGTTATGTCTGAAGAGCGAGGCCATTGGTGGTGGACTCACTACGACAGAATACCAAGTGCTCTTTTTGGAAATGAAGTTCGAACTCGATGCACGATTGCCATCCTATCGAGGTCCATGCAGAAAAACATTGCCTGGAGTCGATTTACATCGGCACTGATGAGATGGTCGGCTGGGGAACGCGAAGTGTTGTTCCAGACAGTAAATTACGCCGCTGTACAAGCCACGATTTCTGATGGAATACCCAAGCTCGGATCAGAGGTCCAAGCGCAGGCCTATCAGCAGTTGTTTGTTGCCGGACATAAGCTCGGTGAAGACCTGAGGCAATCGCTACCCTTCGCATCACTCGCTGCGTCAGCGCCAGACTTTCCCAAGGACTCTGTCTTTGTTGGGGGAGTCGCTTACAATTGGTTTCCTGCTTGGCGGAGCATTCCTACGACTACTGCTGCGACCGGTGCGCCGTCGCTCCCTGCTCGAACAGCAGGGTTTAGATTCGATAATGCGGATGACGCAAATGCCGTATTTGCAATGCTCTGTAGTTCGCTCGGATATTGGTGGTGGGCAACCGCGTCGGACGGCTTTAACCTAAAGAAGTGGCTTCTTGACCGATTTCCTCTTTCGTTGCGAAGCGTAACGAGCGCCGGCAGGAAGGAGTTGTCCGTATTGGGAGCGAAACTCGCGGTTGAGCTTGAAGAGCAGTATGTCTACAAGGACAATCGAGGGCGGATTGGTAACTATTTCTTACCAGCATGCCAGACGACTATCGACGAAATCGACGCGTGCCTAGGAAGGCATGTTGCGGCATTGTCACCTGAGTTTTTTCTGAACATCCGTGACTTCAATGCGTCTTTTTCAACCACACAAGTCGAAGAAGGCGCTGACGACGAATGAAAGCAGCGCCAATTATCCTGGCAGCAAAATGCGCCCATCGTGTCGGGCCTGAAATCGCCGCACGAATCGTAGGCGTTGGCGAAACGGCGCTGCTGGCGGAACCGCTGCTTGGCCTGATTGCTTCCCGCGAATGCCCCGGCCACGTCTTGCTCGAAACCCTCGACCATGTGCCGGATTGGGTCAAGACCGGCCGGGTCATCGTTAGCGGTTTCCACTCGCCTCTGGAACAGCAGGTGCTGCGCTCAACGCTGCGCCGCAAGGGCCGCGTGATCAAGGTACTGGCGCGGGGTATGACCGACTACCGCCCAACGGCGGAAGAGCGCGAACCGCTGGCAGCCGGCCGGATGCTGGTCATCACCGCCTGCCCGCCGAAAGCGCGCCGCACCACGCGCGAAACGGCGCTGGCGCGCAACCGATTGATATTGACGCTGGCGACGGAGATTGTTGCGCCCTGCATCTCTCCCAATAGCCCGCTTGCCGGGTTATTGATCGAGAAGCGCAGGTTCGGGTAATCCTGAAACTCGAACGATACAAAACCAAATACTGGCACTATCCACCATGGTTGAGCCGATTTTTTCATATCATGGTCTGCCCCGCAGGGCGCGGAGGCAAGACCTCGAGGCCGGCATTTTCTACGGCATCCAGACACCGGATCGTCGGGAGCAGGGCATCGCCTTGAGCTGGGAGGACATGCGCGAGCTGCCCGCCGGCCGCACCGTCAGCAAAACCTTCCCCGACGACACCCTGCCCGGCGGCCCGGTACAGCGCACCCTCGACTACCGCGCCCCGTTCGTGCGCCCCGACCGGGAGCGGGATTACCGCATGGCCTGGGCCTTTTTCGAACGCGAGCACAGGGCGAAGACCTCGCCATCGGCGCCATGATCACGACCCTGCGCCTGTTTCCCCTCAAGCGCTTGACCCTCGAAGCGAGCACGGCGTGGTATCTGAACGATCTGGGCGAATTCCGAGGCAAACAGGAACTCTACACCCAGCAATCGCCGCAACGCCTGAAAATGCTCCGGGAATCGGCGATCATCGAAAGCGCGCTGTCCTCGAACCGAATCGAAGGCGTCACGATCGATCCCGGCCGGGTCCGGGAAGTCCTGGCCGCGCCCCGTCCGCTCTTCCACGACCGGGACGAAGAGGAAGTGCGCGGTTACCGGGATGCCCTGACCCTGATTCACCAGGCTTCCGCCGACCTGACGATCGACCACGAATCGATCTGCCGTCTGCACGCGCTGACCCGAGGCCAAATCTGGGATGCCGGTCAGTACAAATCGAAAGACGGGGACATCATCGAGCGCTATCCGGACGGTTCGGAGCGGGTGCGATTCCGCACCATCCCCGCAGCACAAACCCGGATGGCCATGGAGTCCTTGCTCCGCGACTGGCGCCAATGTCTCGAAGAACGGTGGGTGCCACCGCTGCTCGCCCTGGCCGCCTTCAACCTCGACTTCCTGTGCATTCACCCTTTCCGCGACGGCAACGGGCGGGTTTCCCGCCTGCTCTGGTTGTTGCAGAGCTATCGGCTCGGTTATGAGGTCGGGCGCTACATCAGCTTCGAGCGCCTGGTGGAACAAAGCAAGGAGCGGTACTACGAAACCCTGGAGCAAAGCTCGCAGGGCTGGCACGAGGGGAACCACAATCCCTGGTTCTATATCCACTACGTCCTCTCGATCATGAAGCAGGCCTACCGCGACTTCGTGGATCGGGTCGGCGAGATCAAAGCGCCGCGCGGAGAAAAGCGCGCGCTGGTCATCGCCGGCATCGAACAACTCCTGTCCAGGCCCGGCGGCGAGTTCAAGCTCGGCGAACTGGAGCAGGTGTGTCCAGGCGTCAGCCGGGACATGGTGCGTCACGTCCTTCGCGAGCAGCAGGTGCGGGGAATCGTCCGCTGTTCCGGTCGCGGCGCTGGCGCGATCTGGTCGAAAACCAGGAAGGGCAATCAAGGTAACGAATGACCCTTAAATAAGGGTAATGAACAGGGTAATAAACGCGATGTGCAAGCTTTGGCGGATAGATCTCGAAGCGACACGGTTACAGATACAGGTTATTGATAGAGATATAAAATCTAACCTGGAGGGCGATAGCCATGCCGCTGGAAGAGTTGATCGCCACGGTGTTTTGCCGGGTGGAAACGGCGTTTGAAGACGTCACCGCCGGGATCGAACTGCGGACCTGCGAGTTTGCTACCCGCTTGAGCGATTGTCCACAAAACTTGTGGATAACTCTGGTCCGGCCGGGCGTTGCCGTTAACCGGAACGCGGGGTTGCGGCGTTGCGCGGAAAGTGGCCGGCCGCTGGTCGCGCCGCGCTGTTTCGGGGCCGCCCGCTACCGGCCATCGACCCGGAACCGGTAGTCGGTGTCGTAGGTTCTCACGTAGAGTTGATCGCCTTTCAGCAGGATGTACTCCGGCCCGGATTTCAGCTTGATGCGCTCGTAGACCGCGCCGGTTTTCTTGTCCAGCAGATACAGGTCGTCCGGCTCGGCGGTAAAGCCGTAGCCCGCGATGAGCGTGTCGCCGACCAATGCGAAGTTGGCGGCGTTGGCGACCAGCGGTTGCGATCGCCACAACACCGCCCCGGTCGCCGTGTCGAGGGCGGTGATGTAGGCGTTCGAGCCGCCCGATGCGCGGGCGTAAGTGCTATGGGCGTGGGAGACGTACAAAACATGGTTCTCTTGCCAGGCCCACTCGATTCGCTGGCGGACGAAATCCCGGTCCCGCTCCGCAAAGGTCGGCGGATACGAATAGCGAAGAAAATCGAAGCCGTAAAGAAATTCGCCGGACGCCGGGTCCAGGGCGATCAGATATCGGCCGTCCGAAAAATCGGTGCCGTAAATCAGAAGCACCGCCTCTTGGCACCGGATGGCCTTTACCAGCAGTCGATCGCCGAATTTCTCGGGAACGAACTCGGGGAGGTGGCCCGGTTTGTTTTGAAAGGGATTCGGGACCTCGTAGGCCGGCAAGGCGAGGCCGTTGGCGCCCAACCACTCGTCGCCGTCCGTGATCCGGTTGGGTTTCGCGCTGATCAGCCTCAATCTCAGCGGATGGATCGCCGCACTTTGATTGGGGGTGGATAAAGAGTAGCGAAACGGCGGCGCCGGTAGCGTCGTCAAATTCTGCTCCTCCAGCGGGGTCCGGCTCGCGGCCGGTCCGGTGAGCCACGGCACTGTCAGCATCGCCAGGATGATCGTGCCTTTCCACCGCTTCCGCAAACGCTCGCGCCCCATCTCGTCGCTCCCGGTTAGTCGTCGTTCGGCCTAGCCGACCCGAACTTTAGCCGCTCCGGCCAATACGCGCCACGGCGTGGCCGCGTGGAAAGTGGCCGGCCTATTCGGACAATGGCAATGATTCGAGCAAAATCCTCATACACCCCGCAAACCCACTGAACGATCTTCAGAGGCGTTTACTAAACCCCCTTGAGAACTACCCATCTAACTCATTGAAAATGAAATACTCTAAATTTCCCTTTTCGGTGTTAACCAAACTATACTTTGGTAAACAACTCCGAAGTCGTCCAGACGATGGTTTCTACCCCGAGCAAGCCGCTGAAAGTCGCCATCTACGCCCGGGTCTCGACCAACGATCAAGACCCGGACGCGCAGCTGCTGGCCCTGCGCGAATATGCTGCCCGGCGCGGGTTTATGGTGCACAAGGAATATGTCGAGGTGGTCAGCGGGGATTTCAACGAACGCAAGGATAAAAAGGATAGCGCCTTCCAGGAGCTCATGGCCGACGCCAGCCAGCGAGTCATCGATTGCGTCCTGGTCTGGAAATACGACCGCTTTGCGCGCTCGCTCGGGGTGTTGATCACCACGCTGCAGCAGTTCAATAGTCTGGGTATCGATTTCATCAGCTACACCCAGAGCATTGACACCACCACACCGATGGGCCGGCTGTTTTTCCACATTATTGGCTCGTTCGCCGAGTTCGAGCAGGAGCTCATCGGTGAACGGGTCAGAGCCGGCTTGGTGAAGGCCCGTGCCCAAGGCAAGACGCTGGGCTCCCCGGTGCGCGACCGGACAGCGGGCGGGCGGATGGTCGGGTTGCGAAAGCAAGGCCTGAGTTTGCGAGCAATCGCCCGTCAGGAAGGCTATTCACCAGCCGGCGTTCTGAAAATTCTGCGCCGCGCCGAGCGCGCGAAGTGATCGACCGAGCCGTCCGCAAGAGAGGCCGTGCTTCATATCAGCGACTCCGCCTATCCCCGGCTTAAATCGCATCCTAACGAGGCAGAGCTGGATGCCCTGTTCACGCCGACGCTGGCGGAAATGGCCTTCGCTCTGAAACAGACCCGGCGCCCGGGTCCGCGCGTCGCGTTATTGGTGCTGCTAAAGACCTTTCAACGGCTGGGTTACTTTCCCCGCTTCGCCGACGTGCCGCTGGCGATGATCAAGCATATTGCCGCGGCAGCCGAGTGCCCGGAAGTCGGCGGAGAAATCCGGGTTTACGACCACAGTACCTATCGGATGCGCTAGATGAACCAGGTACGTGTTTTTTTGAGCGTCAGCGCGTTCGATGACGCTGCCCGACGGCTTGTCGTCGAAGCCAGCGTCGCCGCCGCGCGAACGCGCGACGATCTGGCGGATATCATTAACATTGCCATCGAGGAACTGGTTCGTCACCGCTACGAATTACCAGCCTTTAGCACTCTGGCGCGGATTGCCCGCACGGCTCGTTCGACCGTTAACCGGGGATTTCATCGGCGAATCGCCGCGTCGCTAACCCACGCCACCAAAGCCCGATTGCAACAACTGCTCCAGCGTCCGGTCGGTGAGTCGGGCACCCCCTGGGATCGGGTCAAGGCCGAACCGCAAGAGCCGACCTTGCCTCACTTCAGAGGGTTTCTCGATCATTTATTTGCATTGGCTACGGATGCAAAGCGAAGGCACCCGCGTCTTCGACGGCATCCCCGACGTGAAAGTCCGCCAGTTCGCCGCCGAGGCGCAAGCGCTCAACGCGGCGGTCATGAACGAACTGGTCGAACCGAAGCGGTTGACGTTGATGGCCGCGTTGCTCCAGCGCCAGGCCGCCCGTGCCCTGGATGATGTGGCCACTCTGTTCGTCCGCCAAGTGCAGAAGATGCACAACTACGCCGCTGAAGCCCTACAGGGCACCTCGAAAAACCGGACATGAAGCCGGCAAAATGGGCAAAGCAAGGTGCCTGAGGCGTGAGCCTCACAATATCTTTGGTTTGTGCCCCGGCCCGAAGGGTTCATCCCCGCCCGAAATCACCATCCCGGTCGTACCGGGATCGCACTTGGGCGTTAGAAAGCGACCACACCGTATGCCTTGAGAATGCACAGGCGACGTAGGTTGTAGACCGCTGCCTTCCCCGTGAGTTGGAAGGTCGCTCGATCCAGACCGATACATCGTAGGAGTTTTCCGCCCATCTGCTCCATAGCGGCGAAGACGTGTTCGACCCGCGCCCGAACCCGGGCAATGCGGGTGTTGCGGCGCGCCTGGCAGGCGGACAGCGGTTTGCCTTTCTTTGCCTTGCGCTGGATGTGTACTCGCCAACCCTGGGTCTTGAGGCGCCGCTCACGTTCACCATCAACATAGCCCTTGTCGCCATAAAGATCACGGCCGGTATTCGCGTGATCCAGGACATCTTCCAGGTGCAGGGTGTCGTTCTCCGCAGCGGTGCTGACCTTGACCTGGCGGATCAGCTTGTAGCGTCGGTCGGCGCTGACCGAGACCTTGTAACCGAAGTAGGATTTGCCGTGCTTCTTCGTCCAGGTGGCCTCCATGTCCTTCTGCCGGCGCTGGGCCGGCTTCCAGTCCACCGGCATCGCCGACGCTTTCAGCAATTCCCGTTCTTTTTCCGTGACGTGCTGGCGAGGAACGGGAACCAGACTGGCGTCCACCATCTGCCCACCACGAGCAATATAACCCTGCTGGGCCAGTTGACGATGCACCGCCTCAAACAGCGCGTCTCCCGCCTTCGCCACCGTCAACCGCTCGCGGAAGGTCCAGAATGTGGTGCGATCGGGTATCTGACTACTGTGCCGCAGGCCCAGGAAACGCTGGAAGCTCAGTCGATCCAGCACTTGGTATTCCATCTGTTCGTCACTCAGTCCATATAAATCCTGAAGAACCAGGGCACGTACCATCAACTCGGTGGGAAACGGTGGACGCCCCCCACGTGCCCGTCCGGGTCGTGGCGCTACCCGGTCCATCTCCGCCGCCAGCGCCTTGAAGTCAACCTGCTGCTCCATGACTTGCAGCACATCGCCCAGACGATCCAATTTGGCTTCCCGTTCCTGGGCGGCAAACAGGCTTTCTTTGATCATCGGATATCCGGGCTCTTGGCGGGGATCAACAACCCTATTTTCTCATAACAAGGTTTTTCGAGGTGCCCTACAGCACTACCAGGTCGAACAGGCGGATCAGGTGGATGCGCTGATTGGCCTGCTCCGCGAGACGGTGCTTGCCTATCAAAGCGAAGGCAGTGCCGAAGCACGGCTGGCGGCGATCGCCGCGCTGCTGGGACCGGATGGCGACGATATCGTGATGCGCTGCGAGGCCCACGCCGCGCTCGCCGGCAACAATCACTTCCTGTTTCTGGCGCGCTTCTATCACCCTCGTCGAGCGGTGCTGATGCAGGCCTTGGCCAACCTGAACTTACGCTCAACCTCGCAAGACACCTCGGTGATTGAGGCGATTGCCTTCATGCTGACGCACCGCAACCACCGTCGATCCGAACTCACAGTCGCCGCGCACGAGCGGCTACCGGACGGCTCGGAGCGCGTCGTGCCGTCGCTCGATCTATCGTTTATCGCCGATAAATGGTGGCCGCTGGTCACCGGTCAGCGCGCCCGGGAAAAGCCGGTCACCACGGTCGACCGCCGCTATTTCGAGTTGTGCGTGATGACCCAAGTCATGCTCGATCTCAAGTCCGGGGATCTCTATGTACCCGACAGCGAGGAGTTCGGCGACTATCGCCAGCAGTTGGTCTCGTGGGAAGACTATGCGCGTGAAATGACGGCCTACGGCGAGCAAGCCGGGGTGCCGACCGAGGGCAAGACGTTTGTGGCCCGACTCCAGACCGAACTGGAAACGGCTGCCCACCACGCCGATGCGCGTTTCCCCACGAATGAAGATTTGCGTATCGAGAAGGGGGTACCGATCCTCAAACGGCTGCGTGCCAAGCCCGATAACCATGACGATGCGAAACGGCTGGAGCGCCTGCTCGACGAGCAGATCGAACCCATCAATATCATCGATGCCTTGATCGATACCGAATATTGGCTGCGATGGACCCGTCACTTCGGCCCCCTGTCAAGCTTTGAAGCCAAACTGGATCATCCCGCCGAGCGGTATCTGGTGACGGCGTTCTGCTACGGCTGCAACCTCGGCCCAACCCAGACAGCGCGCGCGATGACGGGCGTCGACCGCCGCCACCTCGCCTTCGTCAACCAACGGCATGTGACCGAAGAGAAGCTCAACGAAGCGATTGCGACGGTGGTCAACGCGTATGCGCGCATCGGGTTGCAGGCGCGGTGGGGTTCGGGGCGAACCGCCTCAGCGGATGGCACCCAGTGGGAGCTTTATCCACAAAACCTGATCTCGCAGTATCACATCCGTTACGGTGGCTACGGCGGTTTGGGTTATTACCTGGTTGCCGATTCCTATGTGGCGCTGTTTTCCCGCTTCATCGCGTGCGGTACCTACGAGGGTTACCACATCCTCGACTTCAATAGACCTCTTTCGAAACCTGATTAATTGAGGGTTCCCAAGCATGATGAAGTGTGATTCTCTCTGATTTTTCAGGGGGGCGTCCGTGTTGGATGAGGAAACATTTCATAGGATGCGGGATGCGGTGTTCCGTCGTTTGACTGGGGTCAAGAAAGCCACATTTCTGGAGATGCAATCCGTTTTGGAGGCTGCGGAGGAGCGGAAGAAGGCCCACGGGGGGCGTCAATACTGTTGAATTAAGCGTTTGCCATTCGTTTGGCTTTATCGACCTGCCATTTGTTAATGGGTTTCTTGGAGACACGGGGTTGCGAGGGTCGTGGGATTTTGGGTCGGTAATAGCGCACCCGAGCTATCTCGTTCAGGAGTTCAGTGAATATCACCAGGGCCCGTTCAGGGCATTTTGGCGTCAGGACAAAGGCTTCTTGGGCTAGGGTGAGCACGGCATGTTTGAACTGGGGTTCGACTCCTGCAGGATGATCTGGATCGGTCATCAGGACAGTTAACAGCCGAGCGATGACCGCCACGATCAAAATGGCGAATAACTCTTGACGAATGCCGTTCTCGGTCTGGCTATGGAAGGTTTCGACGTCGAGGGAGGTTTTCTCGTCGCGATAATGGGTTTCCACTGCCCAGCGGCGAAAATAGAGCGCGGTGATGGCAGCGGTGGGAAAACGGACGGGATCCTCCAGGTTGGTAAGGAGGACGGAGCGTTCGCCATCGGGACTGTGCAGGCGCAGGGCGTGCAGCCGGATCGGTTCCGCCTGCGGGGGCTGGAGGGTGATCGTGGCCTCCGCCTGGCCGGAGCGCACGAAGGCTTCGACGGCGGGAAAGGTGGCCGACGCCGGACAGCGGATAAGCCAGTAGCCTTGGTAGTGGTGATGGAGATGGCTGATCAGTTCGTAGCTGGGATAGCCCCGATCCAACAGCAAGACCCCGCCGCCGGGAAGGTGCGGTAACAGGGCCTTGACCTCTTCCCGTTCGTTGGCGTGGGCCATCGGCTGGACGGTGCGGGCCACGGGCAGGCGGCGAAAGACATCGTAAGCCGTGGAGACCAAGCATTGGGGATAATGACCTTGGCCGGGGTGATCCAGCCCGCTATCGGGATCGAACACCGAACGCAAGGCGTCAGCGGCCGGGAGGTGGTATTTGGAGCCATCGATGGCAAACACCGACAGGCCCTGCCACGCGAACTCATCCCCCGTCGGCCAGACCTCGTAGGCGAGGCGCGCGACGTCACGATGGAGTTGTTCGAAAGCGGTCCAGGAGAGCTTGGCCCGGGCTTTGGTGACGGTGCTCCGGTGGACAGCTTCGGCGTCCGGCCACAAACCGCTCCGTCGCGCCAGGCGGAAAAAGGCCCCCACCTTGCCGTCGACGCCTTGACTCTTGCCACTGGCCGTCAGGGACAGCAAGAGGACGATCAGGCTGGGCAGCGCGAGCTTGCACCGGCGAACAAATGCCTGCGGTGAAAGCAGGAAGGTGGTTGACGACAGCCGGTGCGGGATCAACTGCAGAAAAGCGTCAAGAAGGGAGGAAAGGGGCATGGATTTTCAAACCAGAAATTTGTGCTATCGATGGGTCTTCTGGAATTAACATTCAACTAATTCAATATATTGTGTGCATAATCGTGTTAATTCAACAGTATTGACGGGGGGCGTCCGCCTACGCTTCCGGTGCGTGAGCGGCTTCTTATGACACTGGAATACTGGCGAGAATATCGCACATATCTTCACATTGCCCAAGGACGCGGCGTGAGCGAGAGTTCCGCTTGGCAAAGCATTCGCTGGTGCGAGGATACGCTGATCAAGAGCGGCCAGTTTACGCTTCCGGGCAAGAAGAGCCTGCGTGAGAGCGGTAGAAATTATGAAGTTGTGCTGGTTGATGCGACAGAGACCCCTGTGGAACGTCCCAAAAAAAGCAACGCCGCTGTTATTCGGGCAAGAAAAGACGACACACGCTGAAGACGCAGGTCTTTGTTGAGCAGTCAAGCGGGCGCATCATCTGTCTGGCGCATGGAAACGGTCGCCGCCACGACTTCCGGCTGTTCAAAACCTCGAAGGTCCGTGTTCATCCAGAGACGGAAATCCTTGCCGATAGCGGCTATCTTGGGCTGCACAAGACGCACAAAAACACCTCCTTACCCAAGAAACGTAGCAGGAAAGTCCCCCTGACCCGTGCCAACAGAAAGCAAAATCGCGCACAATCAAAACGGCGCGTCCGCATCGAAAACGTCAACGCCGCCCTCAAACGCTTCCACATCCTTGCAGACAAATACCGGAACCGAAGAAAACGCTTCGGCCTCCGATTCTCCCTCATCGCCGCTCTCTATAACAAAGACCTGCCAAAATAAGGTTTCGAAAGAGGTCTATTAACGAGAATCGATCCGACGTGCGACCGGAAACCCTCCATTCCGATACCCACGGCCAGAGTGAACCGATTTTCGGCTTGGCCTATCTCCTGGGTATCCAATTGATGCCCAGAATCAAGGACTGGAAGCACCTTCACTTCTACCGACCCCGCGCGGACCGCTCCTATCCGCATATCGACGCCTTGTTTACCGCACAGATCAACTGGACCCTGATCGACGCCCTATTACCGGATATGTTGCGCGTTGCGGTATCGGTGAAACTGGGGCGAATTACGCCCTCGACGATTTTACGCCGCCTCGGCACCTACAGCCGTAAGAACAAGCTGTATTTTGCGTTTCAAGAACTCGGCCGCGTGGTTCGGACGATCTTCCTGCTGCGCTACATCTCCGACCCTGGCTTACGTCGGCAAATCCAACGCGCCACGAACAAAAGCGAAGCGTTCAATAAGTTCGCGCAGTGGGTGCTCTTTGGTGGTGGCGGCGTCATCGCCGAGAATATTCGTGACGAGCAACGTAAAATCATCAAATACAATCACTTGATCGCCAATCTGCTGATTTTTCACAACCTCGTGACGCTGGATCGAACGCTAGAAAAGCTCAAATCCGATGGCTACATCCTCAATGAGGGGGCTGTAGACGATCTGAGTCCTTATCAAACCTGGCACTTAAACCGCTTTGGCAACTATGCCGTCAATATGGATCGAGTCCCGGAACCGTTGAACTTCGAACTGCCAAATGTATGAGGATTTTGCTCGAATCGTTGCCATTGTCCTATTCCGGCCCCCGCTTGGCGTCCAGCTCCGCGAGCAGGTGGGCGTACCGGTCGGGCGGTAGCGACCGCCGATCCCGCGCCATGTGCCGCAGTGCGTCCAGGCCGGCGCGTGTGAAGCGCGCGAAGGGGAGGCGGTTCGGAAGATCGACGATCTCGACCAGGCCGCGCGCCAGCAGCGTGCGGATCGCGGTCCGGTTCAGCTTGGGCTGGCCCTTTTGGGGGGCCGCCCGCCCAGCGATGCAGCCAGATGCCGTCATCGAGCGGGTAGGTTTGCCCGCCGCGCGCCCGGAACTCCGAGCGGATCAGCGCGCGCTCGGCGGCGGTGAACGGGGTCGGGTCAGGATGTCGCGGGTCGGTGGGTGAGGGCATGGCGGCGCGTCATCGAAAAATGGATCACGCCATTTTGGACGCCCCGCCCGAAAACGCAACGGGTTTCTTGACGTCGGACGGCCGGCGTCGCCGCGTTCCGCCCGAGCGGGCGCCGGGCGATGCGACCGGCCGCTCGAAGGTGATCGGGAACCGCCGATCAACCCGCAGTATCAAAAATGAAAACGCGGCATCGACGGCCGGGACGCGCCGCGAGCAGGCGAAATCGCTCTCCTGTCCGCCCGATTTATCACCTGAGCGAGGTTTTGCAATGACGACCATCAAGGTGCTGGCGAGTTCGGTCGGCGAAGGGGGCCGAAACGACGAGAAAGACGCGGAGCTCGTCCGGCGGCTGCTGGACGACTGGCTGACGCGCGAGGCGGGCGAGCCGGGAGGTCGGCCGTTGCCGGACGGTCCGATGGAGCCGCGTACCCTCGCCGCGATCCCGGGGCTAACGCATGAAAATTCTGGCAATCATATGAATCAAAGGCTTCTATCTTGCCAATTGGCGTTTCGGCCATCCCAAAATTTCCTAACTCATTGTTTTAGAATCCTAGGCAAAGTTCATGCGTTAGCCCTGGGGTGTGCCCTCCTTGAGCGCACTTTCCATCCCGAACGGCTGGACGCCTGGTTCGAGCAAACCGCCGACGCGCGGTACACCCGGGAGCTGCTGTTCTCGACCTGGTTCGAGCTGATGAGTCAGGTGGTGTGCGGCGTGCGCCGGTCCGTTCACGAGGCTCGGTTCTGTTGCAAAAAATTTCTTTGACACTACACATAGTAGTAATGAGTCGGTTGTTAACCACAATAAAATGTGGTCACCGAATTTTTGCAACAGAGCCAAAACAATACCCACCTTATCGTTTTTGGTTTGGCGTTAACGATGTTGAAGTACCCGCTTCGGGCTCGTTGGGAGAGTGGGGCGGACCATCCCATGATATTTCAAGGATTGTCGGCGACGTGAGTCTCCGGCGTGGCCTGGGGAGGCGGCACGACCTGAGGGGTCGGCGCGGCTTGGGTCGCTGGCGCGGTCTGGGGAGTCGGCGCAGCTTGGGAGGCCGGCACAGCCTGTGGGGCCGGTGTAGCCTGTGGGGCCGGTGTAGCTTGGGAGACCGGCACAGCCTGTGGGGCTGGCGCAGCCTGGGTAACCGACCCAGCCTGGTTGGTTGATTCTGTCTGAGCTGCCAGCTTGGTCTGGGAGGCCGACTCCGCCTTGGCGACCGTCTTGGCGGCTTGGGCTGCCTTTTTTGCAGCAAGGGCTTTCTCCACCGCTCGTGCCCGGCGCTGCCGCTCGACATAATCGCCGTAGTTCGGGCCATTTCCTGTGATGGTTACCCTGGTGCCAAGGTTGACATGCTGGTAGAGAAGCGTCGCAACCTCCTTTGGCATGCGGATGCAGCCGTGAGAGGCCGGGGAGCCAGGCCTTGGAATGCGGCCCGCGTGCATACCAATTCCGTCGTAGGTGAGTCGCATGAAATACGGCATGTGGGCACCCTCGAAGCGTCCTCCCGCAGGAATCCTATCCTTACCCGGGATGGCGTCCGATTTCACTAGGCGACCCTTGGCATCGTAAATCTTGCCGTATAGATTGGATTGTTTCTCGGACGCTTTCTCCATCACGGCGAATTGCCCGATTGGCGTCGGGTAGCTCTTCAGACCGGAGGCGACGTAGGTCCAGCCGATGGACTCATCACCATCGTAGAAGTGGGCCTTCTGGCTCTTGAGATCCACCGCGATGCGGGAGATCTGACGGCCGTTCCCGTTCCACTCCCAGAGCGGGGTCTCCTCCTTTTTGGGTGTTGGCTTCTCCTGCTTAGGCGTTGGCTTCCTCTCTTCAGCCACCACGGGCTCTGGGGCAGAAGCCGGCTCGGGTTCCGCTGTCTGCTTGTGAAGCCAGGGCTGCTGTGCACAGGAAGCGAGCATAAGCAGCATGAGGAGGCTCACGGGGACCATGGCGGCTTTGAATGAGCCAAGGTGCGGGTTCCGCGAAGCAAATAAGGTTGTCTGTTTCCATAAAGAGATACCGCTTACTCTGAATGTATTCTCTCATCTTGTCTCTATGCTATACGCTCTCAATCCCGATTGTCCGCGTTTCGATGAAGAAATTTCCTTTCGTGGCATTGATGGCGGCCCTACTCTTCGCGGGTCTGGGCTAGCCCTGGGTTTTACCCATAAGTCCATTGCTTACAAGTTAGGGACTTTGAGAAGCTGTCAAGCCCCTTTGTTGGATTGGGATTTGACTGATGGAGACCCTGACGACAGACCCTGTAGGGGCGGCAGCGAAGCCGGGGGAATCGCCATCGACGGCCCCGAAGTCGGAGGAGGCGAAGCCCCAGAAACGGAGTTCGGTCCGTCATACCCGCGCCATCCAGCGCGACCGGACCCAACGCCCGCTTGGGGCGCTGCCGGCCGAAGCGGTAGTCGCACGCCTGACCGAGATCGTCCATCCGGCGACCTTGGCTCAAGTGAGTTATTTTCACGGCTTGGGGTTGCGCGCCCGCCTGTTGACCTTGCCGGTGATGGTGGCCTTGGTCCTGAGCCTGTTGTGGCGGCAGATCGGCAGTATCAACGAGCTGGTGCGGGTCGTTCGCACCGAGGCGGTGTGGTGGGTGCGGCCGTTGCGCGACCTGACCCAGCAAGCCCTGGCCCAACGCCTGCGGACCTTGCCGGCGGTGCTGTTCGGTCGGGTGTTGACCGCGATCTTGCCGGTCTTGCAGAGCCGCTGGCAAGCCCGGCAGCGCCCCCTGCCGCCGGCGGTGGCCTGGGCCCAGGTCCACTTTACGGCGGTCCTGATTGCGGATGGGTCGACCTTGGACGTCCTGCTGCGGAAGGTCGGCTTGCTGCGGGACGCGGTGAAGGCCCCGTTGGCGGGGCGGATGCTGGCCGTGCTGGATTTGGCCTCGCGCCTGCCTCGGCGGGTCTGGTACGACGCCGACCCCCACGGCCACGATGCCCGATTTTGGGATCGGTTGGTGGCGACCATTCCGACCGGCGCGCTGGTCGTCTTCGACTTGGGCTTCACCGATTTTGTCCGGTGGGCGACCCTGACCGCCCGCCGGGTGACCTGGTTGACCCGGGCGAAACAGAATCTGAAGTACGAAGTGGTCCAGGTCCTGGTGCAGACCTCGGCGGTGCGGGACCGGATCGTCTGGATCGGCGAGGGCACGGCGCGCCAGCAGGTCCGCTTGATCGAGGTCCAAGCCCACGGCACGCTCTACCGCTATCTGACCAACGCCTTGGACTTCGCCCGCCTGCCGACCGTCCATGCGGTGGCCCTGTATCGCCAGCGCTGGCGGGTGGAAGAGGCCTTCGCCATCGTCAAGCGGTTGTTGGGATTGGCCTATTTCTACTGCGGCGCCGAAAACGCCGTCGAAATGCAAGTGTGGGCCACCTGGCTGTTGTACGCCGTGTTGATCGACTTGACCGACGCCGTCGCCGAAGCGCTGGCGCGGCCGTTCGCGGAGGTCTCCGTGGCCATGGTCTACCGCAGTCTGTATTTCGTGACGAACGCGGTCGCGCAAAACCCTGCCACCGACCCGGTCCGGTATTTGGCCGACCGCGCCCGCGAGTTGGGCATCCTCAAACGACCCCGCAAAAAAACACCTCGTGAACGTCCTCCAACAACGTCCAAACCCCTCCAGTTTACCCCTTGACAATCAACTAAATGGCTTAACTTGTAAGTAATGCCATAAGTCTAGCGGGAGTGTGATAGCTTGGAGTCTCATTAAGAGACGAGGGCTATCGATGGGTTGGGCTGAAGCGGAGACGGATAGGGCGAGTTTACCGGACGCGCGGCTAAAGCGTCGGCTGACCCGGGTGCTGGAACAGTTGAGCGCGCAGCCGACGGCGAGTATTCCGGCGGCGAGCGGGACGTGGGCGGACACGAAAGCGGCCTATCGGTTGTTTGACAATGACCGGGTGGACGCGGTGGATATTCTGGATGGACATAGTCGCGCGACCTTGCAGCGTATCGCCGCAGAGTCGGTGGTACTGTTGGTCCAAGACACGACGTTCCTGAGTGATATCCGCGATTTACAGGGACGAGGGGTGGGCACGCTGCGCTTGACGAAACGGGCGGAGTACCTGTTGCATCCGAGCGTCGCGTTCAGCGAAAGCCGAGTGAATTTAGGGGTGCTGGGTCATCACTTCTGGCAACGTCCGCAAGAACGGACCGGTCGGCGGCGCGAGCGTTGTTTGCTGGAGGAAAAGGAAAGCTATCGGTGGTTGCTGGGCTATGACATGGCCTGTGCGCTGCAGGTGCTGAATCCGGACACGTTGGTGGTGAATGTAGCGGACCGGGAAGGCGATATTTATGAGTGGTTTCTAGCCGGTGAATTCGATGAGGAGGTTCCGGATCGGGCCGGTTATCTGATCCGGGCCAAGTGCAACCGTCGGGTGGCCCCCGGTGAGAACGGTTCCTTGTGGGAACGGTTGGCGCAGGCGCCGGTGCTCGGTCAAACGACCGTCTCGATCACGAAGCGTCCCGGCCGTCGGGCACGGGTCGCGACCTTGCACGTCCGCGCGCGGACGGTGACATTCCATCGGGCACATCGCCGGGGTAGAAATCCAGCCCCGGTGACCGTCACGGCGGTTTATGCCCGGGAAGCGCGACCGCCCGCCGGAGAAACGGCGCTGGAGTGGATGTTGTTGACGAACCTGCCGGTGGATCATTTTGCCGCCGCCCAACGGTTAATCGGCTGGTATCAAGCCCGCTGGGAAATCGAATTGTATTTTCGCATCCTCAAGCAAGGGTGCCGGATCGAAGACCTCCGACTGGAAACCGCCCAGCGATTGGAGCGGTGCATCGCGGTGTACTTGATCGTCGCCTGGCGGCTGCACTATTTGACGCAGATTGCACGGTCGCGAGCGACCGCGCCGTGTTCCCAGGTATTCAGTCCGGCCGAGTGGCAGACGATCTATGTGTTGCAGAAGCAACAACCGCCTCCGAAGGAATCGCCGTCCCTGCGAGAAATCGTGCGGATGTTGGCCCAGTTGGGTGGCTTTTTGGCGCGCAAAGGCGACGGTGAACCCGGACCGGAAACCTTGTGGCGGGGTTTCAACGTGTTGCGGCAGTCCATGCGGGTTTTAGAGATTACGACTACTGTCAGCCAGCGAGCATAAACTTGTGGGTAAAACCCAGGGGCTAGCCTCAGCGGCATGCCTTCTGTGCGTCCGGTACCCCGATCTCCAAGATGCTCGCGCTACCTGAGGTAGATTGAAAAAAGTGGACGCCAAGACTCTCTAGACTTGGAGAAGGAGGTGAACCCTGCAACGACTGCCCCGAGGGGTATATACGAAAGAGTTTCGCGAACAAGCGGTGCGGTTGGTGCTGGAAGAAGGGCTGCCGATTCCACAAGCGGGCCAACGGCTGTCGATGTCACCCAAGACCCTGGCGAACGGGGTGGGGGCGGCGTGGCGCGGGGAACTGGCGGCGGTCGGTGGTCGGCAGAAGCTGCTGACGGACAGCGAACAGGAACTGGCACGGTTGCGTCGGGAATTGGCGGACGTCAAGATGGAGCGAGACATTTTAAAAAACATTCACCCGGCGCGCCGGGACTTGCCTGGACAGAAACACGGGTTGACACCAGGGCTAACGCATGAAATTGCAGGTTAACCGTTGAGAGCTTAAGCCGGCGAGGTAATGTGCCTCTTCCCTGGTGAAGAGGCTCGAACTTGATTGATAAGCTGATCGAGCAGTTTTCTGGTCTGGATGATCCACGCTGTTTAGGCAAGGTCGAGCATCGGCTGCTCGATATTTTGGTCATCGCCATCTGTGCGGTGATTGCCTGCGCCGAGAGCTGGGAGGACATTGCCCTGTATGGCCGCAGCAAGTTACCGTGGTTGCGTCAGTTTCTCGCCTTGCCCAACGGCATTCCTTCCCATGATACATTCCGCCGCGTGTTCATGCTGATCGACAGGCTTTCGAGTCCTGTTTTACGAACTGGGTCGGCACGTTAGCCGCACCCGGCGAGCGAGAGGTCGTGGCCATCGACGGCAAGACGTTGCGCCGCTCTTTCGACCGCAGCCGGGAGCAATCGCCGCTGCATGTGGTCAACGCCTGGGCCAGCGAGCGGCGTCTGGTGCTGGGCCAACGCTGCGTGGACAGCAAGTCCAACGAGATCACGGCCATTCCCACGCTATTGGATAGTTTAGCGCTGGGAAACACACTGGTCACGCTGGACGCCATGGGCTGCCAGAAAGACATCGCACAACGCATCGTGGATCGCGAAGCCGACTATCTGCTGGTGCTCAAAGCGAACCACGGCAACGACTACGCTGCCGTGCGGAGTCATTTTGAACGGCACTGTTTTGGACGAGGCGCCACCGTTAGGCCCGTACTGGACGCTTTTGATGAGGGGCATGGCCGGCTCGTCCGCCGAAGGGTCTTCGCCGATCCTCGGGCCGCCTCGCTGGAGACGCTCAAAGATTGGCCAAGACTCAAGACGGTGCTAGCGGTCGAGGCGATTCGCAGCGTCGACGGCAGCGACCAGGTCGAGGCCGAAATTCGTGACTTCCTCTCCAGCTTCGCGGGCAATCCCTCGATCCTGGCGCAGGCCATCCGCCGTCACGGGTCCATCGAAAACCATTTGCATTGGGTGCTGGATGTCACCTTTCGAGAGGATGACTGCCGGATTCGCGATGCCATCGCTGCCCGCAACTTCGCCCTCCTGCGCAAAATCGCCATCAACTTGCTCACCCAGGATCGTTCCACTAATGCCAGCTTACAAGGCAAACGCAAAAAGGTCGCCTGGGATGACAACTATATGTTGCAGCTCCTCCAAACCCATTTCATGCGTGAGCCCTGGGTTGCCACCGAGGTCGCCGGACCGATCCCGGCGTTCATCGAAGTGCCCGTGCCTTGGCCGGGGCCGGCGACGTCCGGCATCACCTTGATCGAGGTCGAGCGCCCGGACGGGACACGGCTGCGCCTGCAGTACCGGGACGCGCCGCCGCTGGCGACCGTGCTGCGCGCCTTTCTGGACCCGGCGTGATGCTGCAACTCGCGCCCCAGAGTCGCATTTGGCTGGCCCTGGCGCCGGTGGACTTCCGCAAGGGGATCGATGACTTGGCCGGCGTTTGCCGGCGGCGGTTCGCACAAAATCCGCTGGATGGGGCGATTTACGTGTTCCGCAATCGCGCCGGCACCACCCTCAAGCTGCTGTGTTACGACGGCCAGGGGTTCTGGCTCTGCACCAAGCGCCTATCGCAGGGCCGGCTCCGGTGGTGGCCGCGCGCGGACGGGGCCTCGGTGCGGCTGGCGGCCCGCGAGCTGCAGGTGCTGCTCTGGAACGGCTGCCCCGACCGGGCCGCGATGGCGGCGGATTGGCGCCAGGTGGCCTAAGCCGGGGCCAAGTTCGCCGGGTAGTTCCACGGCAGCCATGCCGCCGGCTGGCGGAACACGGCGGGGCGATGGGTCTGTAAAGCCACCAGATAGTCCAGCGCGTTCGCGCCGGCCTGCACGCAGGTGGCGATCAGGCTGGTCAGCAGGCTGGCGACGTAAGCGCCGTGCGCGTTGGCGTAGAACAGACTGTTCTTCCGTTGGCGGATGATCAGCTTCAAGGCCCGCTCCACCGCGTTGCTGTCGAGGGGCGCGCCCGGAATGCGCAGAAATTGGGTCAACGTCTCCCAGCGGTTCAACAGATACCCGAAGGCCTGGCCCAGGCTGCTGTTGGGTTCCACCGCGCGCTCCTGGAACTGCCGTTCCAGCCACTCGCGAAGCCCTGCCAGCAGGGGACCGCTACGGGTCTGGTGGTAGGCGAGCCGCTCCGCCGCCGGCATCGCCCGATCGCGGGTGACCGCTTCGTGTTCGAACACCCGGTTCAGGACCGCGATAACGTGATGGGCTTCCGCCGGGAACACGTCCTCCAGTTCGGTGAACTGCCGCCGGCCATGGGCCAGGCAGTGGCAGCGGATCCGGGTATCGTCGTTGTCCCGCTGGTTGGCCGCCAGCGCGTCCGACATCATGATCGGCGGGTCCCGTCCAGCCTCGCGCCGCGCCAGCAACGCGCTCAGGTTATCGCCCGCGTGCGCCCGGCCCGAGCGATACAGGCAGATGACGCGTTCGCCGACCCGCGCCACCAGCCCGGTGGTGTGCATGCCCCGCCGCTCCAGGGTCTCGCCGGTCGCGTCGGCGCGCCGGTTCTCCGCCATCAGCGCCAGAATCCGCACGTGGGTGTCGTCCTGAAAAATCACCTCGCCTTGGGCGGCCAGCTGTTCTAGCTGCGCGAACACCGGGTAGGCGCAATCGGCCACCCGCTCCGCCAGCTCCCACTGCGTCGCGTCGGCCACCGGCACCCCGACCAGGGCTTGGTATTGTTCCAGCCGGTAAAACGGCAGCCCCAGGTAGTAACGGCCCAGGGCGATCACCGCCTTGGCGCGGGCGCTGTATTTCCCGGCCCCGGCCGGCCCCGGCGCGGTGAATACGTCGCCGCAGGCCGAGCAACGCAACTTCTCTAACTCGTAGCGCACCGCCGACAGCAAAGCGTTGCCGTCGATCCGCATCGCCACGCCGGCCGATAGGGAATACAACGTCCCCCGGCCACAGGCTGGACAGCGCTGCCCCGCCCCCAGCGTCTCGTGCCGGCAGACCACCCGCTCGGCGCCAGGATAGGCCTCGGCGCCCCGGCGGCCGTGACCGCGCCAGCGCTCGGACAGGGCCGACGTCGGCGCATCCGGCGAGCCTTCCGTCGGCGCCGGGCTCCCCGTCGCCGGGGGGGCGCCACCCATAAGCGCTAAGATAAAAATTCCTCCAAGTTGTCGCCCTGATACCGCCGCCGTTTGCGGGGTGGCTCGCGTAGTGCGGCGGCAATATTGTTCCAGTCGCGCAGACCGTCGAGCAGAGTCAGTTGCGGGTTGACAGCGCGAGCGATGAGGAAGCGCATCATCGCCACCTCACGCCACCGACTGTGTCGGCCTTTGCTCTTGAAGCTGGAAGTAGCCCCAAGGGGAAAAACGCTCGCCAACCGCGATGAGTGTTTCGATCAGGGTGGCTACGAACAGTTTTCCTTGTAGCCAAGCCTTGGCGCCCACGAGGTCAGTCTTCTTCAGGTGGCCCAGATGCAGCAGTGACTTCAAGCGCTTAAATGCCAACTCGATTTGCCATCGGTGGCGGTACATCTCAAGGATCGGGTGCGCCGGCACGTTCGGCAGGGTCGTCAGCACGACGATGTATCCCGCCGCCTCCAGCGTGTCGGGTTGGAGATCGCGGCCCTTCTTGGATGCCACCTCGCGCAGCTTGGCCTGCGTCTTGCGGGTCTGTTCGGCGCTCTTCTTGATCGCGCAGACACGAACAGCGAGGGGGCCTTCGTCATCGCGTATCCATGCCGGCCAATCCCACGCTTGGCCGACCTTGAGCTTGCGCAATTTGGGCAGCAATGCCAGCGCTCGCGCTTTGTCGTCTTCCAACGGCACACTGACCATGTTCATGCGCACGATGACATCGCCCTGATGATTGACGACGTGGCGAATGCCGCGCCGATGCGCCAGTCCGCGATCGGCCATCACGACATCGTTGGCTTTGACGGCAAAGCGAGTCAGCGTCTCGCCCTCTTCAGGCAGCGTGACGAGCACCTGCTCACAAGCCAAAGTGCTCAGGTCGATCATGTAGTGCAGTCGCCACGTCGACCCTGTGGCACCGGGTTCACACACCACGCTGGCGTCGACCAGGCGCATTCGCTTGCCCGGCAGCACATACTCGGCCGTGGCCGACAGGCGCAGACTCATCTGCTCGACCATCCACCGGAACCACTCGCCGCTGCCGCGCAGCCGACCCAGCAACGCCACATCGGACACCTTGATCAAGCCGCCCGCATCGGCGCGAACGGCGGTCTCGCGTAGCGAGCAGCCGTCAACCAGGTGGATCAGCAGTACACGCAGCAGCGTGGCGGCATCCTTGAATCCGCGAGTGCGCCGCAGCGCGCCAGTACGCCGCGCCGCCTCCTGCCACCCATCGGGCAACACCCGCTCAATGACTTCCCAGTCTTCGCCCAATCCGGCGAACATCTCTTCCCAATCAACATCGTCGGCGAATTCGTTCATGTCACTGCCCAGTCTTCTGTTGTTGTCAACAGGCCAGAAGTATAGCGCAGCGGGGCAATTTTATCTTAGCGCTTATGGGGGCGCCACCGGCCGCCGCCAAACCCGCGTCCATCTCCGTCGCAGCCCCACTTCCACCGGTCGGCGGCGGGCGCCGACCCTCGCCAAACAGGACGCGCTTCAGCCGGCCCAGGCCGATCCTGGTTTCGCGCAGCGCGAACGTGAACCAGAAATAGAGTTGGATCAGCTTCACCAACAGCCCCCGATCTTCGCTCGTCAGGGCGTTCGCCTGGAGGCGTTCAATCAGCGCCTGGCCTTCTTCGCGGCTCAGCTTCACCTCGTCCGGCGGCACTTTCATCGAGGTGGCGGTCAGGAATTCTTCCAGAATTGAAGAGACCGTGATGCTACCGACCAGACAGGATTCGGTTCAACCCCAATTTTTGCCCGTCAAGCAGGCTCGACTTTGTTGGCGAATTGTAATGGCATGAATTTTAGTATTTTTATTCTAAAGGTAGCCGCAGTCTGTTCAGGCCCTACCGGGAACCGTCGGTGGCGTGACTGGGTGAACTGTCCGGAAGCCCCAGTACGCCTTCATTTTTTGATGGTGTTGTCTCTGGGCCGAGGCGTCACGCTCCGGTAGGCTCTGGAGTCCTCAACCTCTTTCTCTTGGCGCCGCGTTATGTCACTGCAACCGACTGTTGACTATGTTGTCCCCGAACAAACCGCTCGCATTGCCAAAGCGGCTTTTCCTAAGGGCGTTCTCTGCCTTCAGATCTATGACCATCTCGGCACGCTCTTCCAGGATCAGGATTTCGTCGGCCTGTTTCCCGGCCGCGGCCAGCCCGCCACGGCCCCGTTTCGCCTGGCACTCGTCACCTTGTTGCAGTACGTGGAAGGGCTATCGGATCGGGGGGCGGCCAACGCCGTTCGGGGCCGTCTGGATTGGAAGTATCTTTTGTGCTTGGAGCTGGAGAACCCGGGCTTCGATTATTCCGTTTTATCCGAGTTTCGCGATCGCCTTCTGGACGGCGGTGTCGAACACCGACTCCTGGAGAAATTGTTGACGATCCTGAAAGCGCACCAGTGGGTGAAAGCGCGGGTTCGCATGCGCACCGATTCGACCCAGGTGTTGGCGGCGGTTCACGAAGTCAATCGCCTCGAGCGCGTCGTGGAGACGCTACGAGCCGCGCTCAATGCGCTGGCCACGGTGGTCCCGGCGTGGGTACGGCAGACGATTCCAATCAACTGGGTAGAGCGTTATGGGGCCCGTGCCGAGGACTACCGGTTACCCCAAGAGGACACCCAACGGGCCGCCCACGCCGAACGGGTGGGGCAAGACGGCTATACCCTGCTCCAAACCCTGTGGTCCGATCGCGCGCCGGGATGGCTTCGCCAGATTCCGGCGGTCGAGAGGCTCCGTCAAGTCTGGGTGCAAAATTTCCACCCGTGCGCGGAGGGCGGCGCCCGGTGGCGTGCACCCGGCCATCTGCCGCCGGGATCGCGCTACCTCAATTCGCCCTATGATCCCGAGGCGCGCTATGCCAAGAAGCGGGATAAAACTTGGGTCGGTTACAAAGTGCATCTGACCGAAAGCTGCGAGGAGGGGTAGACCCATACATGGTCGCTCCTGATCACGAACATTCACACGACGGCCGCAACGCTGGGCGACAACGACGCGTTGCCGGCCATTCATCAGGCGCTGGCCGGTACCGGCCTGTTGCCCGATATCCATTTGGTCGATACCGGCTACGTGGAAGCCAAGCGCATTCTCGAGAGCCGCGACGCGTATGGCGTCGATCTCTTCGGACCGATACCGGGCAATCACCGCTGGCAATTTCGGCAAGGCGATGGCTTCGATCTGGCGCATTTCCAGGTCGATTGGCCTGCCCGGCGGGTGACCTGCCCACGCGGCAAGCTCAGTTCGCTCTTGCGGCCCGGCGTGGATCGGCGGGGCAATGCCGTGTTGTACGCCGCGTTTAGACGGGACGATTGTCGCTCGTGCGAAAGTCGATCCCAATGTACTTCGGCCACTGGCCAGCGACGCACGGTCACCCTGAAACCGCAGCCGCTTTACGAAGCCCTCACCGCCGCGCGAGCACGCCAGCAGACCCAATCATTTATAGTCATTCCGTATAATTTCCATAACATTTAATGATTTCGGCAAGAGCGGTTTCCGGAGGGGCGAATTGTCGTTGTCTTTTGAGGTTGGCGAAATCGTGCTCAATGGGGTTAAGATCGGGGCTGTAAGGAGGTAGAAACAGGATGTGATGGCCATGCTGGTGGGCAATGGCTTCAAGGTCATTTTTGTTGTGAAAGGCCGCGTTGTCGAAGATGAGGGTGGAGTTGGGACGCAGTTCCTTAAAGAGCATTTGCTCCATCCAGCGATGGACCCATTCTGTATTGGTCGTGCCGAAGAACAGCAGGGGGGCGAGGAAGTCTTTGCCGCGACGCGCGGCGATCAGGCTTTGGCGAGGATGGCGATTGCCGGCCTGTTCGCCATGGACTTTTTGTCCACGCAAGCTCCATCCATGAAGACGACCCACGGAAGGCTCAAAGCCGGATTCGTCGACATAGACGAGGTTTGCCGAACCACGCTCCATGATCATCTGGCGCAGTTGCCGAAAATAGGCGATTCGCTTTTCTGGATGGCGTTCCTTGTATTGCAGCGTCTTTTTTTGCGCGTGATGCGCAGCCGCTTCAACGCCGCTTCCAGGCTGCTGATCCTGACGCCAAAGTGCGCAGCGCGTTCCCTTAACAGGGCATCGGGGTTGGCGCGCACGTGCGCGCGCAGTGCCTCTTTGTCCAGCTTGCGCTGTCGTGGCACACCTTTCTGTTGCGGCTGCAAATCCTTGCGGGCCAGCCAATCCCTGACACACCATAGGCTGACCTCAAAACGCCGGGCCGCTTCGCGCTGGCCTCCGCCGTTCCGCACAAAACCCACCACTTTCTTCCGCAGATCGACACTGTAGGTCATGGTGTACAGTGAACCTCTGTACTCTCAATCATCGTTATGGAAATTATACGGAATTACGCGATGTTCGACTTTTCCGATGATCGAGGATGGGATGGCGGCGCGGCATGGCGGTGTGAGATACGCTGAGAGGAGCCAACCATCGCAACGCTCCGGGAACGCCGTCATGCCGCTCGAAGACTTTATCATCACCGTATTTTGCTGGATAGAAGAACACTGGAGTCCGATGATGGGGGGTCAGCGTCTGCGCCAGCGAGGGTTTGCCCCGAAGTTGACGGATAGTGAAGTCATCACGATGGAAGTGGTCGGCGAGTTTTTGGGTTTGGAAACCGATGTGGGTCTCTGGACCTACTTTCACCACCATTGGCGGTCGTGGTTTCCCGCCCTCGGCTCGCGCACGGCCTTTGCTCAACAGGCCGCCAATCTCTGGGCGATCAAACAAGTTCTTCATCGGTGCTTAGTCATTGACCTGGGCGCGGCGACGGATCCGATTCGGATGGTGGACGGCTGTCCCCTCCCGCTGTGTGTCCTCACCCGCGCCCCACGCTGCCGGTTGTTTGCCGGGGAGGCTGATTACGGCTACGGCGCGGCCAAAAAACAGCCTTATTATGGATTTCATGGACACCTGATGATCACGGTTGAGGGCGTCATCACGGGCTGGACGGTGACCGCCGCCTCTGGCGATGAACGCGAGGCGCTGTGGGATCTGACGGATGGGGTTCAGGGTTTGGTCATGGGCGATAAAGGCTATATCAGTGCCTCCCTGAAGGCCGAACTCGCCCTCACCGGGGTTGACCTGCAAACCCCGCTGCGGGCGAACATGACCGATACCCGGAACCCATGCGTCGTCCGGCAATTGACTACGACCCGCCGCCTCGTGGAAACCGTCATTGGCCAATGAGCAGAGCGGTTTCATTTGGAAAAAATCCGAGCGCGGGATCGTTGGCACTTGACGAGCCGGATGGCACGAAAGGTTTTGGCGCATACCTTGTGCATTTTCGTGAACCGGTTGCTCGGTCGGTCAGACCTCCAGTTTGAGGGACTGATCGCCTGAAAAGTCGAACATCGCGTACGGAATTACTATAAAGAACAGTATCGGCAACGCGCGGGGATCGAGGGCAGTATTTCTCAAGGCGTACGCGCCTTCGGGTTACGCCGCTGCCGCTATCGGGGGCAAGCCAAAACGCGCCTCCAACACATCGCGATTGCCGCAGCGATGAATCTGGTCCGTTTGGGGGCGTGGTTTGCGGGGATCAAGCCGGGAAAAACTCGAAAATCGATTTTCGTTCGCACTCTGGCACCGCTGATGGCCTGATCTGGAATTCGCCAACAGAGTCAGGCTCGCCAGAAGGACACCGTCGACGGGGAGTCCAAAAAGGTGATCTGCCCGACCGGTCGGACCAGCGTCGACTGGACGCTGGTCCGCGATCCTTGGGGCAACAACACGATCCACGTTGGGTTTCACCGCCCCACCTGTGCCGTTTGTAGCAGCCGTCCCCTCTGCACCCGTGCCAAGGCCGACCCCCGCGAAATCACGTTGCGTCCGCGCCCGTTGCATGAAGCCTTGCAAACCGTTCGCAGCCAGCAAGAAACGGAAGCTTGGCGTGCCCGGTACGGCAAACGGGCTGGGGTCGAGGGCACTTTGTCCCAGGCGGTGCGCGCCTTCGGCCTGCGCCGATGTCGCTATATCGGGTTGGCCAAAACCCAACTTCAACATGTGCTTACTGTCATCGCCGTGAATGTCGCCCGGGTGGACGCCTGGCTGACCGAACGTCCCTGGGCCAAAACCCGGCGATCCGCCTTCGCTTCCTTGGCACCCCCGGCAGGAGCGGCTTAGGATTTCTCCGCATCGAATTCGCCAGCAGTATCCGTTGGACTTCATACCCCTCCTACAACCCGATCGTGTTCCAGAGGGCGTAAACCCGTCGAGCTCCCATTCGGCCCAGGTCGGTCGCCAGGGACACCGACGCGGCGGTAGAGCCGCGATTGCCAAGGTGGTGGTTTCCATCCGCGCTAAGCAAGCGAGCCACGCGCCCCGCCGAATCTCCTGGAAAGTGCCCTCAGAATCAGCCCGGTGCCCAGACCCCAGGCGCCGTTGACGAGGAAGGCCGTGACCAGCAGCGACGGCCGCCACCCGCCGCCCACGGGGTGGCCTTTCAGCGGCAGGACCACCAACAAAGCGACCAGTGAAGGCGCGAGGGCGCCAAACAGAAAGGCGGTGACCCAATAGCCGTCGCCGGGTGGAAAGTGGGTGTCGATCCAAGCGAAGACCACGCCCCAGACGCCACCCCAGAACGCCAGCGATACCACCGCTGGCACGCCCAACGGCGCCGTGGGCGCCAGCGAGAACGGCGCGAAGGGCGCCAAACCTGCTTGCCACAGCACCGCCAGCGCCGACTGATGGAAAATTAGCGTGGCTAAAAAACCGCCCACAAAACCAAAAAACATACGTTTGGGGTTCATCCGGTCATCCTCCTTCGGTTGGATACTCGATTGCTTGATCGGCCTTGAGACTCCTCAACGGCCAACTACCTCTGGCACTCCACGGCGGTCGTCCCTCTTGGTGGGAGCCGCCTTGATCGCTCGCGGCGGACGCGCATGGACGCTTGTGGCAGTCCACCAGCTTAATTCAGCCCTTGCACCGCTCCAATCTTGAGCCGAGCCATGTCTTCGTTCAACCGCGCGATTTCGTTGCGTTCCACCCGATTGACCCCACCACGTCAAACCATCCTGATCCTCCGACAAACCCGGGGCGGTTCACGGTGGCCCCCTGCCGCGCCCGCAAGGACCCCGCGATCCGGCGGCGGGAGCCGACGCGACGACGCCGGTCGAAGCGGTTCGGGAACACGCGAACCACTACCAGAAAAACGACCTCGATCATCCGGGCGCCTTCCTCGCTATCGCCGACAGCAACCAACGGTGGTATTCCCATCCGGCCGGCGCCCACGACCACATGCCCACCCAAACCCTGCCGGTCATCAAGAAAATGCTCGTGGACTTGCTGCAATGACGAAGGCAGCCGGTCTCGTTGGCCTGTCGGTTCGGCTTGGCGCCATCGCCAGCGAGGTTTCCGATCGGCGCCATCGCGCTTTGCGTTTGCTGAAACCACCTCTATCTTGTCCGAGAGCGGGCGCGGCATCTCGCCGGGCAAATTCCACGAGGAAACCGGGCGGACACCCCGTCGAGGCGCTCGAAGCATAGGGACTCTATGCCGCGTCGTGCACGGACCTTGCCGCAACGAACGATGGGCTATTCTTGTCGCAAAGACCCGGAAATGCGGTGCACCGAGGACAACAACTATGAAGCGAGCGAAAACCGGCGGAGGCTGGCCAGCCATCCGATACGCTTTGCAAAAAGCGCGCGAAGGAGGGCCATTGCGGCTTTACCGCGCGATGCGCGGCAAGAACGCCTGCAAGAGTTGCGCGCTCGGCATGGGCGGCCAGAAGGGCGGGATGGTGAACGAGGTCGGCCAGTTCCCGCAAGTCTGCATCAAATCGTTGCAGGCGATGGTCGGCGATTTACAAGACGCGATCCCCACCGCATTCTGGGCCGCGCACTCTGTTGCCGACCTCCAAGCCTGGACGCCACACCAACTGGAACACGGTGGCCGGTTGGTGCAGCCGCTGCTCCTGCGCCCGGGAGCTACCCATTTCCGGCCGATCGAGTGGCCAGAGGCTCTCGACCGAATCGTCGCGAAACTCCGCGCGACGCCACCGCCGGAAACCTTCTGGTACTTCAGCGGCCGCAGCTCCAACGAGGCCAGTTTCCTGCTCCAACTGTTCGCCAGGCTCTATGGCAGCAACCACGTCAACAACGTCAGTTACTATTGCCATCAAGCCAGCGGAGTCGGTTTGAGCAGCGTCACCGGCAGCGGGACGGCCACCCTCGCCCTCGACGACCTTCAGCATGCCGACGTGGTCTTCGTCATCGGCGGTAATCCGGCGAGCAATCATCCACGGCTGATGCATGCGCTGATACATATCCGCCAACATGGCGGCCAGGTGGTAGTCATCAATCCGGTGATCGAAACCGGACTGGTGAACTTCAGCTCTCCCGGCGAGTGGCGAAGCCTGCTGTTCGGGACCGAGATCGCTAGCCTGTATTTGCAGCCCGACATCGGCGGCGATCTGGCGCTCTTGACCGGCATCGCCAAGCGTATCGACGAAATCGGCGCGAGCGATGAGACTTTCCTAAACGACCATTGTAGCGGCTGGCCGGGATTGCGCGCCCGGCTACGCGCTTTCGCTTGGCCGGAGCTCTGCACCCGCAGCGGAGTATCTCAAGAGCAGATACATCGTGCCGCTCAAATTTACGCCGCCGGGCGGAAGGTGGTCTTCGCCTGGACCATGGGCATCACCCATCATCGACACGGCGTTGAAAACGTGCAGGCCATCGCCAATCTCGCGCTGATGCGGGGCATGGTGGGCCGTCCCCATGCCGGTCTGCTACCGATCCGTGGCCATTCCAACGTCCAAGGCATGGGATCGATCGGCGTTACACCCAAACTCAAGGACGCGATCATCGAGCGGCTGGAATCCCATTTCGGCATTTCCTTGCCGACCGCGCCGGGACTCGACACCCTGGCTTGTTTGGAGGCGGCTCGGGAAGGGCGGATGCGCGCCGGATTCTGTCTCGGCGGCAATCTCTACGGCGCCTCGCCCGACTCAACGTTCGCCCGCGACGCCTTGGCTCAACTCGATCTGCTCGTCCACCTCAGCACCAAGCTCAACACCGGCCACGTTCGGGGGTTGGCCCAAGAAACCCTGATTCTCCCCGTTCTCGCTCGCGACGAAGAGCCCCAGCCGACGACCCAAGAATCGATGTTCAACTACGTTCGCCTGAGCGATGGCGGTCCGGCCCGGCACGCGGGTCCACGGAGCGAGGTTCAGGTGATCGCGACGCTGGCGGCGGGCGCACTGCGCGATGCCAAGCAGCCCATCGACTGGCGGGCCATGGCGGATACCGGGCGCATCCGGGAAGCGATTGCGGCGGTCATCCCCGGTTTCGAGAAAATGGCCACAATCGACGCGACACGAGAGGAATTTCACGTTCAGGGGCGTCTTTTTCACGCGCCGCGTTTTGCCACCACCGATGGGCGGGCCCGGTTACACGTTCACGAGCTGCCCGCTCTCGACGGCGGGAACGGCACGTTCCGCCTGATGACCGTCCGCAGCGAGGGCCAATTCAACACCGTGGTATACGAGGAGCAAGACGTATACCGGGGCGTCGTCGGGCGCGATGTGATCCTTTTGCATCCGGAAGATATGCGAGCGCATGGCCTCCGAGCAAACCAGCGAGTGACCGTGCGCAGCTCGACCGGGTCGCTGACGGGCATCCGGATCATCCCTTTCGAATCGATCAAAGCCGGCAATGCGCTGATGTACTATCCCGAAGCGAACGTGCTGGTCGGCCGCGACGTCGATCCGCAGTCGCGTACCCCCGCCTACAAGAATGTTCCGATCCATCTCGACCCCATCCTATGAGCGAGGGGCGACTGGGCGTGGTCGGATCGGGATGACAATGGACCGGGCGGCAGCCGGTTTTCAGATCCGTGCCGTCGCCGTCGCGACGGAAATAGAGAGTACAAAAATTCGGGGGAGATAAGTGGCTTGGGGAAGTTGACGAGGGCAAGCCGAATCCGACGGTGCGCCATGGGTTGGCGGAAAACAGGTGTTTTCCGCCGGCAAAGATCGATACCCGGACTCGCGCGGGAAGTTCTGAATTATTGTGCGCCAAATTCCCGGAATCGCCCGGCGGGCCGGGGAACGCCGGCCCGAACGGGAATGTGCCAACGCCCCCCTCGGGGCGAGAAGCCGTGGCAGGCCGCGCACCAAACGGCCCCGAAAAAGTGCGCCAAACAATTCGGGAATTCGCGCGCGAACCGCCGATCCGGAAGAATAACGTAAAACGTAACACGTAATATATCGTGAGAGTGGGTCCCGAAACACTTCCGATAATAGAGGTTAGCGGAAGTCTTAATCAGCTCGACACCTCTCCCGGTAGAGGAACGAATCAACAATTCGGTCGCCGGTAGCGGATCGTCTAGCGGGCAGAGGTCCTAACCTTCATCGCGGGCGGGATGGAACCGGCTCTGGGAACGGGCGGCCTCAACCATCGCTTAGGCCCAGTGACCACATAGCTGCAAAAACGGTCATTGATTCGATCAAATATGGATTTGATGTCAAAGATTGCCTATCATAATTTATTGGGGCATTTTGATAGGTGTCTTGCGGTGAAGCGTCAATGGTCTGAAGCGGAGTTGGACACCCATTGGGCACTGACGGCCCAGGAGGAAGCGCTGACCGTTGCGCGTCGGGGGCCGAGCCGGTTTGGTTTCGTGGTCCTACTGAAGTTCTTTCAGTACGAGGGGCGCTTTCCCGAGTCGCGTCGGGAAATTCCGGCCGATGTCGGGGTAGACCCAACAGTCGTGTCATAGTCCGCCAAATCGGTCAATCGAGGAGTAGCCGGGTCTCCATATCCAGTTCGAAGCAGCCATAGGGATTGATGTGATCCCAGAACAGCGGTGTCAGCGCACTCAGATCCCTCGTGCTGAGCCGTCCCGCCCAGTGCGGCTGCGCCAGCACCCGCTGCAGCAACAGGGTATTGATGTAGATCAGGCAGTTCTGGAGTAGATGCAGGGCCAGCATGCTGACTTCATGATCCTCCCGGCGGTTGCTCGCCAACTCGCCCCGGCGGGCGAAGAAGACGAAGTCGGTGGCGCCATTCCAGTGCTCCACGACGTTCAGCCCGGCATTGATTTCCCGACGCAGGGCCTCGCTGTGCAGGTACCGGCACAGGAAGAGGGTCTTCACCGCCTTTCCCAGTTGGGTGAAAGCCTTGTAGGTCGGATGCCGAACGTTGTTCTTGATAAAGCGCCGGAGGATGGCCTCGGTCTCGGCGGTGCCGAGACGGACCGCAGTGACGTAGTGGACCAGGGAATCGTACTGCTGCCGGATCGGCTCCCAGTCGATGGGCTTGGTCAGGATCGGCCGCAGATTGGGATAGGCATCCGGCTGGCCCACATCCGGACGGTACAGTTTCTGCGTGGGGATCGCCTTCAGGCGGGGCATCAGATGGAAGCCCAGCAGCCGGCAAAAAGCGAAGGCCACCGTGCTTTGCCCGTGGGAGTCCACGTACTGCCGGTCCACCTCCATCTCGGTGCAGTGATGGACCACCCCTTCGATCATGGCCGCCACCTCGGAGGAGGAGGGTGACTTGAGCTGGGAATGGATGCACAGGGATTTCCGCTCGACGTGCCAGTAGATCATGATGCCGCGCCCACCATAGCGGGCGTGCCATTGGGTGGTCAGGTTCTGGTCGAAGGCGCCGAAGTGTTTGGAATCGGAGGCGCAGCTGGTGGTCCCCTGGCCCCAGATCGCCGGGTAACGGGCGCGCAGGGCCCCATCGGTCACGATGGCGATGGCCCGGCGGAGCGCTTCGACGGTGATGTAGCGGCGCCGGACGTAGGCCAAATCCTTGTGGGTCACTCCGACATGGCGCCCAGCCATGCGCTGCAAACCGGTATTGGTGCCCAGCCCGTGCAGGCAGAGCAGCAGGCGGGGCTGGAGGACGGTACGTTCCAAGGTTTCGTAAGTCGTCGGGCTCTTCAGCGCCGCAGTGAAGTTCAGCCGTAGATCGGTTTCCTTGATCATGTCGAGCAGGCCGGTCATCGGCCAGGTGGCGGCGATCTCCGCCTTGAGGGCGACGACATTGGGTGGTTCGGGAAGCGGATCGAAGGGCGTGACGGTGATCCGGCCACCCTGCGCCTCGCCGATCCGGACCAGACGGTTGTTGGGGAGTCCGCGATCGAGGGTCCGCAGGGCTTCCTTCATTTCGGCCTGGAGTGTGGCGATGAACATATCGGCGTCCAGCGGCAGGTTCAGCGCTTGGTAATACCGTTCGCGCTGGGCCTCGAAGTCGGCCGGCAGGTCTTCGGCGGGGTTGCGGTAGCGCTGGGCGCCGACCACCCAGATTTCCTTGCAGCGGATGCCGTTCCGCAAGGCTTCCAGCACGCAGATTTCATAGGTGATCCGATTGACCCTGGACCGGCCTTTGCCGTCTTTTTCCAGGACTGCTTCCCGCCAAAGGCCGGCGATGATGCCGTCAAGTGGGACGTCCTCGGCGGCGGGGAAGGTGCGCGCCGGCCGGTCGGCGTAGCGCTTGAGGAGTTCCAGTGCCTGGATGACCGGACAATGCGCGCGGTTGTTCGACCGGAATTCCAGGGCTTCCAGAATTTGCGGGACCATCCGCCGGTAATGGCCCTTGTAGGAATTCCGGATGACGGTCCGCAACGTGGTCCTATAGCTGGGGCCGGTGCTCTTCCACTCCTTGACCAGATTCCGCAGGGTCTGTTCGCCCACCACCGGAAAGACCACCTCGCGCACGATCCCGTCTGGCTGGTCCAAGGCCGCGCCGGCCAACTCGAACAGCAGGTTTTGCTTGCCCGAGACGCGCTTCAGATCGTCGAGCAGTTCCCGCTCCACCCGGCGCTCGGCCCGCGCGCCGATCCGGTGGATGGTGTCGATCAGGAGATCGACCAAGCCATCGATCAAGGTCTGGCCGCGCCACTGCACATAGGCCGCCAGCCACGCCAGGCGGGTGGATTCAGGATGACGGCGCAGTTCGTAAGGAGCTTCCACCGCGACCCGGCGGCGGTAGCGTTCCAGATCGTGCGGGAGCCAAGCCTCGAACAGGTCGGCGGGCAGCTCGATCTGGCGAACCAGAGCGAGCTTGGCCAGTTCCTGTTCGACGCTGGCCAGGCTGGGCCGACCCGGATCGCGGCGTAGCCACAACAGTACAGCCGGTGCACTTCCTACCATCGGTTCTGGAGGCGATGGCGGGGGAGCGGCCACCGACTCTCCAGCAGCGGGCCTTAACAAGGCTTCCAGACGGGTTCGGGTCGCCAGCTCCAAACGCGTAAGTATATGGGCATACAGACGCTCTTCGTGGGCGCGCACCGCCGTGCCCACGAGGCGATTCTGGCGGTCTTCCGAGGGCGGCTCGATCAGCAGTTCCCGGCATCGTGCCGCCAGGCCGGTTTGCAGGTCTTCCAAATTCGCGCCGACGGTCGCCACATACGCACATAGCCAAGCTTGCAGTTGCTCGGCGTCGGCGACCGTGGCCTTGCGAAACCCGAACCAGTCCCGGATTTCGGACCGGTACCGCTCCAAAGTCCGATGCGATAGCGCGATGGCTTGGGGACCGTCATCTGAAAGGCCGATCTGACGGGCTACAACTTCCGTCTTCACTGGATTGATGTCACTCAGTTGGTGGGGGAACCGGCAGTGCTGACGGAAGAACAACAGCAGCAACGCAAAGCTCAACCGATTGGTTGGATGCCTGGCCCGAACAAAATCCAGTTCGGCGGGTGTTAGCCACCACTCTTCGGGGGGGATAGCATCGGGCGGCGCATTTTTCATAACGGAGTTCCAGCGCCGGCGAGCAATGGCCGACTTTTAACAAAATCTGTATCTTGTAAAAAGTTGGCTACCCTTGCGATAGGTAAATCAAGGGATTCCGATGGACAAGAACCCTCCTCTCAACCGGCCAAGTGTAAAAAGAGATGTCTGCGAGGCTACAGATGCCCATGAGCGTGGCAAGGATTTCCTGAGCGAGGAGGAACTCGGCGCCTTGCTGACAGCGGCCAAGGCGGGGCGGCATGGGATTCGTGATTACCTGCTGGTACTGACGATGTTTCGCCACGGTCTCCGTGTCAGCGAAGCTATTGGCCTCCGTCGCGATGAAGTCGATCTCGATCGCGCCCGGCTATGGGTACGGCGCCTCAAGAACGGCCTGGCCGTGGAACATCCGATCGCCGGCGATGAGCTGCGGGCCATCAAACGTTATCTCGCCCTGCGCGGCGATGCCCTGCCCTGGTTGTTCGTGTCGGAACGGGGCCAACCGTTCACCCGCCAGTCGGTGAACTATCTGATCGCCGCCGCCGCGGAGCGCGCCCAGTTGCCGCCGGTGCATCCGCACATGCTGCGCCATTCCTGTGGCTTTTATCTCGCGAACAAGGGCTACGATCTCCGCCTGATCCAGGATTACCTGGGCCATCGCGACCCAAAACACACGGTCCGCTATACCCGGGTGGTGGGCCGTCGGTTCGAGGGGTTATGGCGGTGAGAGGAAACGCTCCTGTGGGGGGTAAATCGATTTGGCGGTTTATGGCACGACTGTTGGGTCTACCCCCAGCAGTGGGGCGCGTGGGGACCGGACGGAACCTACCACGACAAGAAAGCCAACGGCCGGTTGCTGGCGGGGCGGGTTTGGGACGAGCGGCCGGAAATCACGGGGGCGCTGCTGTAGGAGCGGGCCGGGATCGGCAGTTGCCGAGAAGAAAGAATTTTTATATATTGTTTTTACACAATATATTGCTATAATACAATGCATGAAGGCGAAAGCCACGCTGATTCTCAACGACCGTTTCGTCGCCGCCAATGGGGTCGTGGTCGCCCGTCGCGTTCATCGGTTGCCGCAACCGGATGCCGCTCGGCCCCACGGCTACGTTTACCAACTGCATTGCGGCACGCCGGCCGGCCAGACGCTGGTGCGCTACGACAACGAAACCGGTAAGGGCGATCACGTCCACCGGGGCGAGCGGGAATATCCTTACTCGTTCGCGACCCTGGAACGCTTGTTGACCGATTTCGAGGCCGAGATTCAACCATATTTGGGAGCCTAGCGATGCCGAAAGCCCTAATCTGTAACCTGAGCCGGGCCGAATTGAACGCCCGCGCGCTCGCCATCGCGCGTCGCGCCGACGTCGGCGAGGCCCTCCCGGAAGCCGATTATCTATTGAATTTCGAGAACCCGGTGGATGCCTACCGCGCCGTGACTCCGGAGCGGTTTCGGTTGCTGCAGGTGTTGCAAAACGCTGGACCACTGACGGTCTACGCGCTGGCCCAGCGCTTGGAGCGGAATTACAGCAACGTTCACGCAGACGTGATCGCTCTGGTGGACATCGGCCTGATCGAGCGCACGGCCGAAGGCGTTCGCATCCCTTGGGAGGCTGTGGAATGGCGGTTGAGCACCGTCCAAGCCGCGTAACGTTGCCGCTGCCCGCTGGACTGGAGCGGGCCGACAACGGGCAATTCTGCTATGATCTTGTCAGTATTCTGTCGGAATATTTGCACCATGCACGCTTTTCAACGTCGTCCCGCCCCCTCGTCCACGGTACCCGCACTGGATCGGGAATGGGCGCACGGCTTTTGCTATACCGCTCGTCAGAGCCGGCTTTGGTTCGGCCGCGACCGGCGCGAGCCGGTAGACTGGCGGCCGGTGGTCTCACTGAAACGGGAGGGCGACGATTTTTACGTGTTGCCCGGCACCTCCCGACCCGATCCGGCGTTTTTTCAGTTGACCGATCAGGATGCGCTATTCAAGCAAGCCCGCTCGGAGCATCGCGACACCTACCTCTGTCCTCGGTACGAGCCGCTGAACCGAGCCGATCTGAGGGAGATCGGCGTGTTGCACCATCCGGTGAGGATTCGGCTGGTGGAGTGGCTGCGAAACAGGAAAGCGGCTTCACCAAGGTAGCAAGCGAGCGGCGATCAAGGCATTCCAATCCGGCGGAGCGGCGGCCAGCAGCAGATCGCGCTCCTGTGATTCCCGGGATTCCCGGCCGCGCACGTCGGCGGACCACATTTCGGGAAGCTCGGATCGCAGCCAATCCGGCAGCTTCTCCGGCGTCAGGGCACCCAGCGTATCGCGGCGCTCCCGATGATGGCGGGTCAGCCACGCTTCGGTTTCCGGTCGGGGCCGGTCCAGCAAGCGGTCGAAAATCGCTAGCTCCAAAAAATAGCGGTCCTCCTCCAAGCCGACCCGAACGCTCTCCCACGCTGGCAAAGCGGACCAATCGCCCCTTTGCCGTTGGTCGAGATGCAGATAGGCCAGGGCGAAGCCAACCGGCCCAATGTCCTGCCGGCCGTCCAGCCGCGTTTTCAGTTCGGGCAACCAGGCGACCAGCGCGTCCCGCGCGGCCGCATCCCCATAAGCGCTAAGATAAAATTGCCCCGCTGCGCTATACTTCTGGCCTGTTGACAACAACAGAAGACTGGGCAGTGACATGAACGAATTCGCCGACGATGTTGATTGGGAAGAGATGTTCGCCGGATTGGGCGAAGACTGGGAAGTCATTGAGCGGGTGTTGCCCGATGGGTGGCAGGAGGCGGCGCGGCGTACTGGCGCGCTGCGGCGCACTCGCGGATTCAAGGATGCCGCCACGCTGCTGCGTGTACTGCTGATCCACCTGGTTGACGGCTGCTCGCTACGCGAGACCGCCGTTCGCGCCGATGCGGGCGGCTTGATCAAGGTGTCCGATGTGGCGTTGCTGGGTCGGCTGCGCGGCAGCGGCGAGTGGTTCCGGTGGATGGTCGAGCAGATGAGTCTGCGCCTGTCGGCCACGGCCGAGTATGTGCTGCCGGGCAAGCGAATGCGCCTGGTCGACGCCAGCGTGGTGTGTGAACCCGGTGCCACAGGGTCGACGTGGCGACTGCACTACATGATCGACCTGAGCACTTTGGCTTGTGAGCAGGTGCTCGTCACGCTGCCTGAAGAGGGCGAGACGCTGACTCGCTTTGCCGTCAAAGCCAACGATGTCGTGATGGCCGATCGCGGACTGGCGCATCGGCGCGGCATTCGCCACGTCGTCAATCATCAGGGCGATGTCATCGTGCGCATGAACATGGTCAGTGTGCCGTTGGAAGACGACAAAGCGCGAGCGCTGGCATTGCTGCCCAAATTGCGCAAGCTCAAGGTCGGCCAAGCGTGGGATTGGCCGGCATGGATACGCGATGACGAAGGCCCCCTCGCTGTTCGTGTCTGCGCGATCAAGAAGAGCGCCGAACAGACCCGCAAGACGCAGGCCAAGCTGCGCGAGGTGGCATCCAAGAAGGGCCGCGATCTCCAACCCGACACGCTGGAGGCGGCGGGATACATCGTCGTGCTGACGACCCTGCCGAACGTGCCGGCGCACCCGATCCTTGAGATGTACCGCCACCGATGGCAAATCGAAATCGACCAGCCATACAACCTCCATAAGAGCCATTTATTAGCGAGGAATGGGATGGCGCTCGGCCCGAACGGCGGCGCGCCACGCCTGGAGCTGTGCCAGATCCTGGGCGTCGGCGTGGATCAACCAGAGCGAACGGGCCGCATGGGGGGCCTGGCGACCCCGCAGCCGCCCCCGCCGCAGCCAGGCAAACAAGGTCGGCTGCGGCATGTCCAGATGGTAGGCCAACTCGGCGAGGGTCCACTCGTCGGGGCCACGCTGGAGAACCGTCGTCGCCGGGGGTGGGGTGCGCAGCCCCAGGCGAACCTGGAGGTCGCCAACCATGGCGGCGTTGAAGGTCTCGCAGCGTTTGGCCGGATGCCAGCCCTTGGCGTTCAGTTGCCGCGCGATCGCCGCCGGGCCGCAGCCGTCGGCGTGCAGCGCCATCACCCGGGCCGTGAGTTGCGGGTAGTAACTCAACTGGTCCAGCCGGGCGACCGGTCGGCTCAGGGTCGCCTGGGTGCCGTGGCCGCCGAACCAATGCATCTGAACGTCGACTCGCTCGCTCTCACCCTGCACCGTGACCACCACCCGCTCGACCAGTTGTCGGACGATCGCCTGACGATCCACCGCCGTGGTGGTCGGTGCCTGCCAGAGGGCCGGGATTTCGGTGGCGAGCCGCCGGATCGCGGCCCGCTCCTCGGCGGTCAGGACGGGTGGTTGCTCGGCTTGGAAACGGGCGTAGTCAGCCTGCAGGGCCGCTTCGGTGGCCAGCGCTTCCTCCCACTGGCGTTCCAGAGTCCGGGCCACCAGTCGATGCTCGGGTTCGACCGCCTGGTATTGGCGGGCGGCCCGTTCGACCTGGTAGCGGGCGCGCTCCAGCCGCTGCCGCCAATGCTGGTGCAGGTGCTGCCGTTCCCCCTCCAGATCGGCGGCGACCTGCAGGCTGATCTCCAGGGCGGCCGGTTCCAGCGCCCGCAGCACCTGGGCGCTCGCCCAATCATCCAACACCCGGCCGACCAGCGACTGGCAGCGCGGCTCGCCATAGTCCACCGCCATCCGGCTACAGTCATACCGCAGCCGGCCGCCGCTGTTGTTATAGACCGCTGCCATGCGCAACCCGCACCGGCCACAGATCACCAAGCCCGACAGCAACGACGGCCCCGCGCGGACCGGGCCGAGGTGAGCGGTTTGGTTGGCCGCCAGTTGTGCCTGATTGCGTTCGAATTGCGCCCAAGTGATATAGGCCGGCAACCGGTCCTGGAGCAACACCGCGCACTCCTCGGGCGTCGCCACCCGGCGCCCGGTCGCCGGGCGCCCCGGTTGCTGGCGGCGCGGGTCCATCGGGCGACGGCCATAGGCATACGCGCCGGCATAAATCGGGTGATGCAACAGATTGCTCAGCGTGGCTCGATTGGGCCGGTGCCACTCCAGGTCGCCCTGACGCAGGCCCAGCCGTATCCGGTGGGGGAGTTGAATTTGATGGCGGACCAGGTATTGCAATACCCCATTGAGGGTCCCGCACCGCTCGAACCGATCAAAAATCAACGCGATGGTCGCCCGCGCCTGCTCGTCCGGATCCAGGATCACTTCCCCCGACGGCCGCCGCGCGTAACCCATCGGCACGGCCATCCCCAGCTCGCCGCGTTCGGCCTTGATTCGCTTGCCGGCCAGCATGCGTTGCTTGAGCATGTGCAGTTCCGCCTCCGACAAGGTGCCTTTCAACCCTAGCAACAGCCGATCGTTGTAGTCGGTCGGATCGTAGATCCCGTCCAGATCGCCGATCAAGGTTCCGAACAACCCGCAAATCTCCAGCAACTGATGCCAGTCGCGACAGGAGCGGGCCAACCGCGACATCTCCACCCCCAGCACCAGCCCCACATGGTTGAGGCCCACTTCCGCCACCAGGCGTTGGAACCCGGGCCGGCCCACGGCCGTCGTGCCCGATTTGCCCAGATCGTCATCGATCACCAAGACCTGGGACCGGGGCCAACCCAGCCCCAGTGCCCGGTCCACCAGCCCGTATTGCAACCGCGTCGATTCCTGGTGTCGAACCAACTGTTGCAACGTCGATTGCCGCACGTACACCACCGCCAGCCGATCGCGATGCTGCCCCTGAACCTTCTCGCTGGGCATCGGCCAAGCCCGCATCGTCTCGCTCATCCGTCTCTCCCTCCGGCCGCCGGGTCCACTCCCAATATCGGGAGGCCAGTTGGCCCATCTGGGCGATCAGGCGGCGTTGACGGTCGCGAGACAGACTCGCCCACACCCCCGATTCGGTTTGTGTCGTCATGGATCGTTCGCCTCGCTAGCCAGTTTGCCAGCCCCAGCAGGGCGGCGCCATCCACGGTCGGCGCAATCGCTGAATCGGTCAATCGTATAGCGGCATTCTCAATGGTATATCGAGTTGGCATTTAAGCGCTTGAAGTCACTGCTGCATCTGGGCCACCTGAAGAAGACTGACCTCGTGGGCGCCAAGGCTTGGCTACAAGGAAAACTGTTCGTAGCCACCCTGATCGAAACACTCATCGCGGTTGGCGAGCGTTTTTCCCCTTGGGGCTACTTCCAGCTTCAAGAGCAAAGGCCGACACAGTCGGTGGCGTGAGGTGGCGATGATGCGCTTCCTCATCGCTCGCGCTGTCAACCCGCAACTGACTCTGCTCGACGGTCTGCGCGACTGGAACAATATTGCCGCCGCACTACGCGAGCCACCCCGCAAACGGCGGCGGTATCAGGGCGACAACTTGGAGGAATTTTTATCTTAGCGCTTATGGGCCGCATCCCCCCGCCGCCATGTCCAGGCGGCCAAGGCTCGCAGCAAATAGAGAACGGGGTCGTTGCCCGTTCCCGGTTCGGGGTGGCCCGCCAGAATCGCCCGGCATTCCTCGGCGTAATCGGTATCACCTTCTATCGGTCTCACCAGCGCGGCGGCGTACAGCAGCCACGCCAGTTCGCGCCAACCGTTTTCCTTATGTTCGGGCGCCTGGGCGCGTTTGCGGCGAAACCGGGCCAGCGCTTCCCGGTGCTCGCCACGCCGCAGCGCCAACCGTCCCCGGCTCTCCACATCCTTGAACTGTTCCTGCTCGGCAAATGCGCTGTCCAGGCGATCCAGCCGCCGTTCCCGCAGGTCGAGCAGCGCTCGACCCGGTTCCGGCAGGTTAAGGTCAATCAGGATCAGGATCAGCAGGCCTAGCAGCCGAACCGAGATTTCGTCCGTCCCGGTGGCGCTGCCCAGCCCAGCCATGGTGGCGGCAGCCGCTTTGGCGTAGTGGCCTCGGCGGTATTCGGCCTTGGCCCAGTCGGCGGACAGGCCGGCGAACTCGGGATGGGCGCGCGCCAGTTGCACCAACTGGCGTCGGCAGTCGTTCAAGTGGCTGTGGTCGTGCTGCTCGGCCAAATGGGCCAGCAAGGGCGAGACCCAAAGCCGGGTCAGGGCCGGCCAATTCTTGGCGAGCGGCCACAACCGTTCCAGCAGCGACCGGTTTTCCGTTGAAGCGCCCAGCTCGGGGATGCCGAGATACTCGCGCAAACGGGGGGTGGCTTGGCTGGATTCGCCGGCGTGCAGAAAACCATCGAGCGTCAGCCGGGGCAGCAACGCGCGCAAGGCAGTGTCCTTGCCGGCGCGGGCGTGCTCGGCCAGCCGGTCGGTGGCCCAGTCAGCCAGCTCCGGAGCATCGCCCATCCGCAATTCACCCGTGCCTAGCAGACATAACCGACCCCGGCCTCGCCACGCCACCGCCGTTTGGGCGGCGTCCAGCGCATCGCCGATCCGTTCTCCTGTCAGCCAGCCGTGCAGCAGGATCGGGAGCAGCGCCGTCATATCGCGGGCGTCCAGTTGGCCGAGCGCGGCCAGCACCGTGCTCGCGCCGCGCTTCAGCAAGGCGGCGGCGTAGTCCAGCAAGTTGCCACCGTTATCGCCGCAGGCCAGCAGGATGACCAGCGAGGGCAAGGGTTGAGCCGGCGGCAACTCCCAAAGCGATCCATCCGGCAGGCGAAATGGCCGGGCGTCCGCGCGTTCGCTGCCGTGCGCGATCAGGCACAGGGTACTGAAGGCGTGGAGGTCTCGGGTGCGCAGCAGAGCCTCCACCCAGCGGCGACCGTCGTGGCGGTGCACCTCGGCGGGGGCCAGCGGGAAATCGGCGAGGGGCTGCACCGCTTCGTCGGGCGGCCACAGGTTGAACAGGGCGACGGGCGCGGGGGGGACGGGCGATCTCGGTTCCGCCGTGCGTGGGATGTGCCGCCAGACCCGCAGGCGGTCGTGGAGCGGTTGGCCGTCCAGCGTCAGCCATTCGTAAGGGAAGCGGTGCCAGGCCATCGGCAGATCGGCGCACAGATGCAGGCGCAGGCGGGAGGTTTGGCACAGTCGGGCCAGCCATGTCGCCAGCGGCGTGGGCAGCGCCGCTTCCAGCGCCAGCGTCTCGGCGCCATCCACGAGTCGGCCGGGATCGCGGTCGGCGGTCGAGTCAAAGCCGCCGGGCACCAGCTTGGCGAACCGCTCGGTTCGATCAGGCGTCCAGACGCGCAGGTGTTCGCCATGTCGCCCTTCCGGCCACAGCCAGACTCGCTCATCCATATCCGCTCACTCCGCCAACGGCCAGCGCAGCCGCTCGCCGCTGTCGTCCAGCAGCACCAGTTCCGTGCCCGGCGCGGCCTCGACCAAAATTTGGGTTTCCTGATGGCCAGCCAGCGGGTATTCCTGGAAGACGACGCCGTGGCGTACGACCTGGATGCGGCAGGGCGAGTCCTGGAGATTGCGCGTCCATAGGGTGAAGAGGTCAGTTTCCTCCGGCAGTTTCCGCAGCTCCAGCTCCAGCCAGTCGCCCAAGCGCCAGCGTTCGGTATCGGCTTCGCCCATCACCGGGGCGGGCACGGGGTTGAGCCCGAGGCCGATGGCTTCGACTGCTTGCCGCAGCCACGCCAGCAGCCGTTCTATCAGGGTGGGTTGCAACTGAGCCAGCTGCACCGGTTCGCGCAGCAGGTCGGCGGCGGCGCGGTACAGCGTCCGGTAGCGGCGACGGGGATCGGCGGCACCGCCCAGCGGGGTACCGGTCAGCACCCGGTGGCCTTGCGAGGTGCGGCGCTCGACCAGGACGCCCGGTTCGGGGCACAGCTTGGGCAGAGGTTGAATCAGGAAATCGAGCGCCAGGGCGCGGACGGCGGCCAGCCGGTCCGGGGACAGTTGCGCCAGCACCTGCTTGGCCGACGGCAGATAGAGATAGACCGGGTTCCACAGTTGCACCAGGCCGGCCAGCGGGTCGCGGGGGTCGTCCGCTTCCTCCAGAATCAGGTCGGCGTCGCTAGCGTAGTCGGTTTCCGCCGCGACCAGCCAGCCGTACCAGATCGCGCGGTGTTCAGTCGGCTCGCCAAGCAACACGGCCAGCGGATGGGGTTGATCGTGGCCGAGTGGTCCCGAAGGGCCAATGGCCTCGTCCACCCGAACGATCTGGCCGGCGGTGGGGATGGGCGCGAAGGTCGCCCGTTGCGCCCGGACTCGCTGTTGGATGCGTTCCCGCAACCAAGGGGTTGGTTCGGGGATCGGTGGGGTGGCAGGGATGGTGGGTTCCTGATCCGGCGGCGGGGCTGTCCAGTCGGCGCGGCGGGACTGGGCGACGGGATCGGCGTCCAGCGCGGCGCGGGTGGCGACGGGCAGCCGGGGATCGTGTTCCAGCCAGCGGCGTATCAAGTCGTCGGAGGGGGCGAATAGTTTGGCTTCGATGAGGTTCAAGGCGGGGTGCAGGGTACGCATGGTTCAAAACTCCTGGCCCATCGGTCCGGTTGGTGACCGGCGAACGGCAAATGGGGTCGAAATCGGCGCGCGGTTCATGATGGCGCGGCGGCCAATTCGCCGTATAGGGCAGCCTGACAGAGCAGTTGCAGAGCGATCCGGGCGAGCGCCGGCCCCTCTTCGCAATTGACGTCGATGCCGACCTGGTCAAGCCACCGGCCGAGGTAGGTGGCGCGGAAGGCGCTCGGGTTGGGGAATCCACCCTTGGCGCTGGTGATCCCGAGTTGCACCGCCTTGTAGTGGTGAGCGGGAATGCCGAGCCGGCGGGCCAGGGCGGACAGGGCTTCGCTTTTGTCGGCGCAGAAGTGGCAGGCGAGATACGGCCGAATCCACCACAGTTCCCCGGCGAGTTTCTCCCAGGGCGGGCGTCCTGCCAAGAAGTCGTCCGCCGCTCGGCGGATTTGTTCGTCCGTCAGGCCGTGATCGTCGAGCGTGGCGAGAGGCGCGATCTCTACCGGGATGTCGTCGAGCGCGTCGCCAGTTTCCGTGCGGCGGTTCAGCCACGGGTCGCGCAACCGGTCGCTAAGGTAGTGGCGAAACATGATCACCAGATAGCCGAGGGTCACGGGTTTGTCCTCCGACGGTGAGGCTTTTTTGGCCGGGTCGAAAATCCGGTCGACGAAAAAGTCATCGATGCAGGTGTCCCCGGCGTCCGGCAGCCCCGCCAGTTCGGTAAACCGGCAGGGGCGCAGGATTTCGAACACCAGTTGGCGAAAATCCAGCCATTGCGCCTCGTCGAGGCAATGGCGGTGACGCCAGAATCCGTCGAACCGGGCGTTGGGATCGGTGGCTTGTTCGGGCATGGTCGGGGCCGAGAGGTCGGGAAGATTGGGCTAATGATAGGCGAACCCCGAGAGTCCTGCTTTTTCCGCCGTTCCTGTTCGTTTAACGGAGAGGGCAGCGCCATTTTCAAACCCGCGCCGCCGGGATGCTCGATGCGGAGCGGTTTGGTGGAACGAACGCATCGCGGGGTATGGGCGAGATTCTGTACGTGGGTAGCGGCTGTTTGCTAAATCCACCTCAAGTCGATGCACAGTAAGCCCGAATATTACGTCACAAAGCCCTATTAGCGGGCGGTGGGTTCTGAGATAGGCCATGCGGGAAACCCGCATGGGTATTTCATCATGTCACAAAGCCCTATTAGCGGGCGGGGGTTTCTGAGCTCAAGAAATTTATCAACAATATAGTCCATTTGAGTCACAAAGCCCTATTAGCGGGCGGGGGTTTCTGAGCTCGTCGGGCAATGCTGTGAGGGCGACCGCATCGCCGTCACAAAGCCCTATTAGCGGGCGGGGGTTTCTGAGCTCAGAATGGATGGATCAACTCGTTGAATCTATTCCGTCACAAAGCCCTATTAGCGGGCGGGGGTTTCTGAGCTCAAGAAATTTATCAACAATATAGTCCATTTGAGTCACAAAGCCCTATTAGCGGGCGGGGGTTTCTGAGCGCAAAATCTACAACGATAAACAAGGCCGCAACGAGTCACAAAGCCCTATTAGCGGGCGGGGGTTTCTGAGCAAGCCAAAACCCTTATGGAGCATCTCTACGAACCGCCGTCACAAAGCCCTATTAGCGGGCGGGGGTTTCTGAGACTAAACTATTGGATTGAGGGGATACTAGAAGCTATGTCACAAAGCCCTATTAGCGGGCGGGGGTTTCTAAGCGATCAGGGCGCGCTCGGTCGGCCGTATCTCGATGCGTCACAAAGCCCTATTGGGCACCTCGAAAAACCGGACATGAAGCCGGCAAAATGGGCAAAGCAAGGTGCCTGAGGCGTGAGCCTCACAATATCTTTGGTTTGTGCCCCGGCCCGAAGGGTTCATCCCCGCCCGAAATCACCATCCCGGTCGTACCGGGATCGCACTTGGGCGTTAGAAAGCGACCACACCGTATGCCTTGAGAATGCACAGGCGACGTAGGTTGTAGACCGCTGCCTTCCCCGTGAGTTGGAAGGTCGCTCGATCCAGACCGATACATCGTAGGAGTTTTCCGCCCATCTGCTCCATAGCGGCGAAGACGTGTTCGACCCGCGCCCGAACCCGGGCAATGCGGGTGTTGCGGCGCGCCTGGCAGGCGGACAGCGGTTTGCCTTTCTTTGCCTTGCGCTGGATGTGTACTCGCCAACCCTGGGTCTTGAGGCGCCGCTCACGTTCACCATCAACATAGCCCTTGTCGCCATAAAGATCACGGCCGGTATTCGCGTGATCCAGGACATCTTCCAGGTGCAGGGTGTCGTTCTCCGCAGCGGTGCTGACCTTGACCTGGCGGATCAGCTTGTAGCGTCGGTCGGCGCTGACCGAGACCTTGTAACCGAAGTAGGATTTGCCGTGCTTCTTCGTCCAGGTGGCCTCCATGTCCTTCTGCCGGCGCTGGGCCGGCTTCCAGTCCACCGGCATCGCCGACGCTTTCAGCAATTCCCGTTCTTTTTCCGTGACGTGCTGGCGAGGAACGGGAACCAGACTGGCGTCCACCATCTGCCCACCACGAGCAATATAACCCTGCTGGGCCAGTTGACGATGCACCGCCTCAAACAGCGCGTCTCCCGCCTTCGCCACCGTCAACCGCTCGCGGAAGGTCCAGAATGTGGTGCGATCGGGTATCTGACTACTGTGCCGCAGGCCCAGGAAACGCTGGAAGCTCAGTCGATCCAGCACTTGGTATTCCATCTGTTCGTCACTCAGTCCATATAAATCCTGAAGAACCAGGGCACGTACCATCAACTCGGTGGGAAACGGTGGACGCCCCCCACGTGCCCGTCCGGGTCGTGGCGCTACCCGGTCCATCTCCGCCGCCAGCGCCTTGAAGTCAACCTGCTGCTCCATGACTTGCAGCACATCGCCCAGACGATCCAATTTGGCTTCCCGTTCCTGGGCGGCAAACAGGCTTTCTTTGATCATCGGATATCCGGGCTCTTGGCGGGGATCAACAACCCTATTTTCTCATAACAAGGTTTTTCGAGGTGCCCTATCGCGAACTGCTGCAACTGTCGGCGGCGAAGCGTGGATTCACCCTTACCCCAGATGCCGCGCCGGCTGTTGGTCCCGCTGGGCGAGCCGCCGAACTGGCCCGAAACCTGAGCGCCGTCCTGCTCGAACCGCTTCGCCCGCACCTCGGCGAGGTCCAGCACCTGCTACTCGTACCGAATGGCCCGCTGCACCGGTTGCCCTTCGCCGCCCTACCCTGGGACGGCGGCTTTCTGATCCAGCGGTTTCGGTTGAGCACTCTATCTTCCGCTTCGCTGCTGACCGCTCTACCCCCTGCCACATCCGCTACCGTCCCGCACCTGGTTGCCTTGGCCGACGCCACCCCCGACGCACCTCTCCCCGAGGCCGCCGCCGAAGCTCAGGCAATTGCCCAACACTTCTCCAAACCGGACATCTACCTGCACGATCAGGCCCGGCGCGATCGCCTGCTCGGCCAGGATCTGAGTGGGCGCATCCTACACTTGGCTGTGCACGGTCAGGCCTCCACCCCCGACCGCACCCGCTTGCGGCTCAGCGACGGTGATTTGACCTACAGCGACGTCACTGGCCTGCGCCTGGACGCCGCCCCCCTGGTGGTGCTGTCGGCCTGCGAAACCGGCCTGGGCATCCAGCTCAGCGGTGACGAAGTCGTCAGCCTCGCCAACGGCTTCATCAGCGCCGGAGCCCGCGCCGTCGTCTCCAGCCTGTGGCCGGTGCCCGATCCCGAGACCAAACAATTGATGCAAACCTTCTACGACCATCGGCTTGAAGGCCACGCCGCCGCCCTAGCTGCCGCCCAGCGGACGCTGATTGCCCAGAGCCGCGACCCCTACTACTGGGCCGGCTTCGTCGTGGGAGGGTGGTAATGCAGCCTGACGTTCACCGTGGGCCGTAGCCGCCCGCTGGACGCCTTGGTTCAAGCGTCTTCAACGGACCGCTACTTTCGAGGCCGACTGGCCGCACGGGGCGCGGTTGGGGGTTGGTCGAGCGCAGCGGTCTTGGCTGTGGACGCGGCGGCTGCGGGCTTTTGCTCCCACGACGGCAGGTATGTGGAATCGAGACCGCGCGCGGTGGCCTCGATCCCGACCTGTTCGACCCAGGCGTCGAGACCCGGACCATCGAAGCGCTGCAACAGCTCCCGCAGCACGGCCAGCAAGCGGACGACCACCGGTTGCGCCGGCTGCGGAGCGGAGCCGGCTTGCCAGCGCGTCATGCGGTGGGGCGACCGTCCGAGCAAGACGCCGAATGCGGCGGTACCCGAGCGGTATTGGCTCAGGAACGGTGCGGCGGTCCCGCAGCGGGCAGCGGTGTCCCGAAACAGCGGATACACGTCGGCGGGGGCCGGGAAGGCGGCGAGAAACCACGTTTCGGGATACGTCAGCAAGGCCCACACCAGCAGGGACAATGCCGGGTCGTCGAGTAACCGATCGGGCGGATCGAGGTACGCTCGGTATTTGGGAACGTGCAGGCCGAGCTGATAGGCGGCCTCCAGCGGGGTCAGTCCCAGCCGTTCCTGAAGTACCCGCAGATCGTGGCCACAGACCGGGCGTATCGCCAAGCCGTCCAGCCAGGCGGTGAAGGCAGCGTCGGTACCCGCCTCGATGGCGGACGCCACTTGTACTGACCCGGTCGGCCGGGCCCAGACGGTCGCCGTTTGCAGGTCCACGCCACGGGCGGCCGCTTCGAGATTCGCGCGGGCGATCCAGGCCTCCAAACCAGCCGAACTGTGACGCTCCAGCAGCGTATCGAGGACCGACAGGACGCGGCGCAAGAGCGGCGGAACCGGTTCAGGCCGCGCGGGCGACCACCAGCGAGGCGCGGTTTTGACTTCCCGCCCCACCAGGAGGCTGAACGTCCTGCTGCTGGTCGCCGGTTGGCGCATCGGCCAGTCGGCGGCATGGGAGCTGGCGAGCGCACGATAACGGGCGACTACCTCGGCAGCGGTCGGGAACGCTGGCACGTACGACACTGCGAGAACATGGGTCAGCCCCCACACCAACAACGCCAGTGCCGGATCCGGCAACAGCCGGTCGTCGTCCCAGGCACCGGCCTCCCAGCCCTGGAGGGGATGGCCCAATAAGTAGCACAGATCGAATAAGGGCAGATTCAGGTGAGACTGGAGCGCCCGGACGTCTCGCCGGGTCATGGGGCGGCGGGCCAGTAGCGGCAGCACCGCCGGGCGGCGTTCCTCAGCAACGGGTTCCGGCGGTGGTGTTGCCGCCGTCCACCAGGGCGTCCCCGTTACGGGGTCCGCTTCGAGTTCCGCCGCGTCGGATTCCGGGCGCGGTGTGCGGGGTGGGCGGCCTGGTCGGGCGGCGTCGGGCCGACGCGGTCGGTACGGTGCCCGGCGCGCCCAGGTGGTCGTCGCGGGGGCGAACAAGTCGATGCCACGAGCCGCCGCCTCGAAGGCCGCACGATCGACCAGCGCCTCAAAACCCGGCACCCCATGATGGAGCAAGAGGGTTTGCAGCGCCAACAACAGCCGGCTGACCGGCGGCGGGACTTGACGCTGACCGGTGCCGTTGAGCCAGCGCTTCGCACTGGTGCGATCGCGGCCTAACAGCAAACCCAACGCCGTGTCCGGGTCGGCCAGTGCCCGACTGCTTTGCGCCAGGGCGCGCCGATAGGCCGGCAACATCTCTGCTGGAGTGGGGAAACGCGGCAGGTAATGTACTTCAGGATGGGTCAGCAAGGCACGGGCGAGCATCGCCACCCCCGCGTCCTGAATCAGACTGTCCGGCCGCTGTTGGTAGTAAGGCCAGCGGATCAGCGGCATGCCCAATAAATAGCAGCAGTCCGCGATGCTGAGACCCAGCCACTGGCGCAAGAACAACAAATCCTTGCCGCGCAGCGCACGGCCTTGTACGTCTTCGAGCTGGTGTTCGTCGGGCAGGGGAATCGCCATGTCGTCAAGTCTTCCCGAGCAAGCGTCGTTGGAGCGGTGGTGATCGATTACACCGTCGGGTGGGTGGAATCGCCAGCGGCATCGAGGGTCTCTTGCGTTTCTTGCTTCGCTGTCTTCCGGGGGCCGGGCTTGCGCTGGACCGGTGGGCGGGGATTGGCCACCTTCTGCTCGCCGTCGCCGCGAAACCACGAGGTCATTTTGTCGTGAAGCGCGAGACCACGCGCCTGCGCTTCCAACTGGGCCTGATCGACCCATTCGTCGAGGCCGGCGACCCCGTGGTTTTGCAAAAGAGTTTTCAGTACGAACAGGAGCCGCGCCACGGTGGGGGCGATCGTCGCGGGTTGGGTCTCCGACAGCCAGCGGCTGGCGCTGCCGATCTCCCGCCCAAGCAACAGGCTGAACGCCGTGCGGCCCAAATAGGGACGATCGCTACCCCGCGCGCGTTGGGCGCTTTGCCCGGCCAGCCGTTCGTAGAGCGGATACACCTCGGCAGCAGTGGGAAAGCTCGGCAGAAAGACCGTTTCAGGATAGTGCGCCAACACCCACGCTAGCAGCGAGACGGCCGGATCGCCCAGCGGCTCCTGGACGTGCCGAGGGTTCGTGTAATGGCACCATTTCATATCGGTCAGGCCCAACAGGTAACACATGTCGGTCCGCGAGAGCTTGTACCATTGTTGCAGAAACAGCAGGTCTTGCCCGCAGACGGGGCGATCATCCAAATCGAGATGCAAGGTAGCGGGGTCGGGAACGAGAAGGGGCGCCATCAGATCGATCCAGGTGCGTGTTCATTGGGTGTTTGTTTTGTTATTATACTGAAAAAAATTGGTTTGTTCGTCTATTCAACGTGGTATCGAGCGCATGGCCGAACCCTCTTCCGACGCGTTACCGTTGCGGCCCTTTGCGCCGACTTTGTTGACGGGGCTCTTTCTCCCGGCGAACACGCCACCGCCGGTCGAGGTCCCGCTACCCGATGCGCCCTTGCCCAATGTCACCCTGCGGTTGCCTGCCGGCGGCGTCACTTTGTTTTATGGTATCAATGCACCGCGTTGGCTGGGGCAGGCGCTGCAACGGGCGCAACAGCAGGGCTATTACGGGATCGGCGCGCGGGTGTTCGCCGCATTCGATCGGGTCCAGCAGGCCAGCCGCCAATTGCCCGCCGAGCGGGTGCCGGCGGTTGATGTGCTGTGGCTGAACCGTATGTATTGCGCCCGCGCGATCGCCGAGCGGATACAAGACTATACCCGGCAGTATCTGGCCGAGACCGGTGCGCCGGAGCCGCCGCAAAACGCCGCGTTGCGTTTCGACGAAATCAGCCAGCATCCCGAACTGCTCCAACGGTTGCTGACCGAACCGGAATTTGCCCATTTGCGCGCGATCGTGGCGACCCTCCCCGGTCGTCCGGCTCCGGACGGCAACCGGCCCGCCGCTCAGATCATGTACGTGCGGGATTTAACGGCCTTGCAGTCGATCCAGATCGATTACGGCGCCCCGCTCGGTCAGCCGGTGTTCCGGGTGCCGACCGCCGAGGAGGTGGCCACGCCTTCGGCCTTGTTCAATCCCTTCGCGGCGACCCTGCCCAAGCCCAACGTGGTGTACGTCCGCCCGTGGCCGGTGGGTTAAACGAATGCGTGCCGAGGAATCCCGACATGGGCGGCGGCGAGATTGGCCTTGCCGGAATCATTCGCCGTCGGTAACACCTCAGTACGCACTTCGGAAGAAACTCTCACGTTGTCGAACACGGTCCAGCGTGCCGATGCGGGACAGCGCGATCAGTGATCCAGCGTCGGGAATGAGGACGTTTGATCGAGCCACTGCCAGGCGGTGTCCATGTCATCGTGGCCATCCGCCGCGCCGCTGGCAAGCGAGACGCCAAGGCTCGATAGCAACGCCAGCATTTCCAGCAGCGGTTTACTAACCGTCCGCGCGGCGAATCCGGCGGAAACGGCACCATTCCAAAACAGCGAAACCGCCAGTGCTATACCCACAGCGTCGGGATCGGGCAATCCCAACTTGTTCGCCTTCTTGGCGCCGCGCAAGGCGGTGGCGGGGCTATTCTTGAGTCGGCGGATGTTGACGACTTGCATATTGTGTCCCTTAAATGTGCGAACACTGTATCGCATGTCGCTGATCGTGCAGCTTCTCGTCTTGTAACGCACGTTTTTCACGCTGAACTGGGAGGTTCCGCGCCGATGCCCACGCCTAACGACGACCGACCGATCCGTATCCTGCATCTGTCTGACATCCATTTCAAAGCTGACAAGGCTTGGGATGCGGACCCGGTATTACGTGACTTGGCTGAATTCATCGCTGAAGAAGGGAATAAAGGGTATGTCCCCGACCTGGTAGTGATCACCGGCGATTTGGCCTTTGCGGGTGTGGCCGAAGAATATCAACTAGCCCGAAGTTGGCTGGACGAGCAACTTTGGCCGGCGCTACCGAAGGATTTTCCTCACAGCCGGCTATTGCTGGTGCCTGGCAACCACGATGTGGATCGCAAAAAAGTGGATTTTGTAGCCGAGGCTGTCCAAAAGAACTTGTTGGCTGCTAGAGATCAAAATCAACTCGCCAAAGTCCTCGGCGATGCCGGACAACGCGACGTATTGCTGAAACGCCATGCCGCCTACCTGCAGTTCTTCAGTGATTGGCTGGGTGAGGCACAACTGCTGCCTTGGTGGCGGCGATCCATCGAAATCCGTGGGGTCCGCCTGCACGTCGCCGGGCTCAACTCCGCCTGGATGGCGTGTGGCGAAGAAGATCGCGGTCGCTTGTTGCTGGGGCGTTACCAAATTAATCAGACGGTTCGTGATCAAGACGCCAAGAAAGCCGATTGGCGTTTGGCGCTACTCCACCACCCCTGGGACTACTGTGCCGAATTCGACGTTCACGAAACCCGCTCGACGATTCACCAGCACTGCGACCTGTTGCTGCGCGGCCATCTGCACTTTCCTCAAACCGAGCGAGTCGTCCCACCGGACCCAAACCGTGCCTGCCTGGAACTAGCCGCCGGCTGCGTCTACGAAAACAGCCAGTATCCGAACGCTTTCCAGTGGATCGAACTCCATCTTCGGCCACGCCGCATCAAGGTTCTGTACCGCTTGCATACTCGCAACGCCTGGACCATCGACCGCAACCAGCCGGGCTGCCCGGATGGCGAGGCTAAGTTTGATCTATCTTCGACGAATCGAGGCGAGCCGGAAGATTCCAGCGAAACTTCACCAGATCATGGAAGCGGATCAAGGACCTTGAGCAGCACGCGGGTGGGAGCCGTCGAACAGACCAGCGCACAGGCCGCGATCAAAGGAGCGGGCGCCATTGCCCAAGGACCAGGCGCAGTGGCTGCCGGTGCAAAAGGGGTCGCCGTGGGTGGCGACGCTGGCAACGTCTCGATGGTCAATCAACCCATTACTGTCCGCGCCGCGCCAGGGGCTACCGTTATCATCGGCGACCCGTCGAACCGCATAACCGCTGTGGATCGAGGTCACAACCGATATGGTTCGAACACTATCGCCCAAGACGATGATGCCCAAGCCACTGGCGAACGCAGTCTAGATCGGAAACCTGAACGGAAGCGCGCGGCGGACTCTATTCATCCCAAAGCTATCACTGCGATCACCGAACTTTTCGATTTGATTCCCGTGCTGCGTACTACGCTCGCCAAACAACCGCAAGTTGACGCAACCGAATCGGCGGCGCTCGCAAAATGGCTGTGCGCGCCGGATGGTGATTTTTCTAATGCCATGAATACTTTCGAAATTGCCCTGAAGCAGCTCCCCCGTCGCCAGAAGGATATCGAACTGTTGCGCCAGTGCGCGCTGGACATCCTGGGCTGGATGGTGGTGACCACCGTCACGGACGGCCACGATCAGGAAGATGCTCGACTGGTACGAGGCTGGTTCGACGGTGTCGCTTTTCGCATTCCGCTGGGACGCAATCCTTGCCTGGAAGTGCTCACGGCCTGTTGGCGACGCGGCAAGGCCGAGTTCACCATGGAGCCGAGTCGTTTCGATTTCGGAAAGGATGACATCACGCCCAAATGTTTTGAGGAAATTGGCTTCGACGACCCTAGGCGATTGGACTTAACCCGAACTGTGGATTTCATCTGGCGTCAGGTCTACCAGAAAATTTACATCGAACCAGCCCCATCCAAACTACCACCAGCAAAAATCGATGACCTTCGTGCCTGGCTCAACCGCCAACTCGCGATGGAAAATCGGCGCTTGCGGCTGGTCATCGATCGTTTCGACATGGACAGCACCTTCAATTTCAACACTACGCTCCAGGCTATCTATAAAGCCATTCCCCAGATTCATCTCATCGTCATTGATAGTAATGCGACCGCCGACCCCGGTATCTTCGTAATGCTGGCAAGCGATCTCGCCGTCTGCATTTTGAGTTGTTTGCACGCGATCAAGGACCTGTCATGATCCCCGACCTTCCCATTAACGCACCCATTTCTCTGCCTGCTTGCGGCACCTGGCCCGAATCGGTCCATCTTTTCGACCAGCAGAGCGCCGACGCCGTGCTGGCCGCGCTCGCCGCCGAGCGCCCTTTGTTGGTCCGGGGCGAGCCCGGCGCGGGCAAGAGCCAATTAGCGCGAGCGGCGGCCCAAGCGCTGGGCCGTCTGTTCGTCTCCACCGTGGTTCATTCGCGCAGCGAGGCCCAGGACCTGCAATGGGAATACGACGCCGTGGCCCGGCTGGGCGAGGCGCAGGTGCTCGCTTCGGTATCCTCCGAATTAAGCCCCCAGGAACGCCTCGACCCGCGCCGCTTCCTGGTTCCCGGCCCGCTCTGGTGGGTGTTCGACTGGCAGTCCGCCCAGGATCAGGTCAAGGATTACAGCCTGTGCAAGGCCAATCCGCCGACCAAACCCGATGGGTGGCGACCGGAGCAGGGCAGCGTGTTGCTGATCGACGAGATCGACAAGGCCGAGGCGGACCTCCCCAATAGCTTGTTGGAAACGCTCGGCAACGGTGCCTTTCCGGTGCCGTGGTTGGATGCGCCCGTGGGCTTGCGCGCGGGCATCCCGCCGCCGTTGGTGGTGATCACCTCCAACGAGGAACGCGAACTGCCTGCCGCCTTCCTGCGCCGTTGCCTGGTGCTGAACCTGCAACTGCCGAGCGATCCGAAAGAGCTGGTAGACTGCCTGGTCAAGCGCGGCGGGGAACATTTCGGCAAAGATTGCTCCGAAAGCGTTCGCGTCCTGGTGGCCGAACAGTTGGTCAAGGACCGTACCAAGGCGCGCGAACTGGGCCGGCCCGCGCCGGGCCAAGCCGAGTATCTGGACATCCTGCGCGCGCTGAAAAACGCCCGTCGCTCCGACGAGGCGGCCCAGATAGACTTGTTCCAGCGCATCGCTCGCTTCGCCCTTGACAAAGCCGGGACCACGGGCGCATGACGTGCCGCGCCGACGTGGGCCGGGCGGATTTGATCCGCTGGTGTGTCGCGCTGGACGAGGACCGTTTTCGGCGGGTCGCCGAAGCGCTCGGCTACCGGGAAGAACCGGAACCCGTCGCCGAGCTAAAGGTGGTAGTGGGCGGCACCGTTTCCGCCACCCTTACAACCATACCCTCCGCATCCGGCGTCGAAGGCGTCCGCCACCGCCACTATCGACTGGTGGAACGCCGCACCCTGACGCCGTCGCCACCGCCGTCGCCGGTCGAGTTACCGCCGCCGGAGGAAGAAGACCCGGTCGCTCGCCTCGGGCCGAGTCCGCCGCTGATGCCCTGGCCGCGCCTCTGGCCGTTCCTGCGCGCCGCATTGGGGGAACAAGCCGAACGTCATCGGATCGACTTGCGGCGGCTGGTGGCGGTCGTCGCCCGCCGCCGGCCCCTGCGACGCTTGCCGCGCCTCAAGGGTCTGCGCTGGGCACCGCAAGGCCAGTTGATTCTCGACCTGCACCCGCGCCTTTACCCGTTTTGGAAGGACTTCCACGACCTCAAGACCGCGCTGCCCCGGCTGCGCGGCGCGACCGGCCTCGACATCCTGTGCCTGACCCAAGGCCCCGCCGGGCCGGTGCGGCGTTTGGGAAGGCAAAGGCTGGGGGGCGGACCAGTCCTACGTTCTGCCGCCGCCGGGGACGCCGGTACTGATCATCGGCGATCTGGGTTGTCTCGGCACGGAGGAGCAATGGCGGCTGTGGGCGAGCCTGGGCCACCGTCTGGCGGCGCGCGGCATCCTGCCGGTGGCGCTGACACCCTGCCCTGCTCGCTGGTGGAATCCGGCTCTGGCCGGGCTGTTCTTCCCGGTCGTGCTGGACCGCGCCGCCCGCGTTCCGCCGCGACCGGCGGGGCCGCGTCCTTGGCCAGCGCAGGCGGCGAACATCGGCGAGGAGGCCGGTCGGGATGCGGGCGCCAAGCTGTTGTTGACTCTACTCTCCGCCTGCATCGGCATCACCCCGGCCCTGTTGCGCCATCTGCGTCACGCCTTGCCGGTGGAGCAAGCGGACGTGGGCAGCGAGGCAGCGGCCTGGCTCCACCCCGCCTTCCGCCCCGGCGATTTCGCCTTGTTGCCGGGCGATGGCCGGACCGTCGAAACTTTGCGGGAGGCTTTTCGAGAACAGGATTTCGATGCTCGCCGTCTGGCCTGGAACCTGATCCGCGCCCAGCAACGCGAGGTTTCCTGGGCCGTGCGAATGGAGGAACGCGCCTTGTACGCCGCAATGGAAGGCCGCACCGATCCGGAGGTCGAGGTTTTTCTGGATCGGGTAGCCGTCGCGCTGGAACAGGCGCGAGAGCACGATGCCACGGCGGAGCAGGCCGGTTTTCTGCGCGCCTGGGTCAACCGGCGCGGGCGGCGGATGCACCCGGCCGCCTGGGAATGCAGCCCGCGCTCCGAAGCGCTCTGGGTGCTGGCCAACCCGGAGGTCGCGGACGAAGGCGGAGAGTTGCCCGCCGGACTCGACATCCATCGCGCCCTGGACGCTTTGGATCGCCCGGAGCAGCCCCAGACCTGGCGCCTGGTTCAGCGGGGGGAGCGGTTCGAGGTCGAAGCCGCCGCCCGCGCGGAGCACGCCTACGCCAGCGGCAGCCCCATCGCGGATTTTTCCACACGCCGCCCGATGATGCAGTTCAACGAGGGCCGGCCGGGGGCGGCCGATGCCAGCCAGCCGCTGGCGGATAGTGCCGGCCTGCCGGTCAACGAAACCGGCTATCGGCTGACGACCGACAGCGACGAGCTGGTGATCGAACCGTTTTCGCGTCCGGCCTGGGCGCACACCCTGGGTCGGGACGGCGACGGTCTTTTCGTCGGCTTTCGTGACGGGCGCGGCGAACGGCGGGCTTACTGGTGGAATCCGGGCCGCGCGCGCTGGTTGTACCCGGATGGCCGGGAATTGGGCGCGGTCGAATTAGAGGAAGGATTTTTCGTCGATGAGCCGACGTTTCGGGCTTGGCGCGCGGAAGGTTTGCGCGTGCCGGCCTGGGCCGATCAAGCTGGCATGGATCGCTACGGCGTTTTTGCCGCTTTCAGCATCCGTGGCGTCAGTCAGCGCATGCGCTGGATCTGGCCGGGACGGTTCCTGATGGGCTCGCCGGAGAACGAGCATGGGCGATATGACAACGAACTCCAACACGAAGTGATACTCACGCGGGGATTCTGGTTGGCGGAGACCGCCTGCACCCAGGCGCTGTGGCAGGCGGTGATGAGGCAGAATCCCAGCCACTTCAAGAGCGAACGGCGGCCGGTGGAAACCGTGAGCTGGGACGAGGCGCAGGAATTCATCGCGCGGCTCAACGGCACGGTGCCGGGACTGGAAGCGCGCCTGCCGACCGAAGCCGAATGGGAATACGCCTGCCGGGCCGGAACGACCACTCCGTTCTCGTTCGGCGAGGACATCACGCCGGAGCAAGTGAACTACGATGGCAACGTTCCCTATCGCGGCAGCAAGAAAGGGCAGTCTCGCGGAGAAACCGTCGAAGTCGCCTCGCTGCCGGCCAATTCCTGGGGGCTGTACGAGATGCACGGCAACGTCTGGGAATGGTGCCAGGATGGGTACGGCAACTATCCCAAGGGTCCGGTGGCCGATCCCACCGGCCCTGAAACCGGCGAGAGGCGCGTCCTGCGGGGCGGTTCCTGGATCGTCGGCGGTCGCGACGCGCGCTCCGCGTTCCGCATCGGCTACGAGCCCGGCAGCCGCGACGACTACATCGGCTTTCGTCTGGCCCTAGGTCCCGAGCTCCGGCGAGACGAGCGAGCCGGTCGAGGCGAGGGCGGGGCCGGCCAGACCGCGCGCGAAGCGCCCGGCGGGCGCGAGAAGCGCGGGCGGGCAGGTTACGCCGGGCGCAAATAGCCAGCGGAGCGCCGACATGAAATATCGCTTTTTCCACGTTCCCGCCCGAGACCCAGCCGCCGAAACCGAAATCCTGAACCGGTTCCTGGCCGAGCGGCGCATCGTGGCGGTGGATCGCCAGTTTGTCGCCGATGGCGGCAACAGCTTCTGGGCTTTTTCCATCGCCTATCGGGACGGCGCGTCTGCCTCGGACCCCACGAGCGCTCTCGGTCGGCCGGAGAAGACCAAGATCGATTATCGCGAGGTTTTCGACGAGCGCGACTTCGCCGCGTTCGTCGCCCTGCGGACGCTGCGCAAGGAGTTGGCCGAAGCGGAGGGCGTGCCCGCTTACGCCCTGTTCACCAACGAACAACTGGCGGCCATGGTGCGGACCAAGGCGCGCACCATTGCAGATTTGGCCGCCATCGAGGGCGTCGGCAAGAGCCGGGTGGAGAAGTACGCCGCCGCTTTCCTAAAAGTGCTGGCCGACTCGCCCAAAACCGCCGCGACCGAGGAGGGCGACCGTGCGCCGGGTGCGGATTGAACTGACCGAGGTGGCTGCCATCCCCAACCTGATCGAAGCGACGGCCCGCGCCGCGCGCGGCAAACGCGAACGGCCCGTGGTGCGCGCCTTTCTCGACCGGCTCGAAGCGCATCTGGCGGTTTTGGCCGAGGACATCGTGGCCGGCCGCGCCCCGCGCGGCGAATACCGCTGCTTCCGCATCCGCGACCCCAAGCCGCGCGTCATTCACGCCGCCTGCTTCGCCGACCGGGTCTTGCATCACGCCGTCATGCTCCACGCCGGTCCGGTGCTGGAGCGGGCCATGACCGCCACCAGCTACGCCTGCCGTCCGGACAAGGGAACGCTGGCGGCAGTCCGGGCCGCGCAGGCCGCCCTGCAACGCTTTCCCTGGTACGTCAAGGTCGATATCAGCGGCTACTTCGCCCACATCGACCACGCCCGCCTGTTCGATGTGCTCGACCGGCGCTTCAAGGGAACGGGATTCATGGACTTATTGCGGCGCATCGTCGTCGGCCACGAGACTGCGCCCGGCAAAGGCTTGCCCATCGGCTCTCTGACCTCGCAGTACTTCGCCAACTATTATCTGGACGGTCTGGATCGTCTGTTGCTGGAAAAACTCGGCGCGCGCGCCGAAGTGCGCTACATGGACGATATCCTCTGGTGGTGCGACAGTCGGGAGCAGGCGCGGGAAACCCTGGCGGCGGTCGGCGACTGGCTGGGCCGGGAGCGCCTGCTGCGGCTGAAAGAACCCAGCCAAATCAACCGCTCCCGCCACGGGGCCGGCTTCTGCGGCTACCGCGTGCTTCCCGGCACGCTGCGTCTGAGCGCACGACGGCGCAAACGCTACCAAGAACGTCGCGCCGCGTGGGAAGCAGCCTGGCGCGAGGGGCGGATCGATGCTCTGACCCTGCAACGGGGTTATGATGCCGTGCGCGCCATCACCCTCCATGCGGACGGCCGCAACTGGCGGTGCAACGAACTGGTGCGTCATCCCGCGCCGGAGGTGTAAGGGTGGAGGTCGAAACCGGCGAGAGGCGCGTCCTGCGGGGCGGTTCCTGGATCAACGACGGTCGCAACGCGCGCTCCGCGTACCGCAACGACAACGAGCCCGGCAACCGCAACGACAACATCGGCTTTCGTCTGGCCCTAGCTCAACGGGGTGGTGGATGCCGCCCCATGGACCAGACCCCCATCCCGTCCTGCCGCCCGGCAGGCAAAAAGCGAACGGCCGCCGGCGTGCTAGTAGGGAGAGCGGATGCCTCTCGAACGCTCGCCGGTCGGCCGCCTTCTTCGAAGGCCGGCAGGGAGCGGACGTGAAGAATCCGGCCCCCACCCCGCCGCCCGGTCCCGCGCCAGAGCATTTTCCCGCCCCTTGGGCCAGCGACTGGGGCGAAGACCCCTACGGATTGTGGCAGTCCTTGACCTACCGGGGCGTGCGCCAAGCCTTCCGCTGGCTGCCGCCGGGACGGTTCCTGATGGGCTCGCCGGAGAATGAGCATGACCGATTCGACAACGAACTTCAGCACGAAGTGATGTTGACCCGGGGGTTCTGGCTGGCCGAGACGGCCTGCACCCAGGCGCTGTGGCAAGCGGTGATGGGAAAGAACCCCAGCTCCTTCAAGGGTGAACGGCGGCCGGTGGAGCAGGTGAGCTGGAACGACGCGCAGGAATTCATCGCGCGGCTCAACGGCACGGTGCCGGGACTGGAAGCGCGCCTGCCGACCGAAGCCGAATGGGAATACGCCTGCCGGGCCGGAACGACCACTCCGTTCTCGTTCGGCGAGGACATCACGCTGGAGCAAGTGAACTACGATGGCAACGTTCCCTATCGCGGTGGCAAGGAAGGGCAATATCGGGAAGAAACCGTCGAAGTCGCCTCGCTGCCGGCCAATCCCTGGGGGCTGTACGAGATGCACGGCAACGTCTGGGAGTGGTGCCAAGACTGGTACGGAGACTATCCCGAGGGTTCGGTGGTCGATCCCACCGGCCCGGATACCGGCGAGGGGCGCGTCCTGCGGGGCGGTTCCTGGTTCGGCGACGGTCGCGGCGCGCGCTCCGCGTACCGCAGCGGCGGCGAGCCCGGCCTCCGCAACGACGACTTCGGCTTTCGTCTGGCCCTAGGTCCCGAGCTCCGGCGAGACGAGCGGGCCGGTCGAGGCGAGGGTGGGGCCGGCCAGACCGCGCGCGAAGCGCCCGGAGGGGGCGAGAAGCGCGGGCGGGCAGGTCCCGCCGGTCGGTGAGCAAGTCGGCTATTCCTTCCGATCCTTCGGGTCGATCCACCGCCGTTTCTTGCGGATCACCGTCGGCAGGGGCGGCTTCTCGCCGCGTTTGGCCGCCTCGCGCGCCCGTTCTTCAGTGACTTTCCGTTCCAGGTTGCGCAGTCGGTTGCGCTCGTTTTCCTCGCGGCGGCGTTGCTTTTCCGCCGCCCGCCGCTCCCGCTCGGCGATCCGCTCGGCCTTGGCGCGCTGCTGTTGCTTCTCCAGCACTTTGTGCTGTCGGTGGCGGGTGGCGGCGTCCTTTTGCCGCTTTTGATGCTCGCCCAGTAGCCGAACCGCCTCACTACGGGCCAGGGCGTCCACCTCGCCCGCTAGATTGCCATCCAAGTCATAGCGCCGTCCGTCACGACGGTGGATGAGCGCTAGCAGGTAGCCGGCCCGGCCGGTGTGGTTGGCTAGCACCCGGCCCAGCAGGTCGAGATCGACCGGCTCGCCCTGTTGGATCAACCGCGCGCGGATGTCCGTGTCGATGTCGAGCTTGAGCGGGAGAAGGTCGTCGTAGCGCTTTGGGAACGCTTTGGGGAAGCGTTCCATCAGGAGGCGATGGAGAGCGGTGGCATCTTTGCGGGCGGTGGACATGGGGCGGGCATTGGCGTGCGAGCGTGGCAGCAAGGTCGACCGGTAATCTTCCTGACCGAAAAACCCAACCTATTTTCGGATTTCTATCGCGATCTGCGCCACATCGGCGTTCAGCGGGACATCGTACCCTTGATCGTCAATGCCGACACTCCGATCAAGGATACCGAGCGCGGAACGGTGTTGCGGCCGGCCAGCCGCGCAGCCGATCTCCGGCGGGCGATGATGGCGGAGACTTTGCCGCCCGGCGTCAACCTGGTCTTGGCGACCTACTCACAGATGTGTCAAAGCGGATCGCTCAAGATCGATTGGCTGTGCCGGATCGCCAAGACGACCGGCGCACAACTGATCGTCGACGAATCGCACAACGCCAGCGGTGACTCGAACACGTCCGTCAATGTGAAACGGCTGCTGGAAGCGAGTGGGCGGCCGGCCGTGTTTTCCAGTGCCACCTACGCCAAGCGCCCGGATAATCTGTCCGTGTATGCCTCGGTGTTGCCGGCGCTGTTCCGCCAAGACGACATCGGCTTCCTGCTGCGCCAAGGGGGTGCGCCGTTGCAGGAGGCATTCTCGCAGATGCTAGCCGAGGACGGTGTGCTGATCCGGCGCGAGCACGATCTATCCAACATTATATTCTACACCGAGCCGGACACCGCGCGCGTGGTACGCAATCGGGAACTGGCCGACCGGCTGGCTTCGATTCTGGAAAAGATGGCCTGGCTGGGTGGCGACATCGTGGCCTTCATTTCCCAGGAAAACCAGCGGTTGAACGAACACCGCGAGGAGCGCGGCACGGACAAGGAACGCCAAGGTAACCGGGCCGGTTTGCAAACGATGAACTTCGGTTCCCGACTCTATCAGCTCAATCGCCTGTTCATGCTGGCGCTGAAGGTCGATCAGGCCATCGAGTTCGGCGCGCGCGAGATCGAGGCGGGACGCAAACCGGTGTTCGTGGTAGAAAACACCCTGGAAACGCTGTTGAAAGAGATCGTGACTCAACAGTTCGACGCGGCCCTCACGGCGGACGACGAGAACGCCACAGATGAGAATGCAGACATCCCGACGGTATCCGCTGCCCGTGCCGCCGATCCTTCCTTTGCAAGTGTGATAATTCCGGCCATGACGTTTCGCGATGCCTTGCAGCGGGTGTTGGATCGCATGCAGGTCTACACCGTGCGCGACCGCTACGGCAACACCACACGACAGCGCATTTGCCATCCGCAATTGCTCGACATGGCCAAAGGGATCGCACAGGACATCGCGGTGTTCCCGGACCTATCGTTGTCGCCGCTGGACGACGTGCGCCTCGCTTTGCAGGCCCGCGGTTATCGGCTCGGGGAACTGTCCGGCCGGTCTTTTCAAGTCGAGTGGGTGGAGCAGAACGAGGCGCGTGTCTTGTGCGTCCGGCCCCGGCCGCCGGAAAACCGGGTCGATACCGTGTTTCGCTTCAACAGCGACGTCTATCAAGGGTTGATCGTCACCCGCTCCGGTTCGACCGGCTTGAGCGCGCATGCGCGCAACGATGTTCCCGGCTGGAGTGCGGCCCCCCGTTCGATGTTCGAGTTGCAAATCCCGCAAAACGTGGCCGAACGCATCCAATTCTGGGGACGTATCAACCGCCGGGGTCAGTGTGCCGCCCCGACCGTGGTGACGGCCTCCACCGAGTTGCCCGGCGAGGTGCGGTTGATTGCGATGCAAAATGCCAAACTGCGCCAGCTCTCGGCCAACACTACCAGCAACCAGGATAACGCGGCCTTGGCCAAGAACGTGCCGGATTTGCTCAATCCCTTGGGCAATCAGATCGCCCGGCGCTGGGTGATGCAAAATCCCTTTCAGGCAGCCCGGCTATCCGCTGAACTCAGCGAGGATCGCGATGGCACACCCGAGTGGTACATCAACCGTCTCACCTCGCGGATTATGCTGTTGCCGGTGGCCGAGCAGGAGACCGTTCTGGAAGAACTGGCCGGCCTGTACCGCGCGCGATTCGACGAACTGAAAAGCCAGGGCATCCACCCCCTGCGCACCGCCGAATGCGACTGGCAGGCCCGCGAGGTGGCCCGTGATCGCTTCGAGCAGACTGCCGGCGGCGCGAACGAGGCTGATAGCCCCTTTCATGCGCCCATCGATTTCATCACCGTAGAATACACAGAAGCTCGCCAGCCGCTGCGAGCCACCACCGTGCAACAGGCGTGCGCTCAACATGTAACTGGTTGGCAACCGGCGCTGGTGATGGGCGCACTGGCGACGATCCGTCAGACGCGACTGATGCAAGCCATCCAGCCCGCCGGCCGCTATGCGGGATTTCCGACTCTCCAGGACGCCTTGGCAGCGCCCGAGAACGACAACCCAGCTCAGCGTACCGCCCGTCAGTTCGATCACCTGCAGGCCTTCGTCTCGACGGTCGCGCCGGGTGCGGTTGTGAGTTGGAAGGCGCCGGTACCGCAACGGATCGGGGTCGATGAGGCCGATCAGGATGACGCATGGGAACGCCGCGAGGGGCTGGTGGTCCGTGTGCATGCGCCGGGTCGCGATGCCCTGCATCTGGCGGGTCACTACGAGCTTGCCGTGGCGTGTCCGGGCGAAGAACGCTTGAAACCCCTCACCCTGCATACCTTGTTGAAGGGTGATTACACCCTTTCGCATGATCCAAACGACCGCGACCGGTTGCTGGCTGCGCTCGATGCTGCCGAGGCCGGCATCCAGACCCATCGGCGCCATTTGTTGGTCGGTAATCTCTACGCCGCGCTCCAAATGGCGGCCCACGACGATCTGGGTCGGCCGGTGATCTATACCACGGCGGAGGGCACTCGCGAGCGCGGCGTGCTGCTGCACATCGACGTGACCTTGCAACAGCTCACCTCAAAACCGGTCTTGTTACGCACGGTCGAACATCTGCAACGTTTCGTCGAGGACCATCGCGACGATTCCGGCACGCTGTTGGTGTCCAGTGACACCGGTGGTCGGCCGGAACGCTTCAAGCGTGGTATCGACTTCGTCCTGATGTTGAAGGACGGCGCGGTAAACCTGATCGTACCGGGTGCCCACAACCGCAACGGACCTCTGCTCCACGATGCGCGCTGGCAAATTCTCGATATTCCCTTGGAAGGCAATCGGATCGCCTTGGAGGGCACGATTCCCGAAAGTGCCCTGCCCAGCGCGTTGGCGGTGCTTGGCCAGTTCAAATCCTGGTATGTCGCCAGCGATTACCGGGATTGGTACAACCAACTGGCTGATACCACTGTCGATGCAGCGGAGGACAGGGATCGCCCGGATGCCGAATCGCCTCCCGTACCGGCGGCGGAGATTTCCACGGCGGCCACCGTGGTGGCCGACGAGCCGCCGCGCCGGGTCGCGGCCCTGACCCCTGGAGGTTATTAAAATCATGCCCATCGCCGCCGAATTGTTGCACAGCCGCCTGTCTCTAGCCCAGGTGTGCCGCTACCTGCGAATCGATCCGCCCCTGCGACCGGGCGAATCCGTGACCTGGATGCACATCGATCCCCGCACCGGGAGTGGGATCAACGCTGGCTTGTACTGCTACGATCCCATGCGGGACGACGAGCCGTATGTCTTGAGCCTGGGAACCTATGAGGAAGCCCGAATCGTCGGTCCGAATGGCGAGGATGTCGGTACCGACCGCGCGGTGATCGCCAGCCTCGATTTTGCGCTGGACATGCCAGACGGCGAGACCCCTCAGCCCTTGGACGATTCCTTTGCTGCTCGCTTGAAACTGGCCACCGCCGAACTGGGCGCGGGATTATCCGACGACGATGACCAGCCGCTGTCGGCGGTACTCATCGAAGTCGGTCGGATACTGGCGGGGTGGCCGTCGGAGCGGATATCAAGAGCAGCTGTCGGAGCGGCGGATGGAGCGGACTGAAAAGGCCGTGGAGTGCGAACCGGCATCGAGCATAGACACCCAAACCGGCCGCGACCAGAGATCAGAGGTTCCGTCGATCAGAGAAGAATGGGGATACCACCACCCGAAAACCGTAGTAGGCGTCGCGGAAGCCGGGACCGAGGCCGTCGCGGACGGCGCAGCGCGCGTCCCTCGCATTGTAGTGGAACGCGCCGCCCCGCAGCACCCGGCGGCCTTGGGCTGCGGGGTCTTCTCGTGCCTGTCGCTTTAGGCTTTCTGGCGGATAGGGGTAGCCGTCAACCAGACTGCGCGTCCACTCCCAGACGTTGCCACTCATCTCCTCGCAGCCATAAGGGCTGGCGCCGCCGGAAAAACAACCCACGGCACTGGTCGCACCGAGTCCGGTCCTGTCGTAGTTGGCGCGGTTGGGATCGGGCTCGTTTCCCCAGGGATAAACCCGGCCGTCGTCGCCGCGCGCCGCTTTTTCCCATTCCGCTTCCGATGGTACGCCGATGCCCAAGGAGCCCTCGGTCAGTCCTCGCCAGAACCGGCGTTCAGGCTCTGGTAAAGGGTTTGTCGTGGCCAGTCGTTCCGGGGCGAGTTTGCGTAACTGCTCGTTCAGCCAGCGGCAGTACGCTATTGTGTCGTCCCAGCGCAGCCACCTCACCGGATGGTTGGCAGTCCCCTTCAGGCTATTTGGGTCTGCGGCGCGGCCACTGTCCTGCACGAAAGCGGCGAACTGCGCCACCGTCACTGGCCAGCGCGCCAGATAATAACCGGGTAGGTTCAGTTCGTGCTGCGGCAATTCGTTGATGTATGCCAGCACGTCACGCAGCTTAACGCTGCCCATCACAAAAGGACCGGCGGGAATCTCGATGAACCCAAACAGCGGTTCGGCGGGTAGATGCCAGTGTTCAGCGTCGAAGCGCGGATCGCCCAATCGCGCGAGGGTGTCACCTGCGCGAGCGCGCAGGATTGGCTTGGATGCTGTCGATGCCTCCGAATCGCTCAATAAGGCCACGATGCGCCGGGCGCAATCCGCTCGGACCGGCTCGCCGCTGTCGCGCCATTCCAGCGCCGCTGTGCCTGCTAACTCAGCAGAGGAAAATTGCGCGTTCGGTTGGCTACCCGCTCGGGCCAGTGCGCCGATGAAATCCCGTGCTGATTTGGTGGCATTGATGGCCATGTAGCCGACCAATAGCAGGATGGGTTCGCGCCACCAAGGATCATCCAGCCGACCGTTAAGGAAGGCGAGGATAGCCTCACGACCTTCTCCACCGATCACCTCCCGCAGGTAGCGCGCGACCAAGAATTCCTGAAGGGCCAAATGAATGAAGCGATACGCGCCGTCGCGCTCTTCCAGCACGCTGCCACGCTGGCGGGCGTGGCCGAGGAAGCCGTCGATGTGCGGCTTGAACTCTTCTTCCTGACGCAAAGCCGCTTTCAGCGCCATCTCCTCGATCTCGCGGCCCTGGTCGCGTCCTTGCTGATGCATGTGGAAAGCGAGATGCTGCGCCATGTCGCGATACAGCTTCCAATTCATCGACAGTTCGCGGATATCGCTCTCTTCGCGCCCGTAGTCCACTTGCAGCAGCGCGTTGATGGCCTTGTCGAACAGCTCGGCGCGCTCGTCGGGCAACTTGCGGTTTTTGAAGTGCACGATCAATAACAGCCGCACCAGGAGCGGGCTGTCCACCAGCGCCTCGGCCTGATTGCCCAGTCGCGTGCGGCGTTCTGCTTCCAGCCGCTGAATGCCACCCAGTAAGTCGCCCGCGCGCTCGGTGCACAAGGCCTCGTCGGGCGGCGGGTAAATGCAGGCGTAGGCTTGGCGCACCATCGGCGCGATGTGCCGCTCGAAGTCGAGCGGCTGCACGGCGATCTCGCGGAAATTTGCGCCCAACGCCGTGCGTCCGCTGCGGTAGGCGATGGTGCGGCAGGTGACCACGACGCGCAGGGCCTCGCGTCCTCCTATCAATTCTTCTACTGACTGACGTACTTCGGCACGTTCGTTCTCGTTGGCCACTTCGTCCAGCCCGTCCAACAGCAGGAGTACATCCTGGCCGTCCTTGAGCAGTTGCACGAAGAAGTCGACGGGCAGATCGGAGCTGGCTTGCTTGCTGATCAAGTGATGTGAGATGAAATAGGCCAAGGTCCGCTCGCGCGCCGGGGCGTTGCTCGCCAGGTTGCGGCGGTAACGCGCGAAGGAGGCCAGCGGCACGAAGATGGGTAGCGGCAGTTCGTTTGGTTTGCATTCCTGGGGCGGGAACGGCTTGCCTTCCTTATCGAGTTCGATCGGCTTCATTAGAGGGCCGAGACGCGAACGCGCCGGATCGGGTTGTCCGCTGAGCAGCGAAGAGGCAAGCGCCCAGGCCATGTGCAGCAGCACCGTCGTTTTGCCGGAACCCGGTCCGCCGATGATGACCAGGCGATTGCCCGACCCCAGCACCTGGTTCAAGGCGATATCCGCGCCGCCCCACCCCATCCATTTGGCGCACAGTGGCACGTAGGCCGTCTCCAGCGGCAGTAACACCACCGGCGCTCCGCCCGCCCGCTCGATGCCGCGTAGTTCGATGTTCTCCGTGCGCGCTTGCAGCCAGCGCAGGTAACCCGTGACCTGCTGCGCGATCTGCTCTTTGCTCAGGCGCTGGTCGCTGGCGGCGTGGTAATGGTTGACGATCTGCAAGCCGGTGTTGATCGCACCGGTGTAATTGCCGGCGACCCCCACACCACCTGCCCCCGCCGCGACAGCGCCGTCGCCTTGGGCGATGGCGCCCGAGCCGTGAAGTTCTGCGCTATTCATCTCGCGAGGTTCCGGCTGCGTGCCCGATGGTCTTGCACCCTGTAGCCGAGCGCGTCGACGATCCGGGCGATCAGCTTCCGAAAAAATGTCGGCATGATTTGGCGGCGAAGACGAATCCTTCACTCTTTCTTGATCATCGTCCCGATAAATTCGGTCCCGCCGATTCGCACACCGCCGTGTACGTCGCCGCCGACGGCGACCCCGCCTTTGCCGGCGGCCACCGCACCCTGACCTTGGGCGACGGCGCCGTCACCAAAGTTAGCCGCTTGATAGTGTTGGGGATGGCCGGCCGCTTCCAGCACTTGTGCCAGCCCGGCGAGCAAGCCTTGATCGGCCGCCAGTAGCTTTTTGAGTTGCAGCCGCAAAGCGCCTTGAGCGTCCGTGTCTTCGGGAGCAGCAACCACATCCTGAACCGCCGCCGTCGCCGTCGGACTGGCCTCGACCGCCGGCCGCAGCCTATGCCACAACGCCTTGGCGGTTTCCCACACGCCCGCGCCCAACTGCTGTCCGAGCACTTCGGCGCCTTTCTCGCCGGCTTTCACCAAAAACGGCAACGCCGGAACCAGTGCGCCTGTCACTTCTGCCGCCACGGTTGCAATGTCCATCTCGAACTCCTCCGCTTCGTGTAGAAAACCCGACTTGCCACCCCTACCGGATCATCGACCGAGCACGACATCGATGCCTTGGAGAATCTGCGCGAACAGTTTTGGCGGGAGCCGTCCGACCCGGTCAGTCAGAAAGGTCCGATCAAGGGCGACGATCTGCGAGGCATTGGCCACCGAGTCCTTGGGCAGGCCAGCGGTCTTGGCGGAGATCAACGTGTTCCCCGGTGCGTCGGCCCAGACCAGATTGCTGGTCAACGGCACACAAACAACCGTGGCGATGCGGCTTCGGTTCAGCGGATTGCCCTGAACGACGACCACCGGTCGGCGCAAGCCGGGGCCGGACCCGGCGGGCTCCGGCAACTCCGCCCACCAGACTTCCCCTTGCCGAACCTCTACCACTCGGCGCGCTCGAACACCCGGCGCGCGGCCGCCGTCAGCAGCGGATCGGGCTGGGGCTCGTCGAGCCGTTCGACAACCCGATTCATGGCCTCGGTCACCTCGTCCGGGGCATGGCGCGCCAGGTATTCGGCCAGGGCGTCGGCATAGAGCTGGCTGCGGGTTTTCCGCGTCCGCTTCGCCTGTCGCTCTGCGGCGAGAAAGAGGTCGTCGGGTAGGGAGATCGCCGTTTTCATACCAAAAGTATGACCACGATGACGCCGCTTCACAACGATCTTTTTTCACCTCGCGGCCAACCCGCCGGCCCACCAGAGATCAGAGTTTTCATCGATCAGAGAAAACCGATGGGGACACCACCACCCGAAACCCGCTGGCGTCGTAGCGGGAGTCGGGCTCGGCGTCGAAGCGGAAGGCGCAGCGTGCGACGCTCGAATCACCGTGGAACGCGCCGCCCCGCAGCACCCGGCGGCCGGAGGCCGTTGGGTCTTCCCGCGCTTGACGCTTCGAGTCTTCCTGGGGATAGGGATAGTTGCCAAGCAGACTGCGGGTCCATTCCCAGACATTGCCGCTCGTCTCCTCGCAACCGTAAGGGCCGGCGCCGCCCGGGAAACAGCCCACCGCGCTGGTCGTATTGAGTCTGGTATCGACGTAGTTGGCGCGATTGGGGTCGGGTTTGTACCCCCAAGGATAAATCCGGCCGTCGTTGCCGCGCGCTGCTTTTTCCCACTCCGCCTCCGAGGGCAACTCGACCCCCAGGGAACCATCGGCCAGCCCTTGCCAGAATCGGCATTCGGACTCGGACAGCGGTTTTTCCGCAGCCAGTCGTTCGTGGGCGAATTTCCGCAATTGCTCGTTTAGCCAGTGGCAATACACCATCGCATCGTGCCAAGTTACGTGGACTATCGGATGGTTGGCGATCCTCTTCAAGCAATTGGGGTTTACTAGTTTGTGGCCGCTGGCTCCCACGAAGGCGGCGAACTGCATCACCGTCACCGGCCAGCGCGCCAGATAGTAATCCGGCAGTGAAACCTGGTCGAGCGTATCCCCCATCTTGCAGGAACCGGAGGGAATTTCGATGAAGCCGAACAACGGCTCGTCGGGTAGATGCCAATGCCCGGCGTCGAAACGCGGATCGCCCAGGGCGGCCAAGTTGTCGCCGGCCAAGGCGCGTTCGGTGGCGGGCAGTCGCTCGTCGCGCATCAGCTTCACCAGCCACTGTTGGACGCGCGCCAGCTTATGCTGGTTGGCGGGGCTGACCTTGGCAAGGTTGGCGGTCTCGATCAGGGCTTGGGCGGCGATCTGGGCGCCCCAAGTGTCGGCGGGTTCGACGGCGGGATAGGCCGGTTCGCGGAAGCACAGGACGTCCACCAGTTGCCACGGGCCGGCGGCGGTGCCGCGCGCAGCTTTAGCACCTGCCAGCAGCGCCACTTCCCGCCAGCGGTTGGGTTCGGCGCGGGTCAGTTCGGCGATTCGATCCGGGTAGTCTTCGTCGGTCAGGTGACAGGCGGCGAGGTATTCCTGAAAGCTGCGGTGGGGAAAGGTGTAGACCCCGACGCCGCGTGGATACAGCAATCCCGCCCGGTCCCGGAGATATTCCACCAGCCGCTTGGGGTTGGCGTCGGGATTGTTGTGCAGATCGAAGAGCCGGTAGACCAAGTCTTTTTCGGCGATGTCCGCCGTGCCGGCCAGATCCGGTTGCGCGCGATGCGCCTCGAAGGCCAGCGCTTCCAGCACCGTGCGCACCTGGTCCTTGTCGGTTTTCAGGTATTCGGCCAGGCTGGGCTGGATCAACCGGTACTGGCCTTGGGCTTCGCGTTGGATCAGGCGTTGTTCCCAGCGGTTGAGCAGCAGATTGACCGTTTCGGCGTACAACGCTTCCCGCTTTTCCGGCAGGTCGCCGCTGTGCCAGGCGTGCAGGCTGGCCATCAAGGTTAGCAGCAGCGGGCGCTGGGCGAGTTCGTGCAGGGTGGGCCGGCTGAAAATCGCCCGTTTGAGCAGTTCCGCCCGTCCGGCGGCTTCCGCTTTGGGCAAGCGCCCCAGGTCGGCGGTCAGCTCATACCAGCGGGCGACGAAGCGGCGGATTTGGCCATCGGAAAAGGGGGCGAGCGTGGCTTCGGCGAAGCCTTGCAACCGCCAGCCCTGGTTCTGGTAGGCGTAGGTGCGGCTGGTGACCAGCACCCGGCAGTTGCCGAAGCTTTGCGCGAACGCTTCGACCGCCCGCTTGACCTGCTCTCGGCGTTGCTCGGCTTCGGGCACTTCGTCCAAGCCGTCCAGCAGCAGCAAGCCGCCGTGTTCGCGCAGTTCGTGCCGTAGCCAGTCCACGCATTCGGCCTGACAGGCCGCTTTCAATTCTTGGGCGATGAAGTTCCACAGGGTTTCGGCGGTCGCCACGCCGTGTGCTGGTAATCCCGTGGCGGCGAAGTCTCGTAGCACCACCGGCACCGGCAGCAGCGCGCCGTGCCGCCACGGTTGGCGCTTTCTCCCGTCCTCGCCTTCCTCATCCGGCAAGGGCGCGGTCAGATGGTCCAGGTTAGCTTGTTCGTCCTTCAGTGCTTCACCCGCCAGACACAGCGCGACGAAGTTGACGAAGGTGCTCTTGCCGCTGCCAGGGTCGCCTTGCAGTACCAGTCGTTGCTGTTGGCCAATCTGTTCCAAGACCGAATTGCCACCACGAGTGAGCAAAGCCGTATACACCGCGTTGAGGCGCAGTTGCGGATCGGTGTCGCGTTGCCCGGCGGCGGCCGGGTCGATGCCGGTCAGGGACAGGGTGCCGCAACGATCCATGATCCGCCGCAAATAGGCGTCGCGCAGAGCCGACGAAAACGTTGCCGGCGCGGGCGCGGAATGAACGTGAATGCCGCCGTGTACGTCTCTGCCCACCGCCACGCCGCCCGCACCGGCGGCCACGCCGCCTTCGATGGCGATTGCGCCGGAACCGGTATTCTGGATCGCTGCGGGAGGTCGTTCCATCGGCGACTCCGTCCGCTCCAGCGGGGCTCGTTGCAGAGCGTGCGCCACGAACGCGGCGGCGTTGCCTGCGGCCGACCGCTGGCGGGCGATTTTGTTGCGCTGCTTGTGGCCGTCGGCCCAGTCGCAGATGGCCTTGACCACGATCCAGTCCACCTTGGCGTCCTGGCAGGCGACGTACAGGCCCGCCCCCTCCATCTCGCCACCGAGGGCTTCCGGCGCCAACCGCTGGAGTTGCTCCCGGTAGTCGCGGTTGTCCACCAGCTTCTCACCGGACAGCATCAGACCGAACTCGACTTTGGCTTTAGACTCGTCCCGATCCAAATCGGCCTGGCGGAAATAATCGATCAGCCGTGGTGATGCATGGGGCTTGTCGCCGCGCAAAATGATTTCGTCTTTGCCGATCCGCTGCAAGTCGTAGAGCTGAAGCTGTTGCGAGATCAGGATATCGCCGATCCGTTGCTTCTTCTCGTCCATGCCGAAGGCGATGCCCACCAGGAGCACCGCGCCAGGATGTAGCGCGGCGATGCCTTTTTGCACGGCCTGCTGCGAGCCGCCCAAGCCGGCCGCGCCCATTTCGGTCAGCGCCAGAAACACCCGCGTTCCGCCTATCTCGCCGAGGTTGCGATAGGTGCGGCGGTTCTCGGTCACGATGCGGGCGGGCCGACCGGTCAACTCAGCGAAGGCGTCGAGGACCGCCTTGCTCTCGACTTTGGTGGCGGTGACGATCAGGACATCGGCGAACGGGATATTGGCTTGTGGGACCATCGCGGTGCATCTCCCTATTGCGTTGTTGTCTTTTTAGTTTTCCACAACTTTACGCTGAGATGAAGACTGTGTTGCACCGCACTACTTTGCTGGAGTCACGTTGCTCGATGGCGGGCGGGTCTGGCGCAATCTCCGGGCTGTGGGCGATGAGCCAGGTGGCGGATTCCAACCCGGTACACGCGGCTTGCTTGACGGTGCATTCGCTACAACTTTGGCTGCTCACACTACCGATTCACTGAGGACACTCCAGAACACCTGGAAGCTCTTGGACTCGCTGCGCGAGGGCTCCATGTGCGTACCGATAGCGTGCGCTGCTTCCAGCTTGGCGAGCCCGCCCTTGAAGTAGCCGTACTTCTGCATGACGCGCTCGAATGCTTCCCAGGTGCCGCCGGCGACGGTGTCGGGATTGCGGAAGCCCTGCCGATTCGGGATGCTAGCCGGTGCGCGTGGATACGCTGCTCGTACAGCGGCCCAGTCACCGAAGTACCAGGCTTCAAGTTCTTCAATGGCGATGCGATTAACAACCTGCCACTGCGCAGCGTCGACGTGGGTTGGCGTGCGCAAGCTGGCTCGCGTGGCGATGTCTTCGAGCCGTTGCTTGAGTTCTCGACAATCATCGTCGTCACGGTCGACGACGACCACGATGCGCCAATCATCCGGCAACCAAACGGCATAGCCGCGCAGCCGCGCCTCCAACTTGCTCAGGAGGTCGCTCTTGCCCTGGAATGGATGCACTTCGAAGGTTCGGTCCAGGGGCAGCCGCCGCGGCAACAAGGCGCGCAGAAACGCTTCCATCGAAGGCTCCTCGACCAGCACGACCAGATGAGCGGCGGTCACGCTCAACGCCTCGTTTGTAGGCGGGTGGGTGCTCCCTGATTAACCAGCGGGTCGCCCACGCCCAGTTGTCCTTCCATCCAGAGGTCCCCAAGCAATGCGCCATGCTCGACAAAGGCGCGCACCCCGGTCAGGTCGCTGGCGCGGTCCGTCCGTGTGTAACCCTGCTCGTCTCGCCACAGAACCCGCACTTCCTCGGGTCGCAGGGTGTTGAGGAAGAACGGTGAATGCGTCGTAACCAGGAACTGGGTACGGTCGGTGGCAGCGCGGCATTCTTCGGCCAGTTCGGGCAACAAGCGCGGATGCAGGAAATTTTCGGGTTCCTCAATACCGATAAACGGCGGCGGCGCCGGATCGTACAGCAGCACCAGATACGCCAACATTTTCAAGGTGCCGTCTGATGCAAAGCGCGCCAACACCGGTTGGCTAAACGGCGCGTCCTTGATCTGGAGCAACAGCCTGCCGTCGGGCATGGTCTCCGCCAGCACCCGTTCGATGCGCGGCACCCGGCGACGCAAAATCTCGAAGATGTGCGCGAGGCGATCACCGTGTTGCTCGGCCAGGTATTGGATGACATTGGCCAGGTTGTCGCCGGTCTTGGTCAGCCGTTCCTGAGGTCCGGCTTCAGGCTGGCCACGGGCGCTGTCGGCCGACAGGTACGAGACGTACCAGCCGGTGATGAAATCGCGCAAGGCCGCCACGCGGGGATGTTCGGCGAACTGACCAAGGGCGTTGACCGCCAGCAAATCGGCCGATTTCAGTGGAATCTCGATACGCTTGTCCTGCTCGTCCGGCTTCTCACCGCTGGCAGCCCGGCCGCGACCCTCCCGGTAGTCCAGAAAGCGAAAGGGTTTACCGCTCGAACCCCGACGCCACTGTAGCCATTCCTCAACGACCATGGGTGCACTGCCACGCTCATCCACAGCCAAGTGATAGGTGATAAGCGGGTATCCAGGCTCACGGTACTTGATTTCGATGACCATCGGCCCATCGCCGCCGCGCGTCTTCAGCTCCTTGGCCCGACCGCGCTTGTCCCAGGCGCGGCGCAAACCCAGTTCGAAACAGTCGGCCAGAAACGCGAACACATCAAATACCGTGGATTTGCCGCTGCCGTTGGGTCCGAGCAACACCGTGAGTGGCGTCAGATCCTTGAACTCCATCTCGCACAGTGCCCGGAAGTTCCGCACCTTGAGATATTCGATACGCGCAAGGGCTTGCGGTTGGCCTTTTAATTTCTTCATAATGTGGTCTTGGTGAAGCATTCGGTATCTCTCGCCTGCAATTTGTCAAAAATGAGTTTGGGCAAGCGAGTGTCGCGCAGGGTGACGAAGGTGCAAAATTTTTTGTTTAGCTGCAACGATGCGGTCGTGTCAAGACCGACAGATCTTGGTAAAGGAAGCTACTGTCGCGCCTGGACCCGGCAACACGACCGTAAACAGAGTGAATGACCTCAGTCTGTTCGGGTGTGATGCCAAGCAGAGACGTGCAAGGCCGAGAAGCACAGGGGGCTGTGGGACAACAGTACGCCGGTACCTTGTTACGCACCACGGTCAGCGTGGTAGAGCTTGAAGCCTACCACCCGCGCCCATGTGTACTCAGCCTCTGATATCGCAACCACGTCGCCGATTTCGACCTCACTATCGTAGTGTACTGTGAGAAGCACCCCATCGCTGGTATCTTGATCGTCAACGAAACCACCGTGGATTTGGGATCGTCGAGACGGTACTCATCCGGTGGGTGAAACCATCGCGTTGTGTTTCCCTACTGCATTGTTGTCCTCTTGGTTTTTCACAACTTCCACAGTATTGTCACATCATCGGGCAGAGATGGATGTTTATGAGTTAGCCATTCACTGTTTCCTCCCGCTCCACGTCGGGATGAATTTCACGCACATCAAGGTAAAAAACCGAGAAATCCAAGGCAGTTAACTCCTCCAGTCGGTCCACTGCCACGAGGGGCAACACGGCGCGTCGACGAGGACGCGCAACCGGCGGCGGTTCGGGTGTAGGGATAGCGTCCGGCACGGTGTCCGGCGCGGACGCCGAAGGCGCGGCGCTCAAGGCAACGGCCGTCCGTTGGCGCGTCGCCGATGGTTCGCCCGGCTGTGCAAGAAAGCCCGCATCGTCGAAATCCCGCTCGTCCGTTTCGATTTGCGAAGCCTCCACGCCAGCCGGTGGATCGCGTCGCGTCTGGTCGGCGATGATCGCCTCCACGGCCGCCTCGATTTCTGCGGAAGACGCAGCGGGCGCAGGGGATTCAGTGGTCGGCGTACCGACGGCAGGTGCGGGATCGCCGGCGGCGGTCGGTTCCTCCTGCACGGCTTCCTTGACCGCTGCCGGCTCAACCGGCTGCGCCGCTCCGGCGGCGGTGGCGTGGCCCGCGAAGGCCCGGAACTGAGCGGCAAACGCGGCATCCAGTTCGGCGTGCCACTGCAAATAGCCATCGATCAGGCGGTGGGCAAAGGTCTGTTCTGTCCCAGTGGTAGCGCCTTCCGACGTCGCCTCTGCAGTTTGCTCCCACTCGGCCAGCAGGGCTGGCAGGGCCAGCCCTTGCCACGGTTCCAAGGGGGTCGCCACGATGCTTGCAACCGCCGCGCGCACGCTCTCCGGCGTCAGGGCTGCTGGCGGGTTCGACGCGTCGGTGGCACCCAGGGCGATGAAGCGATTGATGCGATACGCAGCGGCCCGGAACACCCCCGCAAAGAACAGATTCGCGCGGACGATGGTCGTCCCGCGCAGGACGTGCGCCTCGCCGGTATGTTGAGCGCGCAGATCGAGCGGATCGATACGGGCGCGGCGCTCGTAGACGGCATTCGGCGCGCTGCGGTAGAACCCGGCCAGTAAAGCGTTGTCGCTTTGGGTCAACCCACTGCTTTGAACGGCGAGCGCCTGGCCGCCCAACTTCTCGAACAGATCCATTGTGTCCTTGGGGTCTTCGACGAACATGCCAACCTTGGTGAGGGTGTTCGCGACGATGGCGGCGGCTTCCTCCTGCGATTCCTTGCCGAAACTTTGCAGATCCTGCCCGCCGAAACAAATCGAAAACCCGAGGCTGCGAGCCTGGGCGGGCACCACCGCGAATCCCCGGACTGCGTAGTAGCCATACTCATCGAACACTCCCAGGTACGGTGCGGGGGCGGCGACCGGCCGGCGGTCGATCACCTCAAGATGGCTGCCCTCCAAACGCGCGCCGAGGCCGATAGCGAGCATGGTTTTCAGCGCCCCGACGAGCAGCTTGCCGAGACTGGCCAATTCATCGGGGCTTTTTTCCAGCGCGGGCAGCATCACCACTAAAATCCGGCGCTGTAAGATGATGTCGGTCAGATCGATTTCGCCCTCTCCCACCCGGAAAATGTGGCCGTAGACGTCGGCCAGTTGCCCGAACAGCCGGCTGAACTGGTTTTGCAGATAACCGTGTTGCAGGTAGGTTTGGGGATCGGGTTGCGGCGGATACGCCCGCGCGCCAATCATGGCCGGGGTCAGGGTTTGCCGCTGTTGCGCCAGCAGGTGGGCCGGATCTTGGAAACCCGGCACCGATTCGAGATACGTCCGCAACGACTCCAGCGCCGGCCCCGGCAAGGCGAACCCCTCGACCTGGTCGCGGGCGCGCAAGTAGAGATCGATCAAGTTATCCAAGGGCAGATAGGCCCGCAGCGCGCCGACATCGAGGGTAAACGGACGATTCTGTTCGTCGTGCCCACGATCCCGCATCGCCACCAGCGCCCGCACGTAGGCGGTTAGCAGACCGATGGCCTTGTCTTTCCAGGTGGCTGAGTCGCCGCCCGCCTCCGCCATTTGCGCGATCAACAACTGGGTGATGGCGTCCGTCGAGCCGTACAAAAATGGGTTGAAGGTGTTGGACAGCCGTGCCGCGCCCGGTATGCCAAGATCGACATCGGCGGAACCGGTTAGGTAGTTGAGCACATAGACGTCGTCCTCCCGCCCGCAGGCCCGGGCCATCGCCTGGACCTTGGTCCAGAGACTCGCGTCGCCCTTGCCGTCGACATAGGTGAATCCCGATCCCCAGAGCAGTGTATTGGCCGCGAGGCTGGTCATAGCTTCCGTCTTGCCGGCGCCGGTCCCCCCCAGGACCAGCAGATGCGTCCGGAGGTCGTCGTCCGTCAGATACAGCTCCTCGTTCGTGGTCCGGTCGTTGCCGAGAAACAGCAAGCCGCGCGCCGCTCGTGGCATTCGCGTACCCGGTTCCCGCTCGTGCGGATCGAGACCCCGATAGGTGGCAGGCAGTTTGAAGGGCAGCACGGGCCGCAAGCGCCAGGCCCAGAATCCGATGGCGAGTCCACCGAGGGCACTGAGATCCACTAGGGCGGGAACGCACCACGCGATGCCCGCCAACACGAAACAGGCAATGCCCAGCCCGTTCGGATCGCGGCCAGCCGCCGCCAGCCGCTGCCCTAGCGTCCGGGAATCCCGCTGCGCCGTGTGTGCACTGACGGCCTGGTCGAGATCGATGCCGTAAAGCGGGTGCTTTTTCATGAGGGCCGCTTGGCGGGCTACTCGGGCGCCGGCGCGGCGGCGGGCACGCTCTGCAGACGCTCCACCGGATCGTCCACAAAGGCAGGACCGTCGTCGGGCGGTGCGGCGGTCGGGGCCGGGGTGGACATGGCGTTGGAGGCCGGGTCTGCCGCACCGACCGGCGGCGTCCCGGGGGGATCGATCGGTTGCATGCGATCCGGCCAGGGGCCGGCCGGCCAGGGCGGCCGTTCCACTGGCACGAAGAACAAAAACCACACCAGAAACAGCACGCCGCTGCCGAGCACGGCGCGGCCCAGCAAACGGCGCCAGTGCCATTCGCCGACGCCGGTGAGGCGGTGCAACTGGTGTCGGGCATGCCGCTGGGCCGGATACCGCGCGAGGAGGGTGGCATGGCTGTCTGTCGTCGCGAGAATCCCGTAACCACCATCCGGCAAGGGCTCAACGCTTAGCTCGATTTTTTGCGTGGTCGAAACAGGCCAGAGCGTCAGACGGTCCGCATGGAGACGGACCACGGCACCGGAAACGAGGGACAGATGGGGAAGCGCGGAACGACGCGTAACAACGAACATGGATCAGGTCTCCCTTCAGTCAGGGGGTGGATCGGTTTCGGGTGTAAGATCGGTTTTAGACGTGGGCTCGGGGGGTGCGAGCATGAGGACCTCACGCCACAGCCCGTCGAGCGCGCGGTCCACCGCCGGCGCGGGCCGCGCGAACCCGGCGGCGCGCTCGGCGTGGTAATGGGCGATAGCGCCCGCCGCCTCGACAAACGGTAACCGCCGTCCGAGCGAACTCAGGGCGTACCACAACGGTCGATCCATACCCTTCAACCAATTGGGCACCTCGAAAAACCTTGTTATGAGAAAATAGGGTTGTTGATCCCCGCCAAGAGCCCGGATATCCGATGATCAAAGAAAGCCTGTTTGCCGCCCAGGAACGGGAAGCCAAATTGGATCGTCTGGGCGATGTGCTGCAAGTCATGGAGCAGCAGGTTGACTTCAAGGCGCTGGCGGCGGAGATGGACCGGGTAGCGCCGCGACCCGGACGGGCACGTGGGGGGCGTCCACCGTTTCCCACCGAGTTGATGGTACGTGCCCTGGTTCTTCAGGATTTATATGGACTGAGTGACGAACAGATGGAATACCAAGTGCTGGATCGACTGAGCTTCCAGCGTTTCCTGGGCCTGCGGCACAGTAGTCAGATACCCGATCGCACCACATTCTGGACCTTCCGCGAGCGGTTGACGGTGGCGAAGGCGGGAGACGCGCTGTTTGAGGCGGTGCATCGTCAACTGGCCCAGCAGGGTTATATTGCTCGTGGTGGGCAGATGGTGGACGCCAGTCTGGTTCCCGTTCCTCGCCAGCACGTCACGGAAAAAGAACGGGAATTGCTGAAAGCGTCGGCGATGCCGGTGGACTGGAAGCCGGCCCAGCGCCGGCAGAAGGACATGGAGGCCACCTGGACGAAGAAGCACGGCAAATCCTACTTCGGTTACAAGGTCTCGGTCAGCGCCGACCGACGCTACAAGCTGATCCGCCAGGTCAAGGTCAGCACCGCTGCGGAGAACGACACCCTGCACCTGGAAGATGTCCTGGATCACGCGAATACCGGCCGTGATCTTTATGGCGACAAGGGCTATGTTGATGGTGAACGTGAGCGGCGCCTCAAGACCCAGGGTTGGCGAGTACACATCCAGCGCAAGGCAAAGAAAGGCAAACCGCTGTCCGCCTGCCAGGCGCGCCGCAACACCCGCATTGCCCGGGTTCGGGCGCGGGTCGAACACGTCTTCGCCGCTATGGAGCAGATGGGCGGAAAACTCCTACGATGTATCGGTCTGGATCGAGCGACCTTCCAACTCACGGGGAAGGCAGCGGTCTACAACCTACGTCGCCTGTGCATTCTCAAGGCATACGGTGTGGTCGCTTTCTAACGCCCAAGTGCGATCCCGGTACGACCGGGATGGTGATTTCGGGCGGGGATGAACCCTTCGGGCCGGGGCACAAACCAAAGATATTGTGAGGCTCACGCCTCAGGCACCTTGCTTTGCCCATTTTGCCGGCTTCATGTCCGGTTTTTCGAGGTGCCCTATTGAACAGCGCCGGCGGCAACACACCGCCTGTGCGGGCAGCGGCCAGCAATCGCAACAAGACTGTCGCCGTATAGGCGTGGCCGGCCAGCAACGGCGTCAGCGCCTCGTCCCGCAACACCGGTTCGGTCTCGTGCATGACCTGGGCGAAGGCTGCCGCTGGAGGGCAATAATCTCCGGCGGGGTGGTCGGCCGCCGCCCGCGCCAGCGTCGCCCACAGCGCGAAGGCGCGACGTTTGAGTCGCTCGGCCTCGGCCGTCGGCGCGGTTAGGGCCACGACCCGCAACGCCAGGAGGCCCGCCAGCGCACGGGCGTGCACGGGCGCCTCGCGCCACGGTGGTCCCAGTTGCACGGCGAACACCGCCTCGGCGCGCGCCTCGCGCAAGCTCCAGCCCGCGTCGCTTGCTTCCAGGAGATCGTGGCGGCGCAAGAACGCCTCACTCGACAGCGCCATTCCCCACATTGGATGATCGAGCGGCAAATTGAGGTTGCCGCGCCGCAAGGCGTGCAAGGCGAACGGCCAGGGGTCTTTCATCGACTCGGCCAAGCGCCGCAAATCGAAGCGGCGGCGGAAACGGCCCGCCGGATGCCACCACAGCAGCGCGCCCCCCAGTCCGGCCAATCCCGCCGCGAGGGGCCATCGCAGATACCGACCGACCCCTTCCAGACCGAAGACGAAGGTGTCGAAGGTGATCCGGTCCGGCGCTGTCAAGGCGCCCTGCAACGCGGCAGCCAGCTCGGCGATCAGGGCGCCGTGAACGCCGAACCGTTGCAGTAGCGCCAGTTCGGCCAGTTTGAGCCGGAACCCCCAACCAACAAGCACCTCGCTCCACAGCCACCAGACCGCCACGGGCGCCAAGATCGCCAAGGCCAACAGCCAGAGGCCGTCCAACGGATCGCGCGGACCGTGCTCCATCGACGACGCCTCGTGGATCAGGTCGAGGGCGCAGAACCAGCGCCCCCCGCGCACGGTTGTTGGAACGCCTGGCGGAGGAGGTGTGCCAAGTCGTGTAACAGCCGTTCGGCGCACTCGACCAGCGCCGGACGATCCGTCGGCGGCGGCACGGCGAAACAGGCGGCGCGCAACCGGTGTTGTTGTTCGGGGGTGGGCGACCACCCTGTACCCTCGGCCATCGACGTTTGCGTGGTCTGCGTCCACACCGTTTGCACCCGCTCGAAAGCTGCCTGGGCGCGCGCGTGCCACAAGGCCACGTCGGGATCAGCCGCGAGTTGGCGCTCGAAGCGCACGCGCAAGGGGTGGTGCGGCGCCCTGCTCAGGTCCCGGAGGACCGTGGACCGCTGACCGTCGGCGCTCTGTTGCGCCTGACGGTCCACCGCCTGCCAAAACGCCACCAACCGAGGATGCTGTTGCACGCGGTGACTGGCCGCCTCGAAGGCAGTCAGCGCCTGTTCGGCGCGTGCCGCGGCCTGTGTCGCTCGTTGTGCGCGGGCTTGAGCAGCCACGCCGGTCCATCGTTGCCAGAACCGCCCCGGTGCGGGGTTCGGATCGTCGGATGCGGTCGCAGCGGCGACGGACCGTTCCCGTACCCGGTCGAATCCGGATTTGAAGCCGGCGACGGCGCCGCCGAACAACCCGCCGGCCACCTGGCCCAACGCCCGACCAACGCTGTGACCGATCGTGGGTTCACCCAGCCCAGACGGGTGGGCGGCCAACGGCGGCGCGGGTAGAGACGGTGCCACGCCGTCGCCAGCCCGTGCCGGCACCTCGGTCGCCGCCGTCGTGGTGGTGGCGGGCCGTGGATCGGCAGCCGCGGACGGCGGGTCGTTCCGCGCAGCAGCCTCGCTGAGGCGGGTTTTCAGCGCGGCGCAGCGTAGATATCCCTCCACGGCGTCCGGTTGCGCGGCTAGGGCCTCGATGAGCGCCGGCGGCAGACCCTGACCGGCCTGTACCGCCGCGTGGGCGATCGCCCGGTAGCGGGTGACCCTATCGGCGGACGACCTCGAAACGGCGGCCATTCGCCGTAACCAATAATGGGCCGTGTCGGCGGCCAGGCTACCTCCGTCGATATCCGCCACTTTACGGATGTGGAGCCAATCGATCACCGCGCGATAGGGCACGGTCGACGCGCCCGCCATCCCGAACAACCGGGCGTCGCCGTCGGACGGACGCAGATGGCCCGGCGCGTGTTCGAGGGCCTGCCGCCAGGCGGTTTGCGCCGCCTCCGGCGTCCGCCCGTTCAAGGCGCCCAATTGCGCGATCCAGTGGTCGAAATAAGCTGCCCTGGATGCGGAAGATGCGGACAGCGGTTCCTCGGGGGCGACGGGGCGCGTGGGCATAAGCGCTAAGATAAAAATTCCTCCAAGTTGTCGCCCTGATACCGCCGCCGTTTGCGGGGTGGCTCGCGTAGTGCGGCGGCAATATTGTTCCAGTCGCGCAGACCGTCGAGCAGAGTCAGTTGCGGGTTGACAGCGCGAGCGATGAGGAAGCGCATCATCGCCACCTCACGCCACCGACTGTGTCGGCCTTTGCTCTTGAAGCTGGAAGTAGCCCCAAGGGGAAAAACGCTCGCCAACCGCGATGAGTGTTTCGATCAGGGTGGCTACGAACAGTTTTCCTTGTAGCCAAGCCTTGGCGCCCACGAGGTCAGTCTTCTTCAGGTGGCCCAGATGCAGCAGTGACTTCAAGCGCTTAAATGCCAACTCGATATACCATTGAGAATGCCGCTATACGATTGACCGATTCAGCGATTGCGCCGACCGTGGATGGCGCCGCCCTGCTGGGGCTGGCAAACTGGCTAGCGAGGCGAACGATCCATGACGACACAAACCGAATCGGGGGTGTGGGCGAGTCTGTCTCGCGACCGTCAACGCCGCCTGATCGCCCAGATGGGCCAACTGGCCTCCCGATATTGGGAGTGGACCCGGCGGCCGGAGGGAGAGACGGATGAGCGAGACGATGCGGGCTTGGCCGATGCCCAGCGAGAAGGTTCAGGGGCAGCATCGCGATCGGCTGGCGGTGGTGTACGTGCGGCAATCGACGTTGCAACAGTTGGTTCGACACCAGGAATCGACGCGGTTGCAATACGGGCTGGTGGACCGGGCACTGGGGCTGGGTTGGCCCCGGTCCCAGGTCTTGGTGATCGATGACGATCTGGGCAAATCGGGCACGACGGCCGTGGGCCGGCCCGGGTTCCAACGCCTGGTGGCGGAAGTGGGCCTCAACCATGTGGGGCTGGTGCTGGGGGTGGAGATGTCGCGGTTGGCCCGCTCCTGTCGCGACTGGCATCAGTTGCTGGAGATTTGTGGGTTGTTCGGAACCTTGATCGGCGATCTGGACGGGATCTACGATCCGACCGACTACAACGATCGGCTGTTGCTAGGGTTGAAAGGCACCTTGTCGGAGGCGGAACTGCACATGCTCAAGCAACGCATGCTGGCCGGCAAGCGAATCAAGGCCGAACGCGGCGAGCTGGGGATGGCCGTGCCGATGGGTTACGCGCGGCGGCCGTCGGGGGAAGTGATCCTGGATCCGGACGAGCAGGCGCGGGCGACCATCGCGTTGATTTTTGATCGGTTCGAGCGGTGCGGGACCCTCAATGGGGTATTGCAATACCTGGTCCGCCATCAAATTCAACTCCCCCACCGGATACGGCTGGGCCTGCGTCAGGGCGACCTGGAGTGGCACCGGCCCAATCGAGCCACGCTGAGCAATCTGTTGCATCACCCGATTTATGCCGGCGCGTATGCCTATGGCCGTCGCCCGATGGACCCGCGCCGCCAGCAACCGGGGCGCCCGGCGACCGGGCGCCGGGTGGCGACGCCCGAGGAGTGCGCGGTGTTGCTCCAGGACCGGTTGCCGGCCTATATCACTTGGGCGCAATTCGAACGCAATCAGGCACAACTGGCGGCCAACCAAACCGCTCACCTCGGCCCGGTCCGCGCGGGGCCGTCGTTGCTGTCGGGCTTGGTGATCTGTGGCCGGTGCGGGTTGCGCATGGCAGCGGTCTATAACAACAGCGGCGGCCGGCTGCGGTATGACTGTAGCCGGATGGCGGTGGACTATGGCGAGCCGCGCTGCCAGTCGCTGGTCGGCCGGGTGTTGGATGATTGGGCGAGCGCCCAGGTGCTGCGGGCGCTGGAACCGGCCGCCCTGGAGATCAGCCTGCAGGTCGCCGCCGATCTGGAGGGGGAACGGCAGCACCTGCACCAGCATTGGCGGCAGCGGCTGGAGCGCGCCCGCTACCAGGTCGAACGGGCCGCCCGCCAATACCAGGCGGTCGAACCCGAGCATCGACTGGTGGCCCGGACTCTGGAACGCCAGTGGGAGGAAGCGCTGGCCACCGAAGCGGCCCTGCAGGCTGACTACGCCCGTTTCCAAGCCGAGCAACCACCCGTCCTGACCGCCGAGGAGCGGGCCGCGATCCGGCGGCTCGCCACCGAAATCCCGGCCCTCTGGCAGGCACCGACCACCACGGCGGTGGATCGTCAGGCGATCGTCCGACAACTGGTCGAGCGGGTGGTGGTCACGGTGCAGGGTGAGAGCGAGCGAGTCGACGTTCAGATGCATTGGTTCGGCGGCCACGGCACCCAGGCGACCCTGAGCCGACCGGTCGCCCGGCTGGACCAGTTGAGTTACTACCCGCAACTCACGGCCCGGGTGATGGCGCTGCACGCCGACGGCTGCGGCCCGGCGGCGATCGCGCGGCAACTGAACGCCAAGGGCTGGCATCCGGCCAAACGCTGCGAGACCTTCAACGCCGCCATGGTTGGCGACCTCCAGGTTCGCCTGGGGCTGCGCACCCCACCCCCGGCGACGACGGTTCTCCAGCGTGGCCCCGACGAGTGGACCCTCGCCGAGTTGGCCTACCATCTGGACATGCCGCAGCCGACCTTGTTTGCCTGGCTGCGGCGGGGGCGGCTGCGGGGTCGCCAGGCCCCCCATGCGGCCCGTTCGCTCTGGTTGATCCACGCCGACGCCCAGGATCTGGCACAGCTCCAGGCGTGGCGCGCCGCCGTTCGGGCCGAGCGCCATCCCATTCCTCGCTAATAAATGGCTCTTATGGAGGTTGTATGGCTGGTCGATTTCGATTTGCCATCGGTGGCGGTACATCTCAAGGATCGGGTGCGCCGGCACGTTCGGCAGGGTCGTCAGCACGACGATGTATCCCGCCGCCTCCAGCGTGTCGGGTTGGAGATCGCGGCCCTTCTTGGATGCCACCTCGCGCAGCTTGGCCTGCGTCTTGCGGGTCTGTTCGGCGCTCTTCTTGATCGCGCAGACACGAACAGCGAGGGGGCCTTCGTCATCGCGTATCCATGCCGGCCAATCCCACGCTTGGCCGACCTTGAGCTTGCGCAATTTGGGCAGCAATGCCAGCGCTCGCGCTTTGTCGTCTTCCAACGGCACACTGACCATGTTCATGCGCACGATGACATCGCCCTGATGATTGACGACGTGGCGAATGCCGCGCCGATGCGCCAGTCCGCGATCGGCCATCACGACATCGTTGGCTTTGACGGCAAAGCGAGTCAGCGTCTCGCCCTCTTCAGGCAGCGTGACGAGCACCTGCTCACAAGCCAAAGTGCTCAGGTCGATCATGTAGTGCAGTCGCCACGTCGACCCTGTGGCACCGGGTTCACACACCACGCTGGCGTCGACCAGGCGCATTCGCTTGCCCGGCAGCACATACTCGGCCGTGGCCGACAGGCGCAGACTCATCTGCTCGACCATCCACCGGAACCACTCGCCGCTGCCGCGCAGCCGACCCAGCAACGCCACATCGGACACCTTGATCAAGCCGCCCGCATCGGCGCGAACGGCGGTCTCGCGTAGCGAGCAGCCGTCAACCAGGTGGATCAGCAGTACACGCAGCAGCGTGGCGGCATCCTTGAATCCGCGAGTGCGCCGCAGCGCGCCAGTACGCCGCGCCGCCTCCTGCCACCCATCGGGCAACACCCGCTCAATGACTTCCCAGTCTTCGCCCAATCCGGCGAACATCTCTTCCCAATCAACATCGTCGGCGAATTCGTTCATGTCACTGCCCAGTCTTCTGTTGTTGTCAACAGGCCAGAAGTATAGCGCAGCGGGGCAATTTTATCTTAGCGCTTATGGGGCGCGTGGGGGATTCGGTGGCAACGGACGACGGGGCCGCGGGTGCGGTGGCAACGTCTTCGGTGTCCAGACGCTCGGCGGGCACGGCGCTGGCTGTCGCGTGTTGCGACAGCGCTTTCAGGTGATCGAAACCCATGAGGATGCTTCTCCGGTTCCAGGATTGGCACGGCCATCGTGATCGGATACACTTTATTTATTTAGAGTTTATAACACAATTTATAATACGGCAAAAACGCCCGCGAGGTTGCGATGATAATCAAAGCGATCCCGCCCCCGCCCGTACCGGATACCCACCGCGCCGACACCGGCGCGCCGTGGGAGGCCCGGCTGGGCCTGCTCGGCTGGCTGGCCCACGGGGTACCGGATACCCACCGCGCCGCCGGCGGGACCGTCATCGTGTTGGATCGCACCGTCGCCAACGGCTTTCAGATTGGTTTCTTCCCGCAAGTCGGCCCCTTCTTGGCCTACTCGCCGACCCTGTGGTGGTTTCCTCAGGTCTGGCGCACCGCTGCCGTCGGAGCAACGGGCATCGCCCTCCTCGCTGAGGACCCCGATCCGGTCGCACTGCTCTGGCCGAGCGACTGGCCCCAGGCACTCGAGGCGTTTGCCCGACTCTGCGCCGTCGGGTAAGAGAGCCGTGTTGCCACGGCTCTCTCCCCTAAGAACCGTACGTGAGGGTTTCCCCTCATACGGCTCAAGCGGAACGTAACGCATCGGGCTGCGCGCCCGACGCGCGGCGCATGGAGTGGTGGAGTTGGCGGTGGCAGTTGGGATGGAGCAGGACCAGGTTAGTTGGCTCCTCGCTCCCACCTTGGCAAACGGGTTGGCAGTGGTGGACGTGCCAGCCGGTTTCCGGGGTGATTTCGGATTGGCACCAGGGGCATAGACCCTGCTGCGCCTGGTAGAGGGCCTTTCGTTTCCCGATGCCCGACTCGTCGACGAGTTGCTCCCGCCGACGGGTCAGGTAGTCTCGGAACGTGGGGTCAAACGGGTTTAGGTCGCTCTTGACCATGATGTGGCGCCGAATTGGGATCATGCGCGGATCGATCAAGTAGACGAGCCGACCGGTTGCCGTTTGGCCGGCGAAGGTCCAGGTGAAGTTCCGAATCGTCCGGAAGTATCGGTGGCGGAGCCATCCTTTTCCTTTGTGGGGATGGCGTTTCTTCGCCCAGTTCCAGAGCAGCCGCCAGAGCCCGTGGCCGACCTTGGCGAACGCGGCCCTGGCGACGACGTGGCGGTGGTAGTTGGCCCAGCCGCGCACGATCGGATTCAGGGTGCTGATCACGTTGACCTGACTCGCCGACCGGAGCGTGTTCAGGCGCTGGCCGAGCGTGCGCAGGTGGTTGACCAGGTTCCGCTGGCTCGGCCGGATCAACAGCTTGCCTTTGACCCGCCGCACGTTCCAGCCGAGGAAATCGAATCCCTCATCCAGACGAGTGATGCGGGTCTTGGTCGCCGAGAGAGCGAGGCCCCGCTCGGCCAGAAACGCCTGGATCGCCGGTTTGACCACGGTTTCCAACCGTTCCGCCGTGTCGGCCGTGACGATGAAGTCGTCGGCATAGCGGACCAAGTTCAGCTTGTAACCCTTTTTCCGATTGATCGTCCCGGTCGGACGCAGGACGCCCGCCCGTTCCTTGATGGCGCGGTCCAGTCCATCCAGCGCCATATTCGCCAGGCAAGGCGAGAGAATCCCGCCTTGAGGTGTACCGGCTGTTGTCGGGAAGAGCTTGCCGTTTTCCCGATAACCGACCTTGAGCCATTTTCGGAGAACGACCTTGTCCATGGGAATGTGGTCGAGCATCCAGGCGTGGTCGATATGATCGAAACAGCCTTTGATGTCGCCTTCCAACACCCATTGCGGGGCGGTGAGCCGAGACAAGATCTTGAAGCAGTGCTCGATGGCGTCTCGCGTGGCCCGGTACGGCCGAAAGCCGTACGAGCATCGGTCGCCGGTGGTTTCGGCCACCGGCAGCAGCGCGAACCAGTGTAGCGCCTGCATGGCTCGGTCCTTCATGGTCGGAATGCCCAATGGCCGTTGTTGGCCGTTTGCCTTGGGGATGTACACCCGGCGCAGCGGTTTCGGTTGGTAGCCTTGCCGCCGTAGCGCCCTTATCGCCTTCCATTTGGCGTCCGGCGTCGACCAGGTTTCCCCGTCGACGCCCGCCGTTCGCCGTCCTCGATTCTCCGTGACCCGCTTGACCGCCAAAGCCTTGGCCTGCCAAGCGGTGGTCAGCAACCGTTGCAGGGCCTTGACCTTGCCGCGGTGGCCTTCCCGTTGCGCCTTCGCGATCCGCCGCTGGAGTTTGCGAACCGAGCGATGGACGCGCCGCCACGGAATCTCGTGCCAGCCGCCCGCGTCGGTAGGAGCCGCACACGCTTCGATCGCGCTCATTTGCTTGTCTCCTCGAACTCAATTACTCCGAGAGATCACGTTGTCCCACCATCCCGGAAGTCTGCACCCTTTCGGGTCGAGTATTCCCTATCCCCGGCGATTACCGTCGGGGCTTTCGCTTTTTCCGGGTCTCCTTTACCCGCTACCCGTTCGTCTTCCCTTGCGGTCGGACTGCCCGGAGGGCCGGGTATCGGGCTTACCGAGTTCCGCGCGGTTGACGTCGCGATGACCGTAGGTCCCGCCTGTGGACCGGGGGGATTCTCGACCACATACGAAAACCCATGCACATTTCCGTACTACCCCCTTACCTTTTGGTTTAAGCCTGTCAGCACCTTTGGCTTATTCGGTGTAACGGTCCTTCTGGCGGTTCAGCATCCGCTTGACCTTAGCCCTCTAGCCTAACGGCGCTTTCCCCAATGGTGCTGGGAGATCGCCCGTATCGTCCCCAAGGCTTCGTACAGCGAGTTACCTCTTTGCACGCTTGGGTAGGCTTGCGGTGGTGGCTCACCGACCAGGAATTTAACCTGGATTCAACCACGCGACTTCTCGTCGCACACACGGTACGCTGTCGCGCTGGCCCCTTACAGCGCGGCCTACGCGGCGGCCCTGGACGATCCGGCGAGCGGCCGCCGGATCGTCGCTTCCGAAACCGACCTCGATGGGTTGCACGTCATCCCGTTCAGTCCCTTGCCGGAGACCCCTTCATGGCTCAAAACGGTTTTGCAATCCCCGTTGCCGGTCTGATTCCCAACGATCCCGCCGTGGCGCCCTTGGCAACGCTGGCGCTCACCCCACGCCAACGACGAGAACTCGACGCCGCGCTCCGGCAGGCGCCCACCCCGCTGGTGGTGTTTCGCTGGCTGCGCGACGGTCTCCAAAACCGGCAGCCCCTCGCGCGGATTCTGGAAGACCTGCGGATCCGTTACGGTTTGCAGGTGGCGCGTCCGTTTGCCACGCCGCCGCCGATGTGGCCGCTCGCTGTCCGCGAACCGGTACCCCACGATACGGCCCGTGGGCAACCGTCTGCCGCACCACGGCCGACCCGGTGACGGGGCAACCTCTACAGATCGGCCACACCCACCTTTCGGATCAAGCGGCCGGCCTGATCCTTGTAAATCGCTGCCAGCACCGACGGCACCTTGAGCGCCTGGAACAGGGCCATATTGAGGCCCAGCGCCCGCTCCGCCGCTTCACTCGCATCGAGGCGTACCCGCCGCGTGCGCATCCAACCGGTCAGTGTTTCGGCACGCGGATCGGCTAGCAATCCACCGACGACACCGAGATTCGCTTGCGACGTCGTCAGCACGGCCACCGGCACCCACCGCACGCGCAGCGCGCCTGCGGTCACTTTTTTGCGCAGCGCCTCCCATTGTTGATGGCGGTAGGGGCAATCGGGATCGAAGAAGATGTACACCAACGGCGCACCGGCTCTCCCCTCTTCGATGACCGTGGCGTGACCGAGCTGATCCCACACCGTCGCACCCGGTGTCATCGCACCCAGCACCGTTGCACCCGACGGCGTCGCACCCGGCGTATTCGGCACCCGCCAGGTGAGATCGGTGTCCGCACGGCGCGGCGCGCCGGTCAGCCGGGCTAACCCCCGCGCGCGCCGTTCGCGCTCGGACCCATACAGTGGTGTCGGCCCCTCGGTATCGAGATAGAGCGCCCCCTCCGGCGCGTATACTCTGCCCCGGATCAAGAATCCTTCCTGCGTCGTCACGATAAAGGCTTGACGGCCTTCGGCGTCCGTTACGAGCCAGAAGCGTAGATCGTGGCCGAGCACGCCCCCCAATTGAACCGCTAATCCCGTCGCCCGGAGCTGCTCGATGACCGCCGGATCGGGGGTTGCCGGCGGGGCGGTGGCGGGTGATATCACCGGGGCGAGCGGACGCGTCGGTTCATTTCGATCGTCGGCCTGGAGGGGGTTCGTGACCAGGCCAATGGCCACTCCGGCGGCCAGCAGCCCTTTCAGCGCGTTCAAACGGCGTCGTTCCATCGGCTTGTTCCTCGCCAAGTTGGTTATCAGATGAATGCTCACCATCGGCGCTCCCAATAGGGCGCGAGGGCGCGAAGGTGGCCGTTCGCGAGGGCGCGGACCAGGAACGTGCCGGCCAATCGATAGGTCGATCGGGCATCGAGTCCGAAATAGCGGATCACCGTCAGGAAGATGATGGCGCCCAGCGCCAGCCCAAAGGTGGACCACCGGAGATGCACCCACCACAGCACCAGCGGCCAGACCGCATAGCTCTCGACCCCCCACACCATCGTTGGCAGGGCGGTGTGACGCCACGGCGCTTGTTGGACCGCAAACGCGTCATCGGCCATTGGTTGCGCCGGTCTCGGGATGGGTGGCCGCCACATCGCCGAGCGGATCGAGCTGCGTGCCGACCTCGCGGTAGTGGTGCAATTCGGCGTCCGACAGGCGCCCCGCGGCGTGGAGGGCCTGCAAATCCACGGTCAGCGGACGGCCCTTTTGCCGGACCAGATCGCGCGCCACCCGCGCGATCTGGCGAAAGGGTGCATCCGCCAGGCGATCTTTCTCCGCTTGGGTAAAGTGCAAATACTCCCGCACAGGGGCGCGCTGGCCGTCGAGGGTCCGCACTAGATACTGTAGTCACGCGATTTTGAGCCAGAGGACGAGACATCGGATGTGGACGGCGGCGAGGAAGGACGCGGAGTTTTTGGCGTATCGGGTCGCAATGCCCCGCCATTGTTTGAGCGCAAGAAAAGCATTCTCGACCAGATGGCGCAGTTTGTAGAGGTCTTGATCATACGTTCTTTGAACCGTTCGGTTTTTCTTGGGCGGAATGACCGCGTGCATGCCTTGCGCGGCCGCTTGCTGGAGAATCGCGTCGGTGTCATAACCTCGATCGGCGATCAGATAATCGGCATCGATCCCTTCGATCAATTTTGAAGCCTGTGTACAATCCGTTGTGGTACCTGGTGTAATAAGCACTCTGATCGGCAGACCATGCGCATCCACGGCCATGTGTATTTTGGTGTTGAGCCCCCTTTGGTGCGGCCCATCGCCTGATTTCCGCCTGGTGCACCCGCGGCATGGGGGTGAACCTTGCAGTGGCTGGCATCGATCATCAACCATTCGTAGTCCGGTTCGTCGATCAAAATCTCCAGCAACTTTTCCCAGACCCCTTTATTGCGCCAGCGAATGAAGCGACGGTGCGTATTACTCCATCCGCCATAGTCCGGTGGCAGATCCCGCCACGGCGCCCCCGTGCGCAAAATCCAGAAAACCGCATTGATAAATAATCGGTTGTCCTCGGCTATCCCGCCCCACACGCCCCGGCGTCCCGGTAGATGCGGCTCCAGCAAAGCCCAGGTTTCATCCGATATATCGTGGCGACGGTAGGCAGGAACTGTCTCTTTCATGGAGCCTCCCTTTCTTTGGCCTCAGGATCCTCTCATATCTTCAATCTCGTGACTACAGTATCTAGACGCTGGGTCACGATCAGTCGCAACGATTCCAGCAAGCCCGCCATGCGGCCCTCGCGTTCCGAGACCGGAAACGGCTCCACCAAACGGGTCAGGGTTTCCGGAACGCTGTTGGTATGCGCCGTGGTATAGACCAGATGGCCGGTTTGTGCCGCCAGAACCATGGCATCGATGGTTTCCGCATCCCGCGACTCGCCCACCAAAATGACCATTGGCTTGCGTCGGAGGCTGTTGCGGACACCCACCGCGAAACTTTTGAGGTGAACCCCGATTTCGTGTTGGGCGATGAGTGCATGCGAGCGGTGCACAGAGTCATAGACGAACTCGATCGGCGATTCGTAGGCAATAATCTTGCGGTGCGAGTCGGGTTGTTCCAGCAGATGGCGGATGATCGCGCCGAGTAGCGTGGTCTTGCCGGATCCGGTCGGCCCCGTGACGATCACCAGACCCTGCTCGAACGCCAGATGCGCGCACAAATCCGCTGGTAGATCCAAATGGTCCAGGGTCGGCGGTGTGGTCGGGATCGTCCGAATCGTGATCTCCAACCCCCACTCGTGGGCGGCACGGGCTGCGGTCATGTTGACGCGATACCGCGCCAAATCCTGGCGGCCGCGCCGAATTTCATATGAGCAATCGATGTCGTAGCCTTGGGCCAGTTGGCTCGGTGCGTTGCCGCCGTAGATCGCCTGTGCGCACTGGTAGGCTTCAGCGGCGGTCCAGCGCCGGCGCGTGATCGGACGCAGCCGGCCGAACCGTTCGACGAACACGAAATTCCCCGCCTGGATCGTGACGTCCGAGACTTGGTGGTCGGTAGCCCAGAGCAGCAGGTGATCGAACCCGACGGGATCGAAAGCCGGTGGCTCGGGAAGTCCGGTGTTCAGGAAGCCTACAAGGTCGGGGTCGTCGGATACTTCGTGTTGTTGGAGGTCGATCAGCGTTGCCATCCGGCCTGGCCCTCCCACGGCGAGGCCAGCACCGGCGGCGGGGTGGCGGCGGGCGGCGGGGTCGATGCCAAGATATGAAAGTGGACCGTTGGGGCGTGTTTCGGCGGCGGATACGGCCGGGTCGGATACGGTTTCCAGCGTTGGTTTTTCGTTTGGAAATGAGTGTCTTCGGCGATGGTCAACAGCCGGTCGTTCACACGCATCACTTTCCGGTCGGTCGTGATGCCGCGTTGCCGTTCGGTCAGCCGGGGCGGGGTCACCATTCCTTTGGCCAGCAGCTCGCAGTAAAGCGCCATCCCGATCAAATCCCGCACTAGCCGGTTCAGTTGCACGGTAAAAGTCTGATCGGCCTGTTGTATGCCCCGCGTCCAGCCTTGCTCGACGTACCGCTCCCAATAGGCGACCTCCGCCGCTTTATGGCGATCCGGCAACAGCGTCTCGTCGGGCGGGGCCGGACGCCTGGCGCGCACGTAGAGGTAGGTGCGCCAGTCAATACTGTTGAATTAACACGATTATGCACACAATATATTGAATTAGTTGAATGTTAATTCCAGAAGACCCATCGATAGCACAAATTTCTGGTTTGAAAATCCATGCCCCTTTCCTCCCTTCTTGACGCTTTTCTGCAGTTGATCCCGCACCGGCTGTCGTCAACCACCTTCCTGCTTTCACCGCAGGCATTTGTTCGCCGGTGCAAGCTCGCGCTGCCCAGCCTGATCGTCCTCTTGCTGTCCCTGACGGCCAGTGGCAAGAGTCAAGGCGTCGACGGCAAGGTGGGGGCCTTTTTCCGCCTGGCGCGACGGAGCGGTTTGTGGCCGGACGCCGAAGCTGTCCACCGGAGCACCGTCACCAAAGCCCGGGCCAAGCTCTCCTGGACCGCTTTCGAACAACTCCATCGTGACGTCGCGCGCCTCGCCTACGAGGTCTGGCCGACGGGGGATGAGTTCGCGTGGCAGGGCCTGTCGGTGTTTGCCATCGATGGCTCCAAATACCACCTCCCGGCCGCTGACGCCTTGCGTTCGGTGTTCGATCCCGATAGCGGGCTGGATCACCCCGGCCAAGGTCATTATCCCCAATGCTTGGTCTCCACGGCTTACGATGTCTTTCGCCGCCTGCCCGTGGCCCGCACCGTCCAGCCGATGGCCCACGCCAACGAACGGGAAGAGGTCAAGGCCCTGTTACCGCACCTTCCCGGCGGCGGGGTCTTGCTGTTGGATCGGGGCTATCCCAGCTACGAACTGATCAGCCATCTCCATCACCACTACCAAGGCTACTGGCTTATCCGCTGTCCGGCGTCGGCCACCTTTCCCGCCGTCGAAGCCTTCGTGCGCTCCGGCCAGGCGGAGGCCACGATCACCCTCCAGCCCCCGCAGGCGGAACCGATCCGGCTGCACGCCCTGCGCCTGCACAGTCCCGATGGCGAACGCTCCGTCCTCCTTACCAACCTGGAGGATCCCGTCCGTTTTCCCACCGCTGCCATCACCGCGCTCTATTTTCGCCGCTGGGCAGTGGAAACCCATTATCGCGACGAGAAAACCTCCCTCGACGTCGAAACCTTCCATAGCCAGACCGAGAACGGCATTCGTCAAGAGTTATTCGCCATTTTGATCGTGGCGGTCATCGCTCGGCTGTTAACTGTCCTGATGACCGATCCAGATCATCCTGCAGGAGTCGAACCCCAGTTCAAACATGCCGTGCTCACCCTAGCCCAAGAAGCCTTTGTCCTGACGCCAAAATGCCCTGAACGGGCCCTGGTGATATTCACTGAACTCCTGAACGAGATAGCTCGGGTGCGCTATTACCGACCCAAAATCCCACGACCCTCGCAACCCCGTGTCTCCAAGAAACCCATTAACAAATGGCAGGTCGATAAAGCCAAACGAATGGCAAACGCTTAATTCAACAGTATTGGGTGCGCCAGTCGGGTGGCGCGACCGCCAGCTTGGCCGGAGCGACGATCTCGTAGACGGCATCGGCAAATTGCAGTTGCGCGTCGTGGTGCTTGCGTACCGTGTCGCGTCCGGTCTGGATCACCGGCGGCAGCACGTTGTGCGCGAGCATCAACGGCGCAAACGGGAAATTCCGGTCAAGTTGCCCGGCCTCTTCGTCCAGCAGCCGGTTGATGTCCCGCATGCGGGCGTATAGGCCCGCCCGTGCCCCATAGGCCAAGGCAGCCTCTTTCAACGCTTCGGCGCGAATCGGATGAATCGCGTCGTCTTGCAGGGAACGGCCGCTTTTAATGTCGTCCAGCCGCAGTTCGCCCTGGTCGTAATACAGGGCGCCAAGTGACGGTTTCGGGTCGATCATGGCCGGCGCGCCAAGACCGACCCGGACACCACCGCCCAGGTTCAACGCCACCGCCACCGCCACCACCAGCGGTGTCAATCGCGTTCGATGCACTGCCGGTGGATTGACGTGCTTAGAAACGGACGGCATCGGCGACCTCCTTAGCCCCGCCGTCGGTCGCGAGCGGCCGACGCGGGACGGCGGTTGTCGTAGAGAATTTCTACCAGGCGGCGACTTGGATCGACTACCAATTGGCACCGCCAACTGGCCTGGTAGCCCGCGTCCGCCAACAACTCGCCGAGGGCGCGGTCCTCCGCCTGGACATTGATGGGTGTCAGGACGCTCGATCGGCCGTAGGTCTTAACTGCGTAACCCGCCACTTGGGCCAGTTGATAAACGAACGGTTTCAGATCGCCTTGATAGTCCACCGCAACGCGGGTCCGCAGTTCCGGTGGTGCAGCGTCGGCGGTGACGAAGGTTTGGGCATGGAGGCGGTGCGCGGCTTGCTCGACCACGGCCAATTGGGTGAGCGCCTCGGCGATTTGGGCGCCGGCGTCGGCCAATTGCTGGCGATGGCTGGGATCGACCGGTGGCGTGGCGTGCGGCGACATGGCGCAAGCGGACAACCACAGGGGCAGGACGATGAAGAGTGTTTTCTTCTCCATGGGCGATTCCTCAAACATGGATGCTTATTTAATTGTATTATATTTTTATATAAAAAATATTTCGATATATTGAGCTAAATCGTCAATCGTGCCCCTCCTACATCGACGTTGTATCGGTAAAAGCAACCGCCGGTGGAGAATCGGCCAAGGACTGCGCGAGGGTGGCCACTTCCTCGGCCAGTTCCGCCAGCACGGCGTCGCGGTCGCGCGGCCCATCGCCGCTGTCCAGGCGGCGTTCCAGTTCGGCTTTGACACTACCGCCGGGATAGGCCCGCGCCAGGGCGGCCCGCGCCCGGCGCGGTCCGACGCGCCGGTAGAGCTGGGCGCGAACCCAGCAGTCCTCCGCCGTGGTGGACAGCGCCCACAATTCGATCGGGCCGGTGGTGAGATAGAGCAGTTGCGTGATGGTGCCGCGCCGGGTGCGGAACACCCCCAGGAATGGCGCGCCAGCGGCGGTGGGACCGGTCCCGTAGGTCCGCAGCGCGGCTAACGCGGACGCCGACAGCGAAAACTTATCGCGCACGGCCTTGGCCATCTCGTCCGAGGAATACTCCATGATGTGGATTGTGGTGGCGAGCTCGGCCATCTCGTCCGAAAAGTCACCTAGAATTTGGCTGGCTACGGCAGTATGGACATTGGCCTTGCGCCCCTCACGCATCCAGCGCACGATTTGCGCATTGATGGCGGCGATACCGCCGCAGCGGTGTTTCTCGTCCATGCAGAATTTGCGGGGATACGCTAACAAGCGCTCGTGCCGGTCGCGGTGATAGGCGCGGTAGCCTTCGGGTGCCAGGTCGGCGGTTTGGGCGTCCCAAAACAAATCGTGGCTCAGCACATGCATCGCCAGCAAATAGGCGATGGCGGTTTGTCGCTGACCAATAGGGGTCATGTCCCCGCAGAGCGCGGCCACATCCAAACCGACCACCCGCGCGTTCCCTAAATCGAACCGCGTCGGGTAGGCCAACATCGGCCATTCACGGGTCGCCGCCGAGATCGCGCGGCTAAACCATTGCACCGGAGATTCCGCAGTCGCCTCCAACCGCATCGAGGCTCCGTACAGATGGGTGACTTGCGGCTCCTGGGCCACGACGACGAGATCGCTGAGCAAAGGGACGGCATAACGTTGCGCCCGGATTGCGGCGGGGATGTCGCCCGCCGCGAATAGCGCATCCACCACGTCCCACCAGGTCGGCCGTTCCGGGAGGACAGTCCGGTGGCGTTCGAGCGCGGCGGCGACGGCGGCATCCTGGTTGACACCGTACCACTTGGGTGCCTGACCGTCGCTGTAATGCGCGTAAGCACGATCCAGCGCCAGGCCCGCCGTTTCCGCCAAGCCCTCCGGGGGCGCCGCCGCGCCGGGTGCCATCGCCAACACGCTGAGCAACGACACCAGAAAGGCGCGCTTTTGGGGCGGGGGGACGCGCAGACCTAAGGGGGTATCCAGCGGATTGATCGCCCACGCGGCCCGATTGTGCGGCGCATGAAATTGCGCCTCGAACTGCCGCGCGGTCGGTAAGGCATCCCGCACCAGCGCAATCAAGCCTTCCGAGGATGGCCCGATGTCGATGATACGGACGAACGGCAATTCCCGAAAACCGGGGCTCAAGATCAACGCCAGATTATTCAACGCCATCGCCACCGATTTACCGCTGCCGGGGCGGGCGAAATACAGCTCGTTCCAAGTCCCTTGCAGCGGCGAGCCCGGCTGGAACGGGAACAGGCGGCCATCGCGAGAACGGTAGACCATCGCCCCAGCCGGCCACAGCGAAGCCGGCCGAAATAACGGCAAAGACCGCATCACCTCACGCAACGGCGCCGCATAGCGGGTGGCGATCTGGATCTGACTCAAACCCGGCACGGTCGAGACCCACGCGTGGATGGGATGACCGGTCCGCTCGCGCACGGTGCAACCCCCCCAGGATTGCACATGCGAGGCTAAATGCGCGGTCCGGGCACGCAGCGCTTCCCCGTGCGACTGGCCGAGCGGCAGCGATTCGTTCAGCGATACCCAAGTGGGCACCTCGAAAAACCTTGTTATGAGAAAATAGGGTTGTTGATCCCCGCCAAGAGCCCGGATATCCGATGATCAAAGAAAGCCTGTTTGCCGCCCAGGAACGGGAAGCCAAATTGGATCGTCTGGGCGATGTGCTGCAAGTCATGGAGCAGCAGGTTGACTTCAAGGCGCTGGCGGCGGAGATGGACCGGGTAGCGCCACGACCCGGACGGGCACGTGGGGGGCGTCCACCGTTTCCCACCGAGTTGATGGTACGTGCCCTGGTTCTTCAGGATTTATATGGACTGAGTGACGAACAGATGGAATACCAAGTGCTGGATCGACTGAGCTTCCAGCGTTTCCTGGGCCTGCGGCACAGTAGTCAGATACCCGATCGCACCACATTCTGGACCTTCCGCGAGCGGTTGACGGTGGCGAAGGCGGGAGACGCGCTGTTTGAGGCGGTGCATCGTCAACTGGCCCAGCAGGGTTATATTGCTCGTGGTGGGCAGATGGTGGACGCCAGTCTGGTTCCCGTTCCTCGCCAGCACGTCACGGAAAAAGAACGGGAATTGCTGAAAGCGTCGGCGATGCCGGTGGACTGGAAGCCGGCCCAGCGCCGGCAGAAGGACATGGAGGCCACCTGGACGAAGAAGCACGGCAAATCCTACTTCGGTTACAAGGTCTCGGTCAGCGCCGACCGACGCTACAAGCTGATCCGCCAGGTCAAGGTCAGCACCGCTGCGGAGAACGACACCCTGCACCTGGAAGATGTCCTGGATCACGCGAATACCGGCCGCCGTGATCTTTATGGCGACAAGGGCTATGTTGATGGTGAACGTGAGCGGCGCCTCAAGACCCAGGGTTGGCGAGTACACATCCAGCGCAAGGCAAAGAAAGGCAAACCGCTGTCCGCCTGCCAGGCGCGCCGCAACACCCGCATTGCCCGGGTTCGGGCGCGGGTCGAACACGTCTTCGCCGCTATGGAGCAGATGGGCGGAAAACTCCTACGATGTATCGGTCTGGATCGAGCGACCTTCCAACTCACGGGGAAGGCAGCGGTCTACAACCTACGTCGCCTGTGCATTCTCAAGGCATACGGTGTGGTCGCTTTCTAACGCCCAAGTGCGATCCCGGTACGACCGGGATGGTGATTTCGGGCGGGGATGAACCCTTCGGGCCGGGGCACAAACCAAAGATATTGTGAGGCTCACGCCTCAGGCACCTTGCTTTGCCCATTTTGCCGGCTTCATGTCCGGTTTTTCGAGGTGCCCAAGTGGTCAACGCCATCTGCATCAAGACCCCGACCTGGCCTTCGTGGAGATGGCGGCGCAAGGCTTGCACCGCCGCATCGATCAAGCGGTTGGTGGCACTGGCGAAGTACAGCAAGCTCGCCCACCGATGGCGGGCGGCGAGCCACGCCTCGGCGCCCCCGCTCAAGCGGATCGCCAAGCGCCAGGGGAGCCGTTGGTGACGGACCCGGTCGAGCAGCCGCTCGAAACGTTGTACCTCGGTCAATTGCGGCAGATCGACGTAAAACGGCTGATACAACCGGTCCCCCACCCGCACCGTCCGATCATCCATGAGTTCCAGTCCGCGCGGGATCAATTGCCCGCCGAAGGCTGGAAACCAGCAGCCTGCGAGGTCGAGAATTCCATCCGCGCGCTCGCGGGGTGCAGGCAGATTCAGGCCCGGCAACAGCGGTTGCCAGTCCGCGGGCGTCCATTCCGGATCGATTTCCTGACGCAGATACCGGCACGCCGCCGCCACCGGCAGCGGCGCCAGCTCGAAACCAGCGGCCCGTAAATCGTTGACCAGCGTTTGCACCAGCGACCGGTGCGTGTCCGTCAAATACCGGTTGCACAAAAACGGCTGTTGATTGTCGCGCGCCAGCGCCAGCGGCACGGGTAACTGCTTCACCGCCCGGCGCCGCTCGCGGGCGGCCTGCCGCCGGGTGGCGCGCGGCAAGCCGGCCGGGGTCGTCCAGATCACGAGAGACACCGTCTCGGCACACGTGTAGGCCGGCAAATATCGAACCCGCTCGGCAAAGACATCCCCCAAATCGAGGCCGGTGCGCTGCGCGGTGCGGGCGCCCGGTGTCAACAAGGTCCGGACCTCGGCCGATGTTTGCGCGGGATCGCTGGAAAACACGACATCCACCACATGCCCCGCCTGATGGGCCAGCGCGGAGCCAAGCAAGGACAACAATTGCTCGGTCAACCGCGATAGTTCCTCCTCGCCCACCACCCGCAGATGACCGCGTAAATGCAACACACTCATCAACCCGCCGGCCTTGGTAACAAAGCTCTCGTCGTCCTCGACGGTGGTCAAACTAGTCAACGCTTCGGTATCCAGGCCGAAGGTCTGAGCGAACAGGTGTCGAATCTCATCCCACCAACGGGTGTTCATGCGAGGCGTCCTTCCACGAGGAGAAAGGCTTTAAACCGCCAGCCGGCGACGGTGATTGAAAAACCGGGCTAAGGTAGGATCGGTCGGCTCCGGCAGGTAGCGGAGGCCGTCGAGTTCCGCCATGAGAACAGCGCGCTGGGCTGTCGGCAACGCCCGCAGGGTGTGCCGCAGCAACGCCGGGGATGCGGCCCACGGTAACGCGTGCCGAGTGAGGGCGGCCCGACGCTGGAAGCCATCGAGTATCTGGGCCTGCAAGCGCGCATCGACCGACCGAGGGACTGCGCCCGCCCGCACCTGGAGCCGGTGGACCGTCAACCGGATCATCAGCGCATTCAGGCGCCCTTGCGGCAGTTCGGGAATCACGGCCAACCGGACTCGCGCGGGTTCCCAGGGCGCAAGCGGGCCCAAGGCGCAGACCGGGCACAGCAGCGCTCCGTCCCCGAGCTGGCGTCGGTAGTCCGTCGCCAGGCTACCGCTCAAGCCGCAACCGGCGCAGATCAGCGGCGATTCCGCTGCATCCACCGCCGACAGCGGCGGCGGTGCGTCCCCGAGCCACCCGGTGATCAGGGGTGTCACCGGCGTTAGTTCCCGATGACCGTGGTGCCACTCACCTGGTTTTTAGTGGCGTCCGTGCCGTAGAAACTATCACCGCCGGTCTTGAAGGTTTGCGGCAGATACAGCAACGCCACGCAGACCACCAACCAGCCGAAGGCATGGCTGATCGGATGCTGGTGGGGATTTTCGCGGCTGGCCTTGAATTTGTAAGCCGTCGCGGCCCCGGCCCCCATGCCGCCGACGTAGGACATCGACGAGACGGCCTTGCCGAGGTTTTCGCCTTGACTGGCGAGGTGCGCGCCCAATTCGCCGGCGGTTTTCGCCAACGCTGGTTCCAGCCAGAGGAGTAGCACGCCCGCCGCGACCGTACCGACGATGGCGAGCGGTTTCCAAGCGCCTGTGAACTTCATCGTGTGGGACCTCCGAATAGGTGGACATTCGATACCGGGAAATTCATAAATTTATTTAGAATAAATATCATTAATATTACTTCCACAATGGCTGTGAGGGGGTTGCGGCATAAGCGCTAAGATAAAAATTCCTCCAAGTTGTCGCCCTGATACCGCCGCCGTTTGCGGGGTGGCTCGCGTAGTGCGGCGGCAATATTGTTCCAGTCGCGCAGACCGTCGAGCAGAGTCAGTTGCGGGTTGACAGCGCGAGCGATGAGGAAGCGCATCATCGCCACCTCACGCCACCGACTGTGTCGGCCTTTGCTCTTGAAGCTGGAAGTAGCCCCAAGGGGAAAAACGCTCGCCAACCGCGATGAGTGTTTCGATCAGGGTGGCTACGAACAGTTTTCCTTGTAGCCAAGCCTTGGCGCCCACGAGGTCAGTCTTCTTCAGGTGGCCCAGATGCAGCAGTGACTTCAAGCGCTTAAATGCCAACTCGATTTGCCATCGGTGGCGGTACATCTCAAGGATCGGGTGCGCCGGCACGTTCGGCAGGGTCGTCAGCACGACGATGTATCCCGCCGCCTCCAGCGTGTCGGGTTGGAGATCGCGGCCCTTCTTGGATGCCACCTCGCGCAGCTTGGCCTGCGTCTTGCGGGTCTGTTCGGCGCTCTTCTTGATCGCGCAGACACGAACAGCGAGGGGGCCTTCGTCATCGCGTATCCATGCCGGCCAATCCCACGCTTGGCCGACCTTGAGCTTGCGCAATTTGGGCAGCAATGCCAGCGCTCGCGCTTTGTCGTCTTCCAACGGCACACTGACCATGTTCATGCGCACGATGACATCGCCCTGATGATTGACGACGTGGCGAATGCCGCGCCGATGCGCCAGTCCGCGATCGGCCATCACGACATCGTTGGCTTTGACGGCAAAGCGAGTCAGCGTCTCGCCCTCTTCAGGCAGCGTGACGAGCACCTGCTCACAAGCCAAAGTGCTCAGGTCGATCATGTAGTGCAGTCGCCACGTCGACCCTGTGGCACCGGGTTCACACACCACGCTGGCGTCGACCAGGCGCATTCGCTTGCCCGGCAGCACATACTCGGCCGTGGCCGACAGGCGCAGACTCATCTGCTCGACCATCCACCGGAACCACTCGCCGCTGCCGCGCAGCCGACCCAGCAACGCCACATCGGACACCTTGATCAAGCCGCCCGCATCGGCGCGAACGGCGGTCTCGCGTAGCGAGCAGCCGTCAACCAGGTGGATCAGCAGTACACGCAGCAGCGTGGCGGCATCCTTGAATCCGCGAGTGCGCCGCAGCGCGCCAGTACGCCGCGCCGCCTCCTGCCACCCATCGGGCAACACCCGCTCAATGACTTCCCAGTCTTCGCCCAATCCGGCGAACATCTCTTCCCAATCAACATCGTCGGCGAATTCGTTCATGTCACTGCCCAGTCTTCTGTTGTTGTCAACAGGCCAGAAGTATAGCGCAGCGGGGCAATTTTATCTTAGCGCTTATGGGGGGTTGCGGGGAGGGTGCGTGTCTGCGGGAGACGGTATCGGCGTGGCGCGGCCGGTTTCAAGGACCGTGGGTAACGATGACGGTGTTCAGCAGTTTTTCCAGCCCGAAGCTCTGGGCGAAGCCTTGCAGAGTCGCGACGATATTCATGCAGAACGCCCCTCCGACGAGGTGGGCGAGCGCCTTGCCGCCGAGGCTGGGGTCGTAAACGCTGCGGCTGTGCGCCCAGTTGAGCAGGACTGCCCCGTATAAGAAGGCCCACAACCCGACCAGTTGGACGAAACCGATCACGGCATCCAGCGCAACCTTCCCTTGCGAACCGACCACCGTCCCGGCGGAGTAACGCAGGATCGTCGGCGAGCCGAACAGCGTCTCCTGACTCGACGACACCGCCGTCGGCAGATACAAGCAGGTCGCGCACAATGCCGCCCGGATCGCAATGCCGATCCCAGTGGCCTGGCCGTCGAAGCGCTGGCGGCGGTACGCCATCAGCACAGCCGAGACGCCAGCCCCCATGCCGACCAGGTACGCCACCATCGTTAGTAGCAGCGTCAAACCGGGAAAATTGGCCTTAAAGGCGTCCAAAAGGGTGACCGCCGTCGGCATGGTCGCTCTCCTACCAGGTTGCAATGATCTGTGTTATTTTGTTATAACAAAAAAAGAACCGTTGACTAGACTCCCGTGCACCTCGTCATGACTGTCCAAACACCGTCATCGCTGGCTGTCCGTCTACTCTGGCTCGCGCCAGGGCTGCTCGTCGCAGGTCCATCGACCGGTGCGCCGCCGGTGGGTGGAACCGCCGGTCGTCACCCCACGGCGATAGCCACGCCGCGGCTACTGGAGACCTCCGCCGACCCCAGCACGACCGACCCCAGCACGACCGACCCCCCAACCGAACCGGATTACATAGAATGCACGGCAGACGCACCGATCCGACTCGCGCCGAACGCGTGCGTCAATCAAGCCACCGTGGACGCTATCGATCAGGGTTGGCACCTGGACGTCAACCCCGACGGCACCTACACCTGGACACCACCGCCCAGTTACAACCCCACCACGGGCCAATGGGGGAACTTCGACGGATCTACCCAGGCTTGCAACCCGACCATCGAGGTCAAGCTCAAGCAAGCCGCCCTGGCGGGTAGCCAAGTGACGCGGGCGATTTCAGACAAACAGATGCAGTATCCGCAGACCGACCCCATCGAGGTGGTCAATAACCCGCAAAAGGACGGCGCAGGCGGAGTTTGCACGATCGACGTTTTCGCGTTCGATCTCGGCCGCTTGCTGGGCAGCACCTACGAACAGATCAAGAACATGATTGACATGCTGAGCAATCTCTCGGTCGATTCCCTGTTCGGAGCGGCCTGCAAGATGGTGAACTCGATCTTCGGCAACCTGCAGAATCAATTGCTGAGCGAGTTGCAAAGCCACATCCCGCTGACCGCCTTTCAGCAGTTCGTCAATTCGCTGACCGTTGGCTATATCGCGCCGCTGGCATCTTTTACCAGCTACGGTTCGACGGTACGGCCGACCACCGCGACCCTAGCCGGTATCGTGACGTCGAATCCCTTGCAGGTAAGCTACGTCCCTGACAAAGGCTATGTCTACTTGGCCGATCTCGGTTCGGGCAATCTGTTGGTGGTCACGATTTCGGAAACACCGCTGTCGCCGGCGGATACGGTCACCCCCACGCCATAAGGGCATCCGATGAGTCACGCTTCGCAACGGCCGCCTGTCTCGAACTTCGTCGCCCTAGTTGCGACTAGCGGCTGCGCGGAAGCGGTGGATTGGGAAGAGGGATGACGGGGTTATGGGCGGCCGGCCTCGACCGATTGGCCGCGACGGGCGCGGATGACCCGGCAAGGCGCTCCGGGCGTTGGAAGATTGCGCACGAACGGCGATTGGCCGCTATAATGGAAAGAATGACCGGACGTCCATCGGGGCGATCCGCACCGACAACGAGGTTTGACGACACCGAAACGAACAATCGCTGGCCCCAAAACCGAGAAACCCTCGCGTTTCGAGCGCGAGGGTTCCAGGGGAGATGCTTGGGAGTGTCGGCCGAAGATCCGCTTAGGACGACAATCGGGAATAGAAACGACCTATTTCTGATTATAGCGGACCGGCCGAGACTTTCAAGACCTCCCAAGAGGGTTATTTGCCTTCAACCCAGGGAAATTCCATGAACGTCCTGCTGTGTAACCCGCCATCGACTGCCCGACCGCCCGCCGCCGACCGCCCGAGACGCTGGGGCGACCCACTCGGCCACGTTTTACTGTAGCGACTTAACCTGCCGACCCATTGGGTTGAGCCCGACGCGATTTCCCCTTAGGGAGCGTTGGCCCAACCCCCCTGTGTCCTGGCCATGTCGCCCAGTTTCCCGGTTTCACCCCCGCCCGACGCGCCCGCGCCGGCGGACTCTTACGGCCTGCCGTTTCCCGCCGCACCGCTTGGCCGGCGAGCGCTTCCTGTATCCTCCGGCAACCGGTGCGGCCACGACCCTTTTCGGCCGCGCTGGTTCGCGGCGCCGTCGCACCACGCGGCCCACCCGAAGATTCTGGTCAAGCTGCAAGAGGCGGTGCGGGCCTACTTCGCCGACCCGGCGGTATTACCGAGCCTGAACGCCGCCAACGGCTCGGCGCGGCAGCAGCGCAGCGAACGGCGCGAAGGATGCCTGGCCCTGCTGGGCGCCCTCGTACACTACCTGGACCTGGTCACGCTACGAGTGGGCATTCCCCAAGCCGATGGCAGTTTCAAGGGTCTGACGCTGGAGTTTCTGGCCGAGCGGGCCGGGCTGGGGCTGCGACGGACCGAGCGGGCCTGTCGCGACCTGCGGCGAGCCGGGCTGGTCGAAGTCTACCCCATTGCCCAACAGACCGAGGCTGGCCGCTACCGGGGCCAGCCAGCCATCCGCCGACTGCCGGTGTCGCTGTTCAAAGTGTTTGGCCTAGGCAAATGGCTCCAGCACGAACGGGACAAAGCCGCGCACCGCCGGCGGCGGCAGCGGCGCCGGCAAGAGACCGCCGCGAGCGAGGCCGACGTCGGGCGGCGCGAGCTGGCCCTGGACGCCGCCCGGCTACGGGCCACCACCGGCGCCGCTGCGGAATCGGCCACCGCCGGCGCAGACCCCGACGCCGCCGAGGCGACGCGGCGCGAGGCCGCCCGAATCGCGCTGGCCGGGCTGCGCACCCTGCTCAAAGGGCGACCGCCCGCCTGAGCCGGGGCGACACCGCCCCGGACCTGGACCCCTCGCCTCCATCGCCCCTACCGCCGGCGCGAGTTGCGCTCACCCGCGCGAGCCCCGCTCGCGCCTTCCCGTCGCTTCCGACCCGCTGTTCGCCCCCACCAGCGCCGCGCGGGCGCTTGAAACCGCCCGACCCCGCCCCAATCACCCGGCTCGCCCGCCCGCGTCGCCCGTTAACTGTCGGGTGATTATCAGCAAGTGTCGATTGATTCACTAGACTCCTCTCACCGGTACGAATTAGTGTCGGATACGCTCCTATTTAGGTGGCAGTGCTTTCCTCAAAAGCTTTTTTTTCAGAACAGCCCAACAAAAAAACATCAAAAACCCACCCTCCCACACACCACCCGTGCCCAAACCCAAAACGCCAGTGGGAGGAAAGAGGCGTTCTT
>JBAOHI010000027.1:0-269393 GCA_037045535.1 Candidatus Competibacter sp.
ATGACCCGCATTGTGCCGCCGCGTGAAACTCTCCACATTGAATTCAAGAGTGATCGCAGCAGACTCTCGGATCGCGAGTTGGTGGAAGCGGTGGTGTGTCTGGCTAACACCGAAGGTGGTGAATTGTGGTTGGGGGTGGAGGACAACGGCACGGTAACCGGTTTGCATCCCGAGCACGTCCTGCTGGAGGGATTGACCGGGCTGATCGCCGGGCGCACCTCGCCATCGCTGACGGTGAACGTCGAGGCCGTGCAGGTGAACGGGGTGATGGTGGCGCGTATCGCGGTGCCCAAAGCGGCCTCAAGCACGGCAACCACCAGCGGGGTCTATCTGAGAAGACGGCTCAAGCATGACGGCAAGCCCGAATGCGCGCCCATGCTACCCCACGACATCACCAGCCGCGCCACTAGCTTTGGGCAACTCGACCTCTCCGCCCAACCGATCCCTGGCGCTCGGCTGGAAGACCTCGACCCGCTCGAACGCGAGCGCCTGCGCCAAGCCGTGGAGCGCTACGGCGGCGACCGGGTATTGCTAGAACTCGACGACGAAGCGCTGGATGGGGCGCTGGGCCTGACATTCCGCCCCGCCAACGGTAACCGGGTGCCAACCCTGCTGGGGTTGTTGCTGCTGGGCCGGGAAGCGCCTTTGCGCCAATGGGTTCCCACCCATGAACTGGCTTTTCAGGTGTTGGAACGGGAAGAGATACGCCTCAACGAATTCCGCCGCGATCCTCTGCTGAAAGCGCTGGACTGGCTGGAAACCAACTTCCGTCCGTACAACCCGGAGCGAGAGTTGCAGGTGGGTCTGTTCCGCGTCCCGGTGCCTCGGGTGGATATCGCGGCCTTTCGTGAAGCCGTTGCCAATGCGGTTCAGCATCGCGACTACACCCGCCTGGGCGCGGTGCATGTGCGCCTGGACGACGACGGACTGACCATCAGCAACCCCGGCGGTTTGGTGGAGGGCGTAACCCTTGCCAACCTGTTGACCACCGAACCCCGCCCGCGTAACCGGGCACTCGCCGACGCCCTGAAACGCATCGGCATCGTCGAGCGTTCCGGTCGCGGGGTGGACCTGATTTACCGGGGACTGCTGCGTTTCGGCCGCCCGGAGCCGGACTACGGCCGTACCGATGCCCACAGCGTGGTCCTCAGACTCAGCACGGCGGAAGCCGATCTGTCGTTTTTGAAGCTGGTTCTGGATGAAGAAAACCGTCGCGGCGGCAAGCTACCCATCGACGGATTGATCGCGCTGGCCGTTCTTCGCGGATTCAAGCGCATCACCAGCGAGGAACTGGCTCGCCATCTGCAAAAAGATACGGATCAAGCCAAGCGGACCCTGGAAGTTCTGCACGAAGCCGGCCTGGTGCAGGCGCATGGCGCCACCAAGGCACGCAGCTACACATTGTCCGCCGGGTTATACCAAGCCATGGGGGACAAAGCCGCTTATACCCGACAAGCGGGGTTCTCTTCGATCCAAAACGAGCAGATGGTTCTCAGCTACGTGCGCCAGCATGGGCAGATTCGCCGTAGCGAGGTAATGGAATTGTGCCGACTATCGGAAGGGCAAACGAAAGATTTGCTCAAGCGATTGAAAGAACAAAATTTGCTGCTTCAGCATGGCGAGCGACGCGGTGCCTATTACACCCTTGGCCCAGCCGCCGATTGATGGATTTATGGATGAGTTATGGATGAGTTATGGATGAGTTATGGATGAGTTATGGGTGGTTATGGATGAGTTATGGAGATTACGCGCAAACCCGCCACAAGCCTAAAACCGCAATGAAGGCAGTATAGGGAGGACATCTTGATGGGCTGGCAAGTGGTGCAGGAAAGCGTGCTCCGCGCCAAGTTGATGGAACTCAACACCCGCGACGGCCGGCCTTGGCTGTATCTGGAACCTGTTTGATGTCGGACGCCGCGCCCCCGAACCCGACAAGGCTCTACCGCCTCGTGCATGTGGACAATCTCGCCACGTTGCTGACACGGGGTGCTTTACACGCTCCACACCGCACCCCGAACGACAGCTTGCCCTACCGGACCATTCACAGCGCGGCGGTTCAGGCCAACCGACAGGTCAAACCCGTTCCCTGCGGGCCAGGCGGTACGGTTCACGATTACGTGCCCTTCTACTTCGGCCCGCTGTCGGTGATGCTATTGAACCTCAAGACCGGGCGGGTGCCGGATTACCACGAAGGTCAAGCGCCGTTGATCTATCTGGTGACGACCGCGCAAACTGTGCGGCAGGCGGGATGCCGGTTCGTATTTTCGGACGGTCATGGTTTGGCCCGTTTCACCCACTGGTACGACGACTTGACCCGGTTGGATGAAGTGGATTGGGCTATCGTCGGCGAGCGTTACTGGTCGGATCAACCGGACGACAATGACCGCCAACGCCGCAAGCAGGCGGAATTTCTGGTCTGGCAGATACTCGATTGGTCATTGATTCACGGCATCGCGGTACTCGATAACGCGATGCGGCAACGCGTGGAGACAATACTCAACCAGTTCCCACAGCGGGCACACCCCAAGGTGTCGCCCAAACCGGACTGGTATTACTAAAAGAGAGGATGGTGATGATTGAACTCACGCGGGGCAATTTATTGGAAGCCGAAGCCGAAGCCCTGGTCAATACGGTCAATTGCATCGGCCACATGGGCAAAGGTATCGCCTTGCAGTTCAAACAGGCGTTCCCGGCCAACTTCAAGGCGTATCAGGCGGCTTGTCGCGCGGGCGAGGTAACACCGGGCAAGATGCTGATTACCGACAACGGTAGTCTGGTCAACCCACGCTACATCATCAACTTTCCAACCAAGCGCCATTGGCGCGGCCAGTCTCGCCTTGAGGACATTGCTGCCGGGCTCCAAGCGCTGGTGGTCGAGGTGCAGCGGTTGGGCGTTCGTTCCATTGCCGTGCCGCCGCTGGGTTGCGGCTTGGGTGGGCTGGACTGGGGCGTGGTACGCCCGATGATCGAACAGGCTTTTTCAGCGTTGCCGGATGTTCGGATTTTACTGTTTGAACCGACAGGCACCCCGGACGCCAAGGTGATGCCCGTGCGAACCGTTCGCCCGCGCATGACGCCCGCGCGCGCCTTGTTCATCAAGCTGATGGATGCCTATTCCGCCCTCGACTACCGCCGCACACTCCTGGAAGTGCAGAAACTTGCCTATTTCCTGCAAGAGGCCGGCGAACCGCTGCGTTTGCAGTACCAAGCAGGTCACTATGGTCCTTACGCCGCCAACCTGAACAAAGTCCTGGAAGTGATGGAGGGGCATTTCATTCGAGGTTATGGCGATAGCCAGAAACCAGAGGCCGAGATCGACTTGCTTCCCGGCGCGATTGAGGAGGCGACTGCTTTCCTGGCCGACAAAGACGAATCGCTGGCCCGGCTTGCGCGAGTCGCCGAACTGATCGAAGGCTTTGAAACCCCTTATGGCATGGAGTTGCTGGCCACCACCCATTGGGTTGCTCATCACGGTGGCCCCCGAGGTGAAGCCCCGGCAACAACTCCCGAAACAGTCATCCACCAGGTTCATACGTGGAACTCCCGCAAGCAGCGTGCGTTCAAGCCGGATCACATCCGCACGGCATGGACGCAGTTGACGGAAAAGGGTTGGTTGCAGTGAATTTGGAGATATCCGAATGGGTTGGGAACTGGAAACCGTCGAAAAACCTTTTGTAGCGCAACTGGTCGGCATGGGCTGGCGACACATACAAGGCGACATCGACGACCCGGCGGTGACGGGACGCGCCCGCTTCGCCCAAGTGGTGCAGGAAAGCGTGCTCCGCGCCAAGCTGGCGGAACTCAACACCCGCGATGGCCGGCCTTGGCTGGACGACGAGCGGATTTCCCAAGCCGTGAGCGCCATCACCCGCATCGGCGCGGCCAAATTGATGGAAGCCAACCGGATCGCCACCGACCTGCTGCTCAAGGGCATCACCGTGGACGGCCGGCCAGACTGGGACGGCGGGCGCGGCCAAACGATCCAGTACCTCGACTGGGCGCATCCCGACCGCAACCAGTTCACCGTCATCAACCAATATCGGGTCGATTGCCCGCCGGGCTACAACAGCGGCAAAGCGTTCATCGTCCCCGATCTGGTGTTGCTAGTGAACGGCATCCCGCTGGTGGTGGTGGAGTGCAAAAGCCCGGCGGTGCAAGAACCGCTCGCGGCGGCGGTGGATCAACTGCGCCGCTACAGTAACCAGCGCCGGGCCAATTTCGAGGTCCAGGACAACGAAGGCAACGAACCGCTGTTCCATACCAATCAGTTGCTGATTGCCTCCAGCTTCGATCAGACCCGAGTGGGCTGTATCGGCGGCCTGTTCGAGCATTTCGCCGCCTGGAAAACCGTCGTCCCACGCACCGAGACCGAAGTCGCGGCCCGTCTCGGCAAAACCGTGCTCTCCGAACAGGAGCGCACCATCGCCGGGATGCTGGACCCGTCCAACCTGCTCGATACCATCCGTCACTTCACGCTGTTCATGTCGGTGGGCGGCCAAACCATCAAGGCGGTCTGCCGCTATCCACAATTCCGCGCCGTAAACAAGGCACTCGACCGCTTACGCACCGGCAAGACCCGCATCCAGGACGGCGAGCACGACCGGCGGGGCGGTATCATCTGGCACACCCAAGGCTCGGGCAAAAGCCTGACGATGGTATTTCTGGTCAGGAAGCTGCGCACCCAACCGGATTTGCGACGCTTCAAAGTCATCGTGGTCACCGACCGCAAGGACTTACAGGCGCAGCTTGCCGCTACCGCCGACCTGACCGGCGAGCCGGTGGAGGTGGCGGCCAGCACCGACCAATTGAAAGCGTTGGTGCGCCGCCAAGGACCGGGACTGGTGTTCGCCATGATCCAGAAGTACCGCGCGAACGATCTAGCGGGAGAACCTCAAGCCACTCCCGCGCGGAAAGCGGCGGAATCGTCGGCGCCGAGCTACGTCGCCCCGCTCTCGGCTGTCTTGAACAGCGACGACGCCATCCTGGTGCTGGTGGATGAAGCGCATCGCAGCCACGGCAACGACCTTCATGCCTACCTGATGGCCGGCATCCCCAATGCCGCCAAGATCGGTTTCACCGGCACGCCCATCATCATGGGCGAAAAGAAACGCACCCACGAAATCTTCGGCGAGTTCATCGACCGCTACACGATCCAGGAGTCCGAGCGCGACGGCGCGACCGTGCCGGTGCTCTACGAAGGCCGCACCGCCCGAGGCGCGATCAAGGACGGCGCCAGTTTGGACGAACTGTTCGAAGACCTGTTTCGGGAATGCGGCCCGGAAGAATTGGAAGCGATCAAGCGCAAATACGCCACCCGAGGCCAGATTTTCGAGGCGCCGGCGCTGATCGCCGACAAGGCGCGCGATATCCTGCGCCACTACGTGACCTGCATTCTGCCCAACGGCTACAAGGCGCAACTGGTCGCCTATAGCCGGCTGGCCGTAATGCGTTATTTCGATGCCCTGGAGACCGCCCGCACCGAATTGCTGACCGAGGCCGAGGCGCTGCCGCCGGAAGATAAAGCGATGGACGACGAGGCCCTGTGTCGGCGTCCGCTCCCCATCCAGGCACGGGTGCAGGCCTGGCGCTACCGCGAAACGCTGCGAACCATCGAGTTCGCGCCGGTCATCTCGGGCGGCAACAACGACGACCCGGCGTGGAAATCCTGGACGGACGGCGCGGCCCAAGAACTGCGCATCAAGCGCTTCAGACGACCACTGTTTCACGCTGACCCGACTAAAACCGACCCGCTGGCGTTTCTGATCGTCAAATCGATGCTGTTGACCGGCTTCGATGCACCTATCGAGGGCGTGATGTATCTGGATCGCCCGATCCGCGAAGCCGAGTTGTTGCAGGCCATCGCCCGCGTCAACCGCCCCGGCTTCGGCAAGCGGGCCGGCATCGTGGTGGATTACTACGGGGTGGCCCGCCACCTGAAGGAAGCGCTGGCCGCGTACAGCGATGAAGACGTGCAGGGCGCGCTGCAAAACCTGAAGGACGAAGTACCGATCCTGCGCGACCGTCATGCGCGAGTGGTGAACGTGTTTCGCAGTCGAGGGATTGAGGCGCTGGACGATACCGAAGCCTGCGTGGCGCTGCTGGCCGATGACAAGTTGCGCGCCGAGTTCACCGTCAAGCTCAAGCCGTTCCTGGATTCGCTGGATTTGGTGTTGCCCCGCCCGGATGGACTGCCGTTCACCCAAGACGCCAAGCGGTTGGCCTTCATCCACGCCCGCGCCCGCAACCGCTACAAGGACATGCCGGTGCTGGGCAAGGATGTCGGCGGCAAGGTGCGCAAGCTGATCGACGATCATGTCATCTCCCTCGGCATCGACCCGAAGATTCCGCCGATTTCGCTGACCGATGCCCATTTCGATACCCACGTCTCGCGCCAGGCCAACGACCGCGCCAAGGCGTCGGAAATGGAGCACGCCATCCGCTCCCACATCCGCCAGCACCTGGACGAAGACCCGGTGCTTTACCGCAAGCTCAGCGAACGCCTCAAGGATATTTTGGACCAGCTCAACGAGCAGTGGGATGCGCTGCTCGCCGCGCTGCGACAGATCATCGACGAGTTGCGAACCGGCCAAGCGGCGAAAGACGACAATGCGCCAGACCTGCCCGACCACTATCTGCCTTTCCTGCGCCTGTTGCTGGAAACCGCCGTCGGCAATACCGCGCCGGACGAGACGACCCGCACGCGGCTGGCGGACGTGACCGTGGAGATCGTGGACCATATCGCCAGCGAACTGACCGAGACCTTTTGGGCACCTCGAAAAACCTTGTTATGAGAAAATAGGGTTGTTGATCCCCGCCAAGAGCCCGGATATCCGATGATCAAAGAAAGCCTGTTTGCCGCCCAGGAACGGGAAGCCAAATTGGATCGTCTGGGCGATGTGCTGCAAGTCATGGAGCAGCAGGTTGACTTCAAGGCGCTGGCGGCGGAGATGGACCGGGTAGCGCCGCGACCCGGACGGGCACGTGGGGGGCGTCCACCGTTTCCCACCGAGTTGATGGTACGTGCCCTGGTTCTTCAGGATTTATATGGACTGAGTGACGAACAGATGGAATACCAAGTGCTGGATCGACTGAGCTTCCAGCGTTTCCTGGGCCTGCGGCACAGTAGTCAGATACCCGATCGCACCACATTCTGGACCTTCCGCGAGCGGTTGACGGTGGCGAAGGCGGGAGACGCGCTGTTTGAGGCGGTGCATCGTCAACTGGCCCAGCAGGGTTATATTGCTCGTGGTGGGCAGATGGTGGACGCCAGTCTGGTTCCCGTTCCTCGCCAGCACGTCACGGAAAAAGAACGGGAATTGCTGAAAGCGTCGGCGATGCCGGTGGACTGGAAGCCGGCCCAGCGCCGGCAGAAGGACATGGAGGCCACCTGGACGAAGAAGCACGGCAAATCCTACTTCGGTTACAAGGTCTCGGTCAGCGCCGACCGACGCTACAAGCTGATCCGCCAGGTCAAGGTCAGCACCGCTGCGGAGAACGACACCCTGCACCTGGAAGATGTCCTGGATCACGCGAATACCGGCCGTGATCTTTATGGCGACAAGGGCTATGTTGATGGTGAACGTGAGCGGCGCCTCAAGACCCAGGGTTGGCGAGTACACATCCAGCGCAAGGCAAAGAAAGGCAAACCGCTGTCCGCCTGCCAGGCGCGCCGCAACACCCGCATTGCCCGGGTTCGGGCGCGGGTCGAACACGTCTTCGCCGCTATGGAGCAGATGGGCGGAAAACTCCTACGATGTATCGGTCTGGATCGAGCGACCTTCCAACTCACGGGGAAGGCAGCGGTCTACAACCTACGTCGCCTGTGCATTCTCAAGGCATACGGTGTGGTCGCTTTCTAACGCCCAAGTGCGATCCCGGTACGACCGGGATGGTGATTTCGGGCGGGGATGAACCCTTCGGGCCGGGGCACAAACCAAAGATATTGTGAGGCTCACGCCTCAGGCACCTTGCTTTGCCCATTTTGCCGGCTTCATGTCCGGTTTTTCGAGGTGCCCTTTTGGAAGCCAAACAAGAAACCGGCCCAGGATGCGCTGCAGTGCGCGATTTTCGAGCGCCTGATCGCGTCCAGGTTGATTGAAATGGGTCAGGTGGAAGCGCTGGTGGACAAACTGATGGAACTGGCCCGCGCCAATCATCACCGGTTGATGCAGGCATGAACAACGCCCTGCAAGTGGATGATCTGCGCTTCGAGGTACGCCGCAGCGCCCGGCGCAAGACTCTGGAGATCACCGTGGATCGGGGCGGCGAACTGGTGCTGGCCGCGCCGCCCGAGGTGGATGAGGATACTTTGCGCGCTTTTGTGCGGGAAAAGCGCTTCTGGATTTACACCCGGCTGGCTGAAAAAGAGCAACTGCAAAAAACGGCGCCACCCAAGACTTTCGTCAATGGCGAGGGGTTTCTGTATTTGGGTCGCAGCTATCGCCTCAAGCTGGTGGACGGACAAGCCGAGCCCATCAAGTTACTCAATGGCCGCTTTTGTCTGCACCGCGAACTGGCCGACACGGGCCGTCAGGCGCTAATCCGCTGGTACACTGAAAAGGGTAAGGATTGGCTCTGGCGCAAGGCTCGGGATTACGTCGCCCGCATGGAAGTCGCCCCGGCGGGGGTGAAGGTGCAAGACCTTGGCTACCGCTGGGGCTCCTGTAGCAAGGACGGCTGGCTGTATTTCCATTGGAAGGTGATCTTATTGCCGGCCCGCATCGCCGAATATGTGGTGGTGCACGAGCTGGCTCACATCCACGAACCGCATCACACTCCCGAATTCTGGCGGCGTGTCGAGCGCTCGCTCGCCGATTTCGAGCACCGCAAGCGCTGGCTGGCGGAACATGGCATGGAGGTGGAGGGACTCTGATGCACCTTATGCTAGCGTTTTGGTAACAAGCGTTGGATTTGCTGTGTCAAGGGCACAATGGACGATTGCCGGACGCTTGATATGCGGTGTTGGCGACGATACATACTGAGGTGATGGCGTCTATCAGCCTTTAAACTGAAATCGGTTACCGCCGTCGCCCTACGGATCTTTGAATAGCTTATAACTATCAAAAATTTTTATCTAATTGATTTAATCGACTTTTGGCGTCCTGTAAAAACAGGAGAAAAGCAGCGTGAAATGGCAATCCGGTCAATCCGGCAACCCCGGCGGGCGCAAGCCCGGCACCGGCAAGATCGACAAGCTGCGTGTGGCGCTGGCCAAGGAATTGCCCGATGTGCTGGAGGCGCTGGTCGGGCAAGCCAAAGCTGGGGACATCGGCGCAATCAAGCTGATCCTGGAACGCACCGTGCCAGCGCTGCGCCCGGTGGATGCGGTCGCCCCCCTGAACCTGCCGGTCGATGGTGGTCTGGCCGACCAGGGGCGGGCGGTACTGGCGGCGCTGGCCAGTGGATACTTGCCGGTCAACCAGGCCGCTGGCATCCTGCAAGGCTTGGTGAACCTGGCGAAGCGGGTGGAGCTGGACGAGGAAAAATGGGTGGCGGCGCTAGAGGGCAAGCGGGGGTGAACCTCAAGCATCGCGTGGTCGCACTGGAACGCTACCGCGATGGCGGTCTTCCTCTACCTGACCACCCGCCCAAACGAACCCGTCGAAGCGGCGCTGGCCCGAAAAGGCATCGTTCCCCGCGAGGCGGATTACATCCTAGTACCCGCCGGTTTCGAGAACGAGCGAGAATCCGTCGAATGAGACGCTAGCGGCGCGCGTCAAGAAAGCTGGAAGCCGCCTGACCTGCTGGCCCACGACCCGTTCACCCATCTGACCGGCGAAGAACTTATTTGGACCGCGAACGACATGAGCACCGACACCATGAACGACAACCATCCGGTCACGCTCCATCCCATCACTTTTCAGCACGCTCATAGCCCGCTTTGCCACCTCCCTGGCGATCCGGCCGATCCGAATAGCCGGCGCGTTGCCGCCGCTGATACCGTTCGCAACGCGCTCAGCTTGTTGGAAATGCTGGAGCAGCTCGACACCGATGAAACCAAGCCGATCTGGATGCTAGCGTGTGTCGTGTGTGACGGCTTGCGGCACGCGCTGGAGTTACTGGACGATTCCCGTGAAGGCGGAATCTAGACACCTTCTAAACATCGCCGCCCGCTCGCACCGTAACTGATTGAATATTTTGGCGTCCCCAAGGGGATTCGAACCCCTGTTACCGCCGTGAAAGGGCGGTGTCCTCGGCCTCTAGACGATGGGGACAAAAAGCTGGAAAAAGTAAACCGCCAGCTTGGACGGTCGAAGTTGGTGGAGCCAGACGGGATCGAACCGACGACCTCCTGCATGCCATGCAGGCGCTCTCCCAGCTGAGCTATGGCCCCAAATTTCCGAGACAGATAATTTAAAAGACTATTGCCTCTCTGTCAAGACTCCTTCAGCTCCTGTTGCCGACATCTTGGCAAATATGGCGCAACGCGCGGTCGATTCGCGCCAGGGTTTTGGTCCGTCCCAACAGCTCTAGCGTTATGTCGATCGGCGGCGAAACGGCTGTGCCGGATATCGCTACCCGGAGCGGCTGCGCGACCTTGCCCAACGCAAGCCCCTGCTCTTCAGCCACTTTTTTGACCGTCTCGTGGATCGGTTCGGCCCGCCATTCCGGTAGTGCCGCGAACGCTTCCGCCAACTGCCGCAAAGGGGCTTCCGCTAGAGCCGTCAGGTTCTTGGCTGCTGCCTTGGGATCGTAATCCTCGAACTCCCGATAGAGAAATTCCGCCGCCGCCGCCATACCCTTGAGCGTGTCCGCACGTTCGGCGAAGGCCCTGACCACTTCCGTCAGGGGTGGCCCCTGACAAGGATCGATCCCTAATTGGCCAATGTGCCAGCTCAGATGCCGGGCGACATGAACAGGATCGAGTGTTTTCAGGTAATGCTTGTTCAACCAGATCAGCTTGGAGGGGTTGATCGCCGAGGCTGCCTTATTGCATCCCTCAAGGTCGAACAGTTCAATCATCTCGTCCAGCGAGAAAATTTCCTGATCGCCGTGCGACCAGCCCAGTCGCACCAAGTAATTCAGCACCGCTTCCGGCAAATAGCCCAGATCTCGACATTCCATCACACTGGCGGCACCGTGTCGCTTGGACAGTTTCTGACCGTCCGGCCCGAGAATCATCGGGACGTGCCCGTATTTGGGCACTGGAGCTTCCAGCGCTTTAAGGATGTTGATTTGACGTGGCGTATTGTTGATATGGTCGTCGCCGCGAATGACATGGGTGATCCCCATATCCATGTCGTCTACCACCACGCAGAAGTTGTAGGTGGGGGTACCGTCGGCGCGGGCGATGATCAAGTCATCCAGTTCCGTATTCTGGAACACGATATTGCCGCGAATCAAATCCTCGACCACTACCTCGCCATCGAGGGGATTTTTGAACCGCACCACGGGTTCTATCCCCTGGCGCGGTGGTCCTCGATAATCGCGGTGCCGACCATCGTAGCGGGGTTTTTCCTTCCGGCTCCTCTGTTCCTCGCGCAAGGCTTCCAACTCTTCGCGGGTGCAATAGCAATAGTAAGCCTTGTCCTCGCGCAGCAGCTGCTGCAACACTTCGCGGTAGCGGTCAAAGCGCTGGGTCTGATAGAAGGGCCCTTCGTCGTAGTCCAGCCCCAGCCAATTCATGCCTTCCAAAATGGCATTCACCGCTTCCGGAGTGGAGCGCTCCAGGTCAGTGTCCTCGATCCGCAGCACGAACGGCCCACCGTGCCGGCGCGCGTACAACCAGGAAAACAGCGCCGTCCGGGCACCGCCAATGTGTAGATAACCGGTGGGGCTAGGCGCGAAACGGGTCTTGACCATCGGATTCATCATCAGGGGATAGAATAGAAGAACAGTTGATCAACCCTTGTTCGGCTTGACTGGCCGCGCCCAATTGGACACATCCTTGCGTGGCGCTCGGGTCAGGCACAGGCTACCGTCTGGTACGTCGCGACTGACCGATGATCCGGCGCCGACTGTGGCGTCCTTGCCGACCCGCACCGGGGCGACCAACGAACTGTTGGAACCGATGAAGGCGCCATCACCGATCACGGTTTTATGCTTGTTGGCTCCATCGTAATTGCAGGTGATGGTGCCAGCGCCGACATTGACATTCGAACCGATCTCGGCGTCACCGATATAGGTCAAGTGATTGACTTTGGAACTGGAGCCGACATTGGCGTTTTTAATTTCGACAAAATTACCAATATGCACCTGCGAGGCTAATCGAGCGCCGGGCCGGAGGCGAGCGAAGGGGCCGATCTGCGCGCCAGAGCCAATCTCGGCCGCCTCAACCCGGCAATGGGAAAAAACTTCGACATCATCACCGATGACCGCATCCCGTAGCACGCAGAACGGTCCGATTCGAACGCGATCACCCAGCCGTACCGTACCCTCGAACACCACATCGACATCGATGATCACATCCTTGCCGGTCATAACGGTGCCTCGGATATCGATTCGCGCCGGGTCCAGCAACGTCGCGCCGTTCAGCAGTAGTGCCTCGGCCTGCCGCGCCTGATAAACCCGCTCCAATTTGACCAGTTGCCGACGGTCGTTGACACCTTGAACCTCAGCGGGCTCTGTCACTGAGAAAGCTTCGACCGGCACGCCATCGTGCGCCGCCAAAGCAACGATATCGGTTAGATAGTATTCGCCTTGGGAATTGTCGTTGTCCAGCGTGGCTACCCAATCGCGCAATTTCTCTGCGGCGACCGCCAGAATCCCGGTATTGATCTCGCACAGGCACCGCTCCGATGGCGTCGCGTCTTTTTCCTCGACGATACGTTGTACCCGCCGTTGCTCGTCGCGGACGATTCGACCATAGCCTGAGGGATCGGTTAATTCGACCGTCAGCAACGCCAGCCGCCCTTGTCTAGCTTCGGCAATTAGTGGTTGCAGGGTTTCGGGCTGGATCAGCGGAACATCGCCGTACAACACCAGCACCACGCTGGCCGTGTCGAGCAACGGTAGAGCTTGTGCCACGGCGTGCCCCGTTCCCAGCTGCTCGGCCTGTTCGACCCACAACACATCCTTCTCGTTCGCGAAAACCGTCTTGACCGTTTCCCCGCCATACCCGTACACCACCAGTCGGGTCGCCGCATCAAGACGGCTCGCCGTATCGAGGACGTGACCCAGTAGCGGTTTGCCGCCGACCCGGTGCAAAACCTTAGGCAAATCCGAAACCATCCGCTTGCCCTTGCCGGCGGCAAGGATCACGACCGAAAGCTGCTGCATGATGAATAGGCCTCTCATAAGAATACTTGGCTATTGTAGCGAACCTTACCCGCAGAATGCGCGATCCAAACCCCAACGCACGCTTGCGATCCGATTTGGGCAATCTAAAATAAAAAGGCCGTGACAAAGTCACGGCCCAAGGGGGGTCTAGGATATTATTATTGTTAGCCTTTCAGCCTGATTTGCGCAGCTTGCGCAGCCTTTCAATGGCCTGCAATTGGGCGATCGCTTCAGCCAGTTCGGCCTTGGCTCTGGCGTACTCAAAATCGCTCCGGTGGTCGGCGATAACCTGTTCGGCACGCTGCTTGGCAGATTGCGCGGCGGCCTCGTCCAAATCCTTGGCCCGCTCGGCCGTGTCGGACAAAATCGTCACCAAACTTGGCTGCACTTCCAAAAGACCGCCTGACACGTAGAACAACTGTTCTTCGCCGCCCTGCAGCCGAACTCGAACCTGGCCAGGCTTCAGCCGCGTCAACAACTGGCTGTGGCGAGGCAAAATGCCGAGTTCACCTAATTCGCCCGGAGCGGTTACCATTTCAGCAGGACCGGAAAACAGCTCTTTTTCCGCGCTGACGATATCAACATGCAGTGTCATGGCCATGGGTGCGTCTCCTGATCGGTTGAAATGGAACGCGGCCCCACGGACGGGACCGCCGTCCCATTACAGCTTGCTGCCCTTCTCCACGGCCTCGTCGATCGAACCGACCATGTAGAACGCTTGCTCCGGCAGATGATCGTATTCGCCAGCGACGATGCCCTTGAACGCCGCGATGGTGTCCTTGAGGGCGACGTACTTGCCGGGCGAACCCGTGAACACTTCGGCCACGAAGAACGGCTGCGACAGAAAACGCTGGATCTTGCGCGCGCGCGCCACGACCAGCTTGTCTTCTTCGGACAGTTCATCCATACCAAGAATAGCGATGATGTCCTTCAGCTCTTTGTAACGCTGCAGCGTGCTCTGCACCGAACGGGCGGTGTCGTAGTGATCCTGACCAACCACCAGCGGATCCAACTGCCGTGAGGTCGAATCCAGCGGGTCCACCGCCGGATAGATCCCCAGCTCAGCGATCTGGCGGGACAACACCACCGTGGCGTCCAAGTGGGCGAAGGTCGTGGCCGGCGACGGGTCGGTCAAGTCATCGGCGGGCACGTACACCGCCTGAATGGAGGTGATGGAGCCGGTCTTAGTCGAGGTGATACGCTCCTGCAACACACCCATTTCCTCGGCCAGCGTCGGCTGATAACCTACCGCCGAAGGCATGCGGCCCAGCAGCGCCGAACACTCGGTACCGGCCAGGGTGTAGCGGTAGATGTTGTCGACGAACAGCAGCACGTCACGGCCTTCATCGCGGAAATTCTCCGCGATGCTTAGCCCGGTTAAGGCTACCCGCAGCCGGTTGCCCGGCGGTTCGTTCATCTGGCCGTAGACCAACGCCACCTTATCCAGCACGTTCGACTCTTTCATCTCGTGATAGAAGTCGTTACCTTCACGGGTACGCTCGCCAACACCGGCGAACACCGAGTAGCCGGAGTGCTCGATGGCGATATTGCGGATCAATTCCATCATGTTGACGGTTTTGCCCACACCCGCACCGCCGAACAAGCCGACCTTGCCGCCTTTGGCGAACGGACAAAGCAAGTCGATGACCTTGATACCGGTCTCCAGCAACTCAGTCGCGCCCGACTGGTCTTCGTAGCTGGGAGCCGGCTGGTGGATGGGGCGATAGACGTCAGTTTCCACCGGCCCCTTGTGGTCGATAGGCACACCCAGCACGTTCATGATCCGACCCAGGGTGGGCTTGCCCACCGGCACGGTCACTGGCGCACCAGTGTTGGACACGGCCATGTTGCGCTTCAACCCTTCGGTCGCACCCATGGCAATGGTACGGACCACGCCATCACCCAGCTGCTGCTGCACTTCCAGGATCAGCCCGTTTTCGTCGAGGCGCAGAGCGTCGTAGATCTTGGGCACCGCGCCGCGCGGGAACTCGACGTCCACCACCGCGCCGATGATTTGCACGATATTGCCAGAACTCATGATTGGGTTCCCCTTAAACTTGTTTCACCGTGCGCCCGCCGTCGGGGGCGGGCGCTCGCCGCGTTCCCTACACCGCAGCGGCACCACCCACGATCTCGGCCAGTTCCTGGGTGATCGACGCTTGCCGGGCCTTGTTGTAGATCAGTTGCAACTCATCGATGAGAGTGCCCGCGTTGTCGGACGCGCTCTTCATGGCGACCATGCGAGCGGCCATTTCGCACGCGACATTTTCCACCAGCGCCTGATAGACCACCGACTCGCCATAACGCCGCAGTAGCAACTCGATAAGCTCCTTGGGATCGGGTTCATAGATGTAATCCCAGCGATGGACAGGTGCCGCTTCCTGCACCTCGGCGGTGATGGGCACCAATCGCTCGATCTTGGGCTTTTGGCTCATGGTATTGACGAATTCGTTGTACACCAGATAGATCGCGTCAATCCGCCCCTCCGCGAAGGCATCGGCCATGACCTTGACCGGCCCGAGTACGTCCTCAAAGCGAGGTGAGTCGCCCAAGTGGGAAACATGAGCGACGACGTTACCCTTCAGCCGGCGGAAGAACTGGAACGCCTTAGTACCGACGGTGCAAACATCAATCTCAACACCACGATTCCGCCAGTCCTGCATGGCGACAATGGTCGCTTTGAACAGGTTGGTGTTCAAGCCACCGCACAGCCCGCGGTCGGTCGAGACCACGATTAATCCGACCCGCTTGAGCTCACGTTCAATTAACCCCGGACTGCGATACTCGGTGTGTGCGTGGGCCAAGTGTGAGATGACGTTGCGGATCTTGGTGGCGTAGGGTCGGGCCGCCTTCATGCGCTCTTGAGCTTTGCGCATTTTACTGGCCGCCACCATTTCCATGGCCTTGGTGATCTTCTGAGTACTTTTAATACTCTTGATTTTGGTTCGTATCTCTTTGGCGCCGGCCATGGTGACACCCGCTTAAACGTAGTGGGCTTTGAAATCTTCCACGGCCTTCTTTAGGCTCGCTTCGATCTCGTCGTTATAGTCGCCCTTCTCATTGATCTTGTCGATCAAGCCCGCTTGATTGGCCCGTGTATACGCCAACAGGCTGGCCTCGAAATCGCCAATCTTATTGAGCGCCACGTCATCGAGATAGCCGCGATCCGCCGCAAACAGCGAAATCGCCATTTCGGCCACCGACATCGGCGAATACTGCTTCTGCTTCATCAGCTCGGTCACGCGCTGGCCGCGTTCGAGCTGCTTGCGGGTTGCTTCGTCCAAGTCGGATGCAAACTGGGCAAAGGCCGCCAGTTCGCGGTACTGGGCCAAGGCAAGGCGGATACCGCCGCCGAGCTTTTTGACGATCTTGGTCTGGGCGGCGCCGCCGACGCGGGATACCGAGAGGCCAGGGTTGATCGCGGGCCGGATGCCGGCATTGAACAGGTCGGTTTCCAGATAGATCTGGCCGTCGGTGATCGAAATCACGTTGGTGGGCACGAACGCGGACACGTCACCGGCTTGGGTCTCGATGATCGGCAGGGCAGTGAGCGAACCGGTCTGGCCCTGCACCGCGCCGTTGGTGAGGCGCGCGACCTCGTCGGCGTTGATGCGGGACGCCCGCTCCAGCAGCCGGGAATGCAGGTAGAACACGTCGCCGGGGAATGCTTCACGGCCCGGTGGGCGACGCAACAGCAGCGAGACTTGGCGATAGGCCACGGCCTGCTTGGACAGGTCGTCGTAGACGATCAGGGCATCCTGGCCACGATCGCGGAAGTATTCGCCCATGGCACAACCGGAGTATGGCGCAGTGTAGAGCATTGCCGCCGATTCAGAGGCGCTGGCGGCGACCACAATCGTGTGATCCATCGCGCCGTGCTCTTCCAACTTGCGCACCACATTGGCAATCGAGGAATTTTTCTGCCCGATAGCCACGTAAATACATTTAACGCCGGTGCCCTTCTGATTGATGATCGTGTCGATCGCCACGGCAGTCTTGCCGGTCTGGCGGTCACCGATGATCAGTTCGCGCTGGCCACGCCCGATCGGCACCATGGAGTCAATCGCCTTGAGGCCGGTCTGCACCGGCTGGCTGACCGATTGCCGTTCGATCACGCCCGGCGCGATAACCTCGATGGGCGAGGACTGACCGGTATTAATCGGCCCCTTGCCGTCAATCGGTTGACCGAGGGCATTGACTACGCGGCCCAGCAACGCCTCGCCGACCGGCACTTCCAAAATGCGGCCGGTACAGAATGCCTTATCGCCCTCTGACAGATGTTCGTAATCACCCAGGATCACGGTGCCGACAGAATCGCGCTCCAAGTTCATGGCCAAGCCATAGGTGACCGGATCGCCTTCCCGGGGGGCCGGAAACTCGATCATCTCGCCTTGCATCGCGTTGTCGAGGCCATAGATCCGGGCGATGCCGTCCGACAGGCTGACGATGGTCCCTTCCGTGCGCGCTTCGGCGGTCGCCTCGTAACCCTGCAGGCGCTGCCGAATCAGATCACTGATTTCGGATGGTTTGAGTTGCATAAAGCGGTATTCCTCTTACTGGCTCAGGGCCATGGCGAGTTTGTCTAGCCGGCCGCGCGCCGAGCCGTCGATCACCCGATCGCCGATTCGGATCACCGCGCCCGCGATCAATGACGGGTCCGTCTTGCAGTCCAACACGACGCTACGCTTGAACTTTGTCTTGAGAGCTTTGGTCACGCGCTTACGCTGGGCATCGGTCACGACGGAGGCGGAGATCAGCTCGGCGTGGAGGACGCTTTCAGCTTCGGCGCGAAACCGCTCGAACAGAACGGCGATACTCGGCAACAGGTGCAGGCGGTGAAATTCCGCCAGCATCTTGAGGAAGATGATGAACGCCTCCGGCAGCGCTTCGGCGTCGCCGCGCGCGTCACGGCATAACCCAGCCATCAATTCAGCTTTCTGCTCGCCGCGTAACTGGGGGTTCCAGGGAGCCAATAGCCGCTGCATCGCCGAATCGGCGGCAATGGTGGCGGCTACCTGCAACAGCTCGGACCAGAGCGGCAGCGCTTGAGCGGCTTGAGCATCCTCGAACGCGGCGCGGGCGTAGGGTCGGGCAGCGGAGGTCGGTCGGACGACGGTTGTCGTTTCAGCCATGAGCGTGATCCGTGTGGTTATAGCTGAGCGACTAAGTCATCCAGCATGGCAGCGTTGGCCGTTTCATCGACCTCGCGCTTGAGCACCTTGCTGGCGCCGGCAACCGCAAGGCTGACGACTTGATTACGAAGCTGCTCGCGGGCGCGGTTGACTTCCTGCTCGATCTCGACCTTGGCGGCGAGAAGCTGGCGGTCACCTTCCGTTCGAGCTTCCTGCTTCGATTGCTCGATGATTTCGTTGGCGCGCTTGTGGGCTTGGGCAACGATGTCAGTGGCCTGCTGCTTGGCTTCCTTCAGCATTTGCGCGGCCTTGGCTTTAGCCAGCTCCTGCTCGCGCACGCCACGTTCGGCGGATGCCAAACCGTCGGCGATTCGTTTCTGGCGATCCTGCATGGCCTGCATGATCGGCGGCCACACATACTTCATGGTAAAGAGCACCAGCAGGCCGAACGTGATCATCTGCCCTATCAGAGTGGCATTGAAGTTCACGCTGTTACCTCCTTGGATACATTAGGAGTGGGTACGAAGCGTCCGAAAGCTCAATGGCCACCCAGAGCTGCCTGCACCGGACCGAGGAATGGGTTGGCGAAGGTGAAGAACAGGGCGACGCCGACGCCGATCATGGTCACCGCGTCGAGCAAGCCGGCAACGATGAACATCTTGACCTGCAAGGCGGGAATCATTTCGGGTTGACGAGCGGCGCCCTCCAGGAACTTGCCACCCAGCAGGGCGAAGCCGATGGCGGTACCCAGCGCGCCCATGCCGATGATCATGGCCACGGCGATGACGGTCATACCCTGCACGTTGGCAATCAGGCTTGCAGCTTCCATTAGTGTCTCCCGTTAAGAAAGGTTGGGGTGTGGATGGAAATAAAACCGGGTTTTAGTAGAGCCGGCCGCGCCAGACAAAAGACACGGCGACTTCACAGTTCGGGACCCGCTCCGTCAGTGATCCTCGTGGGCCATACTCAAATACACGATGGTCAACACCATGAAAATGAAGGCTTGCAAGGTGATGATCAACAAGTGGAACACTGCCCACGGCCAACTCAGCGTGAACTGAATCCACCACGGCAGCAAGGCGATCAGAATGAAGATCAATTCACCGGCGTAGAGGTTACCGAACAAACGCAGGCCGAGCGAGATGGGTTTGGCTAAATCCTCGACGATCCGCAATAGCAGATTGAACGGCATCAGCCATTTACCAAATGGATGCGTCAAAATCTCCATGGTGAAATGAACCGGCCCCTTGACCTTGAACCCGTAGTAATACAACAGCAGCAGCACTGAGATTGACAGGCCGAAGGTGGAATTCAAGTCGGTGGAAGGCACCGTTCGCAAATAAGGAATACCTAACAGGCCCGCGATAGATGGCAACAAATCAACCGGAAGCAGATCCATCGCGTTCCACAGAAATACCCAGACGAAAATGGTCAATGCCAGTGGCGCAATAACCGGGTTGCGTCCGTGGAAACAGTCCTTGACTTGGGTATCGACGAACTCGATTAGGATCTCGCAAAGGTTTTGCAGGCTCCCCGGCACACCGCTGGTTGCCGATTTTGCCGCCTTGGTGAACAACCAAAGGAAAAGCGCACCCAGTCCGATCGAAAAGAGCAAGGTATCGACATGTAATACGCCAAAACCGCCCGTCTCTTCCCCGTGTAGAAATTTCATCTGGGCGAGATCAAACCGGAGATTGGTCAAGTGGTGGATGATGTATCCCGTCGCGGAATGACCACTTTCGCTCATAGCGTCCTCACCGAAGCGTCAAATGTGAAGGGTAATGCCAACCAGTACGCCATCAGCGCTGCCATGTATGCCAGCAGGAGCGGAAGGGGTGAAACGTTGGCCCAGAGCAACGCGCCGCCCAACAGAACGACCGTCAAGAGCAGCTTCACCACCTCGCCGACGTAGAACGCCCGAGCGATTTTGGCGGCGGGCGAGCCGACGCGTACCGAAAAAACCTTGCTGGCGAAATACAGTGTGACGATAGTGCTGATGCCACCGCCGATTAACGCGGAATAGGCGGTTTTAAAGTTGCCGAAAGCGAGGGACGCGACCGCGATCAACAGCGTGAGGAGCAACTGAATGGCGGTGATTTTCCGGGTGACCTGTTTCGCGCCCATGGCTCGCACTGGTTCTAATAGTCTAAGCACCGCATTGCGCCGGGCATGTTTTTTTAATTTAATTTTTTCTGTTTTGTTTATTTGATTTTCTTGCTCCACGAAATGCGGGCGTCATTCTCCAACAACAATCCCTGACCTTTCCTTAGCAGCGTAGAGCGCCACGAATTATAGGGAATTTAGCGCGGCGGGGTCAACGAAAATTGCCACGTCACTTGACGCGGGCAATGATGCCATCCAATTCGTCCAAGTTATTATAATGAATAACCATACGCCCCTTGCCCGAGGTATCGTGCCGCAGTTGAACGCGCGCACCCAGTCGCTCCGACAAGTTCTCCTGCAATGACCGGATATTGGGATCCACGGGTTTCGGGCTTGCTGGCGCGGCATCGTCCTGGCGCAGGCGACGAACCAACTCCTCGGTCTCTCGCGCCGACAGCCCCCGCAGCAGCACCTGACGCGCGGCTTCCCGCTGCAAGGCGTGCGGCAGCGTCAGCAAAGCGCGGGCGTGCCCCACGTCAAGCTTGCGATCCTGCACCAACCTTCGAACCTCCTCGCTCAACTCCAAAAGCCGCAACAGGTTCGTCACCGCCGCTCGCGACCGGCCCACGGCCTCGGCCGCTTGTTGATGCGTCAGCTCGAATTCGGCAATCAGCCGTTGCAAGGCAGTGGCCTCTTCCAGGGGATTGAGATCCTCGCGCTGGATATTCTCGATCAGTGCCATAGCGATGGCAGCACGATCCGATACTTCGCGGACGACGGCCGGCACCTCGCTCAATCCGGCCAATTGGGCAGCCCGCCAGCGCCGTTCGCCGGCGATGAGTTCGTAGCAATCCTCCCCACTCGGTCGGACGACGATTGGTTGCACCATCCCCTGGACGCGAATGGAATCAGCCAACTCCTGCAATGTGTCCTCACGCAAATCCTGGCGGGGCTGGTAGCGACCCCGGACGATCTGCTCGACCGGCAATGAGCACAACATTTCCGCAGAAGTCGACTCCGGCGGTGCCTGGTTCCGGATCGCCGCTCCCGCGCCGAGCAATGCATCCAGGCCACGCCCCAGGCCGCCTTTTTTCCTGATCATGTGCTCGCCCCATCCCTTGCCGTGGCTTTCACGTTCGGCCGTCGCAACCGCTTCCGCACTTCCCGTGCCAGCTCTCGATAGCTTTGTGCACCACGCGAACCGTCATCATAATGAATGATCGGTAAACCATAGCTGGGCGCTTCCGCCAGCCGTACGTTGCGCGGGATCACCGCCTCGAACACCGTGTCGCCAAAATGCTCCAGCAATTGCGCCGATACTTCGTTGGCGAGCCGATTACGGGGATCAAACATGGTGCGCAGCACACCCTCGACACGCAGGCCAGGATTGGTCGACTTGCGGACTTTGTCGATGGTGTCAAGCAGCGCCGATAACCCTTCCAGCGCATAGTACTCACACTGCACGGGAATGATCACCGATTGGGCAGCGGTTAACGCGTTGACTGTCAGCATGTTCAGTGACGGTGGGCAATCGATGATGATGCCGTCGAAATTCCATTCCACGGCGGCGAGGGCCGCACGCAAGCGGCCCGGCGCGTTCTCCTGTTCCAGCAAATTGATCTCGGCCGCAGTCAGGTCGCCGTTGGCCGGCAGTAGTTGCATTTGGGCCTTTTCGACCCATTGCAGGGCCTCGGTCAAGGTCGCCTCACCCAGCAACACATCGTAGCTGGTGGCGGAAACAGCGTGCTTATCCACGCCGCAGCCCATGGTCGCGTTACCTTGGGGGTCGAGATCGATTAATAGTACGTTCTGTCGCAACGCCGACAGACAGGCGGCTAGATTGACGGCGGTGGTGGTCTTGCCCACCCCGCCCTTCTGGTTGGCAATCGCGATGATGGAAGCCATAAACTTATTCTCGCAAAGCGGGTGCCGGCGCCAAGTGGACCAAATGGCGTTCGGCGTCCAGGCGGGGAACTCGCAGCGGATAAACGCCTATCACGGCATAACCTGGTGGCAGGCGAACCAACTCATCATCCGGGAACACGCCCTTCATCGCCAACAGCCGGCCCGCGGGCGCACACAGCCGCCCGGCATCGACGACCAGGTCGGCCAAGGTCGAGAACGCCCGTGACACCACGCTGTCGAAAAGGGTATTTGGCTGATAGTCCTCGATCCGGCTACGCGCCACACCGACGTTCTTCAGTCGTAATTCGGCGACGACCTGATTCAAAAACCGGGTCCGTTTGCCGTTGCTGTCCACCAAGCAGAATCGGTGGTCCGGTCGGGCGATGGCGAGTGGAATCCCTGGCAAGCCAGCGCCGCTCCCAACATCCAGCACCTGCGGCCCCGCCAGCCAAGGCAGAATCGACAGACTGTCCAGCACATGCCGAACCACCATTGCCTCTGGATCGCGAACGGCGGTCAGGTTATACGCGTGATTCCAGCGCTCCAACAGAGCCAGATATCCCCCGAGCCGCGCTGCGGCCTCCGGGACCAACTGGATACCCAGTCGCTCGCTTCCTTCAAGGATGGATCGTTCGATACTCATGGACCGTTGTTACGGGATGCTTAGCACTTGTCTGAAACACCGAATCGATTGTAACACGCCGGCTGACCACAAACCGAAACCCAAGCCTTAGGACTACTGGACGAAACTCGAGCGCCGACCATTGAAATTTATCGACGGTCGGTGGATCCATCATCCCCGGCCAACCAGCAACCCGATTAATCCGTAAATGGGCAGAATGATTTAAAGTGCTTTCGATTGTCTAACAACCGAAATCCACACCCAAAAGCCACGTTATACGTTGTCTCACGTTACCCGTGGAGAACGCCCTCATGAACGCTGAACACTCTTTTTCGCGCTACACGTTAGGCGAGGAAATCGCCAACAGCGTGATTCACGGCTTGGGTATCGTACTGGGCATCGCCGGTCTCGGCGTGCTGACTGCCTTCGCCAGCCTGTACGGCAACGCTTGGCATATTGTGGGATGCAGCATTTTCGGCGCCGCCCTCATTCTGCTCTACACTACCTCGACCCTGTATCACAGCATTCCCTTGCCACGGGTTAAGGCCGTGCTGCGGATGCTTGATCATTCAGCGATCTTTGTGCTGATCGCCGGCACCTACACCCCGTTCTTGCTGGTGAATCTACGCGGACCTTGGGGCTGGTCGTTATTCGGGATCATCTGGGGATTGGCGCTGGTCGGGATCGTGCTGCGCATCGTGCGCGGACGCCGCTCGACCCTGCTTTCGGTCGGGTTGTACGTCGGCATGGGTTGGGCGGTCGTGATCGCCATCAAACCGATGTTAAACAATGTCGCGCCCGGCGGCTTGCTGCTTCTGCTGCTGGGCGGCGTAGCCTACACCCTCGGCGTTGCGTTCTATGTCTGGAAGCGCTTACCCTACCATCACGCGATCTGGCATGCATTCGTCCTAGCCGGTAGCATTCTGCACTTCTTCGCTATCCTATTTTATGTCATCCCGCTGGCCGAGCCGGTTTATAGCAGCCAATTCGGATAATTGATGCGTCCCACAGCGATGCCCGATCTAAGCCCATCGACATTTCCCCATGCCCACGGTCAACCACGTCTGCGAGGCCGGTTGCGCACCGCGCCCGAGGATTTTCAAGTCCGCGAGGAACTGAGCTTTTCGCCAGACGGCCATGGTGAACACGTCTGGCTGTGGGTGCGCAAGCGCGGCGCCAATACCGATTGGGTAGCGCGGCGGCTAGCGGAATGGGCGGGCGTATCGGCAAGCGCGGTCAGTTACGCTGGCCTCAAGGATCGGCACGCCGTCACCGAGCAATGGTTCTCGGTCCATCTGCCCGGCCGGTCGGAGCCGGATTGGACCAATGTCGCCGACCCCGACTTCAGCGTACTGATCGCGCGGCGCCACTCCCGCAAGCTGCGGCGTGGCACACTGGCCGGCAATGCGTTCCGCATCGTCATCCATGAACTGGATGGCGATCTCGACGAACTGGCGACGCGATTGCAACTCATCGCCGCGACCGGTGTCCCCAATTATTTTGGCGAACAGCGTTTCGGCCGCGAGGGCGGTAACTTGGCACGGGCGGAAGCCATGCTACGTGGCGAGGAACCAGTACGGGATCGCCACCGGCGCGGTTTGTATTTATCGGCTGCTCGTTCCGCCCTGTTCAATGCCGTACTGGCCCGGCGAGTCACCGAACAGACCTGGAATCAACCCTTGCCTGGAGAGGTGCTGATGCTGGCTGGCACCCACAGCATCTTTACCGTAACCGAACTGGATGATGTCCTCTGGCGGCGGGTGGCAGAATTTGACCTGCATCCGACCGGACCGTTGTGGGGAGCCGGGGAGTTGTTGAGCCGTGGTTCCGCGCGGGAGCTGGAGGAAGCAATGGCGACTACGCTGCCGGTGTTTCGCGACGGACTCGCTCTGGCGGGACTGAAACAGGAACGCCGGTCACTGCGGCTCATCGTGCAGGATGCGACGCTGGAATCACCCGATGCTTGTACCGCTGTCCTACACGTTCGCTTGCCGGCCGGCGCCTATGCGACTACCGTGCTGCGCGAATTGATCCAACCGCTGGACTGAAGCGGGTCCGCGATACCGTCCAACATCCGCATGACTCGCTCCAACGTACTCCCGATCCGGTCGCTTTTAGTGAGCGCCCTATTCAACATCCTGCCCACGCTGTTGGTCGTTGCTGGCATAGCCACCGTGATACGTCAGTCATTCGGTCTATCCGCCGGCTACGCCAGCCAATGCCTTACCGTATTCACTGGCCTGCTGCTCGCCCTAGCGCCGTTCCTGCCCCAACATCTGCCCCTGGAGCATTTCGGTGCGGCCAATCGCGTCACCTTGTTGCGGGCTGGCATCGTCGCGCTGGTTGCCGGTTTGTTCGGCCAATCCGAATCCGCTCCAGAGCAGGGTTGGCTGATTGCCGGACTGGCCGGCCTCGGCTTGATTCTCGATGGCATCGACGGCCGGTTGGCGCGACGCCACGGCTTGGAAAGCCCGTTCGGTGCTCGCTTCGATATGGAAGTGGACGCCTTTTTCATCTTGGTGCTGGCCGCGTTGGTCTACCAAACCGACAAGGCCGGCGGTTGGGTACTATTATCGGGTGTCCTGCGTTACGGCTTCGTAGCGTTTGGCATGGTTTTGCCCTGGCTGAACCGGCCGCTACCGCCGCGCAAACGCCGGCAAACCGTGTGCGTGATACAGACCGTCGCGCTGGCGGCCTGCACGATACCGCTGCTGGCTCCTCCCTGGACGACAGCGCTGGCAGCGCTTGGCCTGGGGCTACTTACGCTCTCCTTCGCCATCGATATCGTCTGGCTGGCCCGTCACCGCTGAAACTCCGGATCAAGGCGCGGATTGGCTGGGGTTTTGAGGCGGGTCGGCGGCAAGTGGCGACGCGGTTCGAAGCCGTTGTCTGCCATCCAAGGTTCGCAACAGCAGAGGACCTAACGCCTCGATGCCAGTCAATGCTGTCGCGCCCGGCGTCATTCCCGGTTTGAAACCAGCCGACACAAACCTGTCGATCAGCTCGGAGTTTCGCGAAAAAAGGTGAACGGGCACTTGCCAGGAAATATCGCGACCACCGACCACGGCAGGTGGCTGATGGTCACCAAGCACCACCAACAAGGCATTTGATGGCGCGTACTGGCGCAGATAGCCGCCCACCACCGCCAGGTTGTAACGAATGCTTTGGATGTAGGCCGCTGCTAATTCTTCTCCATCCAGCCGACGATTCAGCCCCATCGCATCCGTGGTCGCGGGTGGGACGGTGGCCACATCGAATCGGGTCCAGTCCGTCTGATAAGGCGGCACCGGCGCGAATGGGGCATGGCTGTTGATGGTCGGAAAAAAAACGAACAACGGTCGGCGACCGGCGGGTATCATCTCGATCTGATGGACCCGATACAGGCTGTACTGATCGGGAATTGCCATCCAACCATAAGTCGGCCCGAGATATTGCAATCGCTCGGCGTTGTAAATCTGGTCGAAATGATAGAACTCCCCTTCCGGCCATGGATACTTGAGGCCGGGCATGATCGCGATGGTACGGTAACCCGCGGTGGCAAACCGGTCGACGAGCGTCGCTCGGTCGGAGGTCAGCAAATCCTGGTAATCACCCTGATCGGCAATGCGCAGCCCAGACAGCAAGCTGGAATGCGCCAGCCACGACACTCCGCCAAAGGTGCTGGACTCCACCCGCGCCGACGCCGATCGCCATCCAGTCGCTTCCAATGATCTTTCCAGCGCAGCGAACTCGCCGGCCAGCGGCGCGGCAAAACGGGGATTGTCGAAAACCAGTGCGCCGTAGGATTCGAAAAACAGGATAAACAGATCGCCCCGCTCCAGCCGCTGCAAGTCCGAGTCAAGTAACGGCGGCCGGGTAGCCAGCCAGCTCCGATTCCGAAACACGGTCGCGGCTAGCGTCAAGCGAATTTGCTCGGCGAACATCCCGGAAACTGGCAGCGCGAACCAGTGTTCAGTTGGCAGGCGCGAACTTAGCCGGCCAGCGCCGTACAATGCCAGCAGCGTCAGAGACAGCGCGCCGAGCCAGCGGCGGCCTGCCCGTCGTGCCAGCACGGTCAAGATCACGCCCAGCGCCCAGCGCAGCAGAACGACCAGCACAGCCAAGAATGCCAGCAATGCCGAAACGGCCAGCCACAACTGCCAGCCAACAACCCGGTCCGCCAATAGGGCCGCCACTCGGGGGATTTGTTGGCTGTCCCAGTACAAATTAATGGACCGTCCCATCAAGGCGGGCACGGTGACATCCACATAGCGCCCTAGGATGAAAACGAGGTAGCCGCCGATCAGGGCGTTCCGCAATACGCGGTTGGTCAGGTCCCACCGAGCAGCGGCGAGAGCGAGAATCAGCAACAGCGCCGCCAGCTCGATCGACAGTTCAGGCACCCACCGCACGCCGACCGTCGGCCAACGGTTTTGAAAGGTCAACATCGCGTCGAGGATCGGCAATGCCAGCAACAGCTTGAGAAAAATCGATACGCGACTCGAACCTATCGCCTTGGTCACGGCGTTTCCAAGACCTTTCATTTTGGTGGAATTCGACACAGTCTAAGCTCGACTTTTTCGATTATGGACATAGCACAGCGCATCACCAAACGACCCTCTAGGGACGAAAATCTTCGCCAGCAACACCAGCAATACCCGGCCCGCTCCGGCCCGCTCCGGCCCGTGCGACCGGCTCAGCACCGCGTCGGGAAGTAGTGTACCCATGAGTTTCCCTAATTGATTGGCAAGAGATCGGCCTAGTTGCTATCTCCTGGCGCTGAGACGAACTCTTAGCAATGGGAAAAGTCAAGCTTATCAGTTCGTCTGACAGTGAACGCTTGGCTTCTTTCCGGGATATCCCTACCATCGTTCCATTGCTACCACCGGAATTCCCTCATGTCCGAAATCGCCGGCCTGACTTTGCTCGGCCAAGCCAAAACCGACTATCCTCAAACCTACTCTCCTCAATTGTTGGAACGATTTCCCAATCGCTATCCCCAGCACGTCTACGAGGTGGAACTGGACTGCCCCGAGTTCACCTGCCTGTGTCCGATCACTGGCCAACCCGATTTTGCCCGGCTGACGATCCGCTACAGCCCCGATACGTACCTGGTGGAATCGAAATCGCTGAAGCTGTATTTGTTCAGTTTCCGCAACCAGGGCACGTTCAACGAAGACGTGGTGAACTGCGTCGCCGCCGACCTGTTCGCACTGTTGCAGCCGCGCTGGCTAGAGGTGCGAGGCGATTTCTTGCCGCGCGGCGGTATCGCCATCAAACCGAGCGTGCGCTTGACGGGTGAGCTAACGCCACCCGATCCGAGTGCGCCCGGTTAACCGGAGCCAGTGATTCATGGATACCGCCCTCGTCGTCCTGTCCGGCGGGCAGGACTCCACCACCTGCCTGTACTGGGCGCTACATCGGTTCGGCACCGGAAACGTTGCGGCAGTCACTTTCGATTACGGCCAACGCCACCGCATCGAACTGGCTTGTGCCGCTCGTGTTGCCGAGCAAGCCAGGGTTCCGCATACCGTGTTGCCGATCGACACCTTCGCCGCCCTGGGTGGCAGCGCCCTGACCGATCTCGACATCGCCGTACAATCTGGCGTGGATGCGCGCACGCAACTGCCCAACACCTTCGTACCGGGACGCAACCTGATCTTCCTGACTTTCGCCGCCGCGCTAGCTTATCGGCAGGCGATCCACCACGTCGTGACGGGCGTGGCCCAGACCGACTACAGCGGCTATCCCGATTGTCGGCAGGCGACCCTCCAGGCGCTGGAACGGGCGCTTCAACTGGGCATGGACTACGACCTGACACTCCACACTCCGCTGATGTTCAAATCCAAGGCCGAAACCGTCCTCATGGCGCGCGATCTCGGGGCTCTGCCGGCACTGGCCGATACCCACACTTGCTATCAGGGCCAGCAACCTCCCTGCGGCGAATGTCCGGCCTGCGTGCTGCGGGCCAAGGGGTTCGCCGAAGCCGGCATTGCCGATCCGCTGGTGGAACGGTTTCGCGACCATCCGCCATGAGCGAACGGTTGTACGTGGTTGCGGCCGCTCCGTTCGAAGCCGCCCGCCAGGTGGACGTGCTACCGGCTGGCCATCGTGCCAGACGCCTGCATGGTCACGGATTCCTGGCGCGAATCCGGGCCGAGTTGCCGCCGGGCTGGGCACCGTTTCCCGGTGCCGAGACCGAGGCGTTGGCAGAGCGACTGCGAGAAATCGTGGCGCCCCTGGATTATGCTTTGCTGAACAATTACATTCCGGTGCCGACCGACGAAAATGTGGCCCGCTGGATTCGAGCGCGGCTGGCCGTGCCGGGGCTCGAACGGGTCGGCATCCAAAGCACCCGCGACCAGGGTGCCGATCTGGATGGGCGCGAACACGTTCACGTTTGGCGACGATTTCGCTTCGAAGCCGCCCATCGACTGCCCAACGTCCCGACCGGTCATCCTTGCGGGCGGATGCACGGCCACGGCTTCGAGGTGATCCTGCACGCCGACCAGAACTTGCAAGGGCGGGATCTGGGGGTGGATTTCGATCAACTGAGCGAACTCTGGATGCCGCTGCACGGCGAGTTGCACCACGCCTGCCTCAACGACCTGCCCGGCCTGGACAACCCCACCAGCGAACGGCTGGCCGCCTGGCTCTGGCGACGGCTGCAACCGGAATGCCCGCCGCTGTCCTGGATCACCGTGTACGAGACCGCTACCGCCGGCTGCCATTACGACGGGCGACATTACCGGATCTGGAAGGAACAAACCTTCGAGAGCGCCTTGCGCCTTCGTCGAGCGCCGACCGACGATTCCCGGCGCCGCTTGCATGGCCACAGCTACCGCATTCGCCTGCACCTGACCGCGCCGCTGGACGAGACGATGGGTTGGACGGTGGATTATGGCGAGGTGAAAGCCCGGTTCGACCCCGTGTACCGCGAACTCGATCACCACCGACTGGATCGGCTAGCGGATTTGGCGGACGCCGATCCCGCCAATCTGCTACGTTGGATCAAGGCTGCCCTGAGCGAGCGATTGCCGCTGCTGGATCGGATCGACCTGGAAGAAACACCCGGTTGCGGCGCGATGCTGTGTTGGGGAAGCGAAGGGCCGGCGTTGCCGGGGTGAGCGTGGCGTACTCGGTTAAGGAACTGTTCTACACCTTGCAGGGCGAAGGCGCCCGCAGCGGCCGGCCGGCCGTGTTTTGCCGCTTCGCCGGTTGCAACTTGTGGAGTGGCCGAGAGGCGGACCGGGCCAACGCCACATGCCGGTTCTGCGATACCGATTTCGTGGGGATCGATGGATCAGGCGGTGGCAAGTACCCCACCGCCGAGGCGATGGCGGCCGCCATCGCTGCTCGGTGGCCGGCCTCGGCACCACCAAAAGCTCGCCCCTACGTGGTTTGCACCGGCGGCGAGCCGTTGCTGCAACTGGACGAATCGCTGATCGTCGCCCTGCATGCGCGGGGTTTCGAGGTAGCGGTGGAGACCAACGGCACGCTACCGGCTCCGCCGGGCCTGGACTGGATTTGCGTGAGTCCCAAGGCGAACGCACCGCTGCGGCTCAACCAAGGCGACGAACTGAAGCTGGTTTACCCGCAGTTTGAACCCGAGGCACAGCCGGAGCGCTTCGCGGATTTGGCGTTCCGGTACTTCTTCCTGCAACCGCTGGATGGACCCGAGCGGGAAGCTCATACTCAGGTTACCATCGCCTATTGTCTGGCTCACCCGCAGTGGCGCTTGAGCTTGCAAATCCACAAGTGGTTGGGAATTCCCTGAGCCGTGTTTTTCGAAGCTCTGCTACCATATACCCATGAAACGTCAATAAATCCAAGGGACACTGTCGGCTGTCGCTGATCTTCTGCCCGGAGTCTGGCGCGAACGGATGGGAGGGAAACAGGCCGACATTGGATGGGGATGTTCCTGGCTGGACACCCATCTCCAGTTCATGCAGAATCGCGCCCTCTGACTGGCAAGGAACACCGCTTTCTCCATGGCCAACCTGTTGTTACTGAACGGACCGAATCTGAATCTGCTGGGCACCCGCGAGCCCGCTGTCTACGGTTCCACCACCCTGGCTGATATCGAACGACGTTGTGTGGAGCTGGCGCGGGAACTGGGGCCGCACGAGCTGGCCTGCTTCCAGAGCAACGCCGAACACGCCCTGCTCGACCGCATTCACGCCGCCCGCCAAGATGGAGTCGCCTTCATCATGATCAATCCCGCTGCGCTCACCCACACTAGCGTAGCCCTGCGGGATGCCCTGCTCGGAGTCGGCATTCCGTTCATCGAGGTCCATCTGTCCAACGTTTTTGCCCGCGAACCGTTCCGTCATCATTCCTATCTATCCGACATCGCCGTCGGGGTCATCAGTGGACTGGGCGCGCAAGGTTACGAGCTGGCGCTGCGCGCCGCCGATCACTACCTCGCCATGCCACGCCGGTAACCGCCGCCATGCCGATGGATATTCGTAAGATCAAAAAGCTAATCGAGCTGCTGGAAACTTCCGGCATCGCTGAAATTGAAATTAAGGAAGGCGAGGATTCGGTGCGGATCAGCCGACACCCGCACGGTGGATCTCCGATGATCGCACTGCCGCAAACGTTATGGGCCGCGCCCCCTTACGCACCAGCACCCACCCTGCCCGCGCATCCACCGATGCCGGCCGCACCGTCTATTGCACCAGCGACTGAGCCGGAAGCGGTCCAAGGATATATACTCCGCGCGCCGATGGTCGGCACCTTCTATCGCTCCGCCTCGCCTGGCTCCAAGCCGTTCGTCGAAATCGGCCAGCAGGTCAACGTCGGCGATCCGGTCTGCATCATCGAGGCGATGAAGATGTTCAATCAAATCGATGCGGATCGGGCCGGCACCGTCACTCGCATCCTGATCGAGAACGGCCAACCGGTCGAGTACGACCAACCGTTGTTGGTTATCGAATAGCCCGACCATGCTCGAAAAAGTCGTCATCGCCAATCGCGGAGAAATTGCCCTGCGCATCCTGCGTGCCTGCCGGGAACTGGGCATCCGCACCGTGGCCGCGCACTCCACGGTGGACCGCGACCTCAAGCACGTCCGGCTGGCCGATGAAACGGTCTGCATCGGCCCACCGCCCGCCGCCGAGAGTTACCTGAACATGCCGGCGCTCATCAGCGCCGCCGAGGTCACCGACGCGGTGGCGATCCATCCCGGCTACGGTTTCCTGTCCGAGAACGCCGATTTCGCCGAGCGGGTCGAAAAAAGCGGCTTTATCTTCATCGGACCTCGCCCGGACACCATCCGACTGATGGGCGACAAGGTGTCGGCGATCAAGACCATGAAGGAAGCTGGCGTGCCCTGCGTGCCGGGCTCCGATGGACCGCTGGGCGACGACGACCAGGAAACTCTACGGCTAGCCCGCCAGATCGGCTATCCGATCATCGTCAAGGCAGCGGGCGGCGGCGGCGGGCGCGGTATGCGAGTCGTCCACAGCGAAGCGGCGCTGTTGACGACTATTGACCTCACGCGCAGCGAAGCCAACGCCGCGTTCGGCAACCCGACCGTGTACATGGAAAAGTACCTGGAACACCCTCGCCATGTCGAAATCCAGGTGCTGGCTGACACCCACGGCAACGCCATCCACCTCGGTGAACGCGATTGCTCGATGCAGCGTCGCCATCAGAAGGTCATCGAGGAAGCGCCGGCGCCGGGCATCACTGTCCAGCAACGCCGCCGCATCGGGCAAATCTGCGTCGAAGCCTGCCGACGGATCGGCTATCGAGGAGCGGGCACCTTCGAGTTTCTGTATCAGGATGACAAGTTCTATTTCATCGAGATGAACACCCGGGTGCAGGTCGAGCATCCCGTCACCGAACTGATCACCGGCGTGGATATCGTCAAGGAACAACTGCTGATCGCGGCCAGCCAGCCATTGAGCTACTCGCAAAAGGACATCCGCATCACCGGCCACGCGGTCGAATGCCGGCTCAACGCCGAAAATCCCGAAACCTTTGTCCCCTCGCCGGGCATCATCACCCAATACCATGCGCCGGGTGGACCGGGCATTCGGGTCGATTCCCACATCTACAATGGCTATCGGGTGCCGCCGAACTACGATTCGATGATCGGCAAACTGATCGCTCACGGCGAAACCCGCGAAGCTGCCATCGCGCGGATGCGCAACGCGCTGGCCGAACTGGTGATCGAGGGCATCAAGACCAACGCACCGCTGCACCAGCGCATTCTCGGCGACGCCCGCTTCATCGCCGGCGGTACCGACATCCACTATCTAGAAAAGCAGCTACTAAGGCCCTAGCCCTTCCGGCGAGATACCTGCAATTATCTACAAAAAATTGATCATGCTCATTTTTCAAGATTCTTCTGCCTCTTTAGCCTTAATTTAAGGACTATTCAGAATGAATAAAATTGAGTATACAAATGTGCCAAAAATTCGAAACCAGAGGATTAAGCTGTCAGACTGGTTCTGGAATCTTTCCCCTCTAATTTATCAGAGGAAACGATCACGACAGCTCACGGAAACTAATTGGCAACAACTACAAATTTTGGAAAGAGATCATGTCGAGTATTGCCCAGCTTTTCCAGAAATGTTGGAGCTGGAGTTGACCAAAGCCTGCAACTTTACTTGCACGCACTGCGGAACTCATGGTTCTCATGACCTACATCGGACTCACAATCGCGTTGCTCCAATGGACGTTGCTCTCCTCGAGCAGTTAGCACAAGATGTTTTCCCCTATCTCAGACGGGTTTACTTGGTCGGAGAAGGTGAGCCATTCATGGCTCCACGGCATCTCCTACTACGTTTATGTCGACAACTCGAACGCACCTATACATTTCTGGATGCCTGTACCAATGGAGCTTTATTAGATTCTGAGTTGATTTCGGCAATGCTGCCAGTCTTAGGAGATATCTGTTTCTCGTTGGACGCTGCTACTCAGGATACATATTATCGCGTCCGACGTTCTAAGGCATTTCAGGCGGTTATTGAGACAATCAAGACTTTGTCCAACTTGAAGCAAACAGTTCCGAAAGACCAACGCCTGTTCCAGATTCATCTCTCTTTTGCCCTACGAAAAGCAAATAGCTCAGAATTGATTGAGTTTCTGAGGATGGCAGCTGAGTTGCAGGTTGATGGTGTTTACGTGCGACAACTCTTTGTCTGTTTTCCATCGATGAAGTCGGAGAGCTTGGTAGACAAGCCAGAGATATTTAATCCATTGATCGAACAGGCTATACGGGAATCAGAAAAGTTGGGGCTGCCGGTCTTTCTCCCCGCATTTATCAGACAGACTCCTATTACGGATTCCGTTGTGCAGGAACCTGCTTCTACGCAGAAATCTCAAACCCAGCAGGAAATAAAAGCCGATCCATCAAGATTGAAGCGGGTTAACTGTTGCTTTCTTTGGCGTTGTATGAATGTCCGCTCAACTGGTTACGTTTTCTCTTGCAATGCCTTTGACACGCCCTGTCTTGGCAATTTGAAAACGACGAGCCTTGCTGAAATGTGGAACGGCAAAATTCTGCGAGACATGCGGAGGAGGCTGGACACCACAGATCCTCATCCAGCATGTCGTCGCTGCTGGTTACGCGAAGTAGCCTATTTCGATTCCTTTGACCCATCCGATAGCGAGAAAAATTTCTCTTTTCAGAGCGTCAGACAACCAAAAGAAAAAGCATATGATACTAGCTCATTTATCGCTTGAGTAGGAAGAAATAGCGGCGAGAGAAATTCGAATTTGGAGGAACAAGGAAAAGCGAAAAGCGAAAAGCGAAAAGCGAAAAGCGAAAAGCGAAAAGCGAAAAGCGAAAAGCGAAAAGCGAAAAGCGAAAAGCGAAAAGCGAAAAGCGAAAAGCGAAAAGCGAAAAGCGAAAAGCGAAAAGCGAAAAGCGAAAAGCGAAAAGCGAAAAGCGAAAAGCGAAAAGCGAAAAGCTGACAAAATACTATAATCCACTGTTCTATTTCCAGTCCCATCTCGATAAGTCAAAAACACTAAGAAATTCGAGTGGCTTCACCATCGACAAAAAGTTAGTACTTTGTCATTGAAAATTGAAATGATTATCCGGCCTCATCCGATACTCAAATGAGGCGATCCATCTAGAATACCACTGCCTTCTTTATAATTAGGATATAATTCAAGATCATCCCCAATTAAGCCTGACTCACCGAAGATCGCGCGGCGCTAACAAATTGTACACGGTGTACCCTAGTTCGCAGAGTCAACGCAAATTCGCTTACGACTGCTAACATTCATGAAAAAACAAGATGATAGTCTTGTTTGCGGTGTACCATCGGCAAGCAATGAATTTTTTGGCGTACAATTGAGTATCAATCCTGAAAACGACTACAAAAGCTATATTTAACAACCACATAAATCCACTATCTGGAAAAGCAGCTGCTCGGCACCCGCTGACCACACAATCGAATCGCAACGGTTCGCGAACAGATGCGCTAAGCTCTATGAACAGAGTAAGCGTAAGGTTATTTTTTATGAGCGACAACGCGACTGCCCCTTGGCTGCAACTGACTCTCGAAGCCATCGACCACAGCCCGGAACAATTGGAAGACGCACTATTGCAGGCCGGTGCGCTGGCGGTGACCCTGGAAGACGCCGGCGATCAACCGGTACTGGAGCCGGCACCAGGCGAAACGCCGTTGTGGGCGCACACCCGCGTGACCGGGTTGTTCGATGCCCAGACCGACATTGAAATAGTGAAAGGACAGTTGCGGCGATTTCTGCACGCGCCGATCCTGCCGGAATGCCGGCTGACCGCATTGGAAGAGCGCGACTGGGTGCGGGCCTGGATGGACAATTTTCACCCCATGCGCTTCGGCCAGCGGCTGTGGATCTGCCCCACCCACAGCGACCCACCCGAACCGACGGCGGTTAACATCCGGCTCGATCCAGGGCTGGCGTTCGGCACCGGCACCCATCCGACCACGGCATTGTGCCTAGATTGGCTGGATGGGGCGGATTTAGCCGGTCAAACCGTGCTGGATTACGGCTGCGGTTCAGGAATCCTGGCCATCGCCGCCGCCAAGCTGGGCGCCAAGCGGGTGTGGGCGGTGGACATCGACCCGCAAGCGCTGTTGGCCAGCGACGATAATGCCTCGGAAAACGAGGTCGAGGATCGCATCGAACTGGCTGATCCCGCCGAACTACCGGGCAATTTGCGCGTGAACGTTCTGTTGGCCAATATCTTAGCCGGCGTCTTGGTGCGGCTGGCGCCGGAATTTAGCCGGCGAGTCCAATCGAGCGGGCGGCTCGTGTTGGCCGGCATCCTTGAACAGCACGCCGATGCCGTTCAAGCGGTATTCACCCGCGATTTCACCTTCGTTCCGCCTCGGCGGCGCGGAGATTGGGTGCTGTTGGAAGGAACGCGTCGGTAAATTCCATGCGTATCCTGCCTTGTTTGCGCCGCGCCCGCCGTACCATACGGGCGCCGAGGGATTTGGCGCCATAACGAAAACGATCCAGCCAACTGATTAGCTGGCAACCACCGGATTCCCGTGCGATTTTTCGATGCAAATCGGCCCCTATTTTCTCGATTCTCCCGTGATTCTGGCACCGATGGCCGGTGTCAGCGATCGGCCGTTCCGGCTGCTGTGCCGGCAGTTGGGCGCAGGCCTGGCCGTTTCGGAAATGGTCAGCGCCGATACCCGGCTTTGGGACAGCCGCAAGACTCGACTGCGGCTGGATCATGCCGGTGAACCGGCTCCCCGCAGCATGCAGATTCTCGGCGCCGACCCACACGCCATGGCCGAAGCTGCCCGTCGAAACGTCGAGCACGGTGCCCAAATCATCGACATCAATATGGGTTGCCCGGCCAAGAAAGTTTGCGGGACGCTGGCCGGCGCGGCGCTATTGCGCGACGAGGCGCTGGTCGAGCGCATTCTCGATGCAGTGGTAGGCGCGGTATCGGTGCCGGTCACTTTGAAAATTCGCACCGGTTGGGATCTGAACCATCGCAACGGCATCGCCATCGCCCGGATTGCTGAGCGAGCGGGTGTCCAGGCGTTGGCCGTACATGGTCGCACCCGCGCCTGCGGCTATACCGCACCAGTGGATTACGCTGCCATCCGAGCCATCAAACAGACGGTGACTCTCCCGGTGATCGCTAACGGGGATATCGACGGTCCCGAAAAAGCGCGCTGGGTACTCGACCGTACCGGCGCGGATGCCGTCATGATCGGTCGGGCCGCTCAGGGCCAACCCTGGATTTTTCGCAAAATCGCTCATTACTTGGCGACCGGCCAGCGGTTACCATCGCCGACCCCGGCCGATATCGGTCGGTGGATCCTGGAGCATCTGAAAAACCTCCACACTTTTTACGGCGAAACCGCCGGCGTCCGCATCGCCCGCAAGCATCTGGCTTGGTACAGCCGGGGTTGGGCGGAAGGCGCCGCGTTTCGCGCCCGAATCAATTCGGTCGAACATGCCCGCGAGCAGGTAAACCTGACTTGCGATTTCCTAGGGCGTCTGGTAAACGAGGAGTACCTCGCCGCATGACCATCCATCACCCCGACCCACCGGTCGATTTACTACCCGCTACTCCGCTGCGCGAGCACGTTCGTGAATCCTTGCGCATCTATTTTCACAACCTCGGCGGCCAAGCGCCCAGTAACCTGTACGATCTGGTGCAGCATGAGGTCGAACCGCCGCTACTGGAAATCGTAATGTGGTTCACGCATGGCAACCAGAGCAAGGCAGCCGAGATTCTCGGCCTCAATCGCGGCACGCTGCGCAAGAAACTCCGACAATACGGTATCGATAAATTGGCCAATCACATGGAGAAGGCATGAGCCTGGCGATCTTCGACCTCGACAACACGTTGCTGGGCGACGACAGCGATTACCTGTGGGGCCAGTTTCTGGTCGAGCAGGGACTGGTGGATGGTGAATTCTATGAGCGCGAGAACCAACGCTTTTACGATGCCTACCGGGCCGGCACGCTGGACATTCACGCGTTTCTGGCGTTCATGCTGCAACCCCTAACCGAGCATCCGCTGCCACGCTTGTTGGATTGGCGGGCGCAATTCCTCGCCGAGAAAATCGAGCCGATCATCCTGCCCAAGGCCATTGCCTTGCTGGAACGGCACCGGGCCAACGACGATACGCTGCTCATCATCACCGCCACCAACCGTTTCATCACCGCGCCCATCGCGGAGCGGCTGAACGTGCCAAACTTGCTGGCGACCGAAATCGAATCCATCGACGGGCGCTATACGGGCCGTCCACTTGGCACCCCCTGCTTTCAGGGTGGCAAGGTTGAACGGCTGCGGGCATGGCTGGCCGAGACCGGCCAACATCTCGCCGATAGCTGGTTTTACACCGACTCCCATAACGACCGGCCCCTGCTTGATCAAGTGACCCATCCCGTGGCGGTCGACCCCGACGAGACCCTGGCCCAGCACGCGGCGGCGTGCGGTTGGCCGATCATCAGCCTGCGGGAAAACGGCGAATGAAATCGCGCGTAAAAATTCCCCTGGATTGGAGATAAGGGAACGCCGCGCTACCTTCGGGGTCGGCGGGTTTGTGCTGACCGACCGTTTCCCTCAGAATTTCGCTCAATTATCATGGTCAACCCCTTTCTGGTCTTCCCTCGTCCAGAGGGTTTTATCATTTAGCAACTGTCCGCAGGAACATGACCCCTATGCACCCGAACCTGATTAACAATGTCAACGTCGCCGCTCAAGACGTGCTGCTGACTCCCGAGGAAATCAAACAGCGGCTACCGATGACCGATGCTGCCGAAACCATGGTGCTCGATAGTCGCCGCATCGTGGAGCGCATTCTCGACCGGCAGGACCCTCGCGTGTTCGTGGTGGTTGGCCCCTGCTCCATCCACGATGTCGCGGCGGCCCGTGACTATGCTCGCCGCCTGAAGGCGCTGGCCGACGAAGTTAGCGATACCTTGTTCGTCATCATGCGAGTGTATTTCGAAAAGCCGCGCACCACGGTCGGCTGGAAGGGCCTGATCAACGACCCGTACATGGACGACTCTTTCCGTATCGAAGAAGGCTTGCAGGTGGCGCGCAGCCTACTGCTGGAGCTGGTGGAAATGGGTCTGCCCGCCGGCACCGAGGCGCTCGATCCGATCAGTCCCCAATACATTTCCGACTTGATCACCTGGACTGCTATCGGTGCCCGCACCACCGAATCTCAGACCCATCGTGAGATCGCCAGCGGCCTGTCCACGCCGGTCGGGTTCAAGAATGGGACCAACGGCAACTTAGAAGTGGCGATCAACGCCTTGCAATCCGCCGCTCGCCCCCACAGTTTCCTGGGGATCGACCAATTTGGCCGCTCGGCCATCATCCGCACCACCGGCAACCGCTACGGCCACATGGTGCTGCGCGGCGGCGACCGACCCAACTACGACTCGGTCTCCATCGCTCTGTGCGAAAAAGCATTGCGCGACAAGAAATTGCCGATCAACCTCGTGGTGGATTGCAGTCACGCCAACTCCTTCAAGGATCCGGCGATGCAACCCCTGGTGATGCGCGATTGCGTCCATCAAATTTTGGAAGGCAACCGGTCTATTGTCGGCCTTATGATCGAGAGCAACATCGGCTGGGGCAACCAGTCCATTCCCACCAACCTCAGTCAGCTCAAATACGGCGTGTCGGTCACCGACGCCTGCGTGGATTGGTCGACCACCGAAACCATGCTGCGCGAGGCACATGCCAAGCTGAAAGGCATGCTGCCGGGTCGGTTGGCGGATTGATTGCCGTTGATCCTTTGTCCTCTTCTCCCCACCAACGCACCGGTACGGTCATCACCGTCACGGCAGCGGGGTGGAGGATCCGCGGGTTCGCGATGCTCTAGCGCCCTTGCGGCCTGTCTATTGACCGGACGGCGGGAAAACGCGGTGCTGAAATTCTTGAGTCTCCACCCGTCAGCGCTCGCTTGTCTCGTCGGCCAACACCAGATCCTTCAAGGTCTGATCTTGTAAAGCCTGGTCAACCGCGGCATCGATTCGATCCATCACCTTGCTCACGGTCGGCGATTGAGCGCTGGCACCCCCCTCCTCCCGCACCGCTGCCACAATATCCCGCAAACCGATAACGCCGATATCGTAAGCGGGTAGGTAAAAAGGGGGATCCTCGCTGCTGGCAACGATCAAACCCTTCCGTTGTAACGCGCTCACAACCACGGCGACCGTTTTGAGAGAAGATACCCCGCTCTGGGCTGCAAGCCGGTTGAAGGTCCACGGCGGATTGCGGCGGTAATGCGCGCGCCCGATCAATACCATGATTGCCAACGCCAAAGCATTTCGATCACCGCCGCTCGGTCCGCTGCTGGGTGGTCTTAGCCGGTGAGGATGTTGCCAATAGCAGGCTACCTGAGCGCCCACCAGGATAATCAGCCAACCCGCGTTCACCCAGATCACGAATAGCACGGCGGCGGCGAAGCCTGAATAGATGGCCGAGTAGCTGGATGAATTGGCCACAAACTTGGCGAAAATCAGACCGGTGGCATACCAGAGTATGCCGGCGAAAATGCCGCCGGCCAGCGCCGATGCCAACCGTACCCGGGTATTGGTGAGAAAGGCGTACATGAAAGCAAACGCCATGCAGATCAGCAGATACGGCATCACCTGCCCCAGCCAGAGCACAACAATGCCGAACGGTTCAATGTTCACGAGTCGCTGAACCCATTCTTGGTGCAGCGCCGAAGCGGCGATACCAAGACCGGCGAAGATGAGCACGGGCCCTACCAGGATAACGCTCAGATACTCGCTGAATCGCCTGCTGAATCCTCGGATATGGGACACTTGCCAGATTTCATTGAAAGCCTCTTCGACTTTCTGGAGCAGACTCAGTACGGTGTAGAACAGCAGAACGATACCCAAGGATCCCAGCACGCCAACCCGCAGGTTTTCAACGAAGTTGAAAATCCTATCGCCCGCTTCCGCTCCCGCCGCTCCCAAAGGCTCCAGAAAACGGATCAGCAAAGGCTCTAGCTGATTTTGTACGCCAAAGCCCTTCAGCACCGAAAAAGTGACGGCCAGGAGCGGGACCAGCGATAGCAATGTCGTGTAGGCCAAGCTGCTGGCTTGTCTGTTGAGTTGGCCGTCGGCAAATTTGTGGAGGATGCCGTACAACAATCGCACCCAAAAAATCCCCAGCCGATCCAGGCGGGAACGGTCGGCGATATCTTCCTCGAATATCCAGCGGTGCCAGCGAGCAACCCACAGCTGAACGTTGGACATGATGGTTTATTCGATTTGCAAATTATTTGGAGAGCTTTGACGCACCCGCCTTGATCAAGGCGTCCTACCGCGATCATTCGGTGGTGTATTGCTGCCCTGGGAAACCGCCGAGAACGCATCGTGCAACCAAGCTTCGTACCCGCCCCGCAGTAACCATAGCCTTCCCGGCAGCGTTTCCTTGAGCAGATGATACGCCTGGATGGTTCGCCCGCCTCGCTGACAATAAAGCAGAAATTGCGTGTCCATTCCCACCTCGGCCGCGAAGCATTCGAGTTGCTCCGAGGGGACGTGCGCGGCACCTGGGATATGCCCGGCGTCGAATTCAGCCCGAGTGCGGATATCGATCCAGCGCAAGGAAGGTCGCTGTTGGCTGGCTGCTACATCCAGCCAGGGTAGATCGTCGGCGAGCGGCTCGGTGGCTGCGACCGGTCGGGAATCAGCAGCGCTGGCGCAAGCGAAGCGGGTTTCGGCGAGCGCGCGAATCGTGGGCGCATCGCCGCAAACCGGACAACTCGAATCGCGCGGTAACCGCAATTTTTGAAAGCGCATCGCTAGCAAATCGACCGTCAGCAATGCGCCGATCAGCGGCTCGCCGATTCCCAAAATTAACTTGAGCGCTTCGTGGGCTTGCAACGTCCCGAACAGGCCGGGAACCGTTCCCAGCACGCCAGCCTGCGTGCAGGACGGGATCGTTGCGGGATCAGGCATTTCCGGGAAGAGACAACGGTAGCAGTGACCTTCCGATGCGGCATAAACCGAGAGCATCCCCGAAAAGGCGCGGATGCTGGCGCCGATGTAGGGTTTGCGCGCCAGCACGCAAGCGTCATTCACCAGATATTTGGTGGCGAATTGGTCGGAACCTTCGACGACCAGATCATACGCCGCGACAAAAGTTGCGGCATTGGTCAGGTCGAAGGGTTCGGAGTAAACATCGATCTGGAGATACGGATTGAGCGCAAGCAAACGGTCACGGGCCGCTTCGACCTTGGCGACGCCACAGCTCGCCGTGTCGTATAAGACCTGCCGTTGCAGGTTGCTCAACTCGACTCGATCAGGGTCGATAACGCCCAGCCGGCCAACTCCAGCGGCGGCCAAGTAGAGCAAGGCCGGCGAACCCAGACCACCGGCACCGATCACCAGCACGCTGGCCCGGCGCAGTTTTCGTTGGCCTTCCAAGCCGATCTCGGGCAGAACCAAATGCCGGGCATAGCGCAGTTGTTCCTCGGCATCGAGCGCCGCAACCGGATTTTCGGAGAGTGAATTAATCATCCAGAAAGTCTCGCTAGGCGCGTTCGCGGAACAGATCCAGCCAGGCGCGCACGCGGTCTTCGGGGTCCGGGGCGCGCAGCACGTCGGAAACGACCGCGATGGAATCGGCGCCCGCCGCCAGCACCGCCGGCGCCCGTTCCAGCGTAATGCCGCCGATGGCGACCAGCGGACAGGCAAAGCGCGCTTTCCACTCGCCGATGCGTTCGAGCCCTTGCGGAGACCAGGGCATTTTCTTCAATGTCGTCTCGTAGACCGGCCCCAAGGCAACGTAATCGGGCCCAGCGTCCAAAGCATTGGCCAGCTCTTCCGGGCTATGCGTGCTGACGCCGAGCCGGATACCCGCCGCGCGAATCGCCGCGAGGTCCGCACCAGCCAAATCTTCCTGCCCCAAGTGCAACCATGTCGCACCTTCTCGAATCGATTCCTGCCAGTAATCGTTGATGATCAGTTGGCAGTCGTCGTAATCGGCGGCGACGGCCAACGCCTCGCGAATTTGGCGCCGCACTGCCGATTCGGGTTGTCCCTTGATGCGCAAGCTGGATGGTCCGCACGCCCAGCGGCAGAAAGCGGCGCACCCAATCCACATCGTCCACCACGGGATAAAAGCCGTAGCTTCCGGCGGTTTTCATCAATTTCGCTCTCTCAGGACTGATGCCAGAACGGCGTTCCGGTAACGGGCGTGCTCGGTTCGGCCATTTCCTGAACCGGCATCGCGCCGGCAAGATAAGCCAGTCGTCCGGATTCGACGGCCAGACCGAAAGCCCGCGCCATCCGGACCGGATCGGCCGCGCGTGCCACGGCGGTATTGACCAGCACCCCGTCGTAGCCCAGCTCCATCGCCGCGATGGCGTGGGACGGTTTGCCGATGCCGGCATCCACGATCAGCGAAATATCCGGGTACCGGGCGCGCAGGGTTCGCAACGCATAAGGATTGTTCAATCCCTGTCCCGACCCGATCGGCGCTCCCCACGGCATCAGGATCGAACAACCGGCCTGCACCAGCCGTTCCGCCACCACCATGTCCTCGGTCGTGTAGGGAAAAACCTGAAATCCCCGCCGGCACAGTTCTTCCGCCGCTTCGACCAGCAGGAACGGATGCGGCTGCAAGGTGTAATCGTCGCCGATCACTTCCAGCTTCAACCACGGCGTTTCGAAGATTTCCCGGCCCATTTCGGCGGTGGTCACGGCTTCCTTGACGGTCTTGCAACCAGCGGTATTCGGCAAAACCTGCACGCCCACCTCCTTGATCGCGGACCAGAAGTGGGTTCCGGCGCGCTCGGTGGCTGACTCTCGCCGCAATGAAACGGTCACGACCTCGGCACCTGAAGCGGCGATCGCTTGCTGCAATACCGCCAGCGACGGATAACGAGCGGTCCCCAACAACAGCCGCGAACGCAGCTGGCGGCCTCCAATGGACCACATTGGCAGTATCGGATCGGTCATCGCTAGCCTCCTTGCATTGGGGAAACGATTTCCAGGCGATCACCGTCTCGAAGCTGGACGGTGGCGTAATCGCTGCGCGGCACGAATTCGTCGTTGCGCGCCACCGCGATCCGTGCGCCTTCGTAACCCAAATCGTGAATCATTTCCGCCAGCGAACGGGCCTTTTCCCATTCTTTTTTCTCGCCGTTAATTTCGATGATCATGCGCGGTCTCAATCATGCTCTCGGGTTGTTTTGCGCATTCTGGCCATTATGGGGCAGTCGTATCCCATAGTTTCGCGGTTTCCTCGGGCCGACGCTGGTCGCGAATGAAGGTTGCGACGGTCTCGGCGACCAGCGGGCTGAGCAAATAGCCGTGCCGGTACAGCCCGTTGATGCGCAATAGGTTGTCCTGTTGAATGATACGGGGTAAATGGTCGGGCAAGGTCGGCCGACAGTGGACTTTCATCTCCACGACCTCCGCCTCCGCGAAAGCCGGGTGCAAGGCATAAGCAGCCGACAGCAATTCCAGCGCGGAACGAACGGTCGCGGGTCGCAGCGAGTCACTCTCGATGCTGGTCGCGCCGATCACGAAACGATTTTCGGGACGCGGCACGATATACAGCGGATAGCGCGGATGCATCATCCGAATGGGGCGGCGCAGGCGAACCTCGCTGGTGTGCAGCGCCAGAATCTCTCCTCGCACTCCGCGCAAACCGGGAATCCGGTCGTTGGCCGCCAATCCCCGGCAGTCCAATACCCAGTCGAAGGCCAAGCGTTCGCCCCGCACCGCGATTTCGCCCGGTGTCAAATCCTCGACCTCGGCTCCGAACTCGACCCTCGCGCCATCCCGGCGCAGGGTCGCGACCAAGGCGGGCAACAGCGAACGCGGATCGATTTCGCCCTCCGGGGCAAGATACAGCCCTTCGCCGAAGCGGCCTTCCAGCTCGGGTTCCAACTCGCGCAGCTCGTCGCGCCGCAGCCAGCGCAGCCGCGCTCCGAAGCCGGCACGCTCGACTCGCTCGGCGAGATGTTGCATTCCCGCTCGATCTTGTCGATGCGCGACCACCAGTGTACCTTCGCAGGTCAGATGCACCGGTTGCGCCAGCGTCGGGACAATCGTTCGCCACAGATCGAGCGCGGTCTCACCCCAGCGAGCGACTTCATCTTCCGCCTCGCTCAGCTCGCAGTACGGCGCCAGCATCCCGGCCCCGACATGACTGCAATGATGGTCCAAGCGCTCGCTGCCGCGCTCGAACACGCTGATCCGATGCCCTTGGCGCTGTAGCCACAAGGCTTGAGTCAGGCCGACGATCCCCGCACCGATCACGGCAATCCGATATTGGCGCACCTTGGTCCTCTCCAGGCCGAAAAAGACGAGAATGAGCGACAGCCAGCAAGTCGCATAAAACGTTATATCACTGATTCGCAACGCTTGGACGAATTTTGCCAAAGCCAGCTTGACGTACTCGCCATCGACGCCATCATCGTACTGACGATTGGTCTACCCCGCGATCCCTGCCAGTAGCTTTTCCACTTCTGCTACTCGCGTTTCAGCGTCGGGCAATTCCTTGACGAAACGGAGCTTGTCCTTGCCGTCCAACTTGTAAACCGAGCGCTGTTGCTGGATCAACTGCACTAATTTGGCCGGATCCACCTTTGGTTCCGGGCCGAACACGATTCGCCCGCCCTTGGGACTTGCTTCGATTTTCTTGATCCCAATCGGGGTAGCCCGCAGCTTCAAGCCGGTCACCCGAAACAAGTTTTTCACCGGCTCTGGCAAAAGGCCGAAGCGGTCGATCATCTCCACCTGCAACTCGCGCAATTCCCCGTCGTCGCGGGCGCTGGCGATGCGCTTGTACAGAATCAGCCGGCTGTGAACGTCCGGCAGATAATCGTCCGGGATCAGGGCCGGGCTTTGCAGATCGATTTCGGGACCGTGATCCAGCGGCCGATCCAGTTCCGGCACCCGCCCAGCCTTGAGCGCCTGCACCGCCCGTTCCAGCAAGTCCATATATAAAGTAAAGCCGACCTCGTGAATCTGGCCGCTCTGCTCCTCGCCCAGCAACTCGCCGGCGCCACGAATCTCCAAGTCATGACTGGCCAGCATGAAACCGGCGCCCAAATCTTCCAACGATTCGATCGCCTCGATCCGCTTGACCGCGTCCACCGTCATCGCTTTGCGCGGCGGCACGATCAGATAGGCGTAAGCACGATGGTGCGAGCGCCCGACCCGTCCCCGCAACTGGTGCAACTGTGCCAACCCCAGCTTGTCAGCGCGGTTGATGATGATGGTGTTGGCGCTCGGCACGTCGATGCCCGATTCGATGATGGTGGTGCAGATCAGCAGGTTGCAGCGGCGATGATAGAAATCCAGCATCACCTGCTCCAAATCCCGCTCGCGCATCTGGCCGTGGGCGATCGCGATCCGCGCGCCCGGCGCCAGTTCCGCCACTTGCGTAGCCATGCGCTGGATGGTCTCCACTTCGTTGTGCAGAAAATAAATCTGGCCGCCGCGCTTCAGTTCGCGCTGGCAGGCTTCCTGAATCAAGGCCTTGTTCCATTGGCCGACGAAGGTCTTGACCGCCAGCCGCCCCACCGGCGGCGTGGCGATGATCGACAACTCGCGCAACCCGGCCATCGCCATGTTCAAGGTGCGCGGGATCGGCGTAGCGGTCAGGGTCAGCACGTCGACTTCGGTACGCAAAGATTTCAACCGTTCCTTGTGCTTCACCCCGAAGCGATGTTCCTCGTCCACGATGGTCAATCCCAGGCGCTTGAACTGGATACCCTCCTGCAACAACTTGTGGGTGCCAATCAGAATGTCCACCTGGCCTTCGGCCAGCGCTTGCAATGTCTGGGCCTGCTGCTTGGCCGAACGAAATCGGGACAGCAATTCGATCCGCACCGGCCAATCGGCGAAGCGGTCGAGAAAATTTTGATGGTGCTGCTGGGCCAACAGCGTGGTGGGCGTTAACACCGCGACCTGCCGCCCGTCCTGCACCGCCACGAACGCGGCGCGCATCGCCACCTCGGTCTTGCCGAAGCCAACATCGCCGCACACCACCCGATCCATCGGCTTGTCGGCGCGCATGTCGGCGATCACCGCTTCGATGGCGGCCTGCTGGTCCGGCGTTTCCTCGAACGGGAAAGCGGCGGCGAAGGCGAAGTAGTCGGTTTCGGTCAAACTAAAAGCGTGGCCGGGCCGAGCTTCGCGCCGCGCATAGATATCCAGCAGTTCCGCTGCTGCATCGTTGACTTGTTCGGCGGCCTTGCGCCGGACCTTTTCCCACTGGCCGCTACCCAGCTTGTGCAGCGGCGCGCTCTCCGGCGAGGCACCGGTGTAGCGGCTCAGCAGAGTGTAGAGATGCCACCGGCACGTACAAACGGTCGCCACCGGCGTATTCCACCACCACGAATTCGCCGTCGATGCCCGCGACTTCCAGCCGCTCCAGACCGGCATAACGGCCGATGCCGTGCTCCTCGTGAACGACTGGGGTGCCGGGATTGAGATCGGTCAGGTTACGGATGATGGCATCGGGGTCGCGGTTGGACGTGCGCCGCCGGACCTGCCGTACCCGTTCACCATACAACTGCGGCTCGGCGATGATCGCCAGCGGCGGATCGGTCAACAACAGACCTTGCTCCAGCGGCGCCACGGTCAAGGCCAGTCGCAAATCCTCCCGCGCCAGGAACTCGGTCCAACTCTCGCAGACTTGCAGCTTCAGGCCATAACCGCGCAGCGTATCCAACAGCACTTCGCGGCGGCCGGCCGATTCGGCGGCGAACAACACCCGTCCCGGAAATTCTGCATCAGGAAGTTTTCCAGCGCGGCGGTCGGCCGCTCGGCGCGAGGTTCCAGCGGCAAGGACCGGCGGCGGACGCGGTGGGGTAGTTGGTGCCGCCATCTCCCGCCTCCCGCAACTCGACCCGGAGATAGCGAGCCAAGGCTCGCTCGACCTGAACGGCTTCGAGAAACAGCGCAGGCGGTGGCAACAGCGGCCGTTCCGCATCGTAGCGATGCTGTTCGTAGCGATCCATGAGCTGCTCCCGAAACGCCGCCATCGCCTCCGTCACGCCTTCCAGCAAAACGACCAGCGTCGCCTCCGGCAAATAATCGAACAGGGTCGCGGTTTGCTCGAAAAAGAGCGGCAGATAATATTCGATGCCACCAGGCGCATTGCCGGCGCTGATGTCGCGATAAATCGCGCTACGCTGCGGATCGCCCTCGAACTGGCGGCGATAGGCCTGGCGAAACCGGGAAATGGTTTCCTTGTCCAACGGAAATTCCCGCGCCGGCAACAGCTCGATTTGTTTGACCTTCGCCACGGACAACTGGGTATCGGGATCGAAGTCGCGGACGCTCTCGACCTCGTCGTCGAACAACTCGATTCGGTATGGCCGTTCGGCGCCCATCGGAAACAGGTCGATGATCGAACCGCGTACCGCGAACTCGCCATGTTCGACCACCTGCGACACGCAAACGTAACCGGCTGCTTCCAAGCGTCGGCGGAAATCCTCGGGATCGAGCCGTTCGCCGACCTTCAGCAATAGCGCGTAGCGATCTAGATAATCGCGCGGCGCCAACCGTTGCATCAGGGTTGCTACCGGCACTACCAGTACACCACGCTTGCGTTGCGGCAAGCGGTACAGTGCCGTCAACCGTTGCGACACAATATCCTGATGCGGCGAAAATACGTCGTAGGGCAGCGTCTCCCAATCCGGGAAAGGCCAGAATATCGAGGCTCTCACCGCCGAACACTCGCAGCTCTGTCTCCAGTCGCAGCGCTATCTGGCTGTCGGGCACTACCGCCAGCACCAGACCACGGTAGCGAGTGGCAGCGGCAATCAGCAGGGCGGGGCTAGCGCCGTGTAACTGCCCCCAACATAGCGTTCGGCGGCTGTCAGGCGGCAGGACCGGTTGCAGGGGGTTCGGAACAGCGTAGTGCTCAACACGCCCGGACATGAATCGCGATATACCTCGGTTGTCAGAAGTCGGAGCGAGCGGGTGGCGTATACGACAGCACCCGCTCGCTGCCGAGTGCGGGTGGAAACCAGCGTGTTTCTAACGTTCTGGGATGTTGGAGCTGAACAGTCCGATGAGCTAAAGGGGATTGACGAGGTCGTAACCGAAGCGCCTTCAGTGCGGGAAAAACCAGCACCGACCCGATGAGCTGGGATAAGTCCGAGATCACGACGCGCCCGTCGGCTGGGGGATAGCCGACACTAACCAGTATGACCTGAAGCCGGTCTGTGAAACAGGAGAAAGCCTGGTGGTGGCTCGCTCGAAACCCACCCTCAAACACCCCTAGGGACTGTGGTTGGACAAAGGTTACGAGACTACCCAGAAGTCCGCAATCTCATCGCCGAATTCGGCTTTACCGCCCCTATCCGCGTTCGGGACGAAGAAGCTGGCGACGCCCGACTAGGGCGCTAGACGGTGAGCATGCCCTTATCATCTTCCGCGCCGCCAAGTTATTCATAGACTCTTATCGTAGCTACTGGGCCTCACCCTTGAAAGCATCCACCCTTGCCTTGAGCTTTTGGCCTGGCCGGAAGGTGACGACTCGGCGCGCGGTGATCGGGATCTCTTCGCCGGTTTTGGGATTGCGGCCCGGCCGCTGATTTTTGTCCCGCAGGTCGAAATTGCCGAATCCGGACAATTTCACCTGTTGGCCCTCTTCCAAGGCACTGCGAATTTCCTCGAAGAAAATCTCCACCAGCTCCTTGGCTTCGCGTTTGTTAATGCCCAGCTCTTCGAACAATCTTTCCGCCATATCGGCTTTTGTTAGTGCCATGCTCCTAAACCCTAAGCGTTGCGTCAAACTGTTCCGTTAATCCTGCAATGATGCCGGAAACGGTCTCATCGACTACACTGTCTGTAAGATTGCGCGAGAAATCCTGTAGAATCAATCCCAAAGCTAAACTTTTCTGGCCTTCCGGCACACCCTTGCCCCGATAGATGTCGAAAAGCCGCACTTCGCGCAGTAGTTCGCCGCCACACTGGCGAATGCAAGCGAAAATCGCTCGCGCGGCAAGGGCTTCATCCACCACGATGGCGATATCACGGCGACTGGCCGGAAACTTGGAAAGTTCCCCAAACACCGGCGTCCGCGCTGGCCGCAATGCATTCAACCGCAACTCGAAGGCGAAAACATCGCCTTCCACGTCCAGCTCCCGCGCCACCCGAGGATGCAGAGCCCCCAGCCAACCCACTGCCGCACCGGCCCGTTCGATCTGGGCGCTCTGGCCCGGATGCAAAGCGGGATGCGGAGCGGCAACGAACGCAAACGCTTCCGGCTCTCCGGTTAGACTCAACAGCGCTTCGACATCGGCTTTAAGGTCGAAGAAATCCACCGGCCGGGCCGGCATGTCCCACTGTTCCGGCAGGGCAATGCCCGCTGCCACGCCGCCGAGGTACGGTTCCTGTCGTAATCCGCCATCGACTTGGATGAAGTTTAACCCATGCTCGAACAACCGCACGCGCGGTTGCTGACGTTTCTGGTTGTGGATCAGTGCCTTGAACAAGCCTGGCCATAGACTGGTACGCATCACCGCCAGATCAGCCGAAATCGGGTTGGCTAGTGCCAGCGGCTCCCGGTCGGGATCGAGACATCTTTGGAAAACCGGATCGACGAAACTGTAGGTGATGGCTTCCTGAAAGCCACGCTGCACCAGGGTTTCCTTCAATCGCTCCAGCCCGACTTGGTTTTCCGGTTGCGGCACCATTTCCAGCCGGGTCAGGGGACGGTTGCCAGGCAAGCGATCGTAACCGTAAATCCGGGCGATTTCCTCGATCAGATCGGCCTCGATCGCGATGTCGAAGCGGCTACTGGGTGGAACCACCTGCCAATGATTGGCTTCCACCACCACTGTCATGCCCAGCCGGCACAGGATATTCTCGATTTCGGCGGGAGGGACTTCCAGCCCCAGCAGCTTGCGAACTCGGGCTGGTCGTAGCCGGATAGCCGGCTCCGTCGGCAAATATTCGGGCGATACCGCTTCGATCAGGGGTCCCGGTTGGCCGCCCGCGATATCGAGCAACAGGCGAGTGGCCCGCTCGGCGGCACGCCGCTGCAATTGCCAGTCTACGCCGCGTTCGAAGCGATAGGAGGAATCGGTTTGCAAACCGTAGCGGCGGGCGCGACCGGCGATGCTAGCCGGGGCGAAAAACGCGCTTTCCAGGAACACGTCGCGGGTCTCGCCAGTGCAGGAACTGATTTCACCGCCCATGATGCCAGCCAGTGCCAGCGGACCAGCAGGGTCGGTGATCAGCAAGGTTTCCGCATCCGGTTCCACCACGACCCCGTTCAACAGCTCCAGCCGGTCACTGGGTCGGGCTCGGCGCACTTCGATGCCACCCATCAGCCGATTCAGATCAAAGGCGTGCATCGGCTGGCCGAGTTCCAGCATTACGTAATTGGTCACGTCCACCAGCGGCCCCAGGCTGCGAATTCCAGCCCGGCGCAAACGTTCCTTCATCCATAACGGCGTTTCGGCGGCGGGATTGACACCTCGGATCACTCGCCCCACGTAGCGCGGACAATCGGCTGGATCAAGCAGCTTCACCGGGAAGGTGACATCCACCATCGGCTCGACTGGCTCGACCGGCAGCGGGCAGAACTCGTGGCGATTGAGCGTCGCGACTTCACGGGCGATGCCTTCCATGCCCAGACAGTCGCCGCGATTGGGGGTCAGCTCGATTTCGAGCAACGAATCGTCCAAGGCCAGCAATTCGCGTACGTCTTGGCCAGACTGGCTGTCGGCAGGCAACGGCAACAGGCCATCGGAACTCTCCGCTAGGCCCAGTTCCTTTGCCGAGCACAACATGCCCTGCGATTGGACACCGCGTAGCTTGGAAGGCTTGATCTTGAAATCACCAGGCAACACCGCGCCGATCAAGGCGGTGGGCACACACATACCCACGGCAACATTCGGTGCGCCGCACACGATTTGCAGCGGTTCGGTGCCGCCCACGTCCACCATCGCGACCCGCAAACGATCCGCGTCGGGATGCGGGTTTAAGTCGATCACTCGACCGACCACCACTTTTTCGAAAGGCGGTGCGGCAGGACTGACGCTGTCCACCTCCAGACCGGCCATGGTCAATTGCGCCACCAGTTCGGGAGTGGAGATCGCGGGATCGACCCATGTCCGCAACCATCGTTCGCTGACTTTCATGCGGTTCGCCTCATCGAAATTGTCCCAGAAAACGCAGATCGTTCTCGAAGAACAACCGCAAGTCGTTGACACCGTAGCGCAACATGGTCAGCCGCTCGACCCCCATGCCGAAGGCGTAGCCGGTATAACGCTCGCTGTCGATGCCGACCTTCTCGAACACCGCCGGATGTACCATGCCGCAGCCCAGCACTTCCAACCAACCGCTGTGCTTACAGACCCGACACCCCTCGCCACCACAGATCACGCATTGGATGTCCACTTCGGCGGACGGTTCAGTGAATGGGAAGTAAGATGGCCGAAACCGCACGCCCAGATCGCGCTCGAAAAAGTTGCGCAAAAAATCGTCCAGCACCCCCTTGAGGTCGGCGAAACTCACGTCTTCGTCCACCAGCAAACCCTCGACCTGATGGAACATCGGCGAATGGGTCAGATCCGAATCGCAGCGATAAACCCGACCCGGCGCGATCACCCGCACCGGTGGCGCCTGCTGCTCCATGACCCGGATTTGCACAGGCGAGGTATGCGTCCGCAACAGAGTGTGAGCGTCGAAATAGAACGTGTCGTGCATTGCCCGCGCGGGGTGGTGCGGCGGGATATTGAGCGCCTCGAAATTGCGAAAATCGTCCTCGACTTCCGGGCCTTCGGCGACCGCGAAGCCGATCCGGGCGAACAACGCCTCGATTCGAGCCAGGGTTCGGCTGAGCGGATGGTAACCGCCAGCCCGCTGGCCACGTCCCGGCAAGGTCACGTCGATGGCTTCGCTGGCCAAACGCGCGTCCAGGGCGGCCGATTCCAGCGCGGTTTTGCGGGTGGCGATGGCGGTTTCCAGCGCCTGCTTGGCTTCGTTGATGGCTTGGCCGGCCTCGCGCCGCTGCTCGGGCGGCAGGCGGCCGAGCTCCTTGAGCCGCTCGGTGAGCGCGCCTTTCTTGCCCAGATAATGCACGCGCGCCTGGTCGAGAGCGGCCAGATCAACGGCTCCAGCAATAGCAGCCTGGGCAGTGTTCACGAGTTCGGGCAATGCGTCCACACCAGCGAGTCTCTCAGCGATAGCAAACGAAAAAGGGAAAGGACCACCGCCTTTCCCTCGTCGGAATCCTGAATACCGCCGAATCGAAGTCGATCCGGCGGGCGGTTCAGGCGATGCCGAGCGCGGTCTTGGCTCGATTGGCCAGCTCAGCGAACGCGGACTTGTCGAACACGGCTAGATCGGCTAGCACCTTGCGGTCAATCTCGATGGCGGCTTGCTTCAGGCCGTTAATCAGTCGGCTGTAGGACAGGCCGTTCTCACGGGCGCCGGCGTTGATGCGCGCGATCCATAGGGCGCGGAAATCCCGTTTCTTCTGACGACGGTCGCGATAGGCGTATTGGCCGGCCTTGATGACAGCCTGTTTGGCGACTCGAAACACCTTGCTACGGGCGCCGCGATAACCTTTGGCCTGTTTCAGGACTTTTTTGTGGCGGGCGTGGGCAGTGACGCCGCGTTTCACTCGGGACATGGCTTAACTCTCCGATCCGGGCAACATCAATCGTAGGGCAACATCCGGCGCACTGCCGGTATATCGACCGCCGCCATGGTGGTGGTACCACGCAACTGGCGCTTCCGCTTGGCGGTCTTCTTGGTCAGGATGTGCCGGTGATGCGAGTGCGAACACTTGTACTTACCGGATCCGGTGCGGCTGAAGCGCTTGGCCGCGCCGCGATTACTTTTCATCTTGGGCATTGCATAACTCCGCTATTTTAATCGAAAAACTACGGACCTGCTCCGGCGAGGACCGGAGGTGGAAAGCGCTGATTACCCGAAGGAGAATTATTTCTTCTTGACCGGCGCGATGGTCATCACCATCTGCCGCCCCTCCAGCCTGGGCCGCTGCTCCACCGCACCATAGGGAGCGAGATCGTCTTCGACGCGCTTGAGAAGTTGACTTCCCAGGTCCTGGTGTGCCATTTCGCGGCCCCGAAACCGCAGCGTCACCTTGGCCTTGTCGCCTTCATTCAGGAAACGGATCAGGTTGCGCAGTTTGACCTGATAGTCCCCTTCGTCCGTTCCCGGACGAAACTTGATCTCCTTGACCTGGATCTGCTTTTGTTTTTTCTTTGCTTCCTGCTGTTTCTTGGCTTGCTCGAACCGATACTTGCCGTAATCCATAATGCGGCAAACGGGCGGTTTAGCATTCGGGGAGATTTCGACCAGATCCAATTCGGCTTCCTCGGCCAGCCGCTTGGCTTGGACGAGGGGAACGATGCCGGCTTGCTCGCCATCCTGGTCGATCAGCCGGACTTCACGCCCGGTGATCTCGTCATTGAGCCGGAGTTCATTGTTTGCGGCGATGTTGCTGTCCTCCAGTGATTAGTCGGTTCTTCCGCGCCGAGCGATGTCGGCTTGCAAGAGTTCCGCGAACGCGGGCAGATTCATGACGCCCAAGTCCTTGCCGGCGCGAGTACGCACCGCAATGGTCTCGGTCTCCATCTCCCGGTCGCCGACGACCAGCAGATAGGGGACACGCTGTAGCGTATGCTCGCGAATTTTAAAGCCGATCTTCTCGTTTCTCAAGTCGCTCTCGACGCGGAAACCTTGTTGCATAAGGGTTTTTTCGACCTTGGCGGCGTATTCGGCCTGATGGTCGGTGATATCGAGCACCACGACCTGCACCGGCGCCAGCCACGCGGGCAACGCTCCGGCATATTGCTCAATCAAGATGCCGATAAAGCGTTCCAGCGAACCGAGAATTGCTCGGTGCAACATGACCGGCACCCGCTTGCTGCCATCCTCGGCGATGTAATGTGCATCGAGTCGGCCTGGCATCGAGAAATCCACCTGAATCGTCCCGCACTGCCAGAGCCGATCCAGGCAATCACGCAGCACGTACTCGATCTTGGGGCCATAAAAAGCCCCCTCGCCAGGCTTGAGCGTCCACGGTTGCCCGGTGCGGTTTAGCGCCAGCTCCAATGCTGTTTCGGCTTTGTCCCACACCTCGTCACTGCCGACCCGCTTTTCCGGGCGGGTAGCCAAGGCCAGCTGCACCTCGTTGAAACCAAAATCGGCGTAGACCTGGAACAACAGATCCATAAACGCCGACACTTCGGCCTGAATCTGGTCCTCGGTGCAGAAGATATGGGCGTCGTCCTGAACGAAGTTGCGCACCCGCATCAGGCCGTGCAGGGTACCGGACGGTTCGTTGCGATGGCAGGAGCCGAACTCAGCCAGTCGCAGCGGCAGATCCCGGTAGCTCTTCAGACCCTGGTTATAAATTTGAATGTGGCCGGGGCAGTTCATCGGCTTGATCGCGTAGTCGCGATTTTCCGACGCGGTGGTGAACATATCGGCACGGAACTTGTCCCAGTGCCCCGACCGTTCCCACAGGCTACGATCCACGATCTGCGGAGTATGGACTTCCTCGTAGCCACGCTCGCGCAACAACTGGCGGATGTAGTTCTGAACTTCGATGTAGACCCGCCAACCCCGGTCATGCCAGAACACCATGCCGGGCGCTTCTTCCTGGACGTGGAACAGATCGAGCGCCTTGCCAACCCGACGGTGGTCGCGTTTTTCCGCTTCCTCCAGCCGGTGCAGGTAAGCCTTCAGCGCCTTTTGATCCAGCCAAGCGGTGCCGTAGATGCGCTGGAGCATCTCGTTGCGGGAATCGCCGCGCCAGTAGGCGCCCGCTACCTTCATCAGCTTGAAGGCTTTGAGCTTGCTGGTTGAGGGCACATGCGGGCCACGGCAGAGGTCGATGAAATCAGCTTGCCGGTACAGCGAGATCGGTTCGGCCGAGGGAATATCGGCGATAATCTGGGCCTTGTACTCCTCGTCCATGTTTCGGAAGAAAGCCACCGCCTCGTCGCGTGGCATGACCGAACGCTCCACCGGAATATCCTGGGCCGCCAGTTCCTCCATCCGCATCTGGATGCGTTCCAGATCCTCGGGCGTAAAAGAGCGCTCGAAGGCAAAATCGTAATAAAAGCCGTTTTCAATCACTGGGCCAATGGTGACCTGGGCGCTCGGATAGAGCTGCTTAACCGCATGCGCCAACAGATGAGCGCTGGAATGGCGGATGATCTCCAAGCCTTCCGGATCGCGCTCGGTGATGATCGCCACGGTCGAATCCTGGTCGACAATATGCGAAGTGTCCACCAGCCGGCCATTGACCTTGCCGGCCAGGGCAGCCTTGGCCAACCCCGGTCCGATCGCGGCGGCGACCTCGCGAATGCTCACCGGCGCATCGAATGCGCGCTGGCTGCCATCGGGGAGCGTGATGATCGGCATAGCTGCAATACTCTCGATCCACTGATTCGGTTGGGGTGAAACGATAAAGGGCGCACCAAAGCCCTTCTCCACGAAGGAAGGCGCGCCCTTTCTAAAACCCGTCTGCTCTACGGCACAGGCAAAAAACCTGGTAGGCGCGATTGGACTCGAACCAACGACCCCCACCATGTCAAGGTGGTGCTCTAACCAACTGAGCTACGCGCCTAAGCGATTAGGCGGAGAAGATTAACCAATGAGCAGGGAGGTTGGCAAGAGGGAAAACGTTTTTCCCGCTCAAACGTAGCGCCCGCTACTCCTCGATCCACACCGAGACTGATCCATCCAGACAGCGAAACTCCCCCCAACCCGCCTCGTTGGTGTAAACCGGCTCCTTAACGTGTCCAGTCAGATCCACGAACTTGGCGTTCGACTTATGGACTTCCATCCACTTGCCACCGCCGGGACCGTCGCTCAGCAGCACGGCCATGGCCTTGGGAAATTCGGCGTTACCGATCCGGGTCCAGCCGATCCGGTTCCAGTGGTCGAAATAATCGTATTGGGAACCGTGGGCGTAGTGGCGACGAGCGTAGAGGAATTTGTCGATCAGGGTGCGATGGGAAGGCATCACAATGCGATAGAGTTGACCATCCCGACCTCGATCCTCGTATTCAGCCCCGTAATAGTCGGCGTGAAACACGCAAGGATAGCCTTCTCGCCGTAGCAGGATCATGGCGTAAGCCAAGGGTTTGAACCAGGGTTCGACCACCGACTCCAGGGCTTGCAGGGGCTGCGAGTCGTGGTTTTCCACGAAAGTCACGGCCTGATACGGCCGTTGTTGCATGAGGGTATTGTCCAGGATGCGCCGCATGTCGTAATTACCACCCATGCGGCTGGCGAAATGGAAATTGTAGTGCAGCGCCACGTCGAACAGGGACATGCGCGGCCCCAGACGGTTCAGATACAGGTGCAGCGCATTGACATCGGGCGACCAGTACTCGCCCACGGCGAACAGCTCACGGCCGGCGTGCTCCGTCATCTCGTCCAGCCAGTTGGGGAAAAACCAGGCCGCAATGTGCTTGATCGCATCGAGCCGGAAGCCGTCGACCCCGGTGGTGTCGAGATACCATTTTCCCCACCGGAGCAGCTCGGCGCGCACCTCTTCGTTCTGGAAGTCGAGATCGCAGCCCATCAGATAGGCAAAATTGCCTCGCTCCAGCGAAACGTGATCGTCGAACTGCTTGCCGTCGAACAGGTAGACCATACCCGATTCTCGGGTTTTCGCGTCGTAATCGACGGCGTCGAAGTGTTGCCAGCGCCACTCGAACGGCGAGTATTGGCCCTTGCGGCCGGGGAAGGTGAAACGGGTGTACACCTCGACTTCTCGCGACTCACCGCGCGGATGCACTCGGTCGTCCTGGAGGAACGGCACGGCCCGCGCCGTTTCCGCAGCGTCGCCGCCAATGCGGTGGTTGAGCACGGTGTCGGCGTAGATTTGGAGGCCGGCGGCGCGCAACGCGGCGATGGCCCGAAGATATTGCTGGCGGGTTCCATACTTGGTGCGAACGGAACCTTTCTGCTCGAATTCACCGAGGTCGTACAGATCATAGACGCCGTAACCAACATCTCGATCGCCATCGATTCCCTTGTAGGCAGGCGGCAACCACACACCGGTAAACCCTGCCTGGGCCAGTTCCGCCGCCCGTTCGACCACTTCATCCCAGAAACTGCCATCGTCCGGAGAATACCAGTGGAAGTACTGCATCATCGTGCCGTTTAACTCGTCGCTCATGGGGCCCTCCTCAATCGATCCACTGAGCGAGATGTATCGTGAAGTCGTCCGCGGCTGTCAAGTCGAATTTACCGGGCGCTGAACGAATTTGCCGGACTTGACCGTCTGTAAGAGATTCAGGTGGCAATATTTTCGATGTGATAGGATGATTCAAAGCTTATTCACCTTCACTAAAAGACTTTCGATTAATCCCATCTCCACACTCGGGGCACACTGGTGGAACGTATGCGCGTCCTTTTGTGGTGCTGGGGCCGGCGGGGCGGTGGTCCCCGCTATACCCTTCAAGTAGCACGAGCGCTTGGACGGCTGCCATCCCTCGACCTGCATCTGTCCCTGTCACGACAATCCGCGCTGTTGGTCGAGACGAAAGCGCTGGGCTTTCCCATTTTTGAAGTCGATACTTACCAGGGATTGCTGTCCGCTGCTTGGCGAACGCTGATAGTGCCACGAGTCGCGCATCATTTCGCTGCCTATTTGGACGCTCAGCACATCGATCTGGTGCTCTGCACCATGATCCATCCCTGGAGCGGCTGGGTGGCCCCACGCATCCGCGCACCGGGACGCTCCTACGTTTTCACGGCGCATGACGCAATCCCTCATCCTGGGGATCGCTTCATCGGCTGGAATCCCTTGATGCGGGCCAATCTGCGCCACGCCGACGGCGTTCTGCTGTTGTCGGAACACGTCCGCGACCAGCTGGTCGCACGCTACCGCTACCCGGTCCAACGGACCTGGATCGTGCCCCATGGACCTCTCGCCTTTCCGGGCCAAAAACTCGAAAGCGATCGGCCGGACCGGCCGCAGCGACTGCTGTTCTTCGGTCGCATCCGGCCTTATAAGGGGCTGTCTCTCTTACTGGAAGCTTTTACTCGCATCGCGGATCGCCACGATCTCTATCTGGCCGTGGTCGGTGGCGGCGAACTGGATGCGCGAGCCGCTCGCCTGGCCACTCACCCCCGCATTCACTTGGATAACCGGTGGATTCCGGAAAGCGAGGTCGCCGCTATCTTCGCCGCTGCCGATTTGGTGGTCGTACCCTGCGTGGAAGCAAGCCAGTCGGGCGTGGTCGCCGCCGCTTATGGCATGGGGGTACCGGTGGTAGTCACACCAGTCGGAGGGTTGCGCGAGCAGGTGACGGTCGGCGAAACCGGCTGGGTCGCCGCCGATACGACGGTCGAGGCGCTGGCCGATGCTATCCTGACTCTGTGCACCGATCGCGCCCTTTATGTCCGTTGTCGCGCCGGCGCACGGCGGGCGGGCCAGATCGACGATGCCTGGGACGGCATTGCGGAACGGATGGCGACCTTTTTTCAGCGGGTGCGGCGAGAATCACCCGCTTAACAAACTGCTGCGGGGCTTCTGGAACCGACCGCGAAAGCGCGGTTTCTCTCGCGATGATCGCGATTCCTCCTCCGGTCTGCGATGCTGGCGACCAAGGTGCGGGCCAGAGGCGCTAGAATTTCATCGCGGGGTTTTACCGCCACCTCGGGTTCCGAGATGGCGGAACCCGATAATGCTCCAGCTAAAAGGGCGGAGAGGCCGCCGCCCGCCCTCTCCCACGAGCGGGAGAGGGATAGGGACGATGGCGGTTTTTCTCAATCCTTGGCAGGCCAAAGGCCGCCAGAAACCGCCCCTTAGCCGCGAATTCCCCTCAATCGCAGGATTTGGCCCAGGCAACCCCACATCAGCAGGATCAGCGCCAGCAAAGCAGTCGGCGATAAGGTCGGGACATCGACGAATCCCATGGCACCAGCGCTGGCCGTATTGTTGTTCGGGTTGCTGTCGTTGGCAGCGGTTACGTTTGTCGTCATTATCACGCTACCGCTGACTGGCATGATATAGCTCAGGGTGAGGTTGACCGTTTGTCCGGGGTCGAGAGTGTCCGGTAATCCTGTCACCGTCACCGTTCCTGTCCTGCTGTTGTAGTTGCATACTGGAGGACCATCGCACCGGACACCGCTGAGCCCCGGCGGTAGCGCGAGCTGATAGCTGACGCCGGTGGCCGTCACCGAACCCAGATTACCGTAGGTGACGCTGATCTGTACCGCGTTGCCCGCTGTAGCGGTGGCGGGTGATCTGATCGTGGTGTAGAGATCGGCGGTGGTCGTAGCGGTAATGGTGGTGCTGGCAGTGGCGCTATTGTTGGCGGCGTTGCTTTCGGTCGTCTCCGTGCCCACGGTGCTGGTCACTTGCACCGTGCCGCTGGCCGGGGCAGTGTAATTCAGGGTGAGGTGGACCGTCTGCCCGGTGACAAGACTACTCGGCAAGCCGCAGCCCGTGACCGCACCGGTCCCGCTGTTGTAGCCGCAAACGACACCGTTGTAGCTCACTGTGATACCGGTCGGCGCACCGGTCAGGACGAGGGTATAGCTCATGCCGGTGGCCGTGGCCGGACCCAGATTGCCGTAGGTGACGCTGGCTTGCACCGCGCTGCCCGCTGCGGCCGTGGCGGGCGCGGCGACTGTGGTGTAGACATCGGCGGTGGTCGCGGCGCTGATCACGGTGCTATCGATAGCGGTGTTGTTGGTCCCGTCACCGTCATTGCCAGCGCCTACCGTGGAGGTGACATCGACCGGGCCGGTTGCCGGGGCGATGTAGTGGGCGACCAGCTCGACGATTTGGCCGGGCGCAAGGGTTGTTGGCAAACCGCAACCGGTGACGGTACCGCCACTGTAAGTGCAGGCCACGCCGTTATAGCTGACCGTTGCACCCGCTGGCAGGGTGAGGGCGTAAGTCACGGCGGTGGCGTTAGCCGTGCCCAAATTGGTGAATCCGGCGGTGACCGCCACGGTCCCGCCGCCGGTGGCGCTGGGCGGGGCATGGATCCAAGTGGTGACATCGGCCATCGCGAGGGCTTGGACCGTAGTGCTACCGCTAGCGCTGTTATTGGTCGGCGTTTCACCCGGCGTGGTGGTGGCAATGCTGGATTGCACCGTCAAGACAGCCGCTCCGGCGGTGGGAGCAAGGTAGCTCAGCAACACCGTTTCCGTTTGGCCAGGGCTGAGGCTGGTCGGCAAACCGATGAGGGTCAGCACGCCGGTCGCGCTATCGTAGGTGCAGGTGGCGCCGGCACAACTGATGCCGCTCAGGTTCGGAGGCAAGGTGACGGTATAAGTGACGCCATCGGCGACCGCCAAGCCTTGATTGCCAAAAGTCAGCAGTGCGTTGACAGTTCCGCCCGCCGGGATGGTCGCCGGGACGTCCACCGCAGTGTAAACGTCGGGAACACTGGCCGAAACGACCACCGTGGTGCCGGTGGCAACGTTGTTCGCGGTATTGGTCTCACCTGAAGCGCCGATGTTGGATGTGACGGTTATCGTATCGCCATTGTTGGCCGGGAGCTTGTAGGTCAGGGTGAGATCGATGCTTTGTCCCGGATCGAGCGTGCCAGGCAGGCCGCAGCCGCTCAGGACATTGCCCGCATAAGTGCAGAGCACGCCGTTGTTGCGAATCTCGATGTTGGTCGCCGTCCCGGTTCCCGAGAATGTCAGCCCATAGGCCGTGACCGTGGCGGCGTCCGGGCCGAGATTAGCGTAGGTGATGGGGACGATGACCGTGCTCCCCGGCGCGGCGCTGGCCGGCGGGGCGATCGTGCTGATCACATCCGGCACCGTGGCCGAAGCATTGATCGCGGTGCTGCCGCTGGCGCTGTTGTTGCCCGCTGCGCCCGGATCTTCGGCGGCGCTCACAGTCGCCGTGACATTGACCGGCCCGTCAGCGGCAGCCGGCGCGGTGTAGCTCAAAATCAGCCCGACGGTCTGGGCGGGGTCGAGGCTGCTGGGAAGACCGGTGATCGTCACCGTCGTGCCGGCATAGCTGCAACTGATGCCACTGCCGGTGCAGGTGACGTTGGTCAGCCCCGGCAGCAGCGCAAGGTTGTACGTCACGCCGGTCGCCGGCGCCGTGCCTAGATTGAGGAAGGTTACGTCTACCGCCACCGTGCTGCCCGCCGTAGCAGTGGTCGGGGCGTCCACTAACGCCACCACGTCTGTAACCGCTGGCGCTGGCACCTGCGTGCTGGCGCTGGCGCTGTTGTTGCCGGGACTGCTGTCGGTGGCAGTGGTACCGATGGTAGATTGCACCGCGAGCGTGCCGGTGGCCGTGGCCGTGTAGCTGAGTACTACCTGTTCAGTTTGACCCGGATTGAGGTTGGCCGGCAAACCAATTACCGTCACGATGCCTGTATTGCTATCGTAGCTGCACGTCGCGCCGATGCAACCGACGCCGCTCAAGCCGGCAGGCAAGGTGACGCTGTAGCTCACGCCGGATGCCACTGCGGTCCCTTGGTTGCCGTAGGTCAAGATCGCGTTGACCACCCCGTTTAACGGCGCACCCGCCGGTGCGCTAACGGTGGTGTAAACATCCACCGTCGCTGGCGGCAATACGGTAGCCTTTAGCGTGGCTTGGGCGATCTGTCCCTGATCATCGGCGACGAGGTAGGGGATGCTGACCGTGCCGATGAAGTCGGTAGCGGGTGTAAAGGTGACAGCGCCAGTGGGAATGCCGTTCGCAATCACCAGAGCGAACGTACCTTGGCCAGATACGGTGTAAGTGGTCTGGATTCCGGCAGTGCTCGGATCGAGGTCGAGCGTCGCGGGATCGAGCGTCGCACCATTGCTTGCCGTATCGTTACTCAACACGTTGGTCAATGTTCCCGCCGTGTTGAATGGTACCGTGATCGCGTCGTCGGTCGCCGAAGGCGGACCTACCGGCTGTACCGCAGCGGTCTGTTGATCGTCTTCGACGGCGTTGTTGTTGTTGGGGATGGAGTCGGGATCGAAAGCGTCGGACGCCACCACTTGCGCGGTCACGTCGTAAGAGCCCGTCGCCAATACCGTGGCGACGAGAGTCAGCGTCTCCGTATTGCTCCCCGTCGTGGCCGGCAGAGTTCCTACCGTCCAGTCGCCGGTGGTCGGATCGTAGCTGCCGCTACTGGGCGTGGCGCTCACCAACGTATAACCCGCCGGTAGAAGCGCATTGACCTCCACGTCCGTGGCCGAGTCGGGACCTTTATTAGTCAGGGTCACCGTGAAGGTGACGTTGGCGCCCACAGCCGGAGTGGCGTTGTTGACAACATTGGTCAATTCCAGGTCGGCCACCGGTTGTGGAGTGTTCAAGGTTACCTGATCGTCTTCGCCATTGCCGGTGCCATTGTTCGGCGTCGAGTTAGGATCAGGCTGATCCGCCGCCGTGATTTGCGCGGCGTTGCTCAGACCACCCGTTGCATCGGTGACAGTCACGGTAATCTGGAATTGCACGTCGCCGCCGGCCGTCACGCTCGCCGGACCGCAGGTCACCACGCCGCCACTATGGCTGCAACCAGCGCTGGCCGAGACAAAGGTCACTTTGCCCGCCGGCAGCGTATCCGCCACCGTGACGCCCGTGGCTTGGGCCGGACCGGCGTTGGCGACCGTCAGCGTGTAGGTGATTTGGTCGCCGTTTACCGGCGTAGCCTTGTCTACGGCCTTGGTCAGGGACAGATCAGCCGATTGCTGGATGCCAAAGTTGAGCCCGCTCACCGTCGCGCTGGCGTCGATGCCAGTTAGGATGCCATTGGGGGTACCGTCCACTACGCCGCTGATGTTCTCCCCGCTGACCGACCAGCCCGTCGGTAGCGTCGCCGTCGGCGTGACCGTGCTCCCCACGGTCGGACTGGCGGCGGTGATGTAGGCGCTGTAATTGGCGCCAGCGGGAACGTTGGTGGTCCACGAACCGTTGCTGTCAACCGGTGCCACCGCCAAGACCTTGCCCGTGCTGTCTACGACAATCGCGTTCAGCCCGCCAGCGTTGATGCCGACTTCACTGCCGTTCTGCACGCCGCTGCCATCGATATCCGCAAACACCGTACCCGACATCGATACCATGCTCGTCATCGTGCTACCGCTGGCGCTGTTGTTTGCGAGATTAGCGTCGCTGCTCGTCGTGTTGATGGACGTGTTGATCGGTATCGAGCCCGATGCTGGCATAGCGTAGGTGAAATCAAAGTTGAAGCTTTGGCCGGCGGCGAGACTGGATGGCAAGCCTGTAAAGCTAATCGTCCCACCGCTGCAAGTTGCGGTGACGTTGGTGGGCAGGCTGGTAAATTGAAAGCTCTGCGGGCAAGTTCCGCTGTCGACCGTCGCGGTATACGTGACTCCCGCCGCTGCGCCAGCACCGTTGTTGCCGAACGTGAAAGTTCCGCTGACTGTCGATCCTGCAGCGGCGGTTGCCGGCACGCTCACCGTAGTAAGGACATCGGTTTGACCGATGCCGGTGCTGACGGTGGCAGTATTGTTGGCCGGGTACGTGTCGTTATTAGTGGTGGCGATGGTGGTGGTGGCAGCGACCGGTCCGGTACTCGGCGCCGTGTAGCTGAAAGTCATGTACGGGATGGATTGCCCGGCACCGAGCGTCACGGGCAACGGCGTACCGCCGAAGGTCACCACACCGGTCGCATTGTTGTAGCTAGCCGTCGTACCAACAGGCAGGTTGCTAAAGGTCACCGGACCCAAGCCCGGGCTCAAGGTCAGGCCATAAGTGACGCCATTGGCAGTGGAGTTACCATTGTTGGCGAAGCTGAAAGTGCCTTGCACCGTGTTCCCGGCGGTTGCCGTGCTGGGCGCGCTGACCGAGGTTGCCACGTCGACCACGATCGGATTGATAGTCAGCGTGTTGCTCTGCGGAGCTGTGGAAAAATAGGTCCAAAGGTTGAGCCCCTTGGCGTCGCCCCAACCGGCTCCAGAAGCACAATCCGAATTCGCGTTGCTACCCGAAGCCCAATTGCGATAGTTGGTTGAGGAATCCACACCCAATAAGCTGGCGGGTACCGTCGGGGCGGCGGGCGAAGCCGTAGGACACAATGTGCCGTTCAAGTTGCCCACCAGATTCCCGCTTCTGGTACGGTAGCCTCGGTCGTCGTAGTAAACGGTCCTGTCGCCGAAATTGGTCCCGTTCAGTCGCGTGATCGTCGGCCCTGCGCCCGGGTTGTTTTCCGCGTCGATGATCGGGAAGTGGACCTCACCGTTGCGGCCTAAAACGCGGAAGGTATAAGGACCGCCGGCGGGGAAATTAACGCCAGAATTATCCTTGCCGTCCCAGTTGACGTTATGAGTACCTGTGCCCGCGATGCCGGTTAAAACGGCATTGTTGACATTCATCGGATCGAAGTCTGCACCGTTACGACTGACGACGATTTGGTAGGTGATGGTGTTGGTAGTGGTAAAAGTAAATGTACCCCCCGCTCCCACGGTGGTTGTCGAACCGACGAGGTGGCCGCTGAAGCTCAAGTTCGACACGGTTGGCGAGGGCGGTGTGAGAGGAATATTGAGTGCGGCTAAAACCTTCTCGACTTCGGCGTTGTTACTGACATCGCTGAAAAAAATCGGATATTGGGCGATCTGTGTAGTTACTCCAGGCGACAAAAGCGTCGGATCAATCAACGCGAACTGTGTCTGAGTACCTGTACCCATAGTCCGCAAATCTTTATAAAGTGGTTGCCCGTTGTCGAGAAAACCGAAACTGTTGGCGTAAAGCACATAGCCGTTCGGATCCAGACCGCGCAAATCCTGGGAGTAGCGGTAGCCGTCATTAGTTACATAGTAATGGGTTGAATAAACGGGGCGGTTATTGGCGCTCGTGAAACCGGCCCAAGCATAGGTAAACAGGCGACCTTCCAGATCAGTGGTCGAAGCTAGGTCACTAGAGCGCACTGTGACATCCCAGGCGGAGACACTGTTGTTACTGATGGCGGGGGGGTCGATAACTGCATTAGGACCAGAACCGGTTCCGGCAGGCGAAAACACAACACCATAGATTCCAGCGGAGGGGGCCTGATAAGCGCATGGAGTATAGCCGGCCGTTTTGCCCGTTCCATCAATGCTCTTAGGGCCAACGATTTCTTTATTGCGGGTATCGATCAAACCTCGACCAGCACCCGAATAGTTCGGTCCAGTTAGGGTATTGGTTTCTGAGCAAGTGAAGGCTGGAGATCCGGGTACGGTTTCATCACCAGGTGTGCCAAAATCTTGAGGGCTGTATATGTTAACGACCCCTTGATTAGTAGCAGTGCGGTTGCGCGAACCGAGCAAAATATACTCGCCAGCCTGAGCATAGATGTATAGGAATGTTCGGCGATTGACCTTGCCAACATATTTGCTTCCAGGCTGAATATCGAGATTAGCCCTGCTTCCCCCTGCAGGATAGGTGCTGGGATACAGCGACCTACTGCCTTCGGCCCAAGCTGACGAAGCATCGAAGAGAAAACTTGGCAGGACCATAGTCGCTAGCAAACCAGCCCACCAGCGCACCAAAAGCAAACGGCTCAGCATTAATTCGGTTCCTTATTATTCGTTAACCATTCGAAGCCACTTCATCTAAGTGGCATACCCCCCACGCATAGCCTCGTTTATTATTCCTTAAGCACATTACTTTACTGCGCACACTCAGGGCAAGCGTCAAGTAAGTATCCCCCGGCAGAGCCGGGGGCTTTAGTTTGTGAGCCGCTCAAAGCGGCTAACCAGGGTCGCTAACGCGGCCCTGACGTTCTTGGGCCACCTAAAGGTGGCGCCTCAGCGCCAGAGGTCTAGATTATCCAGCCGCTGATCCTCTTGCTCTTGGTACTGAATGTACTCGCGGATCACGGTCTCATCCCGACCGACGGTCGAGACAAAATACCCCCGCGCCCAAAAATGCTGCCCAACAAAATTCTGCTTGCGCTCCCCGTACACCCGCGCTAAGTGAATTGCGCTCTTGCCCTTGATGAACCCGATCACTTGAGACACCGCGTATTTGGGGGGAATCGCAATCAGCATATGCACATGGTCGAGCAGCAGATGCCCCTCCTCAATTCGGCTTTCCTTCTGCGTGGCCAGCTTTCGAAACACTTCCCCCAGGTGCTTCCTCAACTGGACATAAAGCGTCTTGCGACGACACTTCGGGATAAAGACCACATGGTATTTACACTCCCACTTGCTGTGGCTTAGGCGGTCATACTCGTCCATCGGGATTCTCTCAGTCGTGGTGCTTGGCGGCTCACGACACAGAGTTTCCCTGATGGACTCCCGTAAATGTCAAACTGCTACCGTCTCCCCGGCAGAGCCGGGGGTTTTCTCAGGATAATAATGCAGTATCATGTAACATATTAAATCTACTTCGTAATCTGTCGCTATGCCAGCTCGTCTCCAACCGCTTGTCTTCGGCCTCGGCCAAATGCTGTGTGGCTCGATAGTGATCTTCTGCTTGCCGCAAGGCCACAACAGTTGCGAGAGTGGAAAACGGCGCCGGAGTATCGGAGGTCGTTTCGCCGCAATCATCATCCACCGCCGGCAATCCCAGCCCCATCCGCGCCCGAATCAACGCCAAATCGCCCAGTAGCAACGCCGACTCGAAGCACTCGGTTTGCAGAGGATGCCGGGACAGTGCGGCATCCACTTCGTCCCAGTATCCGGCCAGCGCCAACACTCGCAACGCCTCGCGCCATGCACCGAAATCTCGGCTTTCACCATTGATACCGTCAGCCAGCAGGGCGATGGCCATCTCGACCGGCGCGGGCTTGGAAGTGTGATAGAGGGGATCAGCGGCGCGACGAGCCCGCCAACACAGCAGTTGAGCGCGTTGCTGTAACTGTCGTTCTAAAGCTTGCGTTGGCTGGAGTTCGGCCAGCCATTGGTTCGACCGTTCCAATTCCGCCAAATCGTGGCGGCGAAAAACGGCGCGGCACAACGCCCAGAGATGAGTCGCGGCGGTCAGGCGGGGATGCCCGTCGCGCCAGCTGCCCCAGGCGCGAGTATGCCAATCCCAGGCGGAGGCGAAATCTCCCCGGCGATAAGCCAACTCGCCTTCCAAAAAATCCAGCGGCGCGGTCCACGGTTGCCGGATATCCGCCAGATAGCGCCGCCCCTGTTCGAGCAGCGCGCGGCAAAAAGAAGCGGTTTTACGCTCCAAGCTGATGTGGATAATGGCCACCAAGGCGCTGAATACATCGGCCGGATCGGCGGTCGTGGCGCGCTCGTTGGCGGCTTGTAGCAGCGCCGCCAACGCCAGATCGTCCTCGCCGGCCTGCCGCAGGCTATAGCCTTCCCACAACAATGCGCGAGTCCGTTCGCCGATCAGCCCGAGCGCGCCGGCTAGCTCTACTGCTTGGCGCTCGAACGATGCAGCCTGGACGAAATTGCCGTCGGCGCGGGCTTGACGGGCTCGGGTACGCAGCCGGTCGAGCCCCCGCCGGTCGGAAGTCATGCCGGAGCGCGCGAAACGCCGTCCAAGCCAAGCGAATCAGTGCAACAACGAGAACAGCCGCCGCCGATAGGTAGTCACCAGCGGATCTTCGTTGCCGAGCATCTCGAAGATGGCGATCAAACCCTTGCGGCCGGCTTCATCCTCAAATTTGGGATCGCGCTGCAAGATGTCCATGAACTGTTCCAATGCTGCTTCGTAGCTTCCGGCCAGCACGTAGCGCGCCGCCAATTGTCGGCGGGCTGTGCAATCGTCCGGCTTCGCGCGCATTTGGGCTTCCAGTTTCGCGATGTCCGGCGCGCCTTGGGCCAGCTCAGCGAATTGCAGGCGCGCCAATAGACCGCTAGCCGGTTGCCGCTCACGCTCCTCAACCGGCAAGCCCTGCAACAGATTACGGGCTTCCTCGCTTCGATCCAGCTGCAACAGCTTGTCGGCCAATAGGGTTTTCAATTGGACACTGTCTGGCTCTTCCTTGAGTGCCTCGTGCAACAATTCGATCGCCTGCTTTTGACGACCGCGCTGCCAGAGCACTTCGACCTGCTCCTGGACGATATCACCGGGCTGCTGCTGGGGTCCGGTCAGGCGATGGATGGCTTCGTGATAGGCCGATTCCGGTTGTAGTCCCACCAACTGGTCCACGATCTGGCCCTGCCAGATCACCATCACCGTCGGCAGGCTGCGGACCCGGAAATGCGCGGCTAAAGCCTGCTCGGTATCCGCGTTGACCTTAGCCACGATGACGCTGCCTCGGTATTCCTGGGCCAGTTTGGCGAGCAGGGGACCCAGCGTCTTGCATGGCTGGCACCAGTCGGCCCAAAAATCCACCAGCACTGGCACGCGCTGGGAGCTTTCCACCACCTGGGCGAAATTATGTTGGTTGACTTCGATAACGTAAGACGACTCGTTCATCGTTCAATTTCCGCAAGGGCCGCGCCGGATGGCGGCAAAATTCGAGGGCAAGCTAAAAATAAGGGCGCGGCCCGAAGTTTCAATAGGCGAGGTGAACGGCCTCCGCAATCAGCGTTCGAGATATTGCAATTTCCCGGACTTGCCGTCCCAATCCGCTGCGTCGGGCGGGGCATCCTTCTTCGTGGTGATCACCGGCCATTGTTTGGCCAGTTCGGTGTTGAGCGCCAGAAACTCCGCTTGGTCGGCCGGCAGATCATCCTCGGAGAAAATGGCATGCGCCGGACATTCAGGCTCGCACAACGTGCAATCGATGCACTCGTCGGGATCGATGACCAGAAAGTTGGGGCCCTCGTGAAAGCAGTCTACCGGGCAGACCTCCACGCAGTCGGTGTACTTGCACTTGATGCAATTTTCGGTAACGACGAACGTCATGGGTAGTCCCCTCAAAAGGCCGGAAATACAGGGCCGCTATCTTAACCGCGATTTACCGAGTTGGGCACTGGGAAAAACGGTGGATCGTAATGGCGCCTTCGGTCACCCGACCCCTGCGCCGGCCGCCAGTCGGTCACTTCGCGCCGCCTGCCTTGCCGCCGTCCAGCAATGCTTTCAAGTTCGCGAACGGGTTATGGGTGGCCCCACCCCGCTTGTCGCCCGAACCTTCGGCCCCCCCTCGGACCAAGGCTTCTTCGTGTCGCTGGTGCTCGTTATCATGGCAGTAAAGACACAGCAACTCCCAATTGCTGCCGTCGGGTGGATTATGGTCGTGATCGTGATCCCGGTGGTGGACAGTCAATTCGTGCAGATTTTGGCGATTGAACTCACGGGCGCAACGCCCGCAAATCCACGGGTAAAGTTTCAACGCCTGCTCACGGTAATCCTGCTCCCGCTGCTCCCGGTTGCGGCGGGCAGCGGCGACGATTTGATCCAGGTTGCCACGGTCGGTTGAAGGTTTGGATTTCATGGGTTCGGCTCCAGGGCATGCTCGCAAGAATGGCTCAGCGCGGCGAACGCCGCCAGGTCCAGCGTTTCCGGGCGGGCGCCGGGATCAACCCCCGCAGCCTCGATTCCAGCGGCGTCCAGCAGACCACGCAGGGCATTACGCAAGGTTTTGCGGCGTTGGGTGAACGCCCGCCGAACCACTTCGGCGAACCGCCGCTCGTCCCGGATCGCGACCGGCGGGGTTTCGTGGGGAACCAAGCGCACCATCGCCGACCACACCTTGGGTGGTGGTCGGAATACCTCCGGTCCGACTGCGAACAAAGACTCCGCTCGACAGCGGCGTTGTAGCATGACCGACAGGCGGCCATAAGCCTCTTCGCCAGGACGTGCCACCATTCGCGCCACCACCTCCCGTTGCAACATGAAATGTAGATCGCGCAAATGTTCGATTCGATCCAATAAATGGAACAGTAGCGGCGTAGAAATGTTGTAAGGCAGGTTACCGGCCACCCGCAAGCGGGGCCCTTCGCCGCGCAGCGCCGCGAAATCGAATGCCAGCGCATCGGCATGGTGGATTCGCAGAGTTCCCGACCCGACACAACGCACCCGCAGCGACTCCAGTAGATCGCGGTCCAGTTCGATCGCGTCCAGTTCACCCACTGCGGTCAACAGCGGCAGGGTCAAGACCCCTAAACCGGGGCCGATTTCCACCAGCCGATCACCGGGAATCGGCTGAATCGCCGCGACGATGCGCTCGACAACGCCGGAATCACGCAGGAAGTGCTGGCCGAACCGTTTGCGCGCCCGGTGCGGCCGTTCCGCCAGCGTCACGCCAAATCCAGAACGATGCTCATCGTGCTGGCGCCGAGCTTGTCTCTGTCACTGCGGACGTGGTCGGCGCCAGGCGCACTTCCACGTAGGCCTCGTTGCGCAACCGGCGCAAAAGTAGCTCCCACTCCTCGTCGGAGCGGCGCCGCAACAGCGCCTCGCGGGCCCGGGCCCGCTCGACCTCAGGCGATGCCTGGCCTTGGCGGCGTTCGAGCACCTGAACGATGTGCCATCCGAATTGGGTTTTAAACGGAGCGCTGATCTGGTTTGGTTGCAGCGTGTTCATCTCTTGCTCGAACCGGGGAACCATCATCCCCGGAGCGACCCAACCCAAATCGCCGCCGCGCGCCCCCGATCCTTTATCGTCCGAGTTTTCGCGGGCCAGGGTCGCAAAATCCTCGCCATTCCGAATCCGCTGGCTCAATTGTTCCAATCGCTGGCGTGCCTCGTCGTCCGACAACATCGGCGAAGTCTTCAGCAAAATATGTCGGGCATGGATTTCCGTCACCACCCCTTGCTTGCCGGTTACCGGCGTTCGCTTGACAGCGGGCGCTGCGCCACCGCCTTTCACTTCCAACAGCTTGACGATGTGGAATCCACTGGGGCTACGAATTGCGTCGCTGAACTGGCCGGGCCGCAGCTTCGGCACCACCTCCGCAAACACGGTCGGCAATTGATCGGCGCTGCGCCAGCCGAGATCGCCACCTTCTGACGCATTCCGACCGGCGGATTCGCTTGTCGCCAACCGCTGGAAATCAGCACCCTTTCGCAGTTGCGCCAACATCTCCCCCGCTTTGTGTCGCGCCGCTTCGATCTGCTGCGATGACGCATCTTCCGGGAACGCGATCAGGATTTGGGCGATGTGATATTGGCGCGCCCCGTCCTCACTCCCCCCTCCTTCCGGATTGGACCCGAAACCGCTCTGACCGGCGGTCAGTTGGGCTTGCAGACTTTCGACATCCTGCTCGGAAACCTGGAGCTGGCTGTCCACCAGTTTCTGCCGCAACCGCACACCCATGATCTCCCGGCGCACGTCATCGCGGAATTTGGCGAAGCTGGTCCCATCCTTTTCAACGGTCTGCCGCATCTGGGTCAGATTCATGTTGTTGCGTTGAGCCAGGGTTTCGATGGCGGCGTTTAGCGTGGCATCGTCCACCGTGACACCGTTGCGCTCGGCGGCACGAACCTGCAACTGGGTCAGAATCAACCGCTCCAGCACTTGCCTTTCCAGCTCTGGGCGTGGCGGAATCTGGACTTTCCGTTGCCGCAACTGGCGCTCGACGGCGGCGATACCCTCGTCCAGCTCGCGGCGAGTAATCACATCGTCGTTAACCACCGCCACAATGGCGTCCAGCGCGTTGCCCGGTGCTTCCGGACCGGGACCGAAGGCCAGTTCCGTTTGGCCAGACAGCGAAAAAACGGACAGAAGCAGGAACAACATCAGAGGAAGAAGCGGCTTGTTCATGCAATTCATTCGGAAGTGGGCGCGTTAGCGAAGAGGTTGGTAGCCGAGAATGGAATTTCTGAGCTGCGTCTCTAGACTGGATCCCCATTGGGATAATCCTTTCAGCTCCAACTCCAGGTAGAAGGCGGTTTGAGAGTCGATTTGGGCGGGACTATCCCGATACTGGCGGGCGACGGTCCGAATCGCCCAGCAACAATCCTCGTATTCCAAGCCCGCTAGAGTTTCGAGATTGCGGTCCAAATTCAAGGCTTGATTCCAGCGCCCCAAAATCCGCCAGCGCGAACTCAGCGGCCACGCCAGCGACACATCCGCCGATTCGATTTGATCGTGTAAATCCAAGTCCGGCTGATCCCGATCCATCAGATAGGACAGGTTGAGCAATTGCCCGGCATTGGCGTAATAGCGCAGATCGATTCCGGTTCGCAGCAAATCGCTGCTGTCCGGCTCGAACTGGACACCACCCTGCATCGACCAGTGGGTGGAAAAATTCATCTGGCCTTGCGCGATCAGGCCGGAAGTGGCTGCCGTCTCCGGCACATCGGTGGCGGATAGGGTTACCCGGCGATCCTCGAAATACTGGATCTGACCGATACTGGCCCGGAGCCGCTCGCGACCGCTTGCCCCGTCGATCGCGCGCGTGGTCAAGGCGATGGTCACTTGGTTGGCATCGCCTAGCCGATCCCCGCCGGTAAAGCGGTTCTGGCGGAACAGCCAATCGTAGTCATGATCCATCAGACTGCTATCGAAGACCGGGATGTCGTTCTGGTTCCGATAGGGCACGTACAGATAGAACAAGCGCGGCTCCAGCGTCTGGGTTCCGGACGCGACGCCTAGCCAGTCGGCATGCAGGGGACGTTCGAAGATCAGGCCGCTATCCAGGCTGGCGATCGGCGCCGCGCGGGAAGGCGCATCATTGGCACCGGCCGCCGTGTTGTCGAGCTGATAGCCGGTGTAGCGAAAGCTTCCCTGCGGCTTGAGGTATCCCCAAGGCTGTTGGAGCAGCCAATACGCCGACGGCCAAAGATCCAACCGGGTACCCGTCACCACATCGGATTGCTGGAAATTCACCAGCTCGCTGTGCAACTGATAGTGCAAACCGCCGGCGCCAGACAGCGGTTCGCTATCGAACAACAACTGAGGCAGACGCTGATAGGGTTTGCCGCTGAGGGCGAACAGCGCCGGATTGAGTATCTGAAAGCCTTGTACCCGAGCCAGCGCCTGCCATCCTTCTCCCTGGTAGAGAGCGTCAAAATGCCGCTCCAGGTAATTGGTCGTGAGGAAAGTCAAATGGTTGCCCAAATCCCAGAGGTAGCGGTCGTCCGAAACGTATTCGAAGCGCAGATCGGTGTAGGTATTCGGTAACGGCGCAGCGCGATCAATGATATTGAATGAACCGCGCTCCCCGCCATAACGGCGATCATCAGGCATATATTCGAGGTGAACCTGCCCCTGGTCACTGGGACCGAGAAACCGGTACTCCATGCCCAGCAGCAGGCCGCGTTCGGCCACCCAGCGCGGAGTCAGCGTCATGTCGCGCTCGGGCGCGATATTCCAGTAATAGGGAAAGGCCAAGTCCAAACCGGTAGTGGAGGTATAACCCTGGATCGGAGCCAGAAATCCCGACTGCCGCTTGTCGGTGATGGGGAACGATAGATAGGGAAAATAAAACACCGGGGTGTCCCAGAACGCAAGCACGACATCGCGGGCCTCACCGCGACCGGTCGCATCGTTCAGCTTCAGTTTGCGCGCCCGTATTTCCCACGTTTCCTTGCCGCGCGCGCAGGTCGAGTACATGGCGTTCTTCAACCGGCTCTGCTTTTTATCGCGATCCACGGCCACTTTGGCCGCGGAACCCTGGGCATTGCGCCCCGGTAGATAGTAGTCCACACCCTCGAACTGGCCAGTACCGGCGTCCAAATCCACGGTTGCCCGCTTGCCGCGCAGCGCCTGTTGGTGATCACCGTAGACGAACGGCGTATCGACCACCGCCCGATTGGCCGGGCGCTCAAGGGTCATGTGCTCGGCGCGCAGGCGCTGCTCACCGCGCGTCAGGCTGACATTGCCCTCCAGCTGGGATTGGGTGGAGGAAGATTCGACCTGCCTGGCATCGACCTGGATCGGCGCTTCGTCTGGCGGCGGCGCGTTCGGAGTCGCCGGCACAATTTCCCGCGCGAGTTCGTCAGGCTCGCATTGCGCCCACCTTGCGGGATTTTTAGGAGATTTCGCCTGTACGCCGATCAACGGCAGCAGCGTCAGCGCGATGCCAACGGCTAATATTCGGTAATGCGGTGTCACGGAACAGGATTTTACGCATCGATGAAAGTGATCTAACATCGCACAGATTGATTGTGGCTGCAATCCACCTCGTATGGAGCGCGTTTCGTGAATGATCGCGAGCAATTGTTGCGCGAGTGGCTGGACACGGTGCTGCCGGCACCGTTGACCGGCATGGCTCCGGCGTCTAGCGACGCCAGTTTTCGCCGTTATTTTCGGGTCTGGTACGACGGCCAGACCCGTATCGTCATGGACGCTCCACCGGACAAGGAAGATTGCCGGCCGTTCGTCGCCATTGCCCAAGCCCTGCGTGGCCTGGGATTGAACGCGCCCGAAGTCCTGGCGGGCGATCTCGACCAAGGGCTGTTGCTCCTGACCGATCTTGGCAGCCGGCAATATTTGGCGGAACTGGACGAGCGCAGCGTCTCTGGCTTGTACGGCGACGCACTGGACGCGCTGGCGCGACTGCAAACCGGCGGCGATCCCGGTTCGCCGCTGTTGCCGCCTTACGATTCAGCGCTGTTGCATCGAGAGATGGAACTCTTTCGCGATTGGTTCCTGGGACGCCAACTCGGATTCAATTTGCGCGAAGACGAGCATCAGGTGCTGGATCACACGTTCGCTCTATTGGCCGACAACGCCTTGGAACAGCCGAAAGTGTGGGTCCACCGCGACTATCACTCCCGCAATTTGATGGTGACTGACCCGGACAATCCCGGCGTGCTGGATTTTCAGGACGCGGTGGTGGGAGCGGTGACTTACGATCTGGTGTCGCTACTACGCGACTGTTACGTTGCCTGGCCCCGAGAGCAGGTCGAATCGTGGGCTTTAGCGCACCGGACACGGTTGCGGATACTGGGCATGAGCGGCCTGGACGACGCCGAACAGTTCCTCCGCTGGTTCAATCTGATGGGCACGCAACGCCATCTGAAGGCCATCGGCATCTTTGCCCGCTTGAACCTGCGCGACGGCAAACCGGGCTATCTACGCGACATTCCCCGCACGCTGGGTTATGTGCTGGCGGTGGCGGATCGCTATCCGGATCTCGCCGCCTTGCGCGCCATGTTGCTGGCACGCCAAGTGGATCGCTGGGAACCGTCATCGTGAAGGCGATGATCCTGGCTGCCGGGCGCGGCGAGCGGATGCGCCCGCTCACCGATCATACTCCGAAGCCTCTGCTGCCGGTCGCCGGTCAACCGCTGATCGTCCACCACTTCGAAGCATTGCGGGCGGGCGGTATCACCGAGCTGGTGATCAACACCGGCCATCTGGGCGAACGCTTGCCGGCAACGTTGGGCGATGGCCGCCGCTGGGGGGTCCAAATCGTCTATTCGGCCGAACCGCCAGACGCGCTGGAAACGGGCGGCGGCATCTTTCAGGCGTTGCCGCTACTCGGTCCGGCGCCGTTTCTGGTCGTCAACGGCGATATCTGGACCGATTATCCTTTCGCTCGCTTACCCTCCGCACCCGCCGGCCTAGCCCATCTGATTTTGGTATCCAATCCGCCGCACCATCCGCAAGGCGACTTTGCCTTGGCGGCGGATGGGCGCGTGTGGGAATCCGGTTCGCCTCGACTGACCTTCAGCGGCATCAGCGTGCTCCGGCCAGAGCTGTTCGCCGGTTGTTCGCCAGGACGGTTCCCGCTGGGACCACTCCTGCGCCGGGCGATATCGGACGGCGCCACGACCGGCGAATACCATGCCGGCGCTTGGCGAGATATCGGAACACCGCAACGATTGGCGGAACTGGAACGTGAGTTGTGTCCAATCGACGGAGACGGATAGTCCCGGGTCACGCCGAAAGCGCGGTCTTACCCTTATCATCCGTACGAAGATCGGCGATCATTCACTATCGCCGGCCTCACAACGCCGGCCCGAATGAATCCGCTCCATCCAACCCTATGGAAACGACACTTCGCGAAATGACCACTCCTGACCCTTCTCCCAAAACCGATCCCAAGGATTCGCACGCGCCACCGGGCACGCTGGACATTATCCTTAGCGTGTTGTCCTCCTTCCTCGGCGTGCAAAGTGCGCGCAATCAAGAACGGGATTTCCGGCACGGCCGGGCCGTTCATTTTATCATCGTCGGACTGGGCCTGACCTTGCTGCTGATTCTAGGCATCTGGCTGGCCGTGAAATTCGCCTTGCAAGCGGCCGGTACCTAAGCCCCAGCGATAACGCTTTTCACGCCTCTTCAAAAGACCAACCACGATGGATTTGCTGCGATGAGCCGCGTCTTTCTCACTGAGGAGCTACGAACCGAGTACGGGCGCTTGTTCGCCGAGTGTGATATCCGCGCGGAGCGCGCTGCTGAGGTGGATGAATTGGCAGATGCCTTGCTGGCCGATTGGGGTCGCTATCACGCCGTTGGTGGACGGCTCAAGATCCCCTGGTTCGCGGTCGCGGCGCTGCACCACGCCAACACCAGCCGGGATTTCAACGCTCACTTGCACAATGGCGATCCGCTGACCGATCGAACCGAGCATCTGCCGGACGGCAGACCACTCGATGGAGAACCGCCGTTTACCTGGGAAGACAGCGCTACCGACGCGTTGCGCCTGTGGCATTTCGACCAGTGGGAGGATTGGAGCATCGCCGGGACCTTGTTCGTGCTGGAAGGTCGCGACGGCTGGGGCTACCGGCTCAACCATCCTGAAGTGCTCTCCCCGTACCTGTGGAATTACTCCACCCACTACAGTCACGGCAAATACATCACCGACGACACCTGGAACGAAACCGCTACCGCTCAGCATTGCGGTGTCGCGGTATTGCTGCGGCGGCTGGTGGAACGCGGCTCGATCGAATTCATCGACCCCGGTGAACGGACAACCCGGCCGATGATCTGCTACACCGAATGGGAAACCTCCCCCACGATCGAGGCGTTGCAACGGTTTTTGAATACACTGCCCGGCATTTTCGTCAAAGTGGACGGCATAGCGGGCCCGAGAACCTCGGAGGCATTTCGCAAACTGGCCGGGCGGTATCTGCTGGCCGATCCACGCGATGGCGGTGAAGGCTAGGAGACTGTTTCAATCAGCGCCCGCAATTCCTCGGTCCGGCGCTCCAGCAAGGCTGCGTCGCCGCGCGTTTCCACGTTCAGCCGCAACAGCGGCTCGGTGTTGGAGGTGCGCAGATTAAATCGCCAGTCGGGAAATTCCAGGCCGACGCCATCGGTTTCATCCAACGCCGGTTGCTGATCGGCATAGGCAGCTAAAATCTCCCGAATCTTGGCGGGCGCATCCGCCACCCGAAAATTGATCTCGCCACTGCACGGAAACGCTTGCATCCGCGCATCCACCAGGGCCGCCAATGGCTGGCCGCACCGGCTCAGCAGTTCGGCGATCAACAACCACGGGATCATGCCGCTGTCACAGTAGGCGAAATCGCGGAAGTAGTGATGGGCACTCATTTCGCCGCCGTACAGCGCATCTTCCAACCGCATCCGTTCCTTGATGAAGGCGTGGCCAGTCTTGCTCTGCACCGGCACGCCACCGGCATTTGTCACTTGTTGGATGGTATTCCAGGTCAGGCGCGGGTCGTGGACGATTTTCGCGCCCGGCTGCCGCGCCAGCAAGGTTTCGGCCAGCAAGCCAACCACGTAATAACCCTCGATGAAACGTCCGGTAGCATCGAAAAAGAAACAGCGGTCGAAATCGCCGTCCCAGGCCAGGCCCAGATCGGCGCCGTGCTCGCGCACCGCCTGGGCCGTAGCGTCGCGGCATTCCGGCAACAGCGGATTGGGAATGCCGTGCGGAAAGGTGCCATCCGGCTCGTGGTGGATCTTGATGAACCGAAACGGTAGATGCGGCTCCAGCGCGTCGATGATCGGTCCCGCGCCACCGTTGCCGGCGTTGACCACGATCTTCAATGGCTTGAGTACCTTGTGGTCAATGTAACCCAGCAAATGGGCAATGTAAGCGCTCTTGTCCGGCTGATAGTCCAACCGGCCGTGGCGATTCGTCATCGTGAGTTCATCGCTGGCGACCGCCAGATCGTGGATGGCAAACAAGCCGCTGTCGCCGCTGATCGGTTTGGCCTGCTCGCGCACCAGCTTCATGCCGTTGTAATCCATTGGGTTGTGGCTGGCGGTCACCATGATTCCGCCATCCAGTCGATGATGAAAAGCGGCGAAATAGATCTCCTCGGTACCGCACAGCCCGATGTCCAGCACATTCACGCCGCCGTCGAGCAAGCCCTTGGCCAGAGAGGCGCTCAGGGTCGGACTGCTCGACCGCACATCGTGGCCAACCGCCACCCGCTTAGGTCTTAGAAATACGGCATAAGCTCGACCGATGAGGTAAGCCACATCCTCGTTCAACTCGTCGGGAATCCGCCCACGAATATCGTACGCCTTGAAACACGTCAGTTTGGTACTCATTTGCGCTCGCCCCTAACCGTTCCCTCGGCCGTAAATATCCTCGAATCGCACGATGTCATCCTCGCCCAAATAGCTGCCCGATTGCACCTCGATGATCTCCAGCGGAATCTTGCCGGGATTGGTCAGCCGGTGCGGGACGCCGACCGGAATGTAGGTGGACTGGTTTTCGGTTAGCAGATATTCCTCATCGCCGCGATGGACGCGGGCGGTGCCGCTGACCACGACCCAATGCTCGGCGCGGTGGTGATGCATTTGCGAGGAAATGCAGGCACCGGGCTTGATCATGATCCGCTTGACCTGGAAACGCTGGTCCAGGTCGATCGAGTCGTAGAAACCCCATGGTCGATACACCTTGCGGTGACTACTGCCTTCCGGGCGCCGGCGGGCCTTGAGCCGATCCACCACTGTCTTGACATCCTGCACACGATCCTTGGTAGCGACCAGCACGGCATCGGCGGTTTCGACCACCACCAGATGCTCCACGCCCACGGTGGCGACCAGTCTGGAGGTGGCATCCACATAGGAATCGCGGGTATCCACTTCGATCACGTCGCCGCGCGCGATATTGCCATCGCCGTTACGCTCGCCCACCTCCCACAATGCCGACCAGGACCCGACATCGTTCCAACCCACTTCCAGTGGCAGGACCACCGCATGATCGGTTTTCTCCATCACCGCGTAGTCGATGGAATCCTTGGGGCAGGCAGCGAACGCTGCACCGTCCAGCCACAGAAAATCCCGATCGGCACGACCGGTAGCCAACGCCTGTTGGCAGGCAGCTAGCATCGTCGGCGCCAAACTGTTCCAGCTCTGCCAGGAACGCCGAGGCGCGGAACATGAACATACCGCTATTCCAGGAATAAGTACCCGACTGAAAATAGGTCTGGGCAGTGTCGGCGTCGGGTTTCTCGACGAAACGCTCCACAGCGCACACGCCCGAATCGTCTAGCGGTGCGCCAGCCTTGATGTAGCCATAACCGGTTTCCGGCGCGGTCGGGACGATGCCGAACGTGATCAACCGGCCGGCCTCGGCATGAGTTGCGACCTGTCGCACGGCGGCGCGGAAACCTTCCACGTCGGCGATGACGTGATCGGCCGGCAAGATCAGCAAGGTTGGATCGGCGCCGTCGCACTGGGCGTGCAGGGCCGCCACCGCCACCGCCGGGGCGGTGTTGCGGCCGACCGGCTCCAGGATCGCCGTCGCCGGCTGGATGCCGATCGCGCGCAGTTGCTCGGCGACCATGAAACGATGCTCTTGGTTGCACACCACCAACGGCGCGGCAACATCAGCGAGACCGGCGATCCGCAACGCGGTGTTTTGCAACATGGTGTTTTGATCGACCAGAGGCAAAAACTGCTTGGGATACGCTTCGCGAGATAGCGGCCAAAGCCGGGTACCGCTACCGCCGGACAGGATGACGGGGACGATCATACTTGCTCACCTCGACCGATGGCGTAATAAGTGAAGCCTTGCTCGCGCATATCATCGGGGTCGTAGAGGTTGCGACCGTCGAAGATCAACGCTTGCTTGAGTTGCTGGCGGATGGCGTCGAAATCCGGACTACGGAACAAGCTCCATTCGGTGACGATCACCAATGCGTCAGCACCGGTCAAAACATCCATTGGTTTGGCGCATAGCTGGAAGTCAGGGCGTTCGCCGTGAATGCGGCGGGCTTCGTTCATCGCCGCCGGATCGTAGGCTCGAACCACGCAGCCTTCCCGCCACAGTGCCTCCAGCAGGTTGCGGCTGGGCGCCTCGCGCATGTCGTCGGTGCCCGGTTTAAACGCCAAACCCCACAACGCGAAAGTCCGTCCGCGTAGTTCGCCCTTGAAATGGCGCTGGATTTTAGCGAATAGGACGTTCTTCTGCCGTTCGTTGACTGCCTCAACCGCTTGGAGCAATGTTGCCTCGTAGTCGGCGGAACGAGCGGTGTACTCCAAGGCTTTGACATCCTTGGGGAAGCAGGAACCGCCGTAGCCACAGCCGGGATAGATGAAATGGTAGCCGATGCGCGGATCGGCGCCGATGCCAATTCGGACCTTTTCGATGTCGGCGCCCAGCCGTTCAGCCAGGTTGGCCATTTCGTTCATGAAGCTGATCTTGGTCGCCAGCATGGCGTTGGCGGCGTATTTGGTTAGTTCCGCCGAACGCACATCCATTTCGATCAGCCGGTCGCGGTTGCGGTTGAACGGCGCGTACAGATTGCGCAATTGCACGGTAGCGCGGTGGTCGTCGCTGCCGACGATGATCCGATCGGGCCGCATGAAGTCTTGAATGGCCGCGCCTTCCTTGAGAAATTCCGGATTGGAGGCCACCGAGAACGGGATGTCCCGACCGCGCTCGGCCAGCGCGGCGGTGATCGTGTCCCGCACCACGCCGGCGGTGCCCACCGGCACGGTGGATTTGTTGACCACGATCCGGTAGTCCTCCAAGTGCTGGCCGATGGAACGAGCGACGGCACGGACGTGCTGCAAATCGGCGGAACCATCCTCGTCGGGCGGGGTACCGACGGCGATGAACTGGAACAAGCCGTGGGCGACACCTTCGGCCAGATCGGTGGTGAAACGCAGCCGGCCGCTGTCGCCGTTGCGCCGCACCAGGTCATCGAGACCGGGTTCGTGGATCGGGATTTCGCCACGCTGGAGCATTGTCGACCTTGCGCGGATCCACGTCCACGCACAGCACGTCGTTGCCCACGTCGGCAAAGCAGGCCCCAGTGACCAGCCCGACATAGCCGGAACCGAAAATCGTGATTTTCATGCTCGCTTCCTTCGGCGAATAAACAGATTCGTTCGTGCGGTTTGCTAAATGGAGGCCACTTTAGCACACCCCTGGCCGAGGCGGTTTTGCTAGAATCGCTGGCCATGGACGTTTCCTGGATTCTTGACGATCTCAACGAGCCCCAACGCCAGGCGGTGACCGCGCCGCTGGGTTCCTTGCGCGTGTTGGCCGGTGCCGGCAGCGGCAAAACTCGGGTGTTGACCCGGCGCATCGCCTGGCTGCTGGCGATGGAGAACGCTTCGCCTTGGTCGATTCTGGCGGTGACTTTTACCAACAAGGCCGCCGCCGAAATGCGCAGCCGGGTCGAGGCGATGTTGGATCAGCCCATCGGCGGATTGTGGATCGGTACCTTCCACGGCATCGCTCATCGCCTGCTGCGCCAGCATTGGCAGGAGGCCCGTTTGCCGCGCGGCTTCCAAATCCTCGATAGCGACGACCAAAACCGACTGCTCAAACGGGTGCTGCGTGGGCTGAATCTAGACGAAAAGAAATGGCCGCCGCCGCAGGTCGCCGGCTTCGTCAACCGCTGCAAGGACGAGGGTCAGCGTCCCGCCGATCTGGCCGACGACGGCAAGCCGGTCCAGCGCCAGTACCGACAGATCTACACGATTTATCAGCAGGAATGCGAGCGTGGCGGGCTGGTGGATTTCGGCGAGCTGCTGCTGCGGGTCTACGAGCTGTGGCGCGATAACCCGGATTTACTGAGCCATTACCGGGAGCGGTTCCAGCACGTTTTGGTGGACGAATTTCAGGACACCAACACCATTCAGTACAACTGGGTCCGACTGCTGGGCGGCGGCCGGGGCGACGTGTTCATCGTCGGCGACGACGACCAGTGCGTGTACGGGTGGCGGGGCTCGAAAGTCGAGAATATTCAACGTTTCGCCGAGGATTTTCCCGGCACGCAAACCATCCGCCTGGAGCAGAACTACCGCTCCACCCACAACATCCTCAAGGCCGCCAACGCGCTGATCGCTCACAATGCCGCCCGGTTGGGCAAGAACCTGTGGACCGCCGACGGCGATGGCGACCCGATCCAGGTTTACAACGCCTTCAACGAAGTAGATGAGGCGCGCTTCGTGGTCGAACGCATCCGCCAATGGGCGGAACGCGGCGGCCAGCGCGGCGATGTGGCGATTCTATATCGCTCCAACGCCCAATCGCGCTTGTTCGAGGAAACGTTGATCGGCATGGCGATTCCGTATCGGATTTATGGCGGATTGCGCTTTTTCGAGCGCGCGGAAATCAAGGATGCCCTGGCCTATCTGCGCCTGGTCGCCAACCGCGACGACGATCCTTCGTTCGAGCGGGTGGCGAACACCCCGCCGCGCGGCATCGGCGAGCGGACGCTCAATCTCTTGCGCGAAACATCTCGCGCCCGGGGAAGTTCGCTCTGGCAAACCGCTTTGCAACTGCTGGCGAACGGCGGGCTAAACGGTCGGGCGGCCAACGCCGTGCGCGGTTTTCTGAACTTGATCGAGATGCTGGACCACGACAGCCACAGCCAACCGTTGGCCGGACGAGTGGAACACGTCATCGCTCGTAGTGGCCTGCTGGCGATGTACGAGCAGTCGAAAATGGACAAGGGCGAAATGCGGGTCGAGAACCTGGAGGAGTTGATCAACGCCAGTAGCGATTTCGTTACCAACACCGATCCGGTCGTGGTCGGCGCCGACCCGGACGAGCCGGACTGGCTAAATGCCTTCCTCGCCCATGCCGCGCTGGAATCCGGTCGAGGGCAAGGGTCGGCCGGCGACGACTGCGTACAATTGATGACCCTGCACATGGCCAAGGGACTGGAATTCCCATTGGTATTCCTAGTCGGGCTGGAAGAGGGGCTATTCCCGCACGGCCGCTCGGTGGGGGAAGCGCGCCAGTTGGAGGAAGAGCGGCGGTTGGCCTACGTCGGCGTCACCCGTGCCAAGCAGCAACTGTACTTATGTTACGCGGAACAGCGCACGCTGTACGGTCGCGAGAGTTATCCGTCTCCCTCGCGCTTCGTCGGCGAGATCCCAGCCGAACTGACTCGCGACGTGCGCGCTCGGGCGAAACGGCGGGAGAAGGCCCCGATCCCATCGCAGCCTATGCCCACCGCGACGACCGCGCCCGCCGGTTTACGGCCATGGCAACGAGTCCGCCATGCACAGTTCGGCGAGGGCGTGGTGCTGGAAGTCGAAGGCGCCGGCTACCATGCCCGAGCGCGAGTGGATTTCCCCCAGGCTGGCGGCTCCAAGTGGCTGGTGGTCGCCTACGCTAAGCTGGAGATACTGTAATCGGCTGGAGGTTGTGCATTGAGTAAGGTTCGGGCAAACGGAAATGCAACATTCTTATTCAATATCTAATTTTATTTACGTGTGATAGCGCAGTTTATTATACCTAATAAATAAATTATTATAGCCTTTATAGTCTCTTTAAAAATACATTTGTCTACTAAAGAACAAATAACTGACTGTGAATACTCAAAATTCTCTCGCCTCGACCGTCCGCATGTTTCCCAACGGCACCAATTCTCATTCCAGCTCATCGCCCAAGCTACGCGTTCCCGAACATCGGTTGACCTTGAAGGAGGTACTGGATGATCTGGTCGCCGATGGTCTAGTGGCCAAGGCGGATGCCGATCTAACGCTCGCCGGTCCCCGAACCGAGCGCGGCGAACTCCATCCGCTGGTGGTGATCGCCAACAAAAAATTTCACCACCTTCAACCGCCGCACCAAATTCTGGGCCTGGAACCGCTGACCGAGTGGCTGGCAGGCAAGATCGGATTACCCTACCTACGCATTGATCCACTCAAGCTCGACATCGCGGCTGTGGAACGGCTGTTGCCGTTCATTTCCTTCGAGTATGCGACCCGCTATCAAATCCTGCCGGTCGCAGTGGACGATAGCCGGGTGGTATTCGCCACAACCGAACCCTGGCTGACCGAATGGCAGGCCGTATTGCGGCAGACCTTGCGCCGCGACATCGAGCGAGTGATCGCTAATCCCCTCGATATCAATCGCTATCAGTTGGAATTCTACGGTGTGTCGCGCTCGGTGCGTGGTGCCCTGCGTGCTTCGAACGAACCGACCTCGGGTATTCTCAATTTCGAGCAGCTGCTGGAATTGGGTCGGCGCGGCGAGCTAAGCGCCGACGAGCGGCCGATTGTGCAGATCGTGGACTGGCTGCTGCAATACGCGTTTTCTCAGCGGGCCAGCGACATTCACCTGGAACCGCGCCGTGAACAGGGGCATATCCGTTTTCGCATCGACGGTGTGCTAAACGCGATTTATCAACTGCCGCCGCCGGTCATGAGCGCCGTCACCAGCCGCATCAAAATTTTGGGCCGGATGGACGTAGCGGAAAAACGCCGGCCACAAGATGGTCGGATCAAAACTCGCACCCCGGCCGGCCGCGAGATCGAACTCCGTCTGTCCACCATGCCGACCGCCTTCGGTGAAAAGTGCGTACTCCGCATCTTCGACCCGGACACGGTCACCAAGAACTTCAACCAGCTCGGCTTCGCGCCCGCCGAGGAAACAGCCTGGCAGGCGATGATCGCCCGGCCACACGGCATCGTGCTGGTGACTGGCCCGACCGGTTCCGGCAAAACCACCACCCTGTATACCACCCTCAAGCAACTGGCGACACCGGAGGTCAACATCTGCACGATCGAGGATCCAATTGAAATGGTCGTGCCGGAGCTGAACCAGATGCAGGTACAATCGGCCATCGACCTGACCTTTGCCCAAGGGATCCGCACCCTGTTGCGGCAAGACCCCGACATCATCATGGTCGGCGAGATTCGTGATCTGGAAACCGCGCAAATGGCGGTCCAGGCCGCCCTGACCGGCCATCTGGTGCTTTCGACCCTGCACACCAACGATGCCGCCTCCGCCGTGACCCGCTTGCTCGACCTCGGCATACCGCATTATCTGATCCAGAACGTGTTGATCGGCGTCATGGCGCAACGGTTGGTACGCACGCTTTGCCCGCATTGTAAAGGGACCGACCAGATCGACGAGGTATTGTGGGGGGCTTTGGCTCGGCCTTGGCCACTTCAGAAACCAACTATTATCGGGGCACCAAAAGGGTGTCCGGAATGCCGCAATACTGGCTATCTGGGGCGCGTCGGTCTATACGAGTTACTGACAGTGACACCCGGGTTACGCCGATTATTCCAGCCAGGCATGGATGAGGAAACTTTACGGCGCGGCGCTTTCGAGCAGGGAATGCGCCCGCTGCGGGTGAGCGCCGCCCTTCAGATCGCTGCCGGATTGACTACTTTCGAGGAAGTGGTACAGATCCTGCCACCCCTGACTGAATGATAAAACCTATCCAGCATGAGCATTCTGAACCTTATTTAGGAAAGATATTTTGATATTTTTGATACACGTCGCTGCATTTTGACAAAATTGTTGCGGAAGTACACAATAGCTTTGTGCTTATTGAACCTGCTCTCACATCCGACAAACGAATAATTCTGAAGGAGTGCGCGATGTCCACGAAGATGCTTAAGACCGCCCTGGCGGCAGCGTTAGCCAGCGGTTTGATGACGGGGGTTGCCGAAGCTTATCAAGCCGGCGACTGGCTGGTCCGGGCCGGCATCTGGGGCATTTACCCGAAATCGGATAACCTCAATCTCGGGCCGAACGCTGACATCAACGTGGACGACGGCTATAGCCTCGGTTTCAACATCACCTACATGGCCACCCCCAATATCGGTATCGAACTACTCGGCGCTTGGCCGTTTAGTCACGATATCAGCCTCTCTGGCGTGGGCACCATCGGCGACACCAAACAATTGCCGCCGACAATCAGCGTGCAATATCACTTTCTGCCGGACAGCAACTTTCGGCCGTATGTCGGGTTGGGTCTGAACTACACGTTCTTTTTCGACGAGGGCACCAAGGGTGCCCTATCCGGGTCCGACCTGAAACTCGACGATTCCTGGGGCTTGGCCGCGCAAGTCGGCATGGATTTCGACGTAGCACCCAATTGGTTCCTGAACGTCGATGTTCGCTATATCGATATCGATACCAAAGCCAAGCTGGATGGGGTTAGCATCGGTACCGTGGAAATCGATCCCTGGGTGGTCGGCTTCAACGTCGGCACCCGTTTCTGACGGGGGATTGAAACAGGTAGCGCACCGCCACCGGAACAGCACTCACGACCCACGTCGCGCCTACAAATGCTTTGAAGTAGCGGCCTGGGTCGGACGGTGACAATCGAGAAGCGCAACTCCTTCAAGCCTGCTCGGGATATCCCAGCGCCTTCAATGCCGCGCCCAGTTCGGCGCGAATATCACCTTCGGTCAGCACCGACACCCGGCCGGTCGGCACGTCTACTCGGACTTCGCGAACACCCACCTGTTTGCTCAGCCCGGCGCGAATGGCGCCGGCGCAACCGTTGCATTTGACATTCTGGACTAAAAATTCGAGTTCCATGGTCGTGTCCCCTGATCATTGCGGATAGGACTGGAGTATAAGCCGCCCGCTTCCCGCTCCGATAGCTTGTATCTGAAATCGGCTTCGCATTAAATTGGTGCCACAGGATCATCTTTATGCACCAATATAATACAATGCCTGACGAGTGATTACGGCTTTAGGGCGGCAGTTCGCGGTCGAGCTTATAAAAACCTACCATGGCATGTTTCATGCTCAATCTCTGGCCGAACGATCGATTTATTCCACTCCGACCGGCCAAGACCAATTCTCAAACCCGAGGAATCAATGACAATGAATGCTGCTGATGTGATGAAGCTGATCGAGGAGAAGGGCATTAAGTTCGTGGATTATCGTTTCACGGACACCCGTGGCAAGGAGCAACACGTCACCGTGCCCATCAGCGCCGTGGATGAGGATGTATTCGAGGACGGCAAGATGTTCGACGGCTCGTCCATCGCCGGCTGGAAGGGCATCCAGGAGTCGGACATGATCCTGATGCCCGATCCCGTGACTGCTTCCGTCGATCCGTTTTTCGAGGAGCCGACCCTGGTCTTGACCTGTGATGTCATCGAACCCAACACCATGCAGGGTTACGAGCGGGATCCGCGCTCCTTGGCGCGCCGCGCCGAGGCCTATCTGAAATCCACCGGTATCGGCGACACCGCCTTCTTTGGTCCGGAAAACGAGTTTTTCGTTTTCGACGACGTGCGCTGGGGTGCCGACATCAGTGGTTGCTTCTGCAAGATCGATTCCTCCGAGGCCGGCTGGAATTCCGAGCGCGCTTACGAGGGTGGCAACTTCGGCCACCGTCCTGGTGTCAAGGGTGGCTACTTCCCGGTACCACCGGTGGATTCGATGCAGGATCTCCGCTCCGCTATGTGCTTGAGTCTGGAAGCGATGGGGCTGGTGCCCGAAGTGCATCACCACGAAGTCGCCACGGCTGGCCAAGCCGAAATTGGCGTCCAGTTCAACACCCTGGTGCGTAAGGCCGACGAGGTACAACGTCTGAAGTACGTGGTACAAAACGTGGCCGCCAGCTATGGTAAGACCGCTACCTTCATGCCCAAGCCGCTGGTCGGTGATAACGGCAGCGGCATGCACGTCCACCAGTCCTTGGCGAAGGATGGCGTCAACCTGTTCTCCGGCGATTTGTATGCCGGCCTGTCGGAAATAGCGTTGTACTACATTGGCGGCATCATCAAGCATGCCAGGGTATTGAATGCCTTCTGCAATCCCTCCACCAACTCCTACAAGCGACTGGTGCCGGGTTTCGAGGCGCCGATCAACCTGGCGTACTCGGCACGCAACCGCTCGGCGTCCATCCGCATCCCCTACGTCAGCAATCCCAAGGGCCGCCGCATTGAGGTGCGATTCCCTGACTCGACCGCCAACCCTTATCTCGCATTTGCCGCGATGATGATGGCTGGTCTGGATGGCATCCAAAACAAGATCCATCCTGGCGATCCGGTGGACAAAGACATCTACGAGCTGCCGCCGGAAGAAGAGAAGCTGATCCCACAAGTATGTTTTTCGCTAGAGCAAGCTCTGAACGAATTGGACAAGAACCGCGATTTCCTGATCAAGGGCGGTGTGTTCACCAGCGACCTGATCGACGCCTACATCGCACTCAAGATGCAGGATGTCACCCGGATGCGGATGACCACGCACCCTGTCGAGTTCGATCTGTACTACAGCTTGTAATGATAGTTCGGGTGGCGGTCCGCGATTTGCGTTCCGTCACCACGATACCCGCCGCAAATAACGACGCCCCCAAAGGGGGCGTCGTTATTTAGAGCACCGAGATAAAGGGAATGGCGAAATACAATGCACCAAATCAGTGCATCATGACGGAACAGTTGGCGATCCCAACCAGAATATAACGTGAGAACAGGTCGAATCGAACGGTAACGGACTCATTTTGCGATTTTGCAAAGGGAAAAAGTGAGTTGGTTTGATTCTTGCTGCAAGATCCCTTAATGATCAAGGAGCTAGGCGAAGGTGCTGAGAGACTATTACCGCCGGGTTGTGGATGGCTTGAGCATCGCCGTGCTGGTGCTAGACCGGCGGCTACGCTTGCTATTCATGAATGCGGCGGCGGAAACGCTGTTCGAGTCGAGTTTCCGCAAGGCGCACAAGCTGTCTCTTTCGGAATTGATCGTCGGCGCCGAGCCGTTCATTGCTGGCCTGCGGCATTGCCTGGAAAGCGGTCACCCCTATATCGAGCGGGAGTTGCAATTGGCTTTGCCGCCGGAGCGCACCGTCACGGTGGATTGCACCGCCGTGCCGCTGCTGGAACGAGACCCACCGACGGAACTACTGCTGGAACTACGCCAGGTGGATTGGCGGCTACGCATCAGCCGAGAAGAGCATATTCTGGCCCAGCACCACACCACGCGGGCGCTGATTCGCAATCTGGCACACGAAATCAAGAACCCGCTCGGCGGCTTGCGCGGCGCGGCTCAATTGCTGGAGCGCGAATTGCCCGATCCAGCGCTGCGCGAATACACCAGTATCATCATCGGCGAGGCCGATCGGTTGCGTAATCTGGTGGATCGGATGCTCGGACCCAACCAGCCCCGCGCCTATGACGAGGTGAGTATCCACGAGATTTTGGAGCGAGTCTGCGGGCTCGTGGAAGCTGAAGCCGATCCCGGCATCCGTATCGAACGGGACTACGACCCTAGCATTCCACCAGTATGGGGCGACGCCGACCGCTTGATACAAGCCGTGCTCAATGTGGTACGCAATGCCGTGCAAGCGATCCATCATCAGGGCGTCATCATCTTGCGAACTCGGGTGCAGCGCCAGTACACCATCGGCTCCAAGCGTCACAAACTAGTGGCACGGTTGGACGTGATCGACGACGGCCCTGGCATTCCGCCCGAGCAACAGGAGCGAATTTTCTATCCGATGATCAGCGGCCGACCAGACGGAACCGGTCTTGGCCTGTCTATCGCCCAGAACATCGTCAACCAGCACGGCGGTCTGATCGAATGCGTCAGCCGTCCCGGCGAAACTGTTTTCACGCTGTTGCTGCCCTTGGGAAAAACCGGATGATCAGGAAAGAACACGTTTGGGTGATTGACGATGACCATGCCATCCGCTGGGTGCTGGAAAAAGCCCTGCAACGCGATGGAGTGATGGTGACGACGTTCGAGAGCGCGGCGGGAGTGCTGGACGCGCTCAGGCAAGGGCGACCCGACGCGATCGTGGCGGATATTCGAATGCCAGGAATGAACGGCCTGGAATTGCTGGCTTGCCTGCGGGAGCGGCTGCCGGAGTTGCCGGTCATTATCATGACTGCTCATTCCGATCTCGACAGTGCGGTTTCCGCCTATCAGGGCGGCGCGTTTGAGTACCTGCCCAAGCCGTTCGATGTGGACGAGGCGGTGGCACTGGTGCGCCGTGCCTGCCTGACTCACCGCCAGCGCACCGAGCCGGCGGCACCTGATGAGCCGTTGCCGGAAATCATCGGCGAAGCACCGGCTATGCAAGAGGTGTTTCGCGCCATCGGCCGGCTGTCGCGCTCCAACATCACGGTGCTGATCACCGGCGAATCGGGTACTGGCAAGGAGCTCGTGGCCCGTGCCCTGCACCGGCATAGCCCACGCGCCGACAAGCCGTTCATCGCCATCAACACCGCCGCCATTCCTCGCGATTTGTTAGAGTCCGAGCTGTTCGGCCACGAACGCGGCGCGTTCACTGGCGCGCAGGCAACCCGGCAGGGACGGTTCGAGCAAGCCAACGGCGGCACGTTATTTCTGGACGAGATCGGTGACATGCCGGCCGAACTACAGACTCGGCTATTGCGAGTACTGGCCGAAGGCGAATTCTATCGGGTGGGCGGACACACCCCGACGCGGGTGGACGTGCGGGTCATCGCTGCCACTCACCAGAACCTGGAGCAACGGGTGCGCGATGGGTTGTTCCGCGAGGATCTGTATCACCGCCTTAACGTAATCCGGATTCAATTGCCGTCTCTCAACAAACGGCGTGAAGATATCCCGCTATTGACCAAGCATTTTTTGAATCAAGCCGCGCGGGAATTGGGAGTTGAATCCAAGGTGTTGCGGCCGGAAACCGAAATCTATCTTGGCGGGCTGGATTGGCCCGGCAATGTCCGGCAATTGGAAAACCTATGCCGCTGGCTAACGGTCATGGCCTCCGGTCGGGAAATTCATTTGGAGGATTTGCCGACGGATTTACGAGAGCGAGGATTAGGGACGGAGGGCGGCGGCCCTAACTGGGAAACCGCACTGCGGCTGTGGGCCAGTCAAAGCTTGGCCTCTGGCGGGCAAAACCTATTGGAGATCGCATTGCCAAACTTCGAGCGAATACTGATTCGAGTGGCGCTGGAACAGACGAGTGGCCATCGCCAGGATGCCGCTCGGCTGTTGGGTTGGGGACGTAATACCTTGACTCGCAAGATTAAAGAACTGGGGATGGACTGAGCGGCCGACTGGCGCGAGTCAGATAACCGTGTTCGACGTGATTCTGTATGAACCGGAAATTCCGCCGAACACCGGCAATATCATCCGGTTGTGTGCCAATACCGGCGCCCGACTACATCTGATCCGCCCCTTGGGGTTTCAATTCGACGACCGACAATTGCGCCGGGCTGGGCTGGACTATCACGAGTGGGCCGCCGTGCGACTGCATCGCGATTTGGCCGCTTTTCTCGCCGAGGTAAAACCGGCACGGCTATTCGCCTTCACTACCAAGGGCAGCGGTTCTTACCACACGATTGCTTACCGACCAGACGACGCTCTGCTATTCGGTCCGGAAACGCGGGGCTTGCCGGCAATAGTACTGGAAGATATTCCACCCGGGCATCGCTTGAAGTTACCGATGCTCACCACCGGCCGAAGCCTGAATCTTTCCAACGCAGTGGCGGTTGCTTTGTATGAAGCGTGGCGGCAATGCGCCTTTCAAGGCACTTAGGATCCGCTTCGTCGCAATCAACCTTTCATCATCGAACGCAAAAGCCCCGCCAGGCGGGGCTTTTTTATGAGTTAAATGACCCCCGGCAAAGCCGGGGGCTTATTGGGTGAGCGCCTCAAAGGCGCCGATAACATCAGGAGCCGCCCAAGGCGGCTATACCCCTCCCAACCTCATCTGGTCGTAACGCTCGTCCGCCTGCTCCTGCTGGCGGATATACGCTCTGACCACCGCTTCGTCCAAACCCACGGTCGACACAAAATACCCGCGCGCCCAAAACACCTCGCCGGTAAAGTTCCTTTCCCGACCCCCGAAACGTCGGGCGATCAGGATCGCGCTTTTACCCTTGAGGTACCCTACGACATTCGATACCGCGTACTTTGGCGGAACACTCAAGCACATGTGCATGTGATCCAGCATCAGGTGCCCTTCTACGATCCGCGACTCCTTATGCGCCGCAAGCTCGTGAAAAACCTCTCCCAAGTGCTTGCGTAAACTTCCAAAAATCTTCTGCTTGCGCCGCTTCGGGATAAACACCACATGTACTTACAATCCCAGCGGGTATGGCTCAGACCCTGATACTCTTTCATCGTGAATCCTCGTCTCTTGGTCGAGACTCCAGATTCACGACGACCTTCGTATAGGTCAAACCTCGGTGAGTCCCCCGGCAGAGCCGGGGGCTTACCTCATTGAGTTAGTAATAACAACAGCTTACGCATGATAATCTCTCCTTGGGAGGTTGCGGTGGTTGGAATATCGATGTAGACCAGAGGAGTATGTCGATCAGTTCCTACTCGTTGCGCGCACTCAGCGCAAGGCTGTTATCGCTTCGCATACCAATCCGGGACCACGGTAAATGAAACCGGTATACAACTGCACCAGACTAGCGCCAGCGGCAATTTTGGCAGCAGCGTCGGCTCCGCTCAGAATACCGCCGACGGCGATAATCGGAATTTTACCGTTCAAGATATTCGCCAGTTGCTGGACCACAGCGGTGGAACGATCCCGCAACGGTGCTCCGCTCAGGCCACCCGCTTCGTCCTGGTACGGGAGATTTTCGACTCCGGTTCGCGCAAAAGTGGTGTTAGTGGCGATAACGGCGTCGATTTCGTGCCGTAGCAGTGCGTGGCCTACGGTCACTAAATCGTCTTCGGTGAGATCCGGCGCGATCTTGACCGCCAACGGTACATAGCGTCCCCGTTCCTCGGCCAGTTGCCGTTGTTCCTTTTTCAGTGCCTCTAGTAACCGATCCAGCGCCGCGCCGTATTGCAGATCGCGCAATCCGGGCGTATTGGGCGAAGAAATATTCACGGCAACGTAACTCGCCCAAGGATAGACCTTGCGCAAGCCGATCAAGTAATCGTCCGCAGCCCGCTCGACCGGCGTGTCGGCATTTTTGCCGATGTTGATGCCGAGCACGCCCTTATAGCCTGTGCGCCGTACCTGTTCGATCAAATAGTCAACCCCTTTATTGTTGAAGCCCATCCGGTTGATCAGTGCCTGGGCTGCCGGTAATCGGAACATCCGAGGTTTGGGATTGCCCGACTGTGGACGAGGGGTGACGGTGCCGATCTCAATAAAGCCAAACCCCAACGCATCCCATGCCCGGATGCATTCACCATTTTTGTCGAGGCCGGCGGCCAACCCAACTGGATTGGGAAAATCCAGCCCCATGACCCGCTTCGGCATGGTTGGCTGGGGCAACGAGATCAGTCCGCCTAATCGTCCTAACGGGCTGTTGAAGGCCTGGCGTAGAAGCAGCAAGGTCCAGTCATGAGCGGTTTCGGGGTCGAGTTGGAAAAGCAAGGTGCGTAATGTGTTGTAGAACATCATCATCCTTAGTCGAGGTAGCCCAAAAGCTATTACGATCCGCTGAGTGTCACTAATCGAGCGTAAATCCCATCTCATGAGTGGTAATGGATGGAATTTAATGCTGCCATTGACGTAACCGATAACGACCAGTATTGGGATTGTCAAGTAATTTTGTTTGCGGAATAAGATGCAAAAATGGACAAATTAAGTCATTTCCAGTTGCAACTGAAACGTATGTAAGGCATTATTTTGTCTGGTTTCAGAGGGGATCAGAGCGAGCGCGGCGAGCAACCAATCCGGGCTGATAAGAAAGGCTTATCAAGTAACGAATCCGACGATATCGGTCTCCCGCTCCAAGCAAGTCAATGGAATGAGACCCATCCGTTTGGTGTGATCTCGTGATTGGCTGGTTTCTTAACGGTTCGGTGCCCTTTTTTCGTGGTTTTCTGGGATTCGAACAACATCGAGAGCTTCCGAAGTGGATGAATTCGATGTCCTTTCAAGTAGACAGTGAGTAAATTCGATGCGTAAGGTTCTGATTCTGAGCACAGCAGCACTCGAGGAAAATTTGCTCGAAAAAATTTCGGCGGCCGACTGGGAAGTTTCTTGGGCGCAAGACGCCGTTCCGGCGAGGGCGCTGCTGACCGAAAACACCTTCGAGGTCGGTTTAGCCATTCTTTTCAGTTGCGAGTCGGAGCGGGCGATCCAGTGGCTAGTCGATCTGATCCTAGCGCGTCGGAAAATGCAGTGGGTGATGGTGCTGTCACGCCAGTGCCTAGAACGCAAGCTGCTGTCGACCATCATCGCCGAGCATTGCTACGATTACCATACTTTACCTATCGAACCGCAACGCTTGAGCGTAACGCTCGGGCACGCCTATGGCATGGCGATGCTGACCGAAAACACGCTGCGCCAACAACGCGAGCTGGAATCGCAATATGGGTTGATCGGTAACAGCCTGGTCATGCAAACCCTGTTTCGAGGCATCCAGAAAGCTGCCGAAGTGGATGTACCGGTCCTGATCACCGGCGAGAGCGGAACCGGAAAAGAGCAATCGGCGCGCGCCATCCACGAGTATTCCTCCCGGGCGGCATCGCCTTTCGTCACGATGAATTGTGCTGCCTTGCCGGTCAACCTGATTCAATCGGAATTGTTCGGACACGAGAAAGGCGCCTTTTCGGGCGCTAATGATCGCCGGATCGGTTTGATTGAATCCACGAATGGCGGCACGTTGTTTCTGGACGAGATCGGTGACCTTCCCTCCGAGGTTCAAGCTAACCTGCTGCGGTTTCTGGAAGAAAAAAAGATCCACCGCATGGGCGGCGCCAAGCCGATCCCCGCCAATGTCCGGATCATTGCCTCAACCAACACGCATCTCGAACAAGCGGTCCGGGATGGCCGATTCCGCGAAGATCTGTACTATCGACTCAACGTGCTGCACCTGCGCACGCCAAGCTTGCGCGAGCGTAAGGGCGACGTCGAGCTGTTGGCCCGCTATTTCTTCACCAAGTTCACCGCCGAGACGAAGACTTCGGCCAAGGGCTTCAGCCGTGATGCTTTAGAGGTCATCAATCGCTACGACTGGCCGGGCAACGTGCGGGAATTGATGAACCGTATCCGTCGGGCCGTGATGTTGAGCGAAGGACCGCATATCATCCCTAACGATATGGAGCTGGAACGGCGCTCGCTGGGGCGTGGTTTCGTCACCCTGGACGAAGCGCGCATGGCAGCCGATCGCGAGGCCATTCAGGCCACCCTATTGCGGACCCGTTTTAATATCGCCCGAGCGGCTCAGGAATTAGGCGTTTCGCGAATGACCCTGTACCGGTTGATGGAAAAATACGATATTCGGCGGGACAATACCTAAGCGCCTCTCTCACACAAAAAGCACGACGCCCAAACGGGTCGTGCTTTTCCCGAATTTTTCACCCCTATCGGAACAAAGGTTTGCCTGTGGAATTGCGTTAAGTCGTCCCAAGATTGCGCCCGGAGATTTGACCGCAACATCGGACCCAATACTGCGACGCAAAAATGGCGATTACCCCCGGATCCTTCGACTTCAAACCTTTCCTCAAAACCTTGACCACATTGCCCGGCGTTTATCGGATGCTGGATGAATGCGGCCAAGTGTTATACGTCGGCAAGGCGCGCAATCTTAGGCAACGCGTTTCCAGCTATTTTCGGGAAAACCATGCTTCAGCTAAAACCCGCAGCTTGGTCACCCACATTCATGCAATTGAAGTCACCATCACCCATACCGAAACCGAAGCGTTGCTTCTGGAAAGTACCCTGATCAAGGAGCACCAACCTCGTTACAATATTCTGTTACGTGACGACAAGGGGTATCCCTACATTCATATTTCAGAAGGTGATTTTCCTCGCTTATCGTTGTATCGAGGCGCCAAGCGCGCGATGGGGCGCTATTTTGGTCCGTATCCGAACGCCAATGCTGTCCGTGATACGCTGAATCTATTGCAGAAAATCTTCAGGTTGCGTCAGTGTGAGGACGTTTTTTTTCATAACCGCTCCCGGCCGTGCTTGCAGTATCAAATCAAGCGTTGTACTGCTCCTTGCGTCGGATTGATCGATCATGAGGATTACCAACAGCGGTTGGGCGATACCGCTCTGTTTTTGGAAGGCAAGAGCGGACAAGTCATCGCCGCGTTGGTGGAGCGGATGGAAACGGCGGCAACGGCACTGAATTTCGAGGCCGCGGCGGTCTACCGCGATCAGATTGCTGAACTCCGACAGATTCAACAGCGTCAGCATGTCGAGAACGCAGATGGCGATGCCGACGTAATTGCCTGCGCCGCGCGAGGCGGGACAGCGTGCGTGCAAGTATTCGTCTTTCGCGATGGCCGATTGCTGGGTAACCGGGCTTTTTTTCCACGCCTGCCTGAGGAAGAGGACACAGCGACCGTGCAGACCGCTTTTTTGGCTCAGTACTATCTCGACAAAGACGTTCCAGCGGAAATTCTCATTCGCCCCGAACCTCTGGAAGCAGCGTTGCTGGCGCGGACGTTCTCGGAACGTGCTGGCCGGCGAGTCACCATTACAACCAACGTGCGAGGTGAGCGTGCCCGTTGGTTGGAAATGGCGGCGCATAACGCCGAACATGCGCTGGCGGCACGCTTGTCTGATCGAACCGGGGTGCGGCGCCGGCTAGACGCATTGCGGGAGGCGTTGGGATTCGAAAGCGAGCTATCGCGCTTGGAATGCTTCGATATCAGTCACACCCGAGGCGAAGCGACCGTTGCCGCGTGTGTGGTATTTGACGCAGATGGGCCGCGCAAATCGGATTATCGTCGTTACAATATCAATGGAATCACGCCCGGCGACGATTATGCAGCACTGCATCAGGCATTGACTCGACGCTATGCCCGTCTGGAAACAGAGGGAAGCCGTTTGCCAGATATTGTGTTCGTCGATGGCGGCAAGGGCCAACTGGCCCAAGCGGAGGAAGTGCTGGAGAGCGTTACGGATCACCGGGGTTATGGTGATTGGCATCGCCAAGGGGCCTGAGCGCAAGCCGGGGTTGGAAACACTTTACTTGTTTGAGGAAAATCGCCCTATTATACTGCCCGTTGATTCGGCCGCCCTCCATCTGGTGCAGCAAATTCGGGACGAAGCGCATCGCTTTGCCATCACCGGTCATCGCCAACGCCGGGCCAAGGCGCGCACCACGTCTACACTCGACGATATCCCCGGTATTGGCCCCAAGCGCCGGCAAGCCTTGCTCAAACAGTTCGGTGGCCTGAAACAGCTGTCGAGAGTGGGCGTCGAAGATATTTCCCAAGTGAACGGGATTAACGCCGAACTGGCGCAACGGATCTACGATGCCTTCCACGGCGAGGGTTGAGTGTGCGTCAAACCATGCAACTGAATCTGCCCACTCTATTGACCTTGCTGCGAATCGCTCTGATACCGGTTTTCATAGGTGTTTTTTTTCTCCCGTTTCCTGGTGCCAACCTGTTGTGTAGCGCTCTGTTTGGGCTGGCGGCACTCACTGATTGGCTGGATGGCTATTTAGCGCGTCGACTCGGGCAAACTTCGCCGTTCGGAGCATTTCTGGATCCGGTTGCCGATAAGTTGATGGTGGCAGCCGCGCTGGTTTTGTTGGTACAAGCCATCCCAACCCCGCTGATGGCGGTGGTGGCTGCCATCATCATCGGTCGCGAAATTGCCATTTCCGCTTTGCGGGAATGGATGGCCCAACTCGGCAAGCAGGGGCGCGTGGCGGTATCAATGACGGGCAAGATTAAAACCACCGCTCAGATGATTGCTGTGCTGCTGTTGCTGTATCGCGAACCGCTCGGTTTTTTTCCGACCCTGGAAGTGGGCCTGGGACTGTTGGTGGTCGCCGCAGGCTTAACACTGTGGTCCATGTTTCATTACCTGGTAGCGGCATGGTCGGCGCTTCGGTATGGATAGAGGGCTTGACGTAATACTTTTTCACACTAGAATATTGCGTTCCCGCAGCGGGAATAGCTCAGTTGGTAGAGCACAACCTTGCCAAGGTTGGGGTCGCGAGTTCGAGTCTCGTTTCCCGCTCCAAGTTTCGCAAGCCTCGAGTCTTCGGGGCTTTTTTGTGCCAGCGGCCGGTTTGATGGCCAGGATCTTCAGTACATAGGGCTAGGTGGCAGAGTGGTCATGCAGCGGCCTGCAAAGCCGTGGACGCCGGTTCGATTCCGACCCTAGCCTCCAAATAAAGCATACAAGGAAGTCCAAAGGATTGGGACATCGTTCTGGGTACAGCTTCCGCCACCGCACCCCGATGCCCCTGAACGATTCCGTGATCAAGGCCGCCAAGCCGGCTGATCAACCCCAACGCTACCAAGCTGTGGCGAGTCAATGGCGGCGCGGATGCCAGGCGGTAGGGCCGGTGGTAGCCGACCGCCATGCGCGGTCCCCTCGATGAATTCACCGTTTACCTGCACGCGCACCGGTAGACACCACTCGGTTTCCGTTGTCCTCTGGAGTTGCGCCAGCCAATCGATCTGGGCTTCCTCCGCATCGTATAGCTTGAGTCCATGCGGGTTATAGCGCACCACCACCGCCACACCTCGGTCGGCACACGCGAATCAACGCGGATGCCGAGTCGTCGCCCCGATCCGCCACCACCACATCCCCGTCCCGCAGAGGGTCGTTCGCAGGCTTTCCCCCGTATGAACGTCCATATAGCATAACAAACCCGCACCCTACGCACCGCGCGTTCGCGCACTTCAGGGGAACACTTCGGTGTGTTCTTCTTGCCCTTCATGGCTCCACTCTCTCAAGAGTCGAAGCCTCCTCAAAACTCGGGACGGTTCACTGGTTCGTGCCAGCGTTGGTCCGCTAATACCAATTCTCTTTCAAAGGGTAACCATATCCAAGGGAAGGCCGTGATGGAACGGACGGTTTCGGGATGACCGGCGTAGTGGTTCATGGCGATGCAGAGTTGGTCTCTGACGGCGTTCATGGAGTTGAAGACGGTATTGCCGAAGAATTTTTCCCGCATATCGTCCCAGATGTGTTCGGAGGGGTTTAATTCCGGCGAATAAGGCGGTAGGGTCACCAGCATCATGTGATCGGGGACATGGAGCACGCCGGGGCTGTGGCCGGGCGCGCCGTCGTAGACCATGAGGATGAAATCGTCAGGGAATGATTCGCGGACATGGCGCAGAAAGAAGGTCATGCATGCTCCATCCATAGCGGGCAGAATGAAGTGTGTAGAGGCGCCGTCCTGCGGACAGAATGCCCCATACGCGTAGGTGTATTCGCGGACCATCTGTTGACCAACGACCGGTCGGATACCCGCTCTGGCCCAGCATCTGCGGGGATGGTTGATCCGCCCGAACCGGGCTTCATCCTGAAAGAAAATCCGTAAAGGCCGACCCGCCACACAGGACTTTTCATGGGCCTGTTCTACGATGTCCGGCCAGTTTTTTTGAATGAGGACTGGGCCTCCGGGTCGGCCCTGGGATGGCAGGGGCGGGGAACGATTTTCCGCCAGCCATGGCGGTGAAGGAGTTTATAGGTCACCGAACGGTGAATGCGCCGACCGGTACGCTCGCACAGGGCGTCGTGGACCTTCCCGACTTCCAGCAGGCCTCCCGCATCTCCAACTTCGATAAAGGGTTGCAAAAAGGCCACCTCTTCTTCGGGTGTCATGATCTGTCTGCGCCGACCGCCACGGCCGGACAGATCGAAAATCTCCATCCCAAAACGTAAAAACTCGCTATGGAGCCTCCGGATCGTCGAAACCGCAAGACCCGTTACACCCGCGATCTGTTCCACAGGCAGATCAAAAGCCGCACGACAGTAAATCGCCTGCGCGCGTTTCAACACATTCGGATCTTTGCTCTCTTCAATAAGCCGATGGACCAGCAATACTGTCCCTTCCGGAAATGATTTGCGATAAACCGTCATGCCTTCCTCCCTTCCTGGGGAAAAGTCTAAGCTTTTTAATTATTCTTTGAAAGAGAATTGGTATAAGGTGTCTGCCGTGCCATTATCCCCGCTACGATAAAATCGCAGGAACATCCCTGCTGCTGTTCAGCTGCCGCCTCTACCATTGGCTTAACTGACGACACGCCTAGGCTGTATCTTATATATGACATAATGACAGCTTATCCCTATGCATTCAAATATCGCGCTGGTATACCCCCCACTCGCTACCTGTGCGACCCGCCGCTTGTCAACCCTCCACATAGCGAAATTGCCCCGTGTGAAAACTTCTCTCAACTGGCGGAAGATCGATGACTCGCGTAATATTTCCGATAGTAGCTTTAGTCTTCCATATTGCGATTCACCTAAAGATTGCTGTCCTCCATACCCCTAGGCGACGTTTGATCCTTCGATTGGGACGGCATCTCCAAATATGCGGCTCCCGCCTATCGATACTCCAGCGCGGGAGTTTCCGTTTGAACCCGACCGCGCCCAAGATGATGGGAGGTGAATCAAGATGAGTAGAGTAGACGAAGAGCAGGAGATCTCGGGCGAGGCTGAAATTTCGCAAGCCGACAAACAGCCCAGCGAGGAGATGCAGCGTTGCCTCGACGAAGTCGTGGCGGTCCTGCGCAAGTACGATATCGGAGTGACTCTCTGCTTGGCCAGCGATCGGGAATCGGTGTTGATGTACCGGATCCCCGACTGGTGCGCGGTGACGCTGAACGACGGTGCGCCCGAGGTCAATCCCGAGCAATTGTGGCAAGCAGACGATTTGGAGCAGCTGTTATCCCGAACTTACCGGCTGGCCAGTGCTTTGTGCCAAATGAATGAACGCCTCCATACCGAATCGACACGATTCGAGGAGTTCGCGCGCAACCTCAGTCGGCACCTGTTGGATCCCAATCGCAAGAGTCACTGAGATCCTGGCTCGGCTAAGGCACAAGCGCCCCAAGCGGTTCAAGCCCGTTCCAGTTAGCGCTGAGCGCGTCCGTCTCCGATCAGTTAGGTCGGACCGCGGTCCTAGCCGCTTGCCATTCGCGCGCCAGATCCCGTGCGCGCGTCAGACCCTTTTCGTCGAGTTGGCTGGTGGCGTATTCCAGCGGTTGCGCAGCCCCGACATAGCCGCCAGATACCGCCAGATCGAGCCACAAGCGAGCCTTGATCCAATCCTGTTGGATCCCTCGGCCGTTGCTGTAAAGCATCCCCAGCGCATATTGCGCCAGTGTCAGGCCATCGTTGGCCGCCTGCTCGAACCACTCGGTCGCTTGCCGATCATCGCGGGCCGTTCCCCGCCCGGTTGCGTAGGCCAAACCCAACATCAAGCGTGCCAGTGGCAGATGTTGCGCTGCCGCCTTGCGATACCACACCACCGCCTGAGCGTCGTCGCGCGGTAGACCGCCGCGGCCTTCAGCATAGAAAAGCCCCAGGTTTAACTGGGCGGCGGCTAAACCCTGCTCGGCCGCCTTGCGATACGCTGCCGCCGCCTGGGCGTCGTCGCGCGGCGTACCCCGACCAGTGGCATACAACACCCCAAGGTTAAACTCGGCCTCCGCATTATCCTGTTTGGCCGCTTCTCCAAACCACTGCAACGCCTGTCGATCATCCCGGGACACGCCTAAGCCATCGGCATATATCCCCCCGAGGCGAACTTGACTGGCAACATGGCCTTGATCCGCCGCCTTGCGGTACCACTCGACCGCTCGCCCGTCGTCGTGCCCAACAACATCGCCCCTGGCATAGAGAGTTGCCAGCAGATACTGTGCTTCTGCGTAACCTTGTTCGGCTGCCGCACGCAACCACTCCAGACCTTTCTGATCATCGCGCGGCAGGCTATTCCCAGAGAAATAGCGCTCCGCCAACTGTATCTGGGCTTCCGGACTACCGCCCGTGGCCGCCTGCGTCAACAGTTGTATGCCCCTAGCCCGATCCAACTCCATTGCGCGGCCGTTCAAATAACCGTTCGCCAATTCCAGTTGCGCCAAGGGAAGATTTTGATCGGCCGCGCGCCGGAACCATTGTAGTGCTTCCCGCTCATCGCGCGACACGCCGCGTCCGTCAGTGTACATTCGGCCCAGATAGTATTGGGCGAGGGGTAAATTCTGATCGGCGGCCTTCCGATACCACTTGAGCGCCTCGGTGTCGCTGCGGGTTGTACCTTTTCCCTCCATGTACAACCGCCCCAGATTGAGCTGGGCCAATCCCAGGCCCTGTTCCGCCGCCTTGCGGAACCAATCAAAAGCTACTGAGAGGTCGAGTGGCACGCCCCGGCCACCCAAATAACGGACGGCCAAATTGTACTGAGCTTCAGCATGATTCTGCTCCGCTGCCTTGCGGTACCATTGCGCCGCGTCCGAGTCGCTGACCGCCACTCCGCGCCCGGTGGCGTACATCGTCCCCAGCGCGAATTGCGCATCGAGGTGACCTTGCTCGGCGGCCTTTCGGTACCATTGCACGGCTTCTTTGTCGTTGCGGGATACTCCCCGACCGCTGGCATAGACATTCCCCAATCTAAACTGGGCATCGGTATTGCCTTGGCCGGCAGACCGTAAGTACCAGTTGACGGCTTCTCGATCATCGCGAGTCACACCCTGACCGTTCGCATACCGATCAGCCAAGGCGAGCTGCGCGCTGGCATGGCCGTTTTCCGCAGCCCGCCATAACCACAACACCGGTTCTCGCTCGTTAGCTGCCGCGCTGGGCTGCTCGACAAAGAGCATTGCCAGATGAAATTGGGCATCGGGATTGCCTTGCTTTGCCGCCCGCCGCAGCCATTCAAGAGCATCACCCTGGTTTTTCACCACCCCCTGGCCGCGCAGATACATGAGGCCGATCATGGTTTGGGCTTGCGGATCGCCCTGTTTCGCCCATTTCATATACTCCCCAAAGGCCATCACATAATCACCGCGTTGGTAAGCTTCGGCGGCGCTATTGGTGGCAGCATTGGGGGACACCGGTCGAGAGTCGCCGTAGTGCCAGATACCCTTCTCGTCTCGCCACTTTTTGAGGCTCATATCGGGCGCTGGCGCGGCGTGGGCCACGGTGGCCAGTATGATCGACAACAATGCAATCTTGCGCATGACTGCCTCCACATCGAAATGCCGGAGTCGTAAACTTTCCACCAACCACCCTAACCTTCGCGAAGGTTATCGTAACCGACACCGATTTAGGCGCTAGCGCGCGGAATCCGGCGCGGCGCGGCGTCTACCCTTTTTTCAAAAGGGTGTGCCATCATTATCTGTACGCCATCCTAAAGTCAGCCAATTAAACGAGGATCTCCACATGGCTATCAATTTGCAAAAAGGACAGCGCATCAGCCTGGAAAAAGAAGCTGGACGCGGTCTGGGCCGTGTCGTCATGGGACTGGGCTGGGGTATGAAGCAGGTCCAGACTCGAGGATTTCTGGGTTTCGGTGCGGGCGTCCGCCAGGAAGCCGTGGATTTGGACGCCTCCTGTCTGCTGTTCGACGCCACTGGTAATCTAGTGGATACCGTATGGTTTCGACAACTGGAAAGTCGTTGCGGCTCCGTGCGGCACAGCGGCGACGATCGCGCTGGCGGTGGTGAGGCTGGTTCCGAAAACGAGCGGATCACCATTGACTTGAGTCAGCTGCCGGGAACAATTCAAGCGCTGATCTTCACTGTCAACAGCTTCAGCGGCGAAGGTTTCGCCGGTATTCCCAGCGCGTTCTGTCGGCTCGTGGATGGAACCAACGGCAGCGAAATCGCTCGTTTCGACCTATCGCTAGAGGGCGGCGATCACACTGGCCTGATCATGACCAAGCTGTATCGTCACAACGGGGAATGGAAACTACAGGCTATCGGCGAACATGCCAGCGGCCGGACTTTCCACGACCTGTTGCCTGCGCTTCGACCCTATCTGTGATCTCGGCGAGAATTTGATCCATGGATTTACAACCCGGCCAGAATTTCTCGATCACCAAACAAAGTCCGGCGCCGGCCGCTGTGGAAATCACGCTTGATTGGGAGCCCGCGAGCACGCCGCTGACGCTTGACTCCAGCGTTTTCGCGCTGACCGGTCAAGGCAAGGTACGCGGCGACGACGATTTCGTCTTCTATAATCAGCCGACATTACCGGGTGGTGGTATCCAGCGTGCCGGGGATGGTCGCGCTTTTACCGTCACCTTCTCCCAACTGCCGGCGGCCATCGAGCGGATTGTCGTCGCGTTGACCATCGACCAGGGTCAGCGACGCGGTCAATCGTTCGGCCAGTTAAGTCGGGTGCGGGCGGAAATCCGCGACGCGCAAAGCAAGGCATCCCTGGCGACGTTCCCACTGGCGACCCAAATGATGCCGGAAACCGCGCTGATCGTCGGCGAGTTTTACCTGCGTAACAGCGAATGGAAATTTCGCGCCGTCGGGCAAGGTTTCGTCGGCGGCTTGGGACCGCTGGCTCGTCAGTACGGCGTGGATGTGGGCGACGATCCAGACGCTGTGGAAGCCGCTCCGCCTGCCGCCACACCACTACCTCCTCCGACCCCGGCGGCCCCGGCGGCCCCGGCGGCCCCGGCGGCCTCACCATCACCAGCCACCAAACCCATCCGGCTGGAAAAAATCACGCTGGATAAACACAATCCCAGCATTTCACTGGAGAAAAAAGCCCAGGGTTTCGGCGAAATCGTGGTCAATCTCAACTGGAATCAAGGGGGCGGAAGCGGCAAGGGATTTTTCGGCCGATTGACCGGCGGTCGCAAGATCGATCTCGACTTGGGCTGTCTGTTCAAGTTGAAGGATGGCCGGGGTGGCGCGGTTCAGGCGTTGGGCAATACGTTTGGCAGCTTGCACCAGCCACCCTACATCCAGCTCATGGGCGACGACCGCAGCGGCGCCAGCGCCCAAGGCGAGTTTCTGCACATCAACGGCCAACACTGGAACGAGCTGGATCGGGTGGCACTGTTCGCGATGATTTACGAGGGTGCGCCCAACTGGGCGGAGACCGACGCGGTGGTCACGATACAGGCGCCCGGTCAGCCGACCCTGGAAATCCGGCTCGACAGCCACCGCAACGACCAACGCATGTGCGCCCTGGCGATACTGGAGAACCAAGGCGGTAACATCAAGGTCACAAAGCTCGTCGAATATTTCCTCGATCACCGCTACCTGGATCAGGCTTACGGTTTCGGCCTGCGCTGGGTGGCGGGGTCAAAGGATTGATTTTTTACCATCGACGGGGCGGAGTGGGTTGGTTCTGCCCTGCTGCCCGATTTCATTTCATTTACCGGAGAAACAGACCTTATGGCTCTCGAATGGTTGAAGCAGCGTTACAGCGAAGTCACCGCCAACCTGAAAACCGAAGTCACCAAGTTCAATAACAAGAGCTTCCTGGAAACGGTGGTGGCCGGTTGCGTGATGGTGGCCTACGCCGATGGCGTGGTACGCCCCGAAGAAAAGCAAAAAATGATGGGTTTCCTGCGCAACTCCGATGTGCTGTCGGTATTCACCACTGAGGAAGTCATCGCCGTCTTCGACAAATACGCCAAGCAGTTCGAGTTCGATCATCAGATCGGTCAGGCCAGCGCTCTACAGGCGATTGCCAAGCTCAAGGGCAAGGAAACCGAGGCTAAGTTGATGGTGCGAGTTTGCTGCGCGATTGGTGCCGCCGATGGCAATTTCGATGACAACGAGAAGGCAATAGTCCGCAAAATTTGCGCCGAACTCGGCCTGAATCCCAAGGATTTCGATCTCTAAACCGAGAATACCGGACATTCCTATGGAACAACATCTCGGTTTTCCGCTGGAGACCATCGCCATTTTCGTGGGGGTGGTCGCCTTCTCGGTGTGGTTGGACCTCCGACTGCACAAAGACAGCGAAGATATCAGCATCCCCAATGCGGTAGCCTGGTCGCTGTTCTGGATCTTTCTATCCATCGCGTTCTATTTCTATCTCAAGATCCATCACAGCGCCGAGTTCGCCGATCTGTTCCTGGCTGGCTACATCCTGGAAAAGTCGTTGTCGGTGGACAATCTGATGGTCTTCGTCGCGATCTTTGCCTCTTTCGGCATCAAGGGCGCCTTGCAGCACCGGATTTTGTATTTCGGTATTCTGGGGGCGGTGATTTTCCGGATGCTATTCATCGCCTTCGGTACGGGCTTGTTCGGGTTGAGCACCTGGATTGAGTTCGTGTTCGCGGCCATCGTGGCCTGGACGGGTTGGAAGATGCTGGCCGGGGTCGGCGGGGATGAGGAGATCGAGGATTATTCCGACCACTGGTCGGTGCGGCTGACCCAAAAGCTGGTGCCGATCTTTCCCCGCTTGCACGGCCATCATTTCGTGGTCAGTCACGGCCATGTCAAGACGGTGGCGGAGCAGGATTCCAGCATTTCCGTGACCCGGGAAGCGACGGTGTACGCCACCCCGATGCTGCTCTGCCTGGTCTGCATCGAGGTGTCCGACATCATCTTCGCCTTCGACTCGGTGCCGGCGGTGATCGCCGTGACTCGTGAACCGTTGCTGGTCTATTCGGCGGTGATCTTCGCCATTCTCGGCCTGCGCTCGCTGTATTTTGTGCTGGCAGCGGCGCAGAAATATCTGGCCCATCTGGACAAGGCAGTGGCGGCGCTGCTGTTCTTTATCGCCTTCAAGTTGGCGCTGCAAGCGTCCAACCACATCTTCCACTGGCCAGGTTGGGAAATTTCGGCCAATCTCAGCCTGATGATCATTCTCGGTACGCTGGCGGTGGGCGTGATCACCTCGCTCTTGTTCCCTGAAAAGGAAGAAGCCGGAGAGGAAACCCAACCACAGCTGGAGAAAGACAAAGAACCCCGCCGAGAGAATCCCTGATTCCCGCTGGCGGCACACCGGACGGATATGGCCAGCATCCGTCCGGTTCCGCAACTTTTTTGAAATCCCCTATTCGCACCCCGTTATTGAGGGAGGACAAACGCATGGCTATTTCTCTTAACAAAGGCGGCAAGCTGTCACTGAGCAAGGAAGCACCGGACCTAAAGAAAGTCCTGGTCGGATTGGGCTGGGACGCTCGCGCCACCGACGGCGCCGATTTCGATCTCGATGCTTCAGCGTTCCTGCTAGACGCCAACGGCAAGGTTCGATCCGATGCCGATTTTATTTTTTACAATCAGTTGAAATCCCCGTGTGGTTCAGTGCAACACACAGGGGATAACCGGACTGGCGCCGGCGAAGGGGATGACGAAGCCGTCATGGTGGATCTGACCCGCGTGCCAGCGGACGTGCAGAAAATCACGTTTACCGTCACCATTCACGAAGCTGATCAGCGCCGGCAAAATTTTGGTCAGGTCGGCAATGCCTTCATCCGTCTGGTCAACGCCGAAACCAATATCGAAGTGGCCCGCTACGACCTCGGCGAGGACGCCTCGACCGAGACTGCGATGATTTTCGGTGAGCTGTATCGCCACGGTGGCGAATGGCGGTTTGGCGCGGTCGGCCAGGGCTACGCCGGTGGGCTGGCAGCGATGTGCCGTCAGTACGGCATCAGCATCTGAACCTGCTTTCTCCGCTTAATCCGTACGGTTTCCATAACGATCAGGACTGGAACTATGGCTATCTCTCTGCAAAAAGGTGGGAATGTCTCCCTAAGTAAGCAAGTACCCGGGCTGAAGCGGGTCAACTTCGGTCTAGGTTGGGATGTCCGCAAGACCGATGGCAACGCCTTCGATTTGGACGCCTCGGCCTTCGTGCTGGACGGCAATGGCAAGGTGTTGAGCGATCAGCATTTCGTGTTTTACAACAACACTCGGGATCCGTCTGGCGCGGTCACGCATAAGGGCGACAACCGTACCGGCGAAGGCGAGGGCGATGACGAAGTGATCGAAATCGGCCTGGATTCGATGGAGGCCAGCGCCGCCAAGGTGGCGTTTGTGGTCACCATTCACGACGCGGAGGCGCGCAAGCAGAACTTCGGGCAAGTCAGCAACGCCTACATCCGCGCGCTGAATGCCGAGGGCGGGCAAGAGATCGCCCGCTACGACCTGTCCGAGGATGCGTCGATCGAGACCGCGATGATCTTTGGCGAATTATATCGCCACGGCGAAGAGTGGAAATTCAAGGCCATCGGTCAGGGTTACGCCGGTGGACTGGCTGCGGTCGCGCGCGATTTCGGCGTCAATCTCGGCTAGTCGCGCGTCTCTTACGTAGTCGCGGGCTGAGGCGGGGCAGGGATGCTCCGCGATCTTGTTCCGACTGCGACTACCCGGAACGTCCTGGCGGAAACCGTCATGGTTGTTCCCGCTCCCAGGCGAAGCCGACCAGATTGCGTTGCTGCCGGCTGAATTCCACGCCGATCAGATAAATCGGCCCGCCTCCGCCACGATATTTCTCGGCGTAACCTTTGTCCTGGAGTTGCTGTAGGGCACCACCCGCTGCGTCAACCTCCACCACCTTGAATTCGAACAGATTCCAGCGCGATTCCAGGTACAGCCCCTCGAACAGCTCCCGGCTGCCGGCGAAGGGCTCGGCCAGGGTGTCCACCAGCAGGCTCTTGCCGAAGCGGCGGGGTCGGGCTAGGAAGTAGTATTTGCCCTCCTCGACCAGGCCGGCGACGTGGGCGGTCTTGTCCACGTAGACGTAGCCCTGGGTGCGCATCTCGCGCAGGTTTTGCAGGCCGATGGGCAGCTTCGGTTTCATGGGGGATTCCGGCTCGGGGCGATGCCGGACACTATAGCGCAAAGGTCGCGCCGCCCGTGGTGGCCCGGCCGGGGTCGCCCCCGGCTGGAACCAGGGGCGGGCTGCGCTCAGTCGGTGTCTCCGGCGAGACGGCTCAACTGGCCGCCGATCTGGGTCCAGGTGCTGAGGCCGGTGGAGTAGTAGATGGAACCAGCGCCGTTGAGGCCGGCTAGGTCGGCGTACAGGTCGCCGTTGTAGTTGCCGCTCGCCAGCCGGGACAGGGCGCCGGAGATTTGGGTCCAGTTCGTCAGGTTGGTGGAGTAGTAGATGGAACCGGCGCTGTTGAGGCCGGCCAGGTCGGCTTTGCCGTCGCCGTTGAAGTCGCCGGCCACCAGTCGGCTCAAGGTGCCGGGGATGTAGGTCCAGTTCGTCAGGTTAGTGGTGTAGTAGATAGCGCCTTTGCTGTTGACGCCGGCCAGATCGGCTTTGCCATCCCCGTTGAAGTCGCCGGCCACCAGTCGGCTCAAGGTGCCGGGGATGTAGGTCCAGTTCGTCAGGTTGGTGGTGTAGTAGATGGCGCTGGCGCTGTTGAGGCCGGCCAGATCGGCTTTGCCGTCCCCGTTGAAATCGCCGGCCACCAGTCGGCTCAAGGTGCCGGGGATGTTGTGCCAGGTGGTCAGGTTGGTGGTGTAGTAAATGGCGCCTTTGCTGTTGACGCCGGCCAGATCGGCTTTGCCGTCGCTGTTGAAGTCGCCGGCCACCAGATGGCTCAAGGCGCCGGGGATGTTGTACCAGGTGGTCAGGTTGGTGGAGTAGTAGATGGCGCCTTTGCTGTTGACGCCGGCCAGGTCGGCTTTCCCGTCTCCGTTGAAGTCGCCGGCCACCAGGCGGGACAGGGTGCCGAGGATGCGGGTCCAGCCGGTCAGGTTGGTGGAGTAGTAAATGGCGCCGGCGCTGTTGAGGCCGGCCAGGTCATCCCGACCGTCGCCGTCGAAGTCCGAGTGGATCGGGGTGTAAGCGCTGGGCGTACCCACCTCGACCGCGCCGATGTCGACCGCGCCGCCGACGATGCGGGGGAAACCCGCGCCGCGCTGGTCGGTGGTGAGGCCGACCGGGATCAGGGCGTTGTCGCCGACGTTGATCGCCGGGCCGCCCAAAACCGGCAGGTGGGTCAAGGTCGGGCCGCCGTTGTCGGCCAAGGGGCCAATGGCAGTGTTGATAGGGCCGGCCAGAATGAGGTCGCTGGCGATGGGACTGGCGTTCACCAGTCCCGAGCTGCCGTTTTCGCCGAACAGGTTGTGGCCTTGGGAGGTGAAAACGCCGCTACCTCTGTAAACTTCCTTGCCGTCCGCTGCACTGTTGCCGGCAACCAAGCTGTTGCCGATGGACAGTGCACCCGTGGGAACGTAAATGCCGCCTCCTCGTCCGGTGGTCGGCGCTGATGCGGAGTTACCGGTCAAAGTGCTGCTAAGTATATTCACCGTCCCATTCGCGAATATGCCACCACCATACCCGGTGGTAGCCGTATTGCCGGACACGGTGCTGTTGCGTATCGTCGTTGTAGAACTAGAGGTGTTATATAATCCGCCACCATCGATACCAGCCGTATTGCCGGATACAACGCTATTGCTCAATGTTAGCATCGCAAAGGCAGCATTGTTACGAGCATTTTTTATTCCACCGCCTTCTGATTGAGCCGAATTATTCGACACCGTGCTGTTATTTATACTTACCGTCCCGCCAGCAATATCAATGCCGCCACCATAAGCAGCCGAATTGCCAGATAGAACACTGCTATTTACCGCCAATGTGCCGTAGTTAGCGATGGCACCACCACTACCAACACTATTCGTATTCCCGGACAAGATGCAGTTATTCATGGTTAGCGTGCCATAAGCATCGTTATAAATAGCGCCACCATTGCCATTGACCCAATTGCTGGACTGGATTGTGCTGCTGTTCAGGGTCAGTGTTCCCGAGTTTTCGATCCCGCCGTTCTGAAGTTTCAGCGCAGAGAGAGTAGCGCTCGTGTTGTAATCCACCCTGAAAATACGGTTGGCGTTATTGCCGCTGATGGTCAGGCCCGTACCTGGCCCGTTGAGGATCAGGTTGCCGGTGATGGTGAAACTGCCGGAGGTCAGCAGAGTGCCGCCGAGGCCCGCCTGAAAGACGATGGTGTCGTCGCCCACGGCGTTGTTGGCGTCGAGGACGGCCTGACGGAGCGACCCGACGCCGCTGTCGTTGAGGTTGGTGACGGTGAAGGTCGTGGCTTTGACAGGAAAACAAAAAATATAAATTATAATCAATAATATAAAATGAATTGATGGGGAAAATGAACGACGCGACACGATGCTTCTCCCTTGTAGGTTATAGAATTGAAATAACTGGGTTACATGATGACTAGTAATCCTTACAACTGTAGAAATGATGAAGAAGCATTGCGGGCGATTGTCACTTAAAAAATACTAACGTCTCTCCTTGTACAAGCGATGGGATAACCGAGTCGGGTGGCGGAGCGGTAGCTGTCGAACTCTCAGGCCCGCTTTCACCAGTTGGTCGAAGCGGTCGCCGATTTCCGGTTCGGTCAGGGCCACGCGAAAAGCGTCGGCCTGGGTGTTGAGCTGATAGCGGCTGGCGGCGCGGGTTTGGTCGCCCAGTCCGAGCAAGCTTGGGGATGAAGCGCGAACTTGCGCTAAAATGATCATCCAGTCACCCCGGCGGTGCGGCAGACCATCCCAAAACCGCCATCAGACCACCCGATCCAGCTAGCGGGAACAAGCATCGGATCACCCGTTGAGCGGATTTTCTGGAGCCGATATGACCGAACCCGTGAAATACCCGCTCGATGAGAGTCGGATGCCGAAATATTGGTACAATTTGGTGGCCGACTTGCCCACGCCGCCACCGCCCGTGCTGCATCCTGGCACCCTGCAACCGATTAGCCCGGATGATCTGGCACCGCTGTTTCCAACGTCGCTGATCATGCAGGAAGTCTCCACCGAACGGGAAATCGAGATTCCAGAACCGGTTCGGGACATCTATCGGCAATGGCGACCCAGCCCGCTCTATCGCGCTCGTCGCTTGGAAAAGGCGCTGGATACGCCGGCCCGGATTTATTACAAGTATGAAGGCGTCAGCCCGGCCGGCAGCCACAAGCCCAACACTGCCGTTGCCCAGGCGTTCTACAACAAGGAAGCCGGCGTCAAACGCATCGCCACTGAAACCGGCGCTGGCCAATGGGGTTCCTCGCTGGCGTTCGCCGGTGTGCTATTCGACATCGAGGTGGAAGTGTTCATGGTCCGGGTGTCCTACCAGCAGAAGCCCTATCGCCGGGCGCTGATGGAAACCTGGGGCGCGACCTGCACGCCATCGCCTTCGGAGCGCACCGCTGCCGGTCGAGCGATCCTCACCAAGCGGCCCGACCATCCCGGCAGCCTGGGCATCGCCATCTCCGAGGCGGTGGAAATTGCCGCCCAACGCGACGACACCAAATACGCCCTCGGTTCGGTGCTAAACCACGTCCTATTGCACCAGACCGTGGTCGGCTTGGAGGCGATGGCCCAGCTGGAGATGGCCGACGATTATCCCGACGTGGTGGTGGGTTGCACCGGTGGCGGCTCCAATTTCGCCGGCATCGCCTTCCCGTTCCTGGGCGCACAACTGCGTGGTGGGAAAAAGGTCCGCATCGTGGCCATCGAACCGGCTGCCTGCCCTAGTTTGACCCGGGGCAAATACGCCTACGACTTTGGCGATACCGCCCATCTGACGCCGCTGACTAAAATGCATACCCTGGGCTCGACCTTCACCCCGCCCGGTTTCCACGCCGGCGGTCTGCGCTATCACGGCATGGCGCCACTGGTCAGTCACGTCAGGCAATTGGATCTGATCGAGGCCCGCGCCTATCATCAGCTCAGTTGCTTCGAAGCCGGAGTGCTGTTTGCCCGCGTCGAAGGTGTGCTGCCCGCGCCAGAAGCCAATCACGCGGTACGCGGTGCCATCGACGAGGCGCTGCGGTGTAAGGAGGAAGGCGTCAGCCGGGCGATCCTGTTCAACCTCTGCGGCCATGGCCACTTCGACATGCAGGCGTACATGGATTATTTCGCCGGCAAGTTGACGGATCAGAACTACGACGAGGCGGAACTGGCAATGGCCCTGGCTGGCTTGCCGTCGGTGACAGCGGTGTAGCGAAAGCGCACAGGGACGGTTTCCGCGCCGTCCCCCGCCGGTTCAAGCCAACCGTTTCAACCAAAACACCATCGGTTTGGGTGTTTCCGCGTCCTCGCCCCATTCCCGCCAAGAGAAAAAAGTGCGCAATTCTGGGTGCTTGACGAAGCCACGCTGGTTCCAGAACGCATCCAATGGTACGTAGTCTGCTGGCCGGCGTGGATGGTCAGCAGGCCGCTCGATGGCGCAAAAACAGGCGATATCGAAGCGTGCCAACTGCCGGACATGTGTCTCCCGCTCCTCAAAAAAGCGTTTGCCCAGCCCTCTGCCCCGGTATTCCGGCAGCAGAACCGACTCACCGTAGTAAAAAATCCTTTTTGGATCGTAGCCTTGAGCGATAAATGGCGCCATCGCCTCCGGGGTTTCGACCTCCATCGGCAAACCACTGGAAGCCCCTACCACCCGATCGCTGTCCCAGACCAATACCATAACGCTTTCGGGGACGTTCACATACGTTTTAAGATACTGTTCTTCGTAGGCGACACTACCTTCATAGAGATAGGGATATTCCTGGAATACTTGGATACGCAAGCGCGCCAGTTCGGACAGAAAGGCGTTGATATCGCCACCGGACAAGCGGTGAACGCGCAGTTCCTTGGACATTCAAGAGCCTCGTAGAGTCGATAAACGATGCATGAACGAAACGCGAAACAGGTATAAGCTTCATAGCCTTATCGTTTCGTGTAACTTGGATTGATCGATTAGGATCGGTGTGATCGCTTGTCGAGATCCGGGCCAGTTTTCGGCTCCAGGCTCGATTCAGGATTCCATCGCAACGGAATTTTAGGCGTTCGCGCCTGCTTTGGCATGTTCTACGCGGGGTGCCTATGTTGTGGGGTAAGAAAGGCGGCAAAAAACAGCCGAACCAAGTACAAAAAACAGCGCCCGTTTCCTTGGCCAGCGACGCCCTCGGGTTGGACGCCACGGCGGATTTGCTTCGTATTTTCGGTAAATTTGCCTTTGATATCGATCAATACAGCGCGCAAACCATCAACGAAATGTGCCAACAGTGGGCACGGCATGTCCTGATCGCCACTCCTTATCCGAATTCTGGGCCTAGCGACGCCACCGTTGGCACGGTAGGCGAGCGTAACTGGCAAGGACTGCACGATTTCGTCACCGACTTGCGGCAGCGGGAAAAAATCTACGTTAACAGCAACTTCAAGGAAATCCGCAACGTTCTCGGCGATTTCATCGACACGCTGGGCAAGGTCATCGTCGAAGGGGAGGAGGGTCAAACGGAAATCGGTGATCAGCTCAATCGTCTCCGAACCGTGGTCGATAGCAATACCTCGCTGGAAACCATCAAGCGCGAGGCCATGCAGGTTATCGGCACGATCGGGCATCTTACCGAGGAACGGCAGCGGACCCATCGCCACGCGTTGGAGCAACTGGCCAACAAAATCAAATCCATGCGTGAGGAATTGAGCGCGGCGCGGCGGGAATTGGAACTGGATGCCCTGACCCAATTGTACAACCGCAAGGCATTCGACCAACAACTGCTCCGCATTTTCGAGTTCAATAAACTCTCTAGTCAGCCAGCTTGTCTCCTGATGGTGGACCTTGATCGCTTCAAGCAAATCAACGATCAGTTCGGGCATTTGGCGGGCGACCTGGTACTGCGGAAATTTGCCGACTGCTGCGCGCAGACCTTCCCGCGTCGCAGCGATTTTGTGGCTCGCTACGGCGGCGAGGAGTTCGTGATCATCGCTCAAGAAATTGCCATCGAAGTTGCCACGATGCTGGCTGAACGATTGTTGCGGGCGGTACGCGGCATTCGAGTCTACTATGAAGGCAAGGAGATATCCGTCACGGTTTCCATCGGTATCGCTGAAATGAATCCTCAATACGATTGGTCCGACTGGCTGCGCCAAGCAGATAGCGCTCTTTATCGCGCTAAGCAGGGAGGTCGCGACCGCCTCGCACTCTGACGAAAGAATCGCTTTCGGCAATTGCTACAATCAAGCGTCTTCCCGCGAAAGCTCGCCAGCGTTTCGGGGCATCGCAATCCGCGCCCCGGCCGTACCCACCCACCGTAACCCTCTGGAATCGACCGTTCATGGGCAAGCAAAAAACCGATTACAATATCCAGATCGCCGCCCAAGCGTTTTATCTGGAAGAGCAATCCGATCCAAGCCGCGACCGCTATGTTTTCGCGTATACCGTGGTGATCCAGAATCAGGGCGGTATTCCCGCCAAATTGCTCAGCCGGCACTGGATCATCACGGACTCCAACGGCAAGATCGAAGAAGTGCGCGGCGAGGGCGTCGTCGGCGAGCAGCCCTATCTGCGGCCCGGCGAAGGTTTCCAATACACCAGCGGCGCGATTCTGGAAACCTCGGTCGGCAGTATGAAGGGCAGCTATCAAATGCTAGCCGACGATGGTGTGACCTTCGATGCCGATATTCCGGCGTTCGTCTTATCCATTCCCCGCACGTTGCATTGAGCTGGGATCTTTCGTGATGCTGCGTTACAGCTACACTCTGTTCGCGCCGGTTTACGATACGCTGGTCGCACCGTTCACTGACTCGATGCGGCGGCGTAGCTTGGCTTTGCTCCACGAAAAGCCACCCGCCGAAGTGCTGCTGGTCGGAATCGGCAGTGGCTTGGATTTGCCGCTGTTACCGCGTGGGCCGCGTTACACTGGCCTCGATTTGGTTCCGACGATGCTGGCACGCGCCCAGCGTAAGGCTACTAGCCTCGGTTTGCCGATTCGACTGGATACCGGTGACGCCCGTTGTTTGCCCTATGGCGACGCGGCATTTGACACCGTCGTGCTACATTTAATTCTGGCGGTGACACCGCATCCGGAACGGGTGTTGGCGGAAGCGGCGCGGGTTTTACGAGACGGCGGCCAGCTTCTGGTCCTCGATAAATTCCTACGCGCCGGTCAAATCGCACCGTTGCGGCGTTTGGTCAGTCCGCTACTGGGGTTGCTGGCCACCCGCACCGACGTGGTGTTCGAACAGGTACTGACCCAAGTGCCGGCGCTACAGGTGGTGTCCGATCAACCGGCCCTCGCTGGCGGCTGGTTTCGACGGATCGTGCTCAACAAGAACGGGGCTTGAGGTAACGACAAGACGGGCTGACTTTGTCACACCCGGTTGATCTGGCCGTAGCCTTGATAATGCCTGACCTCGCCCGCATCTAGGGTTCCAGTTTCCCTTTAGCCGCGAGAACGATCATGACCGACCACGAAGTCGAAGCCCTCGAAGCGGAAGTCGTGTCCGAGGACGATACGGGTGAAGCGTCCGCCAGCAACAATATCGTTGCCGCCGCCGATATCCTGCCCAGCACTTTATACCTGTTGCCTCTGTCCGAACGGCCGTTCTTCCCGGCCCAGGCACTGCCGCTGTTGCTCAACGAAGAACCGTGGTTGCCAACCATCGAGGCCGCCGCCAGCCGCGAGCAACGCGTGATCGGTTTGATTCTGGTCAAGCCCGACAGCGCGGAAAAGGCCGGTCCCGCCGATTTCCACGAAGTGGGTACCGCCGCCCGGATGCACCAGTTGGCCCGCAACGAGGGGCGTCTGCAATTCATTGCCCAGGGATTGAAGCGGTTCCGTATCCAAAACTGGCTGTCCAGCACGCCGCCCTATCACGTTCAGGTCGAGTATCTGAGCGAGGAAGACGCGGTCGGCACCGAAGAACTGCGAGCCTATTCGTTGGCGGTGATCAATACCCTCAAGGAGCTGATCCCTCTCAATCCGTTGTATTCCGAGGAACTTAAATTTTTCCTGAATCGTTTCAACACTAACGATCCTTCACCGCTGGCCGATTTCGCCGCCAGCCTGACCACGGCGAGCAAGGAGGAATTGCAAGAAATTCTCGCCACCGCACCGATTTTAGAGCGGATGAAGAAGGTCATCGTGCTGATCAAGAAGGAACTGGAAGTCGCCAAGCTCCAGACCCATATCCGCAAGCAGGTCGAGGAGAAAATGAGCGAGCACCAGCGCAAGTTCTTCCTGCGCGAGCAGCTCAAGGCCATCCAACAGGAGCTCGGTATTGCCAAGGACGACCGCACCGCTGACGTGGATCGATTCCGCGAGCGGTTGGAAAGCCGGCAGGTGCCAGAAGCGGCGCTGAAGCGGATCGAGGAGGAGCTGGACAAGCTATCCATCCTGGAAACCGGCTCGCCCGAGTACGCCGTCACTCGCAATTATTTGGATGTCATCACCGACCTGCCGTGGGGCCTGTATTCCACCGATAACCTCGATCTCAAACACGCCCGGACGGTACTGGACCGCGATCACGACGGATTGGAGGACGTGAAGGACCGCATCATCGAGTTTCTGGCGGTGGGCGCGTTGAAAGGGCAGGTTGGCGGTTCGATCATCCTGCTCGTGGGGCCACCTGGCGTGGGCAAGACCTCCATCGGCCGCTCGGTGGCCGCCGCACTGGATCGCAAATTCTATCGACTGAGTTTGGGCGGGATGCGCGACGAAGCCGAGATCAAGGGCCATCGCCGCACTTACATCGGCGCCCTGCCGGGCAAGTTCATCCAGGCCATCCGCGACGCCAAGACCGCCAACCCGGTGATCATGCTGGACGAGATCGACAAGATCGGCGCCTCGTTCCGGGGCGATCCGGCCTCGGCGCTGCTGGAAGTGCTCGACCCCGAGCAGAATACCGAGTTCCTGGATCATTATCTGGACGTGCGTTTCGATTTATCCAAGGTGCTGTTCATATGCACCGCCAACCAGCTCGACACCATTCCGGCGCCGTTGCTCGATCGCATGGAGACCATCCGGCTGTCCGGCTACATCACCGCCGAAAAGCTGCAAATCGCTCGCAACCACCTATGGCCGAAGCTGCTGGAACGCAGCGGCCTGGAACCGGATCGGATCCGCGTCGAGGACGACGCGCTGACCCAGATCATCGAGGGTTACGCTCGCGAGGCGGGGGTGCGCAATCTGGAAAAGCAACTCGGGCGAATCGTGCGCAAGAGCGCGGTCAGGATCGTCGAGGGAAACGAGACGGGACCCATCGTGGTGGACAGACCCGACCTGGAGCGCTTTCTGGGCAAACCGCCGTTCAGACAGGAAAGATTGATGACCGGCGTCGGCGTGGTGACCGGACTGGCCTGGACCGCGCTGGGTGGCGCAACCCTTAACGTCGAGGCCAGCCTGGTCCACACCAAGAACCGTGGCTTCAAGCTGACCGGCCGGCTGGGGGAGGTGATGCAGGAATCGGCCAACATCGCCTACAGTTACGTCAGCGCTCACCTGGAAGACTACCAGGCCGATCCCAAATTCTTCGACGAGGCGTTTGTGCATTTGCATGTCCCAGAAGGCGCCACGCCCAAGGACGGCCCCAGCGCCGGCATCACTATGGCCACCGCCTTGCTGTCGCTGGCGCGGGGCCAGCAACCCAGCCGGCCGCTGGCGATGACCGGCGAACTCACCTTGACCGGTCAGGTATTGCCGGTGGGGGGCATCCGCGAGAAAGTCATCGCTGCCCGACGGGTCGGGATCTTCGAGATCATCCTGCCGGAAGGCAGCCGTGGCGATGCCGAAGAACTGCCGGACCATATCCAGGAAGGGCTGACTCTGCACTTTGTGGAGCGCCTGCAACAAGTGGTGGACTTAGTGTTCGGCCCGGAACGGGCACCATGAGAGGGCTACCGTGAAAGTTCGTGACCGTTCTGCGATTGTTCTGTTGCCGCCGCTCTGCTTGCTGACTTTGTTGCACTGGCCCGCCCTCGGTTGGGGTGCCTGCGAAGACCCGCCCGCGCGGCGGGTCAGTTGGCTGCGCTGCGACAAGCAAGGCGTAGATTTGACGGGCGCGGACTTGCGCGAAGCGGTGTTGACTCAAGTCAATCTCAGCAATGCCAAGCTGACGGGCGCACGGCTGAGCGGTGCCGATTTGGGGCGGGCGATTCTCAGCAACGCGGATTTCACCGGGGCAGCGCTGCGGGGTACACGGCTGGTGTCGGCGCAGCTGGATCGCGCCGTGCTGGTCGGCGCCAGCATGGCCGGCGCGCGGCTGGACCGGGCGGTGCTAGCGGGTACCAATCTGAGCCAAGCCGATCTAAGCGATGCCGGGCTTTATCAGACTGATCTGAATGGCGCCAACCTGACCGGAGCGAATTTGAGCAAGGCCACGCTGACGCAAGCGGATTTGACCGACGCCAAGCTAGTAGGCGCGATGCTGACGGGTGCGGTGCTGAGCCGAGCGGTGCTGGAGAATGCGGTATTGTCTGGCGCTAACCTCAACGGTGCGAAACTGGATGGTACCAATCTACTGGGCACCGACTTTACCGGTGCCGACCTCGAGACCGCAACCTTGGCCGATGCCCGGATCAATGGTGCCCGCTTTACCGACGCCAAGCTGGACAGCACGATCTGGGTGGATCGGCGACGCTGCCGGCCGGGGTCGGTGGCGGAGTGTCAATGAATCGCACGCGGCATGAACTTGCCATTCAGTCCAGATGCCGCGCGATTGCCACTGAGCAAAACTCTTGAAGACGTTATTCCAACGAGCGTAAGTGTTCGCCAAACTGTTTTGCCTCCACGAAACCCACGACCCGATATTCACGGCGTTCCCGCCCGTCCGAGCCGAAAAACACAATAGCCGGTGGTCCAACAATGCCAAAGTGTTTCAACAGGTCGCGATCAGCGGTGTCGTTAGCGGTTACATCGGCCTGCAAGGGGATCATCCTGGCCAGCACCGCCTGCACTTCCGGATCGGAGAAGGTATAGCGTTCCATCTCCTTGCAGCTCACGCACCAATCGGCGTAGAAATCCAGTAGCACCGGTCGGCCAGCGGCGGAGCGGAGGGCTTGATCGACATCCTCCACGGTTTTAACGCCGCGAAATGAGAGCGGCTTTGTCGGACTGGCCGCATTGGCGATCAACCCAACCCCGCGTAGCGGTTGCCAGGGATCGCGTCCGCCAGCGGCCACGCCAACCAGCAGCAAGATGCCGTAGATCAATAGCACCAGACCGAATCCTTTGACCAGCGTGCGCCAAGGAGGTGCGCCGTGGCCTATCGGTTGCAATGCGCCCATATAGGTGGCGGTCACGATCAACAAGGTCGCCCACAGCACCATGGTGACTGTCGGCGGCAGGATGCGCTCCAATAGCCAGAGCGCCACGGCCAACAGCAGCACGCCGAATACGAGCTTGATCCGTTCCATCCAGTGGCCGGCGTGTGGTAGCCAGTGGCCGGCGGAGGCTCCGATAATCAGCAATGGCACGCCCATTCCCAGACTCAGCGCGAACAAGGCCGCACCACCCAGGACCAGATCCCCGGTAACAGCGATGAAGGTCAAAGCTCCGATCAAAGGCGGAGCGACGCAGGGGCTGACGATCAAGGCCGACAGCAGGCCCATGATCGCCACCCCGACATGATGGCCGCCGCGTTGACGGTTGCTCCAATCCACTAGCCGATTTTGCAACCTGGTCGGCAATTGCAGGTCGTACAAGCCGAACATGGACAGCGCTAGCAACAGGAACAAGATGCTGAAAAAGCCGAGCACCCAAGGGCTCTGAAACCACGCTTGCGTGTTCTGGCCCAGCAATGCCGCTAGTAAACCCGCGACGGTGTAGGTGGTCGCCATCGCGAGCACGTAGGTGAGTGACAGCAGGATCGCCTTGCGCCGAGTCAAGCTGGCACCTTGGCCGACGATCAGGCTGGATAGGATCGGAATCATCGGGAATACGCAAGGCGTGAAGGCCAACAGCAGACCGAATCCAAGGAAAGCTGGAATCGCCCAGAATCGCCGCTCGCCCAGCAGTCGCGCCAAACGGTCCGGCTCGGCTTCCCGGCTCTCGGCTGGCGTCGGTCCGACGCCGGAAGGAGAGGGTGACGCCAAAGTGGTGGCCAGCGCGGTTTCGGGCCTGGCGGCCGCTGCCGCAACTGGCGGTGGAGGGGAGGGAGCAACAGTAGCCGCCGCCGCCGATAATGCGGGCAAGACAATCGCTACAGTCTGACTCAGTGGCGGATAGCAGACACCAACCTCGGCGCAGCCCTGATAGTCAGCCCTGATTTGCACGGTTTGCTCGCTGAGCGAATCCCGATGCAGGTGCGCCACGAGCGTCGCTTCACGGTGGAAAACCTCCTGCTGTCCCAAATACGGATCGTCTTTCGGCTCACCGACGGGAATATCGAGGGCAGTAATATTGGCTTTTTCGTTCTCTACCAGTTTGAGCCGGAATTTACTGCGATAGAGATAATAGCCGGGGGCAATGGTCCAACGAGCCTCAACGGTAGACGGGTTCAGGACATCGACCACGAGCTGAAACGCTTCGTCGGCATCGAGGACACGCTCCTGCGAGGAACCGCCGAACCGATTGAACAGTCCAGCCGCGACAGGTTCCGCCAGCAGTGCCAACAGCGTCAGTAGCGCCGCCGGTAACAACCAAAGCTGGCGGTGGGCAGGCCTCATACCGGTGCTCCTGTATTGTCACTAAGCCAGTTGAGGTATTCCGTCAAGCCAGCCCGAATCGGCAACGCGATGATCTCGGGCACGTCATAGGTATGCAGTTCTCGGATACGGGCTTCCAACAACCCGTAGATCGCTTCGCGGGTTTTGAGGATCAACAACAGTTCGGATTCGCGCCGCACTTGGCCCTGCCAGCGATAAATGGAAATCAGCGCGGGCACGATATTGGCGCAGGCGGCGAGGCGCTCGTCTACTACTGCCTTGGCGATGCGTTCGGCCACAGCCAAATCGGGACATGTGCAATACACGACCAGCGGTTGCTTTTCCATAACGATCTCTCTCTATTTTTAATCTCGGCGATGGGTACGGCTTCGGGATGGCAGCGCAAGACGGGGTTGAGCTGGGCCTGCCAAGCGTAAGAGTAGACCCCGAAGCAGGCAATTTTCTTCATCGCTTCCCTTGAAATCCGTCATCTTGCGCCCACTTCACGGGCACCCCCTTGACAGAGAGGCATCGCTGGCTATTATTAGCACTCAATAAAGGCGAGTGCTAATAACGCTGGTGCTGGCTTGGTGCTTACGAACTTTCCACTGTTAATTAGGAGATGTAACCGATGAATATTCGGCCGTTGCATGATCGAGTGCTGGTCAAGCGTGTTGAAGAAGAAACCAAGAGCCCAGGCGGCATCGTCCTACCCGGCGCCGCCGCTGAGAAGCCCTCGCGCGGTACCGTGCAAGCGGTGGGTCGTGGCAAGCTGCTGGATAATGGCGACGTGCGCCCCCTGGATGTCAAAGCCGGCGATCATATTCTGTTCGGTAAATATTCGGGCAGCGAAGTCAAGGTGGACGGCGAAGAGCTGATCATCATGCGCGAAGACGAGATCATGGCCATCATCGAGAAGTAAACGCGCCCATCGCTTCCCTCCTTTCCCCAGCGATTACCGAATTTTTAGAGGAATTCCCCCATGGCTGCAAAAGAAGTCAAGTTTGCCGATGATGCCCGTTCGCGCATGGTGCGCGGCATCAATATCCTAGCCAATGCCGTCAAAGTGACCCTAGGTCCGCGCGGTCGCAACGTCCTGTTGGACAAGGCATTCGGCGCGCCCACCGTGACCAAGGACGGCGTATCTGTCGCCAAGGAAATTGAGCTAGAAGACAAATTCGAGAACATGGGCGCGCAGATGGTTAAGGAAGTCGCGTCCAAAACCTCCGATGTGGCCGGCGACGGCACCACCACCGCCACCGTGCTGGCTCAGGCCGTTGTCCGTGAGGGCATGAAGGCCATTGCCGCCGGTATGAATCCGATGGACCTCAAGCGCGGCATCGACAAAGCAGTTGCTGCCACCATCGAAGAACTCAGGAAGCAGTCCACCCCTTGCACCGACGACAAAGCGATTGCGCAGGTCGGCACGATTTCCGCTAATGCGGATGAGGCCATCGGCCGGATTATCGCCGACGCGATGAAGAAGGTGGGCAAGGAAGGCGTGATCACCGTCGAGGAAGGCAAGGGACTGGAGAATGAACTGGATGTCGTGGAAGGCATGCAGTTCGACCGTGGCTACATTTCGCCTTACTTCATCAACAACCAGCAGAGCATGAGCGCGGAGCTGGAATCTCCGTACATCCTGCTGTACGACAAGAAGATTTCCAACGTCCGCGACCTGCTGCCCGTGCTGGAAGGCGTCGCCAAGGCCAGCAAGCCGCTGCTGATCGTGGCCGAGGATGTCGAAGGCGAGGCGCTGGCGACTCTGGTGGTCAACACCATTCGCGGCATCGTCAAGGTCGCGGCCGTCAAGGCGCCGGGCTTCGGCGACCGGCGCAAGGCCATGCTGCAGGATATCGCCATCCTGACCGGCGGCCAGGTCATTTCCGACGAAGTCGGCCTGAGTCTGGAGAAAACCACGCTGGCCGATCTGGGTACCGCCCGCAAGATCGTGGTTGCCAAGGAGAACACCACCATCATCGATGGTGCCGGCAAGGCCGACGAGATCAAGGGCCGGGTCGAACAGATTCGTCGCCAGATCGAGGAAGCCACTTCGGACTACGACAAGGAGAAGTTACAGGAGCGCGTTGCCAAATTGGCTGGCGGCGTAGCGGTCATCAAAGTGGGAGCGGCGACCGAAATCGAGATGAAGGAGAAAAAGGCGCGAGTGGAAGACGCTCTGCACGCGACCCGCGCGGCGGTCGAGGAAGGCGTGGTGGCCGGCGGTGGCGTGGCGCTGATTCGTGCGCTGCAAGCTATCAAGAGCTTGAAGGGCGCCAACGAAGACCAAAACCACGGCATCGCGATCGCTCTGCGTGCCATGGAAGCGCCGCTGCGCGAAATCGTTGCCAACGCTGGCGAAGAACCGTCGGTGATCCTGAACAAAGTCCTTGAGAATACTGGCAACTACGGTTACAACGCCGCGACCAACGAGTTCGGCGACATGGTCGAAATGGGTGTTTTGGACCCGACCAAGGTCACCCGCTTCGCTTTGCAGAACGCCGCTTCCGTGGCTGCGCTGCTGATCACCACCGAGGCCATGGTCGCCGAACTGCCTAAGAAGGATGCGGGCGGCATGGGCGGCGGCATGGGCGGCGGCATGGGCGGCATGGGCGGCATGGGCGGCATGGGTGACATGATGTAAGGACTGCCCGAAAATCGTCCGGTCCGAAAGAAAAAGCCCCGCTAAGCGGGGCTTTTTCGTAGGCGGATGGATTTCTGGTATCAAAAGGCGATTTTCTGGCTGGTTGGCAAATGACTATATCGGAAGATTCACATCAAGCAAACGAGGCGAAAAGGTCTTAGGTAAACATCCGTTATTTTTGAAATACTTGAATCTCTACGGGTCCATTCCCCGCAGCTTGCTGCGAGGTTGTTTATTTGACTTTTGGTCTGTTGCGACTAGCCTTGGCCGCCGACCGGCAAACAAAGAAATAGGCAACGCCCTCCGCGACGCTCTCATATCAAAACTCGTCGAACTCGAAGCCGGTAGTTTGGGTTTCCAGATACATCTGTTCCCGAGATGTAATCGGTGAGAGGCGTTCGCTACCGGGTATCAGCGGCGAAACAAAGAAATACTCAGCTTCAGTGTCGTTTGGCAATGTACTCATAGTGCGGGCGCGAAGCGTCCGCACTATGCCCAGCTGAGCGTCCAAGCGAGCCTGCGAGCGGCTTGACCGCCTTGTTATGCGCGACCACCGTATTGTACAATTTTCTGTACATATCAACTGGGGCCACCCCTATGGACGCTATCACCTACTCAAAAGCACGGGCCACATTGGCGCAAACAATTGATGCTGTTTGTGAAAACCACGAACCGGTGATCATTACCAAGAAGAATGATCGTTCCGTGGTGATGCTTTCGCTTGAGGATTACCAAGCGCTTGAGGAAACCTCGTACCTCCTCCGTAACCCGCAGAATGCCCGCCGCCTGTTGGACTCGGTAAACGAGCTTGATGCGGGCGATGGAATCGAGCGAGCATTGGCCGAATGAAGCTGATCTTCTCGGAGAACGCATGGGACGATTACTTGTACTGGCAAAAGACCGACAAGCAAACGCAGCGAATCAACCAGCTGATTTCGGACATACAACGATCTCCATTTGCAGGAGTAGGCAAACCAGAGCTATTGAAACATGCCCTTTCGGGCTATTGGTCACGGCGAATTAACAGCGAGCATCGCATCGTTTACCGAACCGATAACGACCCCGTTTTTATCGCTCAACTTCGGTACCACTACTGATCGTTTCATACGCGTAACGTTCGAGCTGAGCTGGGCCCAACGGCGTGGCGCCAGGCTATTGGGCCCAGCTCAAGCGAGGTGTTAGGCCGCAGTTGGCGATTGCCCGCCGCGCAGCGCTTCTCTAAAGACCTTCGAGTTCGAAGTTCGTGTACTCAGCGTGGCTCCAACGGACCGTGACTCGAAGAGAAGGATGGATTCCTGGCGCGCCCGAGAGTACGAATCGGCAGTTCAGGCTGATGTCGCCGTCTTCGGCAAATGACTCCGTCTTGCTTCCGTCTTCGCAGGTCAGAGGCCTTCCATCTAGGCTCGTCTGAATGCTCGCGCGGGTGTCGTCATGGCCGCCGGAGAACCTGGCGATGAACCTGTAGCTTCGAGTCTCGGTAAGTTGGGGAATCGCGCAAAGCACAACTTTCGAGTCATATGTCTGTGCCTCTTCGGTGCACGTCGGCAATGGCGGAGCCGCGTGGAGCGACGAGTAAGTTAGGAAGGCGAGGACGAGCACGACACTTCGCATGAATCCTCCAAAGGGAGCACTTCGGTTAAAGTACTGGGGCCTCATGTTACCGACGAAGTGTGACAGTGGCCTTCGTCAGCGGTCTAACGACAAGGTCATTCGCGCAGCCGCTTCGTGGCCGCGTCGGCTGTACCGTCTTGTTAGGCAAGCTGCCACTCCCAGACTTCGCCGTCTTCGGGGTGTTGCAATGTGCCCACATGTTTGAAGCCTAGTTTTTTAAGAATGGTGGTCGAAGGGCTTTCTTTGGGCAGTGTCTGAGCGGCGACAACCACTTGAGGAGCTGCATGGCTCGACATTGATAAAAGGGCTTCGGCCATCCGGGTTGCCATGCCCTTTCCTTCGAATGCCGAAAAAGTGAAGTAAGCGATTTCCACGCGGTTATCCTTTGGCGGGGCTTTGAAGCCACAACTTCCTACACACATGCCGTCCACCAGAGCCAGATATCCTAACCATGGGGATTGATAACCGACGGATTGATACAGGCTGACGTAGGCAGCGCCTACATCGATGGCTTCTTTTGGTAAATCAGAGATTGGCTCTGTGGGTTGCCCGAGTTCAGAAAGCGGAATTAATTTCATTCAGTGTTCTCCTGCCCAACGTTCAAATTCACCGCCTGCCGTTAGGCAGCTCGGTGGAATGATGAGTTAGGCGATGCTACTGACTCCTTTTCGCGGGTTGCTCTGTCCGATCCAGCACATCGTCGAGGTTATGTAGGACGGATTGCATGAACCGAGAGTGTATTCGAGCAAGATTAAGCACCTTGCCAAGTAGCACAACCAACCAGCCGCGCACCTCGACTTCAAGCCTGTAGACCACACGAGTTTCTTGCCCCAATGGTTCCAGTCGCCATTCGCCGACGCCATCGATAAACCCGCCAAAGTATCGCAATTGAATGCATTTCGGCACATCCACCCTCTCGACCCGACATCGAAAAGGTCGCCCACCGCGTGGGCGTAGTTCCACTTCCGTACCAAGGAGTCCCGCACCACCGGAGAGGAGACGTATTCCGAGAGATTTCGGCCACCATCGAGGATACCCCGCAAAGTCAACCAACACTGGCCACACTTTGGTTGCGGGATGAGGAATGACGATTTCGTCGGTTGCATGTATCGGCGTGCTGTTCATCGGCCCTCTTGATTCCTGAGGCGGATCGTCGGAGTCGCCTAACGGGGCGGCGGATAAGCCACGCAAGGCGAGAAAGCCGCAGGCTTTTTCGCCCGGAGTCGGCTTGATCCGCGTGGTTGTGTGGCGCTTCGCGCCGCGCAAGCAGCGGATCGTATCCGCCGCCCCGTTGTCGCGGGCGCGAAGCGTCCGCGACAACAAGTGATTATATAGTTTCCGCCTATCTACAAAAATCTGCTGATAACTAAATAGTGTAGTCACGAGATAGAGAGCCAAAGGAAAGCGCAGCGGATTTGGACAATGGCGAGGAAGGAAGAGGTACGTTTGGCGTAGCGTGTGGCAACACCGCGCCAGCCTTTGAGGCGCAGGATGGCGTTTTCAACCAGATGGCGAAGGCGATATAGATAGGTATCGTAATCGCGTTGGTCTTTGCGGTTTTTCTTGGGCGGGATGACGGGGACCATGCGGTGCGCGGCGGCGTGAGCAAGAATTTCGTTGGTATCATAGGCCTTATCCGCCATCAGCGCATCGGCCTGCAATCCCTCGATCAGCGGCAAAGCCTCTGCGCAATCCGCACGGGTACCTGTTGTAACAGACACTCGGAGTGGCAGACCAGTCGCATCCACGGCCACATGTACCTTGGTGTTGAGCCCCCTTTTGTACGCGCCATGTCCTCGTTGCCGCCAACCGCCCCCGCAGCGTGCGGATGCACCTTGATATGGGTCGCGTCGATCATCAACCACTCCATATCGGGGTCATCAATCAACGCTTCCAAGAGCCTTTCCCACACGCCCGCGTCCCGCCACCGAATAAACCGACGGTGCGTGTTTCCCCATCCGCCCAGATCCGGCGGCAAGTCGCGCCACGGCGCTCCCGTCCGTAAAATCCAGAAAACAGCGTTGATAAAGCGCCGATTATCCTCGGCAATCCCTCCCCACTGACCCCTCCGACCGGGTAAATGCGGCTCTATTAAACCCCACACCCGGTCAGATATATCGTGCCGTCTGTGCGCTAATCCTCTCTCTTTGCTCATGTGATCCCCCTTTCGATCACATCAGCCTCTCATATTTCCTATCTCATGACTACACTATCTAGAACAATAATTTGATTTTATTTACTTTTATTGGCTGCTTATCATGCGCCCGATATCACATCAAACATCCAAATTGAGCACATCCAAAGCGTTTTGCTCGATGAAATCCCGCCGGGGTTCGACCTGATCACCCATCAGGGTGGTGAAAATCTCGTCGGCTGCAATGGCATCCTCAATGCGGACTTGGAGCAGACGGCGGGTCGCGGGATTCATGGTCGTCTCCCACAGTTGTTCCGGATTCATCTCGCCCAAACCCTTGTAACGCTGGATATGTTGGCCGCGCTTTGCCTCTTCCAGCAACCACTCCATCACCTCGCGAAAATCCCGCACCGGACGCACTCGCTCGTTGCGTCGCACTTCCGCGCCGCCGTCGAACAAATCCGCCAGCCGGGCTCCAAACCGGCTCAGACTGGCGTACTCGGCCGACCCGAAAAACTCGGCACCCAACCGAAAATGTCGCTCCAAACCATGAGTGCGCCGCGTGACGGTCACGCCGTGGCTCTCGCCGTCGGCCTGCGGTTCGACGACGACCCGATAGACGGAACGCCCGTCCACGTTGGTATTCAAGCATTCTACCAAGGTTTCAGCCCACTCGCCTAACCAGACGCCATCGCGTAACCGATCACTCTCCAACAGCGGCAGGTAGATCAGTTGTTCGAGTAACATGCTGTCGTACCGGCGGGACAAGCGCTCGATCACCGCCACCGCCGCCATGTGGTTGCGCGCCAGATCTTCCAATCCCTTACCGGACAATGGTTCAGCATTACCCTTGGGAGTCAGCACCGCACCCTCCAACGCGGCTTGCAACAAGCTCTCGGACAGCTCCGCATCGTCCTTGACGTATTGCTCTTGCTTGCCCTTCTTGACCTTGTACAGCGGTGGCTGGGCAATGTAGATATGACCGCGTTCGATCAATTCCGGCATCTGCCGGTAGAAAAACGTCAGCAGCAACGTACGGATATGCGAACCGTCGACATCCGCGTCGGTCATGACGATGACGCGAAAATAACGCAGTCGGTCGGGATTGAACTCCTCCCGACCGATACCACAACCCAAAGCGGTGATGAGCGTGCCCACCTCCGCCGAGGCCAGCATCTTGTCAAAGCGGGCTTTTTCCACGTTCAGGATTTTGCCTTTCAATGGCAGAATCGCCTGAAAGCGCCGGTCGCGGCCCTGCTTGGCCGAACCACCCGCCGAATCGCCCTCCACCAGAAACAGTTCCGATAGCGCCGGATCCTTCTCCTGACAATCGGCCAGCTTGCCGGGCAGGCCGGCGATATCCAGCGCTCCCTTGCGGCGAGTCATCTCGCGGGCGCGGCGCGCGGCCTCGCGGGCACGGGCAGCCTCGACGATCTTGCCGGTGATCGCCCTGGCCTCGTTGGGATTTTCCAACAAGAATTCCTGCAACTTCTCCGCCACCACCGATTCGACCGCCGGCTTGACCTCGGACGACACCAGCTTATCCTTGGTCTGCGACGAAAATTTCGGATCGTGCAGCTTCACCGACAGCACGGCGGTCAAACCTTCTCGCGCGTCGTCGCCGCTGGTCTCGACCTTGGCCTTCTTGAGAATCCCTTCCCCCTCCATGTACTGGTTCAGGGTGCGGGTCAGGGCGCCGCGCAGGCCGGCCAGATGAGCGCCACCGTCGCGTTGCGGGATGTTGTTGGTAAAACAGAACACGTTTTCCTGGTAGGAATCGTTCCACTGCATCGCCAGTTCGACCTGGATCTCGTCGCGGACAGTGTTCAGATAGAACACGCTGTCATGCAACGGGGTCTTATTGCGGTTCAGATGCTCGACGAACGCCTTGATGCCGCCCTGATACTCAAACACGTCCTCCTTGCCGCTACGCTCGTCGCGCAGGCGGATGCAAACGCCGGAGTTGAGAAACGACAGCTCGCGCAAGCGCTTGGCCAGTACGTCGTAATGGAAATCGATGTTGCTGAAAATCGTAGCGCTGGGCTTGAAGCGGATTTCGGTGCCGGTCTCCTCGGCTTCGCCAATCACCCGCAAGGGCGCTTGCGGATCGCCGAGCCGGTAGTCTTGCTGGTGAAGCTTGCCATCGCGGCGGATGGTCAGCCGCAGGGATTCGGACAAGGCGTTCACCACCGATACACCGACCCCGTGCAGGCCACCAGATACCTTGTAGGAACGGTCGTCGAATTTACCGCCGGCATGCAGCACGGTCATGATGACCTCGGCGGCGGAGCGGCCCTTGGAATGCTCGTCGGTGGGAATACCGCGCCCGTTGTCCGTCACCGTCACGGACTGATCGGGGTGGATCGTGACGCTGATTTCGGTGCAATAGCCGGCCAGCGCCTCGTCGATGGAGTTGTCCACGACCTCGAACACCATGTGGTGTAGGCCGGTGCCGTCATCGGTATCGCCGATGTACATGCCCGGCCGCTTGCGGACTGCATCCAGCCCTTCCAGGACCGTGATGCTCGACGAGGTGTAGGTCGAATCGTTCATAAAAAATTCACTTCCCAAAGCCGCGACGGGGGGCGGATTATACCAGTTCGCTGACTTCCCCGCTTGCGAGCCGGAATGCCCGCGCTTGGGGCCAAGCAGTACCCTCCAGCAACCCCGGCTCGATGGCGGTTACGAACAGCTGGCTGTCGAGCGCCGCCAGCGCCCGCATCACCCGTGCCCGGTTACCGGCATCGAGTTCCGCCGGTAAATCGTCGATCAGCAGAATGCAGGCGTCGCCGAGCCGAAGCCGATACAACTCCGCCTGCGCCAGCACCAAGGCGATCACCAGTAACTTTTGCTGGCCACGCGACAGGTTCTCGACCGACGGTCGCCCAGCGACCCGGACGCTGAAATCGGCTCGATGCGGTCCTAGCCGGGTATGGGCCTGTTGGCGGTCCCCGGCGCGCCCGGTGTGCAACCAGGTCACAAAGTCGCGTTCAGACGGCTCTAGCGGCCAGCCACGGCGATAATCCACCCGGACCGATACCTCACCTAGGGTCGCTGCCGCGAGCGGCTCCAGGGCGTTTTCAAGCGCCTTGCAAAAGGATTGGCGCAATCGGTCGATGATGGCCGCAACCGCTGCCAATTCGCCGTCCCAGGCATCCACCAACCGGTCGGTGCCACCGGTGCGTAACGCGGCGTTACGGTGGCGCAACGCTACGCTGTAACGCCGCCAGGCATCGAGAAAACCCGGCTCGGTGTGAAATAGACCCCAATCCATGAAACGGCGACGCAGTTGCGGCCCGTCTTCCAGTAAGCGGTGGCTGTCGGGATTGAGCAGCAGCACCGGCACCTGCCGAGCCAATTCCGCCAGCGAGCGGGTCGGTGCGCCATCGACGCGAGCCGTCAATTCACGGGGACCCCGCTCGATGCCGACCGGCACTCGCCGACCGGCACCATCCGCCATCGCCGCCACCACCCGAAATGCCGGCGCGTCGGTCTCGATCAATTCACGCGGCTGGCGGGTGCGAAACGAGCGACCGCGCCCCAGAAAATACAGCGCCTCCAGCAAACTGGTTTTGCCGGAGGCGTTGGGGCCGATCAGGAGGTTCAGGCTGGGCGCACACGCCAAGCTGACCCGCCGTAGATTGCGAAAACCGACGATGTCGAGCGAGACAACCCGCATCCGAACGCGGACTCAGAGCCGCATCGGCATGATGACGTGCTTGCCGCCGCCGCCCTCGCTTTCCTCGATCAGGCAACTGCTGGTGGCATCGGTGAAGGACAGCTTGGCGAGTTCACCACCTAGCGCGCCTAGCGCATCGAGTAGGTAGGCGACGTTGAAACCGATCTCCATCGGGCCACCGCTGTAGTTGATTTCGATTTCTTCCTCGGCCTCTTCCTGATCGGAGTTCTGCGCCTGGGCTCGCAAGGTCCAGTCCTCCAGTTGCAGACGAATGCCCTGGGTCTTGTCGTCGAGCACGATGCCGGCACGCGCCAGAGCGTTGCGCAATACCATGCGGTCAGCGATCACGATCCGGTCCGGGTCACGCGGGATGACACGCTGGTAATCGGGAAACTTGCCGTCGATCAGCTTGGAAGTGAAACGGATATCGCCCATCGTCAACCGGATGTGGTTAGCGCCCAGTCCGAGTATGGCCTCGGCCTCGCTGTCGGCCAGCAACCGCAACAGTTCCAACACGCCCTTACGCGGGACGATGACCTGGCGCGTTTCCGCGGCATCAACGTCGGTCCGCAACTCTTGGAATGCCAACCGGTGGCCATCGGTGGCGACCACCCGCAAGGTACCGGGACTCACTTCCAGCATCAGGCCGTTCAGGTAGTAGCGCACATCCTGCTGGGCCATGGCGAAGTGGGTGCGCTCGATCAGATCGCGAAGCGTTCCTTGGGCCAGGCGGATGTCCTGGCTGAAAGGCAAATCCTCCAGAGTAGGAAAATCGGCGGCCGGCAGCGTGACCAGGGCGAAGCGGCTGCGGCCGCAGCGCACGGTCGCACGGTCGCCCTCAACGTTCAGGGCCACGGTACTGTCCTCCGGTAAGGCGCGCAGAATATCGTGCAGCTTGCGCGCGGGGAGCGTGATCTCGCCCGGCACGTCCACGGGTAATTCGAGCCGGACCGATAATTCCACTTCCAGATCGGTAGCGGTCAGCGTCAACTCCCGTTCGTTGGCGGTCAGCAGCACGTTGGCCAGGATCGGTAATGTTTGCCGGCGCTCGACGGCACCGATGACGTGCTGGAGCGGTTTGAGGAGATGCTCGCGCTTGGCTTCCAGTTTCATGGGTTCTCCCACAGGTGTTCACAACCCCTCGACCGATCAGGGGGGATTAAATTCCGACTAAAGTGCATGGATTTAAAAATTTTACCGCTTAGCAATGCCTGGTTTTCGCACGCCTTCAAACAATAAATTACTTCTTTTATATATATAAAAGATTATTGTTATTGAGAAGCCGGTTTTCTGTGGATAACTTTTTTTAATTCAACACAATCAAATTCTTGCACGATTTTTTCCTGTGGATAAGTCTGTGGATAAAATGTGGATAAGTCAGTTTTCCTGTGGATAACTTTTTTAGGGTCAAAAGTTATCCACAGAGTTATCCACAGGTTTGGCCGAGTTATCCACAGAAATGGCCAAGTTATCCACAGAGTTATCCACAGGGTATTTTTGTAAAATTATCGGGATAAAATCGTTGTTATGCCATGCAATGGCTGATTCGATAATTTTAATTTTTTATTAAATTGATTTTTAATCATATTTATTAAAAATTTTTCATGATGATCTTTTGTAAAAAGACCGGTGAAAAGTTATTCCACTTATCCACAGGACTTATCCACAGGGCTTTTGCTAGTTCGTCAGCGTTCCGAACAAATTAGCGTAATCATCGCGAATTTGGGGGTCGCGGCGCTGGAGCTCCCGGATTTTCCGGCAGGCGTGCAGCACGGTGGTGTGATCACGCCCGCCGAACGCCTCACCGATGTCCGGCAGACTCAGATCGGTCAGTTCCTTGGTGAGCGTCATCGCCATTTGCCGGGGGCGCGATAAGGTGCGCAGCCGGCTGTTGGACAGCAAATCGCTAACCGGGATCTTGTAGTAGCCCGCCACGGTTTTCTGAATGTTCTCGATGGTGACCTGTTTGTCTTGCAGCGTCAGCAGGTCGCTCAGAACCTCTTTAGCGAAGCTGAGGGTGACCGGCTTACCGGTGAATTGAGCGTTGGCGTAAACCCGCCGCAGCGCGCCTTCCAGTTCACGGACGTTGGAGCGGATGCGTTGTGCGATGAAGAAAGCGACTTCGTCGGGCAGAGAAAGCCGGGCTTGCTCGACTTTGCTCTTGAGAATCGCGACGCGGGTTTCCAGCTCCGGCGGCTCGATGGCCACGGTCAGCCCGGAGCCAAAGCGCGATTTGAGCCGATCCTCCAGCCCTGCTACTTCCTTGGGATAGCGATCACAGGTCAGGATGACCTGCTGGCGACCTTCCAACAGGCTGTTGAAGGTGTAGAAAAACTCCTCTTGCGATCGTTCCTTGCCCGCCAGAAATTGCACGTCGTCGATCAGCAGAGCATCCAGCGATCGATAGCGACGCTTGAATTCATTCATGGCGTTGTGTTGCAGGGAGCGCACCATGTCGGCCACGAAATGCTCACAATTCTGGAAGACGACTTGGGCGTTCGTATCCCGTTCGCGCAGCATGTTGCCGACCGCATGGATCAGATGAGTTTTGCCCAGGCCAGTACCGCCATAGATAAACAGCGGGTTATAGGCTTTACCAGGATTTTTGGTCACTTGCAGGCAAGCGGCTCGCGCGATCTGGTTGGAGTTGCCCTCGACGAAGGTGGTAAAAGTGAAATCGGGATTGAGAACGCCGCTTTTCAGCAGTTCCTCGCCGTCGAGGACCGGCGAAGGCACCGGTTCAGCAGCAGCGGGTTGTGGTTCTGGAGCTTGATTGGCCGGTGGGGCATCGTGGGGTATGCCGCTGCCGATCTCCAGCAGCACCTGGATCGTTTGCTCCGGCCGCAGGCGTTCCAAGACAGCTTGGATTTGCGCCAAATGATGCTTCTTCACCCAGTCGAGGACAAAGCGGTTAGGCGCGAGCAAGCGTAGCGTATCGTCTTCCGACTGGCCGTGTAGCGGTCGGATCCAGGTACTCAGTTGCTGTTCGGTCAGTTCCCCTTCCAGGCATGCCAGACAAGCTTTCCACAGCGTGTGGTCCACAAGCGATTCCCCTTGTAGTACCTTAAGAGGCGGTTCAGTGTAGTGGCTTCTGGGGCGGTTATCCACAGGCGGGTCCATGCTTGGGATGCATCTTGCCACTTGACAAAAGTGTCCCCTAATCAGTAATTTTGATATTTTCAGCGAAAATCGCAAACCCGTTTCGTTCCGCACCGTTCTTAAGGAATCGCCATGAAGCGAACTTTCCAGCCCAGCATCATTCACCGTAAGCGCACTCACGGCTTTCGCGCTCGCATGGCTACCCGTGGTGGCCGCCTCGTGCTGAAAGCGCGCCGCGCCAAGGGCCGCGCCCGTTTGACACCCTGAACGCCTTGGTCAGCGACGCGAGCTTTCCGCGTCGCGTCCGGCTGACTGGTCGGAACGCTTTCGCCGCTGTTTTCGCCCAGCCAGTCAAATCCAGCGATCCCTGCTTTACCGTGTTGACTCGACCCAACGATCTGGCTTATCCCCGCTTGGGTTTGGCCATTTCCCGCAAGGTCGCCAAATCCGCCGTGGCGCGCAACCGCCTCAAGCGGATCGTGCGCGAAAGCTTCCGACACCACCAGAGAGAACTCGGTGGTTTAGACTGCGTAGTGATGGGCCGCATCGGCGTGGCCGCTCGGGACAACCCTGCCCTGTTCACCTCGCTGGAGCGGCATTGGCGGCGATTGGCACGGTCATGCGCGCCGTCCTGATCGCGCTCATCCGCGTTTATCAGTTGTTTTTCAGCCCGCTGTTGGGCAACCATTGCCGCTTTTATCCGAGCTGCTCCCAATACGCCCGAGAGGCCGTGGAGCGTTATGGCGTCATACGCGGCGTTTGGTTAGCGATCCGACGCGTGCTGCGCTGTCATCCCTGGCATCCGGGCGGTTTTGACCCTGTTCCCGAACCCTCCCCGAAGGACCGTTGATGGAAAACCAACGTTTGATTCTCTTCGCGGCCTTGATGTTCGTCCTGTTCCTCTTGTGGCAGAACTGGATCGAATTCCAGGCTAAAAAACATCCGCCGCCGGCGCCGCCGGTCGCCACTGCGCCGGTGGATGCCGCCCATCCAGCCGGCGCTCTGCCGTCCGTTCCCGGTCGGGATGTACCCACCGCGCCATTGACTGCGGGCACCGGTCCACAAGCACTCGGCGGCGGTCAGCGCGTGCATGTGGAGACCGACCTGTTCGAAGCGGAGATCGATACCGTCGGCGGCGACTTGCGGCGGGTCGGCCTGCGCACGTATCCGGAATCGATCCAGCAACCCGGCCAGCCCTTCCAGTTGCTGAAGGATGACGGCGCGGAAATCTTTATCGCTCAGTCGGGACTGGTGGCGCTGAACGAGGGTCCCGCGCCTAACCATTACGCCCAGTTTTCACCCGAGCAGACCGAATATCGGTTAGCGGACGGTCAGGACACGCTGGAAGTGCGATTGCACTGGTCGGATCCTTCCGGCGTCAAGGTGGTCAAGAGTTACACCTTCCGACGCGGTAGTTTCCTGGTGGAACTCAACCAGCGGGTGGAGAACGGCGGCGCGGGTGATTGGCGGGGCAGCCAGTACCGGCAATTCCAGCGGACGCCGCCGGTGAAACCCAGCAGCTATTTTGGCGGTGGTGTGGTGACGTACACCGGCGCGGTGATTTCCACGCCCGAGCAGCGCTACCAAAAGATTTCCTTCGACGAGATCGCCAAAAAGGAGCTGAACCAGTCGGTCAAAGACGGCTGGATCGCCATGATTCAACATTACTTTTTGGGAGCATGGATACCCAATGCCGGCGAGACCGACGATTTTTACACCAAAGTGGTCGGCGGCAATCGCTACGTGTTGGGGATGCGCGGTGAGGTGCAGACCGTTCCGGCGGGAGCGACCGGCGATTTTCGCACCCGTCTGTACGTGGGGCCGAAGCTGCCGAACGTGCTGGAGAACGTCGCCCCGAACCTGCACCTGACCGTGGATTACGGCAAGCTGACCATCATCGCCGAGCCGTTGTTTTGGCTGCTGAAGGCCATTCACGCCATCGTCGGTAACTGGGGCTGGGCGATCATTTTCCTCACCATCCTGATCAAGCTGGCGTTCTACAAGCTGTCTGAGACCAGCTACCGGTCCATGGCTAACATGCGCCGGCTGGCGCCGGAGTTGAGCCGGCTCAAGGAGTTGTACGGCGACGACAAGCAGAAGATGAATCAGGAAATGATGGGCCTGTACAAGAAGGAAAAGGTCAACCCGCTGGGCGGGTGCTTGCCGATTGTGGTGCAGATTCCGGTGTTCATCGCTCTGTACTGGGTACTGGTGGAAAGCGTGCAGTTGCGGCAGGCACCGTTCATGTTGTGGATCAAGGATATGGCGATACCCGATCCGTACTACGTCTTACCGCTGATCATGGGCGTGACCATGTTCGTCCAGCAGAAACTCAGCCCGGCGCCGCCCGATCCGGTGCAGGCCAAGGTCATGATGGCGTTGCCGGTCGTGTTTACCTTCATGTTCTTGTGGTTCCCCGCCGGTCTGGTGCTGTATTGGGTGGTGAACAACATGCTGTCCATCACTCAGCAGTGGGTCATCACCAAGCGGGTCGAGGCTGGTATCAAATCGGGCAAGAACGGTGGGAATAGCAGCGGTGGCAAAGTGGCCGCGCAGGTCGGCAAGCAAGTTGGGAAACTGGTCGATTTAGCCAAGAAATCGCTGGCTGAGCAAACGGCGCCGAACAAGCGCAAGAAGAAGTAGCCAGCGGCCTCCGTTCCGGCAAGGATGCCGGAGCCCGATCAGCGTGGCAGGCCGCCGGGAAAGCGTTGGCCGGTGGAGTCCGCACCACGAATGAACCGAGAATCTGTCCGACCCGCACATCGCGGGGCCGCCGCCGACCATGCATTGGATCGCCCCTTCCGAGAAGGACACCGCTTCCGCAACGCTCGAAAAGCGCCTGTGGGACGCTGCCGACCAGTTCCGCGCCAACTCCGGACTCAAGGCGCAGGAATACTCCGGTCCCATCCTGGGCCTCATCTTCCTGCGCTTTGCCGAAGTGCGCTTTGCCGCCCAACGCGCCAAACTCGAAACTGCTGGCGCCAGCTCGCGGCGTGGCAGCCGGGTCGATGAGCCTGCCGCCTACCACGCCGAAAGCATCCTCTACCTTAACCCCGAAGCACGTTTCGACACTCTGCTCGCGTTGCCCGAGGCCACCGATATCGGCGCGAAGGTCAACGCCGCGATGCGTGAGATCGAGAAACACAATCCGCAGCTCGCGGGTGTGTTGCCCAAGACTTACAACCTCTTCACCAGCACCTTGCTCAAGGAGTTGCTGAAGAAGGTTTCCGAAATTCCGGCCACGGTCGATTACGATGCCTTCGGCCGCATCTATGAATATTTTCTTGGCGAGTTCGCCCGCACCGAAGGCCAAAAAGGCGGCGAGTTCTACACGCCAAGCAGCATCGTCAAGCTGCTGACCGAGATCATCGAACCTTTCCACGGCCGCATCCTCGACCCCGCCTGCGGTTCCGGCGGTATGTTCGTGCAATCGGCACGCTTCGTCGTTGGGCATCGGAAGAATCCCGCCGTCGAGCTGGCTATCCACGGCGTCGAGAAAACCGACGAAACCGGCCGCTTGTGTCGCCTCAACTTAGAGCCTATCCGAATAACGGGTAGAATAGGCAAATGAACAAAGGACCTTGCTCCAAGCGAACGCGTGTCCGCACGCCGAACAACCGGACGACCACGGGTTTTCGGGTTTCGGATGCCTTATGGGCGGTGTTGGAGCTGCTGCTGCCGGCGCGCGTGAACCCGCATCGTTTTGGCGGCGGGCGTCCCCGTCAACCGGATCGAGCCTGCGCGGATGCCATCTTCTACGTGCTACGCACGGGCTGCCAATGGCAAGCCCTGGACCAGACCGAATTGGTCGCACACTCGACGGCGCACGATCGGTTCCAGGCGTGGGTGGAAGCGGGGGTGTTTCTGGGTCTCTGGCGGGCGGGCATCGAGCGGTTTGACGAGCTGCAAGGGATCGACTGGGACTGGCTGAGCATGGATGGCGCGATGACCAAGGCCCCGCTGGGCGGGGAAAAAAACCGGCCCCAATCCGACGGATCGCGGCAAGGCCGGAGTCAAGCGCAGCCTGCTGACCGAGGGGCACGGCGTGCCGGTTGGCTTGGCGGTGGCCGGCGCCAACCGGCATGACATGAAGCTGACCCGCGAAACCCTGGAAAGCGTGGTGGTGCCGCGCCCCGAACCCACCGCCGAACACCCCCAGGGGCTGTGTTTGGACAAAGGCTACGATTACCCGGAAGTGCGCGACCTCGTGGCCGAGTTCGGCTTCACCGCCCACATCCGCGCCCGGGGTGAAGAAGCGATGGCACTCAAACGCGAAGCAGGCTTCCGCGCCCGCCGCTGGGTGGTGGAGCGCGCGCACAGTTGGATGAACCGCTTTCGTCGCCTCCTCGTCCGTTGGGAGAAAAAGCCCCAGAACTACATCGCCTTCTTGCATTTCGCCTGTGGCCTCATCGCCTTCCGCGCTGCCGGGTTATTCGGATAGGCACTTAGCCGTGCATGGCTTGGAAGGCGACATCCGCCACGGCGGCAACGTCAACAGCTACTACGACGACCCGCACCACGCTATCGGCCGGTTCGATTTCGTTCTCGCCAATCCGCCGTTCAACGTCAACGCGGTGGACAAGGAACGGCTAAAGGACGTAGCCGGCCCCGGCCGCCGCTTTCCCTTCGGTCTGCCGCGTACCGACAACGCCAACTATTTGTGGATTCAGCTTTTCTACTCGGCGCTGAACGCTACGGGCCGCGCCGGCTTCGTCATGGCCAACTCAGCGTCGGATGCCCGCGCCAGCGAGCAGGATTTGCGGCAGAAGCTCATCGAAATGCGCGCCGTCGATGTCATGGTCGCCGTCGGCCCCAATATGTTCTACACGGTTACGCTGCCCTGTACGCTGTGGTTTCTCGACAAGGGCAAGGCCCGGACGCCGCGCGCCGACACCGTGCTGTTCATCGACGCCCGCCATATCTACCGGCAAGTGGATCGCGCCCACCGCGACTGGACGCTCGCGCAGATCGGTTTTCTCGCTAACCTCGTGCGGCTTTATCGCGGCGAGGCGCTCGATCTGACGGTCGGCGGTGACGAGACGGCGGCCAAGCTCGTCGAAGTCTTTGGTGAAACGCCGGTGTATCGTGACGTACCCGGCCTGTGCAAAGCGGCGACGCTGGCCGAGATCAAAGCCCAAGGCTGGTCGCTCAACCCTGGCCGCTATGTCGGCGTCGCGCCGGGCGAGGAGGTGAGCGACGAGGATTTCAAGGAGCAGCTCGAAGCGCTAAACGAGGAACTGGAAACGCTGAACGCCCAGGCGCGGGAACTGGAGAAGACCATTGCCGCGAATGTGGCGGGGATTTTGGAGACGTGATGGTGGCAGGTTGGCGCGAAACAACCCTCGGTGAAATTTGCAACGAAGTCAGCGGTGTCATCCAGACAGGCCCGTTTGGTTCGCAACTTCACGAATCTGATTATTCGGATAAGGGCATCCCTATGGTCATGCCCAAAGACATCATCGAGGGGCGCATCGCAACCGACAACGTAGCGCGAGTCTCGCCGGAACACGTTGAGCGACTCTCGCGGCATAAGCTAGAAACAGGCGACATCGTTTATGGTCGCCGTGGTGACATCGGTCGCCAGGCTTTGATTCGCTGTGAACAAAAAGGCTGGCTCTGTGGCACAGGTTGTTTGCGTTTGAGCTTTGGAGATTCCGTTCTTGCTCCGCTCTTCCTGCATTACTACTTGCGGCAAGAGTCGGTTGTTCGCTGGATTTCAAATCAGGCTGTCGGCGCGACCCTCCCAAATTTGAACACGGGGATTCTGCGCAGCGTACCAATTAGTTTTCCCCCACTCCCCACCCAGCGCCGCATCGCGGGCATCCTGTCGGCCTACGACGAACTCATCGAAAACAGCCAGCGGCGCATCAAGATTCTGGAGTCGATGGCCCGCGCCCTCTACCGCGAGTGGTTCGTTCGCTTCCGCTTCCCCGGCCACGAATCCGTTCCTCGTGTCGCGTCGCCACTCGGGGAGATTCCGCAGGGGTGGGAGGTGAAGAGGCTTGCGGACGTGGCGAAAGTAAACCACGCCCAAATCAATGCCCGCAACGCGCCGGAAGAACTTCACTACATCGATATCTCATCCGTCAGCCCCGGCCAGATTGACAGCATCACAACCTACGCCTTTGCCGATGCTCCAGGTCGTGCGCGCCGCATCGTCCAGCACGGCGATGTGCTTTGGTCATGTGTTCGCCCGAATCGCCGATCGCACGCGCAGGTGATGCACCCTGAGGCGAATACCATCGCTTCAACCGGCTTCGCAGTGCTGACCGCAACAAAGGTTCCATTCACTTTTCTCTACTTCGCGACGACCACAGACGATTTCGTTGCCTACCTTACGAATAACGCTACCGGCGCAGCCTACCCCGCTGTTACCGCGCCGACATTCGAAAAGGCTGATCTGCTCGTTCCTTCAGTTGCATTGCTAAGAAAGTTTGGTGACGCAACTATCTCTATGGCAGAGGAGATTCATGCACTCCAACGCCAAATCCAAAACCTCCGCCGCACCCGCGACCTGTTGCTGCCGCGCCTGCTTTCCGGCCAGATCGATGTGGAAGCGCTCGATCATGCCTGACATCGCCCCGCTGCCCGCCGATTACGCTGCCTGGCTTGCCGAGCTGAAGACCCGCATCCACAATGCCCAGCAGCGGGCGGCGTTGGCGGTCAACCGCGAGCTGGTATTGCTCTATTGGCAGATCGGCCGCGACATTTTGGACCGGCAGGGCCGCGAAGGTTGGGGGGCGAAAGTGATCGAGCGGCTGGCACAGGACCTGCGCAGCGCCTTTCCCGACATGAAGGGGTTTTCACCGCGTAACCTCAAGTACATGCGTGCGTTTGCCGAGGCGTGGCCAGACACCGAATTTGTGCAGGGGGTGCTTGCACAATTGCCGTGGTATCACCAGTTAGCCTTGCTCGATAAGCTAAAAACAGAGGACGAGCGGCGGTGGTATGCCGCCAAGGCCATTCAGCACGGCTGGTCGCGCAACGTGCTGGTGATCCAGATCGAAACGCGCTTGCGCGAGCGCAGCGGACAGGCGGTGACCAATTTCGCCGAACGCCTGCCCGCACCACTGTCCGACTTGGCGCGCGAATCGCTGAAAGACCCCTACCGCCTCGATTTCCTTGGCTTGGGCGAAGAGGCTCAGGAACGCGCGTTGGAAGATGCCATCGTCCACCACATCACCCGGTTCCTGCTCGAACTCGGCGCCGGCTTCGCCTTCGTCGGACGACAGGTTCACCTCGAAGTAGGCGGCGACGACTTTTTCATCGACCTGCTGTTCTATCACCTCAAGCTGCGCTGCTACGTGGTGATCGAACTCAAGGCCGGCGCGTTCAAGCCGGAGCACGCCGGACAACTGAGCTTTTATCTCTCCGCCGTGGATGCGCAGATGAAGGCCGAGCACGACGGCCCGACCATCGGCCTGCTGCTGTGCAAGAGCAAGAACAAAGTGGTTGCCGAATACGCCCTGCGCGATTCCAGCAAGCCCATCGGCGTGGCCGAATATCAGCTGATCGAAGCCTTGCCCGCCGACCTGCAAACCAGCCTGCCCAGCATCGAATCCATCGAGCAAGCGTTGGCGGACCACACCGAATCGGACGAGGGATGAGCCCCATAAGCGCTAAGATAAAATTGCCCCGCTGCGCTATACTTCTGGCCTGTTGACAACAACAGAAGACTGGGCAGTGACATGAACGAATTCGCCGACGATGTTGATTGGGAAGAGATGTTCGCCGGATTGGGCGAAGACTGGGAAGTCATTGAGCGGGTGTTGCCCGATGGGTGGCAGGAGGCGGCGCGGCGTACTGGCGCGCTGCGGCGCACTCGCGGATTCAAGGATGCCGCCACGCTGCTGCGTGTACTGCTGATCCACCTGGTTGACGGCTGCTCGCTACGCGAGACCGCCGTTCGCGCCGATGCGGGCGGCTTGATCAAGGTGTCCGATGTGGCGTTGCTGGGTCGGCTGCGCGGCAGCGGCGAGTGGTTCCGGTGGATGGTCGAGCAGATGAGTCTGCGCCTGTCGGCCACGGCCGAGTATGTGCTGCCGGGCAAGCGAATGCGCCTGGTCGACGCCAGCGTGGTGTGTGAACCCGGTGCCACAGGGTCGACGTGGCGACTGCACTACATGATCGACCTGAGCACTTTGGCTTGTGAGCAGGTGCTCGTCACGCTGCCTGAAGAGGGCGAGACGCTGACTCGCTTTGCCGTCAAAGCCAACGATGTCGTGATGGCCGATCGCGGACTGGCGCATCGGCGCGGCATTCGCCACGTCGTCAATCATCAGGGCGATGTCATCGTGCGCATGAACATGGTCAGTGTGCCGTTGGAAGACGACAAAGCGCGAGCGCTGGCATTGCTGCCCAAATTGCGCAAGCTCAAGGTCGGCCAAGCGTGGGATTGGCCGGCATGGATACGCGATGACGAAGGCCCCCTCGCTGTTCGTGTCTGCGCGATCAAGAAGAGCGCCGAACAGACCCGCAAGACGCAGGCCAAGCTGCGCGAGGTGGCATCCAAGAAGGGCCGCGATCTCCAACCCGACACGCTGGAGGCGGCGGGATACATCGTCGTGCTGACGACCCTGCCGAACGTGCCGGCGCACCCGATCCTTGAGATGTACCGCCACCGATGGCAAATCGAGTTGGCATTTAAGCGCTTGAAGTCACTGCTGCATCTGGGCCACCTGAAGAAGACTGACCTCGTGGGCGCCAAGGCTTGGCTACAAGGAAAACTGTTCGTAGCCACCCTGATCGAAACACTCATCGCGGTTGGCGAGCGTTTTTCCCCTTGGGGCTACTTCCAGCTTCAAGAGCAAAGGCCGACACAGTCGGTGGCGTGAGGTGGCGATGATGCGCTTCCTCATCGCTCGCGCTGTCAACCCGCAACTGACTCTGCTCGACGGTCTGCGCGACTGGAACAATATTGCCGCCGCACTACGCGAGCCACCCCGCAAACGGCGGCGGTATCAGGGCGACAACTTGGAGGAATTTTTATCTTAGCGCTTATGGGGCAAACCACCGAGCGGTTGCGCGTCATCGACTGGGAACATCCCGAAAACAACGATTTCCTACTGGTCAGCCAATTCAGCGTCACCGGCGCGCTCTACACCTGCCGGCCCGATCTGATCGGCTTCGTCAATGGCCTGCCCTGGGTGGTGATCGAACTCAAGAAACCCGGCGTGCCGGTGCACGCCGCCTTCGACGAGAACCTTGCCCACTACCAGCAACAGATTCCGGCGCTGTTCTGGTTCAACGCGCTGCTCATCGCCAGCAACGGCACCGATAGCCGCGTCGGCTCGCTCACCGCCGACTGGGACCGTTTCTTCGAGTGGAAGCGCATCGAGCGCGAGGACGAACCGCGCCGCGTGTCGCTGGAAGTGATGCTACGCGGCGCCTGCGACCGCACCCGCCTGCTCGATTTGGTCGAAAACTTCACGCTGTTTTCCGAACACAAGGCCGGGCTGGTCAAGATCATCGGCCAAAACCATCAGTTTCTCGGCGTGAACAACGCCATCGCCTCGATGCTCGAAGCGCGCCAGCTCGGTCACGGACGCGGCGGCGTGTTCTGGCAAACGCAAGGCAGCGGCAAAAGCTTCTCGATGGTGTTCTTCGCACAAAAGGTGCTGCGGAAACTGGCCGGCAACTGGACCTTCGTGATCGTTACCGACCGCGTGGAGCTGGACGAGCAAATCGCCAAGACCTTCAAGACCACCGGCGCGGTATCGGAAGCCGAAGGCGACGCCTGCCATGCCGCCAGCGGTGCCCATCTGCGCGAACTGCTGCGCGGCAACCACCGCTACGTCTTTACGCTGATCCATAAGTTTCGTCCCGAAATACCCTCATCCCCGGCCCTTCTCCCAAAGCGAGAAGGGAGCGGTACAGTCGAACAGCCTGACGAGTTCTCGCGTCAAATTGCGGTCACATTGGATCTCCCCTCTCCTTTTGGGAGAGGGGATGGGGGTGAGGGTCACATGCCTGTGTTATGCGATCGCGCCGACGTGATCGTGCTGACCGACGAAGCGCACCGCAGCCAGTACGATACCTTGGCGCTCAACATGCGCGCCGCTTTGCCCAAGGCGCTGTTCCTCGCCTTCACTGGCACGCCGCTGATCGCGGGCGAGGAGCGCACCAAGGCTGTCTTCGGCGACTACGTCTCGATCTACGATTTCCGGCAATCGATTGAAGACGGCGCTACCGTGCCGCTGTTCTACGAAAACCGCACGCTGGAATTGCAGCTCGTCAATCCCGACCTCAACGACGACCTCTACCGGCTGATCGAGGATGCCGAACTCGACCCTGCACAGGAGGCCAAGCTGGAGCGTGAACTCGCTCGCCAGTACCACCTCATCACCCGCGACGACCGGCTGGAAACGGTGGCGCAGGACATCGTGCGGCACTTTCTCGGGCGCGGTTTCATCGGTAAGGCGATGGTGGTGTCCATCGACAAGGCGACCGCGCTCAAGATGCACGACAAGGTCAAGCAGCACTGGGCGGCGGAAGCCGAGCGAGTCCGGCAGGAACTCGATGCGTTGGTCTATCAACCCCGAGGCGGGGAAGGGTCGCCGGAACAGGCCCGGCGCGATCTGCGTTTGGCCACGTTGAGGCGACGCCTTGCGGTGCTCACCACCACCGACATGGCGGTGATCGTCTCGCCGGGGCAGAACGAAATCGCCCAAATGCGGACGCTGGGATTGGACATCGCGCCGCATCGCCAGCGGATGAACGAGTCGCAGCCGGGCCTCGACGAGAAGTTTAAGGACGTGGATGACCCGCTGCGCTTGGTTTTCGTCTGTGCCATGTGGCTCACGGGTTTCGATGTGCCGAGCTGCTCGACGGTGTATCTCGACAAGCCGATGCGCAATCACGCGCTGATGCAAACCATCGCCCGCGCCAACCGCGTCTTTCCCGGCAAACACAGCGGCGTGATCGTCGATTACGCCAATGTTTTCGCCTCGCTGGAGCAGGCGCTGGCGATCTACGGAGCAGGCAAGGACGGCAAAAGTCCGGTCAAGGACAAGCGGGAACTGGTCGAGGCACTGCGCAAGGCGATAATCGATGCGACGGCCTTCTGCGCCGCGCAGGGTGTGACGCTGGCCGAGATCGAGGTTCTGCCCGTCGGTAGCCTGGAGCGCCTGCAAGCCGTCGAGGATGCGCTGAACGCGCTGATTTCGCCCGATCCGCTACGCCGTGACTTCCTCGGACACGAACGGCTGGTGAGCACGCTCTACCGGGCGGTGAAACCCGATCCGGCGGCGCTGGAATTCGCTGGCCGCGTCGCCGGTCTCGCGACGCTGGCCGAGGCCATCCGCGCCAAGCTCAGCCCGAACCCGCCGGACATCTCGCAGGTGATGGGCAGCATTAACGGCCTGCTCGACGAATCCATCACCGGCCACGCAATCCGCGAACAGGGACCACCGGCGCTCGATCTCTCCAAAATCGACTTCGAGGCGTTGATGCAACGCTTCAAACGATCCAAGCATCGGAACACTGACCTCGAAGTGCTCAAGGCCGCGATCCGTGCCCAACTGGAAAAGATGATCCAGTTGAACCGCACCCGCGCCGACTTCGCCGAAAAGTTCGAGGCGCTGATCGAAAGCTACAACGCCGGCAGCCGCAGCATTGAGGCGCTATTCGAGGAATTGCTCAAGCTCTCCAACGGCCTCGACGACGAACAACGGCGCCACGTTCGCGAGCAGATGAGCGAGGAAGAACTGGTGATCTTCGACATCCTTACCCGTCCCGCTCCCGAACTGACCACCAAAGAACGCGCCGAAGTGAAGAAGGTCGCACGGGAGCTACTGGCGAAACTCAAGGGATTGCTGGTACTCGGCTGGCGGCAGAAATCGACCGCCCGCTCACAGCTCAAGCTAACCATCGAAGACACTCTCGATGTCGGTTTGCCTCGCGCTTACACGCCGGAGCTGTACCAGCAAAAATGTTCGGCGGTGTTCGAGCATGTGTACGAAAGCTATCCGGAGCGGAATGCGGGGGTTTATGCACGGTTCGCGTAAAGAGATAGTCGTGTTCGACCGCCGGAGTCCACATTGCCGCCACGCGGCATCATCGGCCCGGTAGCGTGGCAATGGATACCATCGCCGCCGTCGCCACGCCACCCGGAAAGGGCGGCATCGGCGTGATCCGGCTGTCCGGGCCGGCGGTGCCCGCTATCGCTGCGGCTCTGCTCGGAAAATTGCCGACGCCGCGCCAAGCGATCCTGCGCCGCTTCCGTTCCAACGATGGCGAGGTCATCGACGAAGGGATTGCCCTCTATTTTCCCGCCCCGCATTCCTTTACCGGCGAGGACGTGCTGGAACTGCAAGGCCACGGCGGGCCGGTGGTCATGGATTTGCTGCTGGCGCGCGTGTTGGAACTCGGCGCGCGACCGGCTCGCCCCGGCGAATTTTCCGAGCGCGCCTTTCTCAACGACAAGCTCGATCTGGCTCAGGCCGAAGCGATTGCCGACCTGATCGCCAGCGACACCGCCGCCGCCGCTCGCGCCGCGTTGCGTTCGTTGCAAGGCGAATTTTCCCGGCGGGTGCAAGGCTTGGTCGAAGGGTTGATCGAGTTGCGGATGTATGTCGAAGCGGCCATCGACTTTCCCGAAGAGGAAATCGATTTTTTGGCCGATGGGGTCGTCGCGGCGCGCTTGGACGAATTGCGGGAGCGGCTGAGCGCCCTGCGAGCCGCCGCTGGACAAGGGCGATTACTACGCGATGGTATGACGGTGGTGATCGCCGGACGGCCGAACGCCGGCAAATCCAGCTTGCTCAACCATCTGGCGGGGCGCGAGGCGGCTATCGTCACCGCCATTCCCGGCACCACGCGCGACGTGTTGCGCGAACACATCAGCATCGACGGAATGCCCCTGCACGTCATCGATACCGCCGGTTTGCGCGATAGCGACGATTTGGTGGAACAGGAAGGTATCCGCCGCGCTTGGGCCGAAATCGAAACCGCCGACCGGATTTTGATGGTGGTGGACGATCGATTGAGTCTGACCGCCGAAGAAAAGGCGCTGCGGGAGCGGTTGCCTGCGAATACGCCGGTCACAGTGCTTTACAACAAAATCGATTTGAGTGGCCGGTCACCATTGGTCCGCGATGGCGAGTGGGGAACGGAAATTCTGCTGTCGGCCAAGACCGAAGCGGGCTTGGATTTATTGCGCGAACATCTCAAATCCTGCAAGGGTTATCACGGTGGCGGCGAGGGAACCTTCATGGCCCGTCGCCGACATCTGGAGGCGCTGGAACAGGCGATGGCAGCATTGGAGCGAGCAGCGTGTCAATTGGAGATTTATCGCGCTGGCGAGCTGGTAGCGGAGGAGTTGCGCGAGGCGCAAAACGCCCTGTCGGAGATTACTGGGGAATTTACGTCTGATGATTTGCTGTCGCGGATTTTTTCCAGTTTTTGTATTGGAAAATAGCGAACCTTTCGGCATGGTCCGAAACCTTCCAGCAAATACACACAAGCCCGCTTAAAGGTAAGCGTCGGCGGTTGGCCGTGTTGTTGTCGATCTCCAGCCGGCCGTTGTCGTGGTAGCGGGTCAAGGCCGTCCAGCGCGTCAAAGCATAGTGGATCGCTTCGGCCGGCTGGACGACCGCTTGTGGGCTTTCGACCCGTGCGTCACGAACGACGGCAAGTCGATACGCGCTAAGTCGGTGTCGCGCCCGGCCCTGCGCTATTCTTTTGACTATTCATTATCGTCGTCCAACTGTGGAGCTACGTCATGGGGAACATTGAACTGTCGGAAATGATTGGCCAATTGCGAAAAGAATTACTGATTGCCCGGGACGAGATCCAGGGTTCGGATTTAAAGTTTCGGGTGGACGACATCGAGATAGAGTTGCAGATCGTCACCAGCAAAGGTGCCAATGGTGGGATCAAATTCTTTGTCGAAGCGGGAGGCAACGTATCCCAGGCCCAGACCCAGAAACTTAAGCTAAAGCTCAAGCCGATGGTGGGACTCGACAATAAGCCGCTCGATGTCGCGGATGAAGATGACTTGGGAGAAGCTTGAATTCAATAGCTTGATTTATTGGAGAGTTCCGTGCACAAGGATTTGATCGTCGCCATCTTTGTGCCCACGACGGGCGAAGGCAAGATGCCTGGCTGCGTCGGCACCGGCTATCCGGTAACCGACGACCTGATTCTGACCTCGCGGCATGTGATCGAGCCCGAGAATCGGGACCATCGGAAACCAACTCGGGTTCGGTGGTTCCACGACAAGCCAGCCGACGGCAAGCCGCCCAAGTGGACTTCTCTCGACGATCATCAGAATGCCAATGTGCGGGTTTGGACTGGAGCCGGCGACTTGGATGCCGTGCTGCTTCGCTGCCGGCGGCCTGAATACCTCTGCAAATTCCCGGTTAAGCTGCCGACCGAACGCAAGCCGAGGGAAAGAGAAAGCTGGCAAAGCGCGGGGTTCGCTCGCGCCAACAAGCGCGACGACGTGCGCGAACCCGGACAGTTCGGCGGGACGTTGCGGTCGATGGCCGAAGGCGCTTCCTTTTTTGAAGTCGTTGAAGATGCTCAACCCATTGCCGAGGAGCAGTGGCAGGGCGTCTCCGGCATGCCGGTGTTTGTCGGGTCCGAGCTTCTCGGCGTCGTCAAACACGTTCCGCCGAATTACGATCACAAGAAGCTCGAAGCCGTCCCGGTCTGGCGTCTGTTTCAAGACGAAAGCTTCAAGAAAGCGCTGGGGATAGACGATCAGCGCGAGCGCCTGGAAAGCGCCCGCAAGCTGCTTCGTCGGCTGTTGGAACGCAGCGACGCCGCCACCGACGACTTTGCCGCCGAACTGGGGCTGCCGTGCGGCGACATTCCCAGTTGCCGCGAACAACTCATCGAGCGGTTGCTCGTCGAAAAGCTACCGCTGGAACGGTTGTTCGAGCTGGCGCTCTCGGTCCGGGACAAGCGGCGTGGTAAAAAAGACACGGTCGGCGCGCAGATTGCGCAGGATCTGATGTTGACCATCCTGCCGGCCATCCACGACGCCGCAGTCGTCGCCGACGTGCGTCGGCACAAGGGCGACCATTCCGTCTGTCCCCTGGCGCTGCCGACGAAGCTGCGGACTTTGGCGGAGATCATCATGGCTGCGGCGGATCGCCGCGCGGCGTCGCTGCGACCACAGCCGTCCAAGCACGCGGACCCGGAAGGTGTGGCCAGCCTGCCAGAGCCACCGGAGTCCGGTCGCGACCCCGACGGCAAGCAGTTTTCGCGAGATTGGCGAATCCACCTGCTGGAGACGTTCGAAACCGACCCGGATCGCTTCGAGAACGCTTTCAAGGATTTTCTGAAAGAACGCTTCATCCCGAGCCACCTGAGATCGCTCGGCGCGGACGTTTCCGAAGCTGAGCTGCTGGATACAATCGCCGCTCAGCTTCGCCTGGAAGCCGAGGCCCGCGATGGTGGCCTGACCTACTATTTCATCGCGCGGATGCCAAACGATTCCGAGGCGCGGAAGAAACGAGAGAGCGTCTTGGCTCAGTTGAAGGAAAAGTTCCCTCACATCGCTTTCCTGCGGTTGGCCGGCGGCGAGCCTTTGAACGTCGAGTGGGAACGCTACAGCAAGCTGCGTGATCTCCTCTACCACGACCCGGAGGCCGACCCGTGAACTTCCTGGACATCGCCGACAACGAAGTCATCGAACTCGCCGCCACCGGCGACATGCCGGAAGCTGTCCACCAGTTCGAGTCACGCCAGATTCGCGCCATCAACGCGGCCCTGGCCGCCCGCCGGCCGCTGCTGGTGCGCGGCGAGCCCGGCATCGGCAAATCCCAGCTCGCCCGCGCCGCCGCCAAGGGTTTGGGCCGCGCTTTCGTCCCGCACACGGTCGATGCGCGCACCGAATCCCGCGACCTGCTCTGGCATTTCGACGCCGTCGCGCGTCTGGCCGAGGCCCAGTTGCTCGGCGCGCTGGGCCGGGCGGCCGATCTCGCTTCGCCCAATCCAGCACCATCGTCGGCAGAGAAAGGTGACCAGCCCGCGCCGAACCTCCGCGACCGGCTCGCCATTGCGTGCTTTCTGCACCCTCGCGCGCTCTGGTGGGCGTTCGACTGGAACGACGCGCTGAACCGGGCGAAGGCCATCGGCATTTCGGCGCCGCCCCAGCCTGACGGCGGTGATCCCGCCAACGGCTGCCTGGTGCTGATCGACGAGATCGACAAGGCCGAGGCGGACGTGCCCAACGGCCTGCTGGAAGCGCTCGGCGCCGGCAGCTTTCATCCGCAGGGTTGCACCGAGCCGGTCAAGGCGACCGGCATCGCGCCGCTGGTGGTCATCACCACCAACGAGGAGCGCGCCTTGCCGGACGCCTTCGTGCGCCGCTGTCTGGTTTTGCATTTGCGCCTGCCGTTGGACCCCAAGAAGCTGGCGGAGCGCCTGATCGAGCGTGGACGCGCCCATTTCCGCCGTCACGAGCCCCCCGCCTCCGACAAGGTGCTCCAGCGTGCTGCCGAGCTGTTGATCGCGGACCGTGAGACCGCCCGCGAGAACCACTGGCTGCCGCTGCCCGGCCAAGCCGAGTATCTGGATTTGGTGCGCGCCGTCATCGCCCGCGAGCGCACCGCCAAGGCCCAGGAAGCTCTGATGGAAAAGGTGGCCGAGTTCGTCTTGAAGAAACATCCCGATGCCTTCCAGCAAGTCGCCGAGCAAGACGCCGACTAGACCGAGAGGCGCTTGCGGGCGCGCGGATCTGGCGGTGGCCCTGGCCGACGGGAACGTGGCCCTGGCGCTGGCGGTGGCCGAGTTCTGCCGGCTACGAGTGGTGGGCACCCGAGAAAGCGCCGGAAGAAACGGCTGAAGAAAGAGCCGGACGGAGACGGTGGCGAACGGCCGGAACTGCCGTCGCCGGAGATCGTCGCCCGCCCGCTCGCCGAAACGCTTTTCTGGCAGCCGACGCGATACGAGCCGCTCAAAGAGGGCGAACCTGCCTCCCGGTCCCCGACAACGCCTTACCGGGGTTGGAGCCTGCGGCCCAAAAACCCACCCATGATTCCGCCGCTGGCCGACTGGCGCGAGCTGGAGCCAAAGCTGCGCCGTCCGCTTTGTTTGCCGCAGCAAGGCCGGGCGGTCGATCTGGAATTGACGGTGCGCCTTCTCGGCCAAGCCCTTTTTCTCGCCGAACTGCCGTGCGAGCGCCGCCGCTGCTGGGGGCCGACCCTGCACGTCATCGAGGATCGCAGCACCCGGCTGATTCCATATCGCCTGGATCAGTATCTGGTCCGCGAAGCCCTGCGGCGCTTGCTGCCGGTCCACGCCTTGGGCCGAAGCGTGATTCGCGACCGCATGTCCGCTCCACGACCGCCCGAAGGCGGCGTGGGGAGCATCGTGCTGGTGCTGGGCGATCTCGGCTGCCTGTCCGGCGCGCGAACGGAACTTTGCGAGCGCTGGCTGCGCTTCGGCCGCGACCTACGCGCCGCCGGTTGCATCCCGGTGGCGCTGATTCCCGGCCCGCTGGAACGTTGTCCGGCCCGGCTGGCCGACGTTTGGCGGTTGATTCCTTGGGAGCGCCCACGCCCGCGTGATCCGGGGGATACCCTCGAACGGCGCGCCGCGCGCCTGTTGCGGCTGGTGTCTCCGGCGGTCCGCATCGAGCCCGGCCTGCTGCGCGCTGCGCGCCTGTTGCTGCCGCCGGACCAAGCCGACGCCGGCACCGAGGCCGACGTCTGGCAGCACCCGGACCTGATCGGCCGATCCGCCGCCGGCGCCACCCTGAACCCGGAGCGGGCCAAGCCATTGCGCGCCGAGTTCGCGTCCCGGATCGAGCCCGAACTTCAGGCCCGTTTCGCCGGGCTGTTGCGGGCTTGGCGGGGTTATTTGCCGGAGGAAATCTGGTTCGAGGAGTTGCTGAATCTGCCGCCTGCCGCCCGGACCGCCGCTGAAGTCGCCCAGGATTTGCCCTACGCCCGCGACTACTTCGCGGACTTCGCGCGGGACTGTGGCGACGGCGGCGTGGCCATAACCGGCAGCGACCTGGAATGGTTCGGTCGCGTCGAGCACCGCGCCGAACGGCTGTGGGGAGACGAGCAGGTCGGCGATGATCTCAAGCGCCTGAGCTACGCGCTGCACGAACAGGACCCGAACTACCAGCCGCCAACGGGTTTTCACCCGGATCTGGTTCGACGGCTCGACCGTCCGGTACGCCGCTTTGCCGTCGGCCAACAGGGCGAGATGTTGGAGTTCGTCGCCCCGGAGACACCACCGGGCGGGAGTCATCTCGCGGATTGCACCAGCCGCAACGGCTTGATTCAGGTCGAACCACTGCCCGCCGACCCCGACCACAACGCCTTCTGGTGCTCCGGCCAACCGCCGAGCTGGGCCGACGACTGGGGTACGGACAAGTACGGCCACTGGGTCACGTTCAGCGTCGACGAATCGGCAAGGCTACAAAGATTACCCAACGGATGCGTTGGATCGAACCCGGCACCTTTTTTATGGGTTCGCCGAAGGACGAGCCGGAACGCTTCAAAAACGAAGACCCCCAGCACCTCGTGACGATCCGCCAGGGCTTCTGGCTGTTCGACACCGCCTGCACCCAGGCGCTGTGGGAAGCGGTGATGGGCGAGAACCCGAGCTGGTACAAAGGTGCCGACCACCCGGTGGAGCGCGTCGAGTTGGAACGACTGCCAGAGCTTCCTCAACCGGCTGAACAAGCGCCGGCCCGGACTCGACCTGGTTCTGCCCTCCGAAGCGCAATGGGAGTATGCCTGCCGCGCCGGGACGACCACCCCGTTCAGCTTCGGCGCCACTATCACCCCCGAGCAGGCCAACTACGACGGTAACTTTCCCTACGCGGGCGGCAAAAAAGGCTGTGAATCGGCGAAAGACCGTGCCGGTGGCGAGCCTGCCGCCAAACCTGTGGGGCCTGTACGAAATGCACGGCAACGTCTGGGAGTGGTGTCAGGACCGCCGGCACGACAACTACCGGGGCGCTCCGGCCGACGGCTCGGCGTGGGAAGACCACGATGCCGTCGCGGGCCGCGTCCTGCGCGGCGGGTCCTGGGACCACTACGCGCGCAGCGTGCGGTCGGCGTCCCGCGACGCGAACCGCCCCGGTCTCCGGCGACGACGACGTCGGCTTTCGCTGTGTCCGAGTTCGATCAGATGCAGAGCCAACTACCAAACCCGAGCAAAGCCAGCCCGGCGGAGCGACCGGCGCGCAACCTACCCTGCTGCGTCTCGACGCCAGCCCGTCTCCGGTTCGCTGCGCGCTACCCCAAGCGCCGGCCTTCCTGATCCGCACCGACCGCGAGCACCTGACGTTTCGCCGCCTCACCAAACCGGAGTGGGCCAGCGCCATCGGCCGCGATCGCTTCGGGTTGTGGTGCGAAATCGCCGTCGAACCCAAGCGGGGAGGCGAGCCGGTCGTCCAGCGCCTGCGCTGGATTCCGCCGGGGTGGTTCTGGATGGGCTCGCCGGAAAATGAACCAGGCCGTTTTGACAATGAAGGTCCTCGCCATCAAGTCACGCTGACCGAAGGTTTCTGGTTGTCCGACACGCCCTGCACCCAGGCACTGTGGGAAGCGGTGATGGGCAGGAGTCTAAGCCGATTCCGAAGTCCGACTAGGCCGGTGGAACACGTGAGTTGGGACGATGCACAAGATTTTCTGAGGCAACTCAACGGGTGGATTCCCGACCTCAATCTAGCACTGCCCAGTGAAGCTCAATGGGAATACGCCTGCCGGGCGGGCACTGAGACGGCTACTTACGCCGGCGAATTGACGATCCTAGGCAAGAACGACGCTCCGGCGCTCGATCCTATCGCTTGGTATAGCGGCAACAGCGGGGTCGATTTCGACCTGCCAAAAGGTGAGGACAGCTCAAGCTGGCCGGGGAAACAATACCTGCACACGAAGGCAGGGACGCGCCCGGTCAAACTCAAACAGGCCAATCCCTGGGGCATGTACGACATTCTCGGCAACGTCTGGGAGTGGTGCCAGGACGGCATGAGGGATTACGATCAAGACGCCCGGATCAACCCGACGGGTTCCCTGGATGCCGGCGCGCTCCGTGTCCTGCGCGGCGGGTCCTGGAACGACCTCGCGCGCGACGTGCGTGCGGCGTACCGCATCGCGGCCCTCCCCAGCAACCGCGACGTCGACATCGGTTTTCGCTGTGCCCGAGTTCGGTCGTGAGCCCGGCCGGCCGGCCGGCGGAATGACGAGGTCATTGGAGGCGCTGGGGGGAGCGGCTACACTGTCGGCCATGAGCCACGACGATGACGCCTCGTACAAGACGCTGTTTTCGGCCCCGGAAGTGGTGCGGGACCTGATCCTGGGCTTCATCCCGGACGAGTGGCTGCACGGCCTGGACTACGCCACCTTGGAGCGGGTCTCGGGCAGCTACGTCACTGACGACCTGCGCGGCCGGGCCGACGACATCGTCTGGCGGGTAAAGGTCCAAGGGGAATGGGTGTACCTCTACATCCTGATCGAGTTTCAGAGTACGGTCGATCCCTGGATGGCGGTGCGGATCATGACCTACGTCGGTCTTTTGTACCAAGACCTGATCAAGCAGAAACAGGCTCTGCCCGAGCGCCGCCTGCCGCCGGTGTTGCCGATCGTGCTCTACAACGGCGACGGCCCATGGACGGCCAAGACCAACGTGGCCGACCTGGTTCCCCGGGCACCGGGGCTGTTGGCGAAGTATGTGCCCCATCTGGAATACCTGCTGATCGACGAGCACCGGTACGACCTGGCCGAACTGGCAGCGATGCGGAACCTGGTGGCAGCGGCCATCCGGTTCGAACGTCCGGAAAACGAAGCATCGTTGATGGCATTGATTGATCTACTGAATGAATGGCTGGCGGACAACCCCGAACTCAAGCGGATTTTCGCGATTTGGATTCGGGCGATGGTGCTACGACACAATCAAAACCGCCTGGTGTTGCCGAAGGTGCGTGACTTGCAGGAGTTGAAAATGACCCTGGCGGATCGGTTTGAGACTTGGGCTCTCCAGCATGAGCAGAGGGGTATCGAAAAGGGCATCGAAAAGGGCGAAGCGTTGTTATTGCAGCGATTGTTGGTTCGGCGGTTCGGCCCACTCCCGGACGATCTGATGGCGCGGATTGGTTCGGCCACCCAGGAGCAGATCGAATGCTGGAGCGATCGGGTGCTGGACGCCGCCAGCCTGGAAGAGGTCTTCCACCTCTAAAGATAGTGCCAAGCGAAGCCACGGAACGCCGTCTTCGCCGATTTGCGTGCACCCGCGAACGCTCGCCGGCCGGTCCCTCTCCACATCATCGTAACCCGCCATGACCGCCCGAATCATCGACACCGCCTGGCACCCGCTGGCTCACCGGCTGTCCACCCCGCTGGGCCAGCGGCTGGGGGCAAGACCGTTACGGCGTCTTCGTCGAGTTCGCCCTGCAAGAGATCATCCAACGGCTGCGCTGGATACCGCCGGGACGGTTCTGGATGGGTTCGCCGGAAGATGAACCGGGCCGTTACGACAATGAAGGCCCCCGCCATCAGGTCACGCTGACCGAAGGCTTCTGGCTGTTCGACACGCCCTGCACTCAGGCACTGTGGCAGGCGGTGATGGGCGAACAACCCGAGCTATTTCAAAAGCCCGACCCGGCCGGTGGAAAATGTCAGTTGGCACGACGTACAAGATTTTTTGGCGCGCATCAACAGCCCGGATTCCCGGTCTCGATCTGACGCTGCCCAGCGAAGCCCAGTGGGAACATGCTTGCCGGGCGGGAACCGAGACGGCCATCTACAGCGGGGACTTGGCGGTTTTGGGCGAGAACAACGCGCCGGCACTGGACCCCATCGCCTGGTACGGCGGCAACAGCGGGGTCGATTTCGAGCTGGACAATGGTTACGACAGTTCGAGCTGGCCGGGAAAACAATACTCGCACACGAAGGCAGGGACGCACCCGGTCAAGCTCAAGCGGGCCAATCCCTGGGGGCTGTACGACATGCTGGGTAATGTTTTGGAGTGGTGCCAAGACCACTGGCACGATCACTACGAAGGCGCTCCGACCGACGGTTCGGCTTGGTTAAGCGGCGATGCTGGCGCGTACCGCGTCCGGCGCGGCGGATCCTGGTACGCCTCCACGCGCGCGGCGTGCGGGCGGCGTACCGCCGCCACGCCCACCCCGACCACCGCACCGACCACATCGGTTTTCGCTGTGCCCGAGTTCGGTCGTGAGCGCGGCCAGTCGGCAAGCCAGAGCGGAGCGCCCGACGCCGGGCCGCCCCGGAAGCGGAGCGACGGGTCGCCAAGGCGACGGGACGCGGAGCGAGGGCGGCGGTTCGGGGTGATTGGCGTTCTGGCGGGTCTTGCGAAATTGTCAGCATCAGCAAACCTACGTCCGGTGTAGCGGATTCGCGATTCTCTCATTAAGGCGTTTAACTGCCGTTCAGCTAAGGTTGGTTATCGTAAAGCGTCCCCTTGACAGGAGGCTTTATGAAAACCGTGTTGACCGTCGCCACTGTTGCGACCATGACCCTCGCTGCTTCTCCAACGGTACAAGCCGATCACCTGAACGAATCCGGAACTGGAGAGATCCCTGAGCTTTTGCAGCGGGAACCGCGCCATCAATACGAAGATCGATTGCGCGAGGCACAGCATAGACGGACCCATCAGAGACAGCGGGAAACTCGCCACGAGCGGGAAGAGCGATTGCGGGCAGTTGGTCGGAATCGATCGCCGTGGACTGACTCGGATTCCGTTTAAGCGCGTCGTCCAGTGTGAGTATTGCGCCCCTGCTTCGATTTGAGCGGGGTTGATCGAATACGGCTGTTTTGCCAAGGCTTGGCATCGCGGATAAAAGCCTTTCAAATGGGCTTGACTTACTATTTTTCCCGCCTATAATCCGCCCCCCATGAATAGAAACCAACGCAACTTCAATCTCCCATCCATCGTCGGTCGGCCAATGCCGATAGCGCATCCTTGCGCGCCCACGATGGATTTGATGCGGACCTGACGAGAATACAAGCTCGGGAGGTCCGCGCAAGGCGACCTTCCGAGCGGGTATACCGAACCCCGGTCGGCGGCAAGCCTTCCGGGGTTTTTTGTTGCCTGGCGTCCGGCGGAAAGATTTTGAAATCCCCGCCGGCAAGGTTCGAAGCAGCCCTGTCGCCGCACAGCGGTTCCGGTTCAAACGCCGGTCCGGCGCGCCAACGCTCATCATCGCACGGCGTGTATCGGGCGGACGATGGGACTTCGAAGCGAGGAAAGTAGCTCAGTGGGTAGAGCATCTGACTGATAATCAGACGGCCGAGGGTTCGACTCCCTCCTTTTCCACCATGGGAAAGCCCTAAACAGGCCTGCGGTTCGAATCCGCTCCATTGACTGTAGTACCCCCGGGAGCCACCCCGGCGGGCGGTAGCGTACCCGGTGCCTCGGCATCGGGACCACTGACGACCCGCAACGCCCGCGCGGTCTCGCGCGGTGGGGAATCGGGCCGAAGTCATGATCGGCCAGCCGAGCGCGACGCTCGCCGGCAAGGATGCCGGCCGCCGTGTAAGGCCCGCCGATCATCGACTTGGCATCGACCCATCGTCCGCCGCGCGGGCGTGGGGTGTGCTCCCAACCCTTTCATCAACCAACCGGCAGGAGCAGGTCTCGATGACATCCTGACGCTCGGCGGTGGCGGGCCGGAAACGGCGCCGACTAGAACACGCCACGCTCGACCGCCGGATTGCGGCGGAACAGGAAGAATGCATTCTAATTTCACAAGGAGAACCAAGATGTTGGGTTACAAGCGAATCGTGATCGCCCAGAACGAGCGTGGGCTGCATCTGTACGACCGCCGGTTGGCGGCCATTCTGGAACCGGGTATTTACCGTTGGCTCGATCCGCTGAACCGCCACGAGGTGCAGCGTTACGACCTGACCGTGGCTGAGTTCGATCACCCCTGGCTGGACGTGCTGTTGAAGGCCGATGCGGGGCTGATTGAGCGCCATTTTCAGGTGGTGGAGACCGGCGACCGGCAGGTTGGCCTGATCTACAAGAATGGTCGACTGGAGGGCGTGTTGCCGCCCGCGGCTCGCCGGGTCTACTGGCGGGGTCCGGTGGAGGTGCGGGTCGAACGGATCGACATCGCCACCGATTACGCCCTGTCGCGGGCGCATGCCGCCCTGTTGGCGCGGCCGTCGGCGACCTTGGCCAAGAACCTGACCGGCTTCATCCAGGTGGCCGAGGTAGAGGGCAACCACATCGGCCTGTTGCTGGTGGACGGTGAACTGGTACGGACCCTGCCGCCCGGCTTGCACGCCTTTTGGCGATTCAACCGAGCGGTCAAGGTCGAGTCGGTGGATTTACGCTTGCAGACCCTGGAGGTTTCCGGCCAGGAAATCTTGACCAAGGACAAGGTCAGCCTGCGGGTGAATCTGTCAGCGGTCTACCGGATCGCCGATCCGGTGAAGGCCCGCGCCGAACTGGGCAACGCCGGCGACTACCTGTACCGGACCTTGCAGTTCGGTCTGCGCCAGACCATCGGCACTCGCACTTTGGACGTGCTGCTCGGCGACAAGGACGAACTGGACCGGGCGGTGTGGGATTACGCGATCGAGAAGATTCGGCCGCACGGCCTGGAACTGGAGACGGTCGGCTTAAAGGACGTGATCCTGCCGGGTGAGATGAAGGATATTCTCAACCAGGTGGTGCAAGCGGAGAAGGTGGCGCAGGCCAACGTCATCCGCCGGCGGGAGGAAACCGCCGCCACCCGCTCGCTGCTCAACACGGCCAAGCTCATGGAAGAGAACCCCTTGCTGCTGCGGCTCAAGGAACTGGAGGCGCTGGAGAAGGTGGTGGATAAGGTCGAGCGGCTGACCGTGTTCGGTGGCCTGGACGGCGTGCTGCGCGACACGGTGCGCATCGACCTGCCGGCGCATTGAGCGTCGCTAAAATCCAAGCCCGGCCGCAAGGTCGGGTTCTTTCGACTCCCAAAAAAACAAGGCGGCCCAAAGGCCGCCTTGCGATATTGCCGCGAACCGCGACGAGTTTTAGCCGAGATCCTTGATGCCTTGGATCAGGCCCGCCGCGACTTTCTGCGCGTCACCGTAGACCATCCGGGTGTTGTCGGCGAAGAACAACGCGTTTTCAATGCCAGCGAAGCCGACGCCCTTGCCGCGTTTGATCACCTGCACATTCTTGGCGTGATCCACGTTCAGGATCGGCATGCCGTAGATCGGGCTGGATTTATCGGTGCGCGCTGCGGGGTTGACCACGTCGTTGGCGCCGATCACCAGCGCCACGTCAGCGGTTTGGAACTCTTCGTTGATCTCTTCCATATCAAAGATCAGATCGTAGGGAACCCCCGCTTCAGCCAACAGCACATTCATGTGGCCAGGCATCCGGCCCGCGACTGGGTGAATGGCGAACTTGACCACAACATCTCGCTCGATGAGCAGCTTGCACATTTCCCAGATCTTGTGCTGCGCCTGGGCCACCGCCATGCCGTAGCCGGGCACAATGATGACCTTGGCGGCGTAAGCCATCTGAATGGCCGCATCCGGTGGCTCCATCGCCTTGAGGCTGCCGGTGACGGCTTGCGCTTCGCCGCTACCCAGCGCCGCCCAGTTGCTGAACAGCACGTTGGAGACCGAGCGGTTCATCGCCTTGGCCATCATCAAGGTCAGCAGCGTGCCCGACGAGCCGACGATGATACCGGCGATGATCATCGCCGAGTTGCCGAGCACAAAACCTTCCAGGGCGACCGCCAAGCCGGTGAAAGCGTTGAACAGCGAGATGACCACTGGCATGTCGGCGCCACCGATCGGCAGGGCCATCATCGCGCCGAAGGCCAGCGCCAACAAGAAGAACACCGTGATCAGCGCGCCGTTGGAGTTATGGGTCATGGCAATGATCAGACCGATGATCACGGCGGCCCCAAAGACCGCCGCATTCACTTTCTGCTGGCCAGTGAAGCGGAACTTGGCGTCATCCTTGAAGAATTTCAGCTCCTGCAATTTACCGAACGCTACGACCGAGCCGGAAAAGGCCACGGTGCCGATCAGCGCGCCGGCGACCGCCATCAACAACGTGCTTAACGGCAATACATGCTCACCGTGGGTCTTCAAAAGCTCTACCGCCGCGATGGCGGCCGCCGCGCCGCCGCCCATGCCGTTGTAGATGGCGATCATCTGCGGCATGGCGGTCATCGCCACTTTCTTCGCGCCGTACCAAGCGATGGCGCCACCGATGGCGATGGCGATGACCATCAGCACGTAATTGCCGGGACCAGCCTGAATCTGCGGATGAACGAAGCTGACGACAGTCGCCAGCACCATACCGTAGCCCGCCCAAACGATGCCGCTGCGGGCGGTGGTCGGATGCGACATCCGCTTGAGGCCGATAATGAACAAAACGGCCGTCAAGAAATAAATCGTTTCAATCACATAGCCCATGACTTACTTCTCCTAACCCTTGCTGCTCTTGAACATTTCCAGCATGCGCTCGGTGACGAAATAACCGCCCACCGCGTTACCGGCGCCCAACAGCACCGCGAGAAATCCGATGGCCTGTTCCAATGGCGTCACCGCTTGGCCCAGCGCCACCATCGCGCCGACCAGCACGATGCCGTGGACGAAGTTGGTGCCGGACATCAGCGGTGTGTGCAGGATGACCGGCACTTTGCTGATAATCTCGTAGCCGAGAAAACCCGCGAGCATGAGGATGTAGATCGGGGAGAAGAACTCGACGACTTGCTTCATGATTTCCATAACGCTTCTCCGATTTTTATGGTTATACCAGCTTGCTGGTGGGCTCGTGGACGATTTGCCCGTCGCGGGTCAGCGCGCTCTTGGCGATCACCTCATCGTTCCAGTCCAGATTCATGTTGCCATCCTTGATCATCGGCGACAGGAAATTGAACAAGTTCTTGGCGTACATCTCGCTGGCTGGAACCGGGAAGCTACTGGGGATATTGAGCGGACCGGCGATGGTGACGCCGTTGTGCTCGATGGTTTCGCCGGGTTGGGTCAGCTCGCAGTTGCCGCCCGATTCGGCTGCCATGTCGACGACGACCGTACCGCGCCTCATGCCCTCGACCATGGCGGTGGTGACGATCTTCGGGGCGGCGCGGCCGGGCACGGCAGCGGTAGTGATCACCGCGCTGGCGGCGGCGATGTGCTTGGCCAGCACGTCGGCCTGCTTCTGCTTTTCTTCCGCCGTTAGCTCGCGAGCGTAACCGCCTTCGCTGGCAGCGTTGACGCCGGTATCGATCATCTTGGCGCCGAGCGATTCGATTTCCTGCCGGGCGGCCGGGCGCACGTCGTAGGCTTCGACCATGGCACCCAGGCGCCGACAGGTGGCGATGGCCTGCAAGCCCGCTACGCCTGCGCCGATGATGACCACCTTGGACGGACGGATGGTGCCAGCGGCAGTCGTCAGCATCGGGAAGAACCCGCTGGTCAGATTGGCGGCGAGTAGCGCTACCTTATAGCCGGACACCGCCGCCTGCGAAGACAGCACGTCCATCGATTGGGCGCGGGAGATACGCGGAATCAGTTCCATGGCAAAGCTGGTGATCTTCTTGTCGCGCAACCGCTTGACCATTTCCACGTTGCGGTGTGGCAGCAGAACCGCTAGCAAGGTCGATCCGTCCCGGAGCAGCTCAACTTCCTCTAGAGTGGGCGCTTGCACCTTGAAGACCACATCGGCCTCAGCATAAAGCGCCCTGGCGTCATCGACCAGCCGGCTGCTTTTGCTATAAACCTCGTCGGAGAAAAACGCACTGTGGCCAGCGCCTTTTTCCACTAGCATTTCCACGCCGAGCTTAGCGAACCGCTCGGCCATGGTCGGGTCAAGGGCGACCCGGCGTTCGCCCGAAACGAGTTCTTTCGGGACGGCCATACGAACAGGCATGATGTGTCCTCCTGATTGTTATATCCGCCGGACTCCCGCCTAGCCCGGAAGCAGGGACGAAAAAAGGCTTGCATGAAGCCTCTTGGAGACGATGAATTTATTATTGGGCACGTGCGTCAGCGGCGAGGGACGCACGATACTGTTAGAATAGTAGCTTAGACTTGAAGCTGCTGAAAGGTCGAGACGAAATAAGCCTGCGCTCGGCTTGAATACTCGCATAACTGAGCGTTTATCGGTTGTCCAGTTGGTCGGTTGTCAATTTAATTTAACGGATAAACGCGAAAATGCGCATCAACGACAGGGGATCGCCCTAGGTGAAATATGTACGGGTTGGAGCAGCAAGTTTTGCACACGGATGTTACAGGAATGCCACTGGAATGGATTAACTATCAGCAGGCGGTGCGCTTGTATCACGCTGAACAAGTCGCCTATACCTGCGGGATGGTGCTGTACACGATTCGCGGTGGGATCAACGCCTACAGCGGTGTGCGGAGCGTGGTCACGGTGAACTCGATCATCGCCACTCACGGCGGCGCCTATGCCCGGCTGCGTGCCCGCGAGGATTACGTTCCCCCGCTTTCAAATGCGTCGCTGTTCCGGCGCGATTGCAACACCTGCCTGTATTGCGGTGAAACCTTCCCGGTCCGCGATCTGTCCCGCGATCATGTTCGGCCCATCGTCCAAGGCGGGATCGATCACTGGAACAACGTCGTCACCGCCTGTAAACCCTGCAACCACTGCAAGGGCGGTAAGACGCCGGAGCAAGCGGGGATGCAATTGCTGGCGATTCCGTTCACCCCCAATCATGCCGAATATGTTTATCTGCAAGGTAAGCGCGTGCTGGCCGACCAGATGGATTTTTTGCGCGCCCACTTCCCTCGATCCAGCCCCTTGCACCAGCGGCTGGCGCGGCTATCCTGATTTCACGGACAGCTCCCCGGTTTTGTTGGCCGGTTCGCGAATCTTCATCAGATTATGCTCAGGTAAGGTGTGATGGCGACGAATGACCAGGGCTTTTTGTCCGGCGTTTTGAACGGAATCACCTCCTTCGCTCAGCACCATCTAACGGAATATCGCATCAATCAGGAGCGGTTGGCCGTGTTACGGGATGATATCGAGCGGGTGGTGGACGCCAGCGAACCCCGGATCAGACTGGTCGGCAATTACTTGCATAAGCTGCTCGATCCGGTCGAGGATGCGCTGGTTTACAGCGATCGTCTGTTGCGGCAGATACCGCCGGCGGTCGCGCTCGGAGGCCGAGCCTGGACCCAGGATCCCCGGGTGAATGCCTTTTTTGCGACCCAGGACGATCTACGGTCCACTCTCGGCCAAAATCCGAGAATACGAGCCTTTTTCGAGGATGACGCGCATCGGGAATGCTTCGCCTGGATGCTGATGATCAAGCGTGAGAGCGAAACCTTCGGCTCAGCGTTGGATCATGACATGCTTGTGCGCGAGGTCCGCCAGATCAGGATCAGCTTCACGGATCATCAGATTTTTTTTCCCAATGCCAGCGAGGCGAAACTGCGCAAGGAACTCCGGGAGCGAACGCTAGTGTTCCTGGCAACGCGGGCGCTGGAACGGATCAACGAATTGCGCGAACAACGAGGAGCCTTGGAGGAGCAGCGCCGCCAGTTGCAAGCGCAACTGCGGGCGTTGCGCGGGCACACTCAAGGATTGCGGCCGTTGCTGTCGAGTGCCGATGCCGACGAGCGTCGGGTGGCGACGTTGGAACAACGACTGGCCCAAACCGAACAGGATCTGGTGGCCGCCCGCAAGCAACTGGGCACGCTTGACGACTATCTGGAGCAGGTGCGGCAGGTACTGAGCCAGCCCGAAGCGTATCTGCGGATTCAACCTTTGTCGATACGGGTCAATCGGCTTGGTCTCAAGTTGGACATCGACTCATCGGAGCCCGGCGAAACGATTAACCTGATCGAGCTGGTCGTCGCTGGACGAGAAACGGATTGGGGTACTGGTGCGTTTCGCCCGCGACGATCTGGCACCAGAGGGTGCCCGTTAACGGGCGCTCTGACAGCAATTTCGGCATACGGCTTGAGCAAGAGATAAGAACAACATGGCGTTTACTCCGTTGGCGATTCGTTCGGGTTTGTTGCTGGATTTGGGAGATATCCAGGTTTGGGGTTGGATGGAGAAGCCCTTGACATTGCCGCCCGGTGCGACTGCCTTCGGTATGGTCACAACTGGTCAGACCCAATTGCGCGACGCTGAAACCAGGGTGTTCGACTTGAATGCGGGCATGTTTTTCGTGTTGCCCGACGGTGGTGTGGCACGCAGCGGCAGTGGCCTCGTGATCGTCTGGGCCGGCTATCGGGGTTTGCGTCAAATCGGGGGGCCTCTGGAAGCGACCGGTCGCCTACGCTACATCGACGGGTGCAGCGATACCCTCCTGGTTTGCCCTCCCCGCTTGGGCGACCCTTGTTTGAACCATCTGCATATTCCGCCACGCACCGATCAAACGCCCCACACTCATCCTTCGATGCGAATTGGGGTCATCTTACGGGGAACCGGCGAATGCCGCACGCCCGATGGTTCTTATCCATTGGAGCCTGGCATGGGCTGGTATATTCCGACCGGCTGCCTGCATTCGTTCTTTACCCAGGACGAGGCGCTGGATGTGATCGCCTGGCATCCGGACAGCGATTTTGGGCCTCGCGATGATGACCATCCCATGATCAACCGCACCCAGATTCCCTCTCGCTAGCCGTTCCCCTTACCTTGCCGGAGAAGGTTTGAAGGCGAGGGATGCGGCTGGGACCGGTAGCGGCGCTTCGACCATCTGCTCGTGCCAGAGCAGGAAGGTAATAAGCATCCAAAGCTTCAATCCATGCCGCAGGCCGGGAACGCCTTCCATCTCGTAGTTCAGCAGGCGCTTGACATAATCGGGATTGAAAAAGCCACAACGCTGAAGATTCGAGCGAGCCAGCAGTTTTTCCCCGTAGCGGCGCAGGTCACCTTGAAACCAGAATCGTACGGGGACCATCATCCCCGATTTGGGTCGGGCGATAATGGCCTCCGGCACGATATCCCGCACAGCTTTTTTGAGAACGCTTTTTTCCACGGCACCTTCCAGTTTGGTGCCCGGTGGGCAGAGCATGCTGGTTTCGATAATGCGCCGGGAAAATAGCGGTGGCAGAGCCAGCACGCCGTTGGCTGCCGTCATTTTTTCCACCTTGACCAGGATCAGATTGGCCCCTTTCAGACGGATATTCATGGCCATCAGCTTGTTGACAAAATCGCGCGGTTGTTCGGCCTGAAAAAATGGTTCCAGCAAGCCGATCATTGCTTCATCCCCGCCGGCTTCCCGCAGCAGCGCCGGGTCCAGTAAGGCGCCGAGATCCTGATAGCAGCGTTGAAAGGCCCGCAAGTAATTGCGCTCCAGCCAGCCAGCGGCCGGTTCTCCCGGCAAGGGACCGTACAAACGGGCCAGTAGCATCGGCAGATTCTTGGGACCGCCGAAGCAGGGATCGCCGCCCTCGCCGTTCAGCACCACGTCGGCTATTTGGGCCGCCGCTTGCGCCAGCAGGTAGTTGGGCACGGTCACGGGATCGCCGATGGGATCGTCCAGCCGCCAGATGATGTCCCGCATCTGTTCGAGAAAACCGGTGGGACGGATTTCCAACCAGCGATGCTCGGTGCGATAGCGGTCCACCATTAATTGCACGAAGTCGTTTTCGCGAGCGTATTCCGCGCCGAAATGCACCGAGAAGGTCGGAAATGGCGTCCCCGGCCTTTGCTGGGCAGCGACGGCCAGCACTGCGCTGGAGTCGATCCCGCCCGACAGAAACACGGCGGGCGGTTGTTTCGGGTTGACCACCAGGCATTCAGCCACTGAGCGGTCGAGCGCGGCACGCACCCGCGTGGGATATTCCTCGGACGGGCGCGGAAGTTCCGCCTCCAATTCCTCGAAGCGGAAATGTCGGCGCACCGATGCCTGACCTTGGCGAAAATGCAGGATAGAACCGGGCTGCAATTCCTCGATGCCCTCGAACATCGTGTTGGCGCCCGGCACGAAGCTGAAGGTCAGATATTCCGGCAGCGCTCCAACCCGCATCCGGCGCGGCACGGTGGGATCGGCGAACAGTGCCTTGATCTCGCTGGCGAATAACAACCGTCCTCGATGTACGGTCCAGTACAGCACTTTCACGCCAGCGGGATCGCGTACTAGGTAAACGGAGTCGTTCTGGTTCAGGGCCAGCACGAAAGCGCCAGTCAGGCGTTCGAGCAGAGATTCGGCGGTAGATTCCCGATTGAGAACATCCAGCAAGTGTTCTGCGGCGCTCTTTCTGGAATCATCCAGCCCGATGGATGATCCATCCATGTCAAACAGAACACCGCCATAGCCGAGCAAGTCTTGGCCGCGATGGGCAAGTTGCGACCCCCGATTCCAGCCCGCCATTCCGTGGCCGATCTCCACGGTTTCGCCGGTCGTAGTTTTGCCGCTGACACGCTCCCAACCTAAAGGGCAACGATGCGCCAGCAACGCCGCCATACTGCGCCACTAGATCGTCCGCCGGTGGGCCGCAGTAACCGAATAGGCAGGACATGGTGCTATCCGATTCCGACCGTTTCAGCCATAGTCGATTTCGACCCCTGTTTCGATCGCGTTCAACATCTCTGGTGCCAGTAGCAAAGCGCCTCCGACCACAGCGGCACCCAACAGATTGAGCAGCGGTTTCGGGCCGATATAATCCACGGGAACCCGGCGACCAGCGCGCAGCATTTTGGCGGGGTCGGTGCTGAGTGCGCCGTCGCGGCGAGAGTTGTCTGGCGGCAACCAGGGGAACGAGGAGCCACCATCGAGCGTCGCTCGGGAAATACCCAGATCGATCAGGCGCTGGCGAGCGAATTCCCATTTTGGGTCAGCGGCTAGTTGCGCGGTCAGGCCGAATCCTGAAGTGGAAGCGTCGTGTAGAACCTGTACCGGTGTGTCGGGGTGATTTTTTAAAAACTCCCGACAGGTAGCGAATACTCGTTCCGGGTAACCAGAGCGGCTGACCACGGCGGTTTTGTGGCTCAGGTGGAAACGGTTGCGGATCAGCATGTCCACCAGATCGTCGCGCTCCACCACCAGAATCCGCTCGGGTGCGTATTGTGGATCTTCGAGATCAGCCGGCGCGGCTTGCTGTCGGAATGCCCGACCGTCCGCCAGCGCGGCGATCGGGTGTGCTTGGTGATAGCGATCAACCAGCTTGCGCGCTTTGTGGAAGGGAATACGACCTCTTTTCCACCAACCGGAGATGATGAGTGTCGACAAGATCGCGAAGACGGCAAAGCCAAGAGAGGCGTGTTGCGTCAGGCCGATCAAGATCGCGACTGCCAGGGTCACCACGCCGCAGCCGATGAGTGCGCCCTTTTTTTGTCGCCAGCTCCGGCAGATTGCCAGCGCGAGCTGTGTGGCGGTGAACGCTTGTTGGTCGTTATCGGACAATCGCTGGATGATCTGTCGGAGGGCGAAGTCGCTGATTCCATCCGCGCTTTTGCGAAAGACAAATTGATAGTTGCATTTCTTGCACCGAGTCCCTTCGCGGTACTTTTGAACGTGCCTGCACTCTGGGCAACGCATCGGATCACTCCCTCCGATTATCGGATTTCCGGCGGTTGGTCTCGAACTATTGTGAGCGAATCCTGTTTTATTTTATAGCCTGGCACGGCAGCGGGATCTTTTCGTGATGTTTCACGTGAAACATTTGATACGGGGGCTCAAGTGCTGATTCTCCCGTTTACTCAACCGAAATCATCCGTTTCATGACCGTCCGCATCGACGATAATTTTGTTTATGTTGTTCGCGGCAACCAGGGCGAGTGATCCGGTGGTCATGGCGGTACCTAACAGATTGAGCAGCGGTTTCGGGCCGATATAATCCACGGGAACCCGGCGACCAGCGCGCAGCATTTTGGTGGGATTGGCGCTGAGAGTGCCTTCACTACGAGAAGTATCCGGTGGTAGCCAGGGTAGGGAGGAACCGCCATCAAGCGTCACTCGGGAAATACCCAGATCGATTAGGCGCTGGTGGGCGAATTCCCATTTCGGGTCAGCGGCTAGTTGCGCGGTTAGGCCGAATCCTGGAGTGGAAGCGTCGTGTAGAACCTGCATCGGTGTGTCGGGGTGATTTTTTAAAAACTCTCGGCACGCGGCGAACACCTCTTCCGGGTAACCCGAGCGGCTGACCACGGCGGTTTTGTGGCTCAGGTGGAAGCGGTTGCGGATCAGCATGTCCACCAGATCGTCGCGTTCCACTACCAAAATCCGTTCAGGTGCGTATTGCGGATTTTCCAGATCGATCGAAGCGGTTTGTTGCTGAAAAGCCCGACCATCCGCCAACGCGGCGATGGGGTGAGCTTGGCGGTAGCGATCAACTAGCTTACGCGCTTTGTGGAAAGGGATCTCGCTTCTGTTCCACCAGCCAGCAGCGATGATGGGTGCTGACAAGATCAAAACGAGGGCAACACCGAGTAAGGTGTGTTCCACGAAGCTGAACAAAATCGCGATCATCGCGCCTAACACGCCCCAGATTAGTAGGCTCATTTTTTTGCCCCAGCTCTGGCAGATTGCCAGCGCGAGCTGTGTGGCGGTGAACGCTTGTTGGTCGTTATCGGACAATCGCTGGATGATCTGTCGGAGGGCGAAGTCGCTGATTCCATCCGCGCTTTTGCGAAAGACGAATTGATAGTTGCATTTCTTACACCGAGTCCCTTCGCGGTACTTTTGAACGTGCCTGCACTTTGGGCAACGCATCGGATCACTCCCTCCGATTATCGGATTTCCGGCGGTTGGTCTCGAACTATTGTGAGCGAATCCTGTTTTATTTTATAGCCTGGCACGGCAGCGGGATCTTTTCGTGACGTTTCACGTGAAACATTTGATGTGGGGACTCAAGCGCCGATTCTCCCATTTGTTCAGCCGAAATCATCCGTTTCATCGCCATCTGTATCGACGATAACTTCGCCTATGTCGTTGGCGGCGACCAGGGCGAGCGATCCGGTGGTCATGGCGGCACCTAACAGATTCATCAACTGCTTCGGCCCGACGTAATCGACTGGCATACGACGACCAGCATCCAGCATTCTGATGTGATCGGCGCTCATAGTGCCGCTAAGACGGGATTTGTCTGGCAGGATCATCTCCAGAAATGCGTTGTCCGAAGATCCGCTATAACAACGACAGAGTTCCTCCGAAGGCAACCAAGGGAAGGAAGATGCTTTTTTGAGCATCGCCCTGGAAATTCCCAGGTCAGTCAAGCGTTGATGAGCAAATTCCCATTTCGGATCGGCCATCAGTTGTTTGGTCAGGTCGAATCCATCCAGGGATGCGTCGTGAAGTACCTGTACGGATGCGTTGGGATGGATTTTCAAAAACTCCTGGCAGGCGGCGAATACGTATTCCGGATAGCCCGAGCAGCCGATCACGACGGTTTTATGATTTAAGTGAAAACGGTTGCGGATCAGCATGTCCACCAGATCGTCGCGCTCGACCACCAGAATCCGCTCGGGCGCGTACTGTGGATCTTCGAGATCAGCTCGGTCGCGGCTGGCATGTCGGAATGCTCGACCGTCCGCCAAGCGCGGCGATTGGGTGTGCTTCGGTGATAGCGATCAGACCAGCTGGCAGCGCTTTGTGGAAGGGAATACGACCGTCTTTGCGCCACCAACTCAGGCCGATGATGCACGTGTCGACAAGATCGACGAAGACGAGCACAGCCGAGAGAGGCGTTGCTCTGCCGAATCGAGGCCGATCAAGATCGCGGCTGCCAGGGAGACCAGGTCCGCAGCCGATGAGTGCGCAGCTTCTTTTGCCTCGCCAGCTCCTGGCAGATTGCCAGCGCGAGCTGCGTGGCGGTGAACGCATTGTTGGTCGTTCTCGGACAATCGCTGGATGATCTGTCGGAAGGCGAAATCGCTGATTCCATCCGTCGCTTTTCCGCAGAAAGACAAAATGATAGCCGCATTTCCCACAATGTTTTCCGTCGCGATACTGCTGCTCGTGCCTGCACTCTGGGCAACGCATCGGATCACTCCCTCCGATTATCGGATTTCCGGCGGTTGGTCTCGAACTGTTGTGAGCGAAGCCTGTTTCATTTTATAGCCTGGCACGGCAGCGGGATCTTTTCGTGATGTTTCACGTGAAACCTTGGCCTCAAATGGTGTCGCTGATACTGTTTCACGTGAAACCTTGTGATTGCGATGGAGGTGAACGGGTCCAGCATGGGATGAATCCTCCCTAGTCGTCGGGCTATACTTTAAAATCATATTGGTTCCAAGAACACACTCCGGGGACGGCAAGGCCGTCCCCTTTGGATTTCGGAGGCGCCTGTGCGCGATGTGACGACCTTTCAGGGGCTGATTTTGGCCTTGCAAGAATATTGGGCCCGCCAGGGCTGCGTGCTGCTGCAACCTTACGATATGGAAGTTGGCGCAGGAACTTTCCATCCTGCCACGTTCCTGCGCGCCATCGGCCCTGAACCGTGGAGTGCCGCCTACGTCCAACCGTCCCGTCGTCCCACCGACGGCCGCTATGGCGAGAACCCCAATCGCTTACAGCACTATTATCAATATCAGGTCGTCATCAAGCCCTCGCCGCTGGACTTGCAGGATCTTTACCTAGGTTCGCTGAAGGAGCTGGGCCTCGATCCGCTGATCCACGACATCCGCTTCGTCGAGGACAACTGGGAATCACCCACCCTAGGCGCTTGGGGACTGGGTTGGGAAGTCTGGTTGAACGGCATGGAAATCACTCAATTCACCTATTTCCAGCAGATCGGCGGACTGGATTGCAAGCCGGTCACCGGCGAAATCACCTACGGTCTGGAACGGATCGCCATGTATTTACAAGGCGTGGAAAGCGTATTCGATTTGCTCTGGACCGATGGCCCGCTGGGCCGGGTGACCTACGGCGACGTGTTTCATCAGAACGAGGTGGAAATGTCCACCTACAATTTCGAGCAGGCCGACACCACCGCCTTGTTCGTTTGGTTCGATACCTGCGAGTCCGAGAGCAAGCGGTTGATCGAGCTTGGCCTGCCCCTACCCGCTTACGAAATGACCTTGAAAGCTTCACACACCTTCAATCTGCTGGATGCCCGTAAGGCGATTTCCGTCACCGAGCGCCAACGCTACATCCTGCGGGTTCGCACCCTGGCGCGAGCGGTAGCCCAAGCGTATTACGACACCCGCGCCGCGCTCGGTTTCCCGATGCGCGTGCGCCAGACGACGACTCCGAGCAAGGAGGCGACTCATGTCTGATGCCCGCGATTTGCTGATCGAAATCGGCACCGAGGAATTGCCGCCAAAGGCGTTGTTCGATCTGGCGTCGGCGTTCGAAAAAGGTATTGGCGACGGTCTGGAAAAAGCAGGTCTGCCAAACGAACAGATTCGCCGCTTCGCGACGCCGCGACGGTTAGCGGTTCTAATCGATCGGTTGCCGGTCCGCCAGCCAGACCGCAAACTAGAACGGCGCGGTCCGGCCTTGAGTGCTGCCTTCGGTGCCGATGGCCGGCCGACCAAGGCCGCCGAGGGTTTCGCCCGTTCCTGCGGAGTCGGCGTCGCCGAACTGCAACGGCAGGAAACTGACAAGGGCGCTTGGCTGGTACATGTCAGCGTCGAACCGGGTGCCGCGACCGCCGACCTGATTCCCGCCATCGTTGAAACCGCTCTGGCCGGTTTGCCGATCCCCAAGCGAATGCGTTGGGGTGATCGCGATGATGAGTTCGTGCGGCCGGTGCATTGGGTGGTGCTACTGTTCGGCGACGAAGTGATTCCCGCTACCATCATGGGCATTCAGACCGGTCGGGAAACTCGCGGTCATCGTTTCCACCACCCTTCTCCGATCCGGCTGAATTCACCGGCTGACTATGTCCAACAATTGGCTAGCGACGGCAAAGTGATCGCCGGCTTTGGCGAGCGCCGCGACGCGATCCGGGCCCAGGCCGAAAGCATAGCAACCGAATTAAACGGCATCGCGGTGATCAAGCCAGAGTTGCTCGACGAGGTGACGGCGCTGGTGGAATGGCCGGTGGCGCTGGCCGGCAACTTCGAGCGGCGATTTCTCGGTGTGCCTGCCGAGGCATTGATCAGCACCATGCAGGACAACCAGCGCTATTTCCCGGTGGTGGACGCCAACGGTCGATTATTACCCCACTTCATCACCATCGCCAATCTGGAGAGTCGCGATCCCGCCCAGGTACGAGCCGGCAACGAACGAGTGATCCGACCCCGGTTTAGCGACGCGGAGTTCTTCTGGAACCAGGATCGCAAGCAACCCCTGACGGATCGTCAAGAAGCTTTGAAGCATGTGATTTTCCAACAGCGCCTAGGTACCTTGGCCGACAAGAGCAATCGGGTTGCGACGCTGGCGCGGTACATCGCCGGACACGGTCGCGGTAACCCGGATTGGGCCGAGCGCGCGGCACGCTTGGCCAAGTGCGATTTGTTGACCCAAATGGTTCAGGAATTCCCCGAGCTGCAAGGGATCATGGGCCGCTACTACGCCTTGCACGACCAGGAAGTTCCCGAGGTTGCCCAGGCTCTGGAGGAGCAATATTTGCCGCGTTTCGCCGGTGACCGGCTGCCCGCCTCCGCTGCCGGGCGCGCCGTGGCGCTGGCTGACCGGTTGGATACCCTGATCGGTATTTTCACGATCGGTCAGCCCCCCTCGGGTGCTAAGGATCCTTTCGCGTTGCGCCGCGCTGCGCTGGGTGTACTCCGTATCCTGATCGAGGGCGAACTGGAGCTGGATCTGATGGCCACGCTGGAATACGCTGCCGCCAGCTTCGATTCCACTCTCCGAGCCGATCAGGTCGCCAACACCGTGTTCGAATTCACGATGGATCGCCTGCGCGGTTATTATCTGGATCGGGGCGTGCGCGCGGATACCTTTGAGTCGGTGCTAGGGTGCCGGCCGGTTCGTCCGTTGGATTTCGACCGCCGCGTTCGTGCGGTCGATATGTTCCGACAATTACCGGAAGCGGCCAGCCTCGCCGCCGCCAACAAGCGCATCCGGAATATTCTTAAAAAGATCGAAACCGTATTGCCGTTCCAGGTTCGGCCAGATCTACTGATCGAGCCTGCGGAACAGGCGTTGGCTGGGCGGTTGGTCGAGTTGTCCTCCGAGGTCGTACCCCTGATGGAAAGCGGGCTTTACGGTGAGGCGCTAAGCCGGTTGGCTGATCTGCGCGAGCCGGTAGACGCCTTTTTTGACGGGGTGCTGGTGATGGCTGAGGAACCGGTGTTGCGCGACAATCGCATCGCCCTGCTGAACGAGCTGGGCAGCCTGTTCCTACGGGTGGCCGATTTCTCGTGCCTACAGGACTGAGGAAGAGAGAACGTCCATGTTTTATGTGAAACAGGCGCTTCAACGGAGTGTGGTTTTGCGGGTGGATCGGTGGTTTGGTTTCACGTGAAACACATTTTCAAGGCTGCGGCGCGGATTATGACGTTAAGATGAAGTTGCCGCTCTCGGCTTGGCGTGGCACGACGCAATGATAAACTGTTAAATGAAGCTGATTATTCTGGACCGTGACGGAGTGATCAACAGGGATTCCGATGAGTTCGTCAAATCTCCGGATGAGTGGCAGCCGATTCCCGGTAGTCTCGACGCGATTGCCCGTCTCGGTCACGCAGGCTATCGGGTTGTGATCGCTACTAATCAATCCGGCATCAGCCGGGGATTGTTTGATTTGCAAGTTCTCAACTTGATCCATCGAAAGATGCACAAAATGGTGCAGGAAGTCGGCGGTTCGGTCGATGCGGTGTTCTTCTGTCCGGATGCGGATGAGACCAATCCCTTTCGCAAGCCTAACCCCGGCATGTTGTTGGAGATCGGTCGGCGGTTGAAATGCGGCTTGCAGGGAGTGCCCGTAGTGGGCGACAGCGTGCGCGACGTTCGGGCTGCTAGGGCAGCCAACGCGTGGCCGCTGTTGGTTCGAACCGGTAAAGGCGCTCAAACGTTAGAGAGCGAATGGGAAATCTGCGCGAACGTCCAGGTTTTCGACGATTTGGCCGCTGTGGCGGACTTTCTGATCGACCAATAATGAATGATCAACAACCGCAGCTTGCCATGTCTGCCCAATCTCAAACGCTCCTTGCCAGCCTGAATCTCTTTCCGCGCGCCCTGCTCTTTTCATTCGGCATGCTCGCATCGATCGGGATTTGCGCTCCGCTGATCGTGTTGGGCTTTTGGATGCCCTTCGTTCACCGATACCGCCTATCCCAGATCTGGTCTGGCTTTAATGTCTGGTGGTTGCGCTGCACATGCGGGATCGATTATCGGTTGAGCGGTACCCAACACATCCCCGACCGACCGGTCATCGTCATGGCAAAACACCAGTCGACCTGGGAGACCCTGTTTCTGAATTGGTATTTACCGCCGGTTGCCTGGGTGGTAAAACGCGAGCTGCTGTGGTTGCCATTGTTCGGTTGGGCGCTGGCTCTGTTGCGACCGATTGCGATCAATCGTCAAGCCGGCTCCTCAGCGGTCAAGCAGGTGATCAGAAAAGGCGTGGAACATTTACGGCAAGGCCAATGGGTGTTGATCTTTCCCGAAGGTACGCGTACTGCGCCGGGCGCTCACAAACGCTACGGTTTGGGCGGTGCGGTGCTGGCTACCCACAGTGGTTGCCCGATTCTTCCCGTCGCCCTCAATGCCGGCGAGTTCTGGCCACGGCGAGGTTTTCTCAAACGCCCCGGCACCATCCAGGTGGTGTTTGGCCCGCTGATCGAGAGCGTTGGGCGATCACCGCAAGAATTAAATCGGCAAGTGGAAGACTGGATCGAGAGCCATATGGCGCGAATCAGTTCCGTTCCAGTCACGTCAACAACGATGGCTGACGGATAAATTCAGTCACTTTGGCGTTCGCCACGGTCAACAGACAATCGGACGCATAGGGAAATTCAGCGGCAAGTCAATTGAGTTGATCCAGCGCCGATACCATTGCCGGTGATGGTCTTTTTGGGACGAGGTGGTGCCTAGATCACTGGGGATTCCACCCTCTCCTACCAGCCAGCGGGAGTACAATTGCCGCTACGATTTCCTCCAGGTTCCTAAGGATCGAAGCTACTCATGAAATCCGTACTTGCCATCCGTCATGTCGCCTTTGAAGATCTGGACGCGTTCGGCTCGGTGCTGGCCGAGCGCGGCTACGCCATCCGTTATCTCGAAGCCGGCTACGATGATCTGGCCGCACTGGATCCCTTGACTGACGATTTACTAGTGATACTAGGGGGGCCGATTGGCGTCTACGAGATCGAAGCGTATCCGTTCATCCGTGAGGAGTTGCGACTGTTGCGAACCCGGCTGGATGCGGGCCGACCGACGCTCGGCATCTGTCTCGGCTGCCAAATGATCGCCCAAGCGCTGGGTGGATCGGTCTATCCGGGCGGGCGCAAGGAAATCGGCTGGAAGCCATTACTGCTCACCGAGGCCGGCCGAAACAGTCCCTTGGCCGCGTTCGCCGACCAAACGCCGGTGTTGCACTGGCACGGCGATACTTTCGATTTGCCCAAAGGCGCGACGCTGTTGGCGTCCAGCGATCTGTATCCACATCAGGCGTTTTCATGGGGCCAACACGCGCTGGCCTTGCAATTTCACATCGAAACCACCGCCCGCGGCCTAGAGCGCTGGTTTATCGGCCATGCTGGCGAAATCGCCGGGACAGCCGGTTTGAGCGTGCCAATGCTCCGCGACGAAACCGCCCGCCATGCCGCCGAGGCTAAAGCACGAGGACAACAATGTTTCACTGAGTGGCTAGAGCAAGTCGGGTTGGGTTGACATGCCCTCGGACTCGCCGCCCACCGCCGCCGCCCTCGAACTCACTGATGGCCGCTGGTTGCCGTATCGGATCGCCGTTTCGCCGCGCGGCCGCTACGTCCGACTTAAGCTGAATACCCGCAGCGGCTTGGTTGTCGTTGTTCCCCATGGCTTCGACCGCGCGAATATCGAGGCTATCGTGCGCAGTAAGCGAGATTGGGTAGCACGGCATCTGCGGCGCTTTGAGGCGATGCATCACTGGCTGGCTGAGCAAGCCTGCATCGCATCACCCTACTCTCTTAATCTGCCCGCGCTGGATGAATCCTGGCAAATCGAGTATCGCCAAACGCCGAGCGATACCGTCAGTATCCGAAACGGTCAACCCGGCCGACTGATGATCGCCGGCGCCATCGGGAATAAAATCGCCTGTCGGGCCGCCTTGCTGCGCTGGCTGGCGCGGCGAGGACGGGAAGCTTTAGCGCCTTGGCTGGCGCGGCTGGCCGACGAAACCGGAATGCCGTTTTCCGAGGTGCGTATCAAAGGGCAGCGGACCCGCTGGGGCAGTTGCACGGCCAAAGGCGTTATTAGCCTCAACTACAAACTACTATTCCTGCCGCCGGAGTGGGTGCGGTACGTGCTGATCCACGAACTTTGCCATACCCAAGAACTGAATCACTCGACGCGTTTCTGGCAGCTGGTCAATCGATGGGAGCCGAACACGGCCGAGATCCGCAATCGCTTGCGCGAAGCGTGGCAGTGGCTGCCGGAGTGGCTCGGTTCCAATTGACCGGATTGCAGTTAAATTGATCGGATTGCAGTTAAAATGGCTTGGAGCCTCTTGGATGCAATTGCGTCGGTTGGATCAGCGATCGATCGGGAATGTCGCACTTCTGCACTCGCAGCAAAAAGACATAATTTTTTCAAAAAATCGCTTCTAATGAAGAGATTACACCCTAGATAACAACCCGTTCGCTCTAGCTTGCCCGAAGCGATTCAGCCTAGAATCCCAGTTTCGTGGGAACGCCGCCTCCGGTGACGTTTTCCCGTCCTAGCCAACCCCATAACAATTCGAAGGAGTGCCCGGTGGAACGCGAAAGTATGGAATATGACGTGGTCATCGTCGGCGCCGGCCCATCCGGCCTGTCGGCAGCCATCCGTCTGAAGCAGCTGGCGGCGGAGAGCGGCCAGGATGTTAACGTCTGCGTCATCGAAAAAGGCTCCGAAGTCGGTGCGCACATCCTGTCCGGTGCGGTCATCGAACCGCGTGCCCTGAACGAACTCATCCCGGATTGGAAGGAACGGGGAGCGCCACTCGACGTTCCAGCCACTCAGGATCAGTTCCTGCTGTTGACCCGCGAGACCTCGTACAAGTTGCCGACTCCGCCGCAGATGAACAATCATGGCAACTACATCGTCAGTCTGGGCAATGTGTGTCGCTGGCTGGCGACCCAGGCGGAGGAACTGGGGGTGGAAATCTACCCCGGCTTCGCTGCTGCCGAGGTGCTCTACGACGATGACGGCGCGGTGGTGGGCGTGGCCACTGGCGACATGGGCGTGGACCGGGAAGGCAATCCGACCGACCAGTTCACACCGGGTATGGAATTGCGTGCTCGCTACACCCTGTTCGCCGAAGGCTGCCGTGGCTCGTTAACCAAGACGCTATACGAGCGCTTCAAGCTGCGTGAAGGGGTAGATCCGCAAACCTACGGTATCGGCATCAAGGAACTGTGGGAGATCGATCCGCTCCTGCACGCGCCAGGCAAGATTGTCCACACGGTCGGCTGGCCGCTTGATCCCAGTACCTATGGCGGTTCCTTCCTTTATCATCTGGAAAACAACCAGGTCGCGGTGGGCTTCGTGGTCGGACTGGGCTATGCCAATCCACACTTGTCCCCATTCGACGAGTTCCAGCGCTTTAAGACCCATCCTGACATTCGCCCGACCTTCGAGGGAGGCCGGCGTATTGCCTACGGTGCCCGCGCCATTTCAGCCGGCGGCTTCCAGTCGATTCCCAAACTCACCTTCCCCGGTGGCATGCTGATCGGCGATACTGCTGGCTTCCTCAATATGCCCAAGATCAAGGGTACCCATACGGCGATGAAATCGGGCATGGTGGCAGCGGAAGCGATGTTCGGCGCAGTCGCGGCCGGCCGCAGCGCGGACGAAGTCGCGGAATATCCCGAACGGTTGCGGAAAAGCTGGCTGTGGGAGGAGCTCTACCAAGTCCGCAATATCAAGCCGTCGTTCAGTTGGGGGCTGTGGGCAGCGATCGCTTACTCGGCGCTGGATACCTACCTGTTCCGTGGTAAAGCGCCGTGGACTTTCCATCACAAGCCCGATCACAGCAAGCTGAAGAAAGCCAGCGAGTGCCCGAAGATCGAGTACCCCAAACCGGACGGTGTCATCAGCTTCGACAAGCTGTCCTCGGTGTTTATCTCCAGCACCAACCACGAAGAGGACCAGCCCTGTCACCTGACGCTGAAAGACCCAACCGTGCCCATTCGGATCAATCTGGCACTGTATGACGCGCCTGAGCAGCGTTATTGTCCGGCGGGTGTTTATGAAATTGTCCGGGACAGTGATGGCGGCAACCCGCGCTTGCAGATCAACGCGCAGAACTGCGTCCATTGCAAGACTTGCGATATCAAGGATCCTACCCAGAACATCAATTGGGTGACTCCGCAAGGCGGTGGTGGGCCGAATTATCCCAATATGTGAGAAGTCGTTGCGCCATCCGATGGAAAAGCCCGATTCTCCGGGCTTTTCCATTATGGTATCGGCAATCTCCACCAAGAAGCTCCCGGAAGTACCGATGATTGGTTTACCAGTTGCCTGGATGGCAACAACTTGTGATGATGTTGCCCGTTCGTCCGGGCCTAGAATCTCCAACAGGGGTTCAGACGAATAATGTCACACTCTAGCCTCGAAGGTTTTCAGGAGTTTGAATGTCCTCCGCCCCGAAATTACCGCTGCTGATCGAACCGGAGCAGCTTCAGTCGCACGTTGCCGATCCCGCGATGCTCATCGTCGATCTGAGCGAGCCCGCGAGCTATGCTATCGGGCACGTTTCCGGCGCGGTTCATCTCGATTACGCGGATTTAAACCGGACCGAACCGCCAGTGATAGGCCTGTTGCCGCACGAAGCGCAATTAAGCCAGGTGCTGTCACGGCTCGGGCTTACTCCAGAGCGGCATGTGGTCGCCTACGACGACGAGGGTAATGGTCGCGCCAGCCGGCTGCTCTGGACGCTGTTGACGCTGGGCCACCAACGCCTGTCCTTACTCAACGGCGGCATTCGAGCTTGGGAAGTCGCCTGCGGACCGCTGGAAGTTAACACTCACCAGCCACAACCCAGCACGTATCAAGCCCAAATCACCAATCCCGAGACGCTGGCCGACAAGGATTATATCCTGGCCCGGCTCGGTGACCCCGATCTGGTACTGCTGGATACCCGCACTCCGGCCGAATTTGCAGGCTTGGTCGTGCGCGCTGCGCGCTGCGGCCATATTCCGGGCGCAATCAACCTGAACTGGACCAGTGCAATGGATCCGCAGCGTCAGTTGCGCTTCCAACCGGACCCAGTGCTGCGAAAATTGTTCGAGTGGCGGGGCATCACACCCGATAAAGAGGTCGTCGTCTACTGCCAGACTCACCACCGCTCAGCGCATACTTATTATGTATTGCGCTATTTGGGTTATCCGCGAGTGCGCGGCTATCCCGGTTCCTGGTCGGAATGGGGCAATGATCCCCATCTGCCGATCAGTGTCTGAAATCGATCGCTCATTTGGCGGCTTCGAGCGCAACAAACAATCGCTCGCGATAAAATCGCAACTCTTCGATGGAATCTCGAACATCTTGCAACGCTAGATGGGCGGAAGTTTTAGTAAAGCCCTTGCTCCGTTGCGGATACCAGCGACGGGCCAACTCCTTGAGCGTGCTGACATCTAGATTGCGATAATGAAAGTACGCCTCCAATGTAGGCATGCAGCGTGCCAAAAACCGCCGATCCTGGCAGATGCTATTGCCGCACATCGGCGATTTACCCTTGGGGACGAGCGAACTCAGAAACGCCAGGGTGCGCGCCTCGGCTTCGGCCTCGTCGATCGTACTGGTACGGACCCGAGCAACGAGTCCCGATTCGCCGTGTTGCCTTTGATTCCAGCCATCCATCATCGCCAGGACCGCGTCACTCTGGTGGATGGCCAGCACCGGCCCTTCGGCGAGTATGTGGAGCTGGCTGTCGGTCACGATAGTGGCGATTTCGATGATGCGGTCCGCCTGGGGATCCAGGCCAGTCATTTCCAAATCGATCCAGATCAGGTTATCAGGGGACATGGATTATTCTAAGTGCGGGGTCGGAGTGAGAAAATCGGCTGGCCGGCAACCGACTCGCGATGAGTGCCACCACGAGTTTACCCGGATTCCAACGACTGCGCGTGCTTCTTTCCAAGCGGCGGACACCGAATGGCCGGCCGTCGTCTGACTCAGCGCCAGCGCGAGCGGATCGGGCATTCGCAGGAGCGTCGCCGGCAGCGGGTGAGCCAGGAACCCGCTGCATCCGACGGCGCCGGGCTAGGCCCAGAACAAATTGGGCGGGTCATCACCAATCACGGTCGGACCGCCATTGTCGAAGCCGGCGATGGTCGATTATACCGCTGCGCCCCACGGCAGAACTTGGGCCGGCTGGCTTGTGGCGACTGGGTGGTCTGGCAGGCGTCCGATACCGGGGACGGAGTGGTGGTGGCGGTCGGCGAGCGCCGCTCGCTGTTGACTCGTCCCGACTACAACGGCCAGCCACGCCCGGTCGCCGCCAATCTCGATACGGTGGCTGTGGTGCTGGCACCGACTCCGGAACCGAGCGAATACCTGATTGATCGATATCTGATCGCCATCGCCGCTATTGGGGCGCTAGGGTTGCTGGTGCTGAACAAGTGTGACTTATTGAATCAAGCGGCGCTGGCGACGTTGAGCGAGCGACTGGAAACCTATCGCCGGATCGGATACCCCATACTGACCGTCAGCAGCCAGACCGCGCAGGGATTGGACCAATTGCGTAGCCGGTTGCGCGACCATGTTGGCCTGCTGGTTGGACAATCCGGCGTCGGCAAATCGTCGCTGATCAAGGCGCTGTTGCCGGAGCGCGAGATTCGCATTCAAGCGGTGTCGGCGGCTACCGGCCACGGTGCCCACACCACCAGCGCCAGCACCCTTTATCACCTGCCAGATGGCGGTGACCTGATCGACACACCCGGCGTGCGCAGTTTCGAGTTGGGGGAAATCGGTTTGAGCGATTTGGTACGCGGATTCCCTGAACTGGCACCTCATCTTGGTCATTGCCGATTTTCGGACTGTCGTCACGAGACCGAGCCCGATTGTGCGCTGCGAACGGCGATGGAGTGCGGCGAGATCGCGCCGCGCCGGTTGGATAGCTACCGGCAACTGCGATCCGCACTGGAAGCAGCAGCGAAACCGGGCTGATTTCCCCATGACCCGTTTCTTGCTCACCGGCGTCCTGCTCGGGTTGAGCAGCGGGTTGACGCCGGGACCATTGCTGGCTCTGGTCGCCAGCGAAACCCTGCGCCACGGGATTCGCGCCGGTGTCCGGGTAGCGCTGGCACCGCTGATCACCGACCTGCTGATTATTCTGACCACGATTTTGCTGCTGCGACCCTTGACCGATCACGCTCTACCGTTAGCCGCGATTCATTTCGCGGGCGGAGTGTATTTGGCTTGGCTCGGTGTTGAGGGTGTGCGCTTTCGGGGCGAGGAACGGGTAGCGGTCAACTCGGCTGATGGCCTGCGGCGCGGGGTGATCGCCAACTTCCTCAACCCCAGTCCCTATCTGTTCTGGTTGGCGGTGGGAGCGCCGACCGTGCTGAATGCCTGGAGTCACGGTTGGTCGGCTGCCATCGCCTTCGTCGCCGCTTTCTACACGCTGTTGGTCGGTTCCAAGGTGCTGCTGGCACTGGCGCTTAACCATACCCGCCACTTCTTGCGCAATAATGGCTACATTATGCTGATGCGCGGCTTGGGTTTGGTATTGTTGGCGTATGCGCTGTTGTTCCTCAGCGACGGTTGGCGGTTGCTGTCGGGTTGAGCAGTGTTGTCGCCCGCATTCTGCGGTGGGGATAATCCATCCCGGTGCCGTGACCGGTTCAGAGGCTTGTTTTTTTAAAGGCAGCACTGTTTCTCACATGGAGTTGGCAACGATGAAAAAATTGTTAGCGGTGGTTTCGTTATTCGCCAGTACCCTGACGGGCTGCGCCACGATGGGGTTTTACGGGGAACCTTCTGGCTATCTTTCCAACGAAGCTGTTCTGCAAAGAGCCTCGGCCGGGCCGCTGGAAACCAGCCACGCCCGCGTCATCACCGATAACGACGAGTCGTTTCAGAGCAAGCTGGAACTGATCGAGGGCGCCCGACAGTCCATCGATCTGATGTATTACATCTTCGACGACGACTACAGCTCCTCGGTGCTGACCCAGGCGCTGATCGACGCGGCGCGGCGGGGAGTGCGGGTTCGGCTGTTAGTGGACTACTCCACCAACTACCGGCGTCTCGACTGGTTTTCGATGATGGAACTGCAAGGCAATGCCGGCCAAGGGAGTCTGCGCGTGCGGTTCTACAATCGCCCCACCCGAAACATCGTGCAGGACGCGGTCTACCTGACCATGGGCTGCGGTCCAGATGCGGCCCCGCACCGACCCGGCCAGTGTTCCGCCGAGAAATTCGCCGCTATCGACCGCCTATTCGCCGAGGAACGGATCGACGGCCAGCCGGTCAGCGCCCGCAATATATCCAACCTCAATATCGGTAATTCCGGTCTGTTCTTGTCCGGCCTCTATGCCAAGCGTCCCGATGTCATCGCCCTTGCCATCCGGCAGGGTCAGGATATCGACGTGGCAAAAATCAGCCAACAACGGCCGGCCGATACCTCGCCGGAGGAACGGCAACAGCTTAAGAAACTGGCCGGGATCTACTGGGATTCCAAGACCGCTCCTGCCTTTCAGCGTCTGGTGGCTAAAGCTCAACTGTATTTTGTCTTGTCCGTGTACGGCGAGCGGCTTGGCCCGATCTGGGACACCTTCACCGGTCTGTTGCCCACTGAGAAACCGCTCACCGAGTCGGCTCGACAGGACTGGAACCACCTGACCGATTTCCTGCACCACAAGTTGCTGCTGGTCGATCACAACCGATTGCAGGCCGGTGGGCGCAACGTGCAGGACTCTTACCACATGCGCTCCAATCCGTTGACCCCGAAATATGTCTTTATGGACACGGACATCCGCCTGGATTTGCAGGCCGGCGGAGAAGGTGTTGCCCGATCTTTCGACGCGCTCTGGGACTTCGACGCGATGGTAGCCACCTTGGCCGAGGTTCGTCAGCACGCGCCTAATGATTTTGTCGCCAATTTCGACGCTTACCGCGAAGCCGTATCCCGCTGTGGTTCCGAGTCTGTCCAAGCTCGGCGCGAAGCGTGTGTCGATCAGCAGTTCCAAGCACAATTTAAGGATTTGGCGTTGCGCTTGGCCGCCAATACGCAGCGGATGGAGACGAATGCCCGAACCTATCGCGAAGCCTACGCGCGCAAGACGCGCTCGAACGGCACGCCAGCCTTCGAGGTGGATGGCAAGGCACTCTACGCCTATCTGGAAAATCTGCCTTTTAACAAATCCCTCGCGCCCGGCGAACGATATCGGATTTACGGCGCCGAGGTCGGCGCAGCGGCCCAGAGCGGCAAGTACCTCCACGATGTTTGGTTGAAATCACTGCCCGGTGTGTGCCAGCGAGCCAGCAAGGACAAACCGCAGCGGGTGATTCTGCACAATGCCTACTTCTTCCCGCCTGCCAACATGACTTACGCTTTGAGTCAGATGGCCAATGGCGCTTACGACTGCTCCAACGTCACCGTTACCGTTCTGACCAACTCGGTCGAAACCACCGATTTGAACGTCGTCAACCTGTTGGCCCGGCACTCGCTTAAGGCCTTCACCGAGTTTTACCAGCAACGAAGTGACCCAACCCGCCGAGCGAAATTCGAATATTACGAATATCGGCCGGGCAAGGGCCGAAATACGCTATCCCTGCATAGCAAGGTTACCTTGTTGGGCGAGGATGTACTGATCGGCTCGGCCAACGCCGACGTGAGGAGCTTCATGATGGACAGCAACAATGCCCTCTTCATCCGGGGGGCCGAGACCTTCCGTCGGGACTACATGGGCTTTGTCCAAGGCATCCTGGACGATCCTCGTCAAGCCAGGCCAATCAACGAGCAGATCGCCACCACTCCGCGCGAAACCCTGGTGAAGGAGGATGTGGCGACCTTCCGGAAATTATTGGCCCGATATGGAGTGGACAAACACCTCGATCCACGCCAGCGGCAAACGGCCGAGCAACTCTTCGTCCAAATGTTGGATGCGTCCTACGCTCTGACCAAGGCCTCGATCGCGAGCGACAAGGCAGAGGCCGCCCAACCGGCCACTCGGGAACCTTCGGCCGAACAGCGACAAGCGCAGGAGCGTTTCAACGCACTGTTCAAGCCGATTTGAGTCCTCGCGATCCGGACGAACGATATGATCGAATATACCCTGTATTACGCGACCAATCGAAAGCACATTGGGATCAACCGCTGGCGTCCGGAAGGATACGGCAACAAATTCAGCGACGATGGCATGGAGAACCTGCGCTTCGGCCAGCTCACGCTGGAAGCCGACGAGAAAAAGATCGCCAAGCTGCTCACCAAAAAACTGCGGGGCAATGGCCGTGGCGATGGCGAGAAGTTGGCGGAATACCTGACCGGCTGTGCGAAAACCGCGCGCATCGATGCTTACGAGGAAGTGCTGCGGGCCGATATCTCCGACAAGGCGCAACCCGACGCCAAGCTGGGATCGCAAGCAATGTTCGCCGACCTCAAAGCGTGCATGGAGCAACGCGGCGACGTACTGGTTTTCATTCACGGCTTCAACACGTCCTGGCCCGATGCCGTGGGTTCGGCACTGGCGCTGCAACTCGCACTCAACGCGGCGGAACAAGCCGATCCCAATCGGCATGTACGAGTGGTGTTGTTCACCTGGCCGTCGGATGGCCTCGCCTTACCCTTCGTCTCCTACAAATCGGACCGTTCGGAAGCGGCCGGCTCGGGTTATGCGGTGGGACGGGGATTTTTGAAAGTGCGCGACTTCCTGGCTGATCTCCATGATCGGGCCGGTGGCGCAAAACCCTGCGGGCAGAATATCCACCTGCTGTGCCATTCGATGGGCAGTTACCTGCTGCAATTCGCCTTGCGCAGGCTCGATGCCTTCACGCCCGGCAGTGCATTGCCGCGCCTTTTCGGGCACGTTTTCCTGTGCGCGGCGGATGTGAACGATAATGCCCTGGAACCCGGCCAACCGCTCGCACGAGTCCACGAAATCGCCGATAACGTCAGCATCTATCACAACCGAAGTGATATGGCGATGGTCGTCTCTGACTACACCAAGGGTAATCCCGAACGCCTCGGCAGAGCGGGTGCGGCGCGACCGCTGTTACTGCACCACAAAGTGCATCAGATCGATTGCACGCCCATCGTGAAAGGGATCGTCGAGCACAGCTATTATCTCGGTGGTCGCGTTAACGCCGACATGCGCCAGAGCATCGACGGGCTGGCGCAAGACGATAGCGTGAGAAAAAGAGTTACCGTCAACAACTTGACCAATGTTTGGAGAATGGTCAAGGAGTAAGTTGCTTCTGGCAAGGCCGAGTATTTTCTTTGGATAAAATAAGGTAATTTATTATTCAGTGACTTATAAAACATCTTGGGTTTTGTCCAATACTCTCCTTGCTTGAGGCACGCATCATGACCAGTTGCCGTTTTTACGGGATCACCGCTTTTTTGCTGGTGTTGAGCTTGAGTTTTGGGATCGGCGCTCGCGCGGCGGGTAACACCGTGACCCTGCTGAACGTGTCCTACGATCCCACCCGCGAGTTCTACAGCGATTTTAATGCCGCCTTCAACCGGCACTGGCAAGCCAAGACCGGGGACACGGTGCGGGTACTGCAATCGCACGGTGGTTCCGGCAAGCAGGCCCGATCGGTGATCGATGGGTTGGAAGCGGATGTGGTCACGCTGGCGCTGGCCTACGACATCGACGAAATCAGCGCCAAAGCCGGTCTGTTGCCGGCGGATTGGCAGCAACGATTACCGAACAACAGTGCACCCTATACCTCGACCATCGTGTTTTTAGTACGCAAGGGTAATCCCAAGGGCATTAAGGATTGGGAGGATTTGGTCAAACCGGGGGTGAGCGTGGTTACGCCCAACCCCAAGACCTCGGGCGGCGCGCGTTGGAACTATCTGGCGGCGTGGGGCTACGCACTGCGCCAACCCGGCGGCGACGAAGCCAAGGCGCGCGACTTCGTTGCCCGCCTGTACCGTAATGTCCCCGTGCTCGATTCCGGCGCGCGTGGCTCCACTACCACATTCGTGGAACGCGAGATCGGCGATGTATTGCTGACTTGGGAAAACGAGGCATTTTTGGCGGTCAAGGAAATGGGCGCGGGTGATTTCGAGATCGTGACACCTTCGGTCAGCATCCTGGCCGAGCCACCGGTGGCGCTGGTGGACAAGATCGCTGAACAACACGGTGCTCGCGCGGTCGCCCAGGCGTATCTCGATTATCTCTACAGCCCGGAAGGTCAGGAATTAGCGGCTCGGCATTATTACCGTTCCCGTAACCCAGCGGTGGCTGAACGCTATCGGGATCGCTTTCCGCAATTGCAGCTGTTCACGATCGATGAGGCGTTCGGCAGCTGGGCTAAGGCGCAGGCCGCACATTTCAAGGATGGCGGAACTTTCGATCAAATCTATCAAGTCAGCCGTTAGCCCCGGTGAGTTCCGGAGCCGTCGCGGGATTTAGCGACCGGTGACGCGCTTGGCCAACCGCTGCCGTTTCTGGTGCAGATACGCCCGAACGGCACGGCGCCGATGGTTGTCCTCGCTGGTAAGGGCAGTCAGCTTCTGAAGATAATCCGCTTCTTCCGGTGCCAGATCGTGCATTCTTTCCGCGAACTCGATCGCCTCGTCATAGGCGCCGATTTCCATCAACATATCGCTCAACAAATCCAAGGAGGGCAGATGATCGGGTTCAAGATTCAAGCCCTGCACCAATAACGGCATGAGCCCGTACACGATATCTTCCGAGCCTTGTAAGTCGAGTTCAACAGCTTCCCGCCATTGCTGGCAGGCCAGCGCATAGAGGTCGGCGGCTGTTGCATTCTCCATGAGTTATCCTCATGCGTAAGGTCGTTCCAACATTTTGGCATGTCGCTTCGGGCTTGCAATCAGGGCCAGCGCTCTGACGGTTTTTCTTTGGCGGCACGCTCCGTGAGCAGCGCGTTGCCACCGTTGCGAATGACCTCCGCGTAAAACCGGCCACTGGCTTTAAGAGTGCGGCGCTGGGTCGCATAGTCCACATGGATCAGCCCAAAGCGCTGCGAATAGCCGTATGCCCATTCGAAGTTGTCCAGCAGCGACCAAGCGAAATAACCGCGCAGATCGACACCGTTCCGCAGGGCATTCCGAGCGGCACGTAGATGATCGCGCAGATAGTCGCGCCGTAAGGGATCGTCGATCCCGTCGGCGGCTTGGGGAGGGTCGTAGAACGCCGCGCCATTTTCGGTCACGTACAGCGGCAGCGATCCGTAACGGCTAGCGACCCATTCCAGAATATCGGTCAATCCTTGCGGATAAACTTCCCAATCCAGGCCGGTATGGGTCTGGCCAGTCTGCCGGACCCGGGCGGCGGTCAACGGCCAGTCAGCGGGATCGTGCCGGACTACCTGCCGGCTGTAGTAGTTGATGCCGAGAAAATCCAGCGGTTGACGGATTAGATCGAAATCGAGCGTCGGGAAATATCGGCCAAGCGGAGCCGAAAATTTCCGGCAATTCCGGAGGATAGTTGCCCAGAAACACCGGATCGAGATAATAGCGGTTCCAGTAGGCATCCGCTCGCATGGTGGCATTCAGATCCTCAACGGTTTCGGTGGCGGGATACTTCGGTTCCAGATTGACCACCAAGCCGATTTGCTGCTGACCGACGGCGCGGTAGACCTGTACGGCCTTGGCATGTGCCCGCAGCAGATTGTGCGCAGCGACCGGCGCGGCGAACGGATTGCGTTGGCCGGGCGCGAGCGCGCCGTGCAGATAGCCGCCGTCCACCACCACCCATGGCTCGTTCAGTGTGACCCACAGCTTGACCCGGTCGTCCAGCGCCCGAAATAACACTTGCGCGTAATCCGCGAACCAGTCGGCGCTATCCGGGTTCAACCACCCCCCCAAGCGATCCAGCGCTGCCGGCAAATCCCAGTGGTACAGCGTCAACATCGGCTGGATGCCTTGTTCCAGCAAGGTATCCACCAGCCGCTCGTAAAAACCCAACCCGACCGGATTGAGCCGACCACGCCCTTCCGGCAACACTCGGCTCCAGGAGGTGCTAAAGCGATAGGCGTTCAGGCCCAATTCCCGCATTAGCGCAACATCCTCCCGATAGCGACGATAATGGTCGCAAGCCATGTCACCGGTATCACCGTCGCGGGTCCGGCCCGGTGTGTGGGCAAACTCGTGCCAGATGCTCGGCCCGGCACCGTCAGCCAGCGGTGAACCCTCGATCTGATAGGCCGAGGTGGCAGCCCCCCATAGGAAATCGGTGGGAAACCGTGCGGATTCGTTCATGAGGCAAAAACTCCGGCGGAGGGTCGGGAGATCGCGGCCGTGACCCCGTTGTCCAGAGCCAAGCCGTCGGGGCCGAACAGATGCAATCGGGTCGAGTCCAAGGAGAGTCGAACTGTTTTACCCTTCTCGAACAGTTGAATGCCGGAGAGTCGCGCTATCAGGGTCGGCGCAGGAGCGGTCATCCCGTCGATCCGTACATGCAGCAATGTTTCGTGGCCGAGATATTCGGCATCGACCACTGTCGCACGTAGGCCGGTCACTTCGGCATCGATGAGATCCAAATGCTCGGGCCGAATGCCGGCAGTCAGCGGCTGGCCCAACCAGGCCAGCCAGCGTTCGACGATCGGCATGGGCAAGGCCAGTGGCAGGAACTGCTCGCCGAGATACAGATTTAACCTCCCATCGCTGCCAGTCAGTTGGGCGGGAAACAGATTCATCGGTGGGTTACCGATAAAGCCGGCCACAAAGACATTCGCCGGCCGTTCGTACAATTCCTGGGGTGGCGCAACTTGTTGCAGACGGCCATGATCCATCACGGCCACCCGATCGCCGAGCGTCATCGCTTCCGCTTGGTCGTGGGTGACGTAGACGGTGGTAATGCCCGTTCGCTCCAGCAATTCGCCGATTTCGGCACGGATTTGCACCCGCAGTCGGGCATCCAGGTTGGACAGTGGTTCGTCCATCAGAAAGACGGTGGGTTGCCGCACCAAGGCCCGGCCCATCGCCACTCGCTGGCGCTGGCCGCCGGACAATTGTTTGGGAAGGCGATCAAGCAGGCCGCCGAGACTGAGCAATTCCGCCACCCAACTGACCTGCTTGTCGATTTCGACGCGGGGCAAATCGCGCATCCTCAGCGGAAATTCCAGATTGCGCCGCACCGTCATGTGTGGATAGAGCGCGTAATCCTGAAACACCATTGCGACGTTGCGTTGCTGCGGCGGTAGGGTGTTGACTGGCTGGCCGTCGATGCGCAACGTGCCGCGCGTCGCGGTTTCCAGCCCTGCCAGCAGCCGCAGCAAGGTGGATTTGCCGCAACCGGAAGGCCCGACAAATGCCACCAGCTCACCATCGGCGATCGCCAAATTGTAGTCGAAAATCGCCTGGGTCCCGCCGGGATAGATTTTGTCGATCTGCTCGAAATCGATGGTGGCCATGAAATGTGGACCAAGGAAACTGAATCGCTCAATAGCTTAGCAAAATGGTGGCCCATCGACTGTGGAGATTCCACTGATGCTGGCTTCAATCGCATTTTCGGATGGTGAGTAATTTTCGATATTGTTACGCGAAGCGGTATCTTGCCTTGTTATCCGCGATTTCAGCGGCTAGTGTTAAAAATGCGTCGCTATTCCCGTACGACGTACTGCATAGCCAAACAATCAGATAAGGAGGAAAGAGGATGAATAAGAAAATCCTGCTGAGCGTGGCCGCGTTCTGCACCATGGGTTTGTCCGCTGGCGCTTGGGCTGCCGATGCGGCGACGGCCGACGAAGTGACCGCCAAGGTCAAGGCCGCCGCCGACTGACGTGAAGGCGGGTGGTGAAGCCATCCTGACGGAATACGATAAGAAAGATGGTAAATGGGCCTGGAAAGACACCTATGTGTTTGTGATGGATTGCGCCGCTGGCACCGTGAAAGCCCATCCAAACCCGCAGGTGAAGGGCATGAAGCTGACCGACCTCAAGGACAAGGCCACCGGTAAGGAATTCGGCACGGCTCTGTGCGACGCCGCCAAGAAAGCCAACGGCGGCTGGGTCGAATACATGTGGACCAAGCCCGGCGCCGAGGGTAACCACCGTAAGGTCGCGTACGTGCTGTCGGCTGGCAACTACGCAGGTTGGCCGCTGGCGTTTACGACGACAAGATGGCGGTTCCCAAATAAACCTGACGCATCCCCGCCGCGCTTCGCGCTCCCGACTCGGTTTCCGAACCGGCGGCGAAGCACGGCGGATTGACAGTCTGCCCCTTTTCCTAGTATTGGCTTTTGCCCTCCTTATGCCTCCTCGTTCTGGGTTATCTCGGTTATAATGATGCTTCCACGAGAAACTCCAAGTCAGGAGGATTCGGTGATTTACTCTCTCGGTGACCGCAAGGTCGAGTTTCATGGCGAAGATTGGTTCATCGCGGACAATGCCACCGTCATCGGCTCGGTGGTTCTAAAGCAGAACGCCAGTATCTGGTTCAACGTCGTGGTGCGCGGCGATAACGATGTCATCACCATCGGCGAAAACTCGAACGTACAGGATGGCTCCGTTCTCCACACCGATCCGGGCATCCTGCTCACCCTCGGTCGCGATGTGACCGTTGGCCACTTGGCCATGCTGCACGGCTGCATCGTCGGCGACAACAGCCTGATCGGTATCAAGAGCCTGATCATGAATCGGGCGGTGATCGGCAAAAATTGCCTGATCGGCGCCAATAGCCTGATCCCCGAAGGTAAGGTCATTCCGGATGGTTCGCTGGTGATGGGTTCGCCGGGTAAGATCGTGCGCGCGCTGTCCGAGCAAGAAATCGAGCGTATGCGGCAGACCGCCGGCCGCTACGTGGAAAACTTCAAACGCTTCAAACGCGATCTACGCCGGCAGGATTGATATGGCTGCCGATTTGGAGGACCGCCTGGATCTCGTGGTCCGACAGGTAGGTTCGATCATCCTCGGTAAGGAGCGAGCCATTCGTTTGGCCGTGGCCTGTTTGCTGGCACGCGGCCATCTGCTGATCGAGGACTTGCCCGGAATGGGCAAAACCACTCTGGCTCACGCCTTGGCTCGCTGCCTGGGTTTGCAGTATCAGCGCATCCAGTTCACCAGCGACCTGTTGCCGGCGGACATCCTGGGCGCGGCGGTGTATGAACGCCAGCGTGAGACCTTCATCTTCCATCCCGGTCCGATTTTCGCCCAACTGATCCTGGCCGACGAAATCAACCGTGCCACGCCCAAGACCCAGAGCGCCCTGCTGGAAGCGATGGAGGAAGGGCAAGTGACCATCGAAGGCGAGACCCGCCAGCTGCCGCAGCCCTTTTTCGTGATCGCCACCCAGAATCCCGCTTATCAGATCGGCACTTTCCCATTGCCGGAATCGCAATTGGACCGCTTTCTGATGCGGGTCGAACTGGGTTATCCGGATGTCCGCGCCGAGCGGGCATTGCTCGAAGGTGAGGATCGGCGCGAATTGCTGGCACGGTTGCCGGTTGCCATGTCGCCCGAGCAGTTGCACGAAGCGCAACTCCGGATCAACCGGATTCACGTCGCTCCGCCGTTGCTGGATTACGTGCAAGCGCTATTGACTTTTTCTCGACAGTCCAATCGATTTCGGGGTGGATTATCCCCCCGTGCCGGATTGGGATTGTTACGGGCGGCACGGGCGTGGGCGTTACTGCATCGTCGTGGCCATGTTTTACCAGAAGATGTGCAGGTAGTGTTGCCAGCGGTCGTCAGTCATCGTCTGCATCCCGGCGAGGATAGTCTGGAGCAGTCGGTAGCCGATCTGGTCGGACATCTGCTCGGAGCCGTGGCCTTGCCAGCCTGAGCGCCGCGCCATGCTGAAAGAATGGCGGCAACGGTTCGAGACTTGGGTGACGCGTCACCAACGACCTTCCACCCAGCCGATCGAGTTGCATCGCCGCCGTATCTACATTCTGCCGACCCGCCAGGGTTATGCTTTTGCCTGCCTGCTGTTCCTGCTGTTCCTATGGTCGATCAATTACAGCAATAGCATGGGTTTCGCGTTCACTTTTTTGTTGGCGGCGGTGGCGTTGAACAGCATGTGGCAAGCGCACGACAATTTGTTGGGGCTGGTCGTCCATTCGGTCGGCACCGAACCGGTGTTTGCTGGTCAAGAGGCGCGCTTCAGCTTTCAACTGGATAATAGCCGCCGGGTGCCGCGTCATGGTGTCGCCTTGCAGTGGCAAGATGATGCGCCGGTGTACGTCGATATTCCAGCGCGCGCTTCGACCAGGCTCACCTTGGCTGTTCCCGCCGAGCGGCGCGGCTGGTTGCGACTGGGTCGCGTGCGAGTGCTGACACGTTTTCCCTTGGGGCTTTTTCAGTCTTGGAGTTGGGTGGAGTTCGATACCGCCTGTCTGGTTTATCCCTCGCCCCGGGGGCGCCAATCTTTACCGGCGACCTTGTCGAGGACTCCGGGCGGCGGCTTGACCGAAGTGGGGTTGGGTAGCGAGGATTACGCCGGTTTTCGCCAATACGCGCCCGGCGATTCACCGCGTCGGATCGCCTGGAAAGCCGCTACTCGTACCGATCAATTGCTGGTTAAACGGTTCGTCGATCAAGCGCGGCCGGAATTGTGGCTGGATTGGTGGCTGTTGGGGACCGACAGTGTCGAGCCACGCCTGGAGCAGCTCTGCTACTGGGTTCTAAAAGCCGAAAACAATGGCCACGAATACGGCTTACGCCTGCCGGGTTTGCAAATCCCGCCTGCGCACGGTGATGCGCATCGGCGGCGCTGTTTGGAGGCTTTGGCTGTATTCGCATTCCCTACTGAAATAGCCTTGCATCGCTAGCGGAGCTGATAGGGTGGTTAATCCCAATCACCCCAGAGCGTTTGCACCGCGCCGAGCACCGCGACGCCAGCCGTTTCGGTACGCAGAACACGCGGCCCAAGCCGGACGCCGACGAAGTCGGATGAACGGGCGCGGACGATTTCCATCGGATCCAAACCGCCTTCTGGACCGATCAACAGTGTCATCACGCCTTTGGGCGGTTCCAGATCACGCAAACCCCGCTCGGCGGATGGGTCAAGCAGCAAGCGTAAACCCGGCTCCATCGGTCGCGCCAGCCAGTCCCCAAGCTTCAAGGGTTCTCGCAACTCTGGCAATCGATTACGGCCGCACTGCTCGCAGGCGCCGGTGATGATTCCTCGCCAATGTTGGAGTCGGCGCATTAATCGTTCGCCAGTCAAATCGACGCCGCCGCGTTCCGCGAACAGCGGCTGGATAGCGGCCACACCCAGCTCGACTGATTTTTGCAGGGTGTAATCCATTTTCTCGCCGCGCGAGATGCCCTGCGCCAGTACGATCCGAAGTGGCGACTCGACCTCATCGGGCAGTGTTTCCACCACCCGCGCCCGCGCTTCCCGCTTGCCGATCTCCGTCAGTAGCGCCGAATACGCCCTTCCTTCGCCGTTGAACAGAATCACCGCTACGCCGGGCTTGAGCCGGAGCACCCGCGTGGCATGATGAAACGCGTTTTCATCCAACGGTACCGTCACGCCGACTGTCAGCGGTAGTGGGAGATAAAATCGAGGAATCCGCATCGGGTTTCACCGTTCTGCCTTCAGTCGTTGTTTCTCCACAATTATGTTGAATTACCGAATCTCAATCTGACCATCGATGGCGGTCCATCTTTCTCCCTCGATTGACGTCCTGTCCGAAGACTCGACTCTCGACAACCTGCTATTCATTTAGGACTCTGCCGATTCAGTTCGCTGTGTCGCTTCGCGCTCCAGCAGTGCCCGCTTGCGCTGCAAATCCCAGCGGTAACCGCCTAAACCACCGTCCGTTCGAACGACACGATGGCAGGGCACGAGAACGGCAATTAGGTTAGCGGCACAAGCGCTAGCCACGGCGCGCGCTGCCGTCGGCCTGCCAATTTGCCGGGCAATTTCGGCATAAGTGGCGGTCGAACCTGCCGGAATCGTTTGTAGCGCCTGCCACACTTGTTGCTGGAAGGCCGTGCCGCGAATGTCGAGGGGTAGACCGAGATCGCAAGCCGGCCGATCGAGTGTCGTCAAAACGCTTTCCACCCATCCGGTAAATTCGAGATCGTCGCCACCCAATTCGGCGGCGGGAAACCGTGTGGCGAGCCGGTCTCGCAAACGATCCGGATCGTCGTCGAGCTCGACCGCGCAAATGCCCCGCTCCGTGGCTGCCACTAACGCCCAACCGAGATCGCACTGCACGACGGCGTGGCGAATGTATTGACCGACACCGCCTCTCCGATACTGAGAAGGCGTCATGCCAAGATGCCTGGTGGCTTTTTCGTAACATCGGCTGCTGGATCCGAATCCAGCTTCGTATATTGCTTGGGTAACCGTTCGATCTTCACGCAAGTTTTCTGCGAACCGCCGTGCCCTGCGCGCTATCGCATACGCTTTGGGAGTCACACCAACGGTTTGCTTGAACAGCCGTTGAAAGTGGAACGCGCTAAACCCGGTGACTGAGGCTAACTCTCTCAGGGAGGGTGGTTCGTCGGCCTCCTCGATCAGTCGACATGCGCGTGCCATCGCTTCGGGAATTAGCGATCGGCTCGATTGTCGTTGTGGGTGGCAGCGCCGACAGGCTCGATAGCCTGCCCGTTCGGCATTGCACCAGCTCAAGAAGAATTCGACGTTGCGCCGATTTGGCAGTCGGGCGACACAGGTCGGACGACAATATACGCCGGTCGTCTTGACGGCATAGAAAAAAGCGTCATCGGCTTGCGGATCGCGCCGTAGCAGGGCTTCCCAGCATTGGTCGTTTGTCTCGAAAATCGGATTGGTTGCCCGCATCGTATTTTCTCACGAATTGATCGGTCGGTAAGCGATATTGATGCTAGTGACGCTGCGATTTGCCAGCTATCCGTTTGTTGCGATCAAATTCGAGCAATCGATTCGAAGTACAACCAATCGTCAGAACTGACCCTGGTGATCGGCTAACCCGCCGCTTACCATTCGCGGAGGCGCCGGCAGGGCCTCCGCTTCAGCGCGCTGCCGGATGTGCTTGCGGAAGTTGATCGAGAATACGCTGGGCCACGCCCGGATAGTCTTCATCGAAGTGATGGTCGCCCGGCATCTTCTCAACGATCAAACCGAGATCGACTAGCTTCGGGCAGGCGGCATCGTCCTCATCCGTACCGTAAATGCACAGCCGCTTGACCGCACTCAATTTTTCCAGCTCCGGTCGCACCGGCTGATCGCTTTTCGAGGGTTCGTCGCTGACCCAGTCGGTCAGATGAAACTCGAACGCGGCGTAATCCGACAGCCCGAGAAACACCATCAGGTCGAGTCGATCCCGTAAATCCGCAGGCAGACGGTTGGCGAGCGCCGGCAGCGCGTCTGCCCCGAACGAATAGCCAATTAATACAATCCGCTCCTTTTTCCAAACCTCCAGGTAGCGGCGTAGCACGCGTTCCAAATCCAAGGCAACTTCGTCCGGATGGCGAGCTTTCCAAAAATAGCTGAGTGAATCCCAGCCGACGGTCGGCAAACCGTTCTTCGCCAGTTCCGCCGTAACCGCCCGGTCGAGCAGCGCCCAGCCGCCGTCTCCGGAAAACATCACCGCGAACTGTGGCCGGTCGGGGCCACCGCTGACCGGTACCTCGGTAAGCGGCACGCCGCTGACGCTGGCGTCGGGCTGTACCTGCTTGACGATACTCGGATCCAGCCATTGCAGCAGGGCGGACACTTGCGGCAACCAGGCTTTGATGCCATCGGTGCCGGGCACTGCGACCTGCCGAGCCAGTTGGATCGAACTGACGAATTGCTTGGCGGCATCGGCATCGCAAGCCGTTCGGTTCTGGAACACGAACCAGGTGGTCGGCATTCGGACAATCGGCTTCAGCAGCAGACCCTTGCTATCGGGAAGGGTTGTGCTCTCCAGAGGGGTCGACCCCTTGCAAAGCGGTTTGCGCAGCGGTAGCTCCGGGCAGAAATCCACCGCCACGCCCGCATGAAAGCGGTCGGGTGGCGCCTGAGCCAGCGCCGCATAGGTCAGCGCTGCGCCGACACCTTGCCCCAGCAGGATCGGCGGCAAGTGAGTTTCCAGCGGATAGCGCTGCTCCATCAGCAGGTTCAACTGCGTTAGATCCGCCGACAGGTCGGTGCACGCAGCCGTCGATTGGGCGATCCGGGCCAGATATCCGTCTACATCGACGCCCGCGACCACATAATCCAGATTGGCAATCTGGCGTGCTGCGGTCGCCAGATCGGAATTCCAACCGCCGCTCCCGGATACGAACAGCACCACGCCTTTGGGTTCGTCGCTGGCGTGGTAGAGCATCAGCTTACCGAACGTGGGGTTGTCAAGGGTTTCCTCGACCGGTTCCGCCCATGCAGCGGGAACGACCAGCAGGAAAATCGTCAGGCACAGCATCGGAGAGAAAGCGAGCATGTAGCTGTTCTTCGCGCTCTTAAAGAAAGCCTTCATTGAAAATCACTTAGATTTACACCGAGCAAATCTGGCAAGCTAAAAGGATTATTGATTGCCTTTCGGGATACGACCCCACCGTTTGCGAGGTCATTTATTTTCCGATCACTCCCTTGAAACCGCCGGCAATCAGTGTCGTGAGGTCGGTCAGCACTCGCGGCAACATCAGGCCACCCGGCACCGCCAAGTAGCGAGGCTCCCACTCGGGGTCGAATTTCTCCTTGTATTGGTGGAGGCCCCGGAAATTGTAAAACGTTTCACCACCGCCAAACACCAGCGCGCCAAATCGATTCCACAGCGGCGCGAAGCTACGATTCTGCAAACCGGCCAGTGGCGCCATGCCTAGGTTGAACCAGCGATAACCCTGCTCGCGACCCCACAGCATCAACTTGATGAAGAGGTAATCCATCAGGCCGTTCGGGGTGTCGGGCAGGTAACGCATCAAATCCACCGACAGCTCCTCGCGGCCACCCGACCAGGGATTAGCGAAGGCGACCACTTCCGAACCCTGCCGGATAATGGCGATCGGCCCATTCTTGAGATAGGTCTCATCGAAAAAACCCAGCGAAAACCGCTTCTCCCGACTGTTCTTTCCGGCGAGCCAGGCATCGGAAATTATCCGTAATCGGGGCAGTAAATCCGGTACCGCAGCGCTGTCCATCACCTCGAAATGGTAGCCGTCCCGCTCCAGTCGGTTGATGTTGTTGCGCATGGTTTTGCGCGCCTTGCCATCCAGGGAAAATTCCGCTAGCCGTACCCGTGCTTCCTCGCCGAATTTCAGCAGTGTCAAACCCAATTCCACGTACAGGCCCAGATGATCGGAGTGGACCTGATAAAACACCGGCCAGCCATCATGGCGTTCGCACAGTTCGCGAAATTGCCAAGCCAGTTCACGGCGCTCTTCCTCACGGGGGGCGACCGGATCGCCCATTGCCACCCAAGTGCGGCCCTCCACGCCGTACATCAGAAAAGCATCGCGAGCCGAGTTGAACAGCAATGCCTTATCGCCCAGCAGCGCCAGATGCGCATAAGTGCGGGGGAAGGCGGCGGCGAGGGTCCGGACCTGTTCGAGTTCGCTCACGTCGGGCAGGGTCGGTTCGAAGGACGCTGGCCGGAGCAGCTTGGCGACACCAAAGAACAACGCCACCCCGAGCGCGCCCACCATGGCGCGCAAAAATCGCGACGCCTCCCCCTCGCTGCCAAAGCTGAACATCCACCACAGATCGTTTGAGTACTCGACGTACTTGTAGGAGAAAAAACCCAGCCAGATCGTGCACAACACCACCATCACGATGGTCGCGATCCAACCCGGTGTGAATCGTTCCCCGATCAGCGAGGCCTGGCGGTAGAATCGCCGCCGCGACGGCAGCAGCCCAGCCAGCAGCATGGCCAAGATGATCGCCTCCTCATAATCACCGCCTTTGAGCAGCGAGGCCGCGATTCCGGCTCCCAACAAAATTACGGCCAACAACCAAGCGGCATCGAGACGGCGTTGCAATCCTCTCGCCAGCAGCAAGAGACTCATGCCGATCAAGCTGCTGGCGAAGTGCGAGGTTTCCAATACTGACAGCGGCAGCAGATTCTTTAGCCACGCCAGTCGCGTTCCCACCGCTGGAGTCGCCGCCGAAAACAGCAGTACCGCCCCGCTGATCAGTGCCAGCAGCGCGAACACATGCGGCAATAGGGCGGGTACCCATGGAGCGATCGCTCGTGGCAGCCACAGCACACCTTCCTTGTGATGTCGCAACTCGTATAGACCGAGCGCGATGGCTGCTAGCGTCAGCGGCAGCAGGTAGTAAATCAATCGATAAGCCAGCAGTGCGCCGAGCAAGTCGGTAGCCGGTAAGTCATTTTGCAGCAGGAGCAGCACCAGCGACTCGAATACCCCCAATCCGCCCGGCACATGGCTGAGGAGGCCAGCGATCTGAGCCACCAGGAACACGCTCAACAGCTGGCCGAAACCGATCGCTGCCGTCGCGGGTAGCAGCGCGTATAACACCATGCTGGCCATGACCCAATCCAGCGCGCCCACGGCCAGTTGTGGCAGGGCCAGGCGCGGACGAATCATCGGGAGTTGCCAGGATCCCAGTTCGAGCGGCTGGCGGCGCAGCAGACCCAGCAAGACATAGGTCACCGGCAGAAGCAACATCAGCAATCCCAGTATTTGGCCGTCCAAGGGCAGATAAGGGATCTTGCCCAGATCCAGCGGATTCAGCGCCAACACCGCGCCACCGACCGTCAGAATGCCCAACCACAGGGTCAAGGTGGTAAACACGATGATCCGGGCAATATCCACCGCCGTCAGGCCCCAGCTCGAATAGAGTCGGTAGCGTAGCGAACTGGAAGTCAGCACGGACAGGCCGACCGAATTGCTAAAGGCGTAACTGAGCAAGGCAGCAAAACCGACTTTGGGCCAAGGTAGCGGCCGGCGGATATAGCGCAGCGCCAGCCAGTCGTAACCGGTGGTAACCAGATAGCTGAGGGCCGTGGCGAGCAATGCCATCATTAATTGCGAATGCGGTAGATGTCTTAGATAGGTGACTACATCCTGGTAGCGATATTCGTCCAGTGCTTGATGTAGAACCCACAAGGCAGCGGCAAACAACGCCAAGCCCATGACTGGGCCGGCGAAACGAGCCAAGAGTGCTCTCATAATAGTTGCAGAATGGCGTCCCGATTGGTCCAGGAGGTGACACGAGCGGCGGCAGCGGCGCGCGGCAGCCATTCGTATCGGTCGTGTTCGGTGGGCTTTAGGATGATCGGCCGACGTTCCGGCAGCGGAACTCGGAAGACGTGTTCGATATTTTCAGTGATATCGGGTGGATAGCGATGTCGCCAGGGTGGTAGGATCGGAAAGCGATTGACGATCTTGCAGTCGATGACCTCTACGGCATCGTCCAGCCCGGTTTCCTCGTAAAGCTCTCGGCGCGCCGCATCCAGCGGATCGGTTTCTTCCCAGCGCAAGCTGCCCGTTACCGATTGCCAAAAATCGGGGGGCTGACGGCGCAGCATGACCAGCACCTCACCGGTGACGGTGTGGATCACTACCAACACCGACTCAGGGCGTTTGTAGCCAAATGATGGGGGATGCGAATCGATCATGTCCGTTCGGGCGAGCGGAGCCCAGTTGCTGGCAGCGGTTGCTATTTGACTAAAATCGCTCTAAAAATTCCGTATATCACAATAATCCGCTCGATCCTGAAAATTTTTAGGGTTACGCCACTTTTTCTTTTAATCTTACCCGAGAATGTCGGCTCCCTCGCGGAAAAAGCAACGGACCGTGTGGTCGATTGAAGTGCTTGTTTTCCGGGTCGGGTAGTCTTTCCAATTCCTTTTAAAACATCGAAGTATGAACATTTCCATCATTGATGCTGGCGATATCGGGCAAGCCTTGGCGAAAGTCGGCGCGCAACGCTATGACTAAGAATCGGCTCGAAGCTTTCAGCGATGGCGTTTTGGCCATCATCATTACCATCATGGTGCTGGAGATGAAAGTGCCGCACGGCGAAGACCTCGCGGCCCTGCAACCTTTGCTGTCTGTCTTTCTGAGCTACGTGTTGAGTTTCATCTATGTCGGGATTTACTGGAACAACCACCATCACCTGCTTCACGCGGTGCGGCGAGTCAGCGGAAGCGTCTTGTGGGCGAACCTGCACTTGTTGTTCTGGCTGTCGTTGTTTCCCTTCGTCACCGGCTGGATGGGCGAAAACCATTTCGCGCCCTTGCCAACGGCGCTCTACGGGGTAGCCTTACTGATGGGAGCGGTAGCGTACTGGCTGTTGCAGCGCGCCATCATCGCTACGGAGGGAGTACAGTCAACCCTGGCCCGCGCCATCGGTCGGGACTTCAAAGGCAATCTGTCCGTGCTGATTTACGTGGTGGCCATTCCGGTCGCTTTTTTGAACGCGTCCGTCGCTCAAGCATGCTACGTCTTCGTGGCCGCGATGTGGCTGATCCCGGATCGGCGCATCGAAAGGGCGCTGGCCGAGGAAGAGCACTAATCGCTGGCCTTTGTCTCAAAGGTCGACCCTCGACAACGACCGGCCGCGGCAAGCTTCATCCGCAACCGCCGGCCGAGGGGTATGGGGCTTTTAAGGCGTGCGGCGCAGGCGGATATTGAGATCGCGCAACTGCGCTTCCGTGACGGGAGCCGGTGCTTGAGTCAGCGGACAGGCGGCGGTCTGGGTTTTGGGGAAGGCCATCACCTCGCGGATGGATTTGGCGCCCGCCATCAGCATCACCAGCCGATCCAGACCGAATGCCAGCCCTCCATGGGGTGGACAGCCGCACTTCAGCGCGTCCAGCAGAAAACCGAACTTGGCACGAGCTTCCTCGGAACCGATACCGAGTAACTCAAACACCGCGCTCTGCATCTCCTGACGGTGAATACGCACCGAACCGCCGCCGATTTCGGTACCGTTCAGTACCATGTCGTAGGCTCGCGATAGGCACTGTTTGGGATTGGCTCGCACCTCGGCCGGATCATCCACCCGTGGCGCGGTGAAGGGATGATGCAAGGCATTCCAGCGCTTTTCCTGTTCGTCCCATTCGAACATCGGGAAGTTGACCACCCAGAGCGGTGCCCACTCGCCGCTCACCAGGCCAAGATCCATGCCAACCCGTAGCCGCAGTGCACCCAGGGCATCATTGACCACCTTGGCGGAATCGGCGCCGAAAAAGATCAGATCGCCGTTCTCCGCGCCGGTACGGGTCAGGATTTTGGCCAGCACTTCATCAGGCAGAAACTTGACGATGGGCGACTGCAAGCCGTTGCGTCCCACACTGATGTCGTTCACCTTGATATAGGCCAGCCCCTTGGCGCCATAGCGACCGACGAACTCGGCATAGCCATCGATCTCGCGGCGCGGGATTTTGCCGCCATCCGGTACCCGCAGCGCCGCGACCCGACCGTTCGGATCTTGAGCGGCGGTGGCGAACACCTTGAAGTCCACATTTGCCATTAAGTCCGACAGGTCGGTCAATTCCAGCGGAATGCGCAAATCCGGCTTGTCCGAGCCGTAACGCCGCATTGCGGTCTCGTAAGGCATTCGCGGGAACGGGTTGGGCAATTCGACATTCAGCACCTCTGCGAACATCCGACGGATCATCTCCTCCATCAGATCGGTGATCGCCTGTTCATCCATGAACGAAGTCTCGATGTCGAGCTGGGTGAACTCGGGTTGGCGGTCAGCCCGCAAGTCCTCGTCGCGGAAACAACGGGCCACCTGATAGTAGCGATCCATGCCGGCCATCATCAGCAATTGCTTGAATAACTGCGGCGACTGCGGCAGGGCGAAGAAACTGCCAGGATGAGTGCGGCTCGGCACCAAATAGTCGCGGGCGCCCTCCGGCGTGGCCTTGGTCAGCATCGGCGTTTCGATATCCATGAATCCATGCTGATCCAGGAATCGACGCAGCGCGCTGATTACCCGGGAGCGCAGCCGTAGCCGTTCCTGCATCATCGGCCGGCGCAGGTCGAGATAGCGGTAGCGCAGCCGTACTTCCTCGGAAGTGTCGTCGTCGTCCAGTTGGAACGGCAGCGGCTCCGAGCGGTTGAGGATTTCCACTTCGCGGGCCAGCACTTCCACCGCGCCAGTGGCCAGATTGGAGTTCTCGGTGCCGGCCGGGCGGCGGCGGACCCGCCCGACCACACGCAGGACGTATTCGTTGCGGACCCGTTCGGCGTTGGTAAAAGCCTCCGGTACATCGGGGTCGATCACCACCTGCACCAGACCCTCGCGGTCGCGCAAGTCGATAAAAATCACACCGCCATGATCGCGGCGGCGGTGTGCCCAACCGCAGAGAGTGACATCTTGGTCCAACAGGGTCTCGGTGACTTCGCCGCAATAGTGGCTGCGCATGGCGTTCATTCCAGCAACGGGTTTGGGTGGGTCGCAGTGGCTAGAGGAGAGAAAAGGAAATGCGCGGTTGTCGTCCAGCGCAGTTTCAAGGAAAGGCAATGTTACGGGTTAGACCGTTGAGTGGCAACTGAGAGCCACGGCGCAGGCACGAAGCAACCGCCCTAACCCGCCCGCAACACCGATGGAAGATCGGGAAAATCAGCAAAACCGGCAATAGTCGAATTGGCACGGCTGAGCGGTGCTTCGTCTGGCGGGCGCTTGCGCTACATCGACCCGCGCCGCCGCGTTTCCAGCAACGGCTCGAACAAATCCAGCGGAACCGGAAATACTACCGTGGTGTTGTTTTGTATGCCGATGTCGTTGAGCGTCTGCAAGTAGCGCAGCTGCAAGGCTTGCGGCTGAGAGGCGATGATCTCGGCAGCCTGCCGAATTCGCTCGGCGGCCTGGAATTCTCCCTCGGCATTGATCACCTTGGCCCGCCGTTCGCGTTCAGCCTCGGCCTGCCGGGCGATTGCGCGCACCATGCTCTCATCAAGATCTACCCGCTTGATTTCCACATTCGATACTTTGATGCCCCATACGTCGGTCTCGGAATCCAGAATATTTTGAATATCCCGGTTCAGTTCATCCCGCCCCGCCAGCATCTCGTCCAGCTCGTGTTGGCCGAGCACGGAGCGTAAAGTGGTCTGTGCCAGCTGGCTGGTGGCGTTGTAGTAGTCCTCGACCTGAATGATCGCCCGCTGGGGATCGATGACCCGGCAGTAAATCACGGCGTTGACCTTGACCGAAACGTTATCCCGGGAAATCACCTCCTGACTGGGAACATCCATGACGACTGTGCGCAGATCGACCCGTTTCATTTGCTGGATGGCGGGGATGACGAGGATCAGCCCCGGCCCCTTGACCGCTTGAAAACGGCCGAGCAAGAACACCACGCCACGCTCGTATTCGTATAGGACTTTGATCGAGGCGAGCACCAGTAGCAACAGAACCAACAGTGCGACGAATACAGGATTGAAAATGATCATTAGTGATTACTCCTTCTCTCGATCCAGCGGTTGCACCCATAGCGTCAGACCGTCGCGACCGGCGACCCGGACTCGCTCGCCGGCCCGCAAGGGTCGGTCGGCACGAATTCGCCAGGATTCGCCATGCACCCACGCCCTGCTGGAGTCGTCGCCCATGACCGTACCCGTTGCGCCGAGCATCTCTTCCGCCCCACTGACCGTTGGGCGGCGGCGCTGGCGCATCAGCAGCGTCGTCAGGCCGATCAACATCGCCGCACTGGCCAGCGCGAAACCCAGGATAAGGCCGAGGGGGATTTGGTAATCGGGACCAGTCTCATCCCACAGCAGGAGCGAGCCAGCGATGAACGCGGCGATACCCCCTACTCCCAACGCGCCGAAACTGGGTACAAAAGCTTCGGCCACCATGAATGCCAAGCCGAGCAGCAACAGTGCCAGACCCGTGGCGTTGACCGGCAAGACCTGAAAAGCGAACAAGGCAAGCAGCAGGCAAATACCCCCCAGTACCCCCGGCAACGCCACACCCGGATTGGACAGTTCGAGGAACAGGCCATAAATGCCTATCAGTAACAGCACGTAAGCGACCGTCGGATGCGCGATCAGCGCCAAGAGCCGGTTGCGCCAGTCCGGAGCGAGGCTTTCGATGGCGAGTCCCCGCGTCGTCAGTAACCGTTTTTCGCCGAGGATATGCACCGACCGACCGTCGGCTTGTTGGAGCAGATCGGCTGTATCCACCGCGACCAGGTCGATGACGCCTCTTTGCAGGGCATCTTGGGCGCTGAGGCTGGCCGCTTCGGTTACGGCTTGCTCGGCCCAATCGGCGTTACGGCCGCGCAGTTGCGCCAGGGAACGGATATAGGCGCGGGCGTCGTTGATCAGCTTGCGCTCCATGTCGCCAGTCGCCGCTGGCGCAGGAGAGGTGTCGGGCTTGGCGGCGGGCGGTTCGGCCGGTTTTGGCGCGGACGAATCGCTAGGTCGATCATCGGCGGGCGTGCGAGTTGGCAAGGGCAAGCCGCCGATTTGCACCGGCGTGGCCGCGCCAAGATTGGTGGCGGGTGCCATTGCGGCAATATGGCAAGCGTACAGGATATAGGTGCCGGCGCTGGCGGCGCGGGCACCTTCAGAAGCGACGTAACCGAGCACCGGCACCGGCGAAGCCAGAATCGCCTGGATAATATCGCGCATCGAACGGTCCAGACCGCCCGGCGTGTCCAGCTTGAGGATGACGACCGTCGCTCGGCGCGACTGCGCCTGTTCCAGGCCGCGCAAAATGAAGTCGCGGCTGGCGGGCCCGATCACCCCCCGTGCTTCCAACAGCAGCGCCAAACCCGTTGGCTGTGCCGGTCCTTGCGCCGCCGACCCGAGGCTGGCTGGCCAGAGCAGCAGCCCGAGCAGCGAAAACAGCCAGCGCAACAGGCACATCCTCCTGTGGCTCGCCGCATCGTTATAGTGCCGGACCATCACTTTGCTCCGACCGCTCGGTTACTCCTCAGGGCAACAGCACGGTGGAACCCGTCGTCTGGCGCGCTTCCAGATCGCGGTGCGCCTGGGCGGTCTCGGCCAGCGGATAAGTTTGCCGGACTTCGATCTTGACCACGCCGTTGCCGACCACCTCGAACAGCTCGGCGGCGCTGGCGACCAAGTCCGCACGCTTGGCGGTGTAAGTCATCAGGCTGGGTCGGGTCAGGAACAGCGAACCCTTGGCCGCCAAAATTCCTGGCTCGAACGGTGGCACCGGACCCGAAGCGTTGCCGAAGCTGACCATCGTGCCCAATGGGCGCAAACAGTCTAGCGAACCCATGAAGGTGGCTTGACCGACCGAATCATAGACCACCGCCACGCCCTGCCCGCCGGTGATCTCGCGAACCCGCTCGGCGAAATTCTCGCGGCTGTAGACGATGACATGGTGGCAACCGTGCGCACGAGCCAGTTCGGCTTTATCGTCGTTGCCCACCGTGCCGATCACGGTCGCACCCAGATCCCGTGCCCACTGGCTGGCGATCAGCCCAACGCCACCGGCGGCAGCGTGCAGCAAGATCGCATCGCCAGGCCGCACCCGATAGGTACGTCGCAGCAGGTATTGCGCGGTCATTCCCTTGCAACATCATCGCGGCGGCGGTTCGATCGTCGATGGTGTCGGGCAAAGCCACCACCCGGTCGGCGGGAACCAGTCGGACTTCGGCATAGGCACCGACTGGCGGGCTGGCATACGCCACCCGGTCGCCGACCTTGAATTCGGTGACGCCCTCGCCGACAGCCTCGACCTGGCCGGCGCCTTCCATGCCCAGCGTCCAAGGCAGCGATGGCAAGGGATACAGACCGGTGCGGTGATAAACGTCGATGTAGTTCAGTCCGACGGCTGCATGACGGACCCGCAGTTGACCGGGACCGGGAGCGCCCACCTCGACGTCTTCCCAACGTAGGACTTCGGGACCGCCGTATTCGTGAATGCGGATCGCTTTGGACATGGCATTCTCCTGCGAGCTTGGGTAGAGATCTTCCAAGTTTAGGCAAATGTCTGTGCTAACGGCAGGATATCCGTTTCAACCCAGCCACCGCCGGGCGTTGCGGAACAGCCGCAGCCACGGCCCATCTTCGCTCCAACCGTCGGGATGCCAGGAATACTGCACCGTGCGGAACACCCGCTCCGGATGCGGCATCAAGATCGTGAAACGCCCATCGCGGCTGGTCAGGCCGGTGATGCCGTTCGGCGAACCATTGGGATTAGCCGGATAACTCTCCGCCGGTCGCCCGAAATTGTCCACGAACCGCAGCGTCACAAGTCCGGCCGCCAGCGCCGCGTCCGGTCCGTTTGCATCGCGAAACTCGGCCCGACCTTCGCCGTGCGCAACCGCAATCGGTAGCCGCGATCCCTCCATTCCTTGCAGAAATAGCGACGGCGACGGCAGCACTTCGACCAAACACAGTCGCGCCTCGAATTGTTCGACCCGGTTACGCACGAAGCGCGGCCACAACTCCGTTCCAGCGATCAGTTCATGCAGGTTAGACAACATTTGGCAGCCGTTGCAGATGCCCAAACCGAAACTGTCGGATCGGGCGAAGAACGCCGCAAACTCATCACGGGCGCGCGAATTGAACAGAATCGACTTGGCCCAGCCCTCCCCCGCACCCAGCACGTCGCCGTAGGAGAAACCGCCACAAGCCGCGATGCCGTGGAAATCGGCCAGCGTGACCCGCCCGGCGATCATGTCGCTCATATGCACGTCCACTGCCGCGAAGCCGGCCCGGTCGAACGCCGCCGCCATCTCCACCTGACCATTGACGCCCTGCTCGCGCAGGATCGCCACGCGCGGACGCGCTCTGGCGGCAACGAGCGGCGTTGTTAAGCCTGCGGCGGGATCGAAGCTCAACTGGACGTTCAAGCCCAGATCGGTCGGATCGCAGGCGGCGGCGAACGCCTCGCGGGCGCAATCGGGATGATCGCGCAACGCCTGCATCCGGTAGCTGGTTTCCGACCACAACCGGCGCAGTTCGGCACGAGTAGCCGAGAACGCGGTTTCACCGCTGAAGCGCAGGATCAATCGATCCTCGCCGTTCGGAGCGCCGATGACGTGGCTGCATTCGCCCAGCCCAACAGCGGCCAAAAGCTCCAGCACGGCATTCCGGTCCGCCGCCCGTACTTGCAGCACCGCACCCAGTTCCTCGGCGAACAACGCGGCCAGCGGATCTTTGGCCCTCACCCCCAACCCCTCTCCCGCAGGGCGAGGGGAGCCAGGTGTAGCTAGATCATCCAGCAACACCGTCACGCCACAACCGCCCGCGAACATCATTTCTGTCAGCGTCGCCAGCAGCCCGCCATCGGAACGGTCGTGATAGGCCAGCAAGCGACCGGCCGCGTTGAGTTCCTGAATCGTCCCGAACAGGGCTTGCAAATCTTTGGGCGCATCGACATCGGGAACGCTATCGCCCAACTGGTTATAAACCTGCGCCAGCGTCGAACCACCTAACCGATTCCGACCACGACCGAGATCGACCAAAATCAGATCGGTATCGCCGCGATCCGTCTGCAACTGCGGCGTCAAGGTTTGGCGCACGTCCAAAACCGGTGCGAAAGCGGACACGATCAGCGATAAAGGTCCTACCACACTCTTGCGCGCGCCGTTCTCTTCCCAAACCGTTTTCATCGACATCGAATCTTTGCCGACCGGGATGGCGATCCCCAACGCGGGACAGAGCTCCATGCCAACCGCCCGCACGGTATCGAACAACTTGGCATCCTCACCGGGATGGCCAGCCGCTGCCATCCAGTTGGCTGACAGCTTCACATCACCCAGTTTGGCGATACGCGCGGCGGCGATATTGGTCAGTGCTTCGCCGACCGCCATTCGCCCAGAGGCCGGCGCGTTCAGCAGCGCCAGCGGCGCCCGTTCGCCCATCGCCATCGCCTCGCCGGTGTATACGTCGAAACTGGTGGCGGTGACTGCGACGTCGCTGACCGGCACTTGCCACGGTCCGACCATTTGGTCGCGACAGACCAAGCCGGTCACGGTGCGGTCGCCAATGGTGATGAGAAAACTCTTGTCGGCCACTGCCGGAAACCGCAGCACCCGCGCCACGGCATCGGCGAGATCGATACCGCTTAAATCGAGCGGTTGGGATTCGACGGCTGCGTGACTGACATCGCGCAACATCTTCGGCGGCTTGCCGAATAGCACATTCATCGGCAAATCGACCGGCCGGTTGGCGAATTGCCGATCATCCAGGCTCAGTTGCTCCTGTTCGGTGGCGACGCCGACCACCGCATACGGACAACGCTCCCGCTCGCACAGCGTTTTGAAAATTTCCAAACCCTCGGCGGCGATGGCCAGCACGTAGCGTTCCTGCGCCTCGTTGCACCAAATCTGCATCGGCGACATGCCGGGATCGGCGTTCGGTACCTCGCGCAACTCGAAACGGCCGCCCCGGTCCGCGCCGTGGACGATTTCCGGCACGGCGTTGGACAGGCCACCCGCACCGACATCGTGAATCGACAGAATGGGATTGGCGTCACCCAGCGCCACGCAACGGTCGATGACTTCCTGGGCACGCCGTTGAATTTCCGGGTTGCCGCGTTGCACCGAAGCGAAATCCAAATCCTCGTGCGAACTGCCGGTGGCCATGCTAGACGCCGCGCCACCGCCCAAACCGATCAGCATCGCCGGTCCGCCCAAGACGACGATGGCGGTTCCCGGCGGCAGTTCAGCCTTGTGGACATGCGGCTCGCGAATATTGCCCAAGCCACCGGCGATCATGATCGGTTTGTGATAACCGCGCCGTTGCCCATCGGGACCGTTTTCCTCGAAGGTACGGAAATAACCGGCCAGATTGGGGCGGCCGAACTCGTTGTTGAATGCTGCTGCGCCGATGGGGCCTTCCAGCATGATATCCAGCGCCGAGACGATGCGGCCCGGCTTGCCGTAGTCGCGCTCCCACGGCTGGACGAAATCGGGAATCCGGAGGTGAGAGACCGAGAATCCACAAAGCCCCGCCTTCGGTTTGGCGCCGCGTCCGGTCGCGCCTTCATCGCGGATTTCGCCGCCAGAACCGGTCGCGGCGCCAGGAAACGGCGAGATCGCGGTCGGGTGGTTGTGAGTTTCCACTTTCATCAGGATGTGGACCGCTTCCGGGTGATAGCGGTATTGGCCATCGGCGGGATCGGGAAAGAAGCGCCCGGCGGGAAAACCTGTCATCACCGCCGCATTATCCCGGTAGGCGGACAACACGTTATCGGGGTGGCGTTCGTGGGTGTTGCGGATCATCGCGAACAGCGAGCGATCTTGTGCCTCGCCGTCGATGATCCAATCCGCGTTAAAAATTTTGTGCCGGCAGTGCTCGGAGTTCGCTTGCGCGAACATCATCAGTTCCACATCGGTCGGATTGCGTTCCAACCGAGTGAAGCTGTCCAGCAAATAATCGATTTCGTCATCCGACAGCGCCAATCCCAATTCGCGATTGGCGATGGCCAGCGCCTCTCGCCCGTTTCCGAGTACGTCCACAGTCGCCAGCGGTGCCGGTTCCGCTTGGGCGAATAGCGCGGCGGGGTCATCGTTCGGCCCTAACACCGTCTCGGTCATCCGGTCGTGCAACAATGGTTTAAGTTCGGTCAGCTCGCCGTCGGTCAGCGGCCGATGGGACTCCAGGTAGTACGCGATGCCACGCTCGATGCGGCGAACTCGTCGCAGACCGCAATTGCGGGCGATGTCGGTCGCCTTGGACGACCAGGGCGAGATGGTGCCGGGGCGGGGAATGACCAGGAACACCGGCCCGCTGCTGGCATCGCGTGGTGGGGTGGCAGGACCGTACCGAAGCAGCCGATCCAATACTTCACGGTCGTATACGCTCAACATGCCATCCAGAAAATGGGCAAATTCGGCATGAACGGCAGTGATGACCGGAACCCGCTGTCGCAGCGCGGCCAGCAGCTTTTCCAAACGAAACGGCGACAGAGCGGGGCTTCCACGAAAACGCAGCATCGCGGGGGTCTCCTGGGTCAGGCGGGGAAGCGGGATGATACCAGCAATTTTCGCAGTCGGCGGTCTGGGCATTTTGCGAAAGTTGCCAAACCACAACGAGATTTCGGCGTGCGGAAGCTGGCCGCCGCGTCGTTTAGTTCCTTGGCTTTGGTAAACTTTTATTTCGTGAAAGAACCGTGACCGTGTTTGACTCGCAACCTCCAAAGGAACAGCTTTTTGACACAGCCCGAAATCCACAAAGCCAACGCTACCCCAAACCGTATCGCATTGGAGCAGCTACGACTGTTTCATCGCAGCACGCCAGTTAGCCAAGCCATGACCGTACTGACGGGGGGGCTGACAACCATCGTGCTTTGGCCTATTGCGGAACGGTCTCGCTTGCTCGTTTGGGTTGTTTTAATGGCCATTGCCATTTGTTTGAGGCTGGAGTTGAGCGATCGATTCTCTCGATTGGATCGTACTGGAACGGTGTTCGAAGCCTTGATCTGGGAACGTTGGGCCCAATTCAGCGCCTTGCTTTCCGGAGTCATATGGGGTGGTGGCGGGGTTTGGTTATATCCCGTGGCGGATCCCAACCGCGAAATTTTCTTCTGCCTCATTCTGTTGGGCATGTGTTCGGGCGCGATGCCCCTGCAAGCGCCGGTACGGGGTGCGTTTCTGCTCTTTGCCGGGGCGATCCTGCTGCCGATGAGTATCTTGTTCTTTTTAAAGGGCGGATTGATTTATTCGATCATTGCGATTACGGCCCTCCTCCAACTGTATGCCTTAGCCGTCAGTGCCGAACAGTATCGACTCAATATTGCGGATAGCCAGCGCTTGCGTTTCGAAAACGAGTCACTTGTCAAAGGACTTACCGAGTCGCGAGAAACCGCTTTGGCGGCCAAATACGAGGCGGATTTAGCCAATCAGGCCAAAAGCGAGTTTTTGGCTAACATGAGCCACGAAATCCGCACGCCGATGAACGCGATTCTCGGATTGACTCGTTTGGGGCTGGACGCGTCCCCGAAACAACAGCGCGAATATCTGGCCAAAATCAACGATTCCGCCGAGCTGCTGTTGAATATCCTCAACGACATTCTCGATTTTTCCAAGATCGAAGCCGGCAAGATCGCCCTGGAAAATGTGGATTTCGATCTGTACCAAGTCATCAACCGGCTAGGTAGCATCATCGGTGCGCAAGCCAACGAGAAACAGCTCGATTTCAATGTCGTGATTGCCCCGGAAGCACCGAGGCGATTGCGGGGCGATCCGCTGCGGCTCGAACAAGTACTGATGAATTTGGCGAATAACGCCGTCAAGTTTACCCAGCGCGGCAGTGTGACGGTGAGCGTCGCTGTTCTTAAAGAGGTCGGCGATAAGGTGACGCTACACTGTTCGGTCCGTGACACGGGCATCGGCTTGACGCCGGAACAGCAAAAACAGCTATTTAGAGCTTTCTCGCAAGCGGATTCCTCGACAACCCGGAGATTCGGTGGGACCGGGCTGGGTTTGGCAATTTCGAGGCGGTTAGCGGCATTGATGGATGGCGAGATCAGTGCCGAAAGCGAGTATGGGAAGGGAAGCACGTTCTATTTTTCCGCGCCGTTCGACCGAGGAAAAGAGTGCACCACACCGATTCAAGCCGAAATCGACTCGCGCCGTTCTATGCCTCGACTCGAATTTGCTCGTTTGCACGGGGCGCGGATACTCGTTGCTGAAGATAACCCATTAAACCAGCAAGTCGTCCGAGGATTCCTGGCAAAGGTCGGTGTGGATGTCGTCGTTGCCGAGAATGGCCTGGAAGCCATCCAGATAGCCCAGCGGCAATCGTTCGATGTGGTGTTGATGGATCTGCAAATGCCCATCATGGACGGCCTTCAGGCCACCCGAGAACTACGCCAAATCCCGCGTCTTACCAATACGCCGATCATTGCGTTGACAGCCAACGTATTTCAGACCGATATCGATCGGTGCATTGCGGCCGGGATGAACGACCATGTTGGCAAACCCATCAAGACAGACGAGCTGTTTTCTAAACTCGGAAAATGGCTTACCAATCCTATTGCACAATCCGCCGATAATGCGTTGTTGCTCTCCGCGTCAACGGTATCAGCCATCGATCCACAACCGAAACCGGAATCTCTGCCTCCGGGATTGGATATCAGCGCCGCGCTCGGTCGGCTGGGCGACGATGAGGCATTGTTTAAGCGGGTTGTCGACCTTTTTCGCCGGACTGAAGTGGAGACTCCCCATCAAATTCGGGCCGCCTTGGCGACAGGCGACGTCGAGTTGGGTCGGCGACTGGCTCACACTTTGAAATCCACTGCCAGTACGGTGGGCGCGAACCGGTTACAAGCCGTGGCACGAGTGATCGAGCAAACCCTGCTTGAACAGGGCGCGGTTGGCGAGGAATTGCTAGCGGAGCTGGAAACGGTGCATGCCGAAGCGATGAGCGATCTCGAGTCGTTCGGACGTCAATCCTAAGGAAAGGCACTGCTGACAGCCGAAACCCGCCCTCGCGACGCGTTTGCGCGGCGATCGATTTGTATTTGGGCTGCCCTACTTCCCGACCCGCAGCAATCCGTTTAAGCCTTTCTGATCGAGGAACGCATTGGCACGCTCGCGGATAGCGGCGGCATTGTCGAAGGCACTGACTTCAGTCAATAACTCCTGGGCGGCGGCGTACGGAATGCTACGGATCATCCATTTGATCTTGAGTACACTACCCAGGTTCATGCTGAAGCTATCCGCTCCCATCGCCAATAACAGCAGAGCTGCGGCTGGATCGCCCGCCATCTCACCGCAGATACCCACCGGCCGGCCGGCAGCCCGGCACCGCTCGACGACGTGGTGGATGGCTGCCAACACGGCCGGATGCAGCGGATCGTACAGCTTGGCGACCCGGTCATTGTTGCGGTCCACCGCCAGGAGATATTGAGTGAGATCGTTGCTACCGATGGAGGCAAAATCCACCATTCTAATCAGGGCATCGATCTGATAGACCGCTGAGGGTATTTCCACCATGATGCCGACACGCGGCGTTTTGACCTGAATGCCCTCTTCTAACAGTTCAGCCTCGGCGCAGCGCAACAGCGCCAATGCATCTCTCAATTCGCCAACGCTGCCGATCATGGGAAACAAAATAGACAAATTGGAATAGATCGCCCCGGCTCGCAGCATTGCCCGCAACTGGGTTTTGAACAAGTCGGGCTGATCCAGACTGATGCGGATGCCCCGCCAACCCAGAAACGGGTTCTGCTCGGTGATCGGGAAATACGGCAAGGGCTTGTCGCCACCCACGTCCAGGGTGCGTAGCACGACGGGCTGCGGATCCATGATCCGCAGCACCCGACTGTAGATGATGGCTTGCTCCTCCTCGCCCGGAAAGTGGTCGCGCAGAAAAAAATGCAGTTCCGAGCGATACAAGCCGACGCCATCCACTCCACTATTGCGTGCGGCGGCGATATCGGCGAACAACCCGGAATTCGCGTGCAGCTCTAGCCGGTGGCCATCCAGCGTTTCCGCCGGCAAATCGCGCAGGTGCTGCAAGCCTCGCGATATCTCGGCTTCCTCGGCGATCAGCTTCACATATTCCTGGCGCAGCGCGGGGCTGGGTTGGATGCAGGCCCGCATCGTATAGCCGTCTACCACCACCTCGCGGCCGTTCAATCGGCCCGGTGGCAGGTTGCTGACCCCAAAAACCGCTGGAATTTCCAGCCCGCGCGCCAGCAGGGCGACGTGAGACGTGCCAGTGCCACGCACCGAAACCAAGCCTTTGAGCTTCTCGGGCGGTACGTCGAGCAACTGCGAAACGCTGATCTCCTCGCCCATCAAAATGGTGTTGTCGGGATACTGGCGAGCGGTTGCCTGTTCCACCTGCAACCGATTCAACAATCGCTGTCCGAGATCGAGAATATCGGTGGAGCGTTCCCGGAGATAGGGATCGTCCATCTCCGTGAAGATATCGGCGTATTCGAGCACGGTGGCCCGCAACGCGCCGGGGGCCCAGTTACCCGCGTAAATCCGCTCCAGAGTGCCATTGACCAGGCTATCGCTGCCCAATAGCAGGGCGTACGCATCCAGCAATGCCCGATCCCCCGCTGATAACAACAAGCGCATTCGCTCGCTGAGGCGTTGCAGCTCGGCCAGTTCCGCCGCCACCGCCTGTCGAAAGCGGGTCGCTTCGGTTTCCGGGTCGGAGATATCCTTATCCGGCACCCGATCGAGCGCGGCAGCTGGGAACACGACCACCGCCTCGCCCAGCGCCAAGCCACGCGCGCTGGCTACCCCTTCTAGGAACAATGTTCCCGACAGCGCATCGTCGCCGAGGCGCTCCAACACCTGGCGGACTTCTGCTTGGTTGATGCAACCCGCCAGCTGCGCGGCGAGTGTCACCAAAAATGATTCTTCATCGGCGGTGTACTTGCGCTGCTGGCGCTGCTGGGCCACCAATACGCCCAGCACTCGGCGTCGGCGGATGATCGGTACGCCGATGAAACCGTGGAAGGGGGACTCACCTGTGGCGGCGATGTAACGAAACGCAGGGTGAGCAGGCGCGTTTTCGACGTTGATCGGCTCGGCCCGACTGGCGGCCAACCCAGTCAGTCCCTGCCCGAATTTCAGCCGTACCTTGCCGACCGCGCCGGGACGCAGGCCATCCGTCGCCATCAACACCAGTTCGCCGCGACTGTAATCAGCCATGTAAACCGAACAAACATCGGTGTGGATGGCGGCTTTGACCTCGGCGACGATCAGATTGAAAGCTTCGCTCGGGCCGCGGGCGGAATTGATGTCCTGTACAATACGCCGCAGGGTATCCAGCATATAAACGGTCCCTCTCAACAAACGGCAGGCAGCGAAGCGGTAACGATCAACGTCGCGACCAATGACGTGGGTTCGACGCCGTCGAATGCGACGTCCGACCTTCCTCCAGAGCGGCGATAGCGCCAGCTTGTTCTAACACGGGCCCAACAGGAGTCGAATCCGCTTCCCCAAAGCGCCGTGCCGATACGACCATGCGCGTGATGACGGGATGCTGGTGGGTTTCGACGCGTTGCAACGGTACGACCACCAAATGTGGGGTTGCGTTCGCCAAGCGAACCGATTCCGAAGGCCGGACCGTGGCAGTCGCCGGGGTGACCGAGGCCGAATAACGCGCCGGCGCGGACGGTGCCGGCTGTTTGCGCCGTGCAAGACCGCCTTTCAATTCTACCGAATGAAACCCGACAGGGTCGCGGGTCGATGGCAATCGTGGCCGGTAGCTTGAAAACAGCAGAGGCGCTAACTCGCGCAGCGCCCGCCAGTAGACTTGTCGCTTGAACCAGACCACGGCGCGCAACGGATACCAGTAATCCACCCACTGCCAATGATCGAATTCAGGGCGCTCCGATAAATCCAACCGCACCGATTCTTCGTCACCCAGCATCCGCAGCAAAAACCAGACTTGCTTCTGGCCGATACAGGTCGGTTTATTTCCTTGTCGCACGAGCCGTTTGGGCAAGCGATAACGCAGCCAGCCTTTGGTGCAGCCGATCACCTCCACATGTTCCGGCCGCAAACCCACCTCTTCGGCCAGTTCGCGAAACATGGCCTGCTGGGGCGATTCATCCCGCTGGATGCCCCCCTGGGGAAACTGCCAGGATCGTTGCCCAATCCGCTTTGCCCAGAATAGACGCCCTTGTTGATTGCACAGGATGATGCCAACGTTAAGCCGATAACCCTCCGAGTCGATCACGTTTGAACCGATATGTTGAAATTAAGTGCCTATATTTTTTCATAACAGACCACTTTTCGCCATGGTACGTGCATCGCTCCCAGCACGCGCCACCCGATCAAGCCGGAACCGGCTATCATCAACAGTTATAGTACGCTGGGCATCGGCCGAATCTCGCCGGTCGACCCTGCTCCCCTCGCAACCCGTAGCCCGAGGAATCCACGATGCGTCGCCTGCCCCATCTGTTCGCCCTGCTGGCGTTGCTGCTATCCGTCGGCGCCCGTGCGTTCGACGATGTATCGCTCGCTATACCGGCAGCCCAATATCTGCAATCGATTCGCGACGGCCGCGATGCGAGCGGCCAACCAACCGCCACGCTGCTACAACAGGCCGAGCAGCAGGCGCGGCAGAAAAATTGGACGGCGGCTATCGCCAGCTACGAAACCGCCCTCATCGCCGGCGTCGACCAGACCGCAACGTGGCTAGCTCTCAGCCAGACGTGGCAAACTAAGATGGCGGAATCGGGCAAGAGCGACGAGGAAGGACGCAAGCGCGCCCAGGAACGAACCCTGCAAGCCGCTTGGAACGCTTTTCAGGCAGCGCGCGTTCCCTACGAGCGCGCCCGCGCCCTGTTCCGGTTGGGCGAACTATACGACCGCGACAAAGAGCCCAAAAAAGCCATCGCTGCGTTTCGCGAAGCATTGGAATTGGAGGACAACCCCCGCGTTGCCAAACGCTACCAGGAATTGGTGGACGCCAACGCTTTCCAGATCAAGGGCGTCGAGGTCGAATCGGACAGCGCGACTCCGAAAATCTGCCTCAAGTTCTCGGATGACCTCGCCAAGGGCCGACAAGTTCACTACGAGGATTACCTCGTTATCCAACCGACCATTCAGCCGGTGGTCAGTGCCAACGGATCGAAGCTTTGCGTGGAGGGCGTTAGCCACGGCCAGAGCTACGCCATCAAGGCACGGGCCGGTATTCCGTCGGCGACCGGCGAGAAAACCCGAACGAGTCAGGATTTCACCGCGAAGGTGGAAGATCGCAAGCCAACTCTGGGCTTTCGCGGCACGGCCTACGTGTTGCCAAAAGCCAGCGGCCAGCAGTTACCGCTGATCAGCGTCAATCTCGATGCGGCGCGACTGCGGGTGCTACGCATCAATGATCGCAATCTGTTGCAACAAATCGAAAACCGCCGCATCACCAACTTGTTGGACGGTAACGATCTCAATAATGTCGCCAAGCGTTCTGGCGAATTGATCTGGGAAGGAACCCTGACGCTGGCCAGCGGCGAACGCAATCAGGAAGTCACAACCGCGATTCCGATCGACCAGATTCTGCACGACCCGCAGCCGGGCATCTACATCGCGGCCGCCGAGCCGACCAAGGAAGACCCGGACGGCTACGAAGATCGGGCTACGCAATGGCTGGTGGTCTCCGACATCGGCTTGTTCACTCTGCGCGGCAACGACGGGTTTCACGTCTTCGCACGCTCGCTGGCCACGGCCAAGCCCATCGCCAAGCTGGAATTGCGGTTGTACGCCCGCAATAACGGTGAATTGGGCAAGGCCGTCACCGACGACAAGGGTTACGTCCGCTTCGATCCGGGCCTGTTGCGCGGCGACGGTGGTCGCGAACCGGCGGCGTTGATGGCGTTCGGCAACGGCGATTACAACTTCCTCGATCTGACCAAACCAGCTTTCGATCTCAGCGATCGAGGCGTCGAAGGCCGCGCTGCGCCGGGGCCGGTGGACGCTTTTCTCTATACCGAGCGTGGCATCTACCGCCCCGGCGAGACGGTGGAATTGATGGCGCTGGTTCGCGACAGCCGCGGCTACGCTCAACCGGATGCGCCACTGACGCTGAAAGCCTTCCGTCCCGACGAGGTGGAAGCCGCGCAATTGCGCCCGACGAACCCGGCGCTCGGTGGTTATCACGCTCGCCTGCCGTTGGCGTTGAACGCTCGTACCGGAAGCTGGACAGTCAAGGCGTACACCGATCCCAAGGGGGAACCGGTCGGCCAGATCAGTTTCCAGGTCGAGGATTTCGTGCCGCAACGGTTGAAGCTAGAGTTGAATTCGGCCGCTCCGGCGTTGAGACCGGGCGAACCAGCGGTGGTCGATATCAACGGTCGCTTTCTGTACGGCGCTCCGGCGGCCAACCTGAAGGCGGAGGCCGAGATCGTTCTGGGCGAAGACCCGAATCCCTACCCGGCTTTCCCCGGTTACCGCTTTGGGTTGGCGCAGGACAGTTGGACCGTCCAGCGCTTCCCGGTGGCCCTGGCCGGTACCGACGCCCAAGGTAAAGCCCAAGCGCAGGTAACTTTGAACGAAATCCCCGACACGACGCGGCCGTTGCAGGCGCGGGTACGGGTGTCGCTGTTCGAGCCAGGCGGTCGGCCGGTGACCCGCAGCCTGAATCTGCCCTACCGTGCCCAGCCGTTCGTGATCGGCATCAAGCCGCGCTTCGGCGACGACGGCGTGAAGACCGGCCAGGAAGCGGCATTCGACGTGATCGCGCTCGACCCGCTGGGTCAGCCGCAGGCTAAAAGCGGATTGCGCGCCGACCTAGTTCGCGAGGAGTATCAATACTACTGGTATCACGATGACGGTCGCTGGAACTACAAACTGGTGGTCCGCGACAGCGCGCCGGTGACCAGCCAGACCCTTAACCTCGCCGCCGGACAACCGGGGTTGGTGACCCAGCGCGGGCTGGACTGGGGCCATTATCGGCTGGACGTGCTTGATCCAAATACCGGTGTCGCCTCCAGCGTGCGCTTCACCGCCGGTTGGTTCGAAAGCCCCAGCGAGGATGATACGCCGGACCAGATGAAGGTAACGCTAGATCAGCCACGCTATCAGGCTGGCCAAACCGCCAAGGTCTTCGTCCGGGCGCCGTTCGCTGGCGAAGTGTTGTTGAACGTGGTCGGTGATCGGTTGTGGCTGAGCAAGACGGTCAACGCCCCGGCGGACGGCGCGACGGTGGAATTGCCGATTCCCGCCGAGTGGGGGCCAGGCGTTTACATTGCCGCCACCGCTTTCCGGCCGGCGGACGGCGCGGCTCAGCGCGGGCCGGGCCGAGCTATCGGTGTCGCTTGGGTGGGACTAGACCCCGCGCCGCGCACCCTGAGTATCGCGCTGAATACTCCGAACGAGTGGAAGCCGCGCCAGACCGTGGAAGTGCCGATTACGGTCACCGGACTGGACGCTGGCCAGCCGGCCTACGTCACGGTCGCCGCCGTGGACGAGGGCATCCTGCAACTGACGGACTTTCTCACCCCAGACCCTGTGAAATACCTTCTCGGCAAACGCCGGTTAGGGATGCAACTGCTCGATCTATACGGCAAGTTGATCGAGACCGGTGGGCGACCGGGACAGCTCAAGGTTGGCGGTGACGCCGACAGCCGGCAACTGGATGCCTCGGGTGTGCGGACGGTGAAGACGCTGGCGCTGTTTTCCGGCCCGGTGGCGCTGGATGCCAACGGCAAAGCCAGCATTCCGCTGGCCTTGCCCGATTTCAACGGTCAACTGCGGCTGATGGCAATAGCCTGGGACCGCAACCGGGTCGGGCGGGCAGAGGTCGCGCCATTGGTGCGCGATCCGTTAGTCGCGCGAGTTTATCTGCCGCGCTTCCTAGCACCAGAGGACGAAAGCCGGGTGGCCGTCACTGTGCAAAGTCTGAACGCTCCGCCCGGTGACTACCACATCCGGCTCAGCGCTGACGGGGCGGTGGCGGTGACCGAACCGGCCGCTTTCACTTTCGCGGTCGCCAGTTCCGCCACGCAAAATTCCGAGAGCCGGACTTTTATTCTGCGCGGACTGAAACCCGGCGTCGGGCAAGTGCGCTTGCATCTGAATGGACCAAATGGGTTCCAACTGGTGCGGGAATCGGAAATCGGCGTGCGCCCAGCACAGACCATTGCCACTGCCCGCACCGCCAAGCGGCTGAATCCGGGCGAATCACTGCGAGTCGGCAACGAGTTGCTGAGCGAGTATTTGCCTGGTACCGGCCAAGCCAAACTGAGCTTTAGCAGCCGGCCCAATCTCAATGTCCCAGACCTGTTGGCGCAACTGGACCGCTATCCCTATGGCTGTTTGGAGCAGACCACTAGCCGCGCTCTGCCTTTGCTGTACTTCAACCAAGTGGCGGAGGTCTGGGTCGGCCAAAACGCCACCGAAGCCGGTTTGCGGGCGCGTGTGCAGGAAGCGATTCAACGCATTTTGACCTTGCAGGATGCCAACGGTGGCTTTGGCTTGTGGAGTCCCGATAGCGAAGTCGAAGATTGGCTCTCGGCTTACGCGATGGACTTTCTGGTCCGCGCCCGGCAGGAGCAGTATCTCGTGCCGGAATCGGCGTATCAGCACGGGTTGACGCACTTGCAGGAACAGTTGAACGCAGACGAGTTCGACGAGAAAGATCTTGGCTGGCGGGCTTACGACCTGTACGTTTTGGCGCGAGTCCAGAAAGCGGCTATCGGCGATCTGCGTTATCTGCACGACAATTATCTACAAAAGCTGCCGACTGCTTTGGCCCAAGCCCAGCTCGGCGCGGCGCTGGCCCGTTACGGCGAGCTGGGTCGAGCTAAGGAAGCCTTCGCTGCTGCACTGAACCGGACTAACCGGTCTTCGTCGGTGCGCGATTATGGCAGCCCGTTGCGCGACCGGGCAGCCTTGCTGGCCTTGCTGGCCGAATCTGGGCTGTTCTCGGAACGAGTACCACAACTGGCGGAGGAGTTGGCGGCCGATGCCAACCAACGCCGTTACACCAGTACCCAGGAACAGGCGTGGTTGTTGCTGGCCGCGCAGGCTCTGCTGAAACAGCGAGGCGCACTGCGGCTGGCGGTGGATGGCCAACCGGCGGCCACCGATCCGTTCTACCTGTCGCCCACGGTTGAGCAGTTGACCAAGGGCGCGACCGTGACCAATCAGGGTAGCGACCCGATTTGGACCGTTACCAATCTGAGCGGCGTACCGGTCGCCCAACAACCGCCCGCACGGGAAGGATTCACCATCAGCCGCCGCTATTACACCCGTACTGGCAAAGATGTAGACCCGGCGCAAATCCATCAGAACGATCTATTGGTAGCGGTCATCACCGGCGAAGCGCTGAGCCGCGAGCAACAACAGGCGTTGATCGTGGATTTGTTACCGGCCGGGCTGGAAATCGAGAATGCTCGTTTGGCGCACAACACATCGACCACTGAAATTGCTTGGTTGCCGGAGTTGACCGAGACCCTACACACCGAATTTCGGGATGATCGTTTCGTTGCAGCGCTGGATATCGATCAAGACGGCAAGCGGAAATTTACTCTGGCCTACTTGGTCAGGGCGGTGACTCCGGGCGTCTATCGGCAACCGGCGGTATACGTCGAGGATATGTACAAACCTTGGCAGTTTGGGCGTGGTGCAATGGGAACGGTGAAAGTGGAGTAAAGGCCGACGCGATACCGCTCGCTCGGTTCTGTTGGGTTAGCGAAGGTAGTCGGTTCCGGTAGTTTATCCGCCCGGCGGAGACTATCGGGATGACGGGTATGATTGATCTTAAGGGCCACCGGTTTGAAAAGAGGGTGATTTTCTTGTGGATCCGGTGGTACCTGGCTACTCTGCTGAACAATCGGAACCTGGAGGAGAGGATCGCGAAGCGCGGGGTGGCCGTCGATCACGCCAACTGTATCGCTGGGTTTTGAAGTCCACCGCGTTGCTGGGGGGATGGGGTTTCGTCGGGGGAAGGAACCTTCCCAGTATCCGTTGCCAGAAATGAATGCAACGAAGCTCGCGTCTCGCCCGCCCCTGCGACTTGTGTGCGTCAACCGAATTGCGGGAGAGACCAGCGGCACGGATGCCCGGTGAGGACAAGGCCAGCGCCCTATCCCGCCAGTACCAGCCACTGGTTGTTTATCACCGTCCGCCAGCAATTCCTCAGGATCGGGACGTTCAATCCATTTTTGTGAAGGGTTTTGGCAGATTCCTCGCTTAAGGCACCACACTCGATCACGAAGCGCAGGAGTTGCACTAGATGTTCGTAGTCCCTCAGCATCTGCTGCTTGTAGGCGTTTCTGACGTACGCGTTTTCGGTGAGGTCCTTGACCATCTTCTTCTCGGCGCGTGCGCCCTTGAAGACTGCGAGAACAGCGCCGCCAAGGTCGGCGAACGTCCCTGCCGCAGCCGCCATTCCGCTCGGATCCCCAAGAGACAGGTTGGGAGCCGGCCCGAAAAATGCGTTGTCCGGAGTACGCTCATTACCGACAATGCCAGCGAATTCCTTCAGCAGACCCTTGGGCTTTGTGATGTATTTGAGCGTGCCGAGGTTAGAGGAAATTTCCCCGCTGAGACGGATCAGATCCGAGGCGTCTAGCTGTGGAGGGCGTTGCTCCCGATCAGGCTCATTCTTGTAGAAGCTCTCGACCAGCGCGTTCATCTGTTTGACTTTGTTCTTGCACCACTCATGCTCTTCGCTCATGTTGCCGCTCCCGTTGTGAAGCCTATGGGATCAAGCCTTGGGATCAATTCTCGTAATAGTAGCATCCAGTGCCAATATCCCAGTGTCTTGGATAAACAATGAGCGACCTCAAAGCCCACTGGCTTGAAGAGGGAATGATCCTCTATGAGGGCGAAGCAAGGGTGGATTCAGCACCAGGCGCAGGCGGGAAGGACCGGAGTCATTCCACCCAAACGGAACTGCAAAATCCGGCGCGATTACGACAAAGAACTTTATAAATCATGCCATCTGATCGAGAGCTTTTTCTGTAAGCTCAAACAGTTCCGCGCCATTGCCACCTGCTGCGATAAAAGGGCACCTCGAAAAACCGGACATGAAGCCGGCAAAATGGGCAAAGCAAGGTGCCTGAGGCGTGAGCCTCACAATATCTTTGGTTTGTGCCCCGGCCCGAAGGGTTCATCCCCGCCCGAAATCACCATCCCGGTCGTACCGGGATCGCACTTGGGCGTTAGAAAGCGACCACACCGTATGCCTTGAGAATGCACAGGCGACGTAGGTTGTAGACCGCTGCCTTCCCCGTGAGTTGGAAGGTCGCTCGATCCAGACCGATACATCGTAGGAGTTTTCCGCCCATCTGCTCCATAGCGGCGAAGACGTGTTCGACCCGCGCCCGAACCCGGGCAATGCGGGTGTTGCGGCGCGCCTGGCAGGCGGACAGCGGTTTGCCTTTCTTTGCCTTGCGCTGGATGTGTACTCGCCAACCCTGGGTCTTGAGGCGCCGCTCACGTTCACCATCAACATAGCCCTTGTCGCCATAAAGATCACGGCCGGTATTCGCGTGATCCAGGACATCTTCCAGGTGCAGGGTGTCGTTCTCCGCAGCGGTGCTGACCTTGACCTGGCGGATCAGCTTGTAGCGTCGGTCGGCGCTGACCGAGACCTTGTAACCGAAGTAGGATTTGCCGTGCTTCTTCGTCCAGGTGGCCTCCATGTCCTTCTGCCGGCGCTGGGCCGGCTTCCAGTCCACCGGCATCGCCGACGCTTTCAGCAATTCCCGTTCTTTTTCCGTGACGTGCTGGCGAGGAACGGGAACCAGACTGGCGTCCACCATCTGCCCACCACGAGCAATATAACCCTGCTGGGCCAGTTGACGATGCACCGCCTCAAACAGCGCGTCTCCCGCCTTCGCCACCGTCAACCGCTCGCGGAAGGTCCAGAATGTGGTGCGATCGGGTATCTGACTACTGTGCCGCAGGCCCAGGAAACGCTGGAAGCTCAGTCGATCCAGCACTTGGTATTCCATCTGTTCGTCACTCAGTCCATATAAATCCTGAAGAACCAGGGCACGTACCATCAACTCGGTGGGAAACGGTGGACGCCCCCCACGTGCCCGTCCGGGTCGCGGCGCTACCCGGTCCATCTCCGCCGCCAGCGCCTTGAAGTCAACCTGCTGCTCCATGACTTGCAGCACATCGCCCAGACGATCCAATTTGGCTTCCCGTTCCTGGGCGGCAAACAGGCTTTCTTTGATCATCGGATATCCGGGCTCTTGGCGGGGATCAACAACCCTATTTTCTCATAACAAGGTTTTTCGAGGTGCCCAAAACCGCACGGAACATCCTCGTTGCTGTTCAGCTCGCCGCCCCCGCCATATGGCTTAACTGACGACTCACCTTAACCTTGGTTCGTGAATTGCTGACGCATGTTCACAATGACCTGCTATGCAACCGCAACTCTCACGCAACTGTAGCGACTAGCGGCACGGTTCGTGCAAATCCCGTAGTAAACATTGGCATCAGTCTTTTTTATGATGCAATATTTGATAATTAGCATCGGATTGATAATCATATGATTGATACATCTTGCCAAGAACGGTGTAAAGTATTGAGGGTGGTTTTTCTTGATAGTGGACTAAGCGTTATAGTGCCAGTGGTTCGCTCTCCACTTTGGAAACAGCGACATGAGTACCCTCCTCATCGTTGATGGCACATCCGGGAATCCGGTTTATGCCCTGGTTCATCTGGTTGAAATCCGGGACCTGGAAGTCAGTAACCGCTTGCGCCGCACTCAGGGTTACAGAAGGGTGCTCGCCACGCAATCGCGGGATCGTCCACGGTTTGCCAATTTTTTGGCCGATCAAAAATTGATAGCTTGGTCAACAGTGGAATTCCTGCGTATGGCCAAGGACATGGCCGCGCAGGAAAAAGAATTCATTATTCCCTGAAGGAATCAAGTCATGCAATCGACACAGTGGAGCTATCTTGACACCTTAGCCGGCCCGGACATTGCTGCGATCCTGCAGGAGTGGCGTAAGCACCAGCCGGGGACCGGCGTTTTCGCTCTGGTCTGCGAGCAGGAGCGTGAAGCGGTGGCATTACTGCAAGAAATCGCTGCCGCCGAGGCCATGCCACTGGTGGGCGCGATCGTGCCTGGCCTGATCGCCGAAGCCAAATTTTGGCGCAAAGGCGTTCTCCTCGTGGCTTTCGACGCGACGATCTCCCGACAGATCGTGCCCTTGCCCCATACGGGGAATTACACTGCGGACGCGACGGTGGAGGTGCTTGCCGACTTTGTCGCAACTCATGCCGACGAAAACGGCGGTGATACCTTGCTACTGCTCGTCGATGCCACGACTCCGGACGTGGCTTCCATACTTGATCGCCTGTATCTGGAAGTCGGCGATTTGGTCAACTATGCCGGAGCCTGCATCGGCAGCGAAACCTTCCAACCCACGCCCTGCCTGTTTGATGGCGAGGTTTTCATGGGGGGAGCGGCCCTTGCCTTACTACTGCGCCAGCATCCGGGCGCGATACTGGCCCATCACTATCGCGGTAGCGAAGCTTTGTGTGTGGCGACCGCCACCACCGGCAGTCGGGTTGAAGCGATCGACGGCAGGCCAGCCTTCGAAGTGTATCGGCACCTGATGGCGCGTGAGTATGGCATTGACCTCGATCTGGAGAGTTTCTATCGTTATGCGGTGCATTTCCCGTTCGCCCTCAATCGTGCGCAAGGTGAATCCCTGGTGCGCATCCCGGTCAAGGCCGAGGAGAATGGTTCGGTTTACTGTGTCGGCGAAGTGCCCGAAAATGCGCTGCTCAGTGTGGTCCGAGCGGTGATGCCGGGCAATCTGGCGGCAGCACGCGAGGTGGGCGCGAGCGTGCGCGCCGTTTCCGCGAGCGGAGCGCTGGCGTTCTATTGTGCCGGTCGGTGGCTGCATCTGGACGAGGCGGCCGCTACCGCCGAATTGGCAGCGCTAGCGGGCGAATTGGTGCCCGCGCCGCTGGTCGGTGCCCTGTGCTTGGGGGAAATCAGTTCGGGATATGGGCAATATCCGGCTTTCCATAACGCGACGATCACAGCCCTACCTTGGATCTGAACCAGAATCAGAACCAGTCAGTCAGTATCCTCTATGATCTGGCCATGGCCATGGCCGGGGAGACCCGGCCGTACCCTCTGGCGACGGCCATGCTTCAGCAATTTCTAGCCCATACCGGTTGTGCCTGCGGTGCGCTGCTGCTCAACTCTCCGCCAGTCGATGAAACCGCTGCCTGTTCGGCCACGCGAGTCTATGCAGCGGTGGGTAACCGCTCCTTACGCGCCTTGGAAGGACAAATCCCGCCTTGGTCATCCCGTTTGCCGGAAGTTGACTACGCCCAGTCCGCGCTGGGCTGGTTCCCCGGCGGGGCAAGATACTCCGATGCTTTGCGCTTGGTATTGCCCGAGATCGGTTACATTGTGTTGTTTTCCGCGCAGTCGCTGGATGCCGCCGTGCATCAAGCGAAAGTCCTGTTTTCGCCGATCTTGGTCAAACTGGCGCGTAGCCTGCGGCTCTGTCTGGACAATGAGTATCAGCGAGCTGCCTTGCTTGAAGCCAAGGACGCGGCCGAGGCTGCGAGCCGGGCGAAGAGTACGTTTCTGGCCAACATGAGCCACGAAATTCGAACGCCGATGAATGCCATCATCGGATTGACCCATCTGCTGATCCAAGAGATCGACGCACCCAAGCCACGAGCGCGATTGCGCAGGATCGATGAAGCCGCACAGCATCTGCTCCACATTCTCAACGACGTTCTGGATCTGTCGAAGATCGAGGCCGGGCGGTTGAGCCTGGAGGAGACCGATTTTTCGCCGGTGCGGGTGATTGATCGTGCTGTCGGCCTGCTGGGCAACCGGGCGGGGGACAAGGGCTTGTCGCTGGTGGCGATGGTTGCCCCTGAGGTGCCGGCGCAGCTACGGGGCGACCCACTGCGGCTGGAGCAAGTGTTACTGAATTTCGTCGGCAATGCCATCAAGTTTTCCGAACACAGCCAGATCACGGTTCGCGCCCGGCTGGATAGCGAGGATGACACAAGCGTGCTGCTGCGCCTGGAAGTGGAGGATCAGGGCATCGGGCTAACGCCGGCACAACAGGCACGACTGTTCCAGCCCTTCGTCCAGGCCGACAGCTCGACGACTCGCCAGTACGGAGGCACTGGCCTGGGGCTGGCGATCAGCCGGCGCCTGGTGCTACTGATGGGCGGTGACGTGGGGGTGACCAGCGAGCTGGGGGTGGGCAGTATTTTCTGGATGACGGCCCGATTGGGCAAGGTAGCGAGCGCCGCACTCGGGGACGTCACTGCCTCACCCGGCATCTTGCCGGAACAAATTCTGACCAAACAGTACCAGGGAATGCGACTGCTATTGGTGGAGGATAACCTGGTCAATCAAGAAGTGGCTCGGGCGCTGCTGGATCGGGTCGGGCTGACGGTGGATGTGGCCAACAACGGTCGGGAAGCTATAGACCGGGTCCAGGCCAGCCACTACGCCTTGGTGCTGATGGACGTGCAGATGCCGACCATGGATGGCCTGGAGGCGACCCGCGCCATCCGCCAACTGCCCGGCAAGGCCACCCTGCCCATCCTGGCCATGACCGCCAACGCCTTCGATGAAGATCGCCAGCACTGCCTCGCTGCGGGCATGAACGGCTATATTGGCAAGCCCGTCGTTCCCGAAGCCCTCTATCAAACTCTCCTCACTTGGCTACCCCATCCCACAACATCTTCCCTACACCCTGAAGAGGTGGCACTGAAGCCGGAATCGGCCGTCGCGAATACCGCCCTGCCGGAGGCTTTGGCGGAGATTGCGGGGCTGGATATCGAAACCGGCCTGCGGGTCGTATCGGGCAAGTGGGAGAGTTACACCCACTTGCTCGACCTGTTCGTCCAAAATCACGCTAACGATGGGGTAATCTTGCGCACCGCGCTAATCGCGGGTAACAGTTGGGAAGCACAACGGGTGGCCCACACCCTCAAGAGTGTGGCGGCAACCTTGGGTGCCAAGGCGTTGAGTCGCTGCGCTCGGGAATTGGAGCGAGAAATCAAGGCGGGGGTGGCGTGGCCAGCGCTTGAATCCACTCTAGACGCCACTGAAGCCATCCTGACGCCATTGCTGACCGCAGTGCGACGAGTGCGGGATAGCCGCATTCGGGCTGCACCGACGCCCGCGCTTGCGGCCGTGGATCGGCTGAAGGCAGGCGAGGTTTTGACTCGGCTAGAAGCTTTGCTGGCCGAAGATAATACGCAGGCCAGAACGGTCTGGCTCGAATCGACCGTTCTCATCGAAGCCGCCCTCGGATCCACTGCCCGCCAGTTGCAGGATCAGATCAACCGCTTCGAATTCGACAAGGCATTGCTCACCTTGCGCGCGGCGCTGGGCGCCAGCCGCGTGCTGGACAGCTGAGCTGAACGGGTCCGCGACAGATGGACGAAACGCACGATATTCCCTCATCCGTTCGGGCGGTTCAATCACCATCGGCATGAACTCAAGCTGCGGCTGCACGCAAGCTCTGTAGCAACCGCTCGTGAATCCCACCGAAGCCGCCGTTGCTCATGATCAAGACCTGAGTTCCGGGCTTGACTTGCGTTCGAATGGCGGCGAGCGTGTCATCGAGCGAATGGCAGACCTGGCCGCGTGGACCGAGTGCGGCGGAGACCGCGCCGAGATCCCAGCCGAGATCGGGCGCCTGATACAGCACCACGGCGTCGGCGACGGCCAAGGCGGGCGCCAGGCTGTCCTTGAACACGCCCAGTTTCATGGTGTTGGAGCGCGGCTCCAGCACGGCGATGATCGGCTGGTCGCCAACGCGGGCGCGCAAGCCCGCCAGCGTCGTCGCAATCGCGGTCGGGTGGTGGGCGAAATCATCGTAGACTACCACGCCATCGACCGTGCCACGCGTTTCCAGTCGCCGTTTAACCCCTTGGAATCGGCTCAGCGCCGCGATAGCTCTGGCGGGTAGAATGCCAACGTGGCGGGCGGCGGCAATGGCGGCCAGCGCGTTGTGGACGTTGTGCGGCCCCAATTGCGTCCATTCCGCCCGGCCTTGAATCGCCCCTTGGTGGTACACGTTGAAAGCGCTGCCATCTGAGGCAATGGCCCGTGCTTCCCAGTCGCCGACGCCGAATTTCTCCGTTGGCGTCCAGCAGCCCATCGCCAGTACCTCGGCCAGATTGGCATCGGTCCCGTTGGCGACGATCAAACCCGCGCCCGGCACAGTTCGTAAAAGGTGATGGAATTGCCGTTGAATGGCGGCCAGATCGGGAAAAATGTCGGCGTGATCGAATTCGAGATTATTGAGAATCAGCGTGCGTGGCCGATAGTGGACGAACTTGGAGCGCTTGTCGAAGAACGCGGTATCGTATTCGTCGGCTTCCACCACGAAGAACGGCGCGCGGCCCAATCGCGCCGACTGGCCGAAGTTGGCTGGAATCCCGCCAATCAAAAAGCCGGGTTCCAAGCCGGCATCTTCCAGAATCCACGCGAGCAGGCTGCTGGTGGAGGTCTTGCCGTGAGTGCCAGCCACCGCCAGCACATGGCGGTCGCGTAGCACGTAATCCGCCAGCCAAGCCGGCCCGGACGTGTAGGGCAGATTACGATCGAGCATCTCTTCGATAATCGGGCGACCGCGACTCATCACATTGCCGACTACCACCACGTCCGGCCGGAATTCGGCGAGTTGATCGGGATCGTAGCCTTCGCGCAGCGCGATGCCGGCTTCCGCCAGTTGGGTGCTCATCGGCGGATAGACGTTGGCGTCGCAACCGGAAACGGTGTGACCAGCGGCACGAGCCAACAGCGCGACGCCGGCCATGAAGGTGCCACAGATGCCGAGAATGTGAATGTGCATGTTCGGGTCTCCCCGCCCGATCCGCGAGCGGAACGAGTCGGTTCGTTCAGGGGGTTTGCGGGCCGATCCAACCCGCCAGAGTCCAGTATAGAAAAGTGTAAGATAAAGAATACACAACGCCCAGCCAGATCGAAATGTCGAAAGCGTGGCGCAGGATATGAGCGATGACTGCGATACTCCAGACCATTAGCACGAACATGAGCGTCGATGGCAGCGCGATGTCGCCGCCCGGTTGCTGGTGATCGATCCAGATTGCCAGTGGCAAGGCCAGCAAGCCCATCAAGCTACCGGTACCGGTCAGGGCCGTCAGGGTTTGTTCGAAGCGCTTTGGATGCCGGTGCAGAATCAAACCCAGATAGAGCAATCCCCCCAACAGCACCATGTCGAGCAGGACTTGCAGGAGGGCTACCGGCGCGGGTACTTCGGTCAAGAGGACCAACAGGCTGGAGAGACCGTAAGCCAGCAGACACAGTTTCGTCAAAGCCATCGAAGCTGGCACGTCTTGCGGACCTTTGCGCAGCAGACAGATGTCGAGGAACAGGTTGAACAGGGCGAGCATAGAGATCAGTGATGAACGATAGAAACGTCCGACGCAAAACCGGCGAACAAGCCCGCGATATCGATGGAGTCGAACGCATACCGATGGCCGCAGAACTCGCAATCGACGTGGATCGCGCCCTGCTCGTCCAAGATCTGACGCAACTCGTCCTCGCTCAGGGTGTGCAGCATGGTGGCGGTGCGCTCTCGCGAACAGGTGCAGCGATAGCAAAAAGCGTCTGGCTCGAATAACCGCACGTCTTCTTCGTGGAACAGCCGGCGCACTAGGGTAGGCGCATCCAATTCCAGCAGTTCCGCCGATTTCAGCGTGGCGGTCAACGTCTCCAGTCGATTCCAGGCATCCGTGTCGGCGGTTACGACGCCGGGCAGCCGTTGCAGCAGGAGGCCGGCGGCAACCCGTTCGTCGGCGGCCAGATGAATCCGGGTCGGCAACTGTTCGGATCGCCCGAAGTATTCTTCCAGCGCCTCAGCCAAGCGTATCGCCATACAGGCTCACCATGCCTTGATAGGGTTCTCGACCTTGTCCCGGAGTCGATAGTCAGAGATCAGCGTGCCGTCGCCGCACAGGTCGCGCAACGGTGCCAGTGCCGGTATCGCCATCCCAGCGTGCCAGCGCCCGCAAGGTACGTTGTCGAAGTGACCTGCACGACTACTAGTCGCAGCGGTCCGTTTGCCTGAATTTGCAGGGTTAGTAGGCCATCGAATTTGATGGTGGCCGACAACAGAAGCAGCGGCGGCGGTAGCTTCGCCTAATACTTGGCGCACTGCTGGCGGATAGGCGCGGCGCTCCAGCACCGTCCGCCAGAGCGGTGGCGAGATGGACGATCTCACCGCGAACGGTCAGTTGCTCGAACAGGAAACGATGCAGGGAATCGCGGTCGGGCATGATCGGTAATGGGTCGGTCGAGGTTGATCCGCTGGTGGAGTTTTGCGCCAGGTCTGTAGCAAGCGTCTGCTCTCAATTCTTGTGCGTACGGTGGTAGACAGCGGTAGCAGACGATAAGGGATGGCGGAATCAACCGATCCGACCGTGTTGAAGCAGCGCATCGCGAACCTCCTGGAATTCGCTTGGAACGGTGCAAGATCGGGGTGGTGACTCACGCCGTTTCCGGTTGGCTTTACTTCAGCTTCGGGGTGGTGACTCACACCGTTTCCGGTTGGCTTTACTTCAGCTTTTGCGCCAGTAAATCGTTCACCTGCTGCGGATTCGCCTTGCCCTTGGACAGTTTCATCACCTGACCGACGAAGAAGCCGAACAGCTTGTCCTTACCGGCACGGTACTGGGCCAATTGATCGGGGTTGGCCGCGATCACGTCATCGATCACCTTCTCGATGGCGGAGGTGTCGGTAATCTGCTTCAGGCCGCGCTTCTCGATAATCGCGTCGGTGTCGCCCTCGCCGGCCCACAGTGCCTCGAACACTTCCTTGGCGATTTTGCCGGAAATGGTCCGATCCTGAATCCGCCGCAATAGGCCGGCCAGTTGCGCCGCGCTGACCGGACTTTGTGCGATGTCCTTGCCGTCCTTGTTGAGAAAGCCAGCCAGATCGCCCATGACCCAATTGGCGCACAATTTCGGCTCGCCGCCCAGCGCGGCGACGGTTTCCTCGTAATAAGCCCCCAACTCGCGGCTGGCGGTTAGCACGCTGGCGTCGTAAGCCGACAGTCCGTACTGGCTCATAAACCGCTGTTTCTTGGCGTCCGGCAGTTCCGGCAAACCGGCACCGGTGGCGGCGATGAATTCTTCGTCGATCACCAGTGGCAGCAAGTCGGGATCGGGGAAGTAGCGGTAATCGTTGGCTTCTTCCTTGCCGCGCATCGAACGAGTTTCGCCCTTGTCCGGATCGTACAGTCGGGTTTCCTGCGCCACCTTGCCGCCGGACTCGATTAGAGTCGATCTGCCGCTCGATCTCGAACTCGATGGCCCGTTCGACGAAGCGGAACGAATTGAGATTCTTGATCTCGGCGCGGGTGCCAAATTTCGGATCGCCCTTGGGTCGCACCGACACGTTGGCGTCGCAGCGGAACGAGCCTTCCTGCATGTTGCCGTCGCAAATGCCCAGATAAACCACCATCTGGTGCAACTTCTTCATGTACGCCACCGCTTCCTTGGCCGAGCGCAAATCCGGCTCGGAGACGATTTCCAGCAGCGGCGTGCCGGCACGGTTGAGATCGATGCCGGACAGCCCGTGAAAATCCTCGTGCAGCGATTTGCCGGCGTCTTCCTCCAGATGGGCGCGGGTGATGCCGATCACCTTGCTGGTACCGTCGTCCAGGTCGATGGTCAACTGGCCCTTCTGGACGACCGGCAGTTCGTACTGGCTGATTTGGTAGCCCTTGGGCAGGTCCGGGTAAAAGTAGTTCTTACGGGCGAACACCGAACGTCGTGCCACAGCGGCACCGATGGCCAAGCCGAACGTGACGGCCATTCGCACCACTTCGCGGTTCAACACCGGCAGCACACCTGGCAAGCCGAGGTCGATGGCGCACGCCTGCGTGTTCGGTTCCGCGCCGTAGGCGGTGGCGGCGCTGGAGAAAATCTTGCTCTTGGTAGCGAGTTGGGCGTGGATTTCCAGCCCGATCACAGTTTCCCATTCCATCAGTCGAAACCTTGGCAGCGATGAGTAAACGTCAGGCAAACGCGGCGGGCGCGCGCTGGTGCCAGTCGGTGACTTGCTGGTAGCGGTGCGCCACGTTCAGCAGCCGGTCCTCGGCGAAATAATTGCCGATGAGTTGCAAGCCAACCGGCCGTTGGCCGACGAAACCGACTGGCAGCGACAGGCCCGGCAAGCCGGCCAGATTCACCGCGATGGTGTAGATGTCCGACAGGTACATGGTGATCGGATCGTCCACTTTCTCACCCAGGTTGAAGGCCACGGTCGGCGAGGTCGGCCCGGCGATCACGTCCACTTGTTCGAACGCCCGGCGGAAATCGTCGCTGATCAGTCGCCGGATTTGCTGCGCCTTCAGATAATAGGCGTCGTAATAACCAGCGGACAGCGCGAATGTGCCGACCAGAATGCGCCGCTTGACTTCCGCGCCGAAACCTTCGCCGCGCGAACGAGTATAGAGATCCAACAGATCTTTCGGATTCTCGCAACGATAGCCGTAGCGTACCCCGTCGAAGCGGGCCAGATTGGAGGAGCATTCCGCCGGTGCGATCACGTAATAGGCTGGGATCGCCAACTGGCTGTTAGGCAGGCTGACTTCGATGACGTTCGCACCGAGTTTTCGATACTCGGTAATGGCGGACTCGACGACGCGAGCGACCTCGCCGTCCAGTCCTTCACCGAAATATTCCTTGGGCAGCCCGATTTTCAACCCGTCCAGCGGCTGATCGAGCGAGGCAGCGTAATCGGGCACCGGCCGGTCCACGCTGGTGGAGTCGCGTGGATCGAAGCCGGCCATTGCGCCCAGCAACAAAGCGCAATCTTCGGCGGTGCGCGCCATCGGCCCGCCCTGGTCGAGGCTGGAGGCATAGGCGATCATGCCCCAGCGCGAGACTCGGCCGTAGGTGGGCTTGATGCCGGTGATGCCGCACAGCGCCGCCGGTTGGCGGATCGAGCCGCCGGTGTCGGTTCCCGTCGCGCCCGGCGTCAGTCGAGCGGCCACGGCAGCGGCGGACCCACCCGACGACCCACCTGGCACCGCCTCCAAATCCCAGGGATTGCGCGCCGGACCGTAGAAACTGGTTTCGTTGGACGAACCCATCGCGAACTCGTCCATGTTGGTCTTACCCAACATCACCGCCCCGGCGGCGGCGAGCTTCTCGACTACCGTGGCATCGTAAGGCGCGATGAAGCGATCCAGTATCTGGGAGCCACAAGAGGTGCGCACGCCGTTGGTGCAAAAAATGTCCTTGTAGGCGATGGGCACGCCGAGCAGCGGTCCCGTCTCGCCGCGCTGGCGGCGCTGGTCGGCGACACGGGCCTGGGCCAACGCGGATTCGGCGGTAACGGTGATAAAAGCGTTCAACTGGGGATTGTGGCGAGCGATACGCTCAAGGAACGCGCCAATCAATTCCTCGCTGCTAAATTCGCCGGCGGCGAGGCCGGCGCCGAGCTGGGCAATCGTTTTCTCGTGCATGGCGGTTTTAAAGATGGCTTATTCGATGACCTTAGGAACCAAATACAGCCCGGCTTCGACGCTGGGCGCGATGGCTTGGAACTGTTCGCGCTGGTTGGATTCCCCGATTTCGTCGGCGCGCAAACGTTGCGCCATGTCCAGCGGATGAGCCATCGGGCTGACGCCGGCTGTATCCACGGCGTTCATCTGTTCCACCAATTCCAGGATGGCCGACAGGTTGCGGGCATAGGCCGGCACATCCTCGTCGCGGATGGCCAGCCGCGCCAGATGGGCAATTTTGGCGACTTCGGCGGGTCCCAAGGACATCGTCTGTATTCTCCTTAACAGCGAAATTAAGCGTATAACCCTATCATACTTACTAGCTTGCTCCTAATCCCCCTGCTTGCTAGCATTAGCCGCTTTTGGATAACCGGGTGCTTTAACAACATGTTCAAATGGTTGCGCGGCAAGTTCTCTAACGATCTATCGATTGATCTGGGAACCGCTAACACGTTGATTTACGTGAGAGGAGCGGGCATCGTGCTCAACGAGCCCTCCGTGGTCGCCATCAATCAGGATCCGGTTCGAGGCATTCGCACGATCTCAGCGGTCGGCACGGACGCGAAGCGGATGTTGGGCCGCACCCCCAACAACCTCTCCACGATCCGGCCGATGAAGGATGGCGTGATCGCCGACTTCACCGTCACCGAGAAAATGCTCCAACACTTCATCCGCAAGGTCCACTCGCGCAAGTTTTTCAATCCCAGTCCGCGAGTGCTGATCAGCGTGCCGTGCGGATCGACCCAAGTCGAACGGCGAGCGATTCGCGAATCGGCGATGGGCGCCGGTGCCCGGGTGGTGTACCTGATTCCCGAGCCGATGGCGGCGGCGATCGGCGCCGGTATCCCGGTCGAGGAAGCGCGCGGGGCGATGGTACTGGACATCGGGGGTGGCACCTCGGAGGTGGCGGTGATTTCCCTGAACGGTATCGTCTACGCCGGCGCGGTGCGGATCGGTGGTGATCGCTTCGACGAGGCCATCATCAACTACGTGCGGCGCAACTTCGGCGTGCTCATTGGCGAGCCGACGGCCGAGAAGATCAAGCACGAAATCGGCAGTGCGTACCCTACTAGCGAAGTGCGCGAGATCGAAATCAAGGGCCGCAACCTCGCGGAGGGCGTGCCACGCAGCTTCACCCTCAACAGTAACGAGATTCTCGAAGCCTTGCAGGAACCGCTGTCGGGCATCGTCAGTGCGGTGAAGATGGCGCTGGAAGCGACTCCCCCGGAGCTGGCCGCCGATGTCGCCGAGCGCGGGATCGTATTGACCGGTGGTGGCGGACTGATGCGTGACATCGACAAGCTGATTATGGAGGAGACCGGTTTGAACGTGGTGATCGCCGAAGATCCGTTGACCTGCGTGGCCCGGGGGGGTGGTCGGGTGCTGGAACTGATCGCGAAGGATGAGCGTGCTGTCGAAGCCTTTGCCATCGAATAGCGGTGGTTGCTCTTAAGCCCAGCAAGCGTATCCAGTACTTGTTTGCGGTCAATCCGACAGCAATCCTGCGGCTCGCTGGCTGGGTAATGCTGTCTATCGCCTTGATGACAGTCGATCACCGTTACCACTACTTGAATGTTTTGCACGACGTGCTGTCCACCGCCGCTTATCCTGTGCACTATCTAGTGCGATTGCCGACCGCCACCAAAAGTTGGTTGACCGAAAATCTGGCCGGGCGTGGCGCATTACTGGAAGAAAATGCCCGGCTACGTGAAAAGCAGCTGTTCCTGAATGTGCAATTGCAAAAGCTGACGGTGCTGGAAGCGGAAAACCGTCGCTTGCGTTCCTTACTGGAATCGGCGGTGAATACACCGGAGCATGTGCTGATCGCCGAAATGCTGGTGGTGGATTTCGATCTCTACCGGCATCGTATCTTGCTCAATCGTGGTCGCCAGCACGGCGTTTACGTCGGTGAACCGGTACTCGACCAGTACGGCATCGTCGGGCAAATCGTGCAGGCCGACCCCTTCACCTCCACGGCAATTTTCATCACCGATGTCAATCACGCTCTGCCGATCGAGATCGCTCGCACCGGAGTGCGAACCCTGGCGCTGGGTACTGGCGACTTCCAGGAGCTGAAGCTGCCGCACATTCCCAATAACGGTGATGTGAAGGTCGGTGACGTGCTGATTACCTCCGGCTTGGGGGGCCGGTTTCCGCACGGTTATCCGGTAGGCACCGTGACCAAAGTGGAATTCGATCCTGGCAGTCCCTTCGCCAACATCACCGCCAAGCCGTTCGCCCAACTGGATCGGATCCGGGAAGTGATGCTGCTGGAGAATGAACCTTCTCGCGTGGAGGGCGCCACGGCCGCCGCGCCAACCGGGGCGCGTCCGCCATGACCGTCAAATTACATACTGGCCGTTGGATCATTGTCCTCAGCTTTCTGATTGCATTCCTGCTGGGCGGTGTGCCGTTGCCGGATTCACTGGAGCGATTTCGCCCGGATTGGGTGGCGATGGTGCTGATCTATTGGAATATGGCGCTGCCGCATCGGGTCGGCATCGGTATCGGCTGGTTGGTGGGGTTGCTGATGGATGTGGGACGCGGCGGGCTGCTGGGCCAGCACGCCCTGGCATTCGCGGTCGTGGCCTACCTGACCTGCCAAACCTACCGGCGCATCCGGGCCGCGCCACCCTGGCAACAGGCGTTCAGTATCTTGTTCTTTCTGTCGGTTGAACAGGTGTTGGTATTCTGGATCAGCGGGGTCATCGGCTATCCGCCGCGCGACTGGTGGTATCTGGCGCCGGCTGTGGGTGGCATGGTGTGCTGGCCCCTGTTGTTCGTGATTCTGCGCGACGTGCGCCGGCATTTTCAGGTCAGTTGATCGAAGCGGGCCGGTATGAGATCGTGGCGTTCCAAGGCCAAGCCGCCCGCTGACAAACTACTGATCCGGGAAAAGGACGATGCCATTGAAAGCGAGTTGTTTTTTCGGCGCGTCCTGATCACGCTGTTCGCGGTGTTTTTAGCATTGCTGTCGGTATCGGGTCGGTTGGTCTACCTGCAAGTGCTCAACCACGACCGCTTCACCACCCTGTCCGAGAGCAACCGGGTTCGCCTGCAACCGTTGCCACCGACTCGCGGTTTTATCTACGACCGCAAGGGGGTGAAGCTGGCCGATAATCTCGCTTCCTATCATCTCGAAGTTACGCCCGAACAATCCAAGGACTTGGATGCTACCCTCACGGCGCTTCGGGAGCGCATCGAACTGTCCGATGCCGACATCGAGCGATTCCGCAAGCTGGTCCGCCGCAATCCGCCGTACACCGGGACGCCGTTGCGCTTCCAGTTGACCGACGAGGAAATCGCGCGGCTGGCCATCGATTTGTATCGTTTGCCGGGCGTGGAGATCAAGGCCGACCTGACTCGCCACTATCCGTTGAAGTCGCTCGGGGTTCACGTTCTTGGCTATGTTGGCCGCATTGACGAAGCCGAATTGCGCAAACTGGATCCCGGTCAATATAGCGGCAGCACCCACATCGGCAAGACCGGCGTGGAACGCTCCTACGAAGACATACTGCGCGGGCGCACCGGCTATCAACAAGTCGAAACCAACGCCGAAGGTCGGCCATTGCGGGTATTGAGCAGTACCGCGCCGGTACCGGGCAAGCATATCCATCTCACGATCGACCTGCGCTTGCAAGCAGTGGCCGAGAAAGTGCTGGAAGGTCATAACGGTGCCATCGTCGCGCTCGATCCTCGCAACGGCGAGGTGCTGGCCTTGGCCAGTCAGCCGATTTACGATCCCAACCTGTTCGTCAACGGCATCGATTTCGCCTCGTACCGGCAGCTCAACACTTCCAAGGATCGACCCTTACTCAATCGCGCCTTGCGCGGCATTTATCCGCCTGGCTCCACGATCAAGCCGTTGATGGCGCTGGCAGGGTTGGAATACGGGGTAGTCAACCGGTACAGCGGTGTTTTTTGCGCGGGGGTTTATCGGCTACCGGGGGTCAGTCGCAAATTCCACGACTGGAAGCGAGGCGGGCACGGCAGTGTCAGCATGGATCGCGCGATTGCCCAGTCCTGCGACGTGTATTTCTACGATTTAGCGATCAATCTCGGCATTGACCGGATCCACGAATTTCTGGACAAGTTCAGCATGGGACGGCCGACCGGTATCGATCTACCGGGCGAAAAGGGAGCATTGTTGCCATCCAAGGCATGGAAACGTAAGGTCCACAAGCAAGATTGGTTTGGTGGCGATACCCTCAGCGCCGGGATTGGCCAAGGGTATTTTCTGGCGACGCCGCTGCAATTAGCGCATGCGGTTGCGGTCATTTCCCAACGGGGCGACAACTATCAGCCGAGGGTGTTGCATGCTACGGAAGATCCCAGTACTCGGGTCAAGACCTTGGTGGAACCCCGACAGTTGCCGCCGGTCACCGTCAAAAATCCTCGGTTCTGGGATGCCGTCATCACCGGCATGATCCATGTGGTCGAGGGCGGCACCGCGCACAAGATCGGGATCGGTGCCAAATATCGAATCGCGGGAAAAACGGGTACCGCTCAGGTCTTCACGCTCGGCCAAAGCGAGAGATACGATGCCAAGCGGTTGGCGAAGCATTTGCTGGATCATGCTTTATTTATTGCCTTCGCGCCAGTGGATGATCCCCGCATCGCGGTGGCGGTGATCGCCGAGCACGGTGGCGGCGGTAGCGCGACAGCCGCGCCGTTGGCCCGCAAAGTGATGGATGCCTATCTGCTCGATCAGTACGACGAAACCATCAGCGCTGGCCTTGAGCCAGCCCAGGACGTTCGCCCGGATGGATCGGAATAGCGTCGGCGGGATGTTGAAATGGATCAGTTTCGATCTGCCGTTAGTGCTGGGGCTGTTGGCAGTGTCGGGATTGGGACTGGTCGTGCTGTACAGCGCCGGGCAGCGTAATTTGGATCTGGTGATCGGTCAGGCCATAAGGCTGGGACTGGGCTTTGCCATTATGCTGACGCTGGCTCAGATACCACCGTACCATTTTCGATTTTGGTCACCGTGGATCTATGTGGCCGGCATCCTGTTGCTGCTGGCGGTAATGGTCGTCGGCGACATCTCCAAGGGTGCGCAGCGTTGGCTCGATCTGGGCGTGGTGCGGTTTCAACCTTCGGAAATCATGAAGCTCGCCGTGCCGATGACGATGGCGTGGTTCTTTGCCGAGAAACCCTTACCACCCCGGCTGCCACACTTGTTGGCCGGCGCGTTGATCACGGCAATCCCGTTTGTTCTGATCGCCAAGCAGCCCGATTTGGGCACGGCGTTGGTGGTGGGTTGCGCGGGCGGTGTCGCGCTGTTTCTGGCCGGGCTGAGCTGGGTCATCATGTTGGGATTGGCCGCCTTGCTGGCAGCCGTGATTCCCCTGTTTTGGACGTTCGTCATGCACGACTACCAGCGTCAGCGCGTGCTGACGTTTCTGGATCCGGAGAGCGATCCGTTGGGGACCGGCTATCACATCATCCAATCGAAAATCGCCATCGGCTCGGGGGGCATCTACGGTAAGGGCTGGCTGAACGGGACACAGTCGCATCTCGATTTTCTGCCGGAAGGCTCCACCGATTTTATTTTCGCCGCTTTTTCGGAAGAGTTCGGGCTGGTCGGCGGCTGTCTGTTGCTGACGCTCTATTTCTTCATCATCGCTCGTTGCCTGTACATGGCCACTCGTGCCCCCGATACCTACGGTCGCTTGTTGGCCGGCAGCCTCACCGTGATTTTCTTCGTCTATGCTTTCGTGAATTCCGGCATGGTCTCTGGTCTGTTGCCGGTAGTAGGGTTGCCGCTGCCGCTGTTCAGCTATGGGGGTACTTCCCTAGTGACGATCATGGCCGGCTTCGGTATGCTGATGAGTGTTTATTCACACCGCCGGACCCCATCGCGGTGATTACCGCCTTTGCTAACGACGAGACTTGTGCGTGAATAGTCTGTTTTTGTTGTGTTTTTTTCTATTACTGAGTGCCTGCGCGACGCCGGTGACGAATCGGCCTCCTACGGTCTACACCCCAACCCCCCCGGCTGCGGATACCGCGCCATCGCCCGCGCCGAGCGGAGCGACGGGGAACATGTATGCGGGCCAGCCGTTAGCCAACCGGCCGGATGTGCAGGCGTTCATTCGCGAAATGGCAGCCCGGCACGGGTTCAACGCGGCTCAATTGCGGGCGACCTTCAGCCACGCCCAGTCCCAGCCTAGCATCATCGCCGCCATGTCCAGGCCGGCCGAATCGAAACCCTGGTACGCCTACCGGCAGATTTTCCTCAATCCCAAGCGCATTCAGGGTGGCGTGGAGTTCTGGCGGGCCAACGAGGCGGTTTTGGCCAAGGCCGAGCGAGTGTACGGTGTACCCCCCGAATACGTGGTCGCCATCATCGGCGTGGAAACCCAGTACGGCGGCAACATGGGCAAATACCGTGTGCTGGAAGCCTTGTCCACCCTGGCGTTCGACTACCCCCGACGCGCGGATTATTTCCGCAAGGAACTGGAGAATTTTCTGCTGCTAGCGCGCGCGGAAGGCATCGATCCTCTGGTGCCTCGTGGTTCCTACGCCGGGGCGATGGGATATGGGCAGTTCATGCCGAGCAGTTTCCGCTCCTATGCCGTCGATTTTGACGGTGACGGTCACCGCGACCTCTGGCGCAATCCACGCGATGCCATCGGCAGTGTCGCCAACTACTTCAGCAAGAACGGTTGGCGACCTGGCCAGCCGGTAGCCTCGCCGGCCTCGGTCAGCGGCGGTCGCTATTCCGCCCTGGTAAGCCGCCAGTTGAGCCAGCCCCGCTACAGCGTTGCCAGCCTGCGTGACCAGGGTGTTACGCCCCTAGAGCCGGTCAGCAATGGGCAGAATGCCATGTTGCTGGAACTGGAGGGACGCGATGGCCCTGAATACTGGCTGGGTTACGACAATTTTTTTGTGATCACCCGCTACAATCGCAGCCAGTTGTACGCCATGGCCGTACATCAGCTCAGTCGGGAAATTCGCGAACGCCGCGGCCGGCCTTACGCCGGCGTCTCCGCGCCGGAACCTGCTGCTCGTGCCGACTGAGGCCATCTGAAAACCCACAAAAACCGCACCGAAGCGCGCGTCGAAGGCGCGATTTCGGTGAAGGGAGATTTTTATGGTTAAATCCTCCTGGAGTCATGCCCTGGTTTGGGCCTCGCTGGCCGGCGCGCTGGCCGGCTGTAGCTCGGTCCCCGACAGCCATGCGCCAACGAGCCCACCCTCTGGCGCACGCCTCTCGGTCGATGGCCGCAACGGTGAGCCCGTGCCCAAGGTCGAGCCTCCCAGCCGTAGCGGCAATCCTGACACCTATCGGGTATCCGGCCGGCGCTATCGGGTCAAGGAAACCAGCGCGGGCTATCGCGAGCAAGGCACCGCCTCTTGGTATGGCTGGGATTTTCACGGCCGCAAGACTTCCAGCGGCCCACTTTACAATATGTTCGACCTGACCGCCGCCCACAAGAGCTTGCCGATTCCAACCTACGTGCGGGTGACCAATCTGGAAAACGGTCGCAACGTCGTGGTTAAGGTCAATGATCGCGGTCCATTCGTGGGCCGACGCATCATCGACCTGTCCTACGCCGCCGCCGACCGGCTGGGCATGTTGGGGCAAGGCGTCGCTGACGTGGAAGTGGTCGCTTTGGAGCCTTACCAGTCGTTGCCGGAACTCGCCGCCCGTCGCGCCGAAGCTCGGGAGCGGTTGGCGGGTCGCCGAGGTCGTTCCGAAGCGAAATTCGAACCGACCACCATCGCGTTTGCTCACGAGGAATCGGTTCAGTTGGCTACCTCGGAGCTTTCGCAATCAGCTTTGTCCCGGCCGGAGCTAGTGGCCACTCGGATCGAAGCCCCGGAATCGCCGATCCATCGACAAGCTGCTGCCGAGTTGAAACCTGAACCGACCAGAATTGAGGTCGCTCGCGAGGAACCGATCCGTCCGGTAGCGCCGGAGCTGTCCTCCTCGGAGTTGGTGGCCCTTCGCCCCGAAATGTCCGCAGCTCGGACTAATAGCCAAATCCAGCTAGAACCGAAACCCGAGACCATCACCGATCAAATCACTCGTGAGGATTCCGTTCGGCCGACGGCGCTAGTGGTCGATACGCCTGCGACGCGTTCCGTAACCGCGACCACCGTGGAGCGAAACACCATGCGCACTCGCTCGTCGGCACGGCTGAAGGCGCCTGTCGTGGCGCGCGCCGTTCCAAAGGTCGCCGCCAGTCCGGCGCCGGCGGTCGCCAAGTCGCCAACCAAGAACAGAGGGCAAGAGGATCAGACCCGTGTGCCTCTCCATTTAGCCTCCGCCGAGACGGCGCTGAAAGGCAAGACGGCGGGAGAGCAGCGTCATCCATCGACGGCCACCAGTGGCAAGAACAGCCGACTTGAGCCGACGGTGCCCCCGACTGGACACCACCGCGATGGCCGATCTTCGGGGCGGTCGAACGAGACGACACGGCGCGATACCCGCAAACTCTCGGATTCGGTCAACCGCCAAGAGAACCAGGCACCCGCTCGCGAGTCCAACGCTACCAAGTCAGCCGCAGTGCGGTTGGCCGGTCTAAAGGCTGGCCGTCCCCGGAGTCGTGACCGACTGAGGTCGCGTCCGCGTCCTGACCTTCTCCGGTTCGATCCCGGCCACCCTTGCCACCTTCTGGCATCGGTTAGTGTCTCAGTTTTGAAATTCATAGGGCTTAGGAAGCTCCTGGGAATAAGGTGTTTTAAACAATTCTTTTTTCAAACTGAGTACTATCCGGCGTCAAGGCGGTTTGTTTTTGGGCCGAGCTTCTAGCTAGAATCGCCCATCTGGTTTGCTACCCCCCGGAAGACAGCCGCAACATGCCGTATTCGAATTCGATCCGTACCTTCCTAGCGTCACTTCTTATTCTCGCCCTATCAGCGGCCGCCTGGAGCGTTGCCCACGCCCAGGCGATACCGCCGCCGCCGCAAGTGCCGGTGCGCGCCTACGTGCTGATGGATTACCAGAGCGGCAATCTGCTGGCCAACGTGCAAGGCGACGAGCGAATGGAGCCGGCCAGCATCACCAAGTTGATGACCGGTTACGTCATCTACAGGGCTCTGAAATCCGGCAAGATTCACCTGGACGACAAAGTGACCATCACCGAAAAGGCTTGGAAAACGCCTGGCTCCAAGATGTTCGTCAAGGTGGGTACTCAAGTGCCGGTGGAAGATTTGCTGATGGGCATGGTGGTGCAGTCCGGCAATGACGCTACCGTGGCGTTAGCCGAGCACGTCGCGGGCTCTGAAGAGACCTTCGCCAAGCTGATGAACCAGGAAGCGGAACGGCTGGGTTTGAAGAACAGCCATTTCACCAATGCGCCGGGTTTGCCCGATCCCAACCACTACATGTCCGCCCACGACATCGCCACCCTGGCCCGGGCGCTGATCCAGGATTTTCCCGAGCATTACGCCCGCTATTCGGTGCGCAGTTTCAAGTACAACAATATCGAACAACAAAACCGTAACCGCTTGTTGCTGACCGACTCCTCGGTGGATGGCGTCAAAACCGGCCATACTGAATCAGCCGGATACTGCTTGGTGTCGTCGGCCAAGCGCAACGATACTCGCCTGATCGGGGTGGTGTTGGGTGCCGATAAGGAAAAGAATCGGTTCGTGGCGAGCCAGGCATTGCTGAACTATGGGTTTAGCTTTTTCGAAAGCCACAAGCTGCACGATGCGGACACTCCCATCGTCACCACCCGCATTTGGAAGGGCAAGGAAAACGAATTGCCGTTGGGTGTCACCCGGCCCTTGTACGTGACCGTACCGAAGGGACAAGCATCACAGGTTAGCACCACCACCACCGTGCAGTCGAAAATCATCGCCCCGGCGCAAAAGGACCAACCGTTTGGCGAGATTGTGATCAAGCTGGGCGATCAAGAAGTGAGCAAGATTCCCTTGGTCGCGCTGAAGGATGTACCTGAAAGCGGTTGGTTTGGACGCTTGATTGATTCGATTCTGATGTTCTTCTATTACCTATTCCACTGAAAATGGCGATGACCGGGAAAGCAGCCGATATGGACGACGAGTCGCTGTTGCGATTCCCCTGTGATTTTCCCATCAAGATCATGGGTGCCAGCGATGGCGATCTGCGGCGGCTGGCTGTGGAACTGGTGCGTCGGCACGCACCCGATCTCGACGAGAGTCGGGTGCAAGTGCGGGACAGCCGTGCTGGCCGTTACCAATCAGTGACGGTGGTGGTGCACGCCCATGCCCGCGAGCAGTTGGATGCCATCTACCGGGATCTGAGCGGTCACCCGGACATCGCGCTGGTGCTGTGAATCCGCTCGTCCCGGCGATCCATCAGCGTGCCGATCCGCTGTGGTTACGCCGATTGGGACGCTGTGAGTACGGGCCGGTGTTCGACGCGATGCGGGCGTTTACCGACGGCCGCGACGCCGCGACCCCGGACGAACTGTGGTGGGTCGAACACCCCTCGGTCTTTACTCAAGGCTTGGCCGGCAAGCCGGAACACCTACTCGCGCCGGGGGACATCCCGGTAATCCAGGTTGATCGTGGCGGCCAAGTGACTTATCACGGCCCCGGCCAACTCGTCGTATATTGCCTGCTGGACGTGCGCCGGCTGGGATTGAGCGTGCGGGCATTGGTGACGGTACTGGAACAAGCGGTGATCGAGTTATTGGCCGTTCACGGCATCGCCGCGCAGGCTCGGCCCGATGCGCCTGGGGTTTACGTGGCCGGAGCCAAGGTCGCTTCGCTCGGATTGCGCATCCGGCAAGGGCGGTCCTATCACGGCTTGAGCCTGAACGTGGATATGGACCTGGAACCGTTCGCTCGTATCAATCCTTGTGGCTATCCCGGTCTGCGGGTAACCCAGTTGCGTGATCTTGGCGTCGATTTGACCGTGGATGCCGTTGCCGAGGACTTATTACCCCGCCTCGGTCGCAAGCTGGGCTATGCTTGTTTCGGTGCGGGCGCGGGATTGCCTTGATCGCTGGTTAATACCAATTCTCTTTCAAAGGGTAACCATATCCAAGGGAAGGCCGTGATGGAACGGACGGTTTCGGGATGACCGGCGTAGTGGTTCATGGCGATGCAGAGTTGGTCTCTGACGGCGTTCATGGAGTTGAAGACGGTATTGCCGAAGAATTTTTCCCGCATATCGTCCCAGATGTGTTCGGAGGGGTTTAATTCCGGCGAATAAGGCGGTAGGGTCACCAGCATCATGTGATCGGGGACATGGAGCACGCCGGGGCTGTGGCCGGGCGCGCCGTCGTAGACCATGAGGATGAAATCGTCAGGGAATGATTCGCGGACATGGCGCAGAAAGAAGGTCATGCATGCTCCATCCATAGCGGGCAGAATGAAGTGTGTAGAGGCGCCGTCCTGCGGACAGAATGCCCCATACGCGTAGGTGTATTCGCGGACCATCTGTTGACCAACGACCGGTCGGATACCCGCTCTGGCCCAGCATCTGCGGGGATGGTTGATCCGCCCGAACCGGGCTTCATCCTGAAAGAAAATCCGTAAAGGCCGACCCGCCACACAGGACTTTTCATGGGCCTGTTCTACGATGTCCGGCCAGTTTTTTTGAATGAGGACTGGGCCTCCGGGTCGGCCCTGGGATGGCAGGGGCGGGGAACGATTTTCCGCCAGCCATGGCGGTGAAGGAGTTTATAGGTCACCGAACGGTGAATGCGCCGACCGGTACGCTCGCACAGGGCGTCGTGGACCTTCCCGACTTCCAGCAGGCCTCCCGCATCTCCAACTTCGATAAAGGGTTGCAAAAAGGCCACCTCTTCTTCGGGTGTCATGATCTGTCTGCGCCGACCGCCACGGCCGGACAGATCGAAAATCTCCATCCCAAAACGTAAAAACTCGCTATGGAGCCTCCGGATCGTCGAAACCGCAAGACCCGTTACACCCGCGATCTGTTCCACAGGCAGATCAAAAGCCGCACGACAGTAAATCGCCTGCGCGCGTTTCAACACATTCGGATCTTTGCTCTCTTCAATAAGCCGATGGACCAGCAATACTGTCCCTTCCGGAAATGATTTGCGATAAACCGTCATGCCTTCCTCCCTTCCTGGGGAAAAGTCTAAGCTTTTTAATTATTCTTTGAAAGAGAATTGGTATAAGTTCTTGGAAGCTTCCAGATAAACCCAGCCCATCATGCCATGCCCTGAAATTATTCATATCTTCCAGATCAAGTGCTTGGGTTGCGCCCTGCGACTCGAAAGATTTCTTACCCGCAACACCAGAGAGGAGCAATGTCATGAGCAACGACAGACATCTCACTACCCGACGCACGGCAACTTGGATGGCTTTATTCCTGACCGGATCCTGGGGAGGAATCGCCAGCGCAGACGAAACCATAACCTGCGCCAGCGAAAACAACCAGTACCAGCACTGTCGCACTGCCAGTCATGGTTACGTGACGATGACTCGCCAACTGTCCGGCTCGCCTTGTCGCCAGGGTCAAACCTGGGACTATGACCGTCGGGGCATTTGGGTGGATGACGGTTGCCGGGCCGAGTTTCGGGTTGAATCCTCTGAGCATCACTCAAAAGATAGCAGCAAGGACGCCAAGGTGGCGGCCGGCGTCATTATCGGAGCAGCGATCCTCGGCGCCCTGGTCAACAACAAGGATCACGACGATGCCTACAAATACAACGACGATAAGTATCACGGTAGTCGCCATACCTCCTATGTGCCCGGTTGGATGGTTGGCACTTTCCACGGCTACAACCCGATGTACGGCGCCGACGTGGTGATGACGATCCGGGAGGATGGTCGGGTCACGGCCGACGCCAACGGGCAGGCCATTACTGGCTACATCAACGACGAGCGCCTTCATGTGGGCAACGTCATTTTCAGCATCAGTCGCTCCCGGGACGGCTTCATCACCTCCCAGGAAGGGGATCGACACAACGAAGTGGTTTACCGCCGAAGCCGGTAAGGCGGCCTTAGGTTTTTCACCCCCAGGAGACCCTTCGTGAAAAAACCATCGACTGCATCGACAAGGTGAAAAATGGCTGATCGTGGTACGAACCGCCTCGGCTGACTGCAACGCTGTGAAGAGCATCCCATGAAACGACTGATATTGATTTTCGTTCTTACTGCGTTGGCCGGGCGGGTTTCAGCCTACAGTTGCCGAGCTTTTTCCGATGATGCGGCCAAGCAACCGCCGCCGAGTGCCGAACAGCTCGGCGGATTTGCCTCGGTTGACGAGCGGGTGCGCGCAACCTTCAAATACGCTGTGGAGCAGCAATCCGTTAATACAGCGGAAAAGCTTTACAAGGCGTTGATCAAGCAAGGCGCCGATCAAGGCGAAGCCTATCGGCAGTCGCTTGATGTCGGCTTTCGCTCATTGTTGGCCGTCGAAGCATCGACCCTTGCCCGTCTCGATGTGCTCATTGCCGCCGCCGGCGACGCCAGCGCTTACGCCAAGGCTTGGTGTCAGGGAAAGGCAGCGAGTACGGAACTGGAGAGTCTGATCCTGCCGCTTTGGAACGAGGAGCGGAGAAAAGCCGAAGGAACCCTGCCGCTCATGCAAAGCGAGTGAAGCCTTGCGAAGCAGCCTATAGCCGAATCTCGACAGACAATACGTTTCCATAAGTTTGGCGAGTACGCGCCAAGTAATGTAGTGAAAAACCCACGAATCAGGAGAGCGTTTATGAACAAGAGAGTGACCGGACTGATCGTCGCGAGCGCGGCCGCATGTCTTCCGCTGGGGATCGCGATGGCCGACCTGCAAAGCGAAACCCGGGCTGATGTCACCCAAATCTGCAAGAAAGCCATTGGCAAAGAAGGCTACAAGGGCTATCGCTATGACAATGTCGAATTCAACGAGGCCCGCAGCGGCTATAGCCTGACCGGACAGATTTCGAAGGGTTCCAAGCGGTATGAGTTCAACTGCGTGGTGAGCACCCGGATGAGCGTTACGGATCTTGCCGTCAATCCACTGAGCGGAGGCGATGATCGTGGCGGCGGCAGCGCGGGCGCACCGGCGGAAGCACAAGTCGCCTGCGCGGAGGAAGCGGACAAGCTATTGGGGTCTCAAGAATGGCACCTCCGTTCCCGGCAAGTCCAAATCGACGGGCAGCGGCATGTACGAAGTGAAGGTGGTCGGCGGTAAGCACCGAGGGATCTGCACCGTGACCGAGGACGGCGACGTCAAGGGCATCATGAACGAGTAAGGAAGATGCTATGTTTCGAACACTATTCGGCGGGGTTCAGGACGGCAGGCTCCAGCGTTTGCCCTATCTCGGTTGGCACATCGCGCTGACGGTGTTGATGGTGCTAGTGGGACTTGGTATCGGCGCTGGTATCGGTATCGCCGAACGCATGGTCGGCGGCAGCTTGGCCGAGTCTCAGGCGCTCATCGCCGAGCGCTTCGGCATCGTCGGCATGATCGCCGTGGTGGTGGTCTTTGGCGTGTTGCTGTTCGCCCACGCCAACATCGCCGCCAAGCGGGTGCGCGACACGGGCTTGCCCGGCTGGTGGGTGATCCTCGCTGCGGTCATCGTCGGGGTGCTGATTTCGGCTTTTGCGGGTCAGCAAGCGAGTGGGCTGTGGACCTTGGCGACGACGCTCGCGCTGTTGCTGATCCCCAGCAACGCTTTCGGTGGCGGCGAAGCGGTTTCGCGATAACTGGCGGCGGTGCGCCAGAACATCGGCTGAAAACCAGACAGACTGAACGACCACCAGCTAAAGCTGGTGGGTTCTGCGCCGGGCGCAGGGGACTGAAAGTCCACCCATTACTGCGCCCGGCGCTTTAAGAGCGTCATCTTTGAAGCAATATGGCTCGGCTCTAAGTTACGTTCTTTTGAAGGACATCTGAGCCCGCCTGGAGAGTCGTAGCTGAAAGCTGACCGGCTAAAGCCGGTGGTTTTAACCTTTGCATATGGAAATAAAATGAGATGTCCGCAAGTCGCGGCAACCTCAAGCGCCGTTCTGGCCGAGACATGCAATACCAAAATCAATCAGGGAAATCCGCACCATGAGACCGCTACTGCCTATCCTGTTCGCCACCCTTTTTACTGCGGCCCCCGGTTATGCTGCCAAACCCAGCTTCGACTGCGCCAAAACCGATGGCGCAGCCGCCGAACAGGTTTGCGAAGATAAAGAACTGGCCGCGTTGGACCAAGAGCTGACTCGGCTTTTCGCCCTTGCCAAGAATGGACCGCATATCACTGCCAGCCGGCGCAAGGAGTTGATCGCGACGCAGCGCGGCTGGATCAAAGGGCGGGACGAGTGCTGGAAGGGCCGGGATTTGCGCCGCTGCGTGATGGAAAGCTACGTGATGCGCATCCACGAGCTGCGACAGGGTTACGCGGACGCGAGAAGTCAAGATAGCAAAGGCATCAGTCAGGGACCGCTGGCGGTCCGGTGCGATCGGCTCGATGCGCTGATCGGGCTCACTTTCGTCGGCAACGCCCCGAAACACGCTTATCTGGAATGGCTAAACCAGTCCATCATCACGACCTTGGAACCGTCCGGTTCAGGCTCCCGCTATACCGCCCATTACGACGATGGCGCTTTTGTCTTTTGGATCAAGGGCGATGCAGCCACTTTCGAGCGGCCTCAGCAAGGGACGCTCAACTGTCGGATTGCGGAACCCGGCTAACATCTCGCACAAGGATTTAAACGATGATCGAGTCAACGGCATTCTTCGGATCGAACTCCAAACAACATTGCAGCTTCGGATTCAGCGCGATCTTTGCAATGGCGCTCTTGGTGTTGCTGGCCACTTGGCCGAGCGCATTCGCCGCCACCTTCACCGTGACCAACGGCAATGACGCTGGGCCGGGTTCTCTGCGCCAAGCGGTGTTCGATGCCGACGTAAACCCCGGCAAGGATACCATTGTCATCGACTCAAGCGTGACGACGATCAAACCGATTGCCTTGAAAGCGGGTGGCTGGGATCCGATCCAAGTCTTTGAATCCGTCGATATTATCGGCCCAGGCGGTCCGCCCTTTAATCGGGTGACCGTCGATGACATGCAGTCGTATTTCTCCCGGGATGGGCGCGATCTGCCGGGCTGGACTCGGTGCGATGCTCCAGGAAGTTTGCCAATTATTGGATCGGACATCGTGTTCGAGGTCGGCCAGCAGGGACAGGACAATTCCGCTATCGAGGTGCTGTTTCAGGGCTTTCGCGTGACCCGCACTGGCGGATTGGTTTTCGCCCATACGGGTGCGGGAATTCGGTTGCGGGATATGGTCGTCGATAACAATCGCGCCGACTTTCCAAACTGCCAAGATCGGCTCATTTTCGCGGGGGGCTCGCTTGAGATTGTAGATTCGATTCTCGGTAACAATCTTAAAGAGCAAAACGACCCTAGCGCGCTGATCGCCGTTCTTGGCCCATCGTTACGCATCGAAAACTCCGTATTGGACTTTAAGGAAAATAAAACCCTATTCGCATTTGAAGGCGGTGCATCGAATGGCCTTGGCGGGAAAACCGTCGAAATCCTCGACAGTGTAATTGCTGTTGGTGTTGCTGGTGCAACATCCACCGCCATGCGGTTTGAAAATAGCGATGTATCGATCACCAATTCAAAGCTGATCGGCTCCTTGACCGGGTTCTGTGGGGCGCTTGTCGAGGCGCGTCAGAATACCCGGCTTGCCCTCACTAACGTGACGATGTTCGCCGATGGTCGGCCATGTCCGGTGGAACCGGATTCGCCGGCGCTACTGGGCGTTTTCTCAGGCAGCCAATTGAACATCGTGAACACATTGCTGTTTCGCCGTGCCTTCGGCAATCCTATCAATCCTGCCATACATGCGCCGGCGGTTACGGTTAGCAGCGCGACGATCGCGCGCAGCACCAATAATTTCGCCGATGATCCGGCGGTGCCGGCGATTCTAGGTGGAACTGCGACGGGAGATCCTGGCCTGTTACTCAACGGATATGCCTGTGACTTCACGCAATTTCCACCGGGCAATCCCGATTGTGATCCGGTGCCAGGCAGCCCGCTGATTGATACCGGAGACAGTTTGCTCGCCGTCGATCCACGCACGAGCAGCCCACTGGCCATCGATTTGCGGCGCAATCCGCGCATCAACGGTGCGGCAGTGGATATCGGTGCGCTGGAGCGCCAACAGGCGACCGGTTCCATCACCATCGTCAAACAAGCCACACCCAAAGACGGTACGAACTTCAATTTCATTCTGGGCGGCCCTAGCATCGTACAGCAGAACTTCACCCTGGACGATGCCGCGCCGGACGACAACGATGGCATCGACGCCAGCAAGACCGTTACTTCGCTGGCGCCCGGCACTTACCTGCTGTCCGAACAGTCTACCGCCGGCTGGCATTTGGAAGGCATCACCTGCACCAGCGATCGACCTGGCAGCACACCAGCGATTACCTTGCCTAGCGTCTCAATCGCGCTACACGAAGCGGAGCGCGTGACCTGCACGTTCGCCAACCAGAAACAAGGCAGCTTGACGGTAGTCAAGAAAGCGCTGGGCGGGGACGATACCTTCAATTTCAGCAGTAACACACTGATTCCAGATAGCTTCCCCCTTACCACCGCGAATGGCGCGGCGCAGATCGCCTACAATAATCTGGCGCCGGGCCGCTACGACATCGGCGAAAATACGCCGCCCGCGGGTTGGAGCGCTGCTTCCGCCACCTGCGACAACGGCGATGATCCCAGTGCGATCGATATCGCGCCGGGCGCGAACGTGACCTGTACTTTCGAGAACCGCAAACAGAACACCATCATCATTGTCAAACGTGCCATCGGTGGTGATAGCACATTTAACTTTACCGCTAGTACTAACCTTGCAGCGGCGGGCGCGTTTAACTTGACCACAGTAAATGGCGAAGCCGTGCAAGCCTTCGGCGGATTGGCGGCGGGCTCTTATAGCATCGCTGAAACAGCCTCGACCGGCTGGACCGCCACCGTGGCCGATCCGGTTTGCAGCAACGGCAACAACGCCAGCAATATCAACCTCGCATCTGGGCAAATCGTCGTCTGCGTATTTCTCAGCTTGGCCCAAGATACCCTCGTGGTGGAAAAGAAAACCCTCGGTGGTGATAGTACGTTCAACTTTACTAGCGGTACGCTGCACAACTTTGATTTGACGACTGTAAGCGGTAGCGCGACCCAAGTGTTTAGCGGCTTGTCTGCCGAGACGCAATACAACGTAACCGAAACGCCGTCCACTGGCTGGGATCTGACTGGCAATACCTGCCCCGGCAGTGTTAGCGTGCCACCAGGCGGTCTCGCTACCTGCACGTTTACCAATACCAAGCGCGGTGCCATCAACATCGTCAAACGCACAACGAGCGGCGATGGAACCTTCTCGTTCACCAGCGCCACGCTCGGCGATTTCAACCTCGCCACCAGCGGTACGACCGCAACAAAGCACTTCCCCAACCTACTCCCTGGCACTTACGGCGTGAGCGAAAATGTGCAGGCTGGTTGGGAGCAAGGTGCGGTTACCTGTAGCGATGGCAGCAACCCCACCGCCATTCAACTCGATCCGGGCGAAACTGTTACCTGTACTTTCACCAGCGCTCAAGATGGGCAATTGGTCGTGGTCAAGAATACGCTGGGTGGCGACGCGACCTTTGCTTTCACCAGCACGGTGTCGGGACATTCCAGCTTTAACCTGGCGACGGCGAGCGGAACGGCAACCTCTACCTTTTCCGACGTCGAGCCGGGCACCTACACCTTGCAGGAGCAGCCTTTGACGGGTTGGGATTCGGTCAGCGCCCAATGCAGCAACGGGAACAAGCCGGATGCCGTCACTCTCTCGGCAGGTCAAACGATCACCTGTACCTTCACCAATGCTCGAAAAGGCGCTCTCGTCGTACGCGTAACTACCGACAATGGCGACGCGACCTTCGCCTTCACCAGTCGCACCTTGCCGCAGACTGCTTTCAATCTGACGACTGTCAACCATATAGCCTCCATCCAGTTCGATGGGTTGTCGAGCCTCAACCGGTATGACATCGCTCAAGCGCTACCGACCGGTTGGCGATTGCAAGCGGCAACCTGTGATAACGGCGACACACCAGATGCTGTGTCCATAGATCCGGGCACCACGGTGATTTGCACCTTCACTTACACCCTTACTAACCAGGAAGCCAATGGTATTCCAACACTTTCCCAATGGGGGTTGTTGGTCCTCGCTGCCTTACTCGCGCTCGGTGCTTGGTCACACGGAACGATGCGATCTGCCAGGCATCGGTAACAGGTAAGCAACGAAGCCAGCTCAGGTCGCTAAAGCAATCCTGCTTGTGTTGTGAAAATGTTGGTGGCTGGGTAAATCCCCGGCTGCCAAAGTGGTGTGCCCTTGCCAAAAGTAGATTTTCTTTCTCCACTCGGCTCCATATTGTTGGGGGGTAATCGTCTCTTGATCGGGCTGGAAATAAAGGCAAAATCCTGAGTTGAATCTCGGGTTATTCATGCGTTCACCTTGTAGGAATCCATCATGTCTGAATCGACAGCATCTCGCGATGCCACTCCCGACCCAACCGAACCTACCGCAACCCAGCCGTCGGCTCGATCTGTTTCCCATCAGGGAGAGAAACTGCGCGGTGCCGAAAAGGTCGCCCGCATCCCGGTCAAGGTCGCTCCGACCGATCTCAAGCAACGATTGCGCAAGCCGGCGTGGATTCGCGCCCAATTTCCCGGCACGCCGGAAGTGCAACGATTGAAGCAGATTCTGCGAGACAATCGACTACATACGGTTTGCGAGGAAGCCAGTTGCCCCAATCTCGGCGAATGCTTCGGGCATGGCACTGCTACCTTCATGATCATGGGCGACATCTGCACCCGCCGCTGCCCATTCTGCGACGTGGGGCATGGCCGACCTAACCCGCTCGATCTTGAGGAACCGGAAAATCTGGCGCGCACCGTCGCAGCGATGGGTTTGAAATACGTGGTGATCACCTCGGTAGACCGCGACGACTTGCGTGATGGCGGCGCGGCGCATTTTGCTGCCTGCATCCGAGCGGTACGGGCTCAATGCCCGAACATCGTCATCGAAATTCTGACCCCGGATTTTCGGGGGCGGATGGATGTGGCGCTGGATACTTTGGAGAGCGATCCGCCAGATGTGTTCAACCATAATCTGGAAACCGTACCGCGCCTGTATCGGCAGGCTCGGCCAGGGGCTGATTATCGATATTCCCTTGATTTGTTGAAGCGATTCAAAGAGCGCCATCCAGATATCCCGAGCAAGTCGGGGCTGATGCTGGGACTGGGCGAAACGCTAGCGGAGATTGAAGAGGTCATGCGCGATCTGCGAGCCCACGACGTGGAAATGCTGACACTCGGTCAGTATCTACAACCCAGCATTCACCATCTGCCAGTCGAGCGCTACGCGACACCGGAGGAATTCCAGCATCTACGGGTATTCGGCGAAGCCCTGGGCTTTACTCACGTCGCATCGGCGCCGATGGTCCGCTCGTCTTACCATGCCGACGCGCAAGCTAAGGGCGCTGGTCTTGGGTAGCGATGGTACTGGGGTTGGTTCTGAGAAAGCGCTTACCTTCACCTGACAGAATCCGATTTGAAGAGCCTGTCTCCGACTTCGGCGGCGCGGCTATCTATCGTTCCAAACTGCGGCTCTGCCTCGTCGAGACCGCGCGTACAGCTATTTTGGAGTTTCGTGTGGTATGAAAAACATCAGCGATAAGACCCTGGAGGACGCATTGGAGAACAAGGTCGATAGTCTGGTAACAACGGCCGTTTCACCCACTCACTACGTCGCCATCGGTGCCTCGGCTGGTGGCCTGGAGGCCATCGAATCGTTTTTCAGTCACATGTCACCCGAAAGTGGCCTAGGCTTTATCGTAATCCAGCACCTGTCGCCGGACTACAAAAGCCTGATGGTCGAGTTGCTCTCCAAAAAGACCTTTATGCCGGTCCATCGGGCCGAAGATGGGATGCTGGTTTTGCCCGATAACGTTTACCTGATCCCACCGAAGAAGAATCTGACCATCTTCCACGGCAAACTCCTATTGAGCGAGCAGGATCACAGCAAAGGCGTGAATTTGCCGATCGATGTCTTTTTGCGGTCGCTGGCCGAGGATCAGACCGAAAAAGCTATCGCCATCATTCTCTCGGGAACGGGCAGCGACGGTACGCGGGGGGTGCGCGTCATCAAGGGATATGGTGGCATGGTGATGGTGCAAAATGAGGAAAGCGCCAAGTTTGATGGCATGCCCCGAGCGGCCATCGCCACGGGCTTGGCCGATTTCGTGCTGACGCCCGATCAGATGCCCGGCCAGTTGCTTTCCTTCGCCAAGCACCCGTATATCACCAAGGCCGAGCGATCCGAAACCCTGTTGAACGATGAACAGGGCTCGACCCGCATCTTCGCGATCCTACGGGAGAAGTGCAAGGTCGATTTCACCTTGTACAAGCCCAGTACCGTGACTCGGCGCATCGAGCGCCGCATGACTGTCAACCAAATTGACGACATCAAGGATTACGTCTCCTTTCTCTTGAATCACTCCGGCGAGGTCGTGGCGCTGTATCGTGAACTGCTGATCGGCGTTACCAGCTTTTTCCGCGATCAAGACGCCTTCGATCACTTGGCGCAATTTGAGTTGCCAGAAATCTTCAAGAACGCCGACCGGGAAATTCGCTTCTGGGTGGCGGGCTGCTCCACGGGCGAAGAAGCCTACACCCTGGCTATCCTAGCTCGCGAGGCTATGGAGCAGATGCACGTTTCCCATGATGTCAAAATCTTCGCCACCGACATCGACCGGGATGCAATTCATTTCGCCGCCAACGGCTCTTTCCCCGAGAGCATCGCCGCCGATGTCTCGCCTCGCTTGCTATCCAAGTACTTCTACAAAAGAGAGGATAACTTCCAAATCGCGCGCAATATCCGGGAAATGGTGGTCTTCGCCCAGCACAATTTGATCAAAGATCCACCCTTCACCAACATTACCTTGATCAGTTGCCGCAACCTGTTGATTTACCTGCAACCGATCTTGCAGCGCAAGGTTTTGGAGTTTTTCAATTTTTCGCTGAACCCGAGCGGTATTCTCCTGCTGGGAAGCAGCGAGACCATCGGCGAGATGGCCGACTGTTTCGAACCCCTCGACCCGAAATGGAAGGTTTATCGCTCAAAAGGACGTCTCAAGCTCTCGTCGGATGCCAACCATCTGTTGTCTGTGACCGATACTCGCATGCGTGATCTCCGTGGACAATTCGCCGGCACCCGCCGAATTTTGCGGTTTAACGAAGAGGAGCGGGTACTAGAGCGATTTTTGGAGGTGGTCGCTCAGGATTACTTCCCCTTGGCAGTGATCGTCAACGCCCAACTGGAAGTCCTGCACGTTTTGGGAGACGCAGGGGGCTATTTCAAGCTGCCGTCCGGCAAGGTGGTCAACGACATCTCCAAGATGGCGGTCCAGGAGTTGACCATCCCTTTAACAACGGGCATTCAAAAGGTATTCCGGCAACGACAGGAACTCCGGTTTTCCAACATCCGCCTTCCCCAAGACGGCGGTATCCGGCTGGTGGATTTGCGAATCCGACCCCTGCCGGAGAAAAAGGGACAGGAGCCCTTGGTGGCGGTCTTCGTCGATCAGGTCAAAAAAATCGAATCGGCTGAATTGAACGCTGGATTGCCAGCCTACGATCTGTCAAAGGCCGCCGAGGAAAGGCTGCAGGATTTGGAGCAGGATTTGCAATTTACCCGCGAAAATTTACAAGCCACCATCGAAGAGCTGGAAACTTCGAACGAGGAATTGCAGGCAACCAACGAAGAATTATTGGCCAGTAACGAGGAATTGCAGTCCACCAACGAGGAATTGCAGTCCACCAACGAGGAACTGTTCACGGTTAATACCGAATATCAGAGCAAAATTATCGAATTAACCGAATTGAACAACGATGTGGAAAACTTGCTGGGCGCTACCCAGATCGGCCATCTCCTACTCGATGAAAACCTGGAGGTGCGTCGCTTTTCGCCCAAACTCACTGAGCTTTTCAAGCTGCTGGACAGCGATGTCGGTCGACCCATCACCCACATTTCTCATTACCTGATGAGCTGCGACCCGATCCGGCTCGTCCGGGAAGTGCAGACCACCGGCCACTCGCTGGAACGAGAAGTCCGTACTCAGGAAGGATGCTGGTATCTGATGCGGATAGTGCCTTATGCAGTGGGACCCAAGACTTTTTCCGGCACGGTGATCTCCTTCGTGAACATCACCAACCTCAAGGAAACCCAACTGGCGCTGGCCGAGCAGGAAGCTTTCCTCAAGGAAACCGCGCGCCTGACCGAAGTGGGTCGCTGGCAATTCATCCCCGCTACCGGCGAATATCGCTGGTCGGAGGAAATGTTCCACATCCACGAACTCGACTCGGAGCACCAACCTTCCGCCGAGGAGAGCCTCAACTTCTACACGCCGGAATATCGCCCGATCATGGCCGCCGCGTTCCGCCGTGCCTGTCACGATGGAACACCCTACGATCATACCTTGGAGATCGCTACCGCCAAGGGTAACCGCCGCTGGGTGCGGGCTATCGGCCGGCCGGTAGTGCGGGACAGCCGGGTGGTCAAGGTGTTCGGAGCTTTGCAGAGCGTCGCTGAGATCCAACCAAATACCACTGCGGGCTAGCAGCACGATCCGCTAACCCACGATCCGGGATAAAAAAACGACGGTCAAATTACTCAGTAACCCACTGCCAATCCGCCGAGCCGGCGGGTGTCGGAAAATCCATACAGCCCATCCGACAGGCGAACGATACTCTGGGCATCGCCCATAACTTCCTTGATCACGACGTTTTGCCCCCGTTCGCGTAGCAACCGCACGGTATCCGGGCTGAATCCTTTTTCGAGCCGCAATTCGTCCGGCAGCCACTGGTGATGGAAGCGTGGCGCCAGGGTGGCTTCGGCAATATTCATGCGATAATCGACGACGTTTGACACAATTTGCAGTACGGTGGTGATGATGTGGCTGCCACCGGGGCTGCCGGTGACGAGCATCGGCTGTCCATTTTCAAACACGAGTGTCGGTGTCATCGAACTGAGCGGACGCTTGCCCGGTCCGATTGCATTGGCATCGCCACCGATCAAGCCGTAGGCGTTCGGCGTCTCCGGTTTAGCCGCGAAATCGTCCATCTCGTTGTTGAGCAGAATACCGGTGCCCGCAGCGACGATACCGGAGCCAAAACTGAAGTTCAGCGTGTAAGTCACGGCGACGGCATTGCCGTCCTGGTCGATCACCGAATAGTGAGTGGTCTGGCCGCTTTCGTAACGCTGCGGTTGACCGGGCTTGATTTCAGAAGCGGGTTTAGCCCGACTCGGATCGATGCGTGCCGCCAGCTCCCGGGCGTAGATTTTCGAGGTCAAGCCGGCGACCGGCACTTTGGTGAAATCGGGATCGCCTAGATATTCGCTGCGGTCGGCATAGGCCAGCTTCATGGCTTCTGCTATGTGATGAACTGTGGTCGCGCTGTTAGGGCCCCATTCGTGCAGCGGCCAGGTTTCCAAGATGTTGAGCAACTGAATGAGATGCACCCCGCCAGAACTGGGAGGTGGCATCGACGCGATCTGATAGCCTCGATACGTGCCCCGAACCGGCTCACGGACGATCGCTCGATAGTTTTTAAGATCTTCCAATCCGATCAGACCGTTGTGGGCTTGCATGTCAGCGACTAGCCGTCGGGCGATCTCGCCTTCGTAGAAAGCTTTAGCACCCTGCTCGGCGATCAGCTGGAGCGAAGCCGCTAGATCCGGCTGTATTAACGTGTCGCCAGGCTGATAGGCGGCGCCGTCGGGTTTGAAGAACACTTTCATGCTGGCCGGCCAGGGCGTCATCCGCTCGCGGGTTTCTTGCAGCGACTGCGCCAGTTCGATGCTGATGGGGACGCCGTGCTCGGCCAAGCGCACGGCGGGTTCGATCAATTGCCGCCACGGCAAACGGCCGTGGCGGGCATGGGCGAGTGCCAGCCCGGCCACAGTGCCGGGCACGCCGGCCGCCTGATGGCTATAGCGGATGCGGGCCTGATCCACCTCGCCCTTTGCATCCAGGTAGAAATCCCGGCGTATGGCGGCCGGCGCGGTTTCTCGAAAATCGAGCGCCTCACTACGTTTTTGAGAGGTGTCGTAAACCAGCATAAAGCCGCCGCCACCCAAATTGCCGGCTTGCGGCAGCGTGACCGCTAGCGCGAAACCGACCGCTACTGCTGCATCCATCGCGTTACCGCCTTGTCTCAGGATGTCCACCCCGATTTGACTGGCCAGTGCTTCCTGGGAAACGACCATGCCCTTGCGGGCGACGGTGGGATGGATGCGGTCGAAAGAGTTATAGAGGGTGGAGTCGGACCAAACCGGCCCAGGCAACAGGCAAAACAGACCCAGCAGAAAAGTTCCGAGCGAACGAGTGAGCAAGATCGATAAGTGCACGGAACCTCTCGGAAAGTAGTTTGCACGCGCGAGAAGGTATCGCGCCGCCACGCATCCTGGTGCTGGCGGGCAGCGCAGATTTTTAGCAGATTTAAAACAACTTGAAGATGTACCCCAATAGGGCGGCGGCTGAGCACAGCAAGGCGATTACGCCAACCGTCAGTGCCAAATTAGCCCGCTTGGCCGGGGAATTACCACCGACATCGGCGGTGATGTTGGAAACGGCCTGCTGGACGGATCGTTCGCTGGCCTCCCGCGCGATGGTTTCGATGACAGGTTGGATATTGGATCGGACCATTTGCATGATCTGGTGCTTGAATTCCGGCGTGCCGGTCATTATCCCCAGGGTTTCCTTGCTTTGCTGGCCGATCTGGATTTCGATTTGCTTCAACAGTTCATCGCGATTGATTTCTAACCCGCGAGTGACATTGCGTTGTGAAACCCCTTCGCTAACCTCGCGAGCCGCTTGTTCCGCCACAGCCCGGGCGCTTTCCTGGGCAGCGGTACGCGCCGTGCGCTCGGCGGTTCCACGGGCAATTTCGGTGGCGACCTGCTTGGCAGCTTCCTGAGCGGCACGCACCGCCGCATGTGCCGCGCGCCGACCCAAATCCTCGGAAACGTTGCGAGCGGTCTGCATGGCGATTTCGCGAGTCAGATTGGGTACGAGTTCCTGGACGATATCGCGAGCGACTTTTTCGGCTGCCGCCCAAGCAACCCGTTCGGCAAGTTGTTCGACCTCGCTAGTACCGGTCGTGGCAGGTGGAGCAGCCGGCGTGGCGGCGGGTGGAATCGAGATTGGCGGTGCGGATACCTTTTCGACCACCGGCGGCAGGGGAATGGCCGGCAGCGGCGGAGTCGCCGATTCCTCAATCAAGATGGCGGCGGTGCCTTCTCCGACCGAATGCAGAACCGCATCGAGCTGGTCGGGAGTATAGGGCTTTGAGAGAAAGCCAATCGCGCCACTTTGCTTGGCATCCCGTTTATCCTCGTCGGTGGCATTGGCGGAACACATGATAATGGGTGACGAATTCTCGGGATTTTCCCCCGTAATGGCTCGACTGGTCTCGAAACCATCCATGCCCGGCATCATGACATCCATGAAGATGATGTCGGGCTTTTTGTTATCCAAGTATTTGATGCAATCCTCGCCGGATCCTACCCAATCGACCTCGATACCGCGCTCAAGCAGCAGCTTGCGTAAGGTCAGGTGGGCAACTTTGGAATCGTCCACCACCAGCGCCTTCTTGATATTCATGCAAACCTCCTAACGGTATCAAAGTTGTTTAGTTATATTGGACGCGATGCGGTTTTTCAACGACCGCGAAGCCTGAATCCTAGTGGGGACGCAAAAAATGTCTCGCAATTGCGAGCGTACCAAATTATATTAATAAGTAATTGGAACCCACTTTGGATGCATGGATGTACATCTCCCTAACTTTTAGTCACCCCTTTTGGGTGGCGCCCCTTTGCGAACTCCCATTGTGAGGAATCCCGTTATGAAGAGAACCGTGTTCGCGCTCGTCCTTCCGCCCGCGGCCGTTGTCCGTTATGGCTGCGTTTCCTGCACTGCTGCTCCCATCGGCGTTTTCTGGTTGAGCAGTCTGACTAGTATCGCGTATGGCCTCGCCAACGCGCTGACCGGTCCCGTCGCGTTGGGTGTTGTGATGTGGCTGATCGCGACGGCCTGGGCGCGCTTGGTAATCCGGGGCGTGGAAAGCGATACATTGCGGCGTGAAGATAGCACGCAAGCGCAGCTGGCGATACCGCGCCTGGACGAGACCGATCCATTTGCCCAGCTTCGTGCTAATTCCTGATGATGATGCCATGCGGCGGTGGTGAAAAACTGGAGGGAGGCCGTTAGCCTCCCACGCCGGTTTTAGGGACGATCGTCGGCAGTTTCCTTCGCTCTCGGTAGTAGATCTTCCCGGCTGACGCCCAGATACAGGGCGCTGGCGCTGGCGATGTAGATAGATGAGTAGGTGCCCACTACGATGCCGACGATCATGGCGATGGAAAAACCGTGCATCACCACGCCGCCGAAAAAGTACATCACGATGACCGACAGCAGAGTCACGAAGCTGGTCATGGTAGTGCGCGAGAGCGTCTCGTTGATCGATAGATTCATGATCTCCGCAGATGAACCCTTGCGCCGCTTACGGAAATTCTCGCGGATGCGGTCCAGCACCACCACGGTGTCGTTGACGGAGTAGCCGATGACTGCCAGCACCGCCGCCAGCACTGTCAGGTCGAACTCGATCTGGAACAGCGAAAACCAGCCAACGGTGAAAACCACATCATGGACGGTGGCGGCGATGGTGCCGACCGCCAGCCGCCACTCGAACCGGAACATGACGTAGACCAAAGATACCCGCGAGCGCGCCCAAGTGCCGCCAGCCCGCCCTGTTCGATCAATTCGCTGACCGACCTGCGGCCCGACGAACTCCGCCCGCGCCAGCGTGGCGCCGGAACCGTCCTCGGCGCCTTGCAGGGCGTGCAGCACATCGTTGCTCAGGGTGGCGGCGTTGCGCTGTTCATCGCGGGGCGGGATGCGGATCAGCACATCGTGAGAGGTACCGAAGTGCTGGGTTTGCGCGTCACCGAAGCCGGCCTTGGCGAGTGTCTCGCGGACTTCGGGAATTTCCACAGGTTGCGGATACTGCACCTCAATCACGGTGCCGCCGGTGAAGTCCAGCCCCAGGTTCATGCCTCGCACCAGCAGCGAGCCCACCGCGATCAGTAGCACGATGATGGACCAGGCCATGGCCAGCTTGCGCCAGCGTAGAAAATCGATGTTGGTGCCGTAAAGACTGAATCGCCACATAACCGTATCCCGCTCCGTTCAGACGGCCAGCTTTTGCAGCTTGCGGCCGCCGTAGATGAGATTGACCAGCGCTCGCGACCCGGTGACCGCCGTGAACATCGAGGTCACGATGCCGATGCTGAGCGTCACTGCGAAACCTTTGATCGGACCAGTGCCAAAACCGAACAGCATGATCGCCGCGATCAAGGTGGTCAGGTTGGAGTCGAGGATGGTGTCGAATGCCCGGTCGAAGCCAGCGTGGATTGCGGTCTGCGGGCTGTTACCGTTGCGCAATTCCTCGCGGATACGTTCATAAATCAACACGTTGGCGTCCACCGCCATGCCCATCGTCAGTACGATGCCGGCAATGCCGGGCAGAGTGAGGGTGGCTTGTAGCATGGACAGCACCGCGATGAGCAGCACCACGTTAGCGGCCAGGGCGGCAGTGGCGATCAAGCCGAAACTCTTATAGCGCCACGTCATGAACGCGGCGATCACCAGCAACGCGATGGCGGCAGCCTGAAAGCCTTGGGCAATATTTTCCTTACCGGCACTGGGACCGACTGTACGCTCCTCAATGATTTCGATGGGGCTGACCAGCGCGCCGGCCCGCAGCAGCAAGGCCAGATCACGGGCTTCGCGAGTGCTGTCCAAGCCGGTGATCTGGAAGCGCCGGCTCAGTCGGTCGCGAATGGTGGCAATGTTGATGACCTCCTCGACGGTATAGGCGCTTTTCTTCAGCTCGCCATCCACTCGCTTGGTTTCGGTCTTGTTCTCGATGAATACCACCGCCATGCGTTTGCCGACATTGTCCTTGGTGGCATCTTCCATGCGCTTGGCGCCCTTGCCGTCCAGCGTGACGAACACCGCCGGGCCACCGCTTTGCTGATCCAGGCCGGAAGCAGCGTCAACGATGGAGTCGCCGGTCAACATGACCCGTTTTTGTAACAAAACCGGCCGACCCTGGCGATCCTTGTAGAGCCGCGAGTTAATCGGGATACGGCTGGTGGTGGCCGCTTGGTTCCAGTCGTTTTCCTCGTCCGCCAGCCGAAATTCCAGGGTGGCGGTGGCGCCGAGGATTTCCTTGGCGCGGGCGGTATCCTGCACACCGGGCAATTGCACCACGATGCGGTCGCTGCCCTGCTGTTGGATGATCGGTTCGGCCACACCGAGTTCGTTGACTCGGTTGCGCAGAGTCGTGATATTTTGTTGCAAGGCGAAATCACGTTTTTCCTTGATTTCGCGCTCGCCCAGAGTCAGCTTGAGACCCAGTGGGCCCGACTCGCTTTGTTGGAGGCTGGACAGATTCTTGCGCAAGATCGAGGCGGCCTTGTCGCGTTCCGCCGCATCTTTGAACTCCACCTGCACGCCGCCGGTCGCGACCCGCCCGACGGAGGCGTATAGCACTTTCTCGGACCGTAACTGAGCGCGGACTTCCTCTACATAGCTATCTTCGATCTGCTTGATGGTGGCCTCCATGTCCACCTGCATCAGAAAATGCACGCCACCGCGCAGATCGAGACCGAGATACATCGGGTTCAGGCCCAGCGCATGCAGTAAACGCGGTGCTGCCGAGGCCAAGTTGAGTGCGACGATATAATCGCGCCCCAGCTGGTCCTTGAGAATATCTGCGGCTTTGAGCTGTTCTTCTGGATCGGAGAAGCGGATCAGCAGGCGGTCGCCTTCCAGTTCCAATCGCTTGTGGGAAAGTCGATCAGTGTCGAGCAGCGCGGCGACGCGGCTTTGGAACGCGGTGTCGATGGGAATGTTGGCGCGCGCGCCGGAAATTTGCACCGCTGGATCCTCGCCGAATAGGTTCGGCAGGGCAAAGATCAGGCCCCAGAGCATGACCAAGCCGATCAGCGAGTATTTCCACCAGGGATATTGGTTCAGGGTGTGCGGAGTAGGCATTGAACGGGGGTTTCCGCGTGACGCCAGAGAGAGCTACAAGGTGCCTTTATAGGTGCCTTTAGGCATCAGCGAGCCGATGGCTTGCTTCTGAACCTTGATTTGCACCCCCTCGGCGATTTCCATTTGGATGAAGTTTTCGCCCACTTCGGTGATGCGGCCCAATACCCCACCACCTGCGACGACCTCGTCACCCTTCTTGAGTCCGTCCACCATCTGCTTGTGCTCCTTCGCGCGCTTGGTCTGAGGACGAATCAACAAAAAATAGAACGCCGCGATCAGGATGATGGGAAACAGCAGATTCAGCAGACCCATGTCGCCGGCTGCCGGAGCGCTAGCTTGCTGGGCTACGGCGTCTCGAATCAGGATATTGAGAATGTGTTCCATGAGGGTTCCTCGCTGTTTGTTGGCTTTGCTTCGGGCACGCGTTTGCAGCAAATCGGAATCGCAGCGCCGATGCGAGTGGCGGAATTCGTGCGGGGGTGGATTGTCTCGGGGCCAATTTTAAGGCGCGTCATTATACACGGGCGAGGAAATTTGCCCGCGATTTTCGTAAAGCTCGGTTGCGAGCGCGTCCAACCGACCGTTGGCAATGGCATCTCGGAGATCGCGCATCAAATCCTGATAGTAGTGCAGATTGTGGATGGTGTTGAGCCGGGCACCGAGCGTTTCGTGGCACTGGTCCAGATGGCGCAGGTAGGCGCGGCTATAGTGACGACAGGTGTAACAGCTACAGGTTTCATCCAACGGGCGGGAGTCGGCGCGGTAACGGCTGTTGCGGATGCGGATATCACCATGACGGGTAAACAGATGGCCGTTGCGGGCGTTACGGGTGGGCAACACGCAATCGAACAAGTCGACCCCTCGCCGAACCGCTTCGATGATATCCTCGGGCTTGCCGACCCCCATCAAGTAGCGTGGCGCATGGGCGGGGAGCAGGGGCACGGTATGATCGAGGATGCCTAGTCGTTCGGCTGGCGGTTCTCCCACCGCCAGCCCACCGATGGCATAGCCGTCGAATCCCAACTCGCGCAAGCCTTCCGCCGAGATGTGACGCAGGTGTGGGTACATCCCGCCCTGGACGATGCCAAATAGCGCAGCCGTATGATCGCCATGGGCGATCTTGCTACGCCGTGCCCAGCGTAGCGACAGCTCCATCGATTGACGGGCTTCGGTTTCGGTGGCGGGGTAAGGCGTGCATTCGTCGAAAATCATGACGATGTCCGAACCAAGCGCCCGTTGGACCGCCATCGACTCCTCGGGTCCCAGAAACACCACGCTGCCATCGATGGGTGACTGGAATTTCACCCCCGCCTCGGTGATCTTGCGAATCGCTGCCAAACTAAAAACCTGAAAGCCGCCAGAATCGGTCAAAATCGGCCTATCCCAGTGCATGAAACCGTGTAGGCCGCCGTGATCGCCGATGATGGTGGTACCGGGCCGCAGCATCAGGTGAAAGGTATTGCCGAGGATGATGTCGGCACCACTGGCACGCACCTCTTCTGGTGTCAGGGTTTTGACGGCGCCGTAAGTGCCGACTGGCATGAAAGCCGGGGTTTCCACCGTGCCGCGTGCAAAGCGTAATTGGCCGCGACGCGCGGCACCGTCGGTTTGGAGTACCTGAAAGTGCATCCGATGAAATGATATCGTTATCTTTGTAAGGGGTGTTTATCTTGAAGACAAAAAACTGACCTGACAAGGTCGCTTGTCAGTGATAGGGAAAAGGGATATACCCAGCGGTCCGGTTTTATGGTTTTCTCCGCGTGAGGTTCGCATGAAAATCCGATTTGGTCGCGCCGCATGGGCCTTGGGACTGGCCGCGCTGGCAGTCGAAACAGCCGACGCTTTAGAGTTGGGACGGGTGACGGTTGGGGAGGCCACATTTCAAGTGGAAATAGTGCAAACTCCTCCAAGAGCGCGAACGCGGTTTGATGTTCCGCCGCGAATTACCCGAAGACCGAGGCATGCTGTTTGTGCAGCTGCCGGGACCGGCGGTGTTTTGGATGAAGAACACCTATATCCCCCTAGACTTACTATATTTCGATGAAACAGGGCGATTAGCGCAGGTTGAGGCGAACGCACCACCCTGCACGACGCCGATCTGCCCGATCTATCCCAGCGAGACGGCAACGATACGGTATATTCTGGAAATCAACGCCGGCCAAACTGCGCGACGCGGTATTCACATCGGAGATCAGCTGCGGCTGGAGTGAGCCATCATTGCGCCCGATGCGCCGCTTCCAATAGCGCATCGGACGACCATTATGGCCTTGCTGCTATTACTTTGTGACACTTACATTGTTGAGGGTGGCTGTGTCAAGTGTGCTGTTATCATGGCTGGTGACCACTAAGCCAACATACACGTTGGACACCATGCTGATCGTACTGTAACCGATCTGTTCCCATTGACTGCCATCGGCTGATTGGTAGGCGGTGAACGTATCGCCGGCGCGTGTTAATCTCACCCAGTAGGGAGTGGCGGCCGCAGCGCCGGAAGTGTAATAACTTCTTCCACCCGTCCACGTCCGTCGTTGGAAAACCAATCCATTGGTTGGCGTTATCGCTACCGTCGCGTGGCGCGCGTTTGCGTCAAGGCTCTCGCGGATCATCACGCCTGCTTTAGCCCAAGAGTTGGTGTTGCCCAAGCTCCTAATCCGAGCGGTGATGGTGCCATCGCCGTTTAGCGATTGGTAGGCAAAACGGAAGGCGTCTACTCTGCCCCATATATCGGCACCCGATCCATTGAGAGTAAAGGTGCCGTTCGCATAGCTGGCATCCCCCGTCAATCCTATGCTTCCGATATCGGCGCTCTGCCACGGGCTCGGTAAAGCGCCACTCCCTGTGACTGTCACCGTGCTGGATTTTGTATTGCTCCCGGCAGGGCCGCTAGCGGTGAGGTTGACAGTGTAGGCGCCTGCTTTCGCATAAGTGTGGGAAGGGTTTTGCAGAGTGCTTTTGGTGCCGTCACCGAAATTCCAGGACCAACCGGTTACGGTGTATTTCGATGAATTCGTGAAGTTCCACACCAAGGGATTACTTGCGCTGGGAGCGGCGCTGAAATTGGCCACCGGCGATTTCGCATTGACCGTAATAGTGCTAGTTGCCGGCGGCTTATTGCTGCCACTGACCGTGAGCGTGACTGTATAGTTGGTGCTCAAAGTGGTGGTGTTATACGTTTTCACGAAGGTCTGAGCGGTCCCAACGGTCGTCGGGTTGGATCCGTCACCGAAATTCCAAGTCCGGGAAGTATTGCCGGTTGAGGTGTCCGTCAAAGTCACCGTGAACGGTGCGTCACCGGTCGTGCCCGGACTGACATTGAAGCTAGCAACCGGCGCCGTAGAGGTTGAGGAAGCTACTGAAATAAGATTGGACTTGGTGGTGGTGGTAGTGCCGCCCGGGCCGGTGGCGGTGAGACTGACGGTATAGGTTCCTGCCACCGCATAGATATGTGAAGGATTTTGCTGAGTGCTTGTGGTGCTGTCACCGAAATTCCAGGACCAAGCTGTCGCGTTGGTTGAGCTGTCGGTGAAATTGACTGTCAGCGGGGCAACACCGCTCGTTGGGCTGGCGCTAAAAGCGACTGTCGGAGCGGCGGTGATGGTGGTGCTCACCTCGTTGGAATAACCGCTGCTGTTCCCTGCGCTATCGAATGCCTTGATCGTGAAATAATAGGTTCCAGCCGACAGATCAGGGGTCGTGTACGTGGTTCCAGTGATCGGATTTCCAGATGCGTCGGTGAGCGCGACGGTTGTGTAGTTTCCGCTGGACGGCCCGTAATAGACGCCATAACTGGTTGCGCCGGAGCTCGTATTCCACGCTAAGTTCACGACCTTGGCCTGGGCGTCGACAATGGAGATAAGCAGCATAGCCGCCAATCCCATGAGGAAGATTGCCCTTGTAATCATGTGACTTGTGAACCTCGCTCCGCAAGGTGCCTTGGTCCCGCGTTCCACTGCCTGACCACCCACATCCGATATTCCATCCTGAGCTAACATCAAGCTATTGATATCTGAAACATCAGTTGGAATTAAGGGTAGAATCCAGACAGGCGAAAAATTTGATCTGGATAGCGTTGCGTATCGCCAATTTGTGGTGAAAGAAATGGGCATCGGATTACCTCAACAACATAACGCTCGGGGTTTTCAAGAACTGAACGACAACTGAACAATGCTGAACGACAACTGAACGGCAAAACTAAACTCGGCATTTCAATTGTCATATTTTTATCTGAATCATAATCTTGCATGTTCATGAGTTTTATGAGTGCCGGACGGACAGACACCGTATTGGTCATGACCGAAGATACGGTAGGCACGATGGTTTCTCATTCTCGAGCTTATACAAGGAACGATATAGGGAATTAGTCGAGGTAATACGGTGGCTGGCTGATAAAAGCGTAGTTTGAGCTAAAGAGCGTTTGACCATCATCAGAATTGCCTTGGCTTTGCTAGGCAGAGATCGCTCTGAAGAGCGGTGGAGCCAGCTTTGCCAGTCCTGATATCGATGATCATTGGAGTTTCCACTGTCGATATTTCCGAGCTGCAAAATATTCAGTTTCGTTCTCAACGAGGGCGCTTTAAGTGTTAATGCCTCAATCTAGGGGTGCTTATCAAGTTATCGAGAATAACACCCTATTGGGTATTAAAAAACATTTTTTTAAAAACAAAATTTTTTAAGAAAAAATTCTCCCAAATGTATAGGGTTTTGATTAAAGTCTTAGGCAATACGCATATATTTGAAAATAGACATAATGAAATTATTTTTTAACACTGCTT